>JBBROB010000025.1:0-59106 GCA_038229825.1 Mycobacteriales bacterium
ACCCGTCAGCAGGTCG
The DNA here is from genome assembly GCA_038229825.1 of Mycobacteriales bacterium. Lineage (GTDB taxonomy): Bacteria > Actinomycetota > Actinomycetes > Mycobacteriales > Nakamurellaceae > Nakamurella. The sequence goes on from JBBROB010000025.1 coordinate 17, forward strand.
TGCTGCTGCCCGGACAGGTGCTGACCGCCGTGGACAGGGCCGACTCGCGGACCTGGACGGTCGCTGACGGCCCGCCGGCCTACGGCTGGGCGAGCCGCATAGGACGTAGCGGATCCCCTGCCTAGTGCCGCCAGGACTGCAGCGGCCGCATCAGGGCGTTCTTCTTGTTGTGGTGGCCGGTCATCCGGTTCAGGATGTCGTCGAGGGTGTCGATGGCCTCGAGAATGTAGGGGCCCTTGTTGAGCATCACGCATTCCGCACGCACACCCATCGCGGCATCGGTGATCTCGGCCCTGGACGGCTGGCCGGTGCGGGCCAGTTGGTCGAGTACCTGGGTGGCCCAGACCACCGGCAGGTGGGCGGCCTCGGAGAGCCACAGGATCTCTTCCTGCAGTTCGGCGAGCCGGTCGAAGCCGCACTCGCCGGCCAGGTCACCGCGGGCGATCATCACGCCGGTGTGCCGGCGGCGCATCGCCGCCAGCAGGATCGCCGGTAGGTTCTGGAATCCTTGTGCGGTCTCGATCTTCAGGACAACGCCGAGTTTGTCATCGCCCAGTTCCGCGAGGGCGGCCAGCAGATCGTCGACGTCCTGCGGGCTGCGCGCGAACGACAACTCCACGATGTCGGCGTTGGCGATGATGAACGGCAGATTGGCGCGGTCGGCCGGGGTGAGAGCGGGGATCGGCAAGAACGTGTCGGGCAGGTTGATGCCTTTGGCAGCCCGCAGTTTCGTACCGTTGACGGCAGCGTTGGTGATGCGGATGGTGAACTGATCCTCCCTGGAATCGATCACCTGCCCACTCATCTTGCCGTCGTCCAGGTGAACGGCGTCGCCGACACGCACGTGCCCGAAGGCTTCCGGGAGGGTGCAGCCGATCCGGGCGGGGTGCTCGGCGGACACCGGGGCGGGGGACAGGTCACGGGTGACGACCAGGTCGTCGCCAACGTGCAGGGTGAGGAATTGTTCGGTGGCCGGCACCGCGGCGACCGGCGCCGGTTCGTGTCCATGGGTGTGCAGCATCGTGCCGGTGCCGATGTAGGCGGTGTGCTCGGCGGAGGTCAACACACCGGCGGCCTGACAGGTTTCCACCCGCAGGTGTCGCTTGTGGCCGCGGGTGTCGGACAGTTCGATGGTGGCTCCGACCGTGAGTCGCGACAAGAATTCAGCCGGCACCGGCACGGTCTGCAGTCCCGGCTGCGGCGGCGGTTGCGGGCAGTCGGATGCAGTCATCCAGCACAGGGCGGGCGCGGTGACGCGGCCCAGGATGTCCCTGGTGGGTCGGATCTTGACGACCTGTGGGCCGTCGGCCAGTGGGCCGGTGCGAAGTTTCGGACCGGGCAGGTCCACGGCAATCCGGCATTCGCGCCCGGCGGCGGCGGCGGCCTGGCGGACCCGGCGGACCATGGTGGCCCAGGCGGCGGGGTCGTCGTGCGCGCAGTTGATGCGGGCCAGTTCCATTCCGTGATCGACCAGGTCCCGGATCAGGGTTTCGCTGGTCTCGGCCTCCGGCGGGAGGGTCACCATGATCCTGGTCTGCCGATGGGCCGGCTCCGGCCCGAACAGTTCGACGGCGCGCCGCCGCAGCAGCCGCGAACCGTGGCCGAATCCGACGACAGGCTCGTGCGGATCGCCGGGGTTGCCCATCAGCACGTCGACGGTGGAGGCGATCGCCTCCAAGGTGGCCTGGACGTGCGGCTCACAGCGGCCCAGCGAGGACAACCCGAAGGCGGCGAGCTTCAACTGCAGGTCGCGCAGGTCGCATTGGCGGATCGCCCAGTAGTGCACCAGATTCACTGCGCTGGAACGGTTGAGGTCATCGACGGCTGCGATTTCACCGGCCCACAGCCCCTCGGCCTCGACCAACCGGTGCCGCAGGTCCCTCAGCTTCTCGGCAACGCCGGCCAGCACCGCATCGTTGGACGGCTGCACCGTCTTGGATGCCACGCCAATCTTGGCGGCCAACTGGGTCGTGGACGTCACTGCGGCAGTGCTCAAATCGGTGGTCATTTCGTTGATGTCCTCATTCCTCCATTAAACGCCGGCCAGATGAACAGTCGGCGTCGTGTAGATAGGTCTTTCGTCCCGTGCCCAGTGGGTATTTTGGCCCTTTGTATTAGGTGGGAGAGAGTGCGCTGCCGGTTCCGGCGGAAATGAACTCTTCAAGATCCCTGCCTCACTAATTTTGATTCCGGCCGGGACGAGGGCGCACACTGGGAATACCGCGCCATTCAACGCCTTTCAGCGAGAGGATAAGTCACCGTGCCAACGCATCCGCACCGGGCCGCACCGAATCCAGAGCGGTCCTCCGAGTTGCCGCCGCTGCGGCTGGCCCTCAAATCAGTCCCAACGGAGGTGTGGGTCGATGGCGTGTGGTGGCCGCGGTCGACGAATCTGGTGGGCGAGCTGCCGATGCTGCTGACTGCCGTCGCTGCGCGCATCGGTACCGTCGTATTGGTCGGTTACTACATCAACTCCTGGGAACCCGCACCTGCGCACATGGACCACGACACCGGCATCGTTGCGCTGCACGGGTTTACCTCCGGACCTCCTGAGTCGGTCGTGGTGGTCGGGACGGGCGGGCTGCGACTCGCACTGACGGTGCTGACTCCACAGACCACCAGCACCGCCGCCGAGTACGCGTTCCTCCAGGTCACCCAACCCGACGATGCTGCGGAGGAGACCGACCCGCGACTGGAGGAGGTGGGGATGCGACTGGCGGTCGTCGACGGCAGTCGGGGCCCGGAACGGGCTGCGGTCATCGCCCAGTGGGTCAGCGACGCGGCCGAGCAATTCGCCAGTGCGCCGGTGCAGGCGTTCGTGCCGATTCTCATCGAGCACATCGTGCGCCAGAAACTCGGCCCACGCCGACATGCCCGATTGGCACTCGAGCGTCCCGAGTAATCGGGAAAGTCCACCCTACGGATTCATCGCTCGCCGAATTGGTGCCCTGGGGTCCCGGCGGCGCCCGCAGCTGGGGTACCCCGAACGGCATTGCGCGCTGTAGCGGGGGGCGATGGCGCGGCGTTATCGCCGGATCTCGGCCCCGAAGACAGCGGCCTGGGTGCGGCGCTGCATGCCGAGTTTCGCCAGCAGTGCGGAGACGTAGTTCTTCACGGTCTTCTCCGCCAGGTGCAGGTCCTCGGCGATCTGCCGGTTGGTCAGGCCGTTGGCGATCAACGCCAGGATCTCCTGGTCGCGTTCGGTCAGTCCCTCGACCCTCTTGTCCCTCGGCTCACCGTCGCGCAACCTGGCCAGCAGTCGGCCGGTGACCTTGGGATCCATCAGCGACTGGCCGGCCGCGACCTGGCGGATCGCGTCGACCAGCGACGACCCGCGGATCTCCTTCAGGATGTATCCGGACGCGCCGGCCATCACCGCGGCGAACAGCGCCTCGTCGTCGTCGTAGGACGTCAGGATCAGACACTTGATCTCGGGATTCGCGGACCGTACTTCCCGGCAGACCTCGATGCCGCTGCCATCCGGGAGTCGAGCGTCCAGGACTGCAACATCCGGCCGGGCCGCCGGGATGCGGGCGATGGCCTCGGCAGCGGTGCCGGCCTCGCCGACCACCTCGAAGTCGGGCTCGGCGCCCACTAGATCCGCGATGCCGCGGCGGACTATTTCGTGGTCGTCGAGCAGGAAAAGCCTGACGGTCTTGCTCGGTTCGGTCATTACAGTGGAACCTTCCAGCGAACGGTGGTGCCCCTCTCGGTCCCCGGTGAGATCAACAACTGCCCTCCGTACCTCTCCGCACGGTAGCGCATGTTGGCCAATCCGCTGCTGCGGGTGGTCTTGCCGATGCCGATCCCGTCGTCGGCGACGTCCAGGGTGAGGGCGCCGTCAGCCAACACCAGGTCCACCTTCACCGAGTCGGCCTTGGCGTGGCGGGCGACGTTGCTGAGCGCCTCGCGGAGCACCGCCCGCAGATCCTCCAGCAACTCGGCGGTCAGGCTGTCGATCGGCCCGGAGAACCGTATACGCGGCGGCGATTCCATGGTGGTCGACGCCTCCTCGACGGTCTCCAGCAGCTGCGTCCGGACCGCCGCCGGCGGGTCCGGCCGGGTCTGCAGCGCGAAGATGGTTGCGCGGATCTGCCGGATCGTCTCGTCGATGTCGTCCACCACCCGGTTCAGCCGGTCGCTGGAGTTCGCGGCCCGCCCGGACAGCACGCTCTGAACCGTCAACCCCGCCGCGAACAGCCGCTGGATGACGTGGTCGTGCAGGTCTCTGGCGATGCGGTCGCGTTCCTCCAACAGCAGCACCCGGTCCTGGGTGCTGCGGGCGTCGGCCAGTTCCAACGCGACCGCCGCGTGGCCGGCGAAGCTGGCGGCCATGTCAAGTTCGGCCAGCGAGAAGGCGGCGCGCCCCGGTGCCCGCCCGGCCAGCATCGCGCCGCGCGGCCGGCCGGAACCGGCCAGCGGCAACGCGATGACGGGCCCGATGTCGACCAGGTCGGCGAGGTAGACCCGCAGATCCTCGGCATTGTTGACGGTGGCGATCCGAATCGCCTGATTGGTGTCGATGGTGGTGCGGGACAGTGTGCCGGTATCGGGATACACGCGGCCGGTCAGTTGCGCCGCGGACTGGCCGGTGGCCACCTCCACGCGGAGCTGGTGCCCGTCGCCGAGAGGCAGCACGACCATGACCACATCGGCGTCCGCCAGGGTCATCACCTTCTCGGCAATGTCCCGCAGCGCGTGGTCGCTCGGCCGGGTCAGCAGCTGCCTGGTGATCTCGGTCGAGGCCTCCAACCAGTCCTGACGGCGCTGACTGTTCCGATACAGCCGGGCGTTTTCGATGGCGATGGCCGCGGTACCGGCCAGCGAAACGGCCAGTTCGGTGTTCTCCGCAGTGAACGCGCCCGTCCGGCTCTCGGTGAGGTAGAGGTTGCCGTACACCTCGTCCCGCAGCGTGATGGGCACGCCCAGGAACGAACTCATCGGCGGGTGGTGGGCGGGGAAACCGGAGGACCGGGGATCGGCCCCGACGTCGACCAGCCGCACCGGTTCCGGATGGGCGATCAGCGAGCCGAGCAGACCATGGCCCCTGGGTAGTGCCCCGATGGCCCGCACGTCGGCCGGGTCCATCCCGACATGAACAAACTCCTCCAGGCTGCCATCGGCCCCGATGACACCCAGCGCGCCGTAGCGGGCACCGGTCAGATCGCAGGCCGCCTCGATCACCCGCCGCAGCACGGCCGGCAACGACAACTCACCCATGATCGACCGGTTGGCGGTCAGCAGCTTCTGCAGGCCGTCGCCGCGGTCGGCTCCGTCACGGTCAGCGCCGTCTTCGGCACGGGTGATGACCTGCGGCTCCGACATGTCAACGCCCTTCAACCGAGATGGCGCGCCTTGCGCGAGTGTGTCGATGGCTGCCGAAACAAAGCGCACGAAAGTTCCTGGACCTGGGATCAAACATGGCAACTGACGAGTCAGGCGGGATAGGGCCGAAAGTCCTCACACGCTGTGCGCCGGAGATGAAGCCCGGCCGGCGAACTTGGGACTTTCGGCCATATCGGCGCGTCCGCCCCGAGTAGAGGCTGAGTGGGTCAACCCGCTTCATCGTCGAAGGGAGGCGGAAGCCATCATCACACCGTTCGGTCTTTCCGCTGAGCAGATCAACCAGGTGCTCGGTGCCGCCTGCAGGGCGCCGTCCCTGCACAACAGTCAGCCGTGGGCCTTCCGGTTGACCCCGAGCAGCATCGAGCTGCACCTCGATCGAGAGCGCACCCTTCCGGTCGCCGATCCGAGTAGTCGTGAGGCCCGGTTGGCATGCGGTGCAGCACTTTTCAATCTCCGCCTCGCACTGGCCAAGAACGGCGTGCTGGGTAAGGTCGCCATCTGCCCTGATGCCGACAGCGGACCGCTGGCGGTCATCGAACACGGCGGCGACTTCGTGCTCAGCCCGGAACGGGCCGAGCTGGAACGAGCCATCACCCACCGGCGGACCAATCGCCAGCCCTTCTTCGACTCCGAGGTGCCGGCCGGTTACCAGCACCTGCTCGCCCGGTCGGCTGAGGCCGAACGCGCCACCCTGCAACTGATCACCGACCCAGGGCGCCTTGCCCACCTGCGCCAGTGGGCGGCAACGGCGCATCGCGAACTGCAGGCCGACGCTGGGTGGTCAGCCGAATTCACCAAGTGGACCGGCCGGACCGACAGCCCCGACGGCGTCCCGATCTCGGCCGCCGGGCCGGCTCCAGCCGCCCGGGACATCTGGACGCTGCGCGACTTCGGCCGCCCCGACAGACCGGACCGTTTGGAGGGCAAAGACTTCGAGGAGCACCCGCTGATCGCCGTGCTGGGTACCTTCAGTGATCGGCAGCAGGCGCAGGTCCAGGCCGGCGAGGCCATGCAGCGGGTGTTGCTGACCGCCACCAAGCTCGGCCTGGCAGCCTCATTCATGTCCCAGCTGATCGAGGTCGAATCGGCGTACGACCTGGTCAAAAACCTGATGGGCGGGCAGATCTTCCCGCAGACGGTGCTACGAATCGGGTTCGGCGGCCCGGTGCCGGCCACCCCTCGCCGGACGGTCGCCGACTGCCTGCTCGGCGAGCCGCAGGTGCAGCGGTAGACGGCTGACCGGAAAGAGGAGGACCACCATGAAAGCTCGAGATGTCATGTCCCATCCGGTGATCACCATTCGCGCCGACACCACGTTGAAGGTCGCCACTGACATCATCACCCAGCACGGCTTCACCGGACTGCCGGTGACGGACGACGACGACCATCTGGTCGGGATCGTCACCGAGGCCGACCTGCTGCGCGCCCAACTGCCGCGTTATCCGCATAGCTCGGCGCCGGGTTCCCGGGCGTCAGTAGTGCGAACGGGCGCGCACGCCACGATCGTCGCCGACGTGATGACCACCTCGGTCGAGTGCATGACCCCCGGCGCCGAACTCGCCGATATGGCCCGCATCATGATCGACGAGCGGATCCGCAGCATCCCGATCGTCGACGGCGACCACATTGCCGGCATCGTCACGCGTCGAGATCTATTGCGCGGAAGGGTCAGTCGCACCGACACGGAACTGGCAGACGCGGTCGCCCGGGAGCTGGGCGCCTACGCCGACCCGGACAGGTGGAGCGTGACGGTCAAGGCCGGTGTCGCGGATATCCGCGACCATGTCGACAACGCCGACGACCGGCGGGTCGCGGTGCGGTTGGCAGCCGGCGTCCCGGGAGTGGTCGGCGCTCAGGCGCACTTCGAGACCTCCGACCCCTTCTGACTCCCACCCCGTCTGACACGGTCGGGTGGCCAATCCGCGCCAGATCCACCACTTCGCAGACCGGCGGTCCCTCGAAAGGGGGACCTTCTGCCCTAGTCGGGGCCTTGCGCCTTCGGCATGATGAACACATGTCTCAGACGATCCGATCCGATCAGCAGCTCTCCAGAGCGGTCACCGAGGAACTTCGGTGGACGCCCAGCGTCGACAGCACGCACATCCGCGTGGTGGTCGAGGGAGGTACGGCCAGGCTGTCCGGAGAGGTCGGCACCTACCCGGAGACGCTGCTGGCAGCCAAGGCCGCGATGCGGGTACGCGGAATCCTTGCGGTGTCAGGGGATATTGCGGTCCGCGGTCCGTGGGCGGCACCGGATGACAAGCAGATCACCCGTTACGCGGCGGATGCACTGGACCGGGAGGCCAACATCCCCGACACGGTGGTCCCGACCGTTCACCACCGTGCCCTGACGTTGTCCGGTGAGGTCACCTGGGAGTGGGAGCGCGACGCGGCCGCTCGCGCCGTGCAGTATGTTCCGGGCGTGACCACGGTGCTCAACGCGCTGACCATTCACCGGCGGCCGATGGCCGGCCATCACGCCGCGCACCACCATGTGGGCGCGGCGCAACGGGCCGAATAGCTCGCCAGCGTGCTCGGGTCAGGAACCTACCGGCCAGGTCCAGCCAGAGATCGCCGGGTCGTCCTCACCGAATTCACGGGTGTAAGCCCTTGCTGCCAGACGAGTATCGGACATCTTCTGCCGAACGATCGCGGCCCGGCTGCCCAGTGACGGCACCCGGTCGACGACATCCATGACCAGCCGGAACCGGTCGAGGTCGTTCATCATCACCATGTCGAACGGGGTGGTGGTGGTGCCCTCCTCCTTGTAGCCGCGGACATGGATGTTGTGGTGATTGTGGCGGCGGTAGGTGAGCCGGTGGATCAGCGACGGGTACCCGTGATAGGCGAAGATCACCGGCTTGTCGGCGGTGAACAGCGCGTCGAAGTCGTGATCGGACAGGCCGTGCGGATGCTCGATCTCGGGCTGTAGCCGCATCAGATCGACGACGTTGACCACCCGCACCTTCAGATCTGGTAGGTGCGTCCGCAACAGGTCGGCGGCCGCGACGGTTTCCAGTGTGGGGACGTCGCCGGCACAGGCCAGCACCACATCTGGCTCGCCGTCGGCATTGCCGGCCCACGGCCAGATGCCCAACCCGCGGGTGCAGTGTGCGATCGCCTCGTCCATGCTCAGGTAGGTCAGTTCCGGATTCTTGCCGGCGACGATGACGTTGACGTAGTGCCGACTGCGCAGGCAGTGGTCGGTCACCGATAGCAGCGTGTTGGTGTCCGGCGGCAGGTACACCCGGACAACCTCGGACTTCTTGTTCACGACATGGTCGATGAAACCCGGATCCTGGTGGGACAGTCCGTTGTGGTCCTGCCGCCAGACATGTGAGGACAGCAGATAGTTCAGCGAGGCGATGGGCGCCCGCCAGGGGATGTGCCGGGTCGTCTTGAGCCATTTGGCGTGCTGGTTGAACATCGAGTCGATGATGTGGATGAACGCCTCGTAGCAGTTGAACAGGCCGTGCCGGCCGGTCAGCAGATAGCCCTCGAGCCAGCCCTCGCACATGTGCTCGGAGAGCACCTCCATCACCCGCCCGTCGGGCGCGAGATGATCGTCGCCTTCGATGGTTTCGGCGTCCCAGGCCCGGTCGGTCGCTTCGAAGACTGCCTGTAACCGGTTCGATGCCGTCTCGTCGGGACCCATGATCCGGAATCGGTCGGGATTGCGGATGATGATGTCCCGCAGGAACGTGCCCAGGACGGCGGTGGCCGCACTGGACTCGGCGCCTGGATGCTCGACCGCGACCGCGTAGTTGCGGAAATCAGGCATGATCAGATCGCGCAGCAGCAGTCCGCCGTTGGCGTGCGGGTTGGCGCTCATCCGCCGTTTACCCTGCGGCGCAAGGTTTTGTAGCTCCGGCAGCAGCGCACCGGTGGCGTCGAACAGTTCCTCCGGGTGGTAGCTGCGCATCCATTCCTCCAGCAGCGCCCGATGTCCGGCATTTTTGTGGGTGTCGGCCAGCGGTACCTGGTGGGAGCGGAAAGTGCCTTCAACGGCCAGGCCGTCGACGATCTTCGGGCAGGTCCAGCCCTTCGGGGTGCGGAGCACGATCATCGGCCACAGTGGCCTGGTCACCGGCTGGTCGCCGGTCGGGTGTCTGGCCGCGTGCTGGATCAATGCGATGTCATCCATCACCTTGTCCAAGGTGGCGGCGAGTTGCTGGTGCACCGACGCCGGATCGGAGCCGGTGACGAAATGCGGTGCATATCCGTAGCCGCGCATCAGTTCTGCCAGCTCGGTTTCCGGAATGCGGGCCAGCACCGTCGGATTGGCGATCTTGTAGCCGTTGAGGTGCAGGACCGGCAGCACGGCTCCGTCGGTGACCGGGTTGAGGAACTTGTTGGAGTGCCAACTCGCTGCCAGCGGCCCGGTCTCGGCCTCGCCGTCGCCGATCACACACAGCACCGTCAGGTCGGGGTTGTCGAAGGCTGCGCCGAACGCGTGCACCATGGCGTAGCCGAGTTCGCCGCCCTCGTGGATCGACCCGGGGGTCTCCGGGGCCACGTGGCTGGGAATGCCGCCCGGGAAGGAGAACTGGCGGAACAGCGAGCGGATGCCGTCTTCGTCCTGGCCGATCGCAGGGTAGACCTCGCTGTAGGTGCCGTCCAGGTAGGCGTTGGCGACAAGTCCTGGGCCGCCGTGGCCCGGCCCGGTGATGTACAGGGCGTTGAGGTCCCGCTGCTTGATCACACGGTTCATGTGCGCGTACAGCAGGTTCAGGCCGGGCGTGGTGCCCCAGTGCCCGAGCAGGCGCGGCTTGACGTGTTCGGCCAGCAGCGGTTCCCGCATCAGCGGGTTGTCCAGCAGGTAGATCTGGCCGACGGACAGGAAGTTCGCGGCGCGCCAGTAACGGTCGATCAACTGGAGTTCGTCGTCGGTGAGGGTCTGGATCTGGAGCGTATCGATATCCACGGCGGGGGTGGTGGTCACGGAAGCGGTCCTCCTTTGGGTCGGGCGGGTTGGGTCCTTGCCTATGCTGGCCGGGCGAACGGCCCGCCGGAAGGGCCGAAAGTCCTCTGGCCGGAGGCCCGTCGGACCTGAACACCAGACCCGCCCGGACTGTGTCGCGAAAAGCCAGGCAAACCGGACACAAATCGCGACGGCTCGCGACACGGTCCGCCTGGGGGTAGTAGGGTTTCGTGATGGCATGTCGTATCAGTGGCATGTCCTGGCCGACCCAGAGCGCAACGAGTTCTGCCTGCTCAGGGCCCGGCTCGCCCCGCCCTGATGCTCATCGCTTCACCCATGCGTCGGCTATGGGCGACAATCAGGGATGACCTCGTTGCCGCCGGCACCGGCCCCGAGCGCCCTGCCTGCCGAGTGGGCCACTTCGCGCCTCGACGTCTTTGCCGCGCCCTGGGTGACCGGAATGGTCGGGCCGGACTTCCAGGCCTATGCACGGATCTTTCACCCGCTTGACGACGGACCGGACGCCCAGCGGTGGGCCGATGTCGCCCAGCTCCACGGTCGGAAGATGCATGCCAGCGCGGACTGGGACCAGATCCGCGATGTGCCGGAGGTGCTGCGCCACGGTCGCAGCTTTCCGGGTGATCCCGGCGTCGGGCACTTGGAAGTCGGGGCGTTGTCCGCTCTCTGTGCGATCCTGACCGGCCACACGGGCACGCCGGAGCGGTGTTGGTTCGCGGTGTGGGACGGCTGGGGATGGCAGCATCCCGGAGCAATCGGTCTGCTCCGTTCCACGACATCCAGCGAGCCGCTGCCGCCGGTCGAGATGGCGCCCCAGGCGTGGCAACTGGACCTGACCGGCCCGACCTTCGCTCTTCCAGGACGGCAGTACCACCTGTTCGGCGGCCCTGTCGACGCGGCGACCCGCATCGGTCATTGGGTCACCGCGGAATGGTTTGATCCGCAGTCACCGAGCATTTTCTGGCCCGAGGATCACAGTTGGTGCGTGGCAACCGAGGTCGACGCCGACAGCACTCTGGTGGGCGGCAGCCGCGACCTCATCGTCGAACTCACCAACTCGCCCTTGCTGGAAGTGCTGCCCATCGCGCGGCAGGCTTCACGGCAGGACACCGTCAACCCGTGGTAGCGCTGGTAGCGCGTCCTGACTCGGGCCCGACCGGCTTTCCGTCCCAAGTTGGGAACCGGTGACGGCTTTCCGCACGTACCAGCTGGGACACCAACTGAGGGAGAGCAGCGTGCGTTTCGACAGGTTCCCAGCGACCAATCCGTACGCGCCGAGGGGCAAACCTCGGGCTTTCGGCACGGGCGTGGCGCTGTGGCCGAGCAGCTCGAGGTCGGTCGTCGATCCGTTGTGCGGAGACCTGGACACCGTGCTCGGCCAGAGGCCGGCGCCGGGTACCAGGGGCCTACCGGGTGCGACGGTCGGCTCCACCCACTGGGGACCCGAAAACCGGCTGCCCGAACCCACGCAAATAACCGCCATGCTGACAGATAACTCAGGTCGGCCGGGCCGGACAATCGCTGAACAATGGCTGCTGGGGTGGGCGGCGTAGGCGCGTGAATGCGACCGGTCTATTTATGCGACCCGCACAGTCCGTTGCCGGGCGGGTCGAACGAGAATTTCGCCCGCCGACGGGAGCACCCGTCGGCCACCAGTGTCACGCCGATACCGTGTGCCGGCCCAAGGGCGGCTGGTGTGCGCCTTCAGGTTTGTCGGGCGAGCTCAACGGGCGTGATGCCGACCAAATCCGGTTGTCCTTTGCTGGTCGGTGGTCTAGCGTCCGAACCGTGGTGATCGGGGAGGCCGGGCTCGAGGCTCGGTTCGTGACCGGCGACCCCGATGCGGTTCGCGAACTATTTCAGCGTTATGGCGCTTTGGTGTATTCGGTCGCCTACAAGGTGCTCGGCGACAATGCTCTCGCCGAGGACGCGACCCAGCAGGCGTTCGTCCAGGCGTGGCGGGCGGCCGCAACATTCGACCCGGCCCGTGCGGTGGGGCCGTGGCTGGCAGCCATCGCCCGGCGCACAGCGATCGACGTCTACCGCACCGAGCGACGTCATCGTCACCACGAGGATCTGGAAGACGGCGACGGGCCGTCGATTCCGCCACCGTCGGCTGATCAGCTGTCCGAGGTCTGGGAGGTGCGGAAGGCACTCGACAACCTGTCCGATTCCGATCGCGATCTGATCAGGCTGCAGCACTACGGCGAACTCACCCACGCCGAGATCGCGGAACGACTGGACATCCCGCTCGGCACCGTGAAGTCCCGGAGTCACCGTGCGCATCGAAAGCTGGCCGGCCTGCTGGGTCACCTCCGGTCGGACCCGGCGGAGGAACGCAACGCGCCGCTCGACTCTGCGGGTACCCCCGGCAGACACGCCCAACTGAAGGCGACCAGCCGGGTCCAGCGACATGGCGAGACGCAGGGCGTGCAGAATGCACCGAGCCGTGAGCATTCGCCGACCCCCCAGCCTGCCAAGGCCGCCCTGCACCGGAAGGAGGCGCAATCGGATGACTGACGACACTGGCAATACCGCCCGGAACGATTGGGCTGCCTACCTTGCCGGCGAGGACGTCACCGAGCTCAGCGTGGCCGAGCGTGCCCAACTGGACGAGATCCGCATGCTGCTGGCCGAGCCTGCCGTCTGGGCGCATCCGTCGGCCGGGCTCGAAGACCGCATCGTCGCCGCGATCACCCAGGCCGATGATGTGCCAGAACCAGACGGCGCCGAGGTGCTCGCCGCCGCACCCGCGGCAACGCAAATGAACGTCGTCACACCGCTGCGGGCCAGGGTGCGCGATGCCGGATCGCCCCGCGGCCGCTGGATCCGGTACGGGTTGACGGGAGTGGCAGCCGCAGTGGTCGCCGGCGCCGGGTTCGCCATCGGTTCCATCCGGCCGGCCGGACCGGTTGTCGCGTTTCAGGTCGCGTTGTCCGGCACACCACTGTCCCCGGGGGCAACGGGTGACGCAACGTTGAGCAAGACCGCCAGCGGGTGGCAGATCAAGCTGCAGGCCGGCACCCTCCCACGGAGGGACAATGGGGCCTACTACGAGGCCTGGCTCAAGAGCAGCACCGGCATTCTTGTTCCGATCGGCACCTTCAACGAACCGACGGACGTCACCCTGTGGGCCGGGGTGCCGCCGGCCGACTTCCCCACCCTGAGTGTCACCCGGCAATCGGCGAACGGTAATCCAGCATCCTCCGGCGAGGTGGTTCTCAGCGGGCCCGTTCGTCCGGCTCCCTGATCACCACGACCGTATCGGCCGATCGATGCGAGAAGGTGAGCGGAATTGAAACGACCCAGAATCTCGGCTGAGATTCTGGGTCGTTCGTGTTCCCGGCTTGGGAACGAGCCGCCGGCGATCACCCGGTGGCAGGATCAGGTCGACGGACAGCCCGCTGACCGCAGCAGCGGAAGCCAGCGGGTTGCACTACGTCTCGGCGGCCTCAGCGTCCACCGAGCCGGCGCGGAGGTTCCCCAGCAGTCGGGCCAATCGGCGGTGGGCGCGGTGACTGCGCGACTTGACGGACGCGACCGGTAGGTGCCAGTGGCCGGCGATCTCGGTGTAGCTGAGCTGACGGTGGTGGTGCAGTTCAATCAGTTCTCGATCTTCGTCCGGCAGTCGGTCGAGCGCCGCCCGCAGCTTCCAGCTGTCGGCGAGTAGATCTGCCGACCTGCAGTCATCGACCGGAGCGGCTTGGTCGGAGTCGATGTGGTCCCGGCCTCCTTGCCGCTGCCGCAGACCAAGGTCGGACGCGACGCGGTGTGCGATTGTGCGGAGCCAGGGGCCGAGCGCGCTCTCCGCGGTGAGCGTGTCGGCATTCGTCCATGCCTGCATGAACGTCTGCTGGGTGGCCGTTTCGGCCAGGTCGACCTCGCCCAACACCTGGTAGCACACCGAATACACCAGCCCGCCATAGATCCGGTAGACGGCGCGGATGGAATCCGTTTGATGCGCGGCGAATTGGGTCGCGAGTGCAGCGGCGGTCACGACGTCGTTTCCTCTTTGAATGTGGCCCAGGCGGGGCTCGCCGAGACCGTAGGCACCCGACCACGGTCAGATCGCCCGTTGGCTGATCGGCGGCCAGGTCAGAGTGACGGGGGAATGTTCTGGTTGAGTCGGAGCAGATTCGTGGGGTCATATTCGTTCTTGAGCGCGACAAGTCGGCGATAGGTTTCGGGTGGATATGACGCGCGGACAAGTGCCGGATCGGATTCGCCGGTGAAGTTGACATAGGTGCCGGCGTCCGGACCCAGCGCAGAGGTGACCCCTCGTGCCCATTCCGCGACGTGGGCGAACCCGTCGGCGTTCGGCGTGCGGGCGATGACGTTGACGATGAATTCCTGGTCGCGCAGCGCAAAAGCCGATTCCGCTGCTGGGACGCGGCCGACGGCCCCGCCCAGGTGCTGCAGATGGATCTCGGTCAACGCGTTGGGCAATTCCGCGAGCGAGTCCTGCAATACCCGCAAGGTTGCGTCGTCGACCGCAGGCAGAAAGGCCGAACGGAAATAGTTGTACACCCCCCGTGGGTACAACGGGTCGAGCGCCTGCTGCCATCCGCTATATGGATGGGCCGCAAATATATCGGAGATGACCGTGCCCAATGATCGGAAGGGCGCCGTGGCGGCCTCGCCGTCCTCCAGATCGCCGGTGAAGCAGCCGCCGACAGCGATGATCGCCCTGCCGTGAAAGGATTCCGGCAGGAACGGGGCCGGCGGCGCAGTCGTCAGGTTCACCAAGGTCGTCAGTTCATCCGGCGCGTTCGCGCACGCGGCCCGATAGCCGCGCAGTACCTGCTCAGCCTCTTCCGCCGGGTAGAAGACCAGGCCGGAAAGGACAGACCCGACCTCGTGCAACTGGAACTCAAAGGACGTCACGACACCGAAATTGCCGCCGCTGCCGCGCAGCCCCCAGAACAGGTCGGGGCGCTCATCGGCGCTGGTGTGGACGAATTGGCCGTCGGCGGTGACGACGTCAGCACTGATCAGGTTGTCGCAGGCCAGCCCGTACTTGCGCATCAGCCAGCCGATCCCGCCGCCGGTGGTGAAGCCGGCGACGCCGGTGGAGGACACCAGCCCACCGGTCACGGCGAGCCCGAACTGCTGGGTCTCGGCGTCCAGGTCCTTCCACGTGCAGCCGCCCTGCGCCCTCACCCGCCGCCGGTCCGGATCAACCTGGATCCCCTTCATCAGCGACAGATCCAGCACGATGCCGCCGTCGACGGTGGAGAATCCCGGGATCGAATGGCCACCACCGCGGACAGCAAGTGCCATTCCCTCGCTTCGGGCGAGATCGATCGTGCGGATCACGTCGGCAACCCCCGCGCATCGTGCGATCAGCGCCGGCCGCACATCGTGGGCACCGTTCCAGATGCTGCGGTCTGTGTCGTAGTCCTCATCTCCCGGCCGGACGGCGGCGCCGCGCAAGCCGGCAATGAACTCGGCGATGGTGGCCTGGCCGATCAGGTTGGGTTCAGTCGTTGTGACGGTCATGCGTCCTCCTGGTTGTATTTGCTTGATCACCAGCGACGCTAGTGATCTCACCTCAACGAGAACTCAATCGATATCAACGGCATCTCATTCATCAGTTATGGCTCGAGCCCTGCCCGCAATGCAGCCAGCCGACGCCCCGCGATGATGCAGGTCGTCTCATCGAAAATCGCCGCGGCCCGGACCAACTCACGGCCTGCACGACGAGGGTCACCTAGCTCGTTCGACAACTCGGCGACCACCAACTGCAGCCACGCCAGCAATCGCGGCCAGGGGGCCAGCCGCTCCGCAGCCCGTCCGTACATCTGCCGCGCGGCCCGAATTTGTCCGGACAGCAATTCGACCGCGCCCAGGATGGTCAACGCGGCGCCGATCCCCACCTGGTCCCCGGCCGACTCGAACAGGGACAGCGACAGCCGCGCACCGGCCAGACCGCGGTCCATATCACCACTCATGGCGTGCAGCAGCGCGATGTTGATGTCGGCCAACAGTTCCCCTCGACGGTCACCTAGTCCGAGCCGAAGTTCACGGGCCAACGACAACGCGTTGCCGGCCGTCTGGTAGTCGCCGCCGTCACGATGGATACAGCCCAATTGATGTAGCATCTGCGCCCTGGCCAGGTCGTCGCCCAATTCGGTGAACTGCTCGACAGCGTCCGAGACAACCGCGATCGCCGAGTCCCGTTCCCCCGACAGCCGGTTCGCATAGCCGATCGCGGAAAGCACATACCCGGTGGCCTGAACAGTGCCGACCCGCCTGCCCAACAGCATCGTCTCCTCCATGCAGGGCACCAGGCGCCCCGCTATCGGGACCAGTAGCAGGCTCGGCGTCACGACCGGCAGGAACGGTCTCGCGGCGGTACTGGGCCGGGCGAGTTCGCCCAGGCAGGTGTCGAAGTGCCGGGCGGCGAGGGGGCCGTTCTCGCGGACGAGTGCGCACTGGCCGAGCAACCAGCTGCCGGCGGCGGCGTGTTCTGGTCTGCTCCTCCTGATGGCCTCTACGCGGACGTCGGTCGCCATCTGTTCCGCCTCGTCCAGGTCGAACGTGCTCCAGGCCAAGGTGGCCTGCATGATCTGAGCTGCCGCCACCTCATCCGGTTCACCGATCTGCCGCACGATCGCCATGGCCTCGGCACCCAACGATCGATGCCGGTCGGCTTGGCCTTGGCGGCTGTCCAGGCCGGTGAGGCCGATCAGGGCGGCCGCGCGGGGGCGGGTCGGCTCGGGTGCCACGGCCAGGGCCCGCTCGACCCAGCGCGCCCCCTCGACCGAGTGACCACGAAGGAACCAGAAACGCCACATGCTGGCGGCGAGCCGGAGCGCCGTCGCGGGATCGTGGGCGCAGGCCCAGCGCAGCGCGGCACGAAGGTTGTCGTGTTCCCGGTCCAGCAGCTTGGGTTCTTCGATGACAAGTCCGGTTGCCCGTTCCGGATTGTGGGTGACGGCGAGGGCGAGGAAATACTGACAATGTGCGGCCGCAAGTTGCCCGGCTTCGCCGGCTCGGTGGAGGTTCTCGTTGCCGAACTGCCGAACCGTCTCCAGCTGCCGGTATCTGGTGCCGGCGTCGGTCTTTTCACTGACCGCCAGGGACTTGTCGACCAGCCTGGCCAACAGATCCAGCAGATCCTGTCGTGGCAACAATGTGTCTGCGCAGACTTCCTCCATCGACTCGAGCGTGAAACCGCCGGTGAACACCGCGAGCCTGCGTAACAGGATCTGCTCCGGCCCGGTGAGCAGGTCGTGGCTCCATTCCAGGGTGCCGCGCAGCGTCTGGTGCCTGGTGACACCGCCGGGCCCGCCGCTCAGAGTGGACAGCGCATCGCCCAACCGTTGCACGATTTCGGCCGGCTCCAGAACCCCGATCCTGGCCGCCGCCAACTCCAGAGCCAGCGGCATACCGTCCAGCCGGCGACATAGGTCGATCACCCCCTGCACGTTGCCGGCATCGAGGGCAAAACCGGCCCGAATCTGTGCTGCCCGCTCGACGAACAGCCGCACACTGGGCATTTGGCTCAGTTGCCCGAGATCGGTGGCATCACTGCAAACCGGCGGCGGCAGCGCCAACGACGGCACCCGGAAGGTGTACTCACCGTGCACACGGAGCGGCTCCCGGCTGGTGGCCAGCACGTCGACCCCGGAACACCCGGCCAGCACGGCCGCGGCGAGCTGGGCGCAGGCAGCGAGCAGATGCTCGCAGTTGTCCAGTATGAGCAGCAGCCTGGTGGATCGCAGCTGATCCACCACCGCCTGGCCGCGGTTCGGTGCGCCGCCGGAATCCAACCCGAGCACCTCCGCCACCGCGTCGGCGACCAACAACGACTCGCCGACAGCCGCGAGGTCGACGAACCACACCCCGTCCGGGTAGCTCGGATGCACATTTCTAGCAGCCTGCACGGCCAGTCTGGTCTTGCCGCTGCCTCCAGCACCGGTCAGCGTGAGCAGACGAGCCCGGCCGATCAGTCGCTGCACGTCGACAAGCTCCCGTTCCCGCCCGATGAAGCTGGTCAACGACGTCGGGAGATGGCCGACCTCCACTGCTGCGGTAGCGGGCGCAACAGCCACCGGCGTTCGCTCGTCTGCCGGCGGACCGGCCAGTAGCTGCCGGAACAGCGCCACCGTCTGAGCGTCGGGATCTGTCCCGAATTCATCAAGAAGGTCATCGACCAGCCGTTCATAGCGCGCCAGCGCCTCTGAACGTCGGCCCAGCTGGGCCAGCACCTCCATCTGGGCGCGGACGGCGCCTTCATGAAGGGGGTCCGATTTCAGTACCCCTGCCAAAACCAGCAATGCCTGCTCTGGAGCGCGGATCCGGTCGGTCGTTGCCAGTCTCACCAAGATCTCGCGGTGCGTTTCCCGTAATTCCGCCCGCCGGACCGTCAGCCAATCGGGATCCGGCAGATCGGGGAGGAGGTCGCCGCCGTACAGGTCGACCGCTGCGTGCAGCGATGCCTCATCGCCGGTCCTCAACGCATTCATCGCCGCCAGTTCGAACTGCGCGGCATCCACCTCGACCGGGCCGGCCTCGTCGAGCACGAGCTGTTCGTCTCGGATCGACAGCAGCCCCGCCGTCCGGTCGTCAGAGCCGGCGAGCGCGCGGCGAGCCACAGACAGCGTCTGATGCAGGTTTCTTGCCGCGGCCGCCGGCTCCAGATCGGGCCACAGCCGTCCAGTACCAGCTCGCGATGACAACGCTGACCGGACGCCAACGCCAGCATCGCCACCAAGGCCTTCGCCTTCCGCAACCGCCATCGTGCAGCCGGGACGGCGACCCCGTCGACGTCAACGGCGAATGATCCGAGCAACTGGACGCGCAAGCCCGCTGCGTGCACGTGTTCTCCGGAACGCTCCACGGTTCACCACTATGCATGTTCCGACGGACTGCCGTGGCCTGGTTCGGGAATCATCCGGGGTTGAATCGCCGCGGGCGGCGGGGTAGATCGCAACCGGTCGTCACCGTGATGTATCCGTAGTAGCGGGCGGCGGCGGAGGTGTAGTCGTAGCTGGGGATGACACAAGCGGCAGAGGTGTTCCGGCTCAGTGCTCTGGGGCGCCGGTGGTCGCGGGTGCCAACTGGGCGGCAATGTCGCGGGCCCAGCGACGAATCTGATCGAAATCGCGGTAGTCGCCGGCGTTCGGCCCCTTGGCCATCCGTTTGGCAATGAAGCCAATCGCGGTGGACGGTTCGATCCGGCCGCCGAAGGTCATCGGTGCAGCGGTGTCGAGCGCGGCCGCCAGAGCGTGCACCTTCTTCGGGGTGTCCTTGTCGGCCGTATGGCTGTCCCTGTCGAAAGGTCCGCTCTGGAAAAGCCAGACCGGGATGGTGACGCCCAGCTTGACCTGTTGCTCGAGCAGCTCAACGGCTTCCGGGCGCCAGTGCCCCATGTACACGGCACTACCGACGACGGCTGCATCGAAGCCGGCGAAACCTTCGACCCCGTCGACTTCGCTCACCGTGGTGTCATGTCCGGCCTTCTGCAACACATCGCCGATCACTTCCGCGATTTCCCTCGTCGAACCCATCTTCGTGGCGTACGCCACCAATATCCTCGTCATCGTCAACTCGGTCCTTCTTGCGATCATTCCCGGACGAACAGGTCGGCTGCCATAGTGATCCGGTCACCGGCCGCCCCTGCTGCCGACTGGTTCGCGAGGGCCGGAGGTCGGCTGCCACAGCGGAGGGATGGTGGGTTCCGACCCACCCTGGTCGAGCCGGAACGGCGGGTACTTGTCGGTCATCAGGGCGGCGTAGGCGACCACCCGGTAGATCCACCGGTTGAACCCGATGATGATGTCGAACAGGGAGCGCGGGTATCTGCCGGTGAACAGAAGGATGCAGCCGGCGATCACGACCAGCAGTCCGAGCACGCCGGCGCCGCCGACGGGTCCGAACGCTCCGACGCGCCGATCCATCGAGGTCCAGCCGAACCAGTTGCCGACCATCAGTCCGATGATGAGGTAGTGCGGAATGGCCAGCAGCCACCACTTGACCAACACCAGGCCGCGGGAAAGCCTTTCCGGATAGGCAATCTCGAGCGAGACCGGGTAGTCCGGCACGGTGCCGAGAGTGAAGGGTGGGTACCGGTCGGTGCCGATGCCGCCGGAGAACGCGTAGTACGAGACCCGGCACGACCACCGCAGGACGCCCGCATTGAATTCGAACAGCGACCGCGGATAGACGCCGGTGAACAGAATGGACACACCCGCAGCAAACGTGACGAGCAGGAATGCGGGCCACAGGAAAATCAGTACGCAGAAGTGCGGAATGGCCAGGAACCATTTCACCAGCCACTTCCACCGGGACAGGCCGGAGTCGATGCGTGCGGTCAGTACGACCGGATGATCGGAGGTGGCGGTCAGTTCGGCTGCTCCGGTGTCCGCGCCGGATTCGGCGAACGAGGGCTGGTCACCGGTCGGGCGGCCCTTCTTCCGACCGGATGCGCCCACGATCACCAGAACGATTGCACCAGCGGTGATCACGATGCCGAGTCCCAGCATGATCAGGGCGAGCGGAAGTAGGAATGGCGCCCGGACCTGGAAGGTTGCGGCGGCATCGATGCCCGCTGAGCCGTCCGCGTTCATCACCACCATCGACCACTGGCCGCTGGTGACCGTGAAGTCGAGATGCTGGGCACCGGTGCCGGTGGCGGTCGACGTCCAGAAGGATTGCTCCGAAGGCGTGCGGGCGTCAAGACTTCCGCCGCTGGTCCGGTAGACGGGTGAACCCTTGGTCAGGCCGGTGATTTCGTCATGGCCGACGGTGCTGAGATATGAAGTCACCTCAGCCGCAGGGCCGATGGCGATGAAAATCGGCTGCGCCGGGTTCGCGCCGGTGATCGTCAGCCGTACATCCGTCTGCAGTTGCTCGGTCACCCAGGTAGGCGTTCCCAGATCGGTGGTGACGGCCGGACTCGGCGTGGTGATCGCGGCCGTCGCACTGTGCAGATCGGACACGGTCATCGAGAAGTAACCTGCGGTGTCACGTCCGAAGGCGTAGCCCAGCCCCAAGCCACCGCCACCCAGCAGCAGCCCGATTCCGGGCAGCAGCATCAGGCAGCCGACGATCAGAGCAATAATTCGTCCGGGTTTCATGGAAATGGTCCCTTCAATTCGTGGTGGTCGACAGCATCGGGCGGGAGTGCGTCTGTTCCGCCCGCTTCTTGATTCCGCGCAGCATGCGCGGGCTCATCAGGCAACTGACGAGCTCGGCCGGCTGGACGATCAACGGAGCCCACCGGCGCGTATACCGATACCGCTCGCGCACCAGCAGTCGGGACGTTCCGTCCTGGGCGGGACGGACGACAAAGGACCAGGTGTAGTCATAGGGCGCCGACAACTTGCCCATCGGTACCGCACCCCGAAGGACGAAGGCCCGGTCCGGCTCGAATACGGCCACAGTCAGCGGGACCTGGGGGGCGAGGTTGACCTGGCCGCCAACGACGACCTCCTGCCATTCGGAATGGATGTGATCGGCGCTGTGGATGTCGCAGTGCACCAGGTTCTCCAGGGCGTCGTAGCTGTAGAAGCCGCCCCGGCCCTGTCCCAGCTGGGCGATCCAGGGCCAGACCTCCGGCGCTGCAGCCGAAATGGTGATGGCCCTGGTCGCAACGAGCTCGGCAGTAGGAAGCAGGCCGTCACCGGGCAGGATCATCTCTGATTCCGCGGCGGTCGCTCCCCAACGGACGTAATGCCTGCGCAGCAGCGCAGCAGCGGCCACGCTTCCCCCGACGACGGCGGATCGAATCGCCAGCGGTGTGTGGCGCTCTTTCGGCGCACGGCGGCCGGTCTGTCACGGCCGGCGGGCAAGCCGGGAACATTGTTGACGATGGATACGACCGCCATGATGACGTTGCTCACGAGGGCATCACCGTTCACATTCGCAGCGCGAAAGGGTCAGACCTGCTGGGTGACCTTCGCGAGCCAAGTGTGCCCCGCAGGATTGCCCTGCAGTAGGGGCAAAGGTCCCGGCGGCCGTGATCCGTGAGTCACAGAGGGCCCCGGTGACCCGGTCCACGCATGGATGGCGATCTGGACGCGTCCCCGACGTCATCCAGCGGCGGAGTTCACCACAGGTCCCAGGGCGCGCTGGCCAGCTCGAGGTCGATTGCGGCGGACTGGTGCCCGACGAATGCGGTGCCGAGCTCCCGGTTCAGCCCCTCCGCGACCGCGGTGGCAGCGTCCAACCCGGCACTGGCAGGCCCAGGCCAGCCGCATCCAGGATCGCGCCGAGCCCGAAGGACCCGTCGTCGGGGTGAGCGACAACCGCCAGCACGGTGCTCCGCGCCGGCAACCTTGTCGATTCCGGCCGCGAATCTGAATTGTCGATCATCAGGCACACTCCCGGGAGCTGTCTTCGCCATGATCGCGTTGCCGCAACGACCGCGGCAAGGGTCGGAAGTCCCATACCGGCCGGCATATCAGGGCCCTCCGGCAATTTCCGGGATCTCGGATGTCCGTGCTGGGGAATTGCTCTGCCCTGCGTTGGAACGAGTTTCCGCAACCCCTGGGCGACCGGGCAGCGGGCCAGGTCAATTGCTCCGTCCGGGGCATTGCCTTACACGGGCGACACAGGCAATAATTTCTCGCGTTGCGCCAATGATCGAATATCGAGGTTCAGGCGAATGAAGCGAGTGAGGCGAGCAAGGACGCGAGTGTTACTCGTGTTGGTGCTGTTGTTCGGGTGCGTTGGCGTTCAGTCGACGTTGCTGGCCCCGTCTGCGGTCGCCGGCGGGGTGGATGCCGGTACCGGCGACCTGACCGCTGCCGTCTACAACGTGACGCCATATCAGTGGACGTTGGTGGCCATTGCGAGCCCGACGCAGTGCAACTTCGGCTCCTGCTGGGACACCCCGCCGGCGAACACGATCCCACCGGGTGGCGCCAGTGGCTACAAACTTCTGCCCAACCTGAGCGAGGGCGGCGGGATCTGCTTCGGTAACTACGAATACGGATTCGACGCCTATTTCACCTATCGGGTCGACGTCCTCGGTGGCCCCCCCGAATATCAGACCGTGGCGATCTCGCAGGCGGAGACCCACGGTCTGTGTTTCGGCGGCGACAACCATCCCCGGCTCGACGTTTTCGACACCACCGCACCCCCGCCCCCCGGTTATGACCCGGCCAGCTCGCCGGGCACGGCGCCGGCAACGCCGACGACGAACCCGCAGGTCACCTACACACACAACGTTCCATTCCTGTTTGACCAGAGTTTTCAGATCACCGGCAATTACACGGTCGACGCGTCGACAAATCTCGGGCAGCCATTCGTCAATGTCCTGAACCAGGTGTGCGTCGCCGCAGCGAATACATCGTGTTCGTTTACCCAGATCGGTCCGCTGACATGGGGGATCGGCGCGCCCGGCGGCCCGCAGGACCAATCGACGAACTGTTCGGCCCTCGGGTCGGCGCCGGCTCTTACCGCCATTACGTACACGACATCGCAAACGGCGAGCCTGACCGTGGGCGGCGGCGTGACCGTTTCGGCCAAATTCAACCTGTTCGGCGTCATCGCGTCTGAGGCTTCGGTCAGCGTGGAGGCGCAGCACGAGTGGCAAGAGGTGAAGTCGATCAGCAAGACAGCCCAGGTCTCCATCCCACCGCAAGGCATCGCGACGGTGTGGGTGGTGCCGGTGGTGGGCACGGTGACCGGGACCTTGACCTTGTCGAACGGGACGGCGAATTTCACGGTGACGAATTTCTCGGAACAGCGCAGCGGGGTAACAAAGGACCCCCTGACGCCGGCGTTCAATGCGATCACCCAGGTGCGGGCGATGTCAGCGCCGGAACTCGCCAGCCATTGCCGCCTGGCGGCCGCGCCCAAGTCGGGAGTGTCTGCAAACAAACACCTCCCGCTGACGAAGGTGACGTCATGAGGGTGCGAGCCTCATGGAGGATGCGCGGTCGCCGGGTGTGGCCGGTCGTGCTAACCGGGGCGGTCCTCCTCGTCGCCGGGCCGTCGAGCATGGCCACAGCCGTCGCTCAGGCCCCGAACGCCGCCTCGGCGAGCAGGATCGACGCCCGGGCCGCACTCGCTCGACGGCCGGCCGTGGCCGGCATTCCTAGCCAGGTGATCGACTCCCAGAGCAATCCCGACCAGGCCGCGGCTGCGCTCAACAGCGGTTGCGCCGACCTGACGAACTGCACCTGGCAGGCCGATACCCAGCCGACCATCGCCTACGGGCCGTCGAAGATCCTCGGCGACGTGTTGTACAACTGCACCGACCCGGTGGCCGAACCCCAGGCTCAGGCACTCACCTCGGTCAACGTGAGCGATCAGCGGTCGCAGACCACCAGCATCTCCGAGACTGTCTCGCTGAAAATATCGTTGGGCTTCCTGGACCTGGAAAACACCTCAGCGGAGTTCAAGCTGTTCAGTAGCCAGTCGGAGACGTTCTCCACCGCGGTGAGCGTGACGAACTCGGTCCCTGTCCCGCCCGGCTACAAGGGATGGACCGAGACGCAGGTGCTCACCGCCTCCGTCACCGGCAGCGCCTTCATCACGCAGGGCATCAACAAACTCATCCAGGTCACGAACATCGACCTCGACTTCCCCGGGTTCCAGGACCCCAACGACGGTCAGGCGCAGATCATCTACAACAACTTCTCCGCCCTGATGACCGCGGCTGACCTGAGCACCCGCTGCGACCCGATCGACGGGCTGGGCGCTGTCCGGCCGCAACCTCAGGGCAGCTTCAAGATCACCCTGTGCCGCATCCCGGCCGACGACGACAACGCGTCGACGGATCATCCTGGTGGGGGCTCATCCGCTACACAGGAACGGGAACGCGAACGGACCCGGTGCGCGTCGCGCAAGGTGATCGGACCACCGCCACCCACCCGCATCCGCTATGCCACGGTCATCCTTTCCCAAGGCGGTAGTACTTACGCCACCGGCACCGACATCCGCGGAAGCATCCGGCTCAATGCGCGCCACCCGATCAAGGCGGGAGCGTACACATTGACCCTCCGCGAGCGCCCCACCCGCGACGCCCATGGCCGGACGCTGACGACCGTCAACACCGTGATCTCCGTCCGACTGTAAGAGCCGAACCGGACAGCACGCCGCAAGCCGGGTAATGCCGAAGCAAAGTGACTGAGCGTCACCTCTGATGTCCGAATGCGGATAAATCAGCAATGGGCCGAGACAGTTCATTTTCCGTTCACCTTGCGGGATGACGGTGTTCACCTTGGGCTTTATAGGCTCAGCGAGGCAGCAAACGCGCTGCCCGGCGGGACATTTCCGCATGACGCATCGTCAGCGCCCGCTCCCGCGGGTGTCAACACAAATGTTCTCGGAGGAGCTAGGTGAAGCTCAAGCGTTCAGCAGTAGCGGCAATCAGTCTCGTAGCAGCCGCAGGGTTGGTTCTGTCCGCCTGTGGCAGCAACAGCAACGGCACCGCTTCCAGCAGCAGCAGCACAACCAGTGCGGCCACCAGCACAGCGGCCGCTGCCAGCTCGGCCGGCCCGAGCAGCTCGGCCGGACCCAGCAGCTCGGCCGGCCCGAGCAGTTCGGCGCCCGCCTCGGTGGCCCCCAGCGGCAGCTCGAGCGCCCCGACCGGCACGGTGACCTGCGCCGGCAAGAAGACGCTGAAGTCCAGTGGATCCTCGGCCCAGTCCAACGCGATGACCCGCTTCATCACCGCCTACGAGAAGGCGTGCCCGGGTTACACCTTGAACTACACCTCCAACGGCTCCGGTGCCGGCGTGTCCGAGTTCCTCGGTGGCCAGACCGACTTCGGTGGCTCCGACTCGCCCCTGAACGAAGCAAAGGGTGAGGTCGCCAAGGCCGCCACCAAGTGCGGCAGCCCGGCCTGGAACCTGCCGGTGGTGTACGGCCCCATCGCCGTCACCTTCAACGTCAAGGGCGTCACCAAGTTGGTCCTGGACGGCGCGACCGCTGCCAAGATCTTCAACGGCGGCATCAAGACCTGGGACGACGCGGCCATCGCCAAATTGAACACCGGCACCACCCTCCCGTCGGAGCCGATCAACGTGGTGTTCCGCAGCGATCAGTCCGGGACCACCGACAACTTCCAGAAGTACCTGACCGCAGCATCGGACGGAGCCTGGACCCAGGGCGCCGGCAAGGTGTTCGCGGGCGGCGTGGGTGAAGGCGCCAAGGGCAACGAAGGCACCTCTGCCGCAATCAAGAGCACCGAAGGTGCGATCACCTACAACGAGTGGTCCTTCGCCAAGTCGCAGAAGCTCAATGAGGCCAGCATCGTCACCTCGGCCGGGCCGGATCCGGTGGCCATCAGCACCGACACCGTCGGCAAGACCATCGAGGGCGCAAAGGTCAAGGGCAGCGGCAACGACCTGGTCCTGGACACCAGCACCTTCTACAAGCCGACGGCCACCGGCGCGTACCCGATCGTGCTGGCCACCTACGAGATCGTCTGCTCCAGGTACGCCGACGCCGACACCGGCAAGGCAGTGAAGGCGTTCCTGGAATCGACCATCACCGCCGGCCAGGCCGGCTTGGGCGACAACGGCTACATCCCGCTGCCGGCCGCTTTCCAGACCAAGCTCGCCACCGCCGTCGCAGCGATTTCCTGACCTGACCGACCCCGATAGTCCAATGGCCAGCGACCCTGAAGTAACGACCGCTCCGAGTCTGGCGCCTCTGGCGTCAGGCCCGGAGCGGGCCGGCGATGCTCCCGTGCCTGAGAATCAGGGGATGACCCCGCCGATCGCGCCCGTTCGCACGCCGCCGAGCCGCACCGGCGAGCGGATCTTCAAGACGATCACGACATCGTCCGGCGTGATCATCGTGGTCTTCATCGCCTTGATCGCGGTGTTCCTGCTGGTGCGGGCGATCCCGTCGCTGCGGGCAGACAACGTCAACTTCCTCACCAGCCGGTTGTTCCTCACCGACGACGCGACGAACCTGCAGTTCGGCATCCGCGACCTGCTCATCGTCACGGTGCTCAGCTCCGCGTTCGCGTTGGTCATCGCGGTGCCTATCTCCGTCGGGATCGCCATCTTCCTGACCAATTACGCTCCCCGTCGCCTGTCCCGACCGTTCAGCGCGGTCATCGACCTGCTCGCCGCGGTGCCGTCGATCGTCTACGGACTGTGGGGCATCTTCATCCTGGCGCCCCAGCTGGAACCGGTCACCAGGTGGCTCAATGACAACCTCGGCTGGTTCCCGCTGTTCGCCAAGGGCAACGTCTCGCTGGCCGGCGGCGGCAACATCTTCACGGCCGGCATTGTGCTGGCGGCGATGATCCTCCCGATCATCACCGCGGTGACCCGTGAGGTCTACCGGCAGACCCCGACGATGCACATCGAAGCGGCCCAGGCGCTGGGCGCGACGAAGTGGGAAGTCGTCCGGATGACGGTGCTGCCCTACGGGCGCAGCGGCACCATCGCCGCGACCATGCTCGGCCTCGGCCGGGCGCTGGGCGAAACCGTTGCCGTGCTGATCATCCTGCGGACCTCCGCCGGCGCGGCGCACTGGAGCCTGTTCGACGGCGGCTACAGCTTCGCCTCCAAGATCGCCTCTGCTGCCGCGGAATTCAGCGACCCGCTGCCCACCGGCGCCTACATCGCCGCCGGGCTCGTGCTCTTCCTCCTGACGTTCGTCGTCAATGGCATCGCCAGAACCGTCGCCGGCGGAAAGGTCAACGGATGAGTACCCCCGTCCTTCGCAAACCGGCCGAGGTGAGCCCGTTCCACCCCATCAGCAGCGGACGCAAGACCCGGAATCTGTTGGCGTCGGTGCTGGTGACCGTGGCGTTCCTGATCGCTCTGGTGCCGCTGCTGTGGCTGCTGCACACGGTCGTCAGCAAGGGCCTCAAAGCGGTGCTGTCGTCGACGTGGTGGTCCCACTCGCTGGAAGGGGTGCTGCCGGAGCAGTTCGGCGGCGGTGTATACCACGCTATCTACGGCACGGTGGTCCAGGTTGCGATGGCGGCGGTCATCGCCATTCCTCTGGGCATGTTGACCGCGATCTACCTGGTGGAGTACGGCCGCGGACCGCTGGCCAAGGTCACCGGGTACATGATCGACATCCTGGCCGGGGTGCCGTCGATCGTCGCCGCCCTGTTCATCTTCTCTGTGTGGATCGTGACGTTCGGCTTCCAGCAGAGCGCCTTCGCCGTCTCGCTGGCCCTGGTGCTGCTGATGCTGCCCGTCGTGGTGCGCTCGACCGAGGAAATGCTGCGACTGGTTCCCGATGAACTCCGGGAAGCCTCCTACGCCCTGGGCGTGCAGAAGTGGGTCACCATCA
This sequence comes from Mycobacteriales bacterium, assembly GCA_038229825.1. Taxonomy (GTDB): domain Bacteria; phylum Actinomycetota; class Actinomycetes; order Mycobacteriales; family Nakamurellaceae; genus Nakamurella. The sequence continues at coordinate 28,524 of JBBROB010000025.1, forward strand.
TGAGAGTGGTGCTGCCATCGGCGTTCTCCGGCATCATCAGTGGCTTGCTGTTGGCGATCGCCAGGGTGATGGGCGAAACGGCTCCGGTACTGGTCCTCGTCGGCTACAGCAGGTCCATCAACTTCAACATTTTCGACGGAAACATGGCCTCGCTGCCGCTGCTGATCTATACCGAACTGGGCAACCCCGAAGCGGCCGGCCAACAACGAGTCTGGGGAGCAGCGCTCACGCTCATCCTGATCGTCGCCCTGCTCAACGTGCTGGCATCGGTCGCATCGCGGCTGACCGCAACCAAACGCTGAATCACCGAGGAATATATAGCCATGGCGAAATTGCTCGAAATCAGAAACCTCAATGCCTACTACGGCAAGTTCCACGCCGTCGACGACGTCAACTTCGTCGCCGCGCCCCGGACGGTGACCGCGCTGATCGGCCCGTCCGGTTGCGGAAAGTCCACCGTGCTCCGCACGATCAACCGCATGCACGAAGTCATTCCGGGAGCCTTCGCCAAGGGCGAGATCCTCGTCGACGGCGCCAACGTCTACGCCCAGGGCGTCGATCCCGTCGCAGTCCGCCGCACCATCGGGATGGTCTTCCAACGGCCCAATCCGTTCCCGACCATGTCCATCAAGGAAAACGTGCTCGCCGGGCTGAAGCTGACCGGTGCCAAGGGGAAGAAGAATCTGGACGACGTGGCCGAACGGTCGTTGCGGGGTGCGAACCTGTGGAACGAGGTGAAGGATCGGCTTGACAGGCCAGGCGGTGGGCTGTCCGGCGGGCAGCAGCAACGGCTGTGCATCGCCCGCTCGATCGCCGTCGAACCGTCGGTGCTGCTGATGGACGAGCCGTGTTCGGCCCTCGATCCCATCTCCACCCTGGCCGTGGAAGATCTCATCGGCGAACTGAAAGCCAACTACACCATTGTGATCGTCACCCACAACATGCAGCAGGCGGCGCGGGTGAGCGACCAGACGGCCTTCTTCAACCTGGCTGGGGTCGGCCAGCCGGGGCGGCTCATCGAAATCGGCGAAACCACGAAGATCTTCTCCAACCCGACGCAAAAGGCCACTGAGGACTACATCTCCGGTCGATTCGGCTGAGTACACCTTGGGGGCCGCAGTGACGACGACCGGATTGCAGTATGAAGCAGACGAACCAGTCGGTTCCGGCGATGAGGTCCTGGTCGCCGGCCCGATCACCGTCGATCTCCGCCGCTACGAAACTCGGTTGCGGGGGAGCGAGATCAGGTTGGCCACCAGGGAATTCGAACTGTTGGTGTTTCTGATCCGCAAACGCGGACTCGTTGCCAGCTCCGACGAGATCAGTGCAGCGGTCTGGTCGGGGCCCACCAGTACCAACACCGTCACCGTGCACATCAACCGGCTCAGGGCCAAGCTGGGTGACGACTCCCATCACGGGGTGATGATCCGCACCGTCCGTGGCGTTGGTTACCGTTTGGCACCATCACTGTGCGAGCCAGAAATGGGGATGAACCGATGAGACAGACCTACCACATCCGTCTTGACGCGCTCGGTCAACACGGAGCCCGGATGTGCCGGCTCGCCAGCGACACACTCCGGGATGCGACCACGGCGCTGCTGGACTCCAATCTGGCGCTGGCCGAGCAGGTCATCAATCGGGATGTCGAGCTGGGCCAGATGCGGGCCGACGGCGAAGACGTCGCCCTCGAACTACTGGCACTCCAGTCGCCGGTCGCCTCTGACCTGCGTGTCGTGGTCTCCGCGCTGTGGATCGTCGCCGATGTCCAGCGCATGGGCACGCTCGCCATTCACATCGCCAAAGCCGCGCGCCGCCGGCACCCCGTCAGTGCAGCGCCTCCCGCCATCCGTCCGCTCATCGAAAAGATGGGCGCAACCGGCGTCAAGCTGGCCGATCAGGCAGAAATCGTCCTGCGCACCCGTGACCTCGAACTGGCTCGCCAACTCGAAGCTCAAGACGACGACATGGACGAACTGCACCAACAGGTGTTCGCCACGCTGCTGGCGTCGACCTGGACGGCAGGGGTGGGACCGGCCGTCGATATCGCCATGCTGGGCCGCTTCTACGAACGATTCGCCGACCACGCCGTCGCCGTCTCCCGCCGGGTCATCTTCCTGGTGACCGGCGAAAACGTCGGCGGGGACACCACTCCCGCGCTGACCGCGCCGGAGGTCTGACTGCTGCTGGAATCTGGCGGGACCGGCCAGGGCGGTAGCCGAGGAACTCCCGCTCGACGGCGGTGTGCTCGACAGCAGCATCCCGGGATCAAAGTACGCGCCGCGGGACTCGATGTCCGCCAATGATGAAACCGGTCGGATCAGCCGTGGGCCGCACAACAGGGTGTGGGGTTGGGGGTCTCGAACGGCACCCAGGTCCCGCCGGCGGCGGGTTGGACGTGCAACACCAGCTGCCCGGCCTGCCAGCGGGGGCGCAGAAAATCGCGGGTGACCAGCACTGCGTCGAGGTCGGGCTGGTCACCGCCGAGCCCTTGGATCAGGTCGATCGAGGTGGCCATCAGCTGCTCGAAGGTGACCGAACCGATCAGCGCCCCGCCGCCGGGAAACCGGACCACCCGGCCGCTGCTGCGGTCGCTGTGCGCCTTGGCAGCCTGCTGCGCTCCGGCCTGCAGGGCCGGTAAACCGTTGCCCGACAGGCCGATCCAGATCGCACCGCCGATGCCGTCCTGGGCGGCGACGGCATCGGCGAGAACCGCGCTCATCTGCGCGTCACTGACAGTGCTGCAAAGGCCGATCGACATCGCCACGTGGGCCGTTTCGAAGACCTGCACCCGATGGGTTGCGGCGGTGATCTGACGCGCACCAAGGGATTCCACCGCGGCCACCACCTGCGTGAGCAGGTGCTCGGCCGATCGTTCGCTGACCGTCATGGCGTCGAGCCCCGCGATGAACTCGACCGGCGGCAGCTGCTGATCCCAGGTCGGCACCTGTGTGGAGGCCGTCATCTGGTGGGCAGCACCCACATCGGGTTGGTGTAGAACCACAGGTCCTGCCACGGGTCGGCGTCGCCGACCACGTCCATTTTCGGTCCGGCCGGATCCACAGCAGCACCCATCAGGCCCGGTGCCAACCGGTTGCCGTCCGAGCCACGCAGCCGAACGTAGAAGCCGTCGTCGAGCCGGCCGAGCGGGTAGCTCAGCACGATCGTCTTGGTCTGGCCGCTGACGTCGTAGGACGCCACCACTTTGGTACCGGGTGCGGTCAGGGTGTCGCGATCCCGGACCGGACCGGTGATCGCGCCGCGGATCACGTCCACCTTTGCCAGCCTCGGGAGGAATTCGGACCAGTTCGGCAGTCGCGCCGGGTCGATCCGGATCTGCAGCGTCACCGGAGTGCCGCGCCGGGTGTGCAGGACACCACCGAGCGGTACATCATCGCCGCCGGCCCGAAGTCGGACGTCCAACGCGTCGACAAGGCCGCCGTGATCGACCCACACCCGCCCGGCACGCAGGCCCTGCATCACGCTGGCGTAGGAGAAATCGGTAGACCCCACATGGGTCCGGCTGTAGTAGCCGGGCCAGAAGTCACCGTTGGTCAGCTGGGGAGCAGTGCTGTGCACCGGGTCGTTGAAAAACCCGTTGGTCGCGAAATCGCTGCCTGGCCCGCGCTGGGAAATGTCGGCCCACACTTGGTGACTGTCGGAGTTCGCCGAGATCCACCAGGCCTTTCCCTCGGCCAGCAGGCTGTCCCACAGCCCGCCGACGGTGGCGGTCATCCAGTCGAAACCGCCGAAGGTTCGGTAGCTCTCCAACGGATAGCCCGGGAAACTGGCCACCGGGTCCGGGCTGTTGTCGTAGAACCCGCGACCCGAACCCGCGCCGAGGGGGGCCGGGAGACCGGCGGCCTGATGGCCGGGCGCGCCTTCCATGCCCACTGCGATCTTCGGGGCGGCATCGCGCCAGCCGCGGATCTCGTGCGGGGAGTCGATGCCCTTGCGGGCCGGGTGGTTGGCGAACATCAACGCATCGGCGACTCGGTGGGAGGCCACCGAATCGGACAGGAAATGCAGACCGGCCAGCGCCAGCGCCTCGTTCGCAGCGGTGTTGGCCGTCGCCGTATTCACCACCCCGTCGTAACCGTTCTCGAAGGCCTTCAGCACCGACACCTCGTTGCGGCCTGGGTGGACGAACACCGTGCCGTGCTCGGCCGCCGGGATGTTCCCCCAGTCCTTGGAACACCAACGTGTCGGCCACGTCTTTGCGGGCAGCAACGATATCGGGGTTGACCTTCTCCACGCCGATCTTGGCGTGCTGGATCGACCCGTGATCGGTGATCACCATCCAGTCGAGCCCATAGGCATTGGCGTGCCGCACGTGGTCGATCACCCGGTACTGCCCGTCGGGGGAGTACTGGGTGTGGATGTGATGATCCCCGGCCAGCCAGCGATATCCGCGCCGCGGGCTTTCCATCGGTTCACCCTCCGGCGTGGTCGCGGCAGCTGCCGTGCCGGGCGTGGCGAGCACGCTGACGGCGGCGCCCGCACCGAGCACGCCGGCTGCCTTGAAGAACCGACGCCGGTCCACCTCGTGCGGCGAGAGTTCGGAGTCGTCGATCTGCAGGTTCAGCACCGGGCTCAACTCGGCCGGTTCACCGCCGTCGTGGGTGTGACCATGGGTGTGGTCATGATCGTGAACCTGGCCGCCGTGGGTGTGCTGCATGCTGACCTCACAAGTAGGAACTGCCCGGAATAGCTGCCCGGACAGCACACCACCGCTCGATAAATTAGAGGTAAATACAGAACGAACAGCTTGCGCGGCCGCCCGCAGCGCATCCGGTCTGCGGTCCGCTCCGACCTGCCGGACGGGCTGCTTGCGCAGGTAAGTGGCGGGGCAGGTTTTGCTGCCGATCTTTCCGCGGCATTCGATGGGGCCAACCTCAAGCTGCTGCTCGCGACCGCCGGCGTTGTCGCACTCCTACTGCTGATCACCTGCCGCAGTCCCATCCTCTGGCTCATCCCGCTCACGGTGGTAGGCATCGCCGACCTGGTGTCGAACACCCTGATTTCCATCCTGTCCCGTCACACCGACCTCAACTTCAACCAGGGGGTCACCGGCATCGTCGAAGTTCTCGTCTTCGGTGCGGGCACCGACTACGCACTGCTGCTGATCGCCCGCTATCGCGAGGAACTCCGAGAAATCAGCGACCGACGCGCCGCCATGCGCCGCGCGCTGGGCACCGCCGGCCCGGCAATCGCGGCATCGGCCACGACCGTGATCCTCGCGCTGCTGACCCTGCTGTTCGCTGTCCTGGGCGATGACAAGGCGATCGGCGTGGCCGGCGCGATCGGGATCGGTACGGCACTCCTATTCGGTCTTGTCGTGCTGCCCTCGGCTCTCGTCGTGTGTCCACGAGGTGTCTTCTGGCCGCTCGTTCCGCGGGCCGACGCCGCGGGCCGACAGGCCAACGCGGAGGAAGGCAAGAACTGGCGCCGCATCGGCAACGCGACGGCCCCGGCGGCCCCGGCTCGTGGTCATCATCTCGACCCTGCTCCTCGCCGCCCTGGCGACCGGGCTGTTCAGCACCAGCCTCGGCCTGAGCCAGGCCGACAGTTTCCGCACCAAAGCCGAATCGGTCGACGGGCTCACGACCTTGTCCCTGGCCTTTCCGGCCGGCACCGTCGAACCGACTGCGGTGCTCACCCGACCGGCGGCCGCCGACGAGGTACTCGCCGCCACCAGAGCAGTGCCCGGTGTCGCGAGCGCCAGTCTCGGCGAATCCAGCTCAAACGTCGCGCAGATAGACGTCATCCTCACGGCCGCACCTGGCACTGCTGCCAGCTACGACACCATCCGAACGCTGCGCTCCACTCTCGAGCGGGTGGTCGATGCCGACGCCGCGGTCGGCGGGACCGTCGCCACCGACCTGGACTCCCGCACGGCGGCCATCCGTGACCTCAAGCTGATCGCGCCGCTGATCCTGGCCGTCGTCTTTCTGGTGTTGATCGTGTTGCTCCGGGCGCTCATTGCGCCGGTCATCCTGATTGCCACTGTCGTGCTGAGCTTTTTCGCCGCGATCGGAGGTGCCAGTCTTATCTTCGACCACATCCTGGACTACCCCGGCCTTGACAATCAGGTGCCCCTGCTCGCGTTCCTGTTCCTCGTCGCGCTCGGCGTCGACTACAACATCTTCCTCGTCACCAGAGCGCGGGAAGAGGCGCAACAACACGGCACCCGACCCGGCATCATCGACGCCCTTGCCGTCACCGGCGGCGTCATCACCAGCGCCGGAATCCTTCTCGCCGCCGTCTTCACCGTCCTCGGCGTCCTGCCGGTCACCGTCCTGACCGAGATCGGCATCATCGTCGGACTCGGTGTACTACTGGACACCCTCCTGGTCCGCACGATTCTCGTTCCCGCCCTGATTCACCTGCTCAACGACCGCTTCTGGTTCCCCGGCAACCTGCCGCGAGGAGAGAAAAGCCCCCAGCGGCCGCACACCCAGGCACCGCATGCCGAGCCGGAGCGTGTGGGGCAAGGGTGAGTGACTTATTGCAAACCAAGAAGATGACCGACAAGTAGCCGGACTACTCAGGAGCAGACTGTCACCGTCGAATCGCTTTCTGTCGCGTAATTCGGAGATGCCGCTCACTGCGCAGTTGCGGCAGGCCCAGTCGGCCCGTCACCAACTTCCAGGCGGCGGGCTGTCGTCGCGCCTGCGGCCGGCGGTGCTGTTGGCACATCGCGGTACTGAATCGGGACGGCGTCATCGTGGCGGTCAATCGAGCCTGGCGGCAGTGATCGGTAGCGAACGGCGGCACGCAGGACACCACCGGGGTCGGTGGCGTGGGCGGCAGAGCCCGGGCGTCGGCGTCATTTTCATCGACCTGGACGACTTCATCGCCGTCAACGACACCTACGGGCATCTTGCCGGTGACGAGGTGTTGTTGGCCGTCACACACCGCTTGCTGGCGCTGGTGCGTCCGGGGGGTGCCTTCGGGCGACTCGGCGGCGACGAGTTCGCGGTGCTCGTGGCCCGGGCCAATCTGGCCGGGGTCACCAAGATGGCGGACCGGAGCGAGATATCCTTGGCCGAACCGCATTTCGTCCAGGGCCATCCAGTGCTGGTCCCCGGGTGTGTCGGCGTCCCGCCTCGCAGGTACCTGCGACACCCCGGAAGCTGCTCCCACAGGCCGATCGAGCCCTGTACCACTCGAAACAGTCTCGCAGGAAAGAGCTCTGACGCGCCCGCACTGGTGCTTGGGATCAGCGATGCCGCAGAAGCGGCGAATCGTAAAATTCACCCAAACCGGTGACCCAATGAAGTCGACCGATCACCTTGGGTCGAGTATGCTGACCTCACTGATCACACAGTCGCCTTGGGGGCGGCGCCGCTGACCGTCAGGTCTGCGACCTCGTTGAACGTTGTTCTCGCCCAATACCGTCGGGTCCCGCAATCTTGGATTGTGACCATGACAGTCGAGCACATTGGCCGTGCCCACCCAATATTCTCCGGTCAGTCCCGATGACGTACGACGACACGCAACTCTCCGAGGTGCTCAGCGAATTCGCCCGCACCATGGTGACCAACTTCCCGATCCAGTCCATCATGGACCGACTGGTCGAGCGAATCGTCGACATCATGCCGATCAGCTCGGCCGGAGTCACGCTGATCTCGGCCGAGCACGGTCCCCGCTACATCGCGGCCTCGGATCAGGCAGCGATGCGCTACGAGCAATTGCAAAGTGAGCTCAAAGAGGGACCGTGCCTGCTCGCCTATGAGACCGGCCGGCACGTTGCCGTCCCCGATCTGGCGACCGAGCTTCGATTCCCCCATTTCACCCCCAACGCCCTCGAGGCGGGTCTACGCGCTGTCTTCACCTTTCCCCTGCACGATGGCAACCGGCGGCTGGGTGCGCTGGATCTGTACCGGGAGACGGTCGGGGCAATGAACGACCAATCGCTGAACGCCGCCAGGACTCTGGCGGACATCACCAGCGCCTACCTGCACAACGCCGCTGCCAGGGACGATCTGGAAGATCTGGCGCGGCAGACCCGTTACGCAGCAGTGCATGACGCCTTGACCGGCCTGCCCAACAGAGTGCTCCTGATCGACCGCGTCGCGCAGGCGTTACTGCGAAATCGCAGCAGCGGTCAGGCATCGGCGCTGCTCTACATCGATCTGGACAGGTTCAAGCTTGTCAACGACTCGTACGGCCATGGTGCGGGTGACACCCTGCTGGTAGCGGTTGCCCACCGGTTGACCCAGCAGTTGCGGCCGGACGACACCATGGCGCGCTTGGCCGGCGACGAGTTCGTGATCCTCTGCGACGACGTGGACTCGCGCGACAGCGCCGCCCGCATCGTCACGCGACTGCAGTCCGCGCTGGAGCGACCGTTCCTGCTGGCCGGCCGAGAGATCCTTGTCGGTGCGAGCATCGGCATGGCCTACGCCGACCCGCTTTACCTCGACACCCCCGAGCGGTTGCTGCACGCCGCCGACATGGCCATGTATGCGGCCAAAAGCACTGGGGCGCGACAGCAACAGGTCTTCGAGCCGGCGATCGAAGACGGACGCCTCGCCGAACTGGAACGCGACCTGCACGAGGCCTTGGCGCGCGACGAATTCCACCTAGAATATCAGCCCATTGTGGACACCGTGGACGGCCGGATCACCGGGCATGAAGCCCTTTTGCGCTGGACCCACCCGACGCGAGGGCCGATCCCGCCCAATACGCTCATTCCGCTTGCCGAGCAGTCCGGCCTGATCATCGAGATCGGCCGCTGGGTGCTGCAGCGGGCCTGGAGCGACGCGCGCCGCTGGCAGCGCCGGTTCGGCAATTCGCTGACGATGTCGGTGAATGTCTCGGCGTACCAGTTGATGTCGGCTGCATTCGCGGATACGGTCGCCACCGTGCTGCGCACCACCGACATCGATCCGGCGCTGCTCACCCTGGAGATCACCGAGAGCGTCTTCGTCCGCGACAGCGCCAGGGCCCTCATGGTGCTCGGCGATCTCAAAGATCTTGGCGTCAACATCGCCCTTGACGATTTCGGCACCGGGTACTCGTCTCTGGGGTACCTGCGGCGTTTCCCGGTCGACATCGTGAAGATCGACCGCACCTTCATCGCGGACCTCGGATCAGAATCGGCGAACGATATTATCGTCGGGGCGGTCATCCGGCTGGCGCACGACCTGAAAATGACCGTGGTGGCGGAGGGCATCGAGACCAAGAGACAGCACCGCGACATCGCGGCACTGGGGTGTGACAGCTGTCAGGGCTTCTATTTCGCGCGGCCGATGCCGGCAGCCCTGGTCGAGGCCGGTCTCAGCGGACGGGGGAAGGGAAACCGTCCGCGGTTACCTACGGGCGGCGCTCAGGTCGACCGCGACGGAAACTGATGACAGAGAGTGAGAGCCTCGGTAACACTCAGTCACGCGCGAATGAGGAAATCGCGGTGCGGGCCGAAAATCGGCGGGCATTGGGGAGAAATAACCCGGTGTGGACCTTCGGCGATGCGGTCAGGGTGAACCTTTCGGATGTGAGCTGAATTTGTCAATACTTCACTCTTTACGCAGGGTAAACGCCGTAGGCTTAGTCAAAGAAACCAGGGGGCCCGATGACCAACAGCGCCAGCATGGCCGAACATCCACTGTCATTGGCGGGTATGAAATCTCCGGCCCGTCAGGCGGAAGAACTGCTGTCCAGGGTGGCTGTCGGCGATCAACGGGCTTTCGCCTCCCTCTACAGCCTTTTCGCCGCCAAGGTCTATCAGGTGGTGCACGGCGTGATCCGGGATACCGCACAGGCCGAAGAGGTGACCCAGGAAGTATTCCTGGCGATTTGGGATTGTGCCCGCAAATTCGATGCCACTCGTGGGTCGGTGTCCGGCTATATCGCCCTGCTGGCCCATTCCAAGGCGGTGGAACGGGTGCGGTCGTCCCAGGCGGCGCGGACCAGGGACCACAAGTACAGCGCCAGCCACCTGGATCGAAACGACCTGCACGACCCGGTGTCCGAGGGCGCACTGTTGGCCGACGAGCGGATCCAGATCCACGTCGCCATGCTGGGTCTCACGGTGTTCCAGCGGGAGGCGATCATGCTCCACTATTTTGATCAACGCACCTATATCGAGACCGGTTTGCTGCTGGGAATCTCGGTGACGGCAGTCAAGGCGCGGGTGCGTAGTGGAGTGGTGCAACTCCGTTGCCTCATGGCCGCTGCCTAATCGGACAGGGACGGTCGGCTTGCTGGCTGGGCGCTCGCGGGGGATATGACCACACTTACAACGTACGATTACCGCGATTGGTTGTTCGGCGCCGCGCAGGCGTCGAACATGCGCAGTGTTCATCGCCGAATCAGCGGTATCGCACCGTCATCGCATCGCGTGGCATACGGGCCGAGAAACCCAATCAGCGCCCGATAGAACTCATTGAGTACACGTTTGCGGCTAGGTCAGATCGCCACATATGAGTAACCTGAGAACTGCTGATCCGACAGCCGGCCTGGGGCCGACGGCGCCGCCGCGAGGCTGCTCCGCCGCGAGAGTGCAAGCCGCCCAGATTTGGTACAGGATATTTGCCGCAGGCTGGATGCATCTCATGACCCGCGCACCTCGTCGGATCCAGGTTCCGACCCACTGCCCTGCGAACGTCTCGGCCTCGTCCCGGCCGGTCTCGTGAGCGATGCTGTGGTGAAAACCATCGAGTCGAAGTTGTCCGACGTACTGATCGAATTTGCCAGGACCATGGCCACCGACTTTCCGATCCAGGCGATTCTGGATCACCTCGTCGCGCGAATCGTCGACATGCTGCCGGTGAGCGGCGCCGGAGTGTCGCTCATCACCCGGGACACCGACCCTCGCTATGTGTCCGGCTCCGACGAGTCCGCGATGCGGTACGAACAACTGCAGACCGATCTCGCCGAAGGCCCATGCCTGCTGGCCTTCCAGACCGGTGAGTCGGTGGTCATACCGGACCTGCGGCGCGAGCAACGGTTTCCGGCCTTCACGCCGCGCGCACTGCAAGCGGGCCTGGCCGCGGTATTCACCTTCCCGCTCCGACATGGCGAGCAGCAACTGGGTGCCTTGGACCTGTACCGCGAAACACCTGGGGAGATGGCAGCTCCGGCCCTGAAAGCGGCGCAGACCCTGGCCGACGTCGCGGCCGCGTATCTGATCAACGCCCAGGTACGCGAAGATTTGCAGCACGCGTGGCAACGCACCAAGTCGGAGTCCCTGCACGACGGGCTCACTGGCCTGCCCAACCGTGAACTGCTGGTGTCCCGACTCGACCAGGCCGTTCGCCGCAGCCGGCGGTCCGGCAAGGCCGTTGCGGTCATCTTCATGGACCTCGACCGGCTCAAATTCGTCAATGACACCCACGGCCACCGGGTCGGCGACCAGCTGCTCGCGGCGGTCGGCTCCCGGCTGGCCAACCTGGTCCGCCCGGGCGACACTCTGGCCCGAATGTCCGGGGACGAATTCGTCATCGTCTGCGAGGATCTCGACGACCCTGCCCAGGCTTCGGTGATCGGCGACCGCCTGCTGGGCGCGATGTCCCGGCCATTTCGACTGGACACGATCAACCTGGAGGTCACCGCCAGCGTCGGCCTGGCCATTGCCGAACACGGCGAATTCACGCCGGAGCACCTGCTTCACGAAGCTGACGTGGCGATGTACCAGGCCAAGCGCGAGGGTGGCGCCCGGCAGCAGTTGTTCGGCGCCCGACTGCAGCATCTGGTGGCCCCGGCCTCCGGCCTGGAGCAGGACCTGCGATGCGCGATCGAGCGGAACGAACTGCGCAATGAGTATCAGCCGATCGTTACCACCGTCACCGGTCGCATCACCGGATTCGAGGCGCTGGTGCGGTGGTCGCATCCCACCAGGGGAGAGGTGTCGCCGACCAGTTTGATCCCGCTGGCCGAACAGTCCGATCTGATCAACGACATCGGCGAGTGGGTGATGGCGCGCGCCTGGACGGATCGGCGGCGCTGGCGGCAGCGCAGTGGGAGCTCGGGCGACCTGGCCATGGCCGTCAATGTGTCTGCGCACCAGATCATGTCGCCGAACTTTGCGGACACGGTGGCTGCCGTGCTCCAGGCCGGCGACACCAGGGCGGACCTGCTGACCCTCGAGATCACCGAAAGCGTCTTCCTCCGGGACAGCGAATACGCGCTGTCGGCGCTGGCTCGGCTGCGCGGGCTTGGCGTCAAGATCGCGCTCGATGATTTCGGCACCGGGTTTTCGTCCCTGAACTACTTCAAGCGATTTCCGGTGGACATCATCAAGATCGACCAGTCGTTCGTCGTCGACCTGGCGCACAACCGGGCCAGTCGTGCGGTTGTGGGTGCGGTCGTCCGCTTGGCGCACGACCTGGGGATGACGGTGATCGCGGAAGGAGTGGAGAACGTCCAGCAATACGATGCGGTAGCGAGTCTGGGGTGCGATTCCAGCCAGGGCTTCTACTTCGGGCGGCCGATGAGGTCGGTCACCATCGACAGCCTGCTGCATCATCATCTCAACGGCCACGACTTGGCCGGTTCGTATGCGGCCCTTCCCAGACCGAGAGAATCGGAGCGGGCCGAGTTGGTGCCGGTTGCTGCGCTGGATTGATCGGCGTCTTTAGGTAACTATCGACCCGAGAGTTCTGTTTGGCGTGCGGTCAGAAGCCGGTCGGGATGTTCATCGCCGTGTGCACATCCATCGCGGTCGGTTCGCGCCGGGACGGAATTACCAGCAGCACATTGTCGTCGACGTGATGCACGGCGACCCGCACCTGCCGCAGTGATGCTTCGTGGCGCAACATCTGGCGGAGCACGTCGATCGGCGCGTCATCGCCCTGACGCTGTACCTGAATTCCCACTTGCCCGGTTTGGACGGTGGCAATGACCTGTTCGGCGCTGACCGGCCGACCCTGCACATCAATCACGACGGACCTCGCCACTGGAATTCTCGGGGGGATGGGGCAGACACGAAGAATTTGTCTCGCGCATTTGGCGTCTTTCCACGTTATCACAACACACTCTCGTTACCCGGCATCGAGTATCGTCGGGATCTATGGCCGATGACGTGTCAATCGGGTCGGGGGAGGACGGTGTTTCTCCTGATCCGGAGCAGAATATTGATGCCGAGGCGACCGCCGAACCAGCAGAGCCGGCCAACGAAACCCCGCCGCCGGGCCCGGCCGGACGATTTGTCACCACCTACGTCCCGCCACCGCCCAAACCGATCTTCCGCAACCGTCGCCGGCTGACCGCTCAGGAGACGGAGGAGCAGCGCAAGCGACGCGCGGTCCGCAGGCGCCGCCGCCGCACCGCCGGGCTAGTGCTGTTGGGCTTTGGCGTGGCGATCCTGGTGTCCGGGGGTTGGCTGGCCTGGCGCACCTACCAGGCCTACAGCCACCTGCAGGCCGCGTCCGACCAGGTGGCCAGGTTGCAAACCGAGATCCGCGACGTCACCGCCGTCGACCTGACCGCAACCGATGCCACCGTCCGCCAACTGCAATCGGAGTCCGCGGATGCAGAGTCGGCGGTGTCCGATCCGCTGTTCCGGGCGGCCGCCCACCTACCGTGGCTCGGCCCGAACCTGCACGCCATCAGCGAAGTCACCGCCACCGTGCAGTCGCTGGCCGCCGATGTGGTGCCGTCCCTGGTGCAGATCGCACAGACCCTTCGCCCGTCGGCGCTGGCGCCGAAGAACGGGATCATCGACCTGGCTCCGGTCGAGGCGGCCTCGCCGGTGCTGCAGAAAGCGGACGCAGCGGTCGAAGTTGCCCGCCTGCGGCTCGGCGCCATTGATCGGTCGGCGGTTGCCGGGCCGGTCAACAATGCGGTGCTCAAACTCTGGAGCAAACTCGACGAGGCCTCGTCCATCACCGGGACGGGTGCCAGGGTGGCTCGGCTGCTACCGCCGATGCTCGGTGCAGACGGCCCGCGGACGTATCTGGTGGCATTTCAGAATCTGGCCGAAGTCCGGGCAACCGGAGGCATTTTCGGATCGTTCGCCGCCGTCCGAGTCAGCCAGGGCAAGATCACCTTGATCGACCGTGGCAGGGCCGGTCACGAAATCGGCACCTTCGATCCGCCGATCGAGGCATTGTCACCCCAGGCGGCCAATTTGTACACCAATCGGATGGCCATGTTTCCAGCGGATGTAAACCTGACCCCGGACTTCCCAACGGCGGCCGCGCTGTTCGCCAAGATGTACACCCAGCGCAAAGGCACAGCGATCGACGGGGTGATCGCCACGGACCCGGTCGCGCTCTCCTACGCCCTCAAGGGCACCGGTCCCATAGCTGTCGGCGACGGGGTCACCCTGACCAGCGCGAACATCGTCCAGACCCTGCTGTCCACCGTCTACGCGAGTTTCCCGAAGTCGTCGGATAAATTGGCCAGGGATGATTTCCTGGCCAAGGCCACCACCCTGGCCTTCGGCAAGGTCGTGACCGGTGGTGGGAACGCGAGTGCGGTCTTCAGCGGGTTGAATCGGGCCGCCCAGGAGCGGCGAATCCTGCTGTGGAGCGCGCACGCGGCCGAACAGGCCGACATTGGGCAGACCCAAGTTGCCGGAAGGCTTTCGGCGTCTGCCGACGACCCGACCATCGGCGTCTTTCTGAACGACGCCACCATGGCAAAGTTGGGGTACTACTTGTCCCCCTCTGTGCACGTCACTGCCGGCAATTGCCAATCCGACGGCCGCCGACTGCTACACGTTGCCGTTGGCCTCAGCTACGACGCTCCCAGCACCGGCCTGCCTGTCTACGTGCTCGGCGGCTCGACCATTGGGCAGCACTACATGGTGCAGACGAATGTGATGGTCTTCGCGCCGGTGGGGGGCGGCGTGGTGAGCGCTTCCAAGGATAACCAGCCGACGGGAATGCAGCGCGGAGAAAGCCGAGCACGGGAAGTGGGCCAGGTCCCTGTGACCCTTCGTCCGGGTACGTCAACGACAATTATCTTCACTGTCGTCGCCCCACTGAGCACCGACGCGCTCAGAAAGGAAATCGCACCGGCGCTGGTATTGACGCCCGGAGTCAACCCCTGGGCGGCCTCGGTGGCCCCGTATCGATCATGCGATTGACCACGGGATGCCCCTATGCAGCAAAACGAACAACAACCTCATTTTCGACAATGTATCAAATGGGTGAACAATCTGGGGGATATTGACCCAAATGACCATTGGCCTCTGACAGAACGTCACGAGCGGGCGCATCGCGAGCGTCTCGGTTCCCGGGGGACCGGGCCGCCACAACAACAGCGTATTTGACCGTCACTCTCCGAGAGTGAGTGCCTGCTGTGCCGCTTCACACGTGCCATACGCTTTGCATGTCGAGCTCCCACTAGGTCGTGGGGGATCACTTGAGGTTGTGGACGGGGTGTTCGGATGCTACGGAAAATCTTCATTGCGTTGGTGCTGTCGCTGGTCGGGCTGTTTGGGGCAGCGGGGGTGGCTACTGCTGCGCCTGGGGATTACGGTGCGGTGACGATCATTACGAATGTCACCATCGTCAACATCGGCGGCATCGTGGTCATCGGAGGAACCGGGTTCACTCCCGGCGAAACGATCAACATCACGATCGTCTATAGCGCTCCTAGCGGGTTGCGCTCGAACAACGCCCTCAGGCTGGCCGTTCGCGCCGCCGCAGCCGGTCAGACAACGGTGGCCGATGCGAGTGGGAGCTTCTCGATCGGCGTGCAGCTGACACAGGTCGGTGTTGCCACCATCACGGCGACCGGTGAGACCAGCGGAACTGTGGTCAGTACAACGGTCACGGTCTTGGCCGCTGGCCAGACCACGCCTGCTGGGACCACTACCGTTGGCGCCTCCACGGTTACCGCCACCTCAGAGGCCGCTGGGGCGCCCACGACTGGCAACGCGAGCGGGGGGCTGGCCTCTACTGGGGCGAGCATCGCCGGTCCGATTACGGTTGGGGTGTCTGCGCTCATTGCCGGTTTGGCCCTGTTGTTCTTCGGTTCGAGACTGGTCTCCCGCCGCAAACAAGGCCCCTCCGCGCACTGAGCCAGCTGGACCATTGGCAAGATCGGCGCCATCGAGCGCTGACCTCGGACATACGTACAGCCAGAAGGGCTGGGTTGGCGAGAGACTATCTCGCCGACCCAGCCCCTTTTGGCTTTGGGCTAGGTACAGCACGTGACAACCCCGTTCGCAGAGGAGAAACCTTTACCCGCAACCCACCGAGATACCGTCACAATGAATAGCATCTGCTGAGCGGCCAGACGTCACTCAGAGTATATTCGAATACAGTTGGCTCCTGTGGAAGTACGCCAAGTGTGACCGTCGGAAGGGTCAGAATCACGATATGGGATACGCGGACTACCTCCGGGCCATTTGGAAGTACTGGTGGATCGTGCTGGTGGCCCTCGTCGTCGCGATGGGTGCCGGCGCTTACGTCACCCTCACAACGCAGAAGCTGTACGCAACCACCGTGACATTCTTCGTCCAAACTCCGTCCGACCAGATCAGCGCTGCCGCGCAGGGTGACACGTTTGGTCAGAAGCGCGTGAACTCGTATGTCCAGCTAGCCAACACCGACCGACTGCTGAAGCCTGTCCTGGCTGAAACCAAGTTGCCACTGACGATTGGGCAGCTGTCCGGAGAGATCACTGCGACGGGTGACTTGAACACGGTGCTGCTCAAGGTGACGGTCACAGATCCGGACGAAGGCAGGTCTGTTGCGATTGCTACGTCAATCTCGACTCAGTTCGTCAAGCTGGTCGCTGGGATCGAAAGTGTTGCCGCAGGTGGCGCTTCGTCGGTGAGCCTGGAGTTGGTTTCCGGGCCCACGCTCAATCCCGTCCCCGTCGCACCACGCCCGTTGGTGAACTACGGTCTTGCCTTGGTGGTTGGACTGCTGTTGGGAGTGGGCCTAGCCGTACTGCGGGAGGTTACCGACACCTCGGTGCGGACATCCCACGGGTTGGAGAGAGCGTCTGGCGCCTCAGTGATCGGGATCATCCCCTTCGACGAAAGCGCCAAGGCGAAGCCGCTGATCCTGGACGGGCACGCCCAATCAATTCGAGCCGAGGCATTTCGGCAGTTGCGCACAAACTTGCAATTCGTTGACGTTGACAGACCGGCAAAGACTGTCGTCATCACGTCGTCGGTGCCTGATGAAGGCAAGTCCACTACGGCCACGAACTTGGCGGTGATCTTTGCCGAGGCCGGCAAGAAGGTCCTCCTCATCGAGGGAGATCTGCGCCGACCCCGGGTAGCGGAGTACCTCGGCCTTGAGGGCACTATCGGTCTCACCAATGTGCTCGCCGGTCAAGTTGCAGTTGACGAAGTCCTGCAATCGTGGGGGCGCGGCGGGTTGACCGTGCTGCCGAGCGGCTCAGTGCCGCCCAACCCTTCTGAACTGCTGGGATCGAGAAGCATGATTGAACTCCTGGAGAAGATGGGCGCTCAGTTCGACCTGGTGCTGATTGACACCCCTCCGCTGTTGCCCGTCACTGACGCGGCGGTTTTGGCGGCGCATGCTGATGGTGCCCTCCTGGTGGTGCGCCACGGTGATACGAGCCGTCAGCAGGTCTCGACGGCGGCGAGCGCTCTCAAAAGAGTGGATGCCCGCCTGTTGGGGTGTGTACTCAACATGGCACCCAGCAGCGGTCCAGATTCCTATGGCTACGGGTACGGCTACGGCTATGCCGATGCGAGTGCAGGAATCACAGATGGAGCGGAAGCCGACGATTTGCACCCAAAGTCGCAGGGTCTACTGACCGATGTCCGACCGAACGATGTAGTGGGGGAGCCTGGGCGTGGGTTGGGCCACTCGGTGCGCTTGAACGGCGGTAGCAGTAACGTCGCAGCCCCAATATCGGTACGGGATATTTAGAAAGCTCGAGGCGATCTTTGAGGCCGACATGTTGCCGTGTTGGTTCGGGTCTCCGGTGGAGACGGTCCAGACGTGCTGCGCTGCGGCGAGTACGCGGCCTCCACCGAAGAGCCTCGCGCCCCGGCGCTGCGGGAGGCCTGGATTCGCTCGTCAAGAAAACTTCGCCCGGACCAGGCGGTGAGCAGGAACGGATTCTCAGGCCTGATTCTTGGATGGCGCAGCGCTAGGCTGTTGGCCGGGCGGAGTCGTGGCGATATCTGTGAACGGTCCGACACGGACGACTTTGATCTAGATGAGAATTATTTACCTGAATGAATTGTGGCGACCACTCAGTGTTATCGGACCACGGGTGGAGAGTCGGGCAATCGGGTTTGGCCGCGAGATGGGTGGCCACGCTGATTACTGTCACGGATATCCCGCGCGTCGCCGGAGGATCGAATCTCGCGGGACTTGGCTGAGAAGTGTCTGCGGACAACAGGTATTGAACCCGGCGGCTTCTGCCGGTCCCGCCACCGGGGTGGGCATTCAGACAGTCACAGCTAGCGCGCCAGGTAACGGGTATATGCCTTGGGGTGTGCGCGGTGCGTCATGAGGTGCATACTGTGTGTGTGCGGGGGCAGGCATGAGTAGTCATGCAGAGCTATCAGAATCAGTTCGTTTCCCCTCCTCGCGACTTCGGCGATCGCGATCGTTATGTCCAGCCGTTTTCACCAGCCAGAGGAACGGGGCCGCATGATCAGACCCGGTGGAATCACCTTCCGCGAATTGACTAAATCTGTGCGTTCGCCCGGCCCACAGACCGGCAGTTTATCCGCGATCATCACCGACATCATGGTGTGGTTGGTGGCCACCGAAGTCGCCGCTCTCGCCCGCCAGGACTTCGATGCCGCAAACGTACGATGGCAAGCGGTCGCCGTCCTGGCCCTGTTTATGGCCGGCTCGCAACTGATCGTCGGCGCGGGACTGCTGCTGTACCACGGCCGCTATCAGGTCGGCAGCTTCGACGAGATGCGCGCAATCGCGGTGTCGGTGACAGCGGTTTCGATCGTAGCCACTGTGGTTGTACTGATAGTCCAACCCTATTCACTTCCGCGCAGTGTGCCGTTCGTCGCGTGGCCACTTGCGTTCACCGGAATCCTGGCAATCCGATTTGTCAAGCGGTTGATCAAGCAATCCAAGAACCTTCCGGATAGTGGCGCCGAACGGATTTTGATCTTCGGCGCCGGCTCAGTGGGTTCGGCGCTGGCGCTGCGAATGCTGCGCGATCCCACGTCGCCGTTCTTACCGGTTGGTTTCCTCGACGACGATCCGGCGAAGTCCCATCTGCAGCAGCATGGTGTGCGTGTCTGCGGCACCAGCGCAGACCTCGCCGACGCCGCCGAACACTTCCAGGCAACTCGTTTGGTGATCGCGGTCAATCGGGCCAACGCCTCGCTCATCCGGCGGGTGTCAGACGCCGCGGACGGGGCCGGCATTGGTTGCCTGGTGATGCCCCCACTGAACGACCTGCTGCGCGGAACGCAGATCCAACTGTCATCCTTGCGGGCGGTTGACGTCGAGGACGTGATCGGCCGGCACGCGGTCGACACCGACGTCTTCTCGATCGCGCAGTACATCACTGGGCGCCGCGTGCTGGTCACCGGCGCGGGCGGCTCGATCGGCTCCGAGCTGTGCCGCCAGCTGCACAAGTTCGGACCATCGGAGCTGGTGATGCTCGACCATGACGAGTCCGCGCTGCACGCTGTCGAACTCTCGATCTACGGACGAGCGTTGCTCGAATCGCCCGAGATTGTGCTGGTGGACATCCGCGACGCCGAGGCATTGCGCGACGTGTTTGTCGAACATCAGCCTCAGGTCGTTTTTCACGCGGCGGCGCTGAAACACCTGACGCTGCTCGAGCGCTATCCGAAGGAGGCGCTCCTGACCAACGTCTACGGCACGCTTAATGTTCTGCAGGCCGCCGCGGCAAACGGAGTCGAACATTTTGTGAACATCTCCACCGACAAGGCGGCGAATCCGGCGAGCGCTCTGGGCCACTCCAAACGCCTCGCCGAGCGGGTGACGGCGTGGTTCGCCACCCAGGGCCATACCGGTAAGTACCTTTCTGTCCGGTTCGGCAACGTACTGGGCAGTCGGGGTTCGGTGTTGCACGCGTTCGCGGCGCAGGTCGAGAACGGGGGGCCAGTGACCGTCACCGACCCCGAGGTCACCCGGTTCTTCATGACTATCCCCGAAGCGTGCCAGCTCGTCATCCAAGCCGGTGCTATCGGGCGCCCCGGCGAAGCCCTCGTGCTCGATATGGGTGATCCGATCAAGATCGTCGATGTCGCTCGCCGCATGATTACGATGTCCGGAAAGGACGTCGAGATTGTTTTCACCGGTTTGCGCGCAGGCGAGAAGATGCATGAAGAGCTTCTCGGTGACGGCGAAGCGAGTAAACGCCCATCACACCCGATGATTTCGCACGTCGACGTGCCGCCCTTGAATCCGCTTCACGTCGAGCAGCAGTCGTGGACTCGTAGCGCGCGACGGGCCGGCTTCCTCCCGCACCTCGCAGCTGTGGTGACCTGACTGTGGCCCGAATCTTTCTCTCGGCGCCCGATGTAGGCGAGCTGGAAGCCAAATATGTGCTCGAAGCAATGCACTCTGGCTGGGTGGCACCCGCCGGGCCCGATCTCGATGCCTTCGAAGACGAAATGGCGCAGCGCGTCGGCGTGGCGCACGGGGTTGGGATCAGCTCCGGCACGGCCGCGTTGCATCTCGGCCTGCTCGCGCTCGGCGTCCGTCCTGACGATGTCGTGCTGACGGCGACGATGACGTTCGCCGCCACCGCCAACGCGATCACCTATGTCGGGGCCGAGCCGTTCTTCGTCGACTGCGACCGCGAGACCGGAAACATCGACGTGACGTTGCTGGCCGACGCAGCCCATAAAGTGCGGGCGGACGGCCGCCGGATTGGCGCGATATTGCCGGTCGACTTGCTTGGTAAGTGCGCAGACATGACCGCGCTCACCGGGCTCGCAGCGCAGCTTGACGTGCCGATGCTTGTCGACGCCGCCGAGTCAGTTGGCGCGACCTTCCAAGGCCGGCGGGCCGGCTCCTTCGGTGCGGCGTCGGTGGTCTCGTTCAACGGGAACAAGATCATGACGACCTCGGGCGGGGGCATGTTGCTGACCTCGGACAAGGCCCTGGCCGATCGCGTGCGCTACCTGTCCACCCAGGCTCGCCAGCCGGTGGCGCACTATGAGCACACCGAAATCGGCTATAACTACCGGCTCAGCAATATCCTGGCGGCGCTCGGGCGGGCTCAGCTGGTCCGACTGAACGAGATCCTCGTCCGTCGGCGTCATATCCGGAAAATGTATCGAAAGTTGTTCGCCGAAGTCCCCGGCGTCCGCTTGTTCGACGGTGGTGAAGACCGCTCCGACAACTGCTGGCTGACTGCGATCGTGGTCGACGACGACGCCGGGTGGACGGCCGCCGAGCTGTCGCGGCAACTCGATGCCGAAGAGATCGAGAGTCGGCCGCTGTGGAAACCAATGCACCGTCAGCCGGTGTTCGCATCGGCCCAGTCGATTGTCAACGGCAGCTCTGACTGGCTGTTCGAGCACGGGCTCACACTGCCCAGCGGTTCGGGCCAGACCGACGCCGACCTGGATCGCATCAAGACAGCCGTCCGAGCATTCTTGGCCGCCCGTTGACTGCCACTCCAAGCAATCGAACCAGGCGCTACGACCTCGGCAAGCGGGGGATCGACGTCATCGCATCGATGGTGGGGTTGGTGCTGACCGCGCCACTGCAGGCCGGCATTGCCGTGCTAGTCGCCCGTGCGCTGGGCAGACCGGTCCTGTTCCGTCAGCTGCGCCCGGGCCGGGATGGAAAGCCATTCGTGCTGTTAAAGTTCCGCACCATGCGCGAACCGGACGAGTCGCGCGACCTGCTCACCGACGTCCAGCGCCTGACTCCGCTGGGTGCGCGACTGCGCAGCGCGAGCCTGGACGAGTTACCCACGCTGTGGAACGTGCTGCGTGGCGACATGAGCCTGGTCGGACCGAGGCCGCTACTGATGCGGTACCTCCCTCGCTACACTCCTGAGCAGAGCCGACGGCACGAAGTGCGGCCGGGCGTCACCGGCTTGGCCCAGGTGTCGGGGCGTAACGCGCTGACGTGGGAGCAGAAGTTTGCGGCTGATCTGGAGTACGTGCAGCGGCGAAACGTTGCACTCGACATGCACATCCTGGCGCAGACGATCCGAGCCGTACTCCGCCGGGAAGGGATATCTGCGGACGGTGAGGCCACAATGTCCGAATTCCTCGGCTCGAAGGAGGCGCGCACGTGAGCACTGAGCTGGTGGTCGTCGGTGCGGGTGGGTTCGGCCGCGAAACTCTAGACGTAGTGGCCGCAATCAATGCTGCTGGATCGTCGCCAACATTCACGGTGCTCGGCGTGCTCGACGATGGTCCGGGTGATGCGAATCTGAATCGGCTGGCGGCACGGGGGGTTTGCCATCTCGGTGGAATCGATGACTGGCTCGCGTCATCCCGGGCGAGTACGCCGTTCGCGTTGGCCGTCGGCGCCCCGAGCACCCGCCGCCGGCTGGCCGAGCGCTTCGCGGCAGTAGGCGCCAGCGCGCCGCCGCTACTTCACCCGCGGGCCGGTGTTGGATCGCAGTGCCGACTGGGGGAGGGCGCGATCGTCTGCGCGGGCGTGGAGATCTCCACGAACGTCACGGTCGGAGTGCACGTTCATTTGAATCCCGCTGCAACGGTAGGACACGATTCGGTGCTCGCTGACTATGTCTCGGTCAATCCGGCTGCGACCGTGTCGGGCGAATGCACGATTGAGGCAGGCGTTTTGCTTGGCGCCGCGTCTGTCGTGTTGCAGGGGCTGACCGTGGCGGCTGGGTCGACAGTCGGTGCGGCCGCGTGCGTCGTCGATAACGTGCCTGCTGGCTCGACCGTGAAGGGTGTCCCCGCGCGATGACCAAGACCCCCGGGCCCGCGCGGCCCGCTCCGACGATTTGGCGCGGAGAACCGTCCTGTCTGACCTGCTTCCGACTGGGTTGAAGCCCCGGAAGCTCGTCGACGGGACGCAGGGCGACGTGGCCCGGCGGATTTCGATGCGGGCCTGCGGCGAGATCGGCTGCGAGGTCTGTTGGCCGGGACGTGGATAACTCACGCGCAGCGCCTGGCGCCCTGACGTACTGCTGGTATGTCTCAGCTTGGGTGACCTTTACGGAGATGGCGACGCGGTCGGGGGCGATATCGGTGAAAACTTGTTGGCCGGTCGTGGTCCGGACGGAAGCTGGTTCCCTCCGCTCTATGTGCGGCGAGGCGCACGACAATTTTGACCATCAGGTCGGCGACGGAGCAGAGTACTCGACGGCGGAAAGGGCTAAATTCGCGGAACCATCGTCGGACCAGGTTCACCGAGGAAGAGGAGGTCGGGGCGAAATGAAGGTGGAAACCGTCGGTGTTTGGGTCGCCGGCGTGCGACCTCCTCGTGTTTGTGGGCCCAGTAGTTCTCCAAGATCACTTTGATGGCGGGGTCTTCCGAGAGTTCAGTGTCGATTTGGGTTAGGAAAGCAACGAGCATTTGGTGCTGGTGCTGGGACCCGCAGGACCTGGAGACTTTCCTGGTCAGCAGGTTCAGCTCGGCAAACAACGCCGTCGTGCCACGCCCCTCTATCGTCTCGGGTCATCGTGCCTGCGCGGCCTCTCGCCATCCGGTTGCACCAGCTGCGCCCAGGTCACCTTGGTAAGCCCTTCGGATAGTCAGGTACCGGCAGGAGCGACCCGTCGAACAGGCACCCGGGTGGAGCGACGACGCATGTGTGATTACCCGGCACGCACACTGAGAGCGGCAAGCATGGACGAATTTCCCACCCTTTGGAACGTCACTCCGGGCCATATATTCCTGGTCAGTCCGCGGCCCTCGCGGGTGACAAATCGTGAAAGGTACAATGGTGCCCAAGCTCGCTGGCATGAAGTGCGACGGGACCTGACCTGTCTCGCCCCGGCATCAGGTCGTAACGTCATGACATGGGAATCGAAGCTCGCACTCGACGGCGAATATATTGATAGGCGGTCAGCGCAGATGGACTGGAAGACCTTGCTCCGATCCGTTCGATGTGTGCTGCGCCGAGGAGCCGTCGCCAAGAGCCAAGCAACAACCAGCACATCTTCCTGCCCAAATTGGGCTATAGTTGACGTCAAATGCGACCGACATCTCGCACCCTAGACCGACGGCGGAGCAGACTCTGCGCCCGAGTCGTCATCCGTCGCGAAGTCAAGCGACCAACGCCGCTTCGCATGCTTGAAGCTTCCCCTTGCGTAGACGCGACCCGTCCTACTCGCGGATACGTCCGAGGTTTACATCCCCCGGTTCGCGCAAACCTCACGATCGACGGAATGCGCGGGACGCCGTCGTCACTGCGTGTCCGGGCGGCCTCGAAGGCAGACAGTCTCAACCGACCTCACCGCACCGACTCAATCGCACCACTCGGCCGTTCAAACGCAAACACCCGCTTCCCTGTCTTGCACTTGGCTAAGCGTCGGCACGGTACTTGGTGTTAGGCAGCATCCGGGCGCAACTCCGTGTTGCAAGATCGAGTGATTTAGGTATGCGCACCGCATGGAATGGACTGAGCCAACTTGCCCCACAATTAATATCGCTCGCAAGCGTGCCGGTCCTGCTCCGCGGCCTAGGGGTGACGGGCTACGGAATCTGGGCATTGACGAGCACTCTGGTAATTTTCGCTGTCAGCCTGGACGGGGGCATTAGCTCTTCTGTCCAGCGATTCTTTGCACTCTACCTCTCTCAATCAAGAATAAGGGAAACTTCACAGCTGCTTTTGACGCTGATTATGCTAGTAGCAAGTTTCTCTGGAATCTTAATGTCGCTGGGACCGCTAGTATCGCATGCTGTGCTCGCGATAGTGAAGGTACCAGCGCAGTTGCAGTCTTCCGCGGCCTACGTTTATGGGCATCTCGGCATTCTCATTGGCTTGATCCTAATCAACAACATCTTCACCGGCTACCTGCGAGCCGTCAATAGGTTTCGAACCCTGGCCATCAATACGACTCTGACTCAGGGCCTCTACCTTGTCGGCCTGCTCCTACTGAGTGTACATCACACGATGAACATCAGGAATGTATTCTCGTGCACCATAGTCCAGATGTTTTCGCTGGTCGTATTGAACGCCTGGAGTAGTCGACAGGTCTTTGAAACCATGCGTCTGAAGACCGCATCTCGCCGCGAGATTAGATCCTTCATATCCTACGCGTGGCGCGCGCAGATAATGAATGCAAGTTCCCTGGCGATCCTCCAAACTGATTCTCTATTTGTTGCCGCCCTACTCCCCATCGAGCAACTCGGATATCTTGCCATTGCGGGGCAACTTGCGAGCGCCCTTCGCAGCGCACCGCTCTTTGCCATCGCACCCCTAGTAACACGCATAACGCAGGAATTTGGAGCAAGAGGAATACGGGCGGCCACTTCGCTGGCCGGCAGAATTAATTCGACGTGGGTTGGTGTCGTGTCGCTCTACTCGGCAGTCGCGGCGGCAGCAGTTGGATTTGCTGTGCACGGCCTTGCCGGCCTCAACTGGACGGCCTCTGTCGCAGCCGCTATACTTAGTGTGGGAAACGGGCTCAATCTAGTAACAGGGATCAGTACCGCATATTGCCGAGCTATCGGCCGGCCCGGGCTCGAAGCGCGATATGGTTTGGTCCTAGTTGTCGGGAACCTACTGCTGAGCGGGCCTTGCACATACTTCGGCGGACTTATTGGCGCGGTGTTGTCAACGACGCTAGTTCAGCTCCTCGGACTACTCGCATTCATACGGCTCATGCGCGGACGCCTCCCGGAGTTCAACTTGGGACTAGACGGAGTTCGACCCTTCCGGCTGGCTACCGCGATCGTCGCGACACTTGGGCTGGAGATGCCGCTACTCTGGATTAGTGCTCCTTCGGTCTCGGTCCTCTTCGGGACAGCGATAGCCGCGAGCACTGTCTTTTCTATTTGGGCGATCTGGACAAGAAAGCGGGGGGCGAGACGTTGAAGGCCGGTTCGCGAGGGCAAGTAAATATGGGATCGTGCCAGCCGATAGAGAACCGAGGGCACAGATGAACCGGGCTCGATATCTGCCGGGGATAGTCAAAAGGATTGTCTTTGGCTCCCGGTTTATCCAATATGAAAAGTTGCAAAGGATCGGCCGCGTGCAAGTCGGTGTGGGCACGTACGGCATTCCGAAAGTAGAGTTGTTCGCTTACGACAATACTCGCCTAGTAATTGGCTCCTATACGTCAATTGCTAAGGCTGTCACGTTTATCCTGGGCGGAAATCATCCGCTCGATCGAGTCACGACGTACCCATTGCGGATTATGCGCAGATTGCCAGGGGCAGGGCAGGACGGGTACCCATCGTCGAAAGGCGATGTAAGAGTCGGATCCGATGTCTGGATTGCCTATGGTGCGACGATATTAAGCGGAGTGCACATCGGAAATGGTGCCGTTGTGTCTGCTCGGTCTGTCGTTGCAAGTGACGTGCCTGATTACGGTGTTGTCGGCGGCAACCCGGCCAAGCTGATCCGCTACCGGTTCGATCCAGAGGTCCGGTTGGCCCTACTGCAGATCTCATGGTGGAGTTGGCCGGACTGGGTTGTCGATTCGGCCGCACCACACCTTGCTGGCAACGACATTGCATCCTTTATCGCCTGGGCCCATGAACGGAACGGTTCCAGAGACTGCGAGCCGGAAAGGTGACTGGCCGAATGGCCCCCTTCCCCTCGGCCAATGCGGTGACCATATCCTTAGCATTATGCACAAGATCAGGCGCAAACGTGACCTCGCTGATTTGCAGGCGACCGTCACACCACACGAGGGGATGTCAACCATCGATGCGGAATGTTAAGTGATGACAGTACGCACCCAACCGTCTCTACGTGCGCCTGCCACCTGGCAATGGTCATCCGCCGTTGTCGCGGCAGGGATACTCGCAGGTGCTGTGTGGCAGGCTTCAGCGTGGCTAGCATTGCTCCTCGCAACGTGCGCGGTCGCGACTATTTGGATTGTTGCATTGAATGTGACACCGCCCTTTATTCTGATACCACTCCCCTTAGCAATCCTGTTGCCCCCGGTCCATGTGTTCGCTTTCGATGGAAGATCGATCGGCCTGACCGTCGCGGATCTCATAATCGTTGCCGCATCCGTCGCATGGCTTGCTAGACCGACCAGGTTCGAACGAGCATGGCTCAATGGGCACTTGACCCTAATTGCGTGGACAGCCGTATCCGTATTGGCGAGTGTTAACTTGGGTCTCAGCCTCGTTGGCTTTAAGGTTGTCGTTGAAAGCTCACTTGTCGCATTGATGGCTTCGACCTGCACTAATGCCTACAGGTCCGCCGCATTGCTGCGAGCGGTCGTCATCAGCGCTGGCCTAATGTCACTCGTGGCAACGGCACAGCTGGCTCGACAGGGCGCTTTCGGTCTATTGGGTCAGGGGACAAGGGATGGCTTGTCCGCCCAGATTGAGGAGTTGCACAACTCAGCGACCACCCTAACCCTGGCGTTTGGCCGATCAAACTACGCCGGCGCCATAATATTTCTTGGGGTCTTGGCGGTTATCGCCTACTGGAACCGTATAAGTGCGGGCCGGGTCCGCGTATTGGCCGTACTCACGATCTGCTGTGGAACCCTCGGGATACTAGCAACGGCATCGCGGTCCCAACTCATCGCGCTTGCCGCAGTACTCGTGCTCGCAATCGCAATCAAGCTAACACGACGTCGAGCGGTTGATCCTCGGGGCTCCGAGGAAAGAGGAGATCGGCTCGGAGTAGGCTCTCTAACTCTCCTCGCCCTCGCTATAGGGGCAGGCGTAGCGCTGACTTGGGGCTACGTTTCAGCAGTTTTTACCCCTGTCGCACAGGAGGGCATTTTGACGTTCAGTAGCGTGCAAACACGGGTCGACCTTTGGGGAGCTGCGATTCACACGACCTGGGAGCACCCACTTGTCGGCGTGGGCGTCTTCGCCCTTGCTTTGCCCAGCGCGACAGGAGTTTTTCCCACCGCGCACGACGTGTTCTTGCAGGTTAGTGCGGAAACTGGGATACCAGGGCTGATGATATACATCTGGGTGTTGGCGATCCCCGTTTGGCGGGCGCGCAAGGACGTAAGAAGAATTGCCGGGGTATTGACCGTAGGTCTACTGTTTGCCGGTTTGGCTGAGCCGACCCTCCGAACTGGGCCTTACGATTTCGTCGCGTGGCTGCTATTGGGAGCCGCGGTGGGTGTGGTGGCTAACAGCCCAGACCGACAGAAAATACCAACGGCCCGTGAGGTGTCAAAAGCAAATATTCATCGGAGTAGACTTAACAATTCTCCGTCCGCCCGCAAACACGGCGACCCAGGCAGTTAGCGCTTGCGCGCATAGATGAAGAAATCTGTCTCGGTCGGATCAGTCTTCCCGTTGCGTTCGATCCGCTCCACCAATTCCCAGTCTGGCTTGTTGTGTTCAACCCAGTCGGTGAATGGCCGGTGAACAATGTGAGGGGCAACACGTGGTCGGTCGTCATCCGTTGAATATAGGATGACGAACCGATCCGCACTTGTGAATAGTCGGTCTAAGTAGGACTCGAATACATCGAGCTCCACAAGATGATAAGTGACGTCCAGAGAGAGGGCCAGGTCTGCGTGCACAAACTGGGCGCGGTCGAAGAACTCGTTCCGCCCGCAGCTCATGAAGCTCTTGGTCTGGTCATCGTTGAACCTCAGTGCACACTGCCTGACCGCATCAGGTGCTACATCGAGGCCCAGGTACCTGGGGTACTTGGCAAGGGTCAGCTGATTGCCGTCACCACAACCCCATTCCACCACTGAGGCCACGTCATTGAGCTTAACGAAACGATTTAGGACGCCGGCCTTGTAATCGGCCCACATACCGTATGACCCTTCGCCGGAGTCCCCTCCGTGTGTGTACCGACGTGCCCAATATCTGCTCGACGACCCGAAAAGGGCGATACGAACCCTCCTCGAGGTTGCTGTGGCAAATGGGCCAACACGACTCGACTTGATCGTTGACTTCAGGGTTTGCATTTCCACATTGTCGCATCAAAGTTGCGAACAATCTATCCCCTGAAGACCAGACCTGGCGCCAACCGGAATCGGTTGACTTCGTGAAGCAACGAGGTGCGAGCGCTATAGAGTCGCTCTGAGCGACCTCTTCTTCCGCGTAAGAGTGTAGCGAATCCAGTTGGCCTACTCCCCTCAGTGGTCGAGTATGGGGTCGTTGGTTCGCGCCTTCGCCTACACTGGATCGGAGCACCAATCGGGCTGACGTTTCGGTTCATAACCGAAGTTGCGGAGCCGGGTTGGAGTTGTCGAGATCGAGTCGCACACGTCTGCGTAGGCAGCCCCGCTCATCTTCTCAAGTCGAGGCTGGGGCTGAACGGATCAAGCAGGTTGCCTGTGGTGGAGGCGCTCGGACCTGTTCGCCAGCCCACTGTCAGCTGTCGGGGCACCGCGCGCCAGCCTTCTCAGCCTGCGGCATCGAAGTTTGCGGGTAGATCCACCCGAGGGGTTCGGCAGATAGATCACCACGTGCCTGGAGGTGTCCAGCGCGGCGGTCGCCGCCCGGATGGCGACGGTTTTCCCGGCGCCGAGCTCCCCGGTAATCACCCCCAATGCGTGTTGTTCCACGCACCAGGCGATCCGGGTGACGGCCTCCCCGTGACCTGGGTGGCGGTGCAGCATCTGCGGGGCCAGGTCCCGCCCGAACGGCATCCTGGTGAACCCGTAGTGCGCCTGCAACCGGTCGATGCTCACAACACCGCCCGCCCATCAACATGAGCAGCATCGATCAGGTCGGTCAACGCCAGCTGCCCCGGAACCTGCCGTCGACAACACTTTCCGTGATGTCCGGCGGGTTGTCGGGTCCGTAGAGGGCGTGGAATCCGATGCGTTGATCATCGCGGATCTGCTGGTGGTGGGCGGCGGCGGTCAACGCCAAATAGTCGATGCTGCTCGGTGCGGCCGGCCGCGGCTCGACGATTTCGGGGCGGGCTTTGGGGTGGGTGTGCCGGGTGATGACGTGCGGCACCGCCGGTCCGTAGCTGGTCCCGTCGTAGCGGACCTGCAGCTTTTCCAGGTCGAACGGGGAGAACACCAACTCCACCTTCCGCCCGGCCAACACCGCCTGCACTTGGTAGGTGTTGCTGTGCAACGACACCGTGGCCGTT
This sequence comes from Mycobacteriales bacterium, assembly GCA_038229825.1. Taxonomy (GTDB): domain Bacteria; phylum Actinomycetota; class Actinomycetes; order Mycobacteriales; family Nakamurellaceae; genus Nakamurella. The sequence continues at coordinate 58,566 of JBBROB010000025.1, forward strand.
TTGGTCACGGTGCGGTATTCCGACCTCAGGAACGCCTCGGTCAGATCCGCGGCCGTGGGCATCGCGGCGGTGCGGCCCAGCCGGGTCCAGCCGTCCTCCCAGCGCGTTGCAACGGGCTCTGCCCGGTTTCGGTGTGGACCAGCCAGTGATATTCCACTTCCACCCACGCGGTGAACAGCCGGTTCAACTCCATCAACGCACCGGCGTGATCCAGCCCGCCGGCGGTCAGGTCTTCGGCGGTGGTCTCGGCGACCTCGACGAGGAACTGGTCCCGGACGGTCCGAAAGAATCGCTCGATCTTCCCCCGTCCCTGCGGTCGGTGCGGGGTCGAATGGACCAGGCGGACGCCGAGTTTCGCGCAGGCCCGCAACAACCACGCATCAACAAACGCCGACCCGTTGTCCACATTGCTCCGACGTCGGAGCAATGTGGATTATGCCGACCTCTGGGTTATGCCGACCTCGCCGCGGATCGCCCTGCCGGGCAACGGCTCCGGGGCCGGTCAGGTCGGCATAACCCAGCCGTTCGGTCAGAGCGTCTC
>JBBROB010000026.1:0-56590 GCA_038229825.1 Mycobacteriales bacterium
CCGCGAACGCCCAAGTCGTGGAAACCATGGAACAACTCACCGACGCCAGCCGCCAGGTATCGGCCACCGCCCAACAAATCGCCGCCGCCGCCGGCAACCTCGCCGACCTGGCCGGCAACCTGGAAACCACCGCCGCCGGCGGGGGTCGGTGAAGCCGCGTGCAGGCAGTCGTGTTGCCGGTCGGGGCCGAGTGGTACGCGGTCCCACTCGACTGGGTCCGCGAGGTCGTGGCCGATCCGCCGGTCGCCCTGTTGGCCACCGCGGCGCCAGTGGTCCTGGGCCTGTTCAACCTGCGAGGCCAGATCGTGCCGCTGTTCGACACGGCGGCGCTGCTGGGCGTCGGCTCCGTGCCGACTGTTGCATTCGCCGCCGTGGTGCAGACCCCTGACGGCTTGGCCGGTCTGGCCACGACCGCCTTGCCGGAAAGGGTCGCGCTGGGTACATCCACCCGACCATCAGAATTGGCCGGCACCAACGGCACATATCAAGTGGGACGGCGTGTCGTGGTTCTCCTGGACGTGGCTGTGCTCCTGACCGCCCAGCGTCTGGGCGACCGTCGGCCTGACATCGCACTCGCGGAGGGACGACCCTGATGGCCGTTCTCACCCCCGAAGACATTCGCGCTCTCTTCGCGCAGGAAGCTGCGGTCCGGCTGGATCATCTGGACGAACAGTTGCTCCGCCTCGAGCAATCGCCGAAGGACCAGGAGATGATCCGGTCCGTTTTCCGCGAGGTCCACACCCTCAAGGGCTCGGCTGCCGTCGCGGGTCTGGATGCTGTCAGCCGGATCGCGCACGATCTGGAAGAGCTGATGGAGCAGCTGCGCAGCGGGCACCGGTTGGTGACTGCAGAGGTGATCGACAGACTCCTCGCCGGAGCCGACCGGCTCAGGATCGCCGTTTCCAGCGAATCGATCCCAAAGGTCGCCGACCACGCCGATCGCGAACACTCACCGGAGCCGGTCCGCGGAGCGGCCCCTGGCAACCTCGACATGGTTGGCCCCGTTCCGGGCACCCTCAACCCTGCCGACCCCGGCCCCGCCGGCCACGCCCAGCCCGGCCCGAACCCCCGCAGCCGAGAGACGGCACCGGGCCCACTGGCCGAATTCGTCGATCCGGATGCGGCTGGCGTGGTGATGGTGCCGATGGAGCGCCTCGACGAGTTGGTCGACTTGCTCGGCGAGGCGGCCGCCGCCCACCTGCGCGTCGGGCGCATGCTCAAGGACACATTCGACGTCGATCCCGCTTCGTCGGCCGAGTTCAATGCGCTGTCACGGTCCCTGAATGTGCTGCAGGACAGGGTGATGCGCACCCGCATGGTGCCGGTGTCCACCATCACGGCGGGTCTACATCGGGCAGTTCGCGACATCGCCCGCGCGCAGGGCAAGGACATCGCCTGGCAGGTCACGGGGGCAGCCACTGAGCTGGACCGCGCAGTGCTGCAACAACTGTCGGACTCGCTGCTGCACCTGGTCCGCAATTCGGTCGATCATGGGATCGAGGCGCCCGCCCAGCGGCCGACGAGCAAAAGCACGCAGGCCACCATCACCCTGCATGCCCGCCAACTCGGGTCCGAGGTGATCATCTCGGTCAGCGACGACGGGCGGGGCATCGACCTGGACCGGGTCCGAGCGCAGGCCACCCGGCTGGGCATCGACACGACCGAGCTGAGCCGGGACGAAGCCCTCCAGCTCATCTTCCGATCGGGGCTGTCCACCAGCACGTCGGTGACCGACATCTCCGGCCGTGGTGTCGGCCTTGACGTCGTTCAGGCCAACGTAGTGGCGGTCCGCGGCCGCATCGAAGTGCGATCAGAGTTCGGAGTGGGGGCCGAATTCCAAATCATCGTCCCGATCACCCTGGCCGTGTTGCGGTGCCTGCTGGTGGAGGCCGGCGGGCAACGGTTCGCACTGCCGTTTCACCGGGTAGTCCTCACCCAGGCGCATGACACCTCGAGGGAGATCAAGGCCGAAGGGCGGTCGGTGGTCTGGGTCGACGACCAGCCCGTCACGCTGTCCACATTGGCCCAGACGCTTGGCCTGGCCGACCGCCATCCCGACCAGCGGAGTGCGAAGCCGGGGAAGCCCGACGCCGGCAACCCCGACCCCGCCAAGTCCGGCCCCGCGGCGATCGTGGTGCTCACCGATGCCACTCGCCTGCACGCCTTCCAGGTCGACCGGTTGGTCGGCCAGCGGGACGTCGCGCTCAAAGGGCTGAGCCGCCTGCTCCCCCATTTGCCGGCCGTGGCTGGCGCCAGCATCGAACCGGACGGGTCGATCTTCGCGGTCCTGGACCCACCCGGGTTGATCCAACGAGCCCGGCAGAGCCCGCGGGCGGCCATCCCGCCCCTGGCATTCGAGCCGACCCGCGGACCCAGGCAACGCATCCTGGTCGTCGACGACGCGCTGACCGTCCGGGAACTGCAGCGCAACATCCTGCAGCGGGCCGGCTACGACGTCCGACTGGCCGGCGACGGTAGGCAGGCCCTGGCCAAGCTCGCCGAGGAACCGGTGGACCTGGTGTTGACCGACATCGAGATGCCCAACATGGACGGTTTCGAGCTGACCGCGGCGATCAGGGCCCTGCCGGCCCTGGCCAACATCCCGGTTCTGATCCTCAGCTCCCGCTCCAGCGACGTCGACCGCGAACGAGGGCTCGACGCGGGCGCCGACGGGTATATCCACAAGAGCGGGTTCGACGAGGCCAGCTTGCTGGCCTCCGTGAACCGGTTGCTGGGAGCCACCACGTGACGGGCAGCGGCACCACAGTGCGAGCCCTGGTGGTCCAGGAGAGCTCCGCCCGACGCGAGGAACTCATCGAAACACTTCAGCTCGACGGGGACATCGCCGTCGTGGGTCGGGCCGGCACCGCGACCGAAGCGATCCGCCAGGTCCACCTGGTGATTCCCGATGTCGTGGTCCTGGACCTGCACATGAGAGACCGGAGCAGCCTGCTCGCGATCGAACAGATCATGGCCGGTGACCCGACACCGATCGTGGTCCTGTCAACAGGTCTCGCCGATTCGCCATCGGCGGCCGAGGCGCTGCGCGCCGGAGCGCTGGACGCGCTGCCGACCCCGGCGCACTGGACGCAGGCAGGGGGAACCGACCTTCGGCGCAGCGTGCGGCAGGCCAGCGACGTGACGGTGATCCGCCATCCCCGCGGTAGCCTGCGGGGAACGGTCCACCGCCCTTCGCCGATCGGCGGCGCACACCGCCCGGTGGTCGCGATCGGCGCCTCGACCGGGGGGCCTGCGGCGTTGGCCTGCGTGTTGTCCGGGCTTGCGGGCCTGCCGGCCCCGGTGCTGATCGTCCAGCACCTGCACGCCGACTTCACCGCCGGGCTGTTGACCTGGATGTCACGCGTGTCCGCTCTCCCGGTGCAGATGGCCGAGCACCGGCTCGCTGCGCGACCCGGGCACGTCTACCTCGCTCCGGGCGGGGTCCATTTGCAGTGGGGGCCCGACTTCCACCTGGAACTCACCGAGTTGCCCGCAAGTCTGCACCGACCGTCAGCCGACCAGCTGTTCCACTCGGTGGCCGAGAACGCAGGCACTTCTGCGGTCGGCGTTCTGCTCACCGGTATGGGTGCTGACGGGGCCGACGGGCTGCTCCACATCCATGTCAACGGCGGCCGGACGCTGGCCCAGGACGAGGCGTCGTCGGCCGTCTTCGGCATGCCGCAGGCCGCTCACCGGCTGGGTGCCGTCAGCGATCTGCTACCACTGGACCGGATCGCCGTCGCTATCGGCAAGGCCGTCCTGGAGATCACCGGATGACACCCGACCCCGCGGTCGAACAGGCCGTCGACCGGGTTGCCGCCCTCCTCAGAACGCAGATCGGACTCCGGCCGCAGTCCAGTCTCCGCGGCCGGCTGCGCCGCAGCATCCAGGACGAGGCCGCCGCCGGCCACCAGGCGGTCCAGGAATTCGTCGACGAGCTCGCTGTTCACCGGGGCGCCCTTCAACGGCTGGTCAACCAAGTCACCGTGCAGGAATCGAGCTTTTTCCGCCATCCCGAACACTTCAAGGTGCTGGTCCGCGACATCCTCCCCACCCTGTCCGGGCCGGTGCGCATCTGGTGCGCCGGCTGCGGCAACGGGCAGGAAGCGTTCAGCCTGGCCATGGCCCTTCAGGAACAGAACCTGGACGGGACGGTGTACGCCACCGACCTTTCTAACGACGCGGTTGCCCGAACACAGAACGCCTACTACACGACCCGGGAACTGGCCGGGCTCTCGCCCCAGCGGATCGTGCGGCACCTGTCGAAGACCGGTCCCGGCTGGACGATCAACGCAGACCTCCGGTCTCGGGTGACGGCGTGGGAGCACAACCTGATCGACCCACTGCCCGATCAGGTCCAGTCCTGCCAGGTCGTGTTCTGTCGGAACGTACTGATCTACTTCGACCCCGATCAGGCCCGCACCCTCCTGAGCCGCATCGCCGATGCCATCCCCGCGGCGGTGGTTTTCCTCGGAGCGACCGAAACCATGTGGACAGTCACCGACCGCTTCCAAACATTGCAGGCGGGCGACTGCTACTTCTATCGGAGGCGCGCCGAAGTCGCTTCTGCAGTCGCAGCCCACGCCGGAACTGGCGGCGGCGGAGGGCGACAGGTCCGGCCAGGCCAGCACGCCCATGGACTGACCGAATCTTCCCCGCCAGCTCCGAAAGCGCACCGGTCCCGGGCCAAGCAGGACGTCGAGCCCGTGGTGCAGCCACTCCCCGGGGCGGCCGCTCTGGCCCGGGCGGGTCAGCTCGCCCTGTCCGCCGGCGACCACGGCACGGCCGTGGTGGCCTTCAGAAAGTGCGCCTACCTCACGCCCGACGACGCCGTAGCCCACCTTCATCTCGGCCTTGCCTTGGAAGCATCGGGCGACAATTCCGCCGCCCGACGGGCATTCGCCACTGCCCGGCGCACCATGCTTGAGTCACCCTCGACGCACTCCGACGACATCGGCGGCTACGCGACCGACGAACTCCTGCGGCTGCTCGAGACCAAGCAGAAGGAACTCGCGCCATGACCACCACGATCACCATGGTCTGCTTCCAGGCATCCGGTGCGGCGTACTGCCTTGCGGTCGGCGACACCCGGGCAGTCCTGCGCTCCGCCGGCATGATCTCCCTGCCTGCACCGAATCCGGACGTCGCCGGAATCATCCCCGGTGACCCGCCGCTGACCGTCATCTGTCCACTCGGAACGGGCGGAGGACAGATCCTGGTGATCGAGACCGGACAGCAGACCTTCGGGCTGCAGGTCGACGCGGTCACCGGGCTGCGGACCGTCGGTGACAGCGACATCCACCCGGCACCGCGCGGCCAGGACCGGCAGCTCATCTGCGGAACGATCGACGCATGGGGCCCGCTCGTCCTGGTCACCAACGCGGGCGCGCTGGCGGCCAGGCTGTGACCGCCGCGACCATCCTCATCGCCGACGACTCGCTGGTCATCCGTGCGGTGGTCCGCAGCGACCTGGAAGAAGAGGGCTACCTGGTGATCGAGGCCGAAGACGGGGCGACGGCCCTGGCCCAGTGCCGGGCGCTCCGACCTGACGTGGTCCTGCTGGACATCGAGATGCCCGGGCTGGACGGCTACCAGGTGCTCAGGGAACTCAAAGCCGCCGCCGATCTGAAAGACATCCCCGTCGTGTTCCTCACCAGCCGGAGCAGCACCGTCGACATCGTGGCCGGAATCCGGGGGGGCGCGCACGACTATCTGAAAAAGCCGTTCGAACCGGCCGAGCTGCTGGCCCGGGTGGGATCGGCGGTGCACGTCAAGCAGCTGCAGGACCAACTCTGGGAACGCAACGCCGAGCTTGACCGGATGAGCCGGACCGACTCGCTCACCGGCCTGTACAACCGCTGGCACCTCGACGATGCCCTGATCCGCGAAACCAAATCCGCGCAACGCCATCACGACCCACTGTCGGTGATTCTGTTCGACATCGACCACTTCAAGCTCGTCAACGACAACTACGGCCACCCGGCCGGCGATCTCGTCCTCGTCGAATTCGCAAGACGGCTACTCGAAGGGCTACGCGCCGGCGACATCGCAGGCCGGTGGGGCGGAGAGGAATTCCTGCTGATCCTGCCGCGCACCGACCTGATGGGCGCCGCCCAGGTCGCGGAAAGGATCCGCACGCTCACCGCGGCCACGCCGATCACCGCCGCCGCAGAGAGCATCATCGTCACCGTCAGCGGAGGCTGCGCCGCCGGACCCGCAGACCACCCGGGCGACCTCGTCCGCGCGGCCGACAATCGGCTCTACCAGGCCAAAGCCGCTGGACGAAACCAGATCGTCGCCGCCGGCCCGTTGTCCACCGGGCAGGACACCGCGCCGCAGACCTGACCGGGCGAGGCTTAACCTGGCCGGTGCCGCAAGATTCTGGGTCTTTGACGGCCATTGGCCTGGACCCACCGAGTGGCCATTCGGGTCAACGCGGCGGCCTCAAACGTTCGCCAAATGCCCCGCAAGCCGAACGCTGACCGGTCACGGGACGACCTGTCGGCGACCGTTACCGCAACGGGATCGCTGAGCGGTCGCCGGTTCCGCGGCGACAGTCCCCGGCCGTCGCTCCCCGGGTGGGTGGTTGAGCCGGTGGCCCTCGGTCGGTCTAATAATCCGGTGACTTCGTCCGACTCGCGATCCATTAGGACAATCCTCAGATCGGCGGTGAGGCAGGCGATGAAACACCGAGATCGGGAATCGACCGCCGTGTACCGCGCCGCACTCGGTGCCATCGACAATGCAGAAGCCATCCCGATCGGCGACGAACACCGCGTCGGCGCGATCGAGGCGTCCCCGGCCGGGGTGGGACGGACCGATGTTCCGCGACGGACGCTGACCGAACAAGACATGATCGGGATCGTCCGCAGCGAGGCCCAGGAACGTACCGCAGCAGCAGAACTTGTGGAGACCGAGAATCCGGCGCGTGCACGACAACTACACCGCGAGTCGAACCTTCTCCTGATGCTTGTCCGGGCACCCCAAACTGACTGAACGGAGCCGCAGGCGCTGATCATCCGCCGTGGCCGGCCTGGTTAGCACCAATCCTGCAACCGGATCGCTGACCGGTCACAGATTTCGTGTTGTGAATGCCGCCTCGGGTGGATGTGGCCGACGCGGCGCCAGGAAGATTTCAATGGAACGCTTCGATCATCTTCTGCAGGAACGTGCTTGTTCGCCAATGACGCCCGCGCCCGGTCGGTAGCAGTTACTGCCCTTCTAGAGGATTATCGAACGGTCAGCGATCCCCGCTACGGCGACGACAGCGACAATGGTCCGCCGACCTGGGAAAGTCATTGATCCTCACCGCAGGGCGTTCCGCTATCCGGAAGGCGCCCACGATGCACCTCGCCATGCTTCGTGCGGCACGCGAGCGCCAGCCGTGACCAATAACGAGCGTGAGCTTCCCCCCAAGAACGACCTCGCCACCTCCATTTTTAGCAGTGTTCCGCACGTCTCATGAGCTCGGTGGTTTCGGCCTAACGTCAGCGACCTCAGACCGGAGCTCATCCCGTGGGCACCGTCCCCGCGAAAGGACACAACTTGACCATCAGTCCGACACCATTTGAGGTCCACGAATCAGGCACCCTGCTGCACGGGACGAAGGCACACCTCACACTCGGTGATTACCTGTTGCCTGGCCACCTCTCGAACTTCGAGCCCGGGCGGGTCATGAACCACGTCTACGTGACCGAGACGCTCGACGCGGCGACCTGGGGTGCCGAGCTGGCATCAGGCGAAGGCCCCGGTCGCATCTACATCGTTGAGCCGACCGGCGTCATCGAGGACGACCCAAACGTCACCGATCAGAAGTTTCCCGGCAATCCCACTCGCTCCTATCGCACCCGCGAGCCGGTCCGCATCGTAGGCGAACTCACGAACTGGACGGTCCACACCAGCGAGCAGGTGCAGGCGATGCGCGATCGCCTCGCCGACCTCACGCGAATAGGGCTCGCCGTCATCCATGACTGACCCAGCAGCGCAACAGCGACCGAGACGCCATCCCGATTGTCGATGGTGCGCTGCCTCGATGGATGGCGTGCCCTATAGCGCCGCGAAAGCAGACATGTCGTTGCCCGACGGGCATTCGAAATCTTCTGATATTTGAACTTGAGCTCTGGCGGGCAGGAGTGTCAGTCACCGATCGTCCTGTGGGAACGAAGATCAACTACGGCTGAGGGCGTTGTTCACAATCCTCCCGGGACGGTCGATCGAGGAACTCGTGTGGGTTCTCTCGGGCTGGGAAACACGTCCGCCTATAGGTCGAGAATTAACGCAAGACCTTCGTCGACCCGCCGCATCTCGTCGATGGTCAGGAAGCCGACCGGCTCGGTGAGCCGATCGAGATCGACGGTCGCAAGCTGGTCGCACATGACCAAGGTCTGGCGATCAGCAATGACCACTGCAGGCCGGAAGCTAGTCTCGCGGGCGCTTGTGCTGGTGAACGCAACGATCCAGGTACTCAAGGTGAGCCAGTCCGGCTGAAGCACGACGGCATACCGCCGGCCCTGTTGTTCGTGTCCTTTTCCTCGCGCCTGCAGTCGGTAGATCTCACCCCTCATGCAGAGCAGCCATGTCCTGCTGTATCGCCCGGATTTCGGCCAGGTCCTCTGGGTCGTCCTTGATCGCACGGGCTTCTGCGGCTGCGACCCGGCGACGTTCGTCGCGCTGCATTGCTTCCAGGGCGGCAAGGATGACCTGGTCGGCGCTCTGACGACGGGCAGCCCCGACCTGGAGAATCAGGTCGCGGGTGCTGGTCTGAACCTTGACGGTGGTGGTATCGGCCATGGAGCTAGTCTACTCCTGGTAGACCGCTTGCGCTCTTGCAACTAGCAAGGGTGGCACCATTCGAAAGTCACTTCGGCGGCGGCTTCGGGGGCCGGTGAGCGATCCCCAAACGACGCTCAGGACGCAAGCCGGCGGCCTGCAATCGGAACGTGTCCGGATGGAGCGCCTGTCACCCCTGTTTGGCGACCTGCATGATCGTGCCGTCGGGACCGAAGGCGGTGACCGTCGCTGATCCAGCAGATACTGGTGCGACGAACACCCGGACCTGGGTCCCGACCGGACGAAGCGTGACGGCAACCCCGTTCGGCCGAGCTGAGTCCTGTAGCTGAACATGGTCGACCTTGCCGCTGGCGGCTCCCCAGATCGCGTCGCTTCTGGCCACCTGAGTCCGCCCTGCCACTCGCAGCGGAGCACTCGAGGAAGGCATGAGTACGCCTCGGGCGCAGTTGGTGAAAAAGACCGCGGCGCCTGGGTACTCCGCGAAGCACATCGGGCCACCACCTGCACCGCCGAAACGACCAAATGCCGCGAGCGGTGATCCGCTGAGCTGATCACCGGGCGCGGGCGGCCGGGTTTCGGTGCCCTCGACCACTTCGGTCGGTTGGATTGGACAAGTCGGGCTGGCGCTGCCCCCGGCTGGGAAGATGCACGTGTCGGGTGCGGGTGTCGAGGTGAGAGTGTTTTCGGTAAACGGCGGGACGTCGGAGCCGCAGACGGGGATGCCGGCAGACCCGGACACCGGTGCCGCAGGGATGCCGGTAGCGCCGGTCTTGGGTATCGAGTCGGTCGCTGGTGGCGTGACTGGTGTGCCGGCTGAGTCGACCATGGCAACCGACGTGGTGGGTGCCGCCGTCTGGACCGATTGCTCGCCAGCTGCTCCGCACCCCACCGTGATCGCCGCGGCGATCAGCAGATTTGACGTCCCCGCCACGACCTTGCGTGCCGACACCGGTGCCTCCGCAACGTTGCGACGCAACAGATGGCGCCCAAGTGCACGTACTTTGACGTCCACGGTTCACGCCCGCCTTCGTGATGATCTGGTCGTGATAGTGACGGAGCCAGACTGTCAACCGTTGCACCTGGTCGCCGTCGACTCGTAAGTGATTCGCCGCGGCGCGTCAGATATTGATTTGCGGGCAACGGCATCGGTGCCCTGTCAACGATCGGCACCCGGTCATGAATCGCATTGCGGACGGCCATATCGTTTCACCATGCGTTCCCACTTTTATTGCGTCGAGCACGCCATGAGGGAGCAACTCGTCCTCGCATCAGCCATTTGCGACGGACGGTCCACATGCGCGGACCACGCCAGGTCCGCGAACTTGCAGCGGGTTCCGACGGCACCGGGTCGGAGGGTCAACCAGTGCAAACAGTGCCTTCGGGTTCCGCACCAGGCCTATTTCATCGTCGCCCAGCTGCCGTTGTGCATCAGACATGCTGCCGACGCCGTGTTTCCGGAGGACGATATGGGAGCGCACCACATGGCGCACGCTGCGTATCTCCGTCTGCAGGTCGACGGAGTGCGCGGCACGTACTGACGCCGGCCCGCCGTTCAACCCGGGTGACCCCAGTGCCGCAGGACGATCCCGTTGCGGTAGCGGTCGCCGACAGGTCGTCCCGTGACCGGTCAGCGTTCGCTGACCGGATGCTGAACATCGAGGCACAGGCTGACGGCTCGGACGTCGGCGTCAGCGATCTCACCCCGGACGAAGTGGAGAGCCAGCCGTCTCCTGACCGCTACGAGATCGACGATCAGCATCATCACCACTATCTCGCCGGACCTCGGCTCTAGCCTCGGATCTCAGCTGCGCCTCACCGTGCAACAGTTCTATGTCCGTGATCGGCTTGCAGAATCTGTAGCCACTGAACCGGCTACGAAGGGCTCGGGACATGGTCAGCTCGTCTGGGCTGCGCGAGGCGTCAGGCCAGATCGGGTTTGAACCATTCGACTGCGAAGAATGAGGCTACTGCCGACGCAATTGTGAAAACCGCCGCGCCCAGCAAGAGCAGGATCTCGGTCGCTGGGGAGACCGACACCACAGGGCCGACCATTTTGCCGATCGCGAATGCGAGGGTGATGAGTCCACTGGCGATGCCGGCAAGCAACGCAGCGACCCGGAGCACCCCCGAACTGATGCGGAGCCGAGCGAAACGGAATTCTCTCAGACTCGAGCCGGTTAGTGTGACCTGAGTGGCCTGAGCGACTGTGTCATTCGCGAAGACGGAAGCCGCTATCGCAACTGTTGGCTTTGCGTTGCCTGGAAGCATCTTTACTTTCAGGACGGTCCAGCGTTGTCGACCCTTCGCGTTCGGCCACGTGACCCGAACGTAGGTTGTGAACGCGGTGCCCTTCCAGTCGGCGGGGGGCAGGTCGCCAGACTGCTGTTCATACAGGTCCGCCTGCCTGGCGTCCATTGTCTCTGCGGGTATTTCGATCGACCATCGGTTCAGGGTCTGTGAGCGTTCCACTGGCCAATTGGCGGGCGGTGGCACCTGCCCTGTATCGAGCCTATCGATCTCGCTCATCGGTAATTGACGTCTGCTTGGCCGATCGGTTGGCGTTCAGCGGGATAGTGGTAGGCCATGGGGATGTCGAGTATTCCCGCGATCTGCCGGAGTGCCGGGGGCAGCGACGTGGGTGGCAGTTGCATGATCTGAACGATCAGCAAGGACGCCGCCAACAATCGACGGGCCTGGGCGTCCATGCGGCGCCACAAGGTAGCCAATTCGCGAAGCAACCGACGGAGCGAAACCTCACCTGCCGACGCTGAAGGATCTGGTGGTAGATCGGCAGCGACTCGTGGCTCCAGATTCGTGATCATCTGGTCGATCCAGGACACAAGATTGTCCAAATGGCCGTTGAGCAGCTCGATCAGGGGCCCGTAGTGGGGGCGGCGTGCCGCCCATTCCTCGACGCTGGTCACGAGCATCAGATCATCACCTGCGGTGGCGAACAGTGCTCGAAGCTCCGCGGCCAGACCGGTCGGGGGGTTATCGGACAACGCAGCCCCAAGTGGCATTTGATGCGGCGTTGGGTCGCGCCGCCAGGAACGGTACATGGCGCTACTGGCCTGCAGATTGGAATCACACTGGATGCAGACGAACACGGCCGCGCGGTCCCGGTGTCCGTGATGGCCACAAGTAAGGCAGTTGCATGTCCCACACACACCGATCGGATCGTTCTCGCTGCCCGACAAGGTGCCAATCGTTGGAACATTCAGAGTGCACGCTTGGCACAGGGCGACCATCTGAGATCCCATCCAGAGTCGAAGATGCTGGGTAGAGCATAACTCGGACATATCGGACGGGCGAGTCGAACGGCCGGAGGGCTGGATTCTCCGGGCTGCGCACAGGCGGCAACGCCTGAGGGGCGACAGCTACGGACGCAAAGATCACTCCCGCGGCTGAGTCAACAATCAACACCAGAAGCGCCTTGACCCACCAGCCGAGCAATTCCATCGTGCCAGTCCTTGCTTGCCGTTGACACCACCCACCCTCGACCAGCCGATTAGCTGAGGCCGATCCACAAGCGGGATTGGGACGGGGTGCGCCCAGGATTCTCGACTCGGCAATTCGGGCGCCGGCGGGTGGGTTCTCAACGCTGGCGGTCCGCCGGCGGGGGTGAGCCCTGGCATCGCTACGGGTCCTCCGCCGCCTGACGAGGTCCCAACACTGGGCGAGGCCGCGGTGCGGGTGTCGACCCGACGAGGTGTGGTTGACCGCAGTCGTGCTGGCCGGTGTCTACTTCCTCTGCAGCGCCACCGTCGAGGAGCGCTATCGGTCCAAGCAATTCCCAGATGCCTACCCGATGTACAAAAAGTCCACCAAGATGCTCGTGCCGTTCGTCCTTTGAATGGACTCGCGGTCTTCATACCGGGCAGGCGCCCGACGGGCCACCAGACCCAGTTCGGTATTGGACGATGTGCTCGATGACGGGTCGGGGGACCGGACGGGCGGCTGACGATGACCACAACCGCCACTGTCACCACATGGGATCCGCAATCGGGACGATGATGATCTTGGGTCGCCACCACGGGCAGCGAGGTCTGATTGTCGCCGCATGGCGTTCGTCTTGCGGGCCGTCCTGATTCGGTGCTGCCGGGCCACCGGGAGGTCGCCGATGGAGTGCGTGCGATCCAGGGGCGTGACGGCTTCAGCGCTTGTTGCTACGGCGGATGGTGGCGCCCATGAAGTGGACGATGGCGCGTCGGGGGAGGAGGCGGGCGGCGATGGCCAGTGGGCGTCCGTTGGTGATGACCGAGGGGCGGTGTGAGGGTTTGTCGATGGTGTCCAGGGCGGTTTTCACGACGTCTTCGGGGCGGGCGCGGCGGGCGCCGTAGTCGGCGGCTTGGCTTCCGGCGGCGTCGAAGAATTCCGTGGACATGGCGCCGGGGGAGATCGCGAGGACGCGGAGACCTGTTCCGCGAGCCTCTTCCCACAGCGATTCGGTGAAGCTGAGTACGAACGCCTTCGAGGCACCATAAACACTGAGGCAGGGGGTTGGCATGAAACCGAGGAGGCTCGCGACTTTGATCAGCACGCTCGTGTCATTCTTGGCGAAGTCGTCGAAGTAGGCGTGGCTGAGGTCGATTAGGGCTCCGATGTTCAACATGATCAGCTGCCGCAGCCGGTCCGGGTCCTCGTCGCCGAAGGGGTTGTGGGTTCCGAAGCCGGCGTTGTTGACCAGGCCGGTGGCGACGATTCCGCGGGACTCGAGCTCGGCTCGGAGGGTCCGCCTGCATCCGGCCGGTCCAGGTCCCGCGCGATGGTCGTGACGCGATCCCCTTGCCTGACCGCGGCACTCCACCATAAGCCGGAGGATCATCGATGAGCGTCCACTACACCGTGGACCTCAGCCCCAACGCCTCCCCGATCATCGGGCTCACCCCTTCGACGGGCCACACCTGAACTGCGGCTGGGGTACCGGCGGGTGCAAGGCCAGGAAACCGCCCGCTCGTCGGTCTCGCGCTCAACGTCGTCGCCCTGAACATCGTCGAATGCTGACCCGGCCGCCACCGGTTTCGAGGTGGACCTACAGCACGAGTCTGACGATGGCCACGACGCCCAGGACGACGATCAAACCCCGGAGCACGGTGGGTGACAATTTGCGCCCGACGTGGGCGCCGCAAAAGCCCCCGATCAGGGTGCCGGTGGCGAGGAGACCGGCCGCGGCCCAGTCGATCCGATGAAAGGCGACCAGCGTGTAGGTCAGCGCGGCAACGCAGTTGACGATCAGGGAGAGCAGGTTTTTCGCGGCGTTGAGGCGCTGCATCGGATCGGTGAGCAGGGCACCCATGATCCCGACCAGGATGATGCCCTGGGCGGCGGCGAAGTAGCCGCCGTAGATACCGGCGAGGAAGGTGCCGACCACCAGGGCGATCAGGTGACCGCGGGTCAGCTCGGCATGATCACGACCGCCGCGAGCTGCCCGGGCACGGCTCCATTGCTGGATCCGCGGTTGCGCGATGACCAGTGTCAGTGCCACCACCAGCAGAGTCGGCACGACCCTTTTGAAGGTCTGTTCGGGCAGGTGCAGTAGCAACCAGGCACCGATGATCGCGCCGACCAGCGACCCCGGTACCTGCCAGCGCAGCCGTGTCCACTGTCCTCGCAGTTCGCGTCGGTAGCCCCAGGTGCCCGACACACTTCCTGGGACCAACCCGACTGCGTTGGACATGGTCGCCACCACCGGAGGGAACCCGAATGCCAGCAGCACCGGGAAGGTGATGAGGGTTCCTGACCCGACCACGGTGTTGATGGTGCCGGCCGCGACGCCCGCGATCAGGATGCTGATGATTTCGAAGGCGCTCACCGATCAGGAACTGGCATCAGCCTGGTAGTTGCGCCAGCCGCCGCTGGCAGAGATGTCTTTCAACCCGTCCGCCCCGTAGCTCTCGCGGCGGAGCATGACCGCGATGGCCGCCGTCCCGTCCGACAGTTCGATGACTCCCAGTTCCAGCTCGGGTGGTTCGTCGGGCATGAAACGATCCCTGATGGCGGTCAGCGGGACGTCGTAGAGCTCGCCGACGACCGACACCCCATCGGGTGCGGGCCACAGCGCCGGGAACCGGTCGCCGACGGAATAGAACCGGTACTTTGCGGCGGTGTGGACGTGGCCGATGAACGGGTAGGCGGCGATGTTGTGATGCACTGCGCCGCCGCGCATCCCCTCCCCGTTCACGAACAGCGGGACGCTGGCATTCATCTGTTTCCTCCGGCGTAGTCGTGACTTTGGGGTTGGTGCACGTGGCGATCAGGCCAGAGTGAGCTGAACGTCCAGATTGCCTCGGGTGGCTTTGGAGTAGGGGCACCTCTGATGTGCCTGGTCCAACAGCTCCTGTCCGGTGTGCCGATCGATGCCGGGTAGGTCGGCTGTGACGCTGACGTCCGGGAAGAAGCCGTCGTAGTTCTTGTTCAGGCCGATGGACACCGCAACGGTGGAGTCGGTGAGGGTGAGGCCGTCGGCACGGGCGGTGGCTTTGAGCGCCGAGTGGGAACGCCCGGCATAGCCGGCAGCGAACAGCTGCTCGGGGTTGGTCGCTCCGCCGGGCCCGCCCTGAGCGCTGGGCATAACCAGATCCAGGTCCAGATCACCGTCGCCGGTGCGGATGTGGCCGTTGCGGCCGTCTCCGCTGGAGACGGCCGACGTCCGATAGACGATAGGCATTTTTTTTCTGGCTCCCCTGATATTGGTTTTCTTACGTCTGTGGTTGCTTGGCCGGGGGTGAGGTCAGCCCTGCAGTTGCTGCCGGAGCTGTTCGGGCAGGTCGTCGAAAGTCAGGTGAAGCCGGTCTTCGACGACGGTGTGGGTGGTCTGTTGATCCAGCCCGGCGGAGCGCGCCACAGCGTTGGCCTGGGCGTTGGACAGTAGACGGAACCAGCGCAGGGCGAGCTGTTCGCGGCCGCTGGCTGCCAGTTCGCCGAACAGCCGAAGGCGGGCCATGCCGCCATCGGGGTAGACGTCGAGCCGCAGGTCGGTGATCTCCTGCCCGACGTTGATGCGGATCTGGTGCCGGGTGTCGGGTTGCAGCCGCGTTTTGGGAAGGATCTCGGTCCAGCCGGCATCACCGGCCGGCGCGGCGTCTCGGCGGGAGTCGTAGCCGCGAAGCGAGGCCCAGCCCGGCGCGTTCCCCACAAAATAGCTGGTGTCCAGCTCGGCCAGTCGGGCTACTCCGGGGCCGGCCAGGTGAACCTGTACCCAATCGTTGCCGTCGTCCCGGCGCCGCGATGTCTCCCAACCCTCACCCATCAGTCGGGCTTCACCGGGAGCGATCAGGTTGGTCGGCGAGGAGTAGAACATATTGCTGCAGTCGGTCACGGTGGCCCCGTTGCTCAGTGCGGCCAGGTCGATCGCTCCCCGGGTGAGCAGCCGCGGGTCGGGTACAACCTCACCGTGCACCCGCAGCCGTGCGATCCCGCCATCGGGATACATGCACAACCGGACGTGGGTGAACCGCTGGTCGTTCTCGACGGCGAAGGCGTTGGCGGTGTCACCCGCCACAGCGGACCGAGGCACCACGGTGACCCAGTCGGCGGCGGCGAGTTCCTGCGGCGAGGGGTATCCGTCGAAGGAACATCCCTCCACCGAAACCTCAGGCGGGTAGTTTCCTTTGAAGAACGCGGTGTCCACCACGATGCCGCGGACGAGGCCGGGCAGGCCGAGCCGGACCAGGGCGAAGTCGTGCCCCGGTTCGCGGCGCCGGCGGGTCTCCCACCCGTCGTAGACCTGCCCCTTGTGACCGAACGTGTAGGTCGAGTAAACCGCGGGTTCGGGTTTGATCAGGTTTTCCCGTTCGGCGAACAGCTCGTCGTTGGCGAAGACGACGCTGCCACCAAAGGCGCGGGAGGCCAGGTCGGGTAGGTGGGTGAACAGGTCCTCGCGTGACGGCATGGCGGTCCGTGGTTGAGTCTGGGTCATGTCAGGCTCCTCTGTGAGGTCAACAGTTGCCCGCCGAGGTGCTCTCCGGTGAGTTCTCGGCCCCGCAGCCAGGTGCTGCGGACGACGCCGGTCAGGGTGCGGCCGGCGTAAGGGGTGATGCGGTTCTTGTGATGCAACTGCGCAGGGTCGACCACGAACTGTTCATCGGGGGCGAAGACGCACAGGTCGGCGTCGTACCCCACCGCCAGCCGGCCCTTGCCCGGCAGGCCGGCGACTTCCGCGGGCCGACGGGCCATCCAGCCCATCACCTGCTCGAGGGTGAAGCCGCGACGACGAGCCTCGGTCCACACCGCCGGGAGTGCGATCTGCAACGAGGCGATTCCGCCCCAGGCACTGTCGAAATCACCCAGGTCCAGCTGTTTGAGTTCCGGGGTGCAGGGCGAGTGGTCGGAGACGATGTAGTCGATGTCGCCATCGGTCAGTGCCTGCCACAGCAGTTCTCGGTTGTCGGCGTCCCGGATCGGGGGGCAGCACTTGTACTGTGTGTCGCCGTCGGGGACGTCCTCCGCGGCGAAAACCAGGTAGTGTGGGCAGGTTTCGACGGTCAGCCTGATTCCGTCGCGACGGGCGGACCGGATCATCGGCAGCGCCGCGGCGCTGGACAGGTGCAGGATGTGCACCCGGGCGCCGGTCGTGCGGGCGGCCGCGATGACGTTGGCGATAGCGATATTCTCGGCCTCCGCGGGGCGGGAGGTCAGGAAACTGCCATAGGTCCGGCCGTGCGGGCTGGGTGCGTTCTCGATGACGTCGTCGTCTTCGGCATGAACGATCATCAAGCCGTCGAACCTTTTCAGCTCATGCAGGTACGTCGGCAGCTCGGCCGGCGTGAGTGGCGGGAACTCCGGCACCCCGGAGGGGAGCAGGAAACATTTGAACCCGAATACGCCCGCCTCGTGCAGGCCACGCAGGTCCGGAAGGTTCCCCGGAATGGCGCCGCCCCAGAAGCCGACGTCGATGTAGGCCTGTGGTCCAGCGACACGCCGCTTGACCTCCAGGGCCGCGACGGTGACGGTGGCCGGCACGCTGTTCAGCGGCATGTCCACCATGGTCGTGACGCCACCGGCGGCGGCGGCGCGGGTGGCACTGGCGAAGCCCTCCCATTCGGTCCGGCCCGGTTCGTTCACGTGGACGTGGGTGTCCACCAGCCCGGGCAGCAGGACGACGTCCTCGCCGAACTCGACGACCCGCGGCGCGTCCGGTGGGGTGTCATAGGGACCGAGCCCGGTGATGCGGCCCGCCGATATGCCGACCCACTGCGGTCCTTCCCCGTCGGCGGTGATCGCCCGCCGGGCCCGGACCACCAGATCGAATTCGCTCACTGCGCAACACCTCCGGGATTGGATTGCAGGTCGGGATGGCCCGCGGGCACCCCGGGCAGCCAGTCGGCCGCTATCCGGGCCCCGAGTTGCTCCAGCAACGGGACCGGTTTGGCCAGGCAGCGGGCCACGTCCGGTTCCAGGCCCAGCAGCGCGTAAGCGGCGGCAAACCCGCCCGCGGCCAGTTCGGCTGCGCTCAGCAGATTGCGCCCGGCGACCGCGACGACCGGAACGCCTGCCCGCCCGGCGGCCACAGCGACCCCGGCCGGCGCCTTACCTCGCAGGGTCTGGGCGTCCAGCGACCCTTCCCCGGTGATGACCAGGGTTGCCTGGGCGAGGTGGTGGTAGAAGCCGGTCAGTTCCAGGAACAGCTCGATGCCGGCTCGAGATTCGGCGCCCAGCAGGGCGATCGCCGCGAACCCGACGCCGCCGGCGGCGCCGGCGCCCGGGCTGCTGGCCGCCGGGTGTCCGGCGCCCTCAGTCCCGCTGCCGAGGGCCGCGGCCACGGCGATCGACCAGCGTTGCAGGGCGTCGTCCAAATCCTGCACCTGGGTCGCGGACGCCCCCTTCTGGGGCCCGTAGATCGCCGCGGCCCCGTTCGGGCCCAGCAGCGGGTTGTCGACATCGCCAGCCAGCAGGATCTGAGTGCGGGCCACGCTGGGATGCAGTCCGCTCAGATCGACTCGATCGAGCAACTCCAAGGCTCCTCCGCCGGGGGGGAGTTCGTGACCGGCGGCATCCAGCAGGCGGGCGCCCAGCGCGGTCAACATGCCGGCACCGCCGTCGGTGCTGGCGCTGCCACCGACGCCGAGGATGATCTGGTCCACACCGGCGTCCAGGGCCGCGCGGACGAGCTGCCCGAGTCCGGTGCTGGACGATGTCATCGGAGCCAACCCGTGGTCGGGCAGCCTGCTCAAGCCGCAGGCGTCGGCCATCTCGATCACCGCCACCCCGTCTCGGACCGCGTAGGCCGACTCGACCTGGTTGCCGACCGGGCCGCTGACCCGGACCGGGACCCGGACGAACCCGGCCGCGACCGCCGCGTCCAGGGTGCCGTCGCCGCCGTCGGCCACGGGCATCTCGACGACGGTGACATCGGGTCGGGCCGCGGTCAGCCCGCGGCCCACCGCAGCGGCGACCCGCGCCGCGGTCAGCGAACCTTTGAACTTGTCGGGGGCAATCAGCACGCGGGTCACGATCAGTCCAGCAGGTGGATGGCGGTGGGGGCGTCCTCGCCGCGCTCGGCCAGGTCCTCGAACTCCACCACGTGGGCGATGTCGGCGCCGCCCATCGAGATGTTGGTGACTCGTTCCAGGATGATCTCCACGACGACCGGCACCCGGTACTGGATGATCATTTCTTGCGCCTGCCGCAGCGCGGCCTGGATATCGTCCGGGTCAGACACCCGGATTGCCTTGCAGCCCAGACCTTCCGCCACCTTGACATGGTCAACGCCATAACCGTTGGTCTCCGGGGAGTTGATGTTGTCGAAGGACAGCTGAACCTGGTAGTCCATCTCGAAGCCACGCTGGGACTGGCGGATCAGACCCAGGTAGGCGTTGTTCACCACGACGTGGATGTAGGGGATGTTGAACTGCGCGCCGACGGCCAACTCCTCGATCATGAACTGGAAGTCGTAGTCGCCGGACAGCGCGACCACCGGCACCTCGGGCTGGGCCACGGCCACCCCGAGCGCCGCGGGCAGGGTCCAGCCCAGTGGACCGGCCTGTCCGCAGTTGATCCAGTTGCGGGCCTTGAATACGTGCAGGAACTGGGCCCCGGCGATCTGCGAGAGTCCGATGGTGGACACGTAGCGGGTATCGCGACCGAAGACGCTGTTCATCTCCTGGTAGACCCGCTGCGGTTTGATCGGGACGTTGTCGAAATTGGTGCGACGCTGCATCGTCGACTTACGGGCCTGCGTTTCCTTCGCCCAGACACCCCAGTCGGGCAGCTCGCCGGCCTCCCGACGTTCCCGGGCAGCCTCCACGAACAGCTCGAGAGCAACCCTGGCGTCGGAGACGATCCCGTACTCGGGGGCGAAGACCCGACCGATCTGGGTCGGCTCGATGTCCACGTGCACGAACCTCCGGTCCTGGGTGTAGACGTCCAGGGCGCCGGTGTGCCGGTTCGCCCAGCGGTTGCCGATGCCGAGCACAAAATCCGATTCGAGCATGGTGGCGTTGCCGTAGCGGTGGGAGGTCTGCAGACCCACCATGCCCGCCATCAGCGGGTGGTCGTCGGGGATGGTGCCCCAGCCCATCAGGGTCGGAATCACCGGGACGCCGGTGATCTCGGCGAACTCGGTCAGCAGGTCGGCGGCGTCGGCGTTGACGATACCGCCGCCGGCCACGATCAGCGGGCGCTCGGCCGCCACCAGCAGGTCAAGGGCCTTTTCGATCTGCGCGCGGCTGGCCGCCGGCTTGTACACCGGCAGGGGTTGGTAGGTGGCCGGGTCGAAGTCGATCTCGGTCATCTGCACGTCGATCGGCAGGTCGATCAGCACCGGTCCGGGCCGGCCCGAGCGCATCAGGTGGAACGCCTGGGCAAAGGTGCCCGGCACCTGGCCGGCCTCCATCACGGTCACGGCCCACTTGGTGACCGGCCCGGCGATGGCGGCGATGTCGACGGCCTGGAAATCTTCCTTGTGCAGTCGCGCGACCGGCGCCTGCCCGGTGATGGCCAGGATCGGGATGGAATCGGCCGAGGCGGAATACAGCCCGGTGATCATGTCGGTGCCGGCCGGGCCGGAGGTGCCGACGCACACGCCGATGTTGCCGGGCGCGGCCCGGGTGTAACCCTCGGCCATGTGGGAGGCACCCTCAACGTGGCGGGCCAGCACATGGGTCAGCTCACCCTGGTCGCGCATGGCCCGGTAGAACGGATTGATGGCCGCGCCGGGAAGCCCGAACGCGTGGGTGATGCCTTCGAGGCGGAGGATCTCCACCGCGGCGCGGATTGCTGTCATACGGGGCATGGCGGGCGACTTTCTTCGGTGGGCAGGAAAATGACGGATGAGAGCAGTGCGGGGTGGTCGGGGACCAGCGGGGGTGGATCAGCGACCGGAGAGGCGTTCCACGCCGCGGAGCAAACCGGAGTGATCCAGCCCGGCGTCCCCGTTCGCCCGGGCCGAGGCCATCAGCTGGGCCACCACCGCGCCGAGCGGGATCACCACGCCGGCCTCACGGGCGGCGGAGGTGACGATGCCCAGATCCTTGTGGTGCAACTCGATCCGGAAACCGGGATCGAAGGTGCGGGTGAGCATGTTCTGCGACTTCTGATCCAGCACCTTACTGCCGGCCAACCCCCCGCCGAGCACCTTCAGGGCCGCCTCGGTGTCGACACCGTAGGCCTCCAGGAACACCACGGCCTCGGCCAAAACCTGGATGTTCACAGCGACGATCAGTTGGTTCGCGGCCTTGACGGTCTGGCCCGCGCCGTTGGGTCCAACGTGCACGACCGTCTTGCCGACCAGTTGCAGGACCGGCAGTGCCCTCTCGTAGTCCTCGGCGGAGCCACCGACCATGATCGACAATGCCGCGTTCTTGGCACCCGCCTCGCCGCCGGAGACGGGGGCGTCCAAGATCCGGAAGCCGGCGGCCTGGGCGGCGGCGGCCAGTTCGACCGTGACGTCCGGGCGGATGCTGGAGAAGTCGATGATCAACGCGCCCGGCTTCCCGTGGACGAAAACCCCGCCGTCGCCGGCCAGTACCTCGCGCACGTCCGGCGAGTCGGGCACCATCACCGCGACGAAGTCGGCGTCCGCAACGGCCGCGGCCACCGATTCGGCGGCCCGACCGCCGGCCTGGACCAGGGGATCGGTCTTGGCCGGGGACCGGTTGTAGCCGACCACGTCGTAGCCGGCGTTCTGCAGGTGGACGGCCATCGGACTGCCCATGATGCCCAAACCGATGAAAGCGATGCTCGTCATTGAGTACTTCTCCTACGCAGAAGGGGGAAACAGTGGACGCCGGCCGAATTGAGGGGTTCTGCGGGCGGAAATCCGGGACAGCTCAGCGGACGGAAGCCCGGCGCTCCCGGGGCAGCCAGGCGAAGCTCGCGGCGCTGTCGGCCGGATCGCTCGGCTTGTATTCCAACCCGACCCAGCCGCGGTAGCCCGCGTCCGCCACGGCGTCGAGCTGAGTCGCCAGGGCGAGGTCGCCGGTGCCGGGTTCGTTGCGTCCGGGGGCATCGGCGATCTGGACGTGCGCGCTGCCGGCAGCGAAGGTGGCGATCGCCGCGTCCACGTCGTCGCCGTTGACCGCCAGGTGGTAGAGATCCAGCAGCAGGCCGAGGTTCCGGCGGCCGGTTTCGGCGGCCACTCGATCGATCACCGCGACCGCGTCCGCGGCGGTGAGCAGCGGGTACTTCTCGGCCCCGCTGACCGGTTCGATCAGCACGACGCCTCCGATGGCTGCGACGCCGTCTGCGGCCGCAGCCAGATTCTGCACGGCCAACTCGTCCTGCGCCTGCGGGGTGGCATCGTTCACCCGGTTGCCGTACAAGGCGTTGAAAGCCTTGCACCCCAGCTGCTCTCCGATACCAGCGACCACGGCGACGTTGTCGCCGAACTCGGCGGAGCGGGCCGGCCAGGACACCAGGCCGCGATCCCCGCCGGGCATGTCACCGGCGAAGAAGTTCAACCCGGCCAGGGACACCCCGGCGTCGCGGATCGCCGCTACGAACCGGCCGATTTCCGCATCCTGTGGGACGGCCCGGTCGAAGGGCCACCAGAATTCCACGGCATCGAAGCCGGCGGCCTTCGCGGCGGCTGGACGCTGCAGCAGCGGCAGTTCGGTGAACAAGATCGAGCAGTTGACCTCGTAGGGCAGCGAGTGGGTCATTCCCGTTCTCCTTGCATTTCACTCTACGGAATATTTGTTTCGATCTATGGAATCATAGGAGATGGCGCGATGAACGTCAACCGGTGGCTTCAGCAGAAGCCGGGCGTACCCCACCAGGCCGATCCGGCGTCGGAGGCGTCGTCGCGGAGGACCGTGAGTTCGATGAGGCCGTAGGGCCGGTCGGCTGCGATGAACACCTCGCCCGGGTTCTCCAGCCCGAACGGGCTCAGGTCGACCGTGAAGTGGTGCTTGTTGGGGGCCGAGAACTTGATCTCGGCGATCTCGGTCCGGTTCTCCAGCAGGACTTTGCCCATGGTGAACAGGCTCTGCTGCAGCGCGTAGCTGTGGGTGGTGGCGAACGTCTGCAGCAGCAGTTGGCCGGTGGCCGCGAAGGAGGTGTCGTAGTCGACATCGGTGCGGTCGTAACGCCACCGGGCGGTGAGCGAGGTGGCCAGGATGCGGTCGTCGGTTTCGGCGAGGGTGGTGTACTTGTCCCGCAGGAAGCCGTTGAACTCAGAGCCGGTGGTTTTGGCGATGACCAGTCCGGAAAAGCCGGAGACCACGTGCACCCGGCGGTCCTCGCCGCGGCCGTCGATGTTGACCACGGTGTTGCGGATCGCGCCGCCGGTGCGGGTGAAAGCGTGGTCGTGTCCCTTCCCGTCCACGACGATGCGGTCCCAGCCGTATTCCTCGACCTCGACCCGCACGCCTTCCGAGGACTCGGCGGTGTCGATCAACTGGCAGCCGAGGGTGATCGCATACTCCTCGATGGTGCCGACGCCCTTCTCCTTGGCGAAGGCGAAGGCGGTGTTCTTCTGAGTGTCGGTGGGCAGCACCTTGGCCTGGTCACCCGTCACGTGGGCGTCGGTGAAGTCGCCGCGCAATTCGGTCGTGACGTTGAGATCCCGGATCTCGTGGCGGGCGGTGTCGCGGTAGACCCGGACCACCCGGTTCTCTGCTTTGCCGTACTGGTTGGGTCCGAGGATGATGCTCATGTTGGTCAGCTCCCTTGGTAGGTCGAATAGGCGAACGGGCTCAGCAGCACCGGGACGTGGTAGTGCCGAGATGGGTCGATGAGGTTGAACACGATGCTGACCAGGGGGTAGAAGCCGACCTGGTCGGTCGCGGTGAAATATGCTGCGGTGTCGAAGGTCAGCCGGTAGAAGCCGACCGGCAGCTTGTCGGGCCCGAGGTCGGTGACCCGGCCGTCGGCGTCGGTGACGCCGACGGCAAGCTGCTCCCCGACCGGTTGGGCCAGGTCCGCGATGTGCTCCAGGCGGACGGGGACCCCGCGGGCGGGGCGGCCCAGGGTGGCGTCGAGCACGTGGGTGGTGACGGCGCTCATCAGGTGAGTGCCCTGCGCAGTCGGAGCAGGGCGATCTTGGCCAGTTCGGCCCCGACCACTCCGAGTTCGGTGTCCGGGTCATTGCCCAGTCGGTTCTGGGCGGCCTGCAGGATCTGCGGCGCAGACAGCCCGCTGGCGCAGATCAGAAATACCCGGCCGAAGCGGTTTTCGTACTGCGCATTGGCTGCACCAAGCGCATCAGCGGTGGCCAGGTCGTCGGCCACCCCAGCTTGTTCGCTGCGAGACCAGGCGGCCTCGGTGCTCGGGCCGGTTGACCGGTCACCGATGCGGGGGTGGGCGGCCAGTGCGCGGTTGATCTCCTGCTCGGTGAAGGTGGCCGCCGCGGTTGCCGCGTCCACCAGGGCCGGGTCGTCGGGATAGGGCAGGCCGTCCTGGACCCGTCGTATCCATCGGGGCACATCGCAACAGGCGGTCAGGACGGTGGCGAATTCCGCCGATGGCATGGTGTTGGCGCGGACGGCCAGATTGGTCGGGGCGTCGCGGTGGTGTTGCACGGATGTCACAGCACTCCTTTGTGCTCTTGGGACCGGTCTTTCCGTCCGGTCGTCTTCGCGGGTCGGCGCAGATGTCGGGCGGGGGAAATCAGGTGCGTCGAGCCAGAACAAGCAGGTGGTCGGCGTCGATGTCCAACTCGTGCAGGACTTCCTGCGCCTCGACGGCGCCGCATTCGATGGCGCGGACGATGAACCCGGCCAGGGCGACCGCGGTGGCCGGTTCGTCCAGGAACGCTGACTCCTGCCGGTGCACGTAGGCCCGGAGTCGGCGCACCGCGGGCGGCAGGCCCTGCAAATAGAAGGCATAGGTCGCGATGTAGCGGGTGGGCAGCTGCGCCGGATGCAGATCCCAACCCTGGTAGTACCCGCGCTCCAGCGACCGGCGGATCAGCCGGGCGTGCAACCGCCAGGCCGCGTGCATCGATTCGGTGTCGCCGACCGGCAACACATTCGTGGATCCATCGGACAGGCGCACGCCGGTACCGGCCGCCGCCACCTGCATGACGGCCTTGGCGAAATCGGCGGCCGGGTGCTCCATGCTCTGGTACTGCGCGGCGATACCGCAGGAGGCGCTGTAGTCGTAGGTGCCGTAGTGCAAACCGGTGCAGCGGCCGGCCGCAGCGTGGATCATCGGGGCGATCAGGGCCGTCCCGTCGGGACCGATGATGGCCTGCGGTGTTTCCACCTGGATCTCGAAGCGCAGTTCCCCGGTAGCCACATCGTGCCTGGCCTCGATGCGTTCGCACGCCGCGACCATTGCTTCGACCTGCTCGACGGACGTGACCTTGGGAAGCGTGACGACAAAACCGGGGGGCAGCCCGCAGGTGGCGGCGAGTTCGTCGATGAACAGGTCAAGGGTGCGGACGCCGCGGCGGCGGGTGGGCGCCTCCAGGCTCTTGAACCTGATCCCGACGAACGGGGGGCTCTGGCCGGCATCCACCGACCGACGCAACTGCCCGGCCGCCGCCCGCACAACGCGGTCTTCCTCATCGTCCGGGTGCACCCCGTAGCCGTCTTCGAAATCGATACGGAGGTCCTCGATGGGCTCTCGTCGGAGCTTGGCCAGGACGCGCGGATAGATCGAGGCCATCAGGTCTTCCGGCAGCTCGAGGACCGCGGCGAGTCGGTCCGGTCGGCCGTGCTCGGCTAGGGTGGCGGCGGCCTGGCCACCCCACAATTCGTGCAGGTTCGCGGTATACCGATCGGCCGGGACATACACGGTGTGAATGGGCTGACGGGCGGCCCGCTCACCGGGGTACCGGCGCCGAAACGCGGCGTCGTCGTCGGCCAGAACGGTATCGAGCTCGTGGTGCAGATCGGCCAGGTCGGTGGCCGGATCGATGGTTCTCAAGGTGTGAAGCGGGCGGCCGGACATGTCAGTTCAGCGCTGCGTAGGCCGGCAGGGTCAGGAACTCGGCGTAGTCGTCGTCCAGGGCAACGTCTTCGAAGACCGCACTGGCCTGTTCGAACATGCTCGACTGGTAGCGAACTTCGCCGAGTTCAGCGCGGATCTTTCCGACCTCTTCGGCGACAATCTCACGCACCATCGCGGCGGTCACCACGTCACCATCGGCCAGCCGCGATCGGTTGTGCACCCACTGCCAGATCTGGGATCGGGAAATTTCCGCCGTTGCTGCGTCCTCCATGAGGTTGTGGATCCCGACCGCACCGCCACCGCGCAGCCACGACTCCAGGTACACCAGTGCGACTTCCACATTGCCGCGCAGCCCCGCCGCGGTGATGGAACCCGGGGTGGCCTTGATATTCAACAGGTCCGCGGCCGTGACCACCACCGGATCGATCACCCGGTCGATCTGGTTCGGCCGGTCTCCCAACACCGAATCGAACACCTCGCAGCAGACCGGGACCAGATCCGGGTGCGCGACCCAGGAGCCGTCGAATCCCTGCGCGGCTTCCCTTTCCTTGTCCGCCCGGACCTGCGCCAGGGCGGTTTCGTTGACCTGCGCATCGGTGCGGGAGGGAATGAACGCCGACATGCCGCCGATTGCGTAGGCGCCGCGGCGATGGCAGGTCTGCACCAGCAACTGCGCGTAGCTGCGCATGAACGGCGCGGTCATCTTCACCGCGTTGCGGTCGGGCAGCACGAAATCGGCGCCGGAATTGCGGAAGTACTTGATGATGCTGAACAGGTAGTCCCAGCGGCCGGCGTTCAACCCGGACGCGTGATCCCGCAGCTCATAGAGGATCTCGTCCATCTCGAACGCCGCCGGGATGGTTTCGATCAACACGGTGGCCCGCACGGAACCGTGCGGCACACCCAGTTCCTGCTGGGCGTAGGTGAACACCTCGTTCCACAACCGGGCCTCGAGGTAGCTTTCCATCTTGGGCAGGTAGAAGTACGGACCGCTGCCCTGAGCCAGCAGCTGGGCAGCGTTGTGGAAGAAGTACAGCCCGAAGTCGACCAGCGCACCGACGGTCGGTGCGCCGTCGATCAGCAGATGGGTGTCGTCGAAATGCCAGCCGCGGGGCCGCATCACGATGGTCGCCAGCGGCCGGTCGGTCACCAGCGTGTAGCTCTTCCCGCCGTCGGCGGTGAAGCTGATCTGCCGGCGGATGGCGTCGTAGAGGTTGACCTGGCCGCCGACCACATTGCGCCAGTGCGGGGTGCTGGCGTCCTCCATGTCGGCCAGCCACACCTTCGCCCCGGAGTTCAGTGCGTTGATGGTCATCTTCCGGTCGGTGGGACCGGTCATCTCCACCCGCCGGTCGGTCAGATCGGCCGGCGCTGCAGCGACTTTCCACTCGCCGGAACTGATGTCGGCGGTTTCGGGCCGGAAGTCCAGCAGGTGGGTGGCCGTCACATGCGCCTGCCGTCGGTGCCGGTCGGCCAGCAACTCGTTGCGCCGCGGACCGAATTTTCGCTGCAGGGCGGCGACGAACGCCAGAGCATCCGGGGTGAGGATCTTTTCGGAGCCGGCGACGATCTCGGCGCTCACGATCTGTAGGTCCGACACGGCACACCACTGACCTTTCGGGGGAACGTTGATCTTCTGTGGGATTCCGGCGCGGTGGCCGGTCAGCTCGGCTGTGATTCGGTGGCCGCGGCCTGGACGGCGGCGGCGACAGCCGGGGCGACGTGCGGGTCGAACACCGAGGGCACGATGTAGTTCGCGTTGAGCTGCGCCGGGCTGACGCAGTCGGCGATGGCAGTGGCCGCGGCGATCATGGCGGCGTCGGTGATGTGGTGGGTGCCGGCATCCAGCATGCCCCGGAAGAACCCGGGGAAGGCCAGCACGTTGTTGATCTGATTCGGGTAGTCAGACCGGCCGGTGGCCACGATCGCCGCGTGCGGCGCCGCTTCGAACGGGTCCACCTCCGGCACCGGGTTGGCCAGGGCGAAGACGATGGCATCGTCGGCCATGGTGGCGATGTCGGCTCCGGTGAGCAGTTTGGGCGCGGAGACCCCGATGAACACATCGGCGCCGGCCAGTACCTCGACCAGGGAGCCGGAGGCTCGTCGCGGATTGGTGTTGTCCGCGATCCACCGACGGAATTCGTCCAGCCCGGCATCGCCGGCATCGATGGCGCCGTGGCGACTGCAGCCGATGATGTCGGTGAACCCCTGCGCGGCGAGTAGCCGGATGATGGCGTGACCGGCCGCTCCGACCCCGCTTACCACCACCTTGATGTCGCCGGGCTTCTTGTTCACCACGCGCAGCGCATTGGTCAGGGCCGCGAGCACGACGATCGCGGTGCCGTGCTGGTCGTCGTGGAAGACCGGAATGTCCAGCAGCTTCCGGAGGCGACGCTCGATCTCGAAGCAGCGCGGGGCCGCGATGTCCTCCAGGTTGATCCCGCCGTACACCGGGGCGATGGCCTGCACGATCCGCACGATCTCGTCGGTGTCCTTGGTGTCCAGGCACACCGGCCACGCGTCGACCCCGCCGAACTGCTTGAACAGAGCGGCTTTCCCCTCCATCACCGGCAGTGCGGCGGCGGGGCCGATATCACCCAGGCCGAGCACGGCCGTTCCGTCGGTGACCACCGCGACCGTATTCCGTTTGATGGTGAGCCGGCGGGCGTCGGCCGGGTTCTCAGCGATGGCCAGACACACCCTTGCCACGCCCGGTGTGTACGCGCGGGACAGGTCGTCGCGGTGCTTGAGCGGCACCTTGGACACCACCTCGATCTTCCCGCCCAGGTGAAGAAGAAATGTTCGATCACTGACCTTGTGGACCCTCACCCCCGGCAGTGTCGAGAAGGACGTGCTGATGAGATCGGCATGCTCGGCGTCGATCGCATCGCAGCTCACGTCGACCACGATGCCGTCGGGCGAGGACTCGACCACATCAAGGGCGGTCAGCGAACCGCCAGCCCTGGACACCGCGCTGGCCAGTTCCGCTGCTGCTCCGAGTGTTTGTGGTGCTTCCACCCGGACGGTGATCGAGTAACCGGGACTGGTGCCTGCCATCGCGTCATCCATCCTGTCTGCCAGCTTTCTGTAGAGTGGATATTACTGTCCGCATCGCGGAAGTCAAGCGGCTGTGGTTGGGAATGATCGAGTCGCCGGACCTCGAATGCTCGACGAAGCAGAACCGCATTGTGCAAGTACGCTTCCGTTATCCGGAATATCCCGGTTGTTCGACGTCCATCAAGGAGCCCAGCATGGCCAATCTCGATCAAACGGCAACGGTCGCGCCCCTGGACAAGCGATCGGGCGGAGTGCAATCGATCGAGCGGGCATTCAACATTCTGGAGACCCTGGCCCTGAGCGACAAGGCGATGGGACTGTCCGCACTGGCCGTCGAATCCGGCCTGCCGCTGCCCACCATTCACCGTCTGGTCCGCACCCTGGTGGATCTCGGGTACGTCCGTCAGGAACCCAACCGCCAGTACGCTCTGGGCCCCCGGATGCTCCTGCTGGCAGACAGCGCGCCGAACATGCTCAACCAGGTGGCCCTACCCCACCTGGCCCACCTCGTCGACGAACTCGGGGAGACCGCCAACCTGGCTTCACTGGACGGCGACCAGATCGTTTACCTCGCCCAGGTTCCCTCCCGGCACTCCATGCGTATGTTCACCGAAGTCGGTCGGCGGGTACTGCCCCATTGCACCGCCGTCGGGAAAGCGATCATGTCCCTGATGCCGGCAGGTGACGTCCAGGCACTGCTCAGACGTACCGGGATGCCCCAGCACACCGAACACACCGTCACCGACCCTGACCAGCTGGCGCAGCAGCTGACCTGGTCCAGGCAACACGGATACGCCATCGACGACGGCGAGCAGGAACTGGGCGTGCGGTGCATCGCAGTTCCCGTAGCAGGTGTCCGCGGACGGTTCGCCCTGTCCGTCTCCGGACCCTCCGGCCGAATGACGCCGCAGGCCGTCGAACGCGCAGTACCGCTGCTGATCTCCACCAGCCAGGCGCTCGCCGCAGAACTGGGCTAGCTGCGCCCTGGCTCAGCTCGCGCACCCGGTGGGCCCCGCCGGGTGCGGGGCCGCAGCGACCGCAGGCCGCCACCGGGCGGCAACGTCCGATGCGCCATTCCTTTGTGAGACCGCGTTTACGCGCTCAGCCGCACGTTGGCCGGACCGGTCACCGGGTCGGCATCGACCCGTCCTTTCGGCCACCAACGATGCCGTATAACTGCCTCGTCCGACAGCTCGCGATCTTCGGAGAGGAACCTGTTGACAGGCGAAATATCTCGCTGTACGGTATTCGAATTCCGCAGTGCGGAAGTTGGTCGGGTCTTTCCAACGACCGACAACCCTGATCACCGTCGACCCGGGTGCTTTTCCCCGGTCTGGGCAGCAAAGGAGCAGCCATGCCAGGAGCACGGAACCTCGAATCTGGAGCCGTACCGACCGCAGATCCATCACCGAATCAGTCTCATCCGGTCGACGAAGTGCTGCCCCCCGTCAAGATGTTCGTCTACGGCCTGCAGCATGTGCTGAGCATGTACGCGGGTGTGGTGGCGGTGCCGTTCATCGTGGGCAGCGCACTGGGCCTGTCGTTCGCGAATCTGTCCTACCTGCTGGCCGCCACGTTGCTGATGTCCGGCCTGGCCACTTTGCTGCAGACCCTGGGCATCTGGCGGATCGGGGCCCGACTGCCGATCGTCCAGGGCACGTCCTTCGCCGCCGTCGGTTCGATGCTCGCCATCGGGAAGTCCGGTGGCGGCGGCACCACCGGTCTGCAGGCCATCTTCGGCGCGGTACTCATCGCCGGCGTCGTCGGCTTCGCCGTCAGCGGAATCTTCAGCAAAATGCTGCGCTACTTCCCGCCCGTGGTCACCGGTTCGGTGATCACCATCATCGGTATCTCGCTCCTGCCCGTGGCCATTCAATGGGCTGGCGGTGGAGTCGGCGCCAAGGACTTCGGATCGATCAGCAACATCAGCGTCGCCGGCATCACGCTGTTGATCATTTTGGTGATCTACCGCTTCCTGCCAGGATTCTTCAACCGGATCGCCATTCTGGCCGGCCTGGTCCTGGGCACCGCAGCCGCGGCGTTCTTCGGCAAAGTCGACTTCAGCGCAGTCGCCCAGGCCAAGACATTCGCGATCTCAACGCCGTTCCACTTCGGCGCACCCACCTTTCACATTGCCGCCATTGTTTCGATGGTCATCGTGATGCTGGTCATCATGACCGAAACCACGGCGGACCTGCTGGCCATCGGCGTCGTTGTGGACCGTCCGGCCGACGAACGTCGGGTAGCCGACGGACTGCGAGCCGACTGCCTGTCCACCGCCGTCTCCGGTGGGTTGTTCAACGCATTCCCCTGCAGCGCATTTGCCCAGAACGTGGGCCTGGTCGCCATCACCGGCATCCGCAGCCGCTTCGTCGTCGCGGTCAGCGGCGCCATTCTGGTCATCCTGGGTCTGTTCCCCAAAATCGGGGCGTTGGTGGCCGCGATGCCCATCGCCGTGCTCGGCGGTGCCGGTCTGGCACTGTTCGGCACTGTCGCCGCGAGCGGCATCCGCAGCCTGTCCGCTGTCAAATACGAAGGCAACGCCAACCTGATCATCGTGGCCGTCGCGATCGGCATGGGCATCATCCCCATCGCCGTCCCCACCTTCTACAACGCATTCCCCCAGTGGTTCCAGACCATCTTCAACTCGGGTATCAGCGCCGCCGCCGTCACCGCAGTCCTGCTCAACATCCTGTTCAACATCGCCGGCCGGAATGACTCCGCAGCACCCATTTTCGCCGAAGGACCCGCTATCTCAGTCACTCCCGCGGACCAACCCGACGAACTGGACAGTCACTACTCCGACGACGCCCAGCCGGCGGCCCGGCAGTCAAACCCAACCGCAGTGACCCCGCCCTACCGGGCCTGAGAACCAACCGGACAGTTATCTCACCGCACTCGTCCAACAGGTGGAAGCCGGATCTCCGCCCGACCTGAGCGACCCGGCGGGTCTTCCGCACCCACTACCCACCAACCGCCCTCACCGAAGGACACACATGGCCCCGATCCGGACCCCAGCGAAACCCGGGACTGGATCGACGCGGTGGACTCGGCAGTGGACCTCGCCGGCGCCGCCCGGACCGGGCAATTGCTCCGCGCCGCCGTGACGCCGCTCAACAACCAGGGGTACCCGCTCGGCACACGCCCAACACGCCCTACCTCAACACCATCCCATCCAGCGCCGAACCGCCCCACCCCGGCAACTCTGCATCGAACACCGGCTACGCTCCATCACCCGATGGAACGCCCCGGCGATAGTCCTGGAGGCCGAGCAAGAAATCGTCCGATACACGTTCGCCGGGTGGCACCTTGTCAATGGGTCTGCAGGCCGCCGTGACTGTTGGGCTGCTCGGCGCACTCAGTGTGCCCGGCCGGGTCGACAACGGGCCGTCCACGTACCCACACCCGGGCGACGTCGGCCGGGGTAGCCAGCGCGAAGACCTTCGCCAGGCAATCGGCGGCGTCGGCCGCGTGGTGGAGATTGATCGCCAGCGCGCTGTGCGCTGGCGGCCGTAGCCACACCGCGTCGAATTCCTTGCCGACGCCGAAGTCGCCGACCCGGTCGTCCAGGCCGAGAGCACGGGCGCCGGCGCGAGTGGCCAGATACAGCAGGTGCACCGGGGTGAGCGGCGTCCCGTCAGCGCCGAGGAGCTGCTGCATGAAGTACGCCTGCAACGCCTCCTTGAGCAGGAACAGTCCGGTTCCGGCGCCGACATCGGAACCCAGCGCCACCCCAACGCCCCGCTCCAAGTGGCGTCGCAAGGGGAACAGTCCACTGCCAAGTGCGGAGTTGCTGGTCGGGCAGTGCGCGACCCAGGCGCCTCGTTCGCCCATGACTGCCAGCTCCGCGTCGGTGGCGTGCACGTTGTGCGCGAACACACTGCGCGGCGTGACCAAACCATGGCGGGAATAGGTATCCAAGTAATCACGGGAGCCAGGAAAAAGGTCTGCGACCGCCTTGATCTCGGCAGCGTTCTCGTTGAGGTGGGAGGTGAACCAGACGCCGTCGCCGAGCAGCTCACCGCACATCGCCAGCATCGCTTCGGAGGTCGACAGCGAGAACCGTGGGGTGACGGCATATCGCAACCGGCCTCGGCCGTGCCACCGCTGAATGAGGGCGCTGCTTTGCGCCAGACCCCATTCCGGGGAGCACAGTAGGTCCGGGCGCAGCATTCGGTCGCTGACCACCAGGCCGGCCGTGATGTTCAGCCCGCGCCGCGCCGATTCGGTGAACAGCGCATCCATGGCAGGCGCGAAATGCGAGCCGAACACCAACGCAGTTGTGGTGCCAGCGGATACCAACCCGTCCAAGAACTCGCGGGCGACGTCCTGCGCGTAAACCTTGTCGACGAAACGGCTTTCCTCCGGCAGAGCGCAGCGATCGAGCCAGTCCAGCAGAGGCATACCGAGACCGCCAATGGCCCGCATCTGTGGAAAGTGGACGTGCGTGTCCACGAGCCCCGGTATCAGGATTCCTCCGCTCAGGTCGGTGACCGGTTCGTCCGGGTGTTCGGCGCGCAGGGATTCGAACGAGCCGCGGGCGGCGATGATCCCATTCCGTTCCAACAATCCGCCGTCCGTGTCTGCTGACAGCGCCACGGCCGGGTCGCCGACGAAGGGATCACCGGGAGTGTCGATGATCGTGGCGCGGAACAGCGTCATGGACTGACACTTCTTTCGGGTCGGAGTGACGCGGTTGCGCCAGCGGCCCAGGTGGCGTGGCCTTGCGTTTGGATGAGCTCCAGCAGGGTGGACGCGACGCCGATGGCGATGACGGCTGGTTCCTTGCCGGTGACCTCTGGCCTGCCGATGGGGCAGGCGATGCGGTCGATCACCGCTTGTTCGTGCCCTTGATCGGCCAGCCTGGTGCGGAACCGAGCCCACTTCGCTCTTGATCCGATCAGCCCGATACTGCCCAGCCGGGGAGTGCGCAGGGCGGTGTCGCACAGCGCGAAATCTTCGGCGTGGTCGTGGGTCATGATCAAGACGTGAGCACCGGCCGGCAGCCGCTCCATCAACTGCTCACCGAGGAGCAGATGGTGGACCTCGACATCGGCGCAGCCGTCCGTGACCGCGACGAGCCGCAGTTCGTCCAGTTCCGCTGCCCGTGAATCGACCAGGTGCAACTTGATCTCCAACCGTGACAGAACTCTGGCCAGCTCGTACCCGACGTGGCCGATACCGAACACGGCGACCACCGGGCGGAAGGGGATCGGTTCCAGCAGCAGTTTGACCGCCCCGCCACAGCATTGGCGGCCGTGCCGGTTGTGTGTGTGTTCGGACAGCCGGGTGTCCTGGAACTCCGGCGTGGCTGACCCGGCGCGGATCAACTCCCGAGCCCGGACGATGGCGACCTCCTCGAGGTTACCGCCGCCCACGCTGCCCCAGGTGTGATCGGCGCCGACGACCATCTTGGCGCCGGCGTCCCGCGGGGCGTGTCCTCGCACTTCGACGACGGTCACCAGTACTCCGGCGAGCCGGTCCCGTCGGAGTTGTTGAAGGGCGCTGAGCCAGTCCAATGTCATACCTCCGCGAGTGCGCGGACGGTGATGCTCGTCGCCGTCCCGTTGCCGGGTGATTTCTCCAGTGCGGCGCGGGCGCCTTCGATCGCCCAGTAGACGGCTTCCGGGGTGGACGGGCAGCCGAGCTCTACGCCCCAGCCGGCCGGGCCGAACTCTGCGACCGCATGCCGTAACGCTTCCCGGACACTGAACGCCAGCATCAGCGGTGGTTCACCGACTGCCTTCGACCCGTACACGACACCCGACTCGGTGGCCCGTTCGAATAGATGCACGTTGAATTCCTCCGGCATCTCCGAGAAACTCGGAATCTTGTAGGTGCTGGCCGCCTGGGTGTTCAGCCGCCCTCGGTGCGGGCCGTCGGAGGTGTCCCACCGCAACTCCTCGAGCGTGAGCCAGCCCGCGCCCTGCACGAAGCCGCCCTCGATCTGCCCGAGATCGATCAACGGGGACAGGCTGTCGCCCACGTCCTGAACGATGTCGACCCGCCGGACCCGGTAGGCGCCGGTGAATCCGTCCACTTCCACTTCCGATGCCGAGGCGCCGTAGGCGAAGTACTTGAACGGCTCGCCCTGCATCAAGTCGGAATTCCAATGCAGTCCGGGTGTGCGGTAGAAGCCGGCCGCCCACAGTTGGACCCGCTGGAAATACGCGTCGTGCACCAGATCGGCGAAGGCGATCTGCTGGTCGTGGAATCCGATTCCGGTGATGATGCCGTCGACGAAGCGGACGTCGTCGGGATGTATACCGAGTTTGCCGGCGGCGACGACGTTGAGCCGCTCCCGTATTTGATCGCAGGCGTTCTTGATGGCACCGCCGTTGATGTCCGCGCCGGAACTTGCCGCGGTGGCGGAGGTGTTGGGAACCTTGTCGGTTCGGGTGGGCGCCAACCGGACAAAGCTGAGCGGCACACCCAGCGCGGTGGCGGCGACCTGGATCATCTTGGTGTGCAGCCCCTGCCCCATCTCCACACCGCCGTGATTGATCAGGACCGAGCCGTCCCGGTACACGTGGACCAACGCCCCGGCCTGATTGAAAGCAGTCAGATTGAAGGAGATCCCGAATTTGACCGGCGTCATGGCCAGTGCACGCTTGGTGTCCGGATGGGTTTGATTGAACTGGGCGATTTCCTGCTTCCGAGCGGAGAGGTCGCTGCGCTGGGCCAGGGTGTCCCAGATGGCGTCCAGCCGCTCGGCGTGCCGGACCGGCTGACCGTACGGGGTGGCCTGACCGGGCAGATAGAAGTTGTTTCGGCGCAACTGGTCTGGCTCGACCCCGAGCTGCGGTGCGCAGCGGCCCAGGATGTCCTCGATGACGATCATGCCCTGCGGTCCGCCGAAGCCGCGGAACGCGGTTTGCGAGGTTTTGTTGGTCTTGGCGATGCGGCCGTGCACCTGGATGTTGGGAATCCAGTAGGCGTTGTCGATGTGGCACAACGCGCGGGCCAGCACCGGCTCGGACAGGTCGAGACTCCAGCCGCCGTCACTTGTCAGGGTCGCCCGCAGCGCGCAGATGCGGTTGTCCTGGTCGAAGCCGACCCGCCAGGTGGCGTGGAACGGGTGGCGCTTGCCGGTCATGGTGATGTCCTGAGTCCGGTTCAATCTGAGCCGCACCGGCCGGCCGGTCAGGGTGGCCCCGAGCGCCGCGACGGCGGCGAAGCCGTGCGGCTGCATCTCCTTGCCGCCGAAGGCGCCGCCCATCCGTAGGCATTGCACGGTGACATGGTGGCTGGAAAGACCCAGCACGTGGGCGACGATCTCCTGGGTCTCGGTGGGGTGCTGGGTACTGGACTGGATGAAGACCTGGTCGTTCTCATCGATATAGGCTAGGGAGCAATGGGTTTCCAGGTAGAAGTGCTCCTGTCCACCGAACTCGAATTCACCGCTGAACTGGTGCGCGGCGGCGGCGAAGCCGATCTCGATGTCGCCGCGGGCGATTGTTCGTTGATGTCCTTGGAAGGCTTCTTTGTCGATGGCCTCGGTGATCGTCATCACCGAGGGCAGCGGCTGGTAGTCGACCTCGATCGCTTCGGCCCCACGGCGGGCGGCCTCCTCGGTCTCGCCTAGCACCCAGCACACGGCGTGTCCGTAGAACATCACTTCGGTGGGGAACAAAGGCTCGTCGTGTTTGATGCCGGCATCGTTCACCCCGGGCACATCATCGGCCGTCAGGACCCGGACGACGCCGGTCACCTGGTACGCCGGGTCCACCCGCAGGCCGGTGACGGCCGCGTGCGCGTGGGGTGCCTGCACCGGCCAAGCGTGCAGCGGGTTCTTGGTCCGGCCGACCAGATCGTCTGTGTAGAGGGCGTTGCCTGTGACGTGCAGCGCCGCGCTCTCGTGCGAGATGTCCAGTCCGACCTTCGGACGGTGGGGACGGTCGGCCAGTGGTCCATGTGCGTTGCTCATCGTTCAGGCCTCCTGGTAGTCGGGAACGGAGTTCTCGGGCGCTGAATTCTGGCTGTGGAATTTCAGTAGCGACGTCCGCAGCATCGCGGCGCGGTACGCGGCGCTGGCCCGGTGATCGCTTATCGGTGTGCCTGTGCTACCCAGCACCTCGGCCGCAGCAGCGACGGCTTCGCCAGTCCAGGGCCGACCGGTCAGCGCCGCCTCTGTGTCCGTTGCACGCATTGGAGTGGCAGCCACACCACCCAATCCGATCTTGATGTCGCTGACCACGCCGTTCCGCAGCTCCAGGGCGAAAGCGACTGCAACGCTGGAGATATCGTCGAAGCGTCGCTTGGCGATCTTGTGAAACGCGGTGAGCGGGGCGACCGGAGCCGGGATACGAATCGTTTTGATCAACTCACCTGGGCGCTTCACCGTCCGGCGGTAGCCAGTAAAGTATTCGGCCAGCCGCACCTCCCGCTCCCCGTCACGAGAGGCCAGCACCAACGATGCGTCCAGGGCCAGCAGCGCCGGCGCCGAGTCTCCGATCGGAGATCCGGTACCCAGGTTGCCGCCAAAGGTGGCGCCGTTGCGGATCAGCCGGGACGCGAACGTCGGAAACATCTGGGTCAACAGCGGCACCCGGCCGGCGAGGGTCCGTTCGACTTCCGACATGCTCAGCGCAGCACCGATTTCGATCACCCCGTCGCCGATCGTCAGTTCCCGCAACTCATCCAGCCGGTCGATGCCGATGCTCATCGCCGCGCGGGCGTGCCGGATGTTGAGTTCCACGCCCCAATCGGTCGACCCGGCCACCAGGCTCGCATCGGGATTTTCGGCCAGCAGGTCAAGGACGTCCGACAGCAGGCTGGGGCGGAGAAACACGCCCTGATCACTGGTGATCGTCGTCGCCCCCGCGGCCGGAGCGGCCCGGCCGAGGCGTCCGAACAGCGGATCACTGCCGTCCGGCCGACCAAGAGCGTAGGCGGCGTCGCGGATCGGTCGATAACCGGTGCAGCGGCACAAGTTCCCGCTCAGCGCATGTAGGTCGAAACCGTTGGGTCCGTGTTCGTGATCAGGAGCATGTCGGGGAGCGGTCGGACCCGATTCGTCGGGAAGAGCGGCGCGCTCCGGTTGGCCGCTCGGGCCGGCTTCGGCCTCCGGTGCCCGTTCGCTGCGACCGGAGGTAGCCGGGCGCCGGTCGGCGCGGTAGTACTCGGACGCCATCGAGCAGATGAAACCCGGGGTGCAGTAGCCGCACTGCGATCCGCC
The DNA here is from genome assembly GCA_038229825.1 of Mycobacteriales bacterium. GTDB lineage: Bacteria > Actinomycetota > Actinomycetes > Mycobacteriales > Nakamurellaceae > Nakamurella. Next base: position 38,360 of record JBBROB010000026.1, read on the forward strand.
CCGGTCGGCCATCTCCCGCTGAACCGGATGCAGGCGGCCCGGCTGACCAAGCCCCTCGGCAGTGACCACTTCCTGGTTGTCGAGGGCCGCGGCCGGGACCAGGCAGGCGTTGATCGCGGTCCAGCGGGCACCCGTGTGGCCGTCGGGCTTGGCTACCATCACTGCGCAGGCCCCGCACTCACCCTCTGCGCAGCCCTCCTTGCTGCCGGTGAACCCGGCGGTGCGCAACCACTCCAGCAGGGTGACGTGACCCCCGACGTTCCCCAGGGGCCGGACCTGGCCGTTGACCACCAATTGAGGCTCCATCAGATTCTCCCATTCTCATCACGCCCATTGCCAGAACAGTCTCGCCGAACTCTCACGCCGTCACTCCCAGTGTGCTCAACAATTTCCGGCTCGCTGTCCGGACGTCCCTGGCCACTTCGTCAGCGTCCACCGTGGTCAGTCGCGCCTTCTCGACCACCGCTACTCCGTTGGCCAGCAGCAGCTCCAACGGCGGTTGGACCCCGAGCACCAGGGCGGCGACCGGATCGTAGATATCGATGTGCGGCAGGGTGTCCAACCGCCACACCGCGATGTCGGCGACCTTGCCCACCTCCAGCGATCCGACCTCGCTGTCTCGGCCCAATATCCGGGCACCGCCCATGGTCGCGAGCTCCAGGCCCTGTCGAGCTGTCATCGCCGCCGGGCCGTCCTTGGCCCGGGCGAATAGCACTGCGTGGTGGAGTTCCTCCCACAGGCTGTTGGCCTCGTTGGAGGCCGCCCCGTCAACACCGAGACCGACCGGCACTCCGGCGTCGCGCAGATCTCTGACCCGAGCGATCCCCGCGCCGAGCCGGGCGTTCGAGGTTGGGCAATGCGCTACGCCGGTCCCGGTCGCCGACATCTTCGCGATCGATGCGTCGTCGAGGTGGACGGCGTGGGCGAACCAGACGTCCGGGCCGAGCCAGCCGAGGGTGTCCATGTATTCGATCGGCGTTCGCGAAAAATGCTCGCGGCAGTAGTCTTGCTCGTCGAGTGTCTCGCCGAGATGGGTATGCAGCCGGACGCCCTTGGCGCGGGCGAGTTCTGCTGCCCTGGTCATCAGTTCCCCCGTCACCGAGAATGGCGAGCACGGCGCAACTCCGATGCGCAACATCGAGTCGAACGATGGGTCGTGATAGCGGTCGATGACCGTCTCGGTGGAAGCCAGGATCGCGTCAATGTCCTCGACCACGGTGTCAGGCGGCAGGCCACCCTGGCTGCGGCCCAGGTCCATGGACCCGCGGGTGGGGTGGAAACGCAGACCGACCCGCTGTGCCGCTTCGATTTCCGCCGCGAATACGTCCCCACCGCCCCGTGGGAAGACGTAGTGGTGGTCGGTAGTCGTCGTGCACCCCGACAAGGCGAGCCAGCTCAACGCGCCGGTGGCGGCCGTTCGGACGATGTCGGCGTCGATCCGCCCCCAGATCGGGTAGAGGGTCTGTAGCCACTCGAAGAGGCCGGAATCCGCCGCACGGCCTCGGGTCACCCATTGGTAGAGGTGGTGATGGGTGTTGACCAGTCCCGGCGTGACCAGGCATCCCGAGCCGTCGACATATCGGGCCCCGGCCATGCCACGGGGCGCCCGACCTCGACCAACCGCGGTGATCCTGCTGCCCCGCACGGCGAGGTGACCTGAGCTGTAGTCGTTGCCGAGGGCATCGACAGTCGCGATGTGGGCGTTTTCGATGTAGAGCGTGCTCAGTTCCGGTGTCGCGGTCATTTCAGCGGTCCTCTCAGCAGTTGTTGCCGGCCGGCCGGGATCTCGCCCAGTTGGCCGGTGACCTCGGCTGTTTCGATGGCCTCGTCCTTGCCCAATCGGCGGTTCCACTCGGCCCGGATCTCGGCCGGGCTGCGCCCGTGAGCGGGGATCAGGAACACCCGCCCGAACCGTTTCCCATCAGCGACGTTGCCCACTCTGACACCGTCCTGCCAGCCGGAGTCGGCACCTTCCGTCGCAGCCTGTTCCAAGTGGGAATACGCCAAGTCCTGTCCTGAACCCGCGCGTTCGCCGATCCTGGGCTGCGTGTCCAACGCATCGTTCAGCTCCACTCGGATGGCCCACCCGCGCTGAGCCGGGCCGGCATCTGCCCGGCCGTGGCCGGCCGGTATGGCCGGCGGGATGCGACGTCCGGAACCCACCGTGACAGGGCCAGGCAGGTGGTCAATTCCGCCGCCGCCTCCGTCAGCGGGCTGAACCGGACCAGCCCAGGTGCGGCCGCCGTGGCCTCAACCGACATTGGGGAACGACGGCAGGTCGCCGCCTCGAGCGGAGGCGATCGGGTTCGCGTCGGCGATCAGGTCGTTGAACCGATAGTTGGCTATTTTCGAGATCTCGACCAGAGCGGTGGCCCGCTCGACGCTGCGGGCATTGCCCATCCGGGCCCACCCGTTGTCGACCAGCTTCGAATAGTCACCGACATCGCGGGCACAGACGATCCAGGGAAATCCGTACCGTTCCCGGTAGGTGATGGCGACCCGATGAATTTCGCCGTGGTCCTCCTCCGCCATCGTGCCCAGCCCGAGGGCATGGTCCACAGCATTCTCGTTCCCGCCGGGATCTTCGCTGCCCAGGTCCGGAAAGGAATGCATGAGCTGATGCTGCTCGGCGTCGGTGCCGGACAGCAATGCGTCCTGGAACGCCATCCGCAGTGCGAATGTGTCCGAGAAGGGCTTGGCCGCGTAGGCGCGATTGACCGCCCAGTCGTTGCCCTGCACCAGGTTGGAGAAGCTGGCGGAGAATTGCTGCTCCGACATCGTGTTCACCTGATCCAGGGTGACCAACCCGGCCCCGGGACGCCCGGCCACCGCCGGCCCATGGCCGCCGAGGTGGTGGAAGACGATGTTCAGGACAATGGCCAAAATGGCGCCGAGGGTGATGCCGCTGCCGAAGAAGATCTGTGCCCAGTGCGGGAACGCCGATGAGATGTACGGCTGGGCGGTGACTAGAACGCCCAGACCGACGCCTGTACCGACGATGACCACGTTGCGGTGGTCATTGAAATCGACCTTCTGCAGTGTTTGGACCCCGACGACGGCAACGGCGGCGAACATCGCCAGCGCAGCGCCGCCCAGCACGGGGCTGGGAATGCCGGCCACGATGGCGGCCGCTTTCGGAATCGAGCCGAGAATGATCATGATGATGCCGGCGGTGACCACCACGAATCGACTCCGGATCTGGGTCAGCCGGACCAAACCGACGTTCTCCGCGAAACAGGTGTACGGGAAGGAATTCAGCACGCCGCCCAGGGTGGTGGCAAGGCCGTCCGCACGAATGGCCCGGGCGATGTCGTCGCCCTTGATCCGCTTCTGCACGATTTCCCCGGTGGCGTATACGTCACCGGTGGTCTCCACCATGGTGATGACCATTACGACGATCATCGACAGGATCGCGGTGATGGCGAACTTGGGCGTACCGAAATGGAAAGGCGCCGTGTAGCCCACCCAATCCGAGCTGCCGACCTCGGAAAAGTGCGCATCGCCCAGCGCCCATGCGATCAGTGTGCCCAACACCAGGCCGATCAGAACCGCCACCGTGGCCACGAAGCCCTTGAAGAACCGCTGAATCAGCACGATGATCAGCAGAGTGCCCAGCGCGTAGGTGACGTCACGCAACTGCACCGGCGGCTGGAGCGCGAAGGTACCGTCGGCGAGCTTGGTGTACATACCATTGCCGCGCAGATCCTGCGGACCGAAGCTACGGACGATGTCGCCCGCCGCGACCGGCAGCAGCGCGATGCCGATGATCAGAATGACTGTTCCGGTCACCACCGGTGGGAAGTAGCGGACCAGGCGCGCGAAGTACGGCGCGGCGAAGAAGGTGAACAGCCCGGCGACGATCACCGAACCGTAGATGGTGACCAACCCCTCGGTGCCGCCGCCAACGGCGGTGCCGATAGCGATCATCGGGCTGACCGCGGTGAAGGTCACTCCCTGCAGCAACGGCAACCGGACGCCGATCTTCCAGAAGCCCAACGACTGAATGATCGAGGCGATGCCGCAGGTGAACAGATCGGCGTTGATCAGATTGATCAGCTGCACCGGGGTCAGACCCAGTGCGCCCGCCAGGAGGATGGGCACCAGCACCGCGCCGGCGTAAAAGGCGAAAACGTGCTGCAGTCCGTACACGACGAGCTTTGGAATCGGCAGAATCTCGTCGACCGGGTGCTTACCCTTCCGGATCCGCGGGGTCGACCGATCAGAGGTGGTGGGTGCGGTCATCGTTGACCTCTCAGCTTTGAGGGAGACGGGTTGACACAGAACAAGAGCCAGGGAAAGCGATCGGTCGAAGCGGGACCGAGCTGCGGACCCGGTCGTAGCCTCAACGAACGAGCCGTACTTTCGCTGAGTGGATCGAGAATTCCGCCATGCGAGAGGAATGTAATCCGTCGCACCCGAGCCGTCAAGACCTCCGGTGACATTGGGGCCAGCGTTGGGGTGGTTGGTTGGTCAACCTTCGAGGTTGCCGCGGCCGTCCGGGAGTTCGGAGCAGGTCCGGTGCAGGCGGTCCCGGAAATTGTGCGGGTGGTCGCACAATCCAGACGCACTAGCCTCGACACAAGCCATACGCACAGCCCTCGAAGCCGCCCACATCGACCTCGTCACCGACGAGGTGCCCGACTGGAACCAAGACCTTGGACCGCTCGACTGACACGCCGGCCTTTGACCCCGGCGACCACCGGGTGTTGCTTTCGGTCCTATCAATCTGAGCTGGCCCTGCGAATCGGCGACCGGGGCGGTACTGGCCGCGCCGACGTGGCACCGCCGCCTGGTGGCGCCGCGATCATTCTTGAAGTTCTGCGCAAGCGAGGAATGGACAACGGACGATCTGGGCGTCACCATCGATTTGCCCGACCTGCCCGCCGGCCAAGGACATCGCCGCCTCCTTCGACCTGGCCCGACAGGACCTGCTGAATCAGGGTTCGATCTGGACGGCAACAGCCCCAAAACCGCACCGCGCGGCTGGCCCCGCGACCACCCACGAAGCCGCGACCTGCAGCTGCGGAATCTGGCCTGGCACCGCACGTTCGATCTCGAGACGTCGGTCTTTCAGAAAAAGTGCCGCACCGTCGTCGCCGATTCCTGGCGAACTCTCGACAGGTGGGATCTGTGGCTGGCCAGCAACGTCGGGCCGTTGCCAGCCTCACTCCGAACAGCTGGACCCGACCAGGTGCGCGAGGGCCGGCCCCGATAGGTCGGCGTCGTTAGCGGGCTGCATTCCCTGGCGCTTGCTGGGTCCATGGGCGCGATCGACTGAGAATGGATGTCGATCAGCGTCGCGGGGCGGTGCTTGGGTTGCCGTGGGAGTGCGTGGGCTCGCCACAGCCAGTCGCAGAGCAGATGACGCTCGCCATTCCTCGATTTTCGTTGATCCATGTCGTTGGCCGCAGGTCCAGCATCGTCGGGCCGTGAGAAGTCAACCCGACGAGCACGCCTGGACTCGTTTCTGCAAGGCCCGATCGACGAATACCTCAAAGGTCACGGGTTCACCAAGGCTCGACGGACCTTCCGCCACGTTGCCCGCAACAATGACATCCTGGCTTTCTCGTTTGGTCTGGACACCGCGGGCCGGGACCTGGAAGGTGAGCTTGTCTTCCTGATCGAGGCCGCCGTATTCCCACCGCTATTTTACAAGTTCACCTGCGACCATGTGAAAATCACGCCACCGCAGAAGCCCGGAACAATGTATGGAATGTGGCGGTCGTGGGTAACCCCAAACGAGATCAGCAGAGACGCCGACAGAGCACCACTTTTCCCGACCCAGGCTTGGCGCTTCTCGACTTATGCGTCGACCGACGAGGGTGTCGCGAGCATTGGGGGTCTGCCTATCGGGTGCAGGTTTCCGGCGGCCTGCTTGGTCAGGCGTGGTGCCCGAGCGGTGCGGCGGTGCCCGAAACGATCACCGTGCTGTCGAGTATCTGGACGTCGATGCGGCTGGGTCGTCCCATCTCGATGCCCTGGCCGATGACGAAACGGTCTTTCGGGCGGGCGTGGCCGGTTGCTCGCAGATAGCCGCCGAAAGCGGCGGCTGCTGCGCCGGTCGCCGGGTCCTCGACGACACCCCCGACGGGGAAGGGGTCGCGGGCGCGCCAGTGTCCGGCGTTGGTGGGTGTGATGAGTTGGATGGTGGTCCAGTCCTGCTGTCGGCAGAGTTTCTGCAGCTCGGCGAAGTTGTACTCCAAGCCGGCGAGGCGGGAAAGGTCGTGGGCGACGAGAATGGGATGCCGGTTGCCGGCGAAGCCGATCATCGGCGCGAAGCTTGTATGCAGGTCTGCGCGGGCCCAGCCGAGCGTGGCCAGGAGTTGCTCCAGCGCATCGGGGGTGATCGGCAGGGCTGTGGCGGGGGGGCTTTCCAACATGGCGACGATGGCATCGCCGGAACCGCCCACCTCGAGCCGCACGGGGCCGGCGTTGGTGATCAGCGGGTAACTGCCGGTGCTGCGGGTCGCCCCCAGCGCGACTCCGGTGGCGATGGTCGCATGTCCGCAGAATGCCACTTCGGCCGCAGGGGAGAAGTACCGTATCCGCGTGGGCACTCCGGGTGTGGGGTCTGCGCCGGTGATGAACGCTGTTTCGCTGTAGCCCACTTCGGCGGCGATTTCCTGCATGGTCGCGTCATCCATGCCGGCTGCGTCCAGGACCACACCCGCGGGATTGCCGCCGGCCGGTGTGTCGCTGAACGCGGCGTACCGCAAGACCTGCGAGGAAGGGACGGTCATGTCGAAGGACCGTATCGGGTCGCGCGCCAGGCAGAAAGCCTGGTGGACACCGCGACGCCGCGTTGAGCCCGTCTCACCAGGAGCGGCGGGAGGCCTCGCGTAGTGCGCCGGTCAATGCTAGGACCGGTGGCTGGGCGGCGAGGGCCGGTCGGGTGACCAGCCAGATGTAGCGGGGCGGGGGTGGTTGTTTGAGCTTGCGTACGACGACGTGTCGACGGATCGCGCCCAGAGCGAGCACGGGGGCGATGGCCACTCCCAGCCCGACGGATACGTATCCCTGGGTCACGGAGAATCCGTCTGCTTCGGCCACGATGCGGGGGCTGTATCCGAAGCGCCGGCACAGGTTGACCGTCGCGGCCCGGATGTAGTCGTCCGGTCCGGCCGTGACGATCCAGTTTGCGGCGGACAGGTCGCCCACGTCGATGCTGCGCCGGCGGGCCAGCGGGTCAGAGTCGTGGAGCAGGATCCGATAGTCGTCATCGAACAGGTGCGTGCGGTGCAGATCGTCGGCAGGTTCCTGGCCGCGCGGGTAGAACTCGACCACGATCGCGGCATCGACCTCGCCTGCGCGCAACCGACGCAGTGCGCTTTCGGTGTCGTCCAGAACGGGGTGAACCGATGTGCCGGGCAGGGTTTGTGCCAGCGCGGCGATCGCGGATGGCAGCAGTGATTCACCGGCGGTATGGAAGGTGACCACCCGCAGGCCGCCGGTGCGACCGTGCCGGGTGTCGTCCAGGGCCGATTCGGCGTTGTCGATGGCGGTCAGGATTCGATCGGTGTGTTCGGCCAGGACCAGGCCGGCCGCCGTGGGTCGCATCCCGCGTCCGGCGCGTTCCCAGAGCGGTTGCCGGGTCTCGCGTTCCAACGTCGCGAGCTGATGACTCACGGTCGACACGCTGCACCCGAGCACATCGGCGGCGCCCCGCAGGGTGCCGGCCTCAAGAACTGCGCGATGCGTCACCAGGAGTCGCGGCGTCAGCATCGGATACCAGCCACGAATCGTGGGGCGGGGGGTGCGGCGCGTTCCGCCTGTCTGTTCGACATCGTCGAATAATAGTTGATGAAAACGGGATGGTTTTAGATCAGTTGGTGGTCCATGCTGGGGACTCGATACCGCGACGCTTGGCGTGTCTCTGCACTGATTGGAAGCATCCACATCGGCGTCAGGGAGGAGGGGCGAGTGAGCGAGACTGCCATCGCCGCAGCAACCGTCGATTCGCAAACCCTCCGCACAATGCGAGATATTTCGCGCCGGGTGCTGGGACTCTCTGCCGCGATTGCGGGCGCGGCGAACCGTGGTCGCGGTGAGACCGGCTCCCGTTAACGGCCAACACCGACCCACCGAAAGGATCCTCGATGACTGCAAGTACACGAGACGCCCTGATTGCGGCAGGAGCACCGCCCGCGGTGGGCCCCTACTCACACGCAGTTCGCGCGGGCGACATCGTCTACCTGTCGGGGCAGGCACCGTTCGACCCAGGCAGCGGCACCCTCATCGACGGCGACATCGCCGCTCAAACAGAGCGCGTGTTCGCCAATCTCTCCGCTGTGCTGAAGGCTGCCGACCTCTCCTTCGACGACGTCATCAAAGTCAACGTCTACCTGATCGACCTCGAAGACTTCACGGCGATGAACCAGGTGTATCGCGGGGTCTTCACCGAGCCGTACCCCGCGCGCACCACAGTGGCCGTCGCCGGACTTCCTCTCGGAGCGCGAGTCGAGATCGAGCTGATCGCCCGCGCATGAACCCACCCCAATATCCATCGACCACGTCCAGGAGATTCCCATGAGCAACGAGGGCACCGCCCGACTCCGAACCGAAACCTCCCCGAACGCCGCAGGTCTGAGACGCGGCTTGTGGCTCAGCTTCCTCGACGCCTACGGCCTGGAGGTCGCCGCCAACTGCGGAGCGGACTGGATCGGCGTCGATCTTCAGCACGGCACCCTCCAACCGTGCGACGTGGTGGGTCTTCTCAGGGTCGCGGAACAGGCGGGATTGCCACTGCTCACTCGTATGCCGTCCCACGATCCCGCCCTGATCAGCCGCGCCATCGACGCCGGGGTCAACGGAATCATCATCCCCGGGGTCGACACCGCAGCGCAGGCCCGAGCCCTGGCCGCCGCCAGCCTCCTGCCGCCGCTCGGCTCCCGAAGCACCGGGACGGCCCGAATAACCCTGCGGCCGAACAACACCGCAGACGTACCGCTCCTGCTGCCCATGATCGAGACCGCACTCGGGCTCCAGAACGCCGCCGAGATCCTCGCTGTTCACGGCGTCGATGGCGTTTTCGTCGGGCCCTACGACCTGACCGTCTCGTCGGGCTTCTCCTCACCGACATCCCCCGAGACCCTTTCCGCCCTCAAGCACGTCATCTCACTCGCGCGCCGAGCGGGCAAGACAGTCGGATTCATGGCCGGCCGCCCCGAACTGCTCGCGATGGCCGACCAAGCAGACCTGGTCGCCGTCGACACCGACGTCACAGCCCTCCGCAACGGACTCGCCGGTCTGTTCGCCACCACCGCCTGACAACGTCCCACCGCCTGACAACGTCGCACCGCAGGCAATGTGACATGCCGCGGTTCACCCCGACCACCGTCAACTCGCAACCGACTCCAACTCACCGCACGACCACCCTCCAGCAAGCCCGAAAGCTCACCACAAGACGTTCAACAGCAACGGTTCGCGTCCTGGGGGTCCGTAACCAGAACCCGTCCTGGCGACCAAGATCGCCCGATCGTCATTTGAGGATCGGCTGTGCGGATATCGCGCCGCACCGAGACGCCGACTGACTGGGGACCATCATCAACGGGTCCGGCTTCGCAGTCGTCGGTGTCGCGCTCGGCCTCGCCGTGTGTATGTTGGCCCAGCGCCGCCGCTCCATCTGGGCGAATGTCGGCGCTGTCGTGGCCGGGCTCGGTGGTCTGACGTTCTGCGCCAGCTTGATTGCGTTGGGGTCGTTCGCCTGGTACGCCACCAGCGAGGAGGCGATTTCGATCACCTCCGGGTCCGCCCTGATGACCTATGTTGCGAACAACCAGGGACACATCCATGTTGCTCGCCCTGCTCAACCTCCGGCGATGAGCCGCCGAAGGTTGACCACGCTTCGCCGCCCGGTGACCCTGCCGCCGCCGGGCCTCATATCGGTGCAGAACCTCGAACCATCCGGGGTGTGCCCGTCAGGGCAGCAAAGCGTGCCCTGCCGGACGGGGCTGCAGGCTCCTGACTCAAGTTGGGTTGGCTGGCACAATCGGGATCGTAGGGGTTCCGGCGGTACCGCAGCCGTGAGGCGGAGAGGCACAGGCCATGCGCATCGAGATCTCGGCTGGCCCGACTCCCGGGCCCGACGCGAGCTTCGCTGTCCGAGCCGTCGTCATCAACGACAGTTACGACCCGGTTCCTTTGTCCCGGAACTCTTTTTTCGGTCCAACCGAGATCGCGCTGACCGCGAGTGGGATGCCCATGGCCGAGTCGGCGGAGGCGACCAGTGGTGGTCCCGATGAGCCGATGACCCTGCAGCCCTTCACGTTTTACGGTCGCGAACGGTCGTTCGAGAATTTGTCCGCCGGCGCGCACCAGTTCTTCGCCGAGTATCGGCTCGAGGGGGCCGAGGTCATCAGAGAAGAGGTCACGCTTTCGATGCCGGACAAGGCCGGTGAAGAGACGTGACCGTCCTCGACGAGGCGGATCTGCGGGACGGAAGGCTTGAACGACATCCCGACCTCACATCCAACGTTCGGCCGACGTCAGTCCATCAACCCACGACCATGGGTCGTGAGACCAGGAGCGGAACACTGACCCGACAGGCGCTGCTGGCTATTCAACGTTCTGCGGGCAATCGCGCGGCGGTGACGCTGATGCGCGACGAGGACGACGCCCCGACTTCGACGTCGGAGCTCGCGCAAGGTTCAGGTTCGCAGGTCTCCAGTAACCAACCCGGCCAGCCTCCGGCCGACTCCGGCGGGCAGTCATTCGTGTTGGCGGAGGACGTCGTGCCTACTCCGGACGTGGGGGCGCCGGATACCGCGGCCCGGCCGGCGCACGCTGGATTCTCGGACGGCGGAATGGTTGGGACCGTCCCGTTCGGTGAACGCACCGGGCAAGAGGACATGAACGTGCCGCACGTCTTCACCAGCGGTGGGCAGACCGGCACCATTGCCTGGGCGGGAGGTGCCGGGGCCGGAGCCCACGGAAACGAGGGCGTCGGCTCCTTGCAGACCCAAGTACCCCCGGTGTTCACCGGATCACCGGGTCCCACCGCCGGCCGTTTCTCCAGCCGCATCAACCCCGGGACCGGACTTGTCGCTGTCACCCGGTCCTTCCTGGGTGCCTTTGCCGGCAATCAGGGCAACGGCCAATGGGTCAGCGCCAATGCGGTGGCCCGGATCAACCAGCACGAGCGCAACCATGTGGCCAGTACCAGCGGTATCTACGCCGCCAATCTGACGCCGTTGGAAAACAGGATCGCCAACGCTGCCCTGGGCACAGATGTGGGCGGGACCGCAGCGGAAGCCGTTACGGCACACCAGGCAGCGATCAACTGGGCGCCCACGATCACCGCCTTCGTCACTGCCGATACCGCAGCGAACAAGGCACCCAACGGAACCGTCGACACTGCGGACGTGGCCGCCGGATGGATCCAAAACCTCGGACCCGGGAACGTGCTCGGGGTCGCGTTCAACCAGCGCGTAGTGCGGGCCGGGGAAGCGGCGCCGCCGGCCGCGGCGCCGGGACCGCCCGCCGGCCCCTGAACTCACCCCCCAGAGCCGGCGGGGCGGTTGGTTGCGCTCGTCGTGCGATCGACCCACCGACGGGTCGAACCCGGGTTCAGGTCGTTCGACGTCGTTGTCAGTGACGGCTCCGGACGGGTCGACGCCGCCTCAGTGTCACGCCGAGGAACACCAGTAACAATCCACCCGAAATGACGCGCCATCGAAGCCGGCCGGCCGCGGCTGATCCGCACAGTGCTGCCGGCTGGGCAGGGCGATAGCAAGTTCACCGGTCGCGTCCACGAGCTGCACACCTCGCACCTCACCGTCCTCCCCTGCGAACTCAAACTGTGGGCGCGCAAGTCGAGCACGTCGCGGTACCAGCCGGCGCTACGGACAAGATCGGTGATCGGGAGCTTGACGAACCGGAACTTGAAGTAGGTCAAGCAGATGAGGGTGCCAGGTCGACGGATGCAGCTCCAACCGCGCGCCCCACGCACGACCGAAGACGGACACCTGACGCGGCCCCAACCGCACCCGGACGGGATGACGTCAGCGTCGAATGGGGATCGGCGTACGGGACGGACCTCATTCGGAGACGTCCGGCCATCGGAACGTCGTGCTTGCTCGGCCTACCTGATGTCGTGCCCTATCGGTAGGTTCCGACCCATGTCTGCGCGAACCGGCTTCCCGACCGACCATGAGCCGACGATCGAGGTAAGGCCGGCGTTGGGTCGTTATGACGATTTCGCCGCCGTCGTCGGCACGCAGCGACCGGATGCACGGGGTTGCTGGTGCATGGCCTACCGAGACAGCAGGGTAGCGACACTCGACCGCCCCGGGTACATGCGCGCGGAGTGTACGACCGGGCCTGGACCCGGGGTGCTGGTCTACGTCGACGAGGTGGTCGCGGGATGGTGTTCCATCGCCCCGCGAGCCGGTTATCGTCGCCTGTTGCGCTCCCGCACCATTCCGATCCTGGACGAGCGCGAGACATGGGTCGCCGTCTGCTTCGTCGTCCGCGCGGGCTACCGCAAGCACGGGTTGATGCATTCCCTGTTGGCCGGCGCTGTTCGGCACGCCGCCGAACACGGCGCCGAGGTCATCGAGGGCTACCCAGTGGACGCCGACGGCGACCGCGTTGATGTCATCTCCGGCTATGTCGGCACGGTCGCATTGTTTGAACAGGCCGGCTTCGACCGTGCGGAACCCACCAGCGGCAGGAGCGGCGGTCGACCCCGGTGGGTGATGCGCAAAACGCTGCATTGAACGCTCGCACTGCCGCGTTGACGCTCAAAGGGCTCGTTGATCGACGAAGCCTGGCTGCCAGGGTGGGCGACGAAGTCGTGTGGAGCAACTGTCTCGCCACCGCAACTCACCGAAGCCTGATCAGGTCTCTACCATCCGGGTCGTGAGCGACACTGAGCTACTTCCCGTGCTTTTCTTCAGCACCACCGATTCTTATGAACGGTTGCGCAGCCGATTGGAGGGGCTCACCGACGAAGAATACCGGTGGGAGCCGGTGCCCGGCATGTGGTCGGTGAGCGAGGTGGGTGGCCGGTGGTTGGTCGATGACAACCCGGACGCGCCCGCCCCGACGCCGGTCACGACGATTGCGTGGCGGTTGTGGCATATCGCGTCCTCGTGCTTGGCCGACTATGGCTCGCACCTCGGTCCATGGCCACTCGCTGTCCAAGGGAAAGAGTGGTACCCCGACGTCACCTCGGCACTCACTGCACTCGACGTGGCCTGGCATGCCTTCCATGAGCGGATCCACGCCCTCGGCGAGACCGGCGTGCAACGTCCACTAGGCCCCGACTGGGGACCGTTCGCCGAAAATTCGTGGGCTGACCTCGTCACCCACGCGGCTGACGAACTCGCTCACCACGGCGCCGAGGTCGGCTTGCTACGCGATCTGTATCCATATCTACGAACCACCAACCCCACGCCGTAGCTGACTGAGCGTCCGTAGAGCGCGGACTGCGTTGCCGGAAAAGTAGCGCCTCGCGGTGACGGTCGGCTTTCGGAGACCAAGATCGCCAGATAGTCATTTGGGGATGGTCCAACGAAACCTGTCAGTTCCACTCGCTTGTACGTTGGGGACATGTCGAGGCTGAACTGTTCCAGCGATTGCTGGTCACTTGGTGAGCAATCACGCACGTACGAACCCGATTCGGCAACGGCCGGTTCGGATGTCGCTGTGCTGCAAGGTCTGCTCGGCGGCCTTGGTTACCAACTTCCCGACGACGGCACCTACGGATCAACTACAGCTGACCAGGTACGTCGGTTTCAAAAGGACCGCGGACTCGCGGTCGACGGCGTCTTCGGTTCGGCGACACTCCTGGAACTCTCACACGTCCGCGAAATTCTCGCCCGACCGGTGGAGCCGCACTATTTGCGTGGTGGCCGGCAGTAGGCGCCAGCTACGTCGCTCTGGCGCTGGTTCCAAGCAGTCCTGCCGCCAGTCGCGATCCTCTCGGGCGCGGGTGTGCTCGGCGATGGTTCGTGACCGGAAGCCGATCGGTCTCCGGGCGCTGTAGCGGGCCGACGTAACACCGTCGGGCTCCTGTTCCTGTGCGCCAACTGCAAAGCATGCAACGGTGGAGGCGCGGATTCCGTCTTGACGGTGTGTCCGCAACGGTCGGAAGTCTGAGCAGGGAGCGCCATGCGTCGAGTAGGAGCATTGTGGTGCTGGCTCGTGTTTGCAGCGGTCCTATCGGCCGGGTGCGCCGTCCCGGGTCCCACCCCGGGAACATCTTTGGCCCTTGCCGCAAATCGGTGACCAGCCAGGGCGCCCACCAGCATCAGGCTCTTGCTTCGTCATCGCCGCACGAGCGGAGGGACCCAGCACCGCCAGCATTGACAATCGCCCGGTGGCCGGCATCTGCTTCAAATTGCGCGTCCATGTCGGGTTTCGCTCTTTCGGTACCCGCCGGCATCAGCGGATCCGCGACGCCCGAGGCGGCGCTCAAGTCTTTCCTGATCAGACCGGCCAGCCCCAACTATGACGTGCCTGCGGGTCGCTGGCACCTGAAGGTCCGGACAAAAACCTCGGTGAGCTTTGCGACTGGGTCGACCAGCGTGACTGCGACCAGGGTGGCGGACAACACCTGGATCGTGATCAGTGGCGAGGCCTGCGCTTGATGAGAACCCACACACCCGCCGTGACGGGCTCGTCAGCGTTGCCGCTCGTCACCGATCACGGATCCTCTGGCGGCGAACGCAGCGCCCACTTTCGCACGCGCAGGGTGGCACAACAAGTGTGTTGAACAATTGTCTAACACGCTGTAGCGTGGCGTCATGCCTGCACCAATCGGATTCCGGCCGACGCAAGACGACGAACGCATCCTGCGCGAGGCCGCGCGGCCCGGCGAAGGCACCTCGGACACGTTGCGCCGGGCGCTGCGGCTACTCGATCACGAACGGTGGCTCACACAGTTCCGTGTGGACGCGGAGGCGCTGAAGGGCGAGGACGTCAACGCCGAAACCGAAGCCTGGTGATTCGTGGCGCCGTCTACCGGATCGATCTCGGACGAGGCCGCGGCCACGAGCAACACGGCAAACGTCTGGGGCTGGTCGTCTCCCCGTGGGATTCGCCGCTCTCGGTAGCGACCGTCGTTCCCACGTCGACCTCGGCCGGCCCCTCCCTCCACCGCCCCGAGCTTGAAATCGCCGGCCTGCCGACGCGGATGCTGATCGACCAGATCCGCTCGATCGACGTTGACTACATCGTGGGCGACCCGGTGGACTACCTGTCTCGAGACGAACTTGCCGAGGTCGAACTAGCACTAGCCCACTATCTCGGCGTTCAAGACGCCGGCCCGTCGCGTCCTCCGAGCCCACACTGAACCCGCCATCGGCTTTCGGCCAGCACGCCGACGATGACGGCAGCCAGTCCCATATGCGACACCCTCTCGGAACGCGTCTGGCTCCAGGTGAATCCGTCCCGCCCGGTCGCCGCAGACCGTTCGGCCTGCGGCATGGCCACGCGTCCCCGTCGGCTCGAATTTGTCGGCGTAATCGCGAAGACGACTCCGGTGGCGTTGCTGTCGGTGATGGCAGGTTGGGCCCCAGGAGAGGGCGCCGCCACAGAGGGCCGGGGCACCGGTGAATGTGGTGCTCGCCTGAATCTGCACCCGGGTCCCCTGGCAAAGATAGGTCGACAATATTGAATGATGACGAACGATGAGCCCGTGAAAGTGCTGAATGGCGTGTGCAAACAGGGCTACCGCTGGCAGGTCGACGCTTCGGGTATCGACGCAGATTTTATGACGATGATGCTGATGTTCGACGCGGACGGTCGACAGCTGCACGGCGGCGGCATGGGCGGCCCAAAGCTGTATCCAGGCAGCGTGATCAACGAGTACCGCGGCCGCAACGATGACTGGCCGTACGTGGTCGTGGCCCGAACTGCGCCGCGGGTCGACCGGGTGGTGGCAACGACGGACCAGGGAACCGAGCTAGAGCTGCAGCTGTCGGAGGTGATCGATAGCTTCGCTCTGCGTTTCGCCGCTGCCGTGCTACCCATGGGCCACGGCCCTGCGTCGATTAGCGCCGAAGCTGGAGGCAACTTCTGGAAAGCACCGGCCAGCGGATGCCCGGACGCCCAACTGGTGGGACTGGCTGGATTCGGTCGGAGCTTTGAATGAGGATCGCGTGCCGGTAACCGATCCCGTTCTGGCACGGCGGGGCGGGCCGCGCCGACGTGCCGATCTGCGCTGGGGGCCGTTCCGCTTGCGGCGGTCAGGGAGCCGGACGGCCTTCGTCCTGCAGCTACTCGAGGTCATCGCATCGCACGTCAGGTAGTTCACCGGTCAGGATTCGAGGAAATGACGCGCGGTGAAGCCGCCGCGCTGGGTGCGCTTGATGGTGGCGGCCTGCTCGACCGTGGCCCAGGGCAGGTTGTTGAGGTCGGCGATCCCACGGAGGACCTCTAGGACATCCGCGAGTTCCTGCACCATGTCGTCGGGGGCGGTGGAGTCGCGGAGCTCGGTCGCTTCTTCAAGCAGTTTCGCGTCCAGGGCCGCCTTGTACTCGAGGTCGTCGAGGTCTCGGACCGAGGGTTGGCGTCCGCTGGCGCGGATGATGTCCGGGATCTTGTCGCGGACGAGTTTGCCGGGGGCGCGAGGTGTGTGGGTCACACTGTTCATTGTGGAGTTCAACGGTGCGCAGCCGACGGCCAGGTCGTCGTGGCGGTTGGCCGTGTTGATGGGGGCCAACACTCGGACGTACAAGTTCGCCCTTGGTGGCGCGCTGATGGAGCAGGCGCGGGCGGGCCGGCAGGATCTCAGGTTGTCGGAATTGGCCGGGCCTTATGTGATGTCGCTGCTGGAGCATCTGCAGGTGGCCCCGCAGGCGCCGGCGGGGCGGTCGCTGGGAGAATCTGACTTCCTGGCCATCGCCGGACACGAGGCTGCAGAGTCAAAGGCGCTTGGCCAACCGACCGAGCGGCTGTTGAACGCTGCCGTGCGGTCGATGCCCGGCATGGTGATGGAGAAGTTCCACAACCTCGGTGGCGGGACCGAGGTCGGGCAACGCTTTTACGAGACCACCGGGGGAGGGGGCGAACGAGTGGTTCGGCTGACTCCAGCCCTGCACGCGGTGGTGCAGGGTGAGCAGGTCGGCAACCTAGGTGCGGAATTGGCCGCTCGTTGGAACATTGTCGAATCGTCGTTTCTGGTTGGGGTCGGGCGCAGCCTGATCCAGGAGGGATTGTTTGTTGACTGGCCCACCCTGCGGGTCACTGACAGGCTGCGGCGTCGGTCCGTCGCCGGTGTCGCCGAGGCGGTCATCGGCTTTCAGGATGGCCGGTGCCTGATCTGTGGCGACGAGCTGGTGCTAGGCGATGGGGTGGCTGTCGACCATGTCTTTCCATTGTCTTTGATGAAGCTAAAGGTCCTCGGCGGTTCGTGGCCAGGGCCTGACCTTGACTCGATCTGGAACCTTGCGCCTGCGCATGTTTGGTGTAATGCGTCGAAAAGTGATCGCCTTCCGACCTTGTCCGAGCGGCGCGCTCTTGCTGACCGAAACGCTGCCATCATGGGTTCGCCTCATCCGTTGCGCCGGACCTTGCAACTCACGCTCACCGGGTTCCAGCCGGCCGGAAAGCAAGACTGGTTCACCTTCGCCGGAAATCTCCTCAACGACCTGTAGAGCCCGCCAGGTCCGGCATCCTCGACTGATCCCAAAATCTGCCGCAGCCCAAGGGACCCCAAGGCCCCGCCCCCGGCCGCTTGGTGTTGATCTTCGTGGATGAATTCGGGCGACGATAGCCACCCCGATCGGCGAACGACATCGCGTGGGCCGCCGCGATAAGTATGCCGAATTCGATCGTCACGGTCGTCGACCGCAACTGGTCGCCGACCACTGGTCGTGTTCTCACGGTCACAACCTGAGATACTCGACGCCACCTCCCCGTAGCCGAAAGGCGGTCCCGAATGGATCTTGCTGAACTGAGTCGCTTGGCCGCGTTGCGCCCGGTATCCGATGCCAACTACGTGTGGGCAACGATCAGGCTGAGGAGGCAGGACCACTGGTGATCGACACCTCGTTCGACTTCAGGACCGACGCGGGCGGCAAGGACGCGGACACCTACAGCCCGACTCTGTCTCGGTACCACACGCTCTTATGGAGCAAACCCCTGCCTTGGAGTGTCCCCGCTTTTGTGGACTCGAGATTAAGCTGCAAGCTCGTGTATGTTTCTGAATCCTAACTCATATTCTGTCGGTGTCAAGTAACCAATTGAGGAATGGCGACGCCTCGTGTTATAGTAGGTTTCGATCCA
>JBBROB010000027.1:0-55022 GCA_038229825.1 Mycobacteriales bacterium
CGCCCAGCCGTAGGCCGGCGGGCCGTCAGCGACCGTCCAGGTCCGCGAGTCGGCCCTGTCCACGGCGGTCAGCACCTGTCCGGGCAGCAGCACGACCTGCTGACGGGTCGGGCAGGAAAGGCGCAACACGATCTGCCCGCGATCACCGATCTGATGCACCGTCCCGATCAGCGGGCCATCGGGGGCGGCGGGGACCTGTTCCCACAGCTGGGCGATGAAATCATCAGCCTCGCCAGGGACATAACGCAATTCGAATCCAGCGGGCACCGCCGGCTCGCGGTCTGCAGGGTGCTGCTCTTCGGCGTTGCGGTGCTCGTTCATCGGACGGACTGCCCAGACCTTCCGCCCATCGGAATGGGCCGACCGCGCAACACCATGGCGGTCATGGCGACCCTGAGAAGCTACCTGACGTTGGTGAACAGTTGGTGCAACGTTCAGCGCACGTTCACGATCTGCAAGTCCCACGAGCTTGGAGCCGCGCTTTCAAGTAGCTTTTCAAGACGCCACCGCGGCCAGTCGGAACACCGGGTGGTGCACACCATCGGCAGCGATCTGTGCATCGGTCGCGTCAGCAGTGACGTCCCAGTAGGCGCGGGTCACAGGCACGCTGCGAAGGTAGGTCCGGATGACCCCGACCGCGTCGGCCGGTGTTACTTCTTCGGCCAGCAGATCAACGGTTCGTTTTCCTCGGCTCAGCGTGGCGTGTCCACCGGCCGCGCGAATATTGCGGACCCAGTTGACCTCGCCATAAGGAGCGACCAACCAGCTAATGCCGTCAATCTCCATGACATCGACGGGCGTAGAACGCAGCACACCGGTGGCGCGGCCACGGACGCACAGCATGTGTCGATAATCCGCACCGAGTCCGTGCTCGGTCATCAACCGCATCACTGCATTCGCCAGCCGTTGCCCGGCATTCATTTTGTACTCTTTTGCCATAGTCTTATTGTCTCTTGCTTTTGATCCCTCATCGCAGTGCCGAAAGGCTCATCATCACCGGGCGCGGATCAGGTCCTCGACGCAGTCCAGTGCTGTCCAGGAACCATCGGCGCGGGCTTCGGCGACCACCGCGAGCCCGACTGGTTGCATCAGGCGTTGCTCGACCAGTCGCACCACGCGTTGCTTGGTCAATTCCGACCATGCGGTACCACGTTGCCACGGCTTCAGCAGGAACCGACGACGATCCCGATCCACCCTGTGCTTGATAGTGTCGGACCAGCCGAAACACAGTGCCTCCTCGATGATGTCGGCATAGCGGACGCGTCCGGGGCACCCCGACTTCACCGAGACCACCCACACGCCGGAGCTACTGTCGTGATGGGCAGTGAGCCAACCACGCCACTGACTGCGCGATTGAACCTGCACCTGCGAATAGTGGTCGGGCACCGCCGAGTCCGCCCCTGTCAGCCGAATCGGCCGTTGACGTAGTCACTGGTCCGGTCGTCTTGAGGGGCGTTGAACATCAGGTCCGTCGGGCCGTGCTCGACGATGACCCCCGGGGCTCCCTGCTCGGCCAGGAAGAACGCGCACTGCTGCGAGACCCGGGCGGCCTGCTGCATGTTGTGCGTGACGATGACAATCGTCACCTCGTCCACCAACTCCGCGATGGTCTGTTCGATCACCCGGGTCGAGGTCGGATCCAGCGCCGAGCACGGTTCGTCCATCAGCAGCACCTTGGGCGCAACCGCCAGCGACCGGGCGATGCACAGCCGCTGCTGCTGCCCACCGGAGAGCGTTCCGCCCGGCTGCCGCAGGCGGTCGCGCACCTCCTTCCACAGACCAGCTTTGCTCAAACAGGATTCGACGAGATCGTCCGTGTCCCGCCGGTCGAGCTTGCGTCCGGTCAACACCAGTCCGGCGATCGCATTGTCGTAGATCGACATCGCCGGGAACGGGTTCGGCTTCTGGAAGACCATGCCGATCGCTGCCCTGGCCTGGGTGATCCGGCGACTGCGCGCGTAGATGTCCTGGCCGTCCAGCAGCACCGCCCCGCCCATCGACGCCGAAGAATTCATCTCGTGCATCCGATTCAGCACGCGTAGGAACGTCGACTTGCCGCAACCCGACGGGCCGATCAGCGCGGTCACCGTGCCGGCCGGCATCGTCAATCCCACCCGGTCGAGCACCTGGTGGTCCCCGAACCAGGCCGACACGTCGACCGCCTCCAGGGTCGCCAGGGCGCCATGGCCCGATGGTGCCGGGCTGCGGTCGAAGATGCCCGATCCGACGTATTCGATGGTCACCGTGATCGGGATTCCTTTCCGCTGGCGCATTCTGTTCGGGCCCGGCACTCAAGGTGTCACAGCCAGCGAACCGCCCAATGAACGAGCAGTGAACGTCGGCCTACATCAGGTTGGGCAGCAGGTCTGTGACGTTGTCCCCCACCCACAACCCAGCGAGCAACACCAGCGGCGCGCAGACGACCCAGGCCTGCAGGTGTCCCCAGCGGTACCACGCGAGAACCCCCGCCAGCACTGCGGCCAGCAAGGCCTGCAAGGCGAAGACCAGGTACCAGACATTGCTGGGATCCCCGGCCAGTGCGCGTTCGGCGGGGCGGAGCGCTTCGGCGGCGACGGCGCGCGGCGCCGTCGGCTGTGCGTTGCCGAGAAGGTCCGCATCGACGCGGATCAATCCGCTGGGCACAAACGATGATCCGCCGGCACTGATCAACGTCAGCCGGCTGCCGGATGCCGCTGGCGGTGGTAGCGGATCGCCCGCATGCCGGATGGCCGTCACCGAGAAATGCTGCACTCCCTGGCCGGTTGTGACGGTGAAGGTGCTGCCGATGGCCAGTTGGTTGAGGTCGCCGAACGGGCCGCCGTACGCGGCTGCCCGACCCATGATCACGCTGCTGCCCCGTTGCCCGGGAAAGGTCGAATCCCGGCGCAGCCCGACCCCGTCCATCAACACCCCGGGGGTGGAACCGAACACCACCACCTCGTTCACATCGAGATCCGGGATCCGCAGGATGCCGACGGGACTGCCGTCGGCCAGCAGCTGGTGGCTGACCGGGTCGACCGCCTGGACCGGCGCTAGACCGTTGGCCAGCTCACTGCGCATCCGGTCGGTCAGGTCGTGCTGCGCACTTGCGTGCAGCAGCTGACTGAGCACCACCAGGTTGAAGATCAATCCCAGCGAACAGATAGCGACCATCGAAAGCGCCGAACGCACCAGATACCACCCGATGCCGCCTTCTGCTGAGTGACGGCGCTCCTCAGCCGGGAGGGTGTCGACGTCGGCGGCCGAGGTCCGCAGCGTGGTCGTGGCTGAGGCCTGGGCCGTCGGGGCCCGGCCGCCGGGCAACTCAGTGATGGTCATGGCGCCGCGCCTGCCCCTTGGCACCCGAGCCGAAGGTCAGCGTCAAACAGCGCGATGCCGAATCCGAGCAGCAACGCGGCGGTGGTGAGGGAACCGGACACCGGAAACCCGGTGTAGGCCAATGATCCGAGGCTCCCGCTGCCGGCATTGTTGTTCGGCGCGAACGGGTTGGCCGTCGTGAACGGCGGATCGTCTGTCGTCGCGGTCGTTGGCGTGGTGGATGTCGTTGTGGTGGAAGTCGCTGCGGTGGATGTCGCTGCGGTGGAACGGGTCGTGATGACAGCCGTGGTCGTGGCAGTGCTGGCCAGGGCGGGGGAGGTGACGGTCAGCGTCAGCGTTCCGCTGCGCCGCGAGGTCGACCCGGTGACCGATAGGGTGTGGGTTCCGGGGGGCAGGTTCTTCGGCAGGACGATCGCTGCGGCGATGCCGCCGTTCACTGCGGGCACGGTGGCCAGCGTAACCGGGGTGGAATGTACTGCGATGAGTACATTCTCGCTCACAACGAAGCCGCTGGCGGAGATGAAAAGGTGCGCTCCGGCGGTCACCCTCAGCGGGCCGCGCAGCAGGTGACCCGCCGCGTCGGCGACCGAAAGGGTCAGCGCGCCGGCCGGCCCGGTGGTGATCGGCACGGTCGTCGGGGGCGTTGTGGTCGGGCCGGGGGCGCCGTCGACGCTCCAACTGCCGTCGGCAGCCACCGTTACTGCGGCAAAATAGTTCTGGTAGATGACCGGTGCGTCGGCCAGGCCCGACTGGCACCGCACGCCCAGGCTGAATCTGCCGGCGGTCAGCGGCTGCTGCCAGCTGTCGCTGGCTCCCAGGCTCTGGCTGAAATCGACGACTCCGGCGGTCGGCAGAAAGCTGACCAGCGAGCCGCCGAGCGGGATGTCAAGGCCGCTGGCCTGGACGGGCCTGGCTTTGATGCCCCCCGCTCCGCCGACCGGATCGAACTCATGTCCCGGCGGGGCGAAGTACAGCACGGCAAAGGACTGAACATCTCCGCAGACCTGCTGTGCACCAGCAGTAGTGGGCCGCGCCGCCAGGTTGTAGGTGCCAGCCAGCAGTCGACCGTTGGTCGGCAAGACCGCCAGCGTGCCCGCCCGAACCGGACCGGTCGGTGAGGTCGACGTACTGGACGCGGCCGGGGTGGTCGATGTGGTCGATCCGGTGGCAGAACTGGACCCGGTGGAGGTGGTCGTCGGGTCGGCCCCGCCCAGCGTCCAGGTGCCGTTCCTGATAGTGATCGTGGTCCAGTAGTTCTGGAAGATCTGGGTCGAGGCGCCGTCCTGACAGCGAACCCCGAGGCTGAACGTGCCGTTCGTCGACGAGTCCAGCGGCGTGCTCGCACCGCTCGCGGGGAACACCGGGTCCATCACCGTTGGCAGGAACTGGGTGACCGTACCGCCGGCCGGAATCAATGACCCGTCCGCCGGCGCCAGGATGGTGTAGTTGACCAGCTCGCCGGCCACGCCGTCCTCGTGGCCCGGCGCGGATGCATACACCACCCCGTAACTGTCGTTGGCCGGATCACAGACCTGACGACCGGCCCCGGCGGCCGGGGTGACCGTCAGCGTCAGGGTCCCGGTGATCGACCCCGAGGTCGTTCCCAGGGTCAGCAGGCCGGACTTCGTCGGTGCGGCGGCGGCAACAGCAGACCCGGCCAGTGCGGTGGCGGTCAGCGGTACAGCCAGCGCCAATGCAAGTGCGACCGCGGCGATCACCAGACGGCGGGTCAGACCCGACACGGCAACGTCCTCTCCTAGTTCCGGCGGCTGTTGTGGGTGCGGCCGACGATCGGCACCAACAGGGCTGCGGCGACCCCGATGATAAAGAGGATCGCCACCCACGGCGCAGCGACCGGGTCGGCACCGGTCGTCACCGCGGCGAGTCGCAGAGCGCCGGTCGCCGAGACGGTCGTGTCAGCCGGTGCCGTGGTCGCGCTGATCACCTTCGCCCCGGCCGATGATGTCGGCGCGGCGGTCCGTCGGACCGGACCGGACGCGCGGGCAGGACCCGCAGCGGCCGGCGCGAGGCTCGGATCGCTGCCGCCGGGATCGGGCGGCGCCGCATTGTTGTCCCCGGCGGCCTGGGGCGGAGCCGCCGGTGTAGTCGGCGTGGCACTCGCCGGCGACGATCTGACCGAAGTGGTCACCCTGGCGGTGGTTCGGCCGGCTGAGGTGCTCGAACTGGGATGGGAGGTCGGCGTCGGTTCTGTCGTCGGAGTGGGCAGCGGCAGGGCGGGCGTACCGGAGGCTACCTGGAACGCCGCCGCCAGCGACTGGGCACGCAACTGCGGCGGCAGCGCCAGGTATCCGCGCGGAAGCTGGCCGAGGGCCTCCCCGGTGATCTGGCCCGGTCCGGCAACATAGGTGATCAGCCGCGAATAGTCCGACCGTTCTTTTGCTGTCAACACCGACGGCACCGCAGTGGCGTAGTCCACCGAGGTCAGTGGATAGGCGTCTTTGACCTTGGCTCGGTAGTCCGGTTGCAGCACGCCCGATGTCGGATCGGGGACCATGGCAGCAACCCCTGCTCTCAGGCCGTCGGCGGTGGGCTCGACGAAGTCGCCGTTGGCATTCTGCAGCGCCGCAGTCTGGATGCCGAAGCGCTGGGCATCCGCTGCATCGGTGATCGAGAGCATGGCTCTGGCACCCAACGCCTGGGTGCCCGACGGTGCGTAGCCCAGCGGCGAGTTGGGGTCAAAATTGATCTTGGCACCCCTATTGCCGGTGCGGGTCACCCTGGCGGTCGAGGTCAGCGAGTCCTGGTAGGGCCACTCGTTGTTCAGCGATAGCGCCGGCAGCTTGAACAGCGCGGCGTCCGGGGTGATCCAGGTCAGCGGATCGTTCTTGGGGAAACCGCCACTGGGTGGGATTACGAAGGCAACCTGGTTGGGATTCTGCTTCGCATTCGTGGAGAAGTAGGGGTTGACCGTCATGCCCCATTGGTCGGCCGCGCCCGACAGCCATTTCGTCGCAGCTGGATCCGCCCCGATCCACTTCCACACCGCGGTGGCCGCCGCCGACGATCCCAATGACACTTCCAGGCTGGTGGCACTTTCGGTGCCGATGGGACCCAACACGGTGAATTCCGGGTTGGCGGCCTGAAAATCCGGGTCGAACAGCATCGTCTTCGGGTTGTTCAGCGACCAGGCGTACCTGGCCTTTGAATTGTCCTCCGGCAGCAGGAACGTGCCCGGCTGGAGGTAGGTCCCGTAGGACTGGGTGAGCAGTTTGGCCACCAGCCTCGGTGTCAGCCTGATGTGCCCCACATACGAGGACTGGAAACGCTGGAATGCGTCCTGCACCGACGCCGGCTGTCCGTCCACCACATTGTTGCGCTGAATGCTGAAGCCGACGACGACCGCCGAAATGTCCAGCGGCGCATAGACAGCACTGCGGCCCGCGGGTAGACGCGCAGAATCCAGCGGCGTGTCGGTGACGATCATTCCGTCGCCTGCACCCCCATTCGCCCGCTGCAGCAACAAAGTCCGGGCCCGGTCATCCTGCGTGCGGGTGTAGATGTAGGGCGGCGCGCCGGCCTGCGTGCACAACCGCGGCAGCCATCGATCCATTGCCGGCAAGCTCAGGTCGGCGCCGGAGATCGATTGTTGAGCATTCGACAGAGCACAGCTGGACGCTACCGGTGTGAAGTCCAGCGGGATGGCCACCCTGTTCTTCCATGGCCCGCGGGTATCCAGCGGGGTGGTGGCGGCCTGGCCTCTGTCGTCGACACCTGCGACGTCATCGTGCGCTCCGCGCGGGACGGCGACCAGCCAGCACCGGGGATAGCCACCGCTCTTGAGTTTCTGACCGCAACCCAATCCTGCGGACTGCAGACCGGTATGAATTTCGAAGAACGCACTGCCAGAGCCGTCCGAATTGTTGCGGAGACCGCCGATCTCATTCGAGGTGAATTTGGTGTAGAACGGGTTGACCCACGCAGAGCTGCTCGGATTGTTGGGATTGATCCCGGTGTCGGCCGCGACAACCGTGCCATTGACAGCCCTGAACGGCACCCAATCCTCGACGGCCGGCATCCTGGCCCTGATGAATTCGAAGCCGTTGTTGGTTGCGTTCACCCGCAGATCGTCCGGATCGGCGCCGAAGACACACTGCTCCGGGGGTGGGCCGGAACTGCTGTCCGCCGCGACTACCGGATCGCCCCAGCACTGCATCAGCTGAACGAAATTGGTGCTCTCCAACGGGCCGATCGGGGTACCCGCGTCGCCACCTGTCCAGGTGATTGAGATCGCCTCGTTCGTCAGCGCTCTGGTCTTGCTCAGGTGGAACGACATCTGCCGATATCTGCCGACACCGGGCACGGTGACTGCGGAGTCGGTGTCCGACAGGGCAACATCGGTGCCCTGCGATCCGAGCAGTTGCTGCGGGGTCGGCGCCGCCACCGACACAGGCGTGACCGACGCCGGTGCCATCAGCAGCGGCGTCGTTCCGACCAGTGCGCACACCGCGAGCAGCCGACGCCAGCGGCCGATGCCCGTCGAACTCATCGTGAACTCCAGTTCCGCTCGATCACTGCCCGTGGCGCACCGGTGTCCCCGCCCCTGTTGGGCGGGGACACCGGTGTCCATTGGCGACAATTCACCCAGACCGACTCCGGTCAGCAGGTGGCCAGGCTGGTCGGGTTGGCGACCAGGTTTCCCTTGAGGGTGGTGGAACCGTTGACACCGGCAGTGCTGGTGCTGAAACCGAGGCTGGTCGTGGTGGTATCCCACTTGCGAAGGGCCGGGGACCCGGATCCGCTGTTCACGAACAGCTTGTAGAGGTTGGAGTTGAACTTCGCGTTGCCGGGCGTCACCGAGGCGGTGGTCACCACGTTGTAAACGTCACGACCGAAGGTGGTGTTGGCGAAGTAGACAATGTGCGGCGTCAGGGTCGGCGCCGTTCCGAATGTCGGCGCTACTCCGTTGGGCGAACCGATTTTGGCGGTACCGGTGTGGTTGACCTGCTTTCCGTTCTTCTGCGCGATCCAGTTCGCGGCGGAGAAAGGCATCATCCGACCGACCACGCTGATGACGTTCGCGTCATTTTCCTCGGTGGTCGGCAGGGTGGCCCAGAACGCCGGTTCGGTGGTCAGACCCATGACCTTGGTCAGGAAGAAGGACCGAGTACCGGATCCGGCCTGCGGCAGGTACGGGCGCATGGTGATGCCGTTGATCTTGGTGATGGTACCCAGGTAGACCCCCTGGATCTGACTCAAGGACATCGAACCCAGCGTGCCGGTGGTGCCGTTGAAGGCGTAGCTGACGGCGTCACGCGCGAACGGGATGAAGGTCAGCTGCGAATTGCCTGCGGTACCTGGAACCTTGGGCCCCGACGACGACCGGGCGTACTGGATCTTGCCGGCGAGAGTAGTGGTACCCGTTGCGCCACAGCCCTTCGGCCAGGCCCCACCGTCAAATGCCCTGGAGATGGCCGCCTGCCCCTCGGTCGACCCGTTGGCCCGGCGGTAGTTGCTCTTGATGCTGTCGTGCTTGGCGCCGGTGGTCGGGTTGACCGCGTCCCACGACTCGAATTTCGGGGCGCCCAGGGTCGTCGAGGCCTTGGCCGCCAGGCCGTTCTCCACCGTCTGGGTGGTGTCCGAGCCCATGCCGGCGATGGGCGCCGTCGCATAGGGTGCACTGCCGGGGTAGGTGATGCCGGGATCGGCGCTGGCCGGGCCGGCGATCAGCGTGGTGACGGTCGCAGCGGCGGCCACCACCATCAGACACTTGCGTACTGCGTGATGCATCGTTCCTCCCGAGGAACTCGATCGAGCCGGATCTCTTCCGTCTCGAGAAGGTGGGCGGCACCGGCTCGGCGCCGGTGTCCTGACCCAAGATTCACACAACAACCGTTGTGCAGAAGGACTTATCGAGTGAACAGCTGGTGACTTCCACCGAATCTCCGGGCGGTGCGTTACACGTCAGGACGGTCGGTGCGGCGCAATCGACGCGCCACCAGGGGCGGCGCGACGAACAGCAGCAGTGCGCAGACACCGGCGAGCACCATCAGGGTCTGAGCGCTGCCCCAGCCCGAGGGAGCAGTGACCGGAACAGCCAGCGAGACAGCCTGAACACCCACATCGGAGCCATCCGCCGCGTTCTGCGGGGCCTGCGCGCCCCCATCGCCAGCCGCGCCGCACACACCCGAGTCCGGGTCGCAGACCACTGCCGCGGCCGGCCCGGCAATGACCGGCCGCGATCCACTCGGCCTGGCGGCGGCGCCCGCAGAGTTCGGTGCCGCCGCTGCTGTACTCCTGCTCGTGCCCGGCGAGCGCGACGCTGCGCCGGTCCGGCCGGCCGGTGAGCCGGTGACGCGCCGGCCTGCTGTCGTCGGATTCTGATTCTGATTCTGGTTCGAGCTTTGATTCTGCGGCAGGGTCTGCGAAGGATTCTGCGCCTCGGTCTGCCGTTGCGTCTGTGGGGTCTGCCGAGTCGACTGGGTCTGCACAGTCACCGGTTTCACCGGCGTGGTGCCCTTGGCGCCGCCGGAGCCACCCGGGTTCTGGCCTCCGGCATACCCGAGTTTGTCCCGGGGATCTGGCATCGGTGCGCTGTCGATGAGCTTGTTGTGACCGTCGCCGGAGAAGGTCGGGTTGTTGCACTGCGCCGCAGTGATCGACTGCCCGTCGACCCCGGGAATTTTTCGGATCTGCTCGAACCCGGCGTTCACCAGGTTGATGGGCAGCGGCGAGTAACCCAGCTGCTCGGCCTTCTGTTGGCCCTGGCACATGAAGTAGTAGGCGAACTGGCCGAGCGTCGCACCCTTGTCCGTGGTGAATTGCCCCTGCACTTTGGTCGGCAGGATGAAATAGCTGTAGCTGGACAATTCATAGGTGCGCGGGTCCGGGTTGTTGTAGACATGCGTGAGGTCCTGCGTCAGGTACACCGCCGGGTCGTTCTTGTTCGGGTTGATCGTCGCCGCACTCAGCGAAACGGCGACATTGCTGGCCGTCGGCTCGGTGTAATAGCCGGCTTTGTTCAGTATCTTGGCCACCGGAAATCCGGTATTGAGGGCATAGGAATAGTTGACGTAGCCGATCGCACCTTCACCGTAGGACTGCGAGATGTACCCCGACACTCCCAGGTCACCGGACTGCGACACCATCCCGGTGACGCTTGGAAAGAATGATGTGAAACCGCAAGCGTTCTGACGCCCGACCTTGCCGCAGTACGCCCGCCAGAGCGCAGGGAACTGGTTGATCATCCACAGGGTGAACTGGGCCGACGATCCCGACCCGTCGGACCGCACCACCGGAACTATCCGGCGGGCCGGCAGACTCAGACCTGGGTTGTCCGCCGCGATGAGCGGATCGTTCCACTGGGTGATGACCGCGGTGAAGATTTTCGAGACGTTCTCGCCGGACAACCGGAGGTTCGTCACCCGTTGGCCGTTGATCGTCAGGTTGTACATGAACACCGTGCCACCGGCCGTCACCGGCATATAGGCATATGTTCCCGACGCCGGGGTCTCCGGCTCGGAATTGTCCTCGGGGTGGAACTGGAACGGAATGTCGGAGACCGCGAAGTCCGTCGTCCCATTGAGAAACTGCCGACGACCGTCGGAGGAGCCGGTGCCCGAATAGTTGACCTGTAGTCCCTGGTTGACGACGTCGCGCTTCCATTGATCGACTGCCGTCTGCGCCCAGGTCGATCCTGCCCCCGAGATGGGGACGGCCGCCAGGGTGGGCAGAGCCGCAGCCAGCGCCGCAGCCAGGGCCAATACCAGCGTCGCCAGCAAGATCAGTGGGCGGCGGACACCTCGGGTCGGCGCCGCCGTCATTTCGAAGATCGCCGGAACCTGCACCGGCCCACGGCGGGCGTTCTCGGCAAAGCGTGCCGAGTCGCGTGCCGAAGCCCGGCGGGCGCGGCGGATCCTGGCCCTGTTCTGCTCGCCCGGCGTCCGACCGCCGAGCGAACGTCCGATCAGGAACAACACCACCACGACCAGCATCAGGAATGCGGCGGCGCCGAATCCGCGGGCGATCATCGTGGGAATGGGTGAGCGGGTGAATTCGAACGCCACCAGCGGCAGCGAGGTGTTGGGCCCGGAGAACGGATTGGCGTTGGTGAACGAGCTCGAACCGGAGGTCAACAGCACCGGCGCGGTCTCGCCGATGCCGCGCGCGGCGCCGAGGATGACAGCGGTCGCCAGCCCGGAGCGGGCCGTTGGCAGCACCACGTGCCACACCGTCCGCCACCGGGGCGCGCCCAGCGCCTCGCTGGCCTCCCGCAGATTGCCGGCCACCATCCGAAGCACCACATCGGAGGTGCGGATGATCACCGGTGTCATCATGATGGCCAGTGCCAGGGACGCAGCAAACGCCGAATGTTGGTGGTGGGCCAGCAGAATCCAGACGATGTAGATGAACAGCCCGGCAATGATGTCCGGCAGTGCGGTCATCGCGTTCACGGTGGTCCGCACCAACCAGACCACCGGTCCACGGCACTCGGACAGGAACAGCGCGGCCAGCACGCCCAGCGGGATGGCGATGCTCAACCCGATGCCCATGGTCCAGGCGGTGCCCACCAGTGCGTGCCGGATGCCACCCACCGACAGCGGGTCCAACGGGCCGGCATTCGTCATGTCCTGAGCGTAGAAATTCCAGTGTGCGAGGGCGCCGAATCCCTTGACCACGGTGTAGACGATCACCAGCAGCAGTGCGCCGAATCCGATGCAGGCGATCGCAGCGATGGCAACGGTGGCCACCCGGTCACGCACCACCATCGGACCCTCGGTCACCGACAGCAGGCCGGCGTACATCGCCAGGAACAATCCGAAGGCCACCACCACGAACCCGAGGGCACCCGACATCGGCGTGATCCAGTTGAACAGCACGCAGGTCAGGGCAATCGCCGACACCGCAGCGCCGGTCAACGGCAGCGCAGTCTCCGATGATGATCGGCCGATGCGCCTGATCCGGGGGGCGGTCATTCGCTGATCGCTCCGGAACGGCTGCGGCTGATGATCGCCGAGGCGCCGAAGTTCACCAGCAGGGTCAGTGCGAACAACGCCAGCCCGGCCGCCATCAGCGCAGACAGGCTGAAGTTCGACGATTCGCTGAACTTGTTCGCGATCAGGCTGGACACCGAGTTGGTGCCGTTCTGCAGGATGTGGAAGTTGATGGTGAACACCGGCGAGATGATCATGTAGACCGC
This sequence comes from Mycobacteriales bacterium, assembly GCA_038229825.1. Classification (GTDB taxonomy): domain Bacteria; phylum Actinomycetota; class Actinomycetes; order Mycobacteriales; family Nakamurellaceae; genus Nakamurella. Next base: position 12,476 of record JBBROB010000027.1, read on the forward strand.
GACGGTCTCCCCGAGCGCCCGGCCGAGCCCGAGCATGGTGCCGCCGACGACACCGCCCCGGCCGAAGGGCAGCACTACCATCCGGATCATTCCCCACCGGGTGGAACCGAGCGCAAAGGCTCCCTCGCTCTCACCCAAGGGTGTCTGGTCGAACGTCTCCCGCATCACCGCGCACTGGATCGGCATCACCATCATCGCCACCACCAGGCCGGCGATGAAAGCAGAGGAGGTGTAAACGCTGTTGCTGGACAGCGGATTCGTCGGATCGGCTCCGTCCACCCGGAATATCGGGATCCAGCCGAACCAGGTGGAGATCCACTTGGACAGCGAGAGCACGTGCCCCTGCAGGAAGAACGCGCCCCACAATCCGTACACCACCGACGGGATCGCGGCCATCAGATCGACCGCCGTGACCAAGGTCTGCTTGAGCCTGGCTGGGACGATCTGGCTGATGAACAGCGCGGTGGCGATCGCCATCGGCACCGAGACGATCACCGCGACCAGGGCGATCAGGATCGTTCCGACGATGACAGCGGCGATGCCGAAGTGGCGGGCACCAGGTTCCCAGGCCGAGGTGGTCAGGAACGAGAACCCGGCCACCTTCAGTGCTTCGACGGAGCGGACCAGCAGAAATGCCCCGACGGCGACCATCAGCACGAGCACGATCAGACCGCCGGCCCACATCGCGACGTTGAAGGTCTTGTCCGCCCCACTGGGAATCTGCTTCGTCCGGCGGCGCCGGGGCGCCGCTACCTCGACCCCGGGTTCAGGAGTACCCCGGTACGACAACAGTGTCACCTGATGCGTTCTCCGGACCCGTGTACCAGCAACATCTTCTGCGTCACGGTGTCACCGTGGCACAGCCGGCGAACCCGTCCAAGGCCCGTCAGATGAACCGATGGTGAACTGGTCGGGCCCCTTGGGATACCGGTCGGGTCAGGCGTCGCGCCGGCGCAGCATCACGGCGGCCAGCAACAGCAATAGGGCGGTATATCCGCAGAGCACGAAGAACCCACCGGCCGGGCTCAGCAGGTTCGGGAATTGCACGACCGCCGACATCGCCACCCCCGCGGAGCTGGGCAGGTATTGGGTGATGGTGTTGTTCCAGGGGGATGGCAGCAGCGCGACCAGGCCCGGTATCACCAGGAGCACCGCAAACAGCACGGCCACCGCGCCGGCGGTCCTGCGCAGCGCCGCGCCGACGCACACCGCGATAGCGCCGATCAGCACCAGGTGAACGGCGCCGCCGAGGACGGCACGGAAGACACCGGCATCAGAGATGGATAACCCGACATGCTTTGGTGCGAGCAGGGCCTGGGTTATCAGGAACGCCGACAGGCACGAGAAGAAGGTGACGACGGCGACCACCACGCTGAACGTGACGACCTTGGCGCCCAGCACGAGCCCGCGTTGCGGGGTGGCTCCGAAGGTCAGTTTGATGGCGCCGGCGCCGTACTCAGAGGTCATCATCAGAACACCGAGCACGCCGATCGACAACTGGGCCAGGTTGATCCCGGCGAAGCTGTACAGCAGCGCATCGAAGCCATTGATCTCGGTGGCCGTCCGCTTGTCCCAGCGGCTCAGCTCCAGGGCGGTCAGCAGCGGCCCGATGCCGACAATGGTGACCACAGTGAAGATCAGCGCCCAGACGGTCGACCGCACGGTCCGCAGTTTGGTGAATTCCGAGCGCGTCGCAGCCAGGAAGACCCTGCCAAGGCTCGGCCGGCCGCTCGTGCTCGGCGGGGCAACCGACGCATCGTCGGGAGGGCGCACTATCTGGCTCATCCGGCGCCGCCGGTGACACCGGCACTCGCGCGGAAGTCGGCGTGCTCGCGGGTGAGTTCCATGAACGCTTCCTCCAGAGAGGCCCGCTGGGTCGACAGTTCGTACAGGGTGAGCCCGGCCGCCGCCGCGGTGATGCCCACGTCCCGCGACTCCATTCCGGTGATTGACAGGCCTTGCGCGCCGTCGGCGCTCACGGTCGCACCTTTCTGCTGAAGCAGGGTGGAAAGTGCTGCGGCATCAGGCGTCTGGGCGTGGGTGTGGTGGCCGGAGCTGCGCTCGATGAACTCGGCGACGCTACCGGACGCCAACAGCCGGCCGCGCCCGATGACGATGAGATGATCTGCGGTCAAGGCCATCTCGCCCATCAGGTGACTGGAGACCAGCACGGTGCGACCTTCCTGCGCCAGTGACCGGAGTAGCTGCCGGACCCACAGAATGCCCTCGGGATCCAGTCCATTGATGGGTTCGTCGAAGATCAATGTTCCCGGATCACCGAGCAGCGCCGCAGCGATACCCAGCCGCTGTCCCATGCCGAGCGAGAAGTCGCCGGTGCGGCGGTGGGCCACGTCGCTCAGGCCCACCCGGCCCAACACCTCGTCGACCCTGGCCCGGGCGATCATGTTGGAGTCGGCGAGCCAGAGCAGGTGGTTCCGGGCGGTGCGGCCCGGGTGCGCCGCGTTCGCGTCCAACAGGGCTCCGACCTCGTGCAGCGGGAACCTCAGTTCGGCGTAATTGCGACCACCCACGGTGATGTGTCCCGACGACGGTGCGTCCAGCCCGACGATCATCCGCATGGTGGTGGACTTGCCGCTGCCGTTCGGGCCGAGGAAGCCGGTGACCTGACCGTCGGAGACGGTGAAACTGAGATCGTCGACCGCCAGTGTCGAGCCGTAGCGCTTGCTGACCCGCTCGGCCTCGATCACGCTGCGCCCACGGTTGTCCGGCCGGTCGGCGGGGCAGTGATTCGAGCGCCGGCCAACCCATGCCGCAGGGTCGGGATGCCGATGGCCAGGGCAGCGACCGCGACCAGCGGACCCGCCACGCTCCACCAGGTCAGGATCGCGAACGGCAGCGCGCCGATCAGCAGCAGCACCCACCGCAGGCGCAGCGACGGGACCCACGAAGCGGCCGCCAACGCCACTCCGCCGATGACACCGACCACCACAGTCCCCACCGAAGCCGCACCCGCCGCCATCAGGACTTCGAAGGCGCCCAGCAGGCTCAGCAGCACCGACAACCAGACGGAGATCAGGCGTGACCGCGGGGTGGTCATCGGACGACCGCACTGACCGGCCGGCGCGGGCTGCGAAGGGCGGCGCGGACCGGATGACCGACCCGGAAGGCCGCCAGCGGCTGACGTCCCGGCTCGGCCAGCAGGCGCTGCAGGCGAGGCAGGAAGGTGGCCGCCGCACCCTGGTCCCGTTCCCGGTCGATGCGTTCGGTGATCTGATTCATGTGCTGCATCCCCAAACCGTTGATCGTCGCCGCCAGGTGGATCCGTTGCAGCAGACGGCCGGCCCGCAGCCTCGACGCCACGTCGTCAGCGTCGGCAACGGTGATCACCCCGTACGCAGCGGCAGTCGCGGTGTGCACCGTGCGGGTCTGGTCGAGCCAGAACTTGTCGCCGGCCACCCTGGACGACCCGGGCAGGATCTTGGCCAACGCCAGGGTGAGCGGTGCCAGACCCTGCGCATCCAGAGTTGGCCCATCCCGGTACTTCTCGATATCGTCACGGTTGTTCCGGAACCAGGCGAACGCCTCCTGCGACTGGCCCTGGTCGGCGATGAACGCGTTGGTGGCGTCCATGATCACCGACGTGAGCGCGGCCTTGTCCACCGCAGAGGAGAACCACCGGACGTCCACGCCGGGCAGGTCAGTGCTCGACCCGGCCAACGAGTCGAGCATCGACTGGGCCACCACCGCGCCGGTGTAGGGCCCACGATTGGAATGCCGATCACCGATCGCGTTGTACAGCGGTGAAATGACCGGGGTCGAGGCGGTCAGCCTGACGGTGGCCACCTGCGTCCGGTCGCCGGCCTGCGGCAACAACGCGACGGCCGGCCGGTATCCGCGGGCGGCCAGGCCAAGGGCGAGGTTCTCGAGCGCGCAGCCGAGGCCGATGTCGTGCTCACGGTCGAACGGATCGATGGCCGGCATTCTGCGGCCCGGATCGGCGAACATATCGACGCTGGTGGGTGTCACATGAAAGAGCCAGGGTTGGGTGTTGTGCGGATTGGCCGCGAGGATTGCGGCGCCGACAGCCCCGACCGGGCTTGGATCCGCCCGCCACTGCGACCACGGGTCGTAGGGGCTGCCCGACCCGGAATCCAGCACCCCGTTGTCGAAGACCCGATAACTGACCACGCCGGTGGCGGCCACCAGAACGGTGGCGCCTCCGACGCCCAGTGTTTTCAGCACCGACCGGCGGGTCAACAGGTGTTCACTCGGGGAAGGCTGCGGTTCTACATGTTCGGCGGCGGGCTGAGCGGTGTCGATCGTCATCTTGGTATCCCCCGGTGGTGTGAGACGTACATGGCGATTCGACTGCCGCCCAGCGGCGGACCTGATCTCGCGCATGCTCACCCACACTCCAGCGTGAGTCACCCCGACGCGCGTGCCAAGGGACCTTCGACCCCAACAAAGCGGACGGCCGTTGATTCAAACCTCGGCGGCCGCGAGTTCGACCAGGCGTGCGCGGCCTTGCTGCACGCCTCCAGCGTCGGCGAAGCGGAGGGCGTCAACAGCGACCGCAACCGCGATCTCGTCGAATCGTGCGGCGGCCAGCTCAGCCCGCGCCAGGCGGGCCTCGTACTGACCCAGCGGCGGTCCCTGCCCGAGAGCCCTTTCCACCAGCGGTGCAGCGTCGTCGAGACGGCCAAGGGCGATGAGCACCGAGGCGGCCCTGGACGCTGCCCAACTGGCGAACAGGTCCAGGTGCTCGGAGACGGCGAGCGACTCGAAGAACGCCGCCAGGGCACGATCCAGGTCCCCTGCCGACTGATGGGCGATACCCGTCGCCCGCCATGCGGTTGCGGTCCAGCCGCGGTGACCGAGTTCGAGCGCGATCGACAACGCCTCATGTGCATTCGCCAGCGACTCCGCGTGCAGACCGAGCGCGGCCAGGGCCTCCGTCCGGTGCCAGAGCGAGTAGGTCTGACCCTCCGGGTGACCGAGTGTCCTGGCCAATTCGAGGGCAGCCGACGTCACCTGCAGACCCTCCTGTGCCCGCCCGCCGAACACCGAGCCGTGGCCGCTGGTGGAACGCGGCGTGATCACCCGCGTCAGGTCACCGGAGTCCTCGAAAAGGTTGGCCACCCGAGCCAGCAGCGCGGAGCCGGCCCGCACCTCGCCGGCCAGAAAGGTCGCCATCGCCCTGGCGTCCAGAATCCTGGCGGTCCCCGGAGCATCGGCGATCTGTTGGTAGATCGCGAGTGCCTCGCCGGCCCGCTGCTCCGCGCGGTCGCGGCGGTCGAGGTTCATGTCGAGAACGGACGCGATCTCCAACGCCCCCGCCCTGGCGGCTTGATCCGAACCTGCCTCGAGCAGGGCGAGTTCGGCCAGCTCGGCGGCCCGGACGAGGTCATCGGCGCCGGACGCGAGGCTCGCCAGTCGACCCAGAAGCCGTGCGCGGACGGGCCCCGCGGGGTACGCGGTCAGCGCGGCCCGCAGATCGATCCGTGCGCCGGAGATGTCGCCCAGCCGGGCCCGGCACTGTGCTCGCGCTTCGGAGAGCCTCGCGGACAACTCTCCCGGCGGGGCGACGCCCAGTCCGGCGGTGGCCAACTCGGCCCCTTCGCGGTCGGCGACGCTGCCGAGCGCCCGCTCGGCCGCAGCGGCGTAGGCGTGGGCAGCACGGCGGGAATCTCCAGCACCGAGCCAATGCCTGGCCCGTTCGGCCGGATCAGCCTCTGCGTTGTCCAGAGCCCTGGCGATCAATGTGTGCAAGCGGCCTCGCTCGGCCGGAGTCAGGCGACCCGCCAGTACCTCGGTGATCATGTCGTGGGCCGATGCCCAGCCCTGCTCGCCCATCCGCACCAGACCGGCATTGGCAGCAGCTGTCAACATTGCCAGCAAGGCTCGCTCCTCGAGGCCGGATGCCTCAGCCAGGGTACTGGTGGCCACCTCTCTCGCCAGCAGCGCCAGGAGGTTGAGCAACTCCCGTGCCTGCGGGGCCTGCCTGTCCGCGCGAACCGCGATCGCCTGCCGCTGACCAGATGCCGCGACAGCGCGGCTCCGCTCGATGGCGCCGCTCGCCGTCGGCCGCCACCGACCGTCGGCATCCCGACCGACGAGCCCGTCGGCGACGAGGGCCCGGATCACCTCGGTCAGCGCCAGCGGGGAGCGATCGGTGACATCGGCGAGGACGGAGGCGAACTGCTCGTCCCCGATCAGCGCGCGGATGTCGCCCGGGCCCAACGGCGGCAGGGTCACCCGCACCGTCGGCGTCAGCTGGTCGAGAAATCGGCGAACGTCGCTGTCGGTGCCTACCTCCTCCGGGCGATGCGCCAGCACCACCGCCAGATCGGGCACCCTGGCGAAGACAGCCGTCAGTAGCGCGAGGCTGCTCGCGTCTGCCCATTGGAGATCGTCGACGATGAGCACCGATCCCCGGATGGTGGCCGCCAGCCGAACAGTGGATTCCACCAGCAGTGATCGGGTGCTTTCCGGGTCAGGGCGCATCGGACTGGGGACGTCCAGTTCCGGCACGATGGCCGCCAGCGCACTGCGCAGGGCACCCGGCAGTTCGTGATCGGCGGTCGCATCACCGGCCAGGATCTCGCGAACGAGCGACCGGGCCAGACTCCACGGTTCGTCGCGCTCGGCCAGAACGGCGCGGATGGTCGTCGACCGGACCGCCGTGGCAAACTCCTGCAGCAGCCGGGATTTCCCCGATCCCGACGACCCCGTCACGACCGCGAGGTGGCGGCCGGTCGACCCTGGCGCCGAGATGATCTGGGTCAGCTCCCGCTCCCGCCCGACGAAAGGCAATGCATCGAACTGGACCGATCGAGGTACCGGATGCGACACCGGAACCCAGGACGAGCCGGCGGTCAGCAGTTCCCGCTGCAGCGCCACCGCACTTTCGGACGGATCCAACCCCATCTCCGCAGCCAGCAGATGGCGGAATTCCTCGTAGCGATTGAGCGCTGCAATCGGATCTCCGGTGGCGGCCATCGCACGTACCAGGGTCAGCACGGCGACTTCTCGAAGGGGCTCACACTGAGCCGCGGTGGAAGCGAATTCGACGGCCATCGACGCCCGGCCGGAATCGATCGCCAGGGTGGCCGCCTGTTCCAGAGCCAGCTGTCGAACGCGAAGCAATCGGGATCGGTAGTCGACGGCCCAGTCCTCGTACAGGTCCTCGGCCAGTGGGTCACCGGCCCACGCCCGTAGGGCATCCGACAGGATGTCCAGAGCCGACTGTGGATACACTCTGGCGCGGTCGACGGCGGTCATGAACTCTTCGGCATCGACGGAGCAGTCCGGGCTCGTCGTCAGCGAGTAACCGCTCGCACCGGTGACGATCAGGTCTCCTCGACCCGCAGCCCGACGGGCCCGATTGATCAGCACCTGGACATTGGCGGCCGGATTCCGCGGTGGGTGATCGCCCCACAGCATGTCGGTGAGCTCGTCGTGGGAGACGAAGCGGCCCCGGCGGGTAGCCAGAATGCGCAGCAGCGACCGCACCTTGCGTCCGCCGAAAGCCGCCATCGGGACCTCACGACCGTCCCGGAGCACGACAAACCGTCCTAGCAAACGAAGTTCGACCGGAACCTGGCGTGCCATCTGCTCATCATCGCCGGTCGCTAGAGAACTGCAAGAGCCAGTTTCTAGCGTCTTCGTTGCAGGAACATCCACCGCACCGACCAGGAGGTATCGCCATGCACACCCAACAGCACACCGAGCACCGGAGCTTTTCCGGGCCGGACGAAACGCGGACATTCGACAACGGGCAATTGGAGTTGATCAGGATCGGCCAGAGCGACATCGGTCGACTCGTTCTGCAACCCGGTTGGCGTTGGTCCCACGATGTCAAGCCCATCGCCGGCACCGAACTCTGCGAAGCTCCTCATTTCCAGTACCACGTCTGCGGGACACTTCGCATCCAGATGGCCGACGGCACCGAATTCGATGCCCTGCCCGGGGACGTCACGTCGCTGCCCTCCGGGCACGACGCCTGGGTCGTCGGTGACGAACCGGTCGTCGCCGTCGACTGGTTCGGTGCCAGCGAGTACGCGAAATGACCGCCACCCTGACACATCCCGCGTCGACCTACCGGCACGCGGCAGCGATCGCGGACGGCCTCGTCGGGCAGATCCTGCCGGCGCACCTCGACCTCCCGACACCCTGTTCGGGATGGACCGTCCGAGATCTGCTGCGCCACCTGATTATCGAGGCCAGGTGGACCGCTCCCCTGCTTGCCGGACTGACCGTCGCGGAGGTCGGCGACCGGCTCAACGCCGAGCTGGACGACCACGCGCTACTGCCGGCCTGGCGCGAGGCCATCGGATCGGCGAACGCAGCCACCCTGACCGATGGCGCAACGGAGCGCACGGTCCGGCTCTCGTCAGGGGACGTCCCCGGATCGGAGTACCTGTGCCAGTTGACGGCCGACTATGTCATTCACTCCTGGGATCTCGCGGTGGCCATCGGTACCGACGGTCGGCTGGACCCCGGGCTCGTGGCCGCCGTCGGCGGCTGGTTCACGTTGCGGGAGAATATGTATCGAGACGCCGGCGCCACCGGGCCGCGTCCCGATGTGGAACACGACGCAGATCCGCAGACCAGACTGCTGGCCATGTTCGGCCGGTCCGACCGGCAAAACGGCCCGGCGGCACTTGCCGTGCAGCGTTTCGGGGCCGCCTTCGACCGGCGCGACGTCGACGCCGTGATGGCGGCGATGACGGCAGACTGCGTTTTCGAGGCCACCACCCCGCCGGCCGGCGTTCGACACGAGGGGCAGACCCAGGTCCGCGCAGCGTGGACGAAGTTCTTCGCCGAGTCTGGCGGCGGCGCGTTCGAGACCGAGGATCAGTTCAGCTGCGGTGATCGGGTCGTCGTCCGATGGCGGTATACCTGGGCGCCCGGGGAGAACGGCTTCGTCCGTGGGGTGGACATCTTCCGCACCCGTGACGGTCTGGTCGCCGAGAAGCTGGCCTACGTCAAGGGCTGATCGGCAATACCGGCCGGCGTCTCGCCGAACCGGTACCCGCACATGGAACGACCCGCGGTGACCGCCGTAGATCGGCGGTCACCGCGGGCTTTTGTGTTTCTTGGTGTTCAGATCAGCGCATGAACGGGTGGGCGATCACGACGGTCTGTGCACGCCACCACTTGCCGAGTCCCAAGAGCGGGACAGAGGCCGCCGAGGCGACGACGACAAGTGCGACGATGTACATCAGGTGGTCATCCAGGAACGGGTTGCTCGACCGGGTGATCTTGCCGGCGGCGTCGAAGTGATCGACCATCGGCCATTCGGCGACCCACATCATGAACAGGAGGAACCCGCCGCAAATGGCGCTGAAGCGAAGGACCACTCCGAGGAACAGCGCGACGCCCACTCCGAGCAACGTCAACATGAACAGCCAGCTGAAGAAGGTGCTTCCCGAGATGGAGGTGAAGAACGACTTGAACGGGCCGGCCGACACGCCGCCCAGGAATCCTTTGGTCGGCGAGTTGCCGTTGAGCCAGGACTTTGCACCGATCGTGGAGTACCCGAGCCCGAAGGTCTTGTCCAGGAACGGCCAGAGGAAGGTGAACGCCAGACCGAAGCGCAATAGGGTCGTGGCGATGACCGACACCGAATACTTGGCGACCACCGGCGGTCCCGCGGTTGGCTGGGTGGGCGTGGATGGGGTCTTGATGATGGTGCTCATGGCACGTGCTCCTAATCTCTGCGGGAAGCCCCGCTTCGGTCTCGGTTGAGATCGGCCGCCGGGATTCGGTGACATATCTAGGATTTACCTTGGAAAGATCTGCGAGAAGGGCCGAAAGTCGCCACTTGTTGGGCCCGATGATCAACAAGACCCACCGCGGGAGGGTCTTTCGACCCGCCCGCGGTGTCGGTCAGAAGGTCACGACGATGCGGTCACCCGGGTCCGGAGTGTCCTGGCCGTGATGGGCCACTGCGTGCGCGGTGTCCGTCTCGGTGACTTCGGTGGGCGCGTGGACGACGAGCACCGGGCAGTGCGCGTGGGCAGCCAGCGGACCGCTCACCGACCCGAGAAGTTTTGCGGCCAAACCGGAGTGCCCGCGACTGCCGACCACCAGCAGGTCAGCGCCGTGGCTGAGCCGGATGAGGTTGTCCACCGGATCTCCCTCCAGGGTGACCACGGTATATTTCGGCGACTTCAGACCGTGGAAGGCGGCGTCCACGCTCTCGGCGACCAGCTGCTCGGCCGCCTGCTGCGGATGGGTCGAATTCGGCGGCAGGATTCCGTGGCGGTACGGCTGCCAGACGGTGACGCCCACCAGTTCGTCGCCGAGAAGGCCGGCCATTCGATAACCGTGCCGCAGGGCCTCCAGCGACGCCGGAGAACCATCGACGGCGACCAGCACCTGCCCTTTCCCGGGGTGTGGGGTAACAGTCATGTCTTCACTCCACTTCTTCATTTGTTGGTAAAGGCGGTTGTTTTCCGGCAGCGAGATTTTCGGCCGGCTGCAAGATCAGCTGGTAGGAACGGTCCGGACCACCGCGATAGGGCAGGGTGCGTGGGAGATCAGTGCCTGGCTGGTGGATCCCATCAGCAGGCCCATGAAGCCACCGTGCCCACGGCTGCCCACCACGATCAACGACGGCTTGTTCTCCGTCGACGCTGCGGCATAGTGGGTCAACAGGCTGGCGGCCGGCCGGCCGCGCAGCAACAGCGGCCACACCGACACGTCGGGGTACTTCTCCGACCAGCCGGCCAGCGATTCGGCGAGCAGTCGCTGCTCCTGGTCAAACTCGACGCGGTCCTCCGCCGGCGAGTGATTGCGGAGAAAACCCTGCGTCGGCTCGTCGTTCCAACTGTGCAGGGCCACCAGGCGGCGGTGCCGCAGGGACGCCTCCTCGAAGGCGAAGGCCAGCGCGTCCTCCGAGTTGGGCGAGCCGTCGAGGCCGACCCAGATCGGCCCGGCACCGTGCGCGATCCCGGTCTCGGAGTCGGTTCGGATGATCACCACGGGACCTGCGGCGCGGGCGGCGACCCGCAAGGCAACGGAACCGAGCACCGATTCGGAGATCTCACTCGCGCCGTGCGAGCCGACCACGGTCATCAGGGCGCCCTCGGACGCCTCGCGCATCGCGGCGTACGGCAGGTCATGCCGCAACTGGGTGGTGATCTCCAACGTCGGATGCGCGGTGGCAACCGCCTTGCGGACATCCGCCAGCACGATCTCGGCCCAGTGCCGAACATCGTCGTACATGCTTGCCGGAATCATCACACCGGGGCCGACGAAGCCCACCGTGACCTCGTAGGCCTGCACCAGCCGCAGCGCGGCCCCGCGGTATTCCGCCTCGTCCGCTGCCCACATGGCGGCCGCCGTCGACGACGGCGAGCCGTCCACCCCGGCGACAATGACGTTCTCCAATTGCGCTTTCATGACGGCAACTCCTTATTTGTAGGCAACAATATCGGGCGAATGTTGGTGGCCAACGGATTAGTGGACAATGATCGGGAGCAGCGATTTCGACCTCGGGCTAGAGCGGGTTGAGGACGACCAACCGGTCGCCGACGTCGGTCACACCGGGGACCGCCCAGCACATCTCCTCGGCCCGCAGCCGGGCGCCCTCGGAACCGACAGTCCCGGAAACGGTCACTACACCGCGGCTGTCGGCGCTCACCGATATCTCGATCTCCTGCGGGTCTCTCGCCTGCGCGGTCAGCGCCGCGGCGATGTCCGCGGCCAGTGCCCTGGCCACCAGGTGAGTGCCGACCGTCATTGCGTTCACCAATGTATTCACGCCAATGATGTCCTTGACGGCGCGGCAGGCGGCGCTGCGCTGGTATTGCCAGGTCACCTCGCCGGACAGGGTCAGCACTCGGCTCTGCACCGTCGCCTTCACGGTGTCCGGGACGTCACCCCGACGCGACAACGCCTGTGCTGCCTGCCGCGCGATGTCGGAGTCGGTGCTCTGCGATGGCGTGGAAATGAACATCTCCTGGGCCACCGCCACGACGCCGGGCACACCCAGTACCACCTTCTCGGCCAGCTGAGCCTGCAAGTGATGCGCCGCCCGGCCGTAGAGGGTGACAGCGCCTTGTTCGACCGTGACGAAGATCTGGGTTCCGGCCAGCGAAGGAAGGCCTCGCAGATCAGCGCGGACTGCGTCCGCCAGCTCTGCATCGGACCGCTGCAGGGTGTGAGTCATGCCACGATCCTGTCCGGGCCATCCCGGGTTAGGTAGGGCACAAGGTCACACCGACGGCGTGCCGTATGGCCATGCCGCCGGCGACCTCCACCGCGCGCGGGCATCGGCCACTAGCCCCGATGAGAATCAGTGCCGCAACACCGAGAGTGACCAACACCGGCCACGGATCCGGGTGCCCGACGAATTGGCGCACCGAATCCAGAGCGGACTGCCATGCCTTGTCGCCCTTCCCGGTCTTCCCGAGCATCACCGGCATCTGCTGCAGCACAATCACTACCGCAATGCCTGCGGTGAACCCCTCGATCACCGGAGACGGCAGGTAGCGGGCCGCCCGGCCAAGCCCGGCAAATGCCGCGACGACGAGAACTGCGCCCGCCATCAATCCGACCATCAGCACGCCGTTGGCCCCGAACCGGTGGATGACCGGGATGAGCACGACTGTCATGGCGCCGGTCGGCCCGGACACCTGCAGGTTGGACCCGCCGAAGACCGCGGCCAGAGCCCCGGCGACGATCGCCGTCATCACACCGGCGCGGGCGCCCATGCCCGAAGCCGCGCCGAACGCGAGCGCCAACGGCAGCGCCACCACCGCGACTGTCAGACCGGCCAGCAGATCCTTGCGAGGGTTGCGCCGCATGGCGTTCCAGTCCGTCGTCCCCGGCAGCATGGCGGTCAGGCGGGAGAAATTCAGCGCCATGAGAGCTCGGCTTCCTCGCTGGAACGGTTGAGCTCGGCCAGCAGTTCGCCCTGCCCGACAAGCACCTGGGTCAGGAACCGGCGGGCCGCGCGCATCAACTCGGCAACGTCGGACGCGGCCAGTTGGTAGGTCACCGCCGACCCGACCCTGGTGGACGTGACGATGCCGGCCCGTCGCAGCACTGCCAACTGCTGCGACAGACTGCTGGGTTCGATTTCCAACCGCTGTAACAGCTCCGACACCGCGGTCGGGCCGTGCTGGAGGATTTCGAGCACCCGCACCCGGACCGGATGACCCAGGGTGCGGAACAGTTCGGCTTTGGCCTGGTACAGCGGGACTGGCACGTCGGTCGGCTTTCGGGAGTGGCGAGAGTACTTTCAAAAGTCACCTTATCTATAATTCAACAATTCTTCAAGTCACTCAGTGTGGTGGATCAAGGACGTCAGGACCCTGCGGAAGGGACCTTGTGCCCTTATAAGCCGGGCGTGGGTGCCGCAGCCTGACAGTGCCAGGTCCGGAGACGCCGGACGGGCCCTTCACGGACCGAGGAGAACGACTCGTCATGGACTCGCTGGCGCTGGCCCGGTGGCAGTTCGGCATCACCACCGTGTATCACTATCTGTTCATCCCGATCTCCATCGGCATGGCGATGTTCATCGCGATCCTGGAGACCGCCTGGGTCCGTACCGGCAAGGTGCACTACCTGCAGGCGACCAAGTTCTGGTCGAAGCTGTTCCTGATCAACTTCGCCATCGGCGTCGTCACCGGCATCGTCCAGGAGTTCCAGTTCGGGATGAACTGGTCCAGTTACTCGCGGTTCGTCGGTGACGTCTTCGGCGCCCCGCTGGCGATGGAGGCTCTGCTGGCCTTCTTCATCGAGTCGACATTCCTGGGCCTGTGGATATTCGGCTGGGACAAACTGTCGCCGAAGCTGCACGTGGCCTGCATGTGGATGGTGGCCTTCGGCACCACGGCCTCGGCCTACTTCATCCTGTCCGCCAACTCGTTCATGCAGCACCCGGTCGGCATCGTCATCGACGCCACCACGCAGCGCGCACGGCTGGTGGATATCTGGGCCGTGCTGTTCCAGAAACTGCAGCTGTACACGTTCGCGCACGTCATCCTGTCGTGCGTGCTGACCGGGGCGGTGCTGATCACCGGTGTCTCCGCCTGGTTCCTGATGCACAAGCGGGACCTGCAGGTATTCAAGACCTCGCTGCGACTCGGCCTGATCGGCATGCTGGTCGGCTCAGTGGCCGTGATCGTCTCCGGCGACCTGGAGGGCAAGGTGATGACCCAGGTGCAGCCGATGAAAATGGCTGCGGCAGAGGCTCTTTACGACGGCACCACATCGGCCTCCTTCTCGCTCATCAGCATCGGCAGCCTGGACGGCAGCCACGAGACCTGGGCCATCAGAATCCCCGGCGTGACATCGTTCATGGCCACCGGATCGTTCAGCGGGCAGGTCGAGGGCATCAACGACATCCAGGCCGCTGAGGCGGTCAAGAGCGGCCCCGGTGACTACAGCCCCAACATTCCGATCACCTACTGGATGTTCCGGCTGATGATGGGCGCCGGGTTCCTACTGCTTCTGGTCTCCCTGGTCGGGTTGTGGCTGACCCGCCGCGGCCGGCTTCCGGAGCAGAAATGGGTGTGGCGGCTGGCGACGATCGCCATCGTCGGGCCGTTCGTTGGCAACGCCGCCGGCTGGATCTTCACCGAGATGGGACGCCAGCCGTGGACCGTCGTCGGGTTGTTCAAAACCGCAGACTCGGTGTCCCCCAGTGTCCCCGCCGGTCTGGTTGTCACCTCGCTGGTGGTGTTCACCGCGCTCTACGGAGTGCTGGCCGTGATCGAGGCGCGGCTGTTCGTCAAGTTCACCAAGGCCGGACCGCCCTCTGCGAGGGAAGCGCTGGTATCGGTCTCCCACCAGCCGTTCGGTGGCGGATCCGATGGGACCCCCCCGGACGGCAGCCACGAGCGCATTCCCGAAACAGCGGCCGAGATCGCCGACCGCCCAATGACTGTCGCGTACTGAGCCCGGGAAAGGACGCATCATGTGGCTCAACCAAGTGTGGTTCGTGCTGATCGCCGTGCTGTGGATCGGCTTCTTCGTACTCGAGGGTTTCGACTTCGGGGTCGGATCGCTGCTGCGGATCGTCGGCCGCGACGAACGCGGTCGACGGGTGCTCATCAATACCATCGGACCGGTCTGGGACGGCAACGAGGTCTGGCTGCTCACCGCCGGTGGCGCCACCTTCGCCGCGTTCCCGCAGTGGTACGCGACCTTGTTCTCCGGCTTCTACCTGCCACTGCTGCTCATCCTGGTCTGCCTGATCATCCGCGGGGTCGCGTTCGAATACCGCGCCAAGGGCAGCACGGACCTCTGGCGGCGCAACTGGGACTGGGCGATACAAACCTGCTCGGTCCTGCCGCCGGTGCTGTTGGGCGTCGCGTTCGCGAACATGATCGAGGGCGTGCCGATCGACAGCGCCCACGAGTACACCGGTGGCTTCTTCAACCTGCTCAACCCGTTCGCGTTGCTGACCGGTGTCACCTTGCTGCTGATCTGCCTCACTCACGGTGCGGTGTTCCTGGCCCTGAAGACCAGTGGCGACGTGCGTGACCGGGCCCGTGGGCTGGCCATCAAGGTGGGAGCGGTGGCCGCCGTGGCATTGGCCGTCGACGTGATCTGGCAGATCTCGCTCAGCGGCACGGTGCTCGGGGTGGCCGTCGGCACCGTCGCGGTGCTGGCGTTGGCCGGCGGCTGGGCCGCCACCAGGGCCGAACGCGACGGCTGGGCGTTCCTGGGAACCGCTGTTTCGGTCCTCACGGTGGTGGCCGGGTGGTTCATCGCCCTGCACCCCGACGTGATGCGTTCGTCCACTGATCCGGCGTTCTCGCTGAACCTGACGAACGCCGCGTCCAGTCAGTACACGCTGACCGTGATGAGCTGGGTCGCCCTGGCCCTGGTGCCCTTCGTGCTGGCCTATCAGGCCTGGACCTACTGGGTCTTCCGGAAGCGCATCTCGACCGCGAACATCCCGATGCCGGCCGCGCCGGAGGCGCCCCTTTCCATGTCGCGATGAAACCCCTGGATCCGCGGCTGATCCGGCGGGCTGCCGGTGTCCGCAACCTGCTGGTCGTCTCCGTTCTGCTCGGCCTGGGCGCCGCTGCCGCGATCGTCGCCCAGGCCGTCCTGCTCGCGGAGATCCTGGCTCAGGTGATCATCGGAGGGCACGGGTTTTCGGCCGTCGCCCGCCAGGTGGTCGCACTGGGCGGCGTGATCGCCGTCCGGGCAGGTCTGGCCTGGGCTGCCGAGGAACTGGCCCGGCGTAGTGCCGCCGGGGTGATCACCGGGCTGCGCCGCGAACTGCTGATCCAGGCGGCAGCGCTCGGCCCGCGCTGGCGCTCGGGTGCGCACGGCGGCGAATTGGCGGTGTTGGCGGGCGCCGGCCTCGACTCGCTGCACGACTATCTGGCCCGATACCTGCCGCAGCTGGTGCTGGCCATGTTCGTGCCGATCGCCATGGTCTGCTACATCGGTGCCTCCGATCTGATCAGCGGCATCATCGTGGCCTGCACTCTGCCGCTGGTGCCGCTGTTCATGGCTCTCGTCGGCTGGTACACCGGACGCGAGACCAGGGCGAAACTCGGTGCCCTGACGCAGCTCGCCGGGCACTTCGCCGACGTGATCGCCGGCCTGCCCACGCTGAAGGTGTTCGGCAGGGCCACGGCTCAGGCGGCCGCGGTGCGACGCATCACCGAGCAGTACCGGCGCACCACCATGAGCACCCTCAAGGTCGCCTTCCTGTCGTCCATGGTGCTGGAACTGCTGGCCTCGCTCTCGGTCGCGCTGGTCGCCGTCACCATCGGTCTGCGGCTGGTCTCGGGCAACCTGACCTTGCAGATCGGGCTGACGGTATTGATCCTGGCACCGGAGGCCTACCTGCCATTGCGGTCGCTGGGCACCCAGTTCCACGCTGCGGCGGACGGGGTCGCAGCCGCCGGACAGGTACTGGACCTGCTCGAGATGTCGCCGCCTGCCGTCGGAGTGCGCACCGACGTCGGCGGAGTGGTCGGGCTGCGGGTCGAGGGCGTGGTAGTCGGCGATCCAGCCGGTCACGACAGGGGGGTGGTCGGGCCGTTGAGCTTTCAGATCCCGGCCGGTGGGATCACGGTGATCGTGGGCCCCAGCGGGTCCGGGAAGACCACGCTGCTACACGTGCTGTCCGGGCTGCTGCGGCCATCGACCGGGCGCGTGCTGGTGACGTCCTGGGCCCCTGATGCAGTGGATGCCACCGAGGTCGATCTCGCCGAGGTATCTCCGGAGTCCTGGCGCCGATCGCTGGCCTGGTCCGGGCAACGGCCGGTGTTGCGGGCGGGATCGATCCGGGACAATCTGGAAGCGCCTGCGGCTACCGAGCAGCAGCGTCGGGATGCGCTGACCGACTGTGCTGCAATTGATTTCATCGATGCTCTGCCAGCTGGTCTTGACACCCGGCTCGGCCAGGACGGGGCCGGCCTGAGCCAGGGCCAGCGGCAGCGAATCTGCCTGGCCAGAGCAGTCCTGCACAGCGGCGGCGCGTCGGTGGTGCTACTGGACGAACCCACGTCGGCGTTGGACGAGATCACCGAACTTCTGGTCCTGGATGGTCTTTCGCGCGCGCTGGCGGGCCGGACGGTGGTGCTGGTCAGTCACCGCAGCGCGCCGCGGGCGATCGCCGACCATGTCGTGGCCATGGAATCGGCGGATGTTCGCGCTGCCGTGTTCGAGCCGGAAAATCCGTTGGCGGTGTCGCCATGGTGATCACCGCAGCGGATGTTCCCGGCGCCACCAAGGCGGCCGCCGGTGCACGGAGAGCGAGCCGGGCAACCTCTTCTGGCGCGAAATCTGGGCTTCCGTGGTTGATCCGAGCCGCCGTGGGTGTCCGTCGGCGGCTGCTGGCCGCGGTGGTGCTGGGCGCGCTCGCCGCTGGTTGCGGGGTGGGCCTGATGGCCACCTCGGCCTGGCTGATCTCCCGCGCCGCTCAGCACCCCCCGGTGTTGTACCTGACGGTCGCCATCGTCGGCGTCCGTACCTTCGGCATCGGGCGGGGTGTGCTGCGGTACACCGAACGCCTGGTCTCGCACGACGCGGCGTTCCGGTTGCTGGCCTGGCTCCGGGAGCGGCTGATCGGGCATCTTGCCGTCGTTGCGCCTGCCGGACTGCAACTGTGGCGCCGCGGAGACCTGCTGACCCGAGTGGTGTCGGACATCGACGACGTCGGCGACGCGTTTCTGCGTGGCCTGCTGCCAGTGGGTATCGCGATCGTGATCGGCAGCGGCGCAGTGACATTGGCCGCCATCATGCTGCCGGCCGCCGGCGTGGCGCTGGCCGTGGCGCTGATCGTCGCGTGCATCGTGGCGCCGCTGCTGTCCGCTCGCCGCGTTGGCCGGGCCGAGTCGAGGATCGTCGACCTCCGGGGCCAGCGGGGCCAACTCGTCGGCGATGTGCTCGACGACCTCACCGAACTCACCCTGGGCGATCTGCTGCCCGCGCGGCTGGCCGAACTCACTGCGGTGGAGGCACAACTGCGTGGCAGCGACGCCCGGTCCGCAAGAACAGCCGGGATTGCCGCCGGGCTGGCCGTGCTGTCGATGGGTGCGGCCGTGCTGGCCGCGGCGCTCTGGGGCGTCCCGGCGGTGAGCGCTGGGCACCTGTCCCCCGTACTTCTTGCCGTCATCGTGCTGACGCCGCTCGCCTTGACCGACACAGTGCAGTCGGTCGGGGTCGCCTCGGCCACGCTCAGGCGGTCGTTCGCCGCCGCCGGGCGGTTGGCCGCCGTGCTGGACACCGCCCCCCTGGTCGCCGCCCCGGTCTCACCGCAGCCGCTGCCGCACAACGCCTCCGGTCCGATCATCGGACTGCACGGGGTCAGCGCCAGATGGCCGGGAGCTGACCGGGATGCGATCAGCGGCATCGACCTGGAACTCGCCCCAGGGCGCCGGATCGTGGTGCTCGGCGAGTCCGGCTCGGGGAAATCCACCCTGCTGGCCGTCCTGCTGGGATTCCTGCCACCCAGCGCCGGCCGGATCACCGTCGACGGAACAGATCTCGCCGACCTCGACCCCGACGAGGCGCGCACCCTGTTCGCCTGGTGCGACCAGCAGGCCTACCTGTTCGACTCGACGCTGGCCGAGAACATCCGGCTGGCGCAGCCGACCGCGACAGATGAGATGATCGCCGGCGCGCTGGCCGCGGCCGGCGCGGGCGACTGGCTGGCCACGCTCCCGCACGGACTCGCGACCTCGGTCGGCGAGCACGGTCAAGCAGTCTCCGGTGGGCAGCGGCAACGCATCGCTCTGGCACGGGCGATCCTCGCGGACCGCCCGATCCTGCTCGCCGACGAGCCGGCCGCGCACCTGGACGCCCCTACCGCGCAGGCCATCACTGCGCTGGTCCTTGCTCCGGACGCCCGTCGGTGCACGGTGCTGGTCAGCCACGCCGAGCAGGACGCGGCCGGCGCCGATCTTCTCGTGCGCCTGACGCACGGCCACATGTCAGTTGTCAGCCAACGGGTGTGAAGTGTCCCGGCCGCGAGATCAGGCCGCCGCCGATGCAACCCGTGCCGCCACTGCCGCCGTCTTTCCGGCAGGAACCCCACTCAAGGAGGACGAGATGAACAGGTCACCCATCAGCATCGCCATCGTCGCCGCCGCTGTGCTGACGTTGGCGGCCTGCTCGGCAACGCCGCAAAGCGCTGCCCGCCAGGTGGTGTCCTCGGTCGGTGCGCCGGCGGTATCGACGACCGAGGTAGCGACGACGGCGCCGGTCGGCGCCGACAACAGCGCGATCACCGCCCAGGGCACCGGAATCGTCACCGGTACGCCGGACGTTGTCACCGTCACCCTGGGAGTGGAGACCAACTCCACCTCCGCAACGGCGGCGCTGGACGACAACAACAAGCGGGCCGCAGCAGTGATAGCTGTGCTCAAGAAGAGCGGTGTCGCGGCGGCCGATCTGCAGACCAGTCAATTGTCGATCAATCCCTCCTTTGACAACAAGGGTCAGATCACCGGCTACCAGGTCACGAACATGGTCACCGCGAAGCTGCGGAAGATCGACACCGCGGGCACTTTGATCGACGCGGTCGGCAAGGCCGCCGGGAACGCCGTCCGGGTGCAGCAACTCGCCTTCTCCATCGACAACGACAGCGCGCTGCGGGCGAAGGCCCGTGCGGACGCCGTCAAACAGGCGCAGGCACAGGCAAAGCAGATGGCCGACGCGGCCGGGGTGAAGCTCGGCTCCATCCAGTCGATCACCGAGAACCCCGTTGACAATTCCGTGAAATATGCCGCGGACCAGACTTTCGCGGCCTCCTCCGCAGCGGTGCCGATCGCATCGGGCAGCCAGGAACTGACCGTCTCGGTGCAGGTGGTCTACAAGATTGCCAATTGATTCTCAGGATGCCGCGGTCAGCAGGGCGGCCGCAGCAGGCCATCTGAATCTGTCAAACAGCGCCCGAGTATCGCGGTTTCCGGTAGCAATCGGTCCCGCTGGGAACTAAAAGTCCATGCACAGCGACCAGTACGACGTGAGCCGACCGCCCGCCCGGACAACACAGGCCGAATTGGTGATCATCGGCGGTGGGCCGACCGGCCACGCAGCCCTGCGCGCCTACCGATCGGCCGGCGGCAGTGGGCAGGTCGTGATGGTCTCCGAGGACGACACGCCGCCATACTCCCGGCCGGCGTTGTCCAAGGATTACCTGCGCGGTGAGACCGACGAGCAGGCGCTGTCCCTGGCCGAATCTGAGCTCTACCTGGCAGTGGGCAACGAGTTGCTGCTGGCGGAATCGGTGGTCGCGCTGGATGCTGGCGCACGATCGGTTCGCACCCGGACAGGACGCGAGATCGGTTACGTGAACTGTCTTCTTGCCACCGGTAGCGATCCGGCCGGGCTCGACGTGCCGGGCGGGGATTCGGCCCTGCGGCTGCGGTGGCTCGACCAGGCACGGCAGCTGCGGGCTGCGGCACAGGTCGCGCGAACTGCGGTGGTGATCGGTTCCGGATTCATCGGATGCGAGGCAGCTGTCGCGTTGGCCCGCAGGGGCATCGCGGTGACGATGGTGTCCAGCGAGCAACGGCCGCAGCAGGCCCGGCTAGGCGACGCCGCAGCCGACCTGATCGCCGGGTGGCTCGACGAGGCCGGTGTCCGCCTGCACAGCGGCACCGAGGTGGCGAACATTGCGGTGGTGGATCCGGCGGTGGTGGACGGTACGGCTGGTCGGATCGTGCGACTGTCCGACGGCACCGCATTGTCGACCGATCTGGTGCTGGCCGCGGTCGGCGTCAGTCCGCGTGCCGAACTCGCCGTGCAGGCAGGGCTGGAACTGCGCTCCGGGCGGGTGGTGGTGGACGAATGCATGCGGACGGCGATTCCCGGCCTGTTCGCAGCCGGTGACCTCGCGATGGCTTATCACGCCGCCGCGGGTCGGCACCTGGCTGTCGAGCACTGGGGCGAGGCGGAGCGGATGGGCGAGATCGCCGGCACCGTCGCGGCCGGCGGAGAAGCGAAATGGGAAGACCCGCCGGGATTCTGGTCGACGATCGGCGACCACACGCTGAAGTACACCGCCTGGGGTGACGGCTTCGACGAGGCCACTGCCGACGAACACGACAACGGCGGGCTGTCAATCTGGTACTCGCAGAACGGCACCGTCGTCGGCGTGCTCACCAATGATGCCGATGACGACTACGAGCGTGGCACCGAGCTGGTACGGACGGGTTCGCCGGTTCAGCCGGCATCGGTGCGGCGGTAGAGCCTGCCGCCGCCGGTCGTCAGGTCAGCGACTCGATGCCGCTCGCTCAGCCGGGCCGCAACTCGTCGCCCCTGGCCGCCACCTCGGCCCGCAACTCGCGGAGCATCTCGGTGGCGGCAGGGCGGCGCAGCGCCCGCGGGGCCAGCACCGCGGTGAAGTTCAACGGCACGTCCACCTCGGTGGCCAGCACCCGGGAAAGCCCAGCCACCCGGCCGGCCAGGAAGTTCGGCAGGATGCCGATCCCGCCGCCGGCCAAGGCGACCTGGATCTGGGCATGCACGCTGGTCGAGCCGATCTGCACCGACCCGCCGGGGAACAG
The DNA here is from genome assembly GCA_038229825.1 of Mycobacteriales bacterium. Lineage (GTDB taxonomy): Bacteria > Actinomycetota > Actinomycetes > Mycobacteriales > Nakamurellaceae > Nakamurella. The sequence continues at coordinate 34,435 of JBBROB010000027.1, forward strand.
CTGGTCGATCAGGTCGAGATCGTTGACCCGCAGCAGGGAATCGATGTAGTAGATCAGGGAGTGCTCGACCAGCTCGGCCCGCGACCGCGGCCGCCGGTGCCGCCGCAGGTAGTCATCGGCGGCGTACAGCCCCAGCGTGTAGCTCGCCAGCGTGAAGGCCTCCACCCGCTTGGAGGCCGGCTCACCGACGCCGATCTCGATGTCCGCCCCGACACCCTGCACCAGCGGGCGGGTTGCGGTGACCAACTCGAGCGTCACAGCGGGATGGTTCCGGTGCACCCTGGCCATCGCCGGGGCGACGAAGCAGGCGCCGAAACCCTCGGGTGCGGCGACGCGGACCAGCCCGGCCAGGGCCGCCGTTGCACGGCCCGGCGCCGCGGAGAGTTCGGCGAGGGACATCATGGCCTGCTCGATCCGCTCGGCGCCGTCCAGCAGTGAGCTGCCGAACTCGGTGAGCACGCACCCCCGGGCGGTCCGCACCACCACCGGTGCGCCAAGATCCTTCTCCAGTGCGCTGATCCGTCTGGACACCGTGGTGTGCTCGACTCCCATGGCCGCCCCCGCGGCGGCGAAGGTGCCGCACCTCGCCACCTCCAGCAGGATCAGCAGATCGTTCGGACCGGCCATTGGGCTGTCCCTCCCGGCTTCTGCGTGTGCTGTGCATTCTTGCACTGCAAGGGTGCGCAACTTCCGGTTGTCATCACCGCCGGATGCGGGACATGATGGAATGGGCCGGCCCCGTCCGGCGCGAAACCAGCGGCATTCCATCCAGCCGCATCGACTACGGCGCAATGTTGCGCTGCAAAGGGGTACCCGATGAGAGTGGCCTGGATCGGCCTGGGGAACATGGGCGGCCCGATGGCGGCGAACCTGGTGGCGGCCGGGCACCACGTCGTCGGATTCGACCTGAGCGAAGCCGCACAGGCGGCGGCAGCCGATGGCGGCGTCGGTATCTCGCACTCGCTGGCGGAGACCGTGTTCGGAGCCGAGGTCGTGTTCACCATGCTGCCCGCCGGCCGGCACGTCCGCACGGTGCTCGGCGGGCCGGACGGCGTGCTGGCCAACCTTTCTCCCGGGACGCTGGTGATCGACAGTTCGACGATCGACATCGACACCGCCAGGGAGTTGCACGAGACGGTGACGGCCGCCGGCTTCCGTTTCCTGGACGCGCCGGTCTCCGGAGGGGTGTTCGGCGCCCAGTCCGGCAAGCTCACCTTCATGATCGGGGGCAGCGACGATGCCCTCGCCGACGCCCGGCCGCTGATCGAAGCCATGGCGGGCCGGATCTTTCACGCCGGTGGTCCGGGCAGCGGACAGGCGGCCAAGATCGCCAACAACATGATGCTGGGCATCAATCTGGCGGCGCTGTGCGAGGGTTCCGTGCTGGCTGCGCGACTGGGTCTTGATCCGAAGATCTTCTTCGAGATCGCCTCAGTGTCATCCGGTGACAGCTGGGCGCTGCGTAATTGGTACCCGGTGCCGGGCGTGGTCGAGAATGCCGCCGTGAACCGTGATTTCGAGGGTGGCTTCGCCATCGATCTGATGCGCAAGGACGTCGGCCTTGCCCTGGAGGCCGGTGGCAGCACCAACACCGACCTTCCGTTCGCCGCCATGGTCGTGCAGTACCTGGACAAGATGGTCGAGCTCGGCTGGGGTGGGCGGGACAGCACCGCGTTGGTCAAGTTGTTCGACGGCAGCCTCCCCTCCTGACCCGATTGCCCGCCATCTTTCCGATCAACCCCGAAACTCGCCGCAAATCACCGACGTCGCCAGCCGGGAACACAAGAGGAGCAACAGAATGACTGCCACATCCGATGTCACCGTCACTGACTACCCGATGCTGATCGGTGGACAGTGGGTCGCCGGGCAGGCCGGCGGGTGGACCGACGTGCACAGCCCCAGCCGCCGCGGCACCGTCATCGGGCGCGTCCCGCAAGGTGACGACGCCGACGTCGAGCGGGCGGTAGCGGCTGCTCGCAAGGCTTTTCCGGCCTGGCGTGACCTGCACTTCAAGGATCGCCAGCTGGCCCTGCTGCGCATCGCCGATGCGCTGGCCGACCGGGCCGAGGAGCTGGCCCTGCTGACCGCCACCGATACCGGCAACGCGCTGCGGCCGCAGGCCCGGCCGGAATCCCAGACACTGGTGAACCTGTTCCGCTATTTCGGCGGCGTCGCCGGTGAATTCAAGGGCACCGTGCTGCCCGCCGGCAACGACCAGCTGCAGTACACCCGGCGGGAGCCGCTCGGAGTGGTTGCCGCGATCCTGCCGTGGAACTCGCCGCTGATGATCGCCGGAATGAAGGTGCCCGCGGCGCTCGCGGCAGGCAACACCGTCATCCTCAAGCCCGCCGCCGACGCCCCGCTGACCATTCTGCTGATGGCCGAGATCGCCGCTGCGTTCCTGCCGCCCGGCGTACTCAACGTGGTGACCGGAAAGGGCAGCGTGGTCGGCGAGGCCCTGTTGACCCACCCTGGCGTCGACAAGGTCTCGTTCACCGGTTCCACCGAGGTCGGTCGCCACGTCGCCGAGGTCACCGGGTCACGGCTGGCCCACACCTCGCTGGAGCTGGGCGGCAAGAGCCCGACCATCGTCTTCCCGGACGCCGCGGCGCCGGACCGATTGGACGCGACCGCCGACGGCGTGCTGCTGGGGATGCGTTTCACCCGCCAGGGGCAGTCGTGCACCGCCGGTTCCCGGCTGTTCATCCACCACAGCGTGTACGACCAGGTGCTGGATGCCGTGGTGCGCAAGGCCGCCGCCCTCAAGGTCGGCGATCCGCTGGACGAGGCCACCGACATGGGCGCCATCATCAACGCCTCCCAGTACCACCAGATCAAGGAATACATCGCTGACGGGAAAACCCAGCCGGGGGTGCGTGTGCCGCTGGACGGCGGCGAACTGTCGCCGGCCGGTCTTGACGGCTTCTACCAGGGTCCGACGATCTTCGCCGGGGTCCAGAACACCTGGCGGATCGCCAGGGAGGAGATCTTCGGGCCGGTGTTGGTGGCCATCCCATGGTCCGACCGCGACGACGTGATCGCGATGGCCAACGATTCGCACTACGGATTGGCTGCCTTCATCTGGTCGCAGAACCTGACCGACGCCCTGGACACCGCCCACCGGATCGACTCCGGCTGGGTGCAGGTCAACCAGGGCGGCGGTCAGGTGATCGGGCAGTCCTACGGCGGCTACAAGGCCAGTGGCCTCGGCCGCGAGTTCTCCATCGAGGGCGCCATCGAGGGCTTCACCCAGACCAAGCAGATCAACGTCAAACTCGGCTGAGGCCATGGCGGTGGGGTCACCTCGCCGGACGATGTGAGGTGGGCCGCAATCGGAGTTCCGGCAGGACAGTTGGATCTCCGATGGTCGGATGCCCAAGTAAGATGAGGTGCAGATCTTCCCCCGACGACGAGCCGAAGGTGCCGCCATGTTCGACCTGACCGACGACCAGCGGGCCATCGCCCAGGTGGCCCGCGAATTCGCCGACGAATTCCTGGCACCGTATGCGGTGGAATGGGATCGCACCAAGCACTTTCCAGTCGACGTGCTCAAGAAGGCAGCGGCCCTTGGCATCGGCGGCATGTACATCAGGGAGGATGTCGGCGGGTCCGGGCTGACCCGCGTCGATGCCGCCCTGATCGTCGAAGCGCTCGCCACCGGGTGCCCCTCGATCGCCAGCTACGTCTCGATTCACAACATGACCGCCTGGATGATCGACCGCTACGGCAACGACGCCCTGCGCCACCGGGTGCTGCCGCCGCTGTGTTCGATGGAGACGCTCGGCTCCTATTGCCTGACCGAGCCGGGCGCCGGCTCGGACGCCGCTGCGCTGTCCACCAGGGCCGTGCGGGACGGCGCCGACTACGTCCTGACCGGCGTCAAACAATTCATCTCCGGCGCCGGCAGCAGCGGCGTCTACGTGGTGATGGCCCGCACCGCGGACAACGGCGCCAAAGGCATCTCGGCGTTCGTCGTCGAACTCGGCACCCCGGGACTGTCGTTCGGCCCCAACGAGATCAAGATGGGCTGGAATGCCCAGCCCACCCGCCAGGTGATCCTGGATGAGGTCCGGGTACCGGCAGTGAACATGCTGGGCCAGGAGGGCGACGGCTTCAAGATAGCGATGAGCGGGCTCAACGGCGGCCGCGTCAACATCGGCGCGAGTTCGCTGGGCGGCGCCAGGGCCGCCCTGGAGAAGACGCTGGCCTACGCCGCCGATCGTCGGGCCTTCGGCAAGAGCCTCAACGAGTTCCAGTCGCTGCAGTTCTACCTGGCCGACATGGCAACCAGCCTGGAGGCCGCGGAATTGCTGCTGCTCAAAGCCGCCGAGGCCATCGACTCCGGCAGCAAGGACATGGTGCAGCTGTGTGCGATGGCGAAGAAGTTCGCCACCGACACCGGGTTCGACATCGCCAACCGGGCCCTACAGATCCACGGTGGCTACGGGTATCTCGCCGACTACGGCATCGAGAAGATCGTCCGTGACCTGCGCGTGCACCAGATCCTGGAAGGCACCAACGAAATCATGCAATTGGTGATCGCCAGGGCGTTGTTCGCCCGATGACGGCCACCGACGGCGGCCCGCCAGTACTGTTCCGGGCGCACGAGGGCATCGGCCGGATCACCCTGAACCAGCCGAAATCGATCAACGCCCTGACCCACCAGATGACACTGACGATCTCGGTCGCGCTGGCCCGCTGGTCCGAGGACGACGCCATCACCGCGGTGCTGATCGACGGCGCCGGCGACCGCGGGCTCTGCGCCGGCGGCGACATCAGGGCGATCTACCAGGACGCCCGATCCGGTGGCACCGAGTCGATCGCCTTCTGGCGCGACGAATACCGGATGAACCAGGCGATCGCCCGCTACCGCAAACCGGTGATCGCGCTGATGGACGGCGTGGTGATGGGCGGCGGTGTCGGCCTGTCGGCACATGCCTCGCATCGGGTGGTGACCGACCGGTCGGTGGTCGCCATGCCGGAGGTCAACATCGGACTGGTCCCCGACGTCGGTGGCACCTACCTGCTGGCGGGTGCTCCCGGCTGGCTGGGGATGCACGCCGCGCTGACCGGAATCCGCCTGGCTGCAGCCGATGTCATTGCCCTGGGAATGGCCGACCACTACGTCGACCACCGCGACCTGACCGCGCTGGGCGACCTGATTGCCGTCCACGGCGTCGAGCGGGCCATCTACTCGTTCGCCGCTCCGGTGCCGCCGAGCGCCCTGCTGGCCGGGCGCACCTGGATCGACGAGTGCTACGGACGGGAAACCCTGCCGGAGATCGTCGCGGCGCTCCGGGCGGCCGGGGTCCCGGAGGCGACCGCAGCGGCCGACGCCATCACGGCGGCCTCCCCCACCTCGGTCCTGGTCGCCCTGCATGCCATTCGCGCCGTCCGGGAGACATCGGCGTCGCTGGAACAGGCCTTCGACCAGGAATTCCGGACGGTGTGCGCGGCGTTGCGCTCGGCCGACATGGTGGAGGGGATCAGGGCCCAGGTCATCGACAAGGACCGGAACCCGCGCTGGTCGCCCACTACCCTGGAGCAGGTGTCCGACGACGTGGTCCGGAGCTACTTCGCCCCTGTCGCCGAACCGCCGTTCCCCGACGTGGAGGAAATTCCGATGCCGATGTCGCTCCGAGAGGCCCGCAGATGACGCAGCAGGTGCTGACCCCCTTCCAGACGATCCTCGTCGATCGGCCGGCGGACGCCGCCGGGGTCGGCCGGATCACCCTGAACCGGCCGGAGGCCCTCAATGCGCTGAACCGGACGATGATGCTCGAGGTGGTGCAGGCGGCGACCGACTTCGACCGGGACCCCGGCATCGGCGCCATCGTGATCACCGGCTCGGCGCGGGCCTTCGCCGCCGGCGCCGACATCAAAGAGATGCAGCCATTGGGCTTTCCCGGTGTGTACATCGACGATCTGTTCCGCGACTGGGACCGGCTGGCCGACCTGCGCACTCCGCTGATCGCGGCCGTGGCCGGTCACGCCCTGGGCGGCGGCTGCGAACTGGCCATGCTCTGCGACATCCTGCTGGCGGCGGATGACGCCAAGTTCGGGCAGCCGGAGATCCGGCTCGGGGTGATCCCGGGGATCGGCGGATCCCAGCGGCTGGCCCGCGCCGTCGGCAAGGCCAAGGCGATGGACATGTGCCTGACCGGGCGGGTGATGGAGGTCCAGGAGGCCGAACGCGCCGGGCTGGTGTCCAGGATCATTCCGGCGGACGACCTGGTCGCCGAGACCTTGAAGGTGGCGGCCACCATCGCGGGCTACAGCACCCCCATCGCGGCGATGGCCAAGGAGGCGGTGAACCGGTCGTTCGAAACCACCCTCGCTGAGGGGATCCGCTTCGAACGTCGGCTGTTCCATTCCACCTTCGCCACCGGCGATCAGAAGGAAGGCATGGCTGCGTTCGTGGAGAAGCGGAAACCCGCCTTCGACAACAGCTGACCTCGACGGTGCTTCCGCCTGACACCTGTTGCCGATGGCCAACTTTGCTTCTCGAGCCGAGGACGATATGACAAGTGCACTGCCGCTACCATCAGCGCCGGCTGATCTCGGTGGCTGATTCCGGACCCGCCATGCGGGGTCAGCTGGATGGACTGCTGGTGATCGACCTGACCCGCGCGCTGGCCGGCCCGCACGCCGGGATGATGCTGGGTGACCTGGGCGCGCGGGTCATCAAGGTGGAAAGCCCCGGCCACGGGGATGACAGCCGTTCCTGGGGACCACCTTTCGTGCAACCCGCCGATGGCGAGCGGGAGTCCACCTACTTCCTGTCGGCCAATCGCAACAAGGAATCCATCACCCTGGATCTGAAAGATCCGGGCGACAAGGCTGTGCTCACCGAACTTCTCCGCCGTGCCGACGTGCTGATGGAGAACTTCCGCCCCGGCACGCTCGACCGACTCGGCTTCGGCACCGACGTCCTGGCTGCGTTGAACCCGCGGTTGGTGACCTTGGCGATCAGCGGCTTCGGGCACGACGGACCGGAGGGAAGCCGCGCCGGGTACGACCAGATCGCCCAGGGTGAAGCCGGTCTGATGTCACTGACGGGGTCAGGACCGGACGACCCGCAACGGGTGGGCGTGCCGATCGGGGACCTGCTCGCCGGCATGTACGGAGCATTCGGGGTGCTGGCCGCATTGCTGGAACGGCAACGCACCGGCGTCGGCCAGGTGGTCCGCACCTCCCTGCTGGCGGCCGTGGTCGGCGTACATGCCTTCCAGGGCACCGCCTTCACCGTCGCCGGCCAGGTCGGTCACGCCCAGGGCAATCACCACCCCTCCATCGCGCCCTACGGTCTGTTCCGGTGCGCCGGCGGTCAGGTGCAACTCTCCTGTGGCAGCGAGAGCCTCTGGCGCCGCCTGTGCGCCGAGTTCGGGCTCGACCCGCTGGCCGACGGCACGGCCACCAACGCCGACCGGGTGGGCCATCGCCAGGCGGTCATCACCCTCCTGGAGAACGCTTTCGCCGACATCGAGGCAGAGACGCTGCTGGCCCGCCTCGGCGCCGCCGGCGTTCCGGCCGGGAAGGTCCGCACCCTTGACGAGGTCTACGGCTGGGACCAGACCGAATCGCAGGGCCTCAAGATCAACGTCGACCACCCGACCCTGGGCCCGTTGACGCTGCCGGGTCCCCCGCTGCGGTTCTTCTCCGCCGGTCCGGCCGGTGAGACCGAGACGACCCGGCGCGAGCATGGCGCGCCGCCCACCCTCGGTGCCGACAACGGTGCGATCCGGGCCTGGCTCCAGTCCGAGTGACCGGGGGGCGGCGGCGTCAGGCGCGGCGCGGGAACTGCTCGAAGTCGGGCTTCCGCTTCTCCTTGAAGGCCTCGCGACCCTCCTGCGCCTCCGCCGACCCGTAGAACAGCAGGTTGGTGTCATGGGCGAGCTGCTGGATGCCGGCGTACCCGTCCTCCGCTGCATGGAAGCTGGCCTTCATCAGCCGCAGCGCGAACGGTGAGAGCTGCAGCATCTCGCGGCACCACTTCACCGTCTCGGATTCCAGGTCCGCGAGCGGCACCACCGCGTTGACCATGCCCATCTCCAACGCCTGCTGCGCGTCGTACTGCCGGCAGAGGAACCAGATTTCCTTCGCCTTCTTCATCCCGACCAGCTGGGAGAGCGAACTCGCGCCGAAGCCGCCGTCGAACGATCCGACCCTTGACCCGACCTGGCCGAAGATTGCATTGTCGGCGGCGATGGTGAGGTCGCAGACCACGTGCAGGACATGGCCACCCCCGATCGCGTAGCCCGCCACCATCGCGACGATCGGCTTGGGCAGCCGCCGCATCTGCACCTGCAGGTCGGTGACATGGAACCGACCCACCGAGTTCTCGTCGGTCTTGTAGCCGCTGTCGCCGCGCACCCGCTGGTCACCGCCCGAGCAGAAGGCCTTGTCACCCTGGCCGGTCAGGATGATCACGCCGATCCGCTCGTCCTCGCGGGCCTGCAGCAGGGCCGTCGACATCTCGATCAGTGTCTGCGGGCGGAAGGCGTTGCGCACCTCCGGCCGGCAGATGGTGATCTTCGCGATCCCGTCTGCGGTGGTCTGGTAGCTGATGTCCTCGAAACTCCCGGACGCTGTCCAGACCGTGCTGCCCGGCGATGTGGTTTCTGCTGAAGTCATGCGCGTCGTCCTCTGCTGCCGGTGTGCAAGGACTGCCAGCCTAGCCTCGGCCACCGCGACACCTGCTGGGCGTGCTGCCCCGCCGCTCGAAATTCAGCTCCGTCGTTCGAGCAATTCCAGCCGGACCAGCAGAGTTTCCAGGGCGTCCTCGAACTCCTCGGCCGAATGGTCCTGGGACAATTCGGCTTCCAACGATTTGAGTCTCGGATACTCGCTCAGGTCGGTTTGCGGCTTGTCATCCGGGTCCGCCTGCTCCACCGGCCCGATGTCGGCACCCTGCGCCGACACCTCCAACAGGAGGTGACCGAGCAGGAAGCTGGAAAACGCCCTATAGGCTGCGACGGAGGAGTGATCAGTGAACCCGCACCGGTGCAACGTGTCCAGAAATGACTCCATCCATCGCAGGCTGCGAAGCGGCGGCCGCACCCAGGGCGCGGCGGGCGGACGAGTGGCGATCAACGGGAAGACCTGCGGGTGGGACAGCGCGATGCGACGCACGCCATGGGCCAACCTCTGCAGGTAGTCCTGCCACAGATCGGCGCTCATATGTACATCCGGGTCCCCGTACAGATCATCGATGACCTGTTCGACGATGCCATCCAGGAGGTCCTCGCGGCTGTGCACGTAGTGGTAGAGCGCCATCCCCTCCACACCCAGCGCGGCGCCCAGACGCCGCATCGTCAGATGCCGGAGGTCGTTCTCGTCGATCATCGTGACGGCGGCTGAGATGATCAACCGGCGGTTCAGCGGACCGCGAACGGTGCCGGCATCCACCCTGGGCGTCGGAGCGGCCGCCGAACCGAGCGTATCGGGGGCGTCCGGGTCCCGCTCCGTCATCTCCTGGGCTCCTTTGCAGCCAGAGGCATTTGTCAGATCCTCAAGTTACGCCACCCCGCCAGAGCCGGGCCGGCAGGCCAGATCGCGGCCGTGACATCCGTCGGGCGGGGTTTCGCCACTGCCCGGCCGGGCAACCTTGTCGGCATGCCGATGAGTTCAGTTGAGGGTAAGGAATGGATCAAGGAGCGGGTGACGGCGTTGGCCGATTCTGCCCCGGTCAGTGTGCTGGATGTTGGTCCCGGCGTCGGGACCTACGCCAAACTGCTGGCTGGACCACAGGTTTCGCACCTGACAGGCCTCGAGATCTTCGAGCCGTACGTCGACACCTACCGGCTGCGGCAGTACTACGACGAGATCATCATCGGCGATGCCAGGCAGGTGGATCTGCCCCCGGCCGACGTGGTGATCCTGGGTGACGTCGCCGAGCACATGACCGAAGCGGAAGCGTTGGATCTCTGGAACAGATCGGCGGCGGCTGCCCGGCGCGCGGTCTATCTGTCGATACCCATCGTCCATTATCCGCAGGGCGAGATCGAGGGCAACGAGCACGAACACCATGTGGTGGACGACTGGAACCACGACAAGGTTCTCGCCGCCTTCCCCGGCATCGGGAATTACTGGTTGGGCACCGAGGTCGGGGTCTACGAGTTGCTGACCGCCTGATGGGCAGTGCTGACCCCCGGGTCGGACCAGGCAGGGTGGTGGACGCCGACGCGGCGGAAATCTCCGTGGTGGTGCCGTACTTCGACAACCAGCACGATCTTGACCTGCTGCTGGCCGGCCTGACGATCCAGACACATCCACGCAGCCGGCTGCAGATCATCGTCGCCGATGATGGGTCGCAACATCCTCCCCGCATCCCGGAACTAGCTGCTGCGCTGGACATCTCGATTGTGCGGCAGGAGGACCAAGGTTTCCGGGCCGGTGCCGCCCGCAATCTCGGGGTCCGACAGGCCGACGGGCAGGTCATCCTGTTCCTCGACGGCGACACAGTGCCGAGCCCGGCGTACGTGCAGGAGCTGGGCCGGCAGCCGGCGATGCTGCCGGAGGCGGTGGTCTGCGGCCGTCGGCGTTACGCGGACTTGTCGGCGTGGACACCGGCCGAGCTGTTGTCCTGGTTTCACGGCGGCGGCACCGAACCCCGGCAATGGGACGAACTCGACTGGCTGACAAACGAGTATTCGCGGACCGACAACCTGCTCGCCACGCACCCCCGCAGTTACAAATACCTGATCGGTGCGGTGCTCGGCTGCTCGAGGGACCTCTTCGACGAAATCGGTGGATTCGACGAGACCATCACCGGCTACGGCGGCGAGGACTACGACCTCACCTACCGCGCCTACAACGCCGGGGCCGTTCTCGGCTACGTGCCCGAGGCCGTGGCCTGGCATGACGGGCCGGACTGGTCGGGTCGCACCGACCCGGCCGAGCAGCGAAGCCAAAAGAACCGGGAGGTCATGATGCTGGCCGAGCGCATTCCGGAACCGTCGATGCGCGGGCAGGGCCAGACCTACCCGGTGGTCGACGCGATGGTCACCGTTCACACCGACGACTGGACGCTGGGCGCCGCCGTGCTGTGTGTCCGATCCATCCTCGCCGAGCTCGATGCCGGGGTGTGGATCGAGGGCTCGTCACCGGCTGCCGACGCCCTGCGCGCCTGTTTTCGCCACGACCATCGGGTGCGATCGGCGCCGCTGGACGCCGTCGACGACCGGTACCTCATTGCCAGGGCGCGGTTGCGGATCGACGTATTCCTGCCGTTCACGGCAGACGAATCGTTCGCCGGAACATTGACCCGGATGCTCGAGACCGATCTCGGCGGCATCACGGTGACTGCGCCGAATGGCAGCCTACTGGACGTCGAATCGTCCCGATCACTCTCCCGGCGGCAGCGATCGAACACCAGCGCAACACATTCCGCGCCGGACCGCCTGGCGCGCCGCATGTTGGACCATCGCAGCTGCGGGGTCGAGGTGATCGAAGATGAGCCGATGCTCGCCGCAGTCTTCGGCGGGTACGGGTGACCCGAGCAAGCACGCCGTGCGGACGGGCTAGGGGGTCGACCCGATCGCCCGGCGAATCGCCGGAAGAAGCTCGTGCGGACTCTGCGAGGTGTGCAGCACGATAATGGCCGTGCTGGTTTCGGTCGGCTCCGCGGGTACCGACGGGAACAGGGCGATCACCTGCGCCATCGCGCCGTCGACCTCCGCCATCGGGTCGACCGTGTCACCGCGCAGCCACCGACGGAGCACATGGTTGTGGGCCGCGACGACCGAGGCTGCCATCAGCTCCGCGCGCAGCGCAGTGTCCTGCGACGGTCCCATCCAGTTGGCGATGAATTCTCGGAACAGTCGCTGATACTGCGCCACGCCTGCGATTTCGCGGTCCCGCAGCGCAGCGACCCGACTGGTCAGCGCGTAGCGCATCCTGGCGCGTTCACCCTCTTCGATGTAGCGGAGCAGCACCAGTCGCACCGCCTCGGAAACGGCGACGATGGCGGTGCTGTTGGTCGAGGTGGCCAGGCGTCCCTTGATCGCCTCGATCAGATGGTCGTGGTCGGGAAAGATCACGTCGTCCTTGGACCGGAAGTTCCGGAAGAAGGTCGTCCGGCCCACTCCGGCGCGATCGGCGATGTCATCGACCGTGGTCAGCTCGTAGCCGCGCTCGCCGAACAGCTCGAAGGCTGCGTCCATCAGCCGTTCCCGGACCGATGACTTCGGCACGGCTGTCATCCTCGCCCAACTCTCTCCGGCACCCGGTCTGGTGCACCACCCGAGGTGACCGTCAGTGATCGATCACTCAATTGCCCTGCAGGAATGGTACGCGGTACCATCAACTAAGTATGGAGTACCGCGCAAGTGCCAGCGCAGCTGAAGCAATTCGATCCATCGGAGGATCCGCGTGACGCAGGTCGAAGCGACCCAGCACCTACCCGCCACGGACATCATCGACAGGCATACGACCGCCGGCAAGCTCGCAGACCTCAACCAACGGATGGAACAGGCGACGCACGCCGGTTCCCCGGCCGCAGTCGGGCGCCAGCACGCCAAGGGAAAGAAGACCGCCAGGGAGCGCGTCGACATGCTGCTGGATCCGGGGTCGTTCGTGGAGTTCGACGCCTTGGCGCGGCACCGGTCCAGCAACTTCGGCTCGGCCACCAACCGCCCGTACGGCGACGGGGTGGTCACCGGATACGGCACCGTCGACGGCCGCCAGGTCTGCGTGTTCTCCCAGGACGTCACCGTGTTCGGCGGCTCGCTGGGCGAGGTATACGGCGAGAAGATCGTCAAGGTCATGGATTTCGCGACCAAGACCGGTCGACCGCTGGTCGGCATCAACGAGGGCGGCGGCGCACGCATCCAGGAAGGTGTTGTCTCCCTTGGGTTCTATGCAGAGATATTCAAACGGAATGTGCACGCCTCGGGCGTCATCCCGCAGATCTCGCTGATCATGGGGGCGGCCGCCGGCGGCCATGTCTACTCCCCCGCACTGACCGACTTCGTGGTGATGGTCGACAAGACCTCGCAGATGTTCATCACCGGACCGGACGTGGTGAAGACCGTGACCGGCGAAGACGTCACCCTGGAGGAACTCGGCGGCGCCCGCACCCACAACACCAAGTCCGGCAACGCCCACCACCTCGGGGTCGACGAGCAGGACGCCATCGACTACGTCCGCGCACTGCTGTCCTACCTGCCGTCGAACAACCTGTCGGTCACCCCGGCGGACGGCAACTGGGCCCCGCCGTCACCGGCCGACCTCGAGCCGACGGCCACCGACCTGAGCCTGGATCTGATCATTCCCGACTCGGCGAACCAGCCGTACGACATGAACACGGTGGTCCAGGTGGTGCTGGACGACGGTGAATTCCTGCCAGTGCAAGACCTCTACGCCCCGAACGTGATCACCGGGTTCGGCCGGGTTCGCGGCCGGAGCGTGGGAATCGTCGCCAATCAGCCGATGCATCTGGCCGGCACCTTGGACATCAACGCCGCCGAGAAGGCCGCCCGGTTCGTGCGCACCTGCGATGCGTTCAACGTTCCGGTACTGACCTTCGTCGACGTACCCGGCTTCCTGCCGGGTACCGATCAGGAATGGAACGGCATCATCCGGCGCGGGGCCAAGCTCATCTACGCCTACGCCGAGGCCACCGTCCCGCTGATCACGGTGATCACCCGGAAAGCCTACGGCGGGGCCTACGACGTGATGGGGTCAAAGCACCTCGGCGCCGACATCAACTTGGCCTGGCCCACCGCGCAGATCGCCGTAATGGGTGCGCAGGGTGCGGTGAACATCTTGTACCGCAAAGAGATCGCTCGCGCCGAACAGAACGGTGCCGACGTGGCCGCTGTTCGGGCCAGACTTCAGAACGAGTACGAGGACACCCTGGCGAACCCGTTCGTCGCCGCCGAGCGCGGTTATGTCGACCAGGTCATCGCGCCGTCCGCCACCAGGGGTGCCATCACCAGCGCCCTCGACATGCTGGCCGACAAGCGCAAGACGATGCCGCCGCGCAAACACGGAAACATTCCCCTGTGAGCACAGCGAACGAATTGGATGCTGTGAGCGCCGGAGGGGTCCGATGGGTCAGCGACGCGGCCCGCCGACGCCGTGACGACGAGGACACCGCGGTCGTCGTGGCGCTGCTCGCATCGCTGTCCGGAACACCGACACCCGCACCGCTGGATCGACGTACCTTGTGGGGGAACCCGGCCTTCGGTCTCGGAGCGATGACCCCCAACGGGAAAGACGCCTGGTGGGCATCGGGACTGCCCAGATGAGCTGCGCCGCGTCGACGGGCGCTGCAATGTTCACTATCGAAGTTGCGCTTCGGGTACACCGCCCGAACTCGATGCTTTGGCAAGGAAACTGATGCACACCGTTCTGATAGCCAACCGGGGCGAGATCGCTGTACGGATCGCCAGGGCCTGCGCCGACGCCGGCCTGCGATCGGTGGCCGTCTATGCCACACCCGATGCCGACTCCGTCCACGTCAGGGCCGCCGACGAGGCCTACTCCCTGGGCGGGTCGACACCCGCGGATTCCTACCTGGATATCGGGAAGCTACTTGCGGTGGCCAAGCAGTCGGGCGCCGATTCGGTACACCCCGGTTACGGATTCCTCTCCGAGAACGCCGATTTCGCCCAGGCGGTCATCGACGCCGGGCTGATCTGGATCGGACCGTCCCCGCAGGCCATCCGGGACCTCGGCGACAAGGTCACTGCGCGGCACATCGCCACCAGGGCCGGCGCACCACTGGTGCCCGGCACCGCCGACACGGTGTCCGGATCCGACGAGGTGGTCGAGTTCGCCAAGGAGTTCGGCCTGCCCGTTGCCATCAAGGCCGCCTTCGGTGGCGGCGGTCGCGGACTCAAGGTCGCCAGGACCATGGCGGAGATCCCCGAGCTCTACGAATCCGCAGTCCGCGAGGCGGTCACCGCCTTCGGTCGCGGCGAGTGTTTCGCCGAGCGCTACCTGGATCGGCCCCGACACGTGGAGGCGCAGGTACTCGCCGACACCCACGGCAATGTCATCGTGGTCGGCACCAGGGACTGCTCGCTGCAACGCCGACACCAGAAACTCGTCGAGGAATCCCCGGCACCCTTCCTCACCGACGATCAACGAGCCCGCATTCATCAAGCAGCCAAGGCGATCTGCGCCGAAGCCGGCTACCACGGCGCCGGCACGGTGGAATTCCTGGTCGGGCTGGACGGCACCATCTCGTTCCTGGAGGTCAATACCCGCCTTCAGGTCGAACACCCGGTGTCGGAGGAGACCAGCGGAATCGACCTGGTGCTCGAGCAGTTCCGGATCGCCGATGGCGAAAAGCTGGAACAGAGCGGCGATCCGGTGCCCCGCGGGCACTCCATCGAGTTCCGGATCAACGGTGAGGATCCCGGCCGCGGATTCCTGCCGGCACCCGGAACGGTGACGAGCTTCGTCGCGCCGGGCGGTCCCGGCGTCCGGATCGATTCCGGAGTGGAATCGGGCTCGGTGGTCTCCGGCGCATTCGACTCGCTGCTGGCCAAGGTGATCATCACCGGCGCCGATCGGCCGCAGGCGCTGGCTCGGGCCCGGCGGGCTCTGAAGGAGATGCGGGTCGAGGGCATGGCCACTGCGCTGCCGTTCCACCGCGCCGTGCTCGACGATCCCGCATTCATCGGCGACGGGCATTCGTTCTCCGTCCACACGCGCTGGATCGAGACGGAGTTCGACAACAAGATCCACCCGTTCGACGCCGCTGGTGCGGTGGAGGCCGAACCCGCCGCCGGGCGGCAGACGATCGTGGCAGAGGTGAACGGACGGCGGGTCGAGGTGAGCCTGCCGGCCGGGTTGACTCTGGGCTCCCCCGCGTCGGCCGGACCGGCCCGACCCCGCCGCGGCGCTGTCAAGAAGGGCGCTGCGCCGTCCGGCGACGCGGTGGTCGCCCCCATGCAGGGCACGGTGGTCAAGGTTGCGGTGGCCGACGGGGACACCGTGGCCGCCGGCGACCTGATCGCCGTGATCGAGGCAATGAAGATGGAGAACCCCATCACGGCACACCAGGCCGGAACGGTCTCCGGCCTTACCCTGGTCGTCGGCGCCCAGGTCACCGGCGGTACCGTAATCGCGACGATCAAATGAAACCCGAAACCTTACTGCGCACGGTGCCAGCCACCGACGAGACTCCCGTCGCACCAGAGCATCTGGTGCTGGCGGCAGACTTTCCTGAGCGGACGCGCGAGCAGTGGCGCTCGCTGGTGGCCGGCGTACTCCGCAAATCCGGGCTGGCACAGGGCAGCGATCCGGAAGAGGCCCTCTCGGTGGACACCGAGGACCACCTCCGGTTGCGTCCGCTGTACACGTCGTCCGACGCCCCCGACACCCCGGTCGGCCTGCCCGGCTCGGCACCCTTCGTTCGTGGCACCACGGCGGCCCGGTCCTCCTGGGATGTTCGTCAGCGCTACACCGAACCCGATCCGGCCGCCACCAACCAGGCCGTGCTCGCGGATCTGGCCAACGGGGGCACCTCGGTCTGGCTTGTGCTGGGCGACCGGGGCGTGGCATCGGCTGCGCTGGACCGGGCATTGCAGGACGTCTTCCTGGACGTCGCCCCGATCGTGCTGCAGGCCGGGCCGGAGACCCTGCGTGCCGCAGAAGAACTTCTCGCCCTGGCCACCCGGAACGGTGTGGCCCACTCGGATCTGCGCGGATCCCTCGGAGCGGACCCGATCGCCGACCGTGCCCGCACCGGCAACGCCATCGACCTGGGTGCGCTGGCCGCGGTCGCCGAGCTTGCCGCCGGTACCGGGATGCGCGGAATCACTGTGGACGGCACCGTCTACCACAACACCGGCGGCGGCGACGCCGACGAACTGGCCGCCGCAGCAGCAGCCGGCGTCGCCTACCTGCGCGCACTGGAACGGGCCGGCGTCGCCGATCCGTTCGATCAACTCGAATTCCGATATGCGGTCAGCGCCGATCAATTCGGCTCGATCGCCAAACTTCGTGCGGCGCGGCGTATCTGGTCGAGAATTGCAGATCTTTCCGGCACCTCGGCCGGGCAGCGACAGCACGCCGTCACCTCGCAGGCGATGATGACCAGACGTGATCCGTGGGTCAATGTCCTGCGCACCACCGTCGCCTGCTTCGCGGCGGCCATCGGCGGAGCCGAAGCCATCACGGTGACCCCGTTCGACTCCGCCCTCGGCCTGCCGGACCAGTTCGCCAGACGCATCGCCCGCAACACCCAGTCCATCCTGCTGGAGGAGTCACACGTCGCCAGGGTGATGGACCCGGCCGGCGGTTCCTGGTACCTGGAGAGCCTGACCGAACAACTCGCCGAGGCCGCCTGGGCGAAATTCACCTCGCTGGAGCGCGCCGGCGGCGCCATCGCGGCCATGGAGTCCGGCCTGACCGGGCAATTGATCACCGAGACCAGATCCACGAGAGCGCAGCGGATTGCCACCCGCGCGCACCCGGTCACCGGGGTGAGCCGTTACCCGTTGCTGACCGAGGATCCAATCATCCGGGCGACGGCGCCGGCCGATCCGACCGGCGGCCTGCTACCGAGCATCCGCTACGCGGCACCGTTCGAGGAACTCCGCGACAGGTCCGACGCCCACCTGAAGGCGACGGGCGCGCGACCGCAGGTGCAGCTTTACATCGTCGGTGGGCCGGCGGCGCCAAGTGTCGAGGTGGGTTTTGCCACTGAGCTGTTCCAGGCCGGCGGGATCGACGTGGTGGTGACCGCCGAACCCGGGCCCGGCGCAAAAGTTGTCTGTCTGTGCGTTTCTCGCAGCGTCGAGGACGAAGTTGTGCAGTCGGCGGTCGCCCGATGGTCGGCCGAGGGTGCGGCCCAGCTGTGGGTCACCGGTGGGCCCCGGGACGGCGTGCTCGTCGACGGTTGGCTGCAATCCGGCGGCGACGCCCTGAAAGTTCTGGAGTCCACGTTGACCGGTCTCGGTGTGCTGTGAGTATCACGATTCCCGACTTCGGCCGGTCCACTCTGACCGAGACCGGCACAGCCGCTGCCACGGCGGCATCCTGGGCCGAGGATTCTGCCGCCTGGGAAACACCGGAGGGCATTCCGACCGCCCACCTCTATACGGCGGCAGATCTGTCCGACGTCGATTTCCTGGACACCTATCCCGGCATGGCCCCGTATCTGCGCGGTCCGTATCCGACGATGTACACGAACCAGCCATGGACCATCCGGCAATACGCCGGTTTCTCCACCGCCGCCGATTCCAACGCCTTCTACCGCCGCAACCTTGCGATGGGCCAGAAGGGCCTGTCGATCGCCTTCGATCTGCCGACCCACCGCGGATATGACAGCGACAATCCCCGCGTACTGGGTGATGTCGGCATGGCCGGTGTGGCCATCGACTCCATCTACGACATGCGCGAACTGTTCGACGGCATCCCGCTGGACCGGATCAGCGTGTCGATGACGATGAACGGCGCGGTGCTACCCATCCTGGCGCTGTATCTGGTGGCGGCCGAGGAGCAGGGGGTCAAACCGGAAAACCTGACCGGCACCATCCAGAACGACATTCTCAAAGAATTCATGGTGCGGAACACCTACATCTATCCGCCGGAACCGTCGATGCGGATCATCAGTGACATCTTCTCGTTCACCTCGGAGAGAATGCCACGGTTCAACTCGATCTCTATTTCCGGTTATCACCTGCAGGAGGCCGGCGCGACCGCCGACCTGGAACTGGCCTATACGCTCGCAGACGGTATCGAATACATCAGAGCCGGCCAGGCCGCCGGTCTCGGCGTCGACATCTTCGCCCCGCGGCTGTCGTTCTTCTGGGCGATCGGCATGAATTTCTTCATGGAGGTCGCGAAACTCCGTGCGGCAAGACTGCTCTGGGCGAAGTCGGTGAAGCAGTTCGGCCCGAAGGACGACCGGTCGCTGTCGCTGCGGACACACTGCCAGACCTCGGGCTGGTCGCTGACAGCCCAGGACCCGTTCAACAACATCGTCAGGACCTGTATCGAGGCGATGGCGGCCACCCAGGGGCACACCCAGTCGTTGCACACGAACGCGCTGGACGAGGCGCTGGCCCTGCCGACTGAATTCTCGGCCCGCATCGCCAGGAACACCCAGCTCTTCCTCCAGCAGGAATCCGGCACCACCAGGGTGATCGACCCGTGGGGTGGTTCGGACTACCTGGAGAAGCTGACCTACGACCTGGCCCGCCGGGCCTGGGGACATCTGACAGAGGTGGAAGCCGCCGGCGGCATGGCCAAGGCCATCGAGGCCGGCATACCAAAGCTCCGGATCGAGGAAGCCGCCGCCCGGACGCAGGCCCGTATCGACTCGGGGCGGCAACCGGTGATCGGCATCAACAAGTACCGGCTGACCGAGCACGAGCAACTGGACGTGCTGAAGGTCGACAACTCGGCAGTCAGAGCCGAGCAGGCGATCAAGCTGCGCCGACTCCGCGAGGAACGCGACAACGACGCGACCCAGGCCGCGCTGGCCGCACTGACCGCCGCTGCGGCCGCCGGTGTGGCCGGCACCAGAACGTCTGGGCTGAGCCAGAACCTGCTGGCGATGGCGGTCGAGGCGGCAAGGGCCAAGGCCACGGTCGGCGAGATCTCGGATGCTCTCGAGGTGGTGTTCGGGCGGCACTCCGCGGTCATCCGGACGATCTCCGGCGTCTACGCCGCCGAGAGTGTCGCAGCGGACGGGAGCAATACCGTGGTGGACGAAACCCGCGCACTCACCGACCAGTTCGAACGTGACCAGGGTCGGCGACCGCGGATCCTGGTCGCCAAGATGGGCCAGGACGGCCACGACCGCGGCCAGAAGGTGATCGTTTCCGCCTTCGCCGATCTTGGCTTCGACGTGGATGTCGGACCGCTGTTCCAGACGCCGGCCGAAGTCGCCCAGCAGGCTGTCGACAACGACGTCCACATCGTCGGGATCAACTCGCTGGCCGCCGGTCATCTCACCCTGGTGCCGGCGCTCCGCGACGAACTGCTTGCCCTTGGGCGACCGGACATCCTGATCGTCGTCGGGGGTGTGATCCCACCGCAGGACTTCGACGAGCTCAAGGCCGCCGGCGCGGTGGCGATCTTCTCCCCAGGGACCGTGCTGGCCGAGGCCGCCCAGGATCTGCTCCGCCTGCTCGGATGAGCCTGACCCGCGATCGACGGATTCGACCGTCAGGGGACGGGTACTAACGGTGCGGTAGTACATCGACGCGCCGGTGAGGACCCAGATGCAGGAGCAGGAGCAGGAACCGCGACCCGAGGATCGGGCTTCGGTACTGCCGTGGTTCGCTGGCGCGCTTGCGGTGTTCGTTGTCGTCGTCGTCGGCGGGGTCGTCATCGCGCGTAGCACCGTCCGAAGCGGCCGCACAATTCTCGGCGCTGACCTACCCGTTCTGCGATTCATGGCGGGCCACCGGTCGGCAGTGCTGACAGCGGCCGCTCGGCTGGTGTCGACGGTCGCCAGCCCGGCCGGCTTGATCATCACTCTTGCCATGGTGATGGCATATACCTGCTGGCGGGGCAGGCATTTCGACCTTGCCCTGCTCGGCCTGACCACCCTGCTCGGGGTCGACCTGATCGACACCGTCGGCAAATTGGTGGTGGCGCGAGCGCGGCCTCCGCTCACC
>JBBROB010000028.1:0-53877 GCA_038229825.1 Mycobacteriales bacterium
GAACGGTGGATCTGGAGTGCGCCTGGAGGGATTCGAACCCCCAACCTTCTGATCCGTAGTCAGATGCTCTATCCGTTGAGCTACAGGCGCATGTTCAGTTGTCGGTGCGGTACCGCATGGAACCAGCGACCCCCGGGAGGACCGCCAGCGCGGAAGCGGAGGGATTTGAACCCTCGGTGCAGTTGCCCGCACAACACATTAGCAGTGTGTCCCATTCGGCCGCTCTGGCACGCTTCCCAGGGCCACCCCAGGGAGGCCACCGGATCAGTACCCTACCGGGCGCCGGGACCGCACCGCAAAACACATCACTCACCCGCCCCTGACCAGCGCGGACGCACCATCAGACCAGCCAGACCCAAGAACAGACCCAAGAACAGACCCAAGATCAAGACAGACACGCCGTCATCGACAAGGCACTGACGTCGGGTGTCGCGGCAGCAGTGCAGCCCTTCACTGCGTAGCCGTCGCCGGCCCAGGCGTAGACGATCCAGACCGTCGAGCCGTCCGCCTGGTCCTGCACGGCGACCCCCACTCCGCCGCCGACGGCGAGAGTCGTTGCCTTGGCGGTGACCGAGGTGATGCCCGGCCTCCCGGTCACATCGGCCCACTCACCGGCCGCGCTCACCTGATAAGCCGAGGCGATCGCCGTACCATTCGCCTGCTGGGCGATCACGATGCACCGGCCGGCGGAATCACAGCCCAGCTGGCCACCCGGTGGTGTCGGGAAGGACGCCCCGTACAGCACGTTGGCCGCGCCGGCGACGCTGCCGTCGCTGCGCAGTGACAGCAACGCGGCGTGGCCCTGACCGGTCGACACCAGCGCAGCCCCCAACGAGGACGTGACCCCCGCATGGGTGGCCAGCACCGTGCAACCGGTGCAGTTGGCCAGGGTCACTTTCAGTGTGCTCGGAGCTGCGCTCGTCAGAGCGCTCGTCACCGTGACCGGCGCAGTCGACACGGATGAGGTCGCCCGAGAGGTCGGAACCGAGCTGGCCGTGGAACCCGTAGACGGCACCCGCCGAACGGCAGAGGGAGCCACCGAAGAACCCACCGAGGATGCGGAGGCGAGATCAGGAACGGTGACCACCAGGGCGGCGCCGGGTGCAGCGGCCGCCACCGACAGCGCCGGCCCAGACGCTGAAGCCGCAGACGACGATGGGGTCGCCACGGTGCAGCCCGCCAGGCACACCGCGAGCATCCCAGCGGCGGCGGCCCCGCCTGCGGCCCCACGGGCGGCCCGGAAGAACGTGCGCATGGACCTTTCCTACACGAGCGCAGCGTCGGAACCCGGTAAGCAGGACGACAGCACCAGGACCCACTACAGTCCCAACGGACGTCCGAAGCACGAAAACGAGAGCGATCGAGGTGACCATGACGGTCCAAATCCGGCCCGGGTTGGATTCGCTGCCCGCCTACGCGCCAGGACGGACGGTCCGGGGCTCGATCAAGCTCGCCTCCAACGAACTGTCCTTTCCGACCCTGCCCGCGGTGTCGGAGGCAATCTTCGCCGCGGTCGGCACCGACGCGCTGGGCATCAACCGCTACCCGGACAACGGGAGCCAGGCGCTGGTGACAGCACTGGCCGAGCACGTCGGAGTCGACCGCACCCGCGTCATCGCCGGCTGCGGCTCGGTGGCACTGTGCCAGCAGCTGGTGCAGATCACCTGCGAACCGGGCGACGAGGTGCTGTTCGGCTGGCGCTCGTTCGAGGCCTACCCCATCGTCACGCAGATCGTCGGCGCCCGTCCTGTGCGAGTACCTGTCACCGAAGGCCAGGCACTGGACCTGCCGGCCATGGCCGCCGCGGTCACACCGTCCACCAAGCTGGTCTACATCTGCACACCGAACAATCCCACCGGCACGGTGGTGCACCGCGGCGAACTCACCGAATTCCTCGACGCCGTCCCGGAGAACATTCTGGTCGTCATCGACGAGGCCTACGGGGAATTCGATACCGACCCGGAATCACCTGACGGCGTCCAAGAGGCCGCCGTGCGGCCGAATGTGCTGTCGCTGCGGACCTTGTCGAAGGCCTACCAGCTCGCCGGGCTGCGGGTGGGTTATGCCGTCGGCGATCCGGCGGTCATCACCGCACTGGCCAAGGTGGCCATCCCGTTCGCGGTGAACACCCTGGCGCAGGCGGCGGCGCTGGCCGCGCTCCAGGCCAAGAATGAATTCAAACCCCGCTGGCAACAGGTGATCTCGGAGCGTTTCCGGGTCACCACGGCGCTGCGCGCCGCAGGATACGAAGTACCCACCTCGCAGGCGAATTTCGTCTGGCTGCCGCTGCGGGAACGGGCCGCGGAATTCGCGGCCCACACCGAGGCCAACAAGATCATCGTGCGGGCTTTCCCCGATGCCACCGGCGGAGTGCGGGTGACCATCGGATCGCCCGACGAGAACGATGCATTCCTGGCCGCGGCCAGGTCGTTCGCGCTGTAGCGCAGCGACACTTCGGGTCAGCGCTGGGCGTCGGCCAACACCGACAGCGAGTCGACCAGGCCACGCAGGCGACTACCCAGTCTGCCGAAGAATTCTCGGTCGCACGCCTCCACCGCGACGACGGCGCGGCCGGCCAATTCACCGCCCGCAGTCGTCACCGTCAGAGCAATCGCCCGGCGATCTGCCTGGTCGGCGTCACGTCGGACAAGTCCCTTTGTCTCCAGCGTCCGCAGCACCTGCGAGGTCATCATGGGGTCGGTGGCGCACTGATCCGCCAACCGCTTCTGCGTCACCGGGCCGTCGGGTGCCAGCCACGAAAGTGAAGCCAGCAGGACGAATTGAACATGGGTGAGGTCGAACGGCTTGAGCGCGGCCCTGATCGCCGCCTGCCAACGATTGGTCACCTGCCACAGCAACAATCCTGGGCTGTCGGCCGCCGATTCGAAGGACGTGGCCAGACGGCTCATTCGCCGGCTGCGACCTTGGCTTCTGCCGCGGCGACCAGCGCAGCCAGATCCCGGTGCACGGATTTCCGCAATCCGCCGCCCATGATCACCCGCCAGATCCCGGACAGCGGTCCCGACAGTGTGATGTCAACCGAAACCTGCGTGCCGGCAGTTGTTCGGCCGACAGAATGGGCGAAGGTCAGTCGGGCGCCCAACAACGCGGAGACGTCGATGAATTCCCTGTCGGTCAGTTTCTCGACGACGAATTTCACCTTCGGCCCGCCTTTGGGCTTGAGGGTACCGGTGGCGCCTTGAACGAAGGGGCCGTCGAGCCTGACCCATTCGGTGTCGGTGTTCCATTCCGGCCAGGTGGCCATGTCGCCCCAGAGGGCGAAGAAGTGCTCGGCGGGGGCAGCCGAGGTGGCGGTGGCGCTCGCGATGGTGGTCATGAAACTAGTATGCGCGCATACTAATTTCTGGTCAAGAGACGATCGGACTGCGAAGGTCGCTGACGTGCGACGCAGGGTGCACTCCGACCAGCCGACCCCGTCCGTATCCCGGGTCATGCCCTCACCCAGCATCTGCAGTGCCTCGCCCGCCATGAAACCCCACCCGGCACGTAGAGCGATGAACAGCGTTCCGGTCCACGGCCCGCTGTGTGGTGCAGATCAGACGTGCTGCAACTCAACCTTTGTCGGAATCAGGACTGGAGACGAGTCCATCCCACGACCACTGCGGAATGCGGAGTCCGTCGGGGACGTCGTCCGCGGAATAGTGATATCGGGACATGGTGGTGGTGGTCGCCCACGCGAAGTAGTCGTGCAGCACCTGGCGAAGCCGGTCATCGTCGGCGAGCCCGACGTCCACCAGCGCCTCGTCGAAGCAGCTGATCGCTCGTCGGTCCATCTCGTCGTGCTCGCCGTTTCCGCTGTGCATCCGCACCACTGTCGTCTCGTCGCCGTAGATGGTCGAGAACGCAGTCGGGCCACCCAGAGCCTGCGCCCAATAGGCGGCCAGGCGCTGGTTGTGGTCGGGATTGAATCCGTGACTGAACGCGTGGCTGACCACCTCGTCGGCCATCACCCGGGCGTGCCACGCGCCGGCCAGGCCGCGCAAACCGTCGGTGCCGCCGACCGCCTCGTACAGCGTCTGCATAAGTGCCCAAGATAGTCGGCAGCCGATGAATCGGCGCCTCAGGTGCCGGCAAGCACCTGACCCGCGGCCGTTCGGTGCACCGCGTGCCGCGCCAGATACGCCAGGAATGCCAGAGTCAGTAACCCCCACTCCAGATAGGAGTTACCGGCGAGGAACTGCACCACGCTCTGGTGGTATTCGGCGTCACCGCCGTGCGGAACGCGCCAGATGATCCGCGACCCGGTCAGCAGGACCCAGCCCGCGACCAGGACCACCCGCAGCACCAGCACCACGCGGCCGGTCGGTACCCGGGCCACCATGGGCGCCAGCAAGGCGAATTCGATGACCGGCACGGCCACCCAGTGATGCGTCCAGGACACCGGGGAGATCAGCAACCCGGTGAGAGCGGCGGCTGCCAGCGCCCCGAGCCGGTCGCCTCCGCCGGCGAGCCGGCGAGTGACCCACAGACCCGCGATCAGGATCACCGAGCCGAGAGCCATCCAGCTCAAAGGACTCCCGCCCTGACCGAACACCCGCCACAAGCCACCGTTCAGCGACTGATTCGGCAGATATTCGACGAACCCGATCCTGGTGTCGTCGAAGCCTGCGCCGGTGAAATAGATCCAACTGGAATGCGGAAACGCCAATGCGCCGAGAACAACTGTGCCCGCTGCAACGATGGCCGCGCGACGGGCATCTTTCCACCGCCCGCAGGCCAACAGGCCCAGAATGAAAATGCCGGGGGTCAGTTTCATGCCAACTGCGAGGCCGAGACCGGCTGCGCTCCAACGAGAGCCCGGTCGTAGAACGGCCTGCGCCGCCAACGCCAGCAGAATGACGTTGATCTGACCGAATTGCAACGTGGAAATCACCGGTTCGCTGGCTCCGGCAGCAACCAGAATCAGCGCCAACCAGACGCGCCGCCCAGCATCACCGAGCGGGAGCATACCGACGAGCAATTGGGCGATCCGGGCGGCGGCGAAGACGGTGGCCACGGTCAGGACGACCTGCCCGGCCGGTTGACCGATGGCGGCCAACGGGGCGAACACCACGGCGGCGAACGGCGGGTAGGTGAACGGCAGCAGGCTCGCGGCGTCACGCAGGTCGTAGAGCGAGTCCCGATGGTGCAGGAAGCTCCACCCGCCCATCCGGTAGATCCGCAGGTCGAGCAGGGTGCCCTGATGCCACACCACCACCAGGGCCAACGCCACCGCTACGGTCACCGCCACCAGCGGCAACACCGCAAGTCCGCGCTGCGCCACGGTCAGCACGCGAATGCGGAAGGTCACCGGCACAGTGTCGCAACACATCGTCCATGTTTCGCACCGGCCCCGCTGGCGGAGGCGACAGGATTCGAACCTGCGAGGCTGTTACACCCGACCGCTTTCAAGGCGGTTTCCTTAGGCCACTCGGACACGCCTCCGCTGCCCAGCTTAGAGGGCCTTCCCGGATCCGGCCAAACGATGGGTCAGCGCAGCCGACGGGGCTCGATCACCGTCTCGACGGCTTCGCCCTCGCCGCCACGGTTCACCGAGTAGGCGAAGCAGTCGGGCCGGTCGGCGACCGCCTCGACCATCCGGGTCCCGGAATAGACCAGGCCAACACCATCGTCGGTGGCGTAACCGTTCGGCAAGGCCCCCTGTGCGATCAGCCGCTGGTAGAGCGGTCGGCGTTGCGCCTCCGAGTCGTAGTGAACGCCGTTCGAATAGGGCAGGAAGGCCAGGCCGTTGGTCACCGGACGCAAGGTCGGACCGAAGGAATCCGTGGTGCCCCCGACGTGCCAGCACAGCGATCCGGCCGAGACGCCGCCGAGTACAACGCCGGCCTGCCAGGCTTCGCGCAGATACTCGTCCCAGCCGTGCAACCGCCACAGCGCCAACAGGTTCGCCACCGATCCCCCACCGACCCAGATGACATCCTGGGCCATCATGTGACCGCGCACATCCTCGACGTTTGGCATCGAGAACAGCTCCAGATGCGAAGCACGGAAGCCGGCGGACAACGCCGAATAGACACTCGTGATGAGCGCCGCGTCGTCGCCGGTGGCCGTGCCGATGAAGCAGACCCTCGGCGTGCCGACGGCGCCGGAGAGGTCGGCCGCCAGGTCGAAGATCGGTCCGGCATCGATGTCGAACCGGTCCCGTCCGCGCGAATCGAACCCGATGGAGGTGGCGACGATGGTCGGCGAGTCGGCCGGCATCAGTCGGCGCCCGGCAACTCACCCGACATCAGGCCGCCAACGATCAGGACGTTGGTTCGAGCACGAACAACGGAATGACCCGGTCGGTCTTTATCTTGTAATTGGCGTAGTCCGGGTAGGCGGCCACCGCCCGCTCCCACCACTGGTAGTACTCATCACCGGAGATCTCCCGCGCCGTCATGGCGAAGGTCTGCTCGCCGTCCCGCAGGTCGAGATCGGGGTGCGCCTTCAGGTTGTAGTACCAGACCGGGTTCTTCGGCGCGCCGCCGAGCGAGGCGACCGCAACATAATTCCCGTCGTGTTCGACCCGCATCAGCGGCACCTTGCGGACCAGACCGGTCTTGGCCCCGATGGTGGTCAGGATGATGACCGGCATGCCGCGTAGTTCGTTGGCTGCTTTGCCTCCCGACCCTTCGTACGCCTCGACCTGGTCGCGGACCCACTTGGCTGGACTCGGTGCATATTCTCCGTCAACTGGCATGCCCCCAAGGATAGGTCAGCGCCAGTTCGTCCCGGCGCCCGTTCAACTCACGGCCGCACGGCCCGCCTCCAACCGCGCCACCGGCACCCGGAACGGGGAACAGGAGACGTAGTCCAAACCGACTTTGTGGAAGAAGTGGATCGACTCCGGGTCGCCGCCGTGTTCACCGCAGACGCCGAGTTTGAGGTCCGGCCGGGTGCGCCGGCCCTCGGTGGCGGAAATCTCCACCAGCCTGCCGACGCCGTCGAGATCGATGGACTCGAACGGCGACACGTTGAACACCCCTTTGTCGAGGTAGGCGGCGAAGATCGCGGCCTCGACGTCGTCGCGGGAGAATCCCCAGGTGGTCTGGGTGAGGTCGTTGGTGCCGAACGAGAAGAATTCGGCTGCCTCGGCGATCCTGCGGGAAGTCAGTGCGGCCCTTGGCAATTCGATCATCGTTCCGATCGGCACCTTCAGTTCGACCCCAGCCGCCTCTGTCACCTCGGTGATGATGCCGTCGGTCTCGTCGCGGACCAGGAACAGCTCCATCACCGAACCGACCAGCGGCACCATGATCTCGACGTGCGGATCACGTCCCGCCTTGACCAGAGCGCAGGCCGCCTCGACGATCGCCCGTACCTGCAATGCGAACAACCCCGGGGTCAGCAGGCCCAGCCGCACACCCCGCAGGCCCAGCATCGGGTTCGACTCGTGCAACCGCTCCACTGCGGCCAGCAGGCGGACGTCGCCGGCATCGGGAGTGCCGGCCGCAGCGGCCAACGCCACCTTCACCGACAACTCGGTGCGGTCGGGCAGGAACTCGTGCAACGGCGGATCGAGCAGCCTGATGGTCACCGGCAGCGGGTCCATCGCCTCCAACAACTCGGTGAAGTCCTGACGCTGCAACGGCAGCAGCGCGGCCAACGCGGCTTCCCGTTCGGCCGGCTCGTGAGCCAGGATGACCCGCTCGATGAGGGTCCGGCGGTCACCGAGGAACATGTGCTCGGTACGGCAGAGACCGATCCCCTGGGCGCCGAGATTCCTTGCCCTGACTGCATCCTCGGCCGTATCGGCATTGGCCCTGACACCGAGCCGGCGGCGCGCGTCGGCATGCTGCAGCAGTCGGTCGACGGCCTTGACCAACTGCGCCGTCTGGTCGTCGACACCCTCGATCGCCGCTTCCAGGCCCTGCTCGAGATAGGTCTCGACCGGCGACGGAACGACCGGGACCTGGCCGAGGAAGACATCGCCGGTCGACCCGTCGATGCTCAGCAGATCCCCTTCGCACAGCACCGTCCCGCCGACGGTGACGGTCTTGCTCGCCGCGTCGACCAGCAGGTCCTCCGCACCGCAGACGCAGGTCTTGCCCATTCCTCTGGCCACCACCGCGGCGTGGCTGGTCTTGCCGCCCCTTGCGGTGAGAATGCCGTTCGCAGCGATCATTCCCTCCAGGTCGTCGGGGTTGGTTTCCTTGCGTACCAACAACACCTGTTCGCCGCGGGCGGCCCATTCGGTGGCGGTCGGCGAATCGAAGACGATCCGGCCAACGGCCGCTCCGGGTGACGCCGCCATCGCCCTTGTCACCAGTTGCCGCTCGGCGGCCGGGTCGAACTGCGGGAACATCAGTTGCGCGAGTTGCCCTCCGGAGACGCGGGACAGGGCCTCGTCCATGGTGATCAGCTGCTCGTCCACCAGTTGGGCGGCGATCCGGAAGGCGGCCGCCGCCGTTCGCTTGCCGACCCTGGTCTGCAGCATCCACAGCTTGCCGCGCTCGATGGTGAATTCGATGTCGCACAGGTCGCGGTAGTGCGTCTCCAGCCGCCGCATCACCTTGCGCAGCTGCGCGTTCGACTCCGGGTCCATCGCCGCCAGGTCGTCCAGGCTGAGGGTGTTCCGGATGCCGGCCACCACGTCCTCGCCCTGCGCATTGGCCAGATAATCACCGTAGGCGCCAGTCTTGCCCGACGCCGGGTCGCGGGTGAACGCCACCCCGGTTCCGCTGGTCTCGCCGAGATTGCCGAACACCATGGTGCAGACGTTGACTGCGGTCCCGAGGTCATGGGGAATGCGTTCGCGACGTCGATACAGCCTGGCCCGCTCGGTGTTCCAGGAATTGAAAACGGCGCGAATGGCCATGTCCAATTGTTCGCGCGGATGCTGCGGGAACTCGGCACCCGAATATTCCTTGACACTTTCCTTGAACACCCCGACCAGGGCCTTGAGGTCGTCGATGTCCAGATCCAGATCGCTGTGCACGCCCTTGGCGATCTTGGCCTTGTCCAGCGCGTCGGAGAAGACCTCACCGGGCATGTCCAGCACCGTCTTGCCGAACATCTGCAGCAGTCGCCGATAGGAGTCCCAGGCGAACCGTTCGTCGCCGCTGACCTCGGTCAGGCCTTTGACGCTCGCATCGTTCAGGCCGATGTTCAGGACCGTCTCCATCATCCCGGGCATGGAGAATTTCGCCCCGGACCGGACGCTCACCAACAGCGGGTCATGCCGATCACCGAGTTGCCGCCCGGCATCGTCCTCCAGGTGACGCAGCGCCATGGTGACCTGGACGCGTAGCTCACCCGGTTCGGAGCCAAGCGAGAGGTATTCCCGGCAGGCGTCGGTGGTGATGGTGAATCCGGGCGGTACCGGCAGTCCGAGCTTGGTCATTTCGGCGAGGTTGGCGCCTTTCCCACCGAGAAGATCCTTTTGATCCTTGTCGCCCTCGGTGAAATCAAAGACGTAACGCGTCATTGGGGTCTCCTTCATCTGCTCCGGGGGCCGCCGTTCACTGTCGTTCACCGCGCCGGTGTATACCCGAGAGTTTCCTGCAGTCTGGCCTGCTCAGGGCAGACCTGCTCGATGACGGATCGATTCAGTGGGATAGCACACGCTGTTTTCCGGCACGTTCGCCGTCACCGCGAGGCGCGGGATGATGGGTCGGTGGGCAGACAGCGCAGCGGCGGCCGGGCGCCCGGTCCCACGCCGGGGGTGTACCCGATCGACTCGGGGACCGCCGAGCTGATCCAGGACCGCGACCATCCGCGTGGCTATTTGTTGCTGGTCAACGGCGTCGAGAGTTCGCACATCGATCTGTCCGATCCGGGTTGGCTGGACTTCGAGTACCTGCGGTGGATCGCTGCGGTGATCCTGGACCGGGCGCCGGAGCCGCTGCGGGTGCTGCACCTGGGTGCCGCCGGCTGCTCGCTCGCGCGCTATCTGATCGACGCCCGGCCCGGCTCGCAGCATCTGGCCGTCGACAGCGATGGCGAGCTGGCCCGGCTGGTGCGGGAGTGGTTCGACCTGCCGAGGGCGCCGGCGCTGCGGATCCGGGTGGGTGATGCCAGGGCCGTGACCGAATCGCTGCCCGACGGCGGATTCGGTGTCGTCGTGCGCGATGTGTTCGTCGGCGCGCTCACCCCGTCTCCGTTGACGACCATGGAATTCACCCGCCAAGTGCATCGCGTGCTCGTACCCGGCGGCCTTTACCTGGTGAATTGTGCCGACACACCCGACCTCAGACTCCTCAGGGCGGAAGCGGCCACCATCGGCGCAGTCTTCGGGCAGCTGGCCATCGTCGCCGATCCCCCAATGCTGAAGGGGCGGCGTCGCGGCAACGTCATCATCGTCGGATCCGACTCTCAGCTCGGCGGCCCGGCCCTCGTCAGAGAACTGCTCGGCGGTGCCGTGCCCGCGCAGTTCTGGGGGAACGGTCGGGCCCGTGCGGCCGCCGCACAAATGTTGCCACTGCTCGACGCACAACCCGCATCCGACCGCCCGGACCAGAAAATCCCGGATTGATTGCCGGTCCAGGATCCGTCAGCGGAACTTTGCGTCCAGGCGGCGAGCTTCCGCGATGGCCAACGGCAGCAGCGGTGATGACCGTGGCAGCGCGCGGGCCTGGTGTTGCCACATCTGCAGGTCGTTCGCCCCCCAACAAGATCCGGTCCAGGAGACCAGGAGGTCGAGATCGCAGGAGGCAATGAGCGCAGCGCGCAGTTGATGGTGCAACTGCTCGCGGCGCTCGACGACGCCAGGTGCATCGGAGGCCGGCAACAATGGTCCCCGATACAGCTTCATCGCCCCGCGAATGTCGCCCTGCAAGAGTCGGGCTTGCACGGCGAGCCAGTCACACTGGACCGGTACCCGCAGGCGGTAGGGCCTGGACTGGATCGCGCCTTCGCCAAGCAGCGACCGCAACCGAGCCATCTCGGCTCTCAAGGTAGAGGACCCGACGTCATCCGGGTACACCTCGACAGCAAGTTGATCGCCGGACACGCCATCCGGATTCGCCACCAGGATAGTGACGATGTCGCTGTGCCGCCCGCTGAGTTGGTACGCCCGGATCCCGTCGTCGACAAGGCAGTCGGGTCGGCCTAGAGCGTCGATCCGCAGACATTGGCTCCCTGACGCAACCCGAAGACCGGATTCGGGTAGCCGACGCACCGCCACGATCCGACCGAGTTCGGCCTCGGCCATGCGTGCAGCGGCCCGGACCATCGCCAATGTCTGCGGGCAGGAGATGTCGTCACCGCCGGTGACGTCAACAATGCCCAGCACCGCTTGGGTTTCGGGATCGTGAATCGGCGCAGCAACGCAGGACCAGCTCTGCACCTTGCGGGCGTAGTGTTCGCCGGCCCTGATCTGGACGGCGGTGTCGAGCCGGAGGGCGGTCCCGGGAGCGTTGGTGCCCGCGGCTCGCTCGTCCCACACGGAGCCTTCCACGAAGTTGATCTTTTCCGCTTTCCGCAGGGTGTTGGGCCGCCCGCAGACCCAGAGCAGTTTGCCGTCCGCGTCACCCAACGCCAGGACGGCGTCGCAGTCCTCAGCTGCGGCGCCGAGCACGTCGTAGAGCAGCGGGAACACCCGTGCCAGTGGGTGCGCGTCACGGTAGTCGCCGACATCGTCCGCATCGTTCGCGACGGGCGCCAAGGCCGTGTCGGCATCGATCCCCGACGCTGCCGACCTCATCCAGGAGTCCACCACCAGAGGGCGGGCGCGGGCTGGCCACGAATCCGCCGGGGCTCTGGTCATCACCTCATTGGACAACTCCGGCAACCGCCGACGCCAGGGCCATAAGTCCCGATCGGCATGGTGCCGCCGGGTCGGACATACCGGGGTCTCGTGCTCCATCGTTCGGAAGTGATCGAGGTGGGGTCAGTTCAGCGCAGGTCGAAGACAATGCGGGCCTTGACAGCACCCTTCTCGACGGCGTCAAAGCATTCATTGACCTCGTCCAGACTCCGGGTCTCCCTGACGACCCGCGTCCGCCCACGAGCGTGCAACTCGTACACCTCGGCGAGGTCTTTGCGGGTGCCGACGATTGAACCGATGATTTTGATGCCGTTCAGGACGGTTTCGAAGATCGGCAGCTTGACGAAGTTGTCCGCCGGCAGCGCCACGAAGACGATGGTGCCGCCGCGCCGCAGCGAGCCGAACGCCTGCTCGAACGCCTTGGGGGCCACCGCGACAGAGATCGCGGCGTGCGCTCCGCC
Source organism: Mycobacteriales bacterium (assembly GCA_038229825.1). Classification (GTDB taxonomy): domain Bacteria; phylum Actinomycetota; class Actinomycetes; order Mycobacteriales; family Nakamurellaceae; genus Nakamurella. The sequence continues at coordinate 12,172 of JBBROB010000028.1, forward strand.
GAGTGCCTTGATGGCTTTGATCGGGTCCTCGACCAGCGCGTTGACGACGTAGTCCGCACCCAGATCCCTCGCCAGTTCGAGCTTCTCCTCGGTGATGTCGACCGCCACCACCGTCGCGCCCGCGATTTTCGCATACTGCAGGGCCAGGTGTCCGAGCCCGCCGATGCCGAAGATCGCGACCAATTGTCCCGAACGAGCGCCGGAAACCTTGACGGCCTTGTACGTGGTGACGCCGGCGCACGCCAGCGGGGCCGCATCGAGCGGATCGACGCCGTCGGGCACCTTCGCGACGTAGGCGGCGTCCGCGGTGGCGTACTCGGCGTACGCACCGTCGCGGCCGTATCCGGTGTTGATTTGCTGCTCGCACAGCGTCTCCCAGCCGTCGATGCAGAACTCGCAGACGCCGCAGGCCGTGCCGAGCCACGGCATGGCGACGCGGTCGCCGACCTTGACGTTGGTGACGCTCTCGCCTACCTGCTCGACGATGCCGACCCCCTCGTGCCCCGGGATGAGTGGCAGGGTGGGCTTCACGGGCCAGTCGCCGTGTGCGGCGTGGATATCGGTATGGCACAGACCCGATGTCTCCACTTTGACCAGTACCTCACGCGGACCCGGTTGGGGCTTGTCGACCTCGCCGACTCGCAGGGTTTTGGTGAAATCGTGAACAACTGCTGCCTTCATGGTGATTCCTTTCGGCGCTGTGTAGACCGTCATCGTTGACTCCTGCACTCTGTTACCGCCAGGGTGGCGACCGAGTCCTGTGAGACTATGAAAATGAAGGTTGCAATCACGCTGCACTGCTGCCTGCAAAGAAACCGCACTTGCTGCCCCACCGGGCAAGCCACCCCGCCCAATGGCCGTGGAGGGTCAGCGCATGAAGGCGGCCGCAACTCCGGAGTCCACCGGAATCAGCAGGCCCGTGGTGATCGGCAGGGTGCCGTTGGTCAGTGCCAGCACCGCCAACGCGATGTGCTCGGGGAGCACTTCTTCCTTCAGCACGGTGCGTTGCGCGTAGAACTTGCCGAGGTCCTCCTCGGCCACCCCGTAGGTGGCAGCGCGGGATGCACCCCAGCCGCCCGCGAAGATACCCGAACCGCGGACCACGCCGTCGGGATTGATGCCGTTGACCCGGACACCGATGTCGCCCAGTTCCGCGGCGAGCAACCTGACCATGTGCGCCTGAGCGGCTTTCGCCGAGGAGTAGGCGATGTTGTTGGGGCCGGCGAACACTGAGTTCTTCGAGCAGATGTTGATGATGTCGCCGCCCAGACCCTGCGCCCGCAGTGCACTCTCGGCCGCCTTGGCGACCAGGAAGGAACCCCGGGGCATGATCTGGTACTGCAGATCCCAGTCCAGCAGCGAGGTATCGGCCAGCGAACCGGCTCTGGTGATCCCGGCGTTGTTGACGATCAGATCGATCCCGCCGAAGGCGAGGATGCCGGCGGCGATCCCGGCTTTGACCGCCTCGAAATCGGTCACGTCCATTGCTACCCCGGTTGCCTTGTCGGGGCCACCGAGATCAGTTGCAACGGAATCACATCCGGGCTTGTTGATGTCGCCGACGATGACATTGGCGCCGTGCTCGGCCAGCAGTCTCACGGTGGCCAGACCGATGCCCGACGCACCGCCGGTGACCAGCGCGATGCGGCCGGCCAGCGCCTTGGGCGCCGGCCGACGCTTGAGCTTGTCCTCCTCCAGCTGCCAGTACTCGACGTTGAACTTCTCGGCCTCGGCGACCGGCTGGTAGATCGAGACACCCTCGGCGCCGCGCATCACATTGATCGCGTTCACATAGAACTCGCCGGCCACCCGAGCTGTCTGCTTGTCCGCGCCGAAGGTGAACATGCCGACTCCGGGCACCAGCACCACGGCCGGGTCGGCACCCCGCATGGCCGGGCTGGCCGCGGTGGCATGCCGATCGTAATAAGCCTGGTATTCAACCCGGTATTCGGCGTGCAATTCCTTCAGCCGCGAGACCACCTCGTCGAGCGAGGCACCAGGTGCGGTGTCCAGCAGTAGCGGACGGACCTTGGTACGCAGGAAATGGTCGGGACAGGAGGTGCCGAGCGATACCAGATGCGCGAGCTTCTCGCGCGACATGAAGTCCAGCACGACGTCGGAATCGTTGAAGTGACCCACCTGTCGACGATCGGCCGAGGCGACAGCCCGTAGATGCGGGAACAGTTCGGCGGCCCTCGCGGTCCTCGCCTCGGGTGCGAGCGTTTCCCGTCCGGGAATCACCGGCCCGAAAGGCTCGGGCACGGAATTCGCGTCGAGGTAGTCCTGCGCCTCCCGGATGATCCGCAGATTGAGCTGCTCGAGCTCGTCGCTGCTGCTGCCCCATGCGGTCAGCCCGTGACCACCGAGCACGGCGCCGATCACCTTCGGGTCGCGCGCGATGTCGGCCAGGGCGCGGCCCAATTCCCAACCGGGCCGCTTCCACGGCACCCAGGCAATCGTTCCGCCCCAGATCTTTTCGACCAGCGCCTCGCCGTCCGCCGCGCAGGCCAGCGCGATGACGGCGTCCGGGTGCAGGTGGTCGACGTGGTCGTAGCGCACCAGGCCGTGCATGGGAGTGTCGATCGACGGCGTCGACCCGCCGGTGCCGAATGCGCAGAACGGGAAGAACCCGACCATCTCGTCCTCGAACTCCGGTCCCCGATAGACGCCGTCCAGGGCGCGCACCCGGTCGAGTTCCAGCACGGCCAGTCCGGCCGCCTTCAACGTGCCCAGATCACCACCGGATCCCTTGACGTACAGCAACTCCACCTCGGCGCCAGTGGCCGGGCTGATCTGCCTGATCTTGACCGAGGTATTGCCACCGCCGTAATTGGTGACGGTCGCATCGGAGCCGAGCCGGTTGGACCGGCCCAGCAATTCCTGGACGCCGGCTGGAATGTCCACGCTCATATGGTTGCTCCTTCATCTTGTAGGTTGCATTTGTCTTTAATGCCGGCGTCCGACCGGTACCGCTGGGCGAAGTGGGCTGGGTGGGGCTGGTGCTGCTGCGGGTGGGGCTCAGAACTGGCCGCCGGCGAGGTTGCCCCGGCGTTCGGCGATGTCGTCCCTGGCGAAGAACTTCGCGACCGACGCGGCGGAAATCGGCATCACTCCGCCGATCGCGTAGGCGGCGGCCCGAACCTGCGCGCCTTTGACTGCCATGGCCGAAATTCCGTCGACGCCGGCGGCCGTCGGCGCGATCGCCACAATCCCGTGATTGCCCAGCAGCACCAGCTGCGGCAATTCCCCGGTCTGTTCGAATCGCTCCTTCAATGCCAGGTGGAAAATGCGGCCCAATTCGATACCCGGCTGTGCGTAGGGGACATACAGCGGTGTGCCGATGACGACAGCCTCGTCCGAATAGACCCACTGCTGGTAGGCCGTCTCCGCGTGGATGGAGGCGAGCACCCCCAGCACCGCGGTGGGATGCGTGTGCCCGACATAGGCCGCCGGCGCAACCGCCTGCACGGCAACATGTACCAGCGCCTCGATCGACCCCCGTCGGCGGCGTCCATCGACCATCCCGGCATCCAGGGCCGCAGTCAGGTCGCCCTGCGTGCTGTCGGGCCGGCCCAACAGATCGACGAGCGGCCCGATGTCGAGGGTGACGAAGTCGGCGGCGGTCGCGGTGGCCATGTTCGACCCGGAGGCCTTGACCACCACCCGGCCGTCGGCCAACAGCTCCGAGGTGTTGCCCTCGGCCAGGATGACCAGATCACGCTCGGGGCGACCCAGCGACCGGGTCAGGTCGATCAGGTCCTGGCTCACCAATTCGGGCGCATGGACGGCTGTCATGCCCGTGGGCCTTTGGATATTCTCATGATGACTCCTCGGTCTGGTTGTCCCGCTCCACCAGCGTGCGGAAAAGCTGCTGGGCGGCGGCGTACTGGTCGGTGTGATGTGGTTCGTAGTGACGGATCTCGGTGCTCTGCGCAATCACCCGACGGATGTCGGACAGGCCGCTGAATTCACCGAGAGTGGCCAGTTGGACCGCCCCGTTTCCCAGCGCCGTGCCCTCGGTCGGCCCGCAGTGCACCGGCAGTCCGGTGGCGTCCGCGGTCAGCTGCGAGAGCAGTGTGTTGTCCGCGCCGCCGCCGACGATGTTGATCGACGGCGGCCGCTGCCCGGTCGCGTCGACCAGGTAGTCGATCACCGCCCGGTAGCTCAGCGCCAGCGAGTCGATGACGCATCTCACCACGGCGCCGACGGAATGCGGCACCGGCAGTGCGTGTTCGGCGCAGTACTGCCGGATCCGGGCGGGCATGTCCCCCGGCGAAAGGAACCGGGAGTCGTCCGGATTGATCAGGCTGGTCAGACCCGGCACCCGCGAGGCCATCACGGCCAGGTCCGGATAGCTGACATCGGTCCCCTCCCGGGCCCATTGGCGTCGGCACTCCTGCAGGATCCAGAGGCCCATCACGTTGCGCAGCAACCGGATGGTGCCGGCGTACCCGCCCTCGTTGGTGAGGTTCGCCTGTTGCGACTGGGCAGTCACCACCGGCGTGGCGGTCTCGAGGCCGACCAGCGACCAGGTACCGGAGGAGATGTAGAGCCCGCCGGGCTCGGCCAGCGGGACACCGACCACGGCGCTGGCGGTATCGTGCCCCGGCGGCACGATCACCCGGGCGCCGGCGAGCGCACCCCGTGCGTAGGCGGGCAGCAGCGGGCCGACGTCCGTGCCGGGCGGGACCACTTCGGGCAGCATGTGGATCGGCACCCCGACCTGTTCCAGAAGCTCCAGTGCCCAGCGCTGACCGGCCATGTCGTAGGCGCCGGTCGTCGATACGGCGGTGTACTCCGACACCGACGAGCCGGAGAGCTTGTGGTGGAACACGTCCGGCATCATCAGTAGTCTTTCGGCCTTCGCCAGTCTGGCCGGATCAGTGCGCACGTCGGCCATCAGTCCAAAGATCGTGTTGATCGCCAGGACCTGTACTCCCGTTGCTGCGTAGAGCTTTTCAGCTCCAACTTGGGTCTTGGCATCAGTGAAGGACCGGGCGTTGCGGGGATCTCGATAGCTGATCGGATCGTCCAGCAGCTCTCCGGTCGCGTCGAGCAGTCCGTAGTCGACCCCCCAGGTGTCGACTCCGACGCTGGCCACCGGCCGCTCACCGGCGGCCAGTTCGGCCAGCCCTGCGCCGATGCTCGTCCACAGGTCGGGGACGTTCCAGCGGAGCGCCCCGGCCCGCACCGAGGGGGTGTTGGGGAATCGATTGGCGATCTGCATGGTGAGGCGGGACCCATCGAAGGACACCGCGGTGACCCGGCCACTCTCGGCTCCGAGATCCACTGCGGCGACTGTTCTTCTGGTCCTGTCGGTGGTCATCGGACGCCCGGAGCGCGGCGGCCGGCGGATCGATCTGGGATGCCGGCCGCCAGGTGCACCTTGACACCGCGGTCCGCCCAGTCGGCGATAGCAGCGGGCTCCATCCCGTCATCGGTGAACAGGCCGTCGATCTCACCCACGGCAGCGAAGGAATGCAGCCCGAACCCGCCGACCTTGGAGGAGTCGAAGACACCGTAGACCTGATCGCAGGCGCCGGCCATGAACTGCTTGGTCTGTGCCTCCTCGGCCGAAATATCCATCAGGCCGTGCACAGTGGAAATGGCCACCAGCCCGAAGAAGCCCTTGTTGATGCGCCCGCGGCCGGTCAGCACGTCGCCGATCGGTCCCACCAACGATCCCGCCGACCTGCGGAGCACGCCGCCGGGCATCAGCACCATGGCTGTCGACTGTTCCATCAGCAGGATGGCCAACCGCAGCGCGTTGGTGACGACCACCAGGTCGCGCCGGTCGACGAGCTCCTTGGCCAGGTAGTAGCAGGTGGTCGAGGAGTCGAGAGCGATGACATCACCGTGCTTCACCAGTGGCGCCACCGATCGGGCGATGCGCTGCTTGACGTCTCGCGAGTGCCGGAGTCGCATCTCGAACGCGCCCTCGTCACTGGCGCCGACGCTGACCGCCCCGCCGCGAATTCGCCGAAGCATCGACCGGCGTTCGAGTCCTTCCAGATCCTTGCGCACTGTCACCGTGGAAACGCCGAACTCGTCGGCCAGATCGTTGACCACCACCCGCCCCTGCGAGTTCAGTGCGGTCAGGATGGCCTGTTCCCTGGCGAATTCGTCAAGCGAGGCCATCCGTTGTCACCTCCTGTCCGCATCTCGGGGATCTCCATCCGCGCAAACCTGGCACCAGCCTCCTGCGAAGAATCAGCAAAGCCAGCGAAAGCAAACGTAACTCGGTCGGGCTCAGCCGTCAACGCTTGCGGCAGAAACGAAGGCCGCTCGCCTTCGTATCATCGCGCCGGGGTTGCGATGGGGGCCGCCCCGACGACGGCATGGACCAACTTTCACGATTTAGGGCCGGCGGGACGAGGGCGAACAATTTCGCCCTCGGCCTGCGAAGTTGATCCACGCCGGACCGGGCCTCAAGCCGGGACGGTGGATTCGCGCACCACCAGGTCCGGCTCGAAGACGACCTGGCGGTGCCGGTGGGTGTCGGCGGAGACCACTTCCTCGATCAGCAGATCGGCGGCGGTCCGGCCGAGATCCTCCCGCGGCTGCCGGACGGAGGTCAGCGGGACAGCAGCGGCGGCCGCGAAATCGATGTCGTCGTAGCCGACGATGGCCAGGTCGCCAGGCACTGCCAGGTGATGCCGGGTCATCTCCTGCAGGACGCCGAGCGCCAGCAGATCGTTGGCGCAGAAGACCGCCGTTGGCCGGCGGCGCGCTGCCGACGTCGCGATGCGCTCGCCCATCAGACGGCCGGCGCCGAAGGTCAGTCCGGCAGTTTCCACCACGGTGATCCGGGCGCCGCCACGTCGGGCGGCGCGGCGGGCGCCGGCCAGCCGATCGGCCACCTGCGGGGTCGAGATAGGGCCCCCGACAAAGCTGATTCGCTGGTGTCCCAATGAGATCAGATGGTCGATCGCCAGTTCTCCGCCGATCAGGTCGTCCACCGACACCGAGCACTGACGGTCATCAGAACTGCGGTCGACAAGCACCAGAGGCATGCCGCGGCGGCGGATCTCCTCGATCGGACTGGTGGGCCTGGCCGTGGGGGTGATCAGGATGCCGGAGGCGCGTTGTTCCTGCAGCAAACTCAGGTAGTGGTCCTCGCGGGTGACGTCGTCGCCGCTGTTGCACAGCACCACCGACAGTCCGGCACCGGCGGCGCTGACCTCCACTCCGGCGGCAAGGTCGGTGAAGAACGGGTTGCGGATATCCAGCACCACCAGCCCGATCGACCGGCTGCGGCCGGCTCGCAACTGCCGGGCAGCCTCGTTCCTGATGAAGCCCAGTTCCTCGATGGCGGCCAGCACCCTGGCCCTGGTCGCCGGGGCGACCCGCTCCGGCCGATTGAGTACGTTCGACACGGTCCCGAGCGAGACGCCGGCCGTCCGTGCGACGTCCACTACGCTGACCTCACCGGTCATGACTTCGCCTCCCGCCCGGCCGGACGCCGTCGAACCGCATCAACGTACTCGCCGCTGCGCCCCGTGGGGCCAGCCCAGGTGCATTTCGGTAACAAGTTGGATCCACACCCTTGACGCGCTCGGCAACCGGGGTTTAGCGTTCCGGCCCAGGCAGTGAAAGGTTTCATAATATGCCGCCGATCACAAGAGAGCCGATCACGGAGATGGAGTCGATGAGTGACTGAGCAGGCGCCGATGGAGCCGCTGCTGGTGCTGGAACGGGCGACCAAGAACTTCGGTCCCGTCCGGGCACTGGAGGACGGGTCCGTCACGCTGTACCCGGGTGAGGCGCACGCCCTGCTGGGCGAGAACGGGGCCGGAAAGTCCACTCTGGTCAAGATTCTGGCCGGCGTGCATCGGCAGGACGGCGGCGAATTGAGGATTTCGGGCGAGCTGGTCAATTTCAGCGGTCCGGCTGCCAGCAAGGCCGCCGGTGTATCGATCATCTACCAGGAGCCGACGCTGTTCCCGGATCTCACGGTGGCGGAGAACATCTTCATGGGCCGGCAACCGCTGCGGGCCGGACGACGGATCGACCGCGGGTCGATGAATCGGGCGGCCGGCGAGGTTTTCGGCCGGCTCGGTGTCGATCTCGATCCGGATCGTCAGGCCCGCGGACTCTCCGTCGCCGACCAGCAGATCGTGGAGATCGCCAAGGCCCTCTCGCTGGACGCCAAGGTGCTGGTGATGGACGAGCCGACCGCCGCACTGACCCAGGTCGAGGTCGACCGGCTGTTCGAGGTGATGAAGACGCTGCGCTCGCAGGGCGCGGCAGTCATGTTCATCTCGCACCGGCTCGACGAGGTCTTCGCCTCCTGTCAGCGGGTCACGATCATGCGCGACGGCCGCTTCGTCAGCACCGCCCCCATCGAGGATCTGACCATCGACAAGATCATCCATTCGATGGTCGGCCGGAACCTGGAATCGCTGTATCCCAAGACCGTCACCGAACCCGGCGCCGTGGTGCTGGATGTGGCGGACCTCAACAGCCAGGGCGTCTTCGCGGACATCTCGTTCCAGGTCAGGACCGGCGAAATCGTGGCTCTGGCCGGTCTTGTCGGGGCCGGACGGAGTGAGGTGGCCAGGGCCATCTTCGGCATCGACCCGTACGACTCCGGAACCGTCAAGATCAAGGGGAAGGTGCTCCCCAAAGGCACGCCCCGCGCGGCGATGGCCGCCGGCATCGCGCTGGTTCCGGAGGACCGGCGGCAGCAGGGACTGGTGATGGACCTGGGAATCGATCAGAACGTGGCACTGGCGTCGTTGAGCCGGTTGAGCAGGGGTGGGCTGATCTCGCGGTCCAGCGAACGCGCCCTGGCTCTGGAGTGGGCCAAGCGGCTGCAACTGAAGTTCGGCCGGATGCGCAACAGCGCCTCGACGCTCTCTGGCGGCAACCAGCAGAAGGTGGTGCTGGGAAAGTGGTTGGCCCGCAACCCATCGCTGCTGATCATCGACGAGCCGACCCGCGGCATCGACGTCGGGACGAAGGCCGAGGTGCACCGCATCCTGGATTCGCTGGTCGCCGACGGCCTGGCCGTCCTGATGATCTCCTCGGAACTGCCGGAGGTGCTGGGCATGGCCGACCGGGTGCTGGTGTTGCGGGAGGGCCAGCTGACCGCCAGCATGACCCGCGCCGAGGCCACCGAGGATTCGGTCATGCGCGCGGCCACCCTGCACAGCACCGAGGCAGCCGCATGACGACCATGCTGGACAACAAGCCGTCCGCGGCGCCGGGTGGACGGGCCGCGGCCCTGTTCCGGGCCCGCGAACTGGGCATCGGCATTGCCCTGATCCTGGTCGTCGCACTGACCACGCTGTTCAATCACAGCTTCCTCAGTGCCAGCAGCGTGCAGCAATTGCTCACCGGTGCCTCGATCTTCGCCCTGCTCGGGGTCGGCGAGACGCTGGTCATCATCACCCGCAACGTCGACCTGTCGATCGGGTCGGTGGTCGGGCTGTCGGCCTACGTCGTGGGCGATACCTTCGTCAAGCACCCGCAGATGCCGATCTTGCTGGGATTCGTCATCGGCATCGTCGTCGGCGCCGCGGTCGGCGCCGTGAACGGCCTGATCACCACGGTCACCAAGGTGCCCAGCCTGGTGGTCACACTGGCGGCGTTGTACATCGTGCGCGGCATCGACGCGCTGATCGTGAACGGAAAGCGGATCGACCCGGGCAGTGTGCCGACCTCTTTCCAGGTGGTCGGTTACAAGAACATCTTCGGGATCCCGCTGCTGGCGATCATCGTGGCGGTGGTGGTGGCGATTGCCGGTTATGCGATGCGCTCTTTCCGGTCCAGTCGCGAGCTGTACGCGATCGGGTCCAATCCCGACGCGGCCGCGCTGGCCGGCATCCCCACCGGGCGGCGGGTCTTCACCGCATTCCTGGTCAGTGGCACGCTGGCGGGGCTGGGTGGGGCGCTGTTCCTGGCGCAGTACGCGACGGTGGACTCCACCGGCGGCACCGGGTACGAATTCCTGGTGGTAGCCGCAGTTGTCGTCGGCGGCGTGGCCATTTTCGGTGGCAGCGGAACCATTCTGGGCGCCGCTCTCGGTGCCCTGCTGCTGAACACCATCAATCAGGCCCTTGGGTCGCTCAAGGTCTCGCCGTTCTGGAACCAGGCGGTCGCCGGGGCGCTGCTGCTGTTCGCGATCGCGTTCGACCGCTGGCTCAGCCTGCGCGTCGCCCGCAGCCTGAAATCCGAGCAGGGGGCGCATCGCGATGTCTGAGGTCACCACGAAGCCGCCCGTGGGCATGGCGCCCACCGGTTCCACTCCGAACGCCGAAAGACCCTCCTACCGGTCGCTTCTGCGGTGGGAGAGCGCCCTCATCGTGGTGCTGATCGGCACCCTCTGGTTCGGATTCGCCCAACCCAACTTCGCCACCGGCACCACGGTCTTCTTCATGGGCTACAACATGGGCGAGATCGCCATCATGGCCCTGCCGCTGATGTTCATCGTCATGGTGGGCGAGATCGACCTGTCCGTCGCGTCGATGCTGGGTCTGTCCGGCACGGTGATGGGTCTGCTGTTCCAGCACGGCTGGAACATCTACCTCGCAATGCTGGCCGCTGTGCTGATCGGCTGTCTCGGTGGTGCGCTGAACGGCGTGCTGATCGCCAAACTGGGACTGCCGTCGATAGCGGTGACGATCGGAACCCTGGGGTTGTTCCGGGGTCTGGCCGAACCACTGCTCGGCGCCAATTCGGCCACCGGATTTCCGACCTCGCTGACGAGCATCGGCGCCAAGGGTGTCTTCGGGACCCACTTCAGCTTTTCCACCCTGTTGTTCGTGGTGCTGGCCGTCATCTTCGCCGTGGTACTTCACGCAACGCCGTTCGGCCGATCGCTTTTCGCCATCGGACTGCAGGCCGAGGCGGCACGTTTCTCCGGAATTCGGGTCGATCGGATCAAATTCTGGCTCTACGTCCTGTCCGGCTTTCTGTGCGCGGTCGCCGGCATTCTCTTCTCGCTGAAGAATGCCTCTGCCCGCTACGACCAGGGCACCGGCCTGGAACTGAACGTGGTCGCGGTGGTGCTCTTCGGCGGCGTCTCCATTTTCGGCGGCCGCGGCACCGTTTTCGGTGTGGTGGTCTCGGTGCTGATCTTCGGCTGCCTGCAGTCGGCCATGACGATCATCAACGTCGATCCCCAGATCCAGAACATCATCACCGGTGTTCTGCTCCTGATCAGTGTCATCATTCCCAACGGCGGGGAGGCCCTACGACGTATCCGAGCTCGGACCCGACGAAGCGTCTGACCGCATAGTCGACCACCACCAAGGCATTTCCACGAAACGAAAGGAAATCACCCATGACATCGACCACCAGAACGCGACGCCTGCTCGGCGTTGCGACGGCAGTGGCACTGGCCACCACCATGGCGGCCTGCAGTTCCTCGTCGACAGCCGCAGTCTCCTCGACTTCGTCCACGTCGGCGGCGGCCCCGGCTGCCAGTTCCACTCCCGCGGCCGCAAGCTCGGCGCCGGTCGCGAGCTCGTCCGCCGGTAGCTCGTCTGCTGCCAGCTCGGCTCCGGTGGCCAGTTCGGCCGGGTCGTCGGCAGCGACCGGCGGCAAGATCAAGTCGGGCCTGAAGATCTACTTCATTCCGAAGGACACCCAGAACCCCTACGAGGTCATCGCCGACCAGGGCGGCACCGACGCCCTCAAGGAACTCGGCGGAACCGTGGTGGTCTCCTCCGGCACCCAGGACACCGCCGCTGCCCAGATCCCGTCGATCCAGGCGGCGATCCAGGCGCACGCCGATGCCATCGTCATCGCCGCGAACGACCCGACCGCCGTCTGCCCGGCGCTGGCCCAGGCCGTCGCGGCCGGCATCAAGGTCGTCTCGTTCGACTCGGACAACACCTGCCCCGATCACCTTTTCATCAACCAGGCCAACACCGAGCAGATCGGCACCTCCGAGGTCGACCTGCTGGCCAAGGAGATCGGCAGCACCGGCGACATCGCGATCCTGTCGGCCGCCGCGACCGCGACCAACCAGAACGCCTGGATCGACTACATGAAGAAGCAGCTCACCAAGTACCCGAACATGAAGCTCGTCTCCACCGTCTACGGCAATGACGATCCGGCCGTTTCGCTCACCGTGCTGCAGGGCCTGATCTCCGCCTATCCGAACCTGAAGGGCATCATCTCGCCCACCACCGTCGGCATTTCCACTGCGGCGCAGTACCTGTCGACCCACAAGAACGTGAAGATCACGCTGACCGGACTCGGACTGCCGTCGCAGATGAAGCCGTACGTCAAGGACGGCACGGTCAAGGCCTTCGAGCTGTGGAATCCCCGTGACCTGGGTTACCTGGCCGGCTACGCCGCCGCGTCGCTGGCGTCGGGCATCACCACCGCGACCACCGGGGCGAAGTTCACCGCCGGGCGGCTGAAGGAATACACCGTGCTCGCGCCGTCGGGCACCACCGGCCCGTCGGTCGTGCTCGGGCCGCCGACCGTGTTCGACTCCTCGAACATCGATCAGTTCAACTTCTGATCTGATTTCCGTCGGTGCCCGTGCTGCGCAGCGCAGACCGGGCACCCTCGGTGACCTGATCAGCCTCCCCCACCGCCGGCGGTCTCCGCGCACCGCCGGCCGGACTCCACGTGAAGTCCATCCGTCATCGAAAACAGAAGGTGCACCCACATGGTCGATCGCGACGTCGTGAAGAAGATCCTCGGTACCCAGCGCATCGAACTGCCGTCCTGGGCGTTCGGCAATTCCGGCACCCGCTTCAAGGTGTTCTCCCAGCAGGGTGTCCCCCGCGATCCCTACGAGAAGATCGCCGATGCGGCAAGGGTTCACGCGCACACGGGCGCCGCACCCACGGTGGCGCTGCACATCCCGTGGGACCGGGTGGACAGTTTCACCGACCTCGGGAAGGCCGCGGCGGATGCCGGGATCGAATTGGGCACCGTGAACGCCAACGTGTTCCAGGACAACGACTACATGCTCGGCAGCGTGACCAACCCGGATCCGCGGATCAGGGCGAAGGCGGTCGCGCACCTTCTGGAATGCGTCGACGTGATGGACGAGACCGGCTCCCGCGACCTCAAACTGTGGTTCTCCGACGGCACCAACTACCCCGGTCAGGACAGTATCCGGGCTCGCCAGGACCGACTGGCCGATGCCCTGGCCACGGTGTACCAGCGACTCACCGGAGACCAGCGGATCATCCTGGAGTACAAGCTGTTCGAGCCGGCCTTCTACACGATGGACGTCCCGGACTGGGGTACCTCCTTCGCCCACTGCCTGACCCTGGGCGAGCGCGCGAAGGTCTGCGTCGACACCGGTCACCACGCCCCTGGCACCAATATCGAATTCATCGTGGCCTTCCTGATGCGGGCCGGCAAACTCGGCGCCTTCGATTTCAATTCCCGCTTCTACGCAGACGACGACCTGATCGTCGGTGCGGCCGACCCGTTCCAACTCTTCCGGATCCTGTTCGAGGTGGTCAGCGCCGGCGGCCTCGACGCCGACTCCGAGATCGCGTTCATGCTGGATCAGTGCCACAACATCGAACCGAAGATCCCCGGCCAGATCCGGTCCGTGATGAATGTGCAGGAGGCGACCGCGAAGGCGCTGCTGGTGGACACCGAGGCGCTGGGTGCCGCCCAATCGGCTGGAGATGTGCTGGGCGCCAATGGCGTGCTGATGGACGCCTATAACACCGACGTCCGGGAACTGCTCGGCGACCTACGCGAGGAGCAGGGCCTGGCCCGGGACCCGATGACGGCCTACGCTCGGTCCGGCTACGCCGAGAAGATCGTCGCCGAGCGGGTGGGCGGCGCCCAGGCCGGCTGGGGCGCCTGAGTTGTCGTCCGTTCTGAAACGCAAGGAGCACACCGTGACCACCGCAACCCCGTCGGCTCTGCGACACGTCACCGGTCACCGCACCAGGGTGGGCGTCGTCGCCGGTGGCCTCGGTGCCTACTGGCCCCAGTTCCCTGACCTGCTCCCCCAGTTACAGCAGTGCGCACGCCGAGTGGTCGAGCGGCTGACCGCCCTGCACTGCGATGTGGTGGACGCCGGTTTCATCTCCGACGCCCGGGACGGCGCTCTGGCGGCCGAGCAGCTTCGGCTCGCCGATCTGGACCTGATCGTGATGTACATCCCGACCTACCTGACCTCGTCGATGATGCTGCCGATCGCCCAGCGGACCGGCGCGCCGGTCCTGGTGCTGAACCTGCAGCCGACCGAGGCCATGGACCACGCAAGGTTCGACACCGGCAAGTGGTTGGCCTATTGCGGATCCTGTTCAGTGCCGGAGATGTCGAACGCCTTCCTGCGGTGCGGCATCGACTTCCGTTCGGTGTCGGGATATCTCGAGGAGGAGCGGTCCTGGGCAAAGGTCGGTGCCTGGGTCAAGGCGGCCGGTGTGAAGGCCGGGCTGAAGACTTCCCGGCACGGCCTGATGGGGCACCTGTATCCAGGCATGCTGGACGTGTCCACCGACCTGACCCTGATCACCGCCCAGTTCGGCGGCCATATGGAGGTCGTCGAGTTCGACGATCTGCGGGTCAGGGTCGCCGCGGTCACCGACGACGAGGTGGCGGAGCGGGTGTCGCTGGCGAGGGAGACCTTCGATCTGGACGAGACGGTCCAGCTGCCCGATCTCGACTGGGGCGCCAAGGTGTCGGTCGGATTGGACCGGTTGGTGGCGGATTTCCAGCTGGACTCGCTGGCCTACTACCACCGCGGCCTGGAAGGTGAGCAGCACGAACGTCTCGGCGCCGGGATGATTCTGGGCGCATCCCTGCTGACCGCCCGCGGCATCCCGGCCGTGGGCGAATACGAACTGCGTACCTCGCTGGCGATGCTGATCATGGACCGGCTCGGTGGCGGCGGCTCGTTCACCGAGTTGCAGGCGCTGAACTTCTTCGACGATGTGGTCGAGATGGGGCACGACGGCCCGGCACATCTGGCGATCAGTGCCTCCCGGCCATTGCTGCGCGGGCTGGGTGTCTACCACGGCAAGCGGGGCTGGGGGGTGTCGGTCGAATTCGATGTGAAACACGGGCCGGTGACCACGTTCGGTATCGCCCAGCAGCGGGATGGATCGTTCACCCTGGTGGCGTCCGAGGGCACGGTGGTGGCGGGGCCGCTGCTGCAGATCGGCAACACCACCTCGCGCGTCGACTTCGGGTGCCATCCCGGCGACTGGGTCGACCGCTGGAGCGACACTGGCATCTCCCACCACTGGGCCCTTGGCGTCGGCCATCGCGCCAACGAGATCAAGGCCATCGCCGAGCTGCTGGGTCTGAACTTCGTCCAGATCCAGCCCTGACCCCCGTGGTGGCGCTCATCAACTTCTTCGCCGCCCCGGAAGTAGTCGACTCGCGTCACTCCAGTACCAAAACCGCGACATTGCTGAGCGCAACCGACCTGGCTGGGCCCCTGACGTGATCTGATGCACCCATCCTGACCTGATGTCGGCCCGAACCATCACCGACAGGTTGTGCCGGGTATCGGGACGGCTCGGCGGGCATCGCCGGTCCAGTCGCGGAGAGCAGATCCAGGGAGTGCGCAGATGACCAGGTCGGACCAGACCGCCGGGCGGCCGAGGGTGGCGGTGATCGGCAGCGGCGTCGCCGGACTGACTTCCGCCTACCTGCTGCAACGCCGATTCGACGTCACCCTGTTCGAAGCCGACGACCGGCTGGGTGGACACGCCCACACGCACGACGTTCCGACGTCCTCCGGCCGGGTAGCCGGCCTGGACACCGGGTTCCTGGTGCACAACCTGAAGACCTACCCGAACCTGCTGCGGCTGTTCGCCGAACTCGACGTCGCGACGCAGGAGTCGGAGATGTCGATGAGCGTGCGCTGCGACGGCTGCGGCCTGGAGTACGCCGGGGCGCGCGGGCTGCGCGGTCTGTTCGCCCAGCCTTCTGCCGCGTTCCGCCCGAAATATCTGGCGATGCTGGTGCAGGTGAAGAAATTCCACGCCGAGGCCCACCGGGTGCTCGATGCCCCTGACGATCTCCGGAGCCTGGGCGAGTTCATCAACCAGGGCGGCTACAGCACCTTCTTCGCGAACCACTTCCTGCTGCCGGTCGTCGCGTGCGTGTGGTCCTGCGGTTTCGACGGCGCCCGCAACTACCCGGCCCGCTATCTGTTCGCCTTCCTCGAGCACCACGGCATGCTGGCCGTCACCGGGTCGCCGCAGTGGCGGACCGTCGTGGGCGGGTCCCGCAGCTACGTCGACAAGGCCGTCAAGGAACTGTCCGCCGTGCACACAGCCACCCCCGTTCGATCCGTCACCAGGCACGCCGACGGGGTCAGCGTCAGGGACGAGAACAACGAGATCCACGAGTTCGCCCGGGTGGTGGTCGCCGCTCACCCCGACCAGGCGCTCACCCTGCTGTCCGATGCCGACGCACAGGAACGCCGACTGCTCGGCGCTTTCGAGTACACCCGCTCGCACACGGTGTTGCACACCGACTCGTCGGTGCTGCCCAAAGCCAAGGGCGCCACCGCATCCTGGAACTATCAGATGAACACCTGCACGTCCGACGACAACCGGGTCAACGTCAGCTACTACCTGAACCGGTTGCAACGCATCGATGATCACGTCGACTACCTGGTCACCCTGAACAGCGAAGGTCAGGTCGACCCGGCCAAGATCATCGACGAGATGGACTATGCCCACCCGACCTACACCATCGAATCTGTTGCTGCACAGCAGCAGCTGGGTCTGATCAACACGGGGAGGACGGCCTTCGCCGGCGCCTGGCAGGGATGGGGCTTCCACGAAGACGGGTGCGTGTCGGGCGTCCGCGCAGCGGAATCCTTCGGCGTCACATGGTGACCGTTGCCCGCACCGACAGTGCCCGGACCGTCGCGACGATCTATCGCACGGTCGTCAAGCACCGCCGGAACACCAGCGCTACCAGGACTTTTCAATATTCGGGTTACTACTGGCTGGTCGATGTGGATGCGCCGCCAGTCGTTCCGGCCCTGCTGCGTCCATTCGCCCGGTTCGACCCGGCGGACCACCTCGGCGATCCGGCCGGTTCGTTGTCGGGCAACGTGCGCACACTGCTGGCCGACAATCACATCGTTGCCGACCGGATCCTGCTGTTGACCAGCCCCAGGGTCGCCGGCCACGTGTTCAATCCGCTGTCCGTCTACTACTGCAGCCTGGACGGTCAGCAGGTGGCTGCCGTCGCAGAGGTGCACAACACCTACGGCGGGCGGCACGTCTACCTGTTGCGGCCCGACCCGGCCGGTCGTGATCAGGTTGAGAAACGTTTCTATGTCTCACCTTTCCTGCCAATGGGTGGGCGCTACCTGATGCGGACACCGCCGCCGGGCGACAAGCTGGCCGTGTCCATCGCGTTGCAGATCGGCGAGCGGACGCCGTTCGTGGCCACTCTGACCGGCACCGGGCGCCCGGCCACCACCGGGGTGATCCTGGCGGCGCTGCTGCGCTGGCCGTTGGTGACGTTGCGGACGTCGGCGCTGATCCGCTGGCAGGGAATCCGGCTCTGGCTCCGGGGGATCCCGGTCCAGCCCCGTCCGTCCGACTCCGCCGGCAAGGAAACCGCCCGCTGACGCTCGCCGGCTCACCGCGACGCTCCCCCGGCATCCCCGCTGCGCTCATGAAGATGCTGCGCTCATGAAAGTCACGGCATTGGGACTGAAGTGATGCAAGGCAACCCGATTGTGAGCGCCGGCGATGTTGATGAGCGCCACGGGGTCAGGGGGTGGGCACGAGTTCCGGGTCGGGGTCGCGCCGGTCGGCGACGGCGGCGTCGGCGCGCAGCGTGTCGAGCAGCTTCTCGCCCTCGATGTCGACACTGGGTAGTACCCGGTCCAACCAGCGCGGGATGTACCAGGCGGCCTTGCCAAGCAGCGTCATCACCGCCGGCACGATGGTCATCCGGACCAGGAAGGCGTCGGCCAGCACACCGATCCCGAGCGCGAAGCCGATCGAGGCGATGATGGTGTCCGGCGCCAGGATGAACCCGGAGAACACCGATGTCATGATGATCGCCGCCGCCGTCACTACTCTGGATGCGGCGGTGAAGCCACCGACGACGGCCCGGCGGGCGTCCGCCCCGTGCACGTAGGCCTCCCGCATCCCGGACACCATGAACACCTGGTAGTCCATGGCCAGCCCGAAGAGCACGCCGATCAGCAGGATCGGTAGGAAGCTGATGATGGGCGACGGCGTGTCGACACCGAAAATGCCGCCCAGCCAACCCCACTGATAGACCGCGACCACGGAGCCGAACGACACTCCCACCGACAGCAGGAATCCCACGGCCGCCTTCACCGGCACGACGATGGAACGGAAGATCAGCAGCAGCAGGATCAACGCCAGGCCGACGACGATCAGCAGGTACACCGGCAGGGCGCCGAACAGTTTCTCCGACACGTCGATCTGCACCGCGGTCTGGCCGGTCACCGCGATCGCCGCCCCGGACTTCTGCTGCCACGACGGGGTGTGGGCCCTGATGTCGTTCACCAGGTCCTGGGTCAGCACATTCGACGGTCCAGTGGCCGGAATGACCTGCACCACACCGAGAGTCCCGTCGGTGGATGCGCCGGCAGCGGCGGCCACCGGCTTCTCCGGCAGCGCGTTGACCTCCGCCACCACCGTGGCCATCGCCGCTTTCAAACCGGCCGGCGGCGCCGACACGGTGACGATCAGCGGACCGTTGAAGCCAGGACCGAAGGATCCGGCCAGCAGATCGTAGGCCTGCCGCTTCGTCGAGGTGAGCTTGCCGGACCCGTCGTCCGGCAGTGCCAGGTGCAGCTTGACAGTCGGTAGCGCGATGATACCCATGCCGATGACGGCAACCGCCAACACCAGCGCCGGCCGACGGGTGACCATCCGGATCCAGCGATTCGGGTTGTGCGCGTGGTCGGCGACCGCATGCTGGTCGGGGCCGGAATCCCGCATCGCCTGCGCCGCAGCCCGATCCGAACGCTTGAGCACCTTGGACCCGGCAAAGCCCAACAGGGCCGGCACCAGGGTGATCGCGATGAGCACGGCGATCGCCACGGTCCCAGCCGCAGCAAGACCCATCACCGTCAGGAACGGAATGCCGACGACCGACAGTCCGGCCAGCGCGATCAGCACGGTCAGACCGGCGAACACCACCGCCGACCCGGCGGTTCCGGTGGCCCTGGCGATCGATTCCTCCAGCACCATGCCGGCTTTCGCCTGGACCCGGTGCCGGGAGACGATGAACAACGCGTAGTCGATACCAACTGCCAGGCCCAGCATCAACGCCAGAATCGGTGCGGTGGAGGACATCTGGATCGCCCCGGAGGCCCACAGAATGCCCGACAGGCCGACCGCCACGCCGATCAGCGCGGTCAGCATCGTCATCCCGGCAGCCACGATCGACCCGAAGGTGATCAGCAGCACCACCAGGGCAACCACCACGCCGAGGCCCTCGGTCGACCCGATCGATGGGGCCTGCTTGACGGCGCCGCCGCCCAATTCGATTCGCAGCCCGGCAATCTGGTGCGACGCGGCGAGATCAGCAATCGTGGTCTGGGTCGCCACCGGGATCTCGGTGATCTGCCCGGCGAACTGCACCTGGGCGAAGCCGACGACCCCGTTGGGCGAAATGCTCCGGCCGGCGGTGGGCGGAATGATCAGCTCGACCCTGGCCAGCCCCTTGGTGCCGGCCAGCACCTGGCCGATGGCCTGCTGATACGCCGGTTCGGCGAGCGTGTGCCCGGCCGGGGCAGCGAAGACGATACGGCCGGTCGCGCCGCCCGCCGCCGGGATTTTCGCGTTCAACTGGTTCAGGGCCTGCTGGGCCTGCGTTCCCGGGATGGAGAACGAATCGGTCATCACGCCCTTGAAGGCGACGGCTGCACCGCCGACGCCGACGAGCAGCACGATCCAGACCAGCAGCACCGCCCATCTGCGCCGGACCGCGAACACACCGAGCCGATAGAGCAGCGTGGCCATTCAGATCTCCCTGTGGTGGGTGGGGCAGGTGTTGGGGCAGGGCGGCGCAAGTCAGCGCCCGGACAGTTCATCCAGCCGGCCGAAATCGATCAGGGAGAACGCCAGGTCCAGATCCTTCGCCAGCCCGTCCCGTCCCCCGGAACGTCCGCTGAGCACCCACCGCCCGATGCAGGCACGACCGGCCGACAGCGAGAATTCAGCCAGCAGCGACACCCTGATGTCGTCGGCGGGCAGCGACGTACGCGCCGAGATGACCGCCGCGATACGCCCGCTGTGGACCCCCTCGCAGGCGGCCAGCGCGGCGGCCAATTCGGGTTCGGAAGCGGCCATGGCCAGAAACCCGGTGCGACTGCTGTCAATCTGTTCCGCCAGATGCTCCAGCGTCTCGCGCAGCAGGGCGGTGAGCGGCACGTCAGCGGGGTGGTCGTCGATCAGGTCCAGCGCGGCATCCATCCACAGGTCGCTGATCGCGGCCAGACATTCGGCCTTGCCTGCGAAGTAGTTCGAAAAGGTGCGACGAGAGACCCCGACCAGTTCGACCAGTTCACCGATCGTGAATCCGTCGTAACCACGTTCGGCGGCCAACTGCAGAGCCCGGTCGGTCAGCGCGGCGCGGGTGCTCAACCTCTTGAACTCACGCAATCCGACCGACGTTTCTCGCAGGCCGGATGCGGGTGACATGACGCCGAGCCTAATGGTTGCTTGCCCAATGCGCAAAGTTGCCCAAGAAGCAAACGATCAGGGGATCTGGAATTCGCCGACGCGCGAAGCTGTCAGTACCGCCTGCAAAAACAGGGACCGCCGCAGCCGCTCTCAGCCAGTGAGACGTCTCTCGTAGAGGAACAGGTCTGCCGAGCGGGACACCTGGCTGAACCCCGACTTCTCCAGCACGCGCTGGGACGGGACGTTCCCCACCGCGGTGTCGGCCTTCATCAGCGTGGCGCCGTACTGTCCGGCAATCCTGACGGCGACGCCCACCGCCTCGGTGGCAAGCCCACTGCCGCGGACTGCCTCGACGAGTCCGTACCCGATCTCGACACTGCGATCCTGACCAGGTGGCCCGAAGAAGCCGATCCCACCGACCGCCAGACCGTCCGCCAGCATCCGGATCAGGTAAAGACCGAAAACCGGATCCTGCTGCCGGCTGTCGGCCAGTTCCTGCAGCAGCACGAGTTCATCCTCGAGCGGGTACTCCGGGTGCCAGCGGTCGGTCACCCCCGGCGTCCCGGAGACGATGCGGCGAGCTTCCGCCGGGCCGATCAGCTGCAAGCCGAGCCGACGCGAAAGAAACGGCGGCCCAGGAGCGGCCGACCCATTCGCCAGGCTCATCTCGGCTCCTCGTCGATGATGTGGTCAGTATCGGCCTCGGCGCGGGGCGGCCGACGAGCAGGTGGGCAGTTATTTTCCGGCAGAGTGTCGTATCGGGCCCGGCCCGATCGTGGAGTGGTTCAGAGGCAGCCGGACTCGGCTGTCCGCCCGGCTCACCATGGAGACCCGATGAAGCTCACCCTGCACACGTTCCTCAGCCTCGACGGTGTCATGCAGGGACCCGGCAGGCCGGACGAGGACCGCACCGGCGGATTCGACCAGGGTGGATGGGTGGTGCCCTTCATCGACGAGGACTTCGGCGCCGTCGTCAGTGGCTGGTTCGACCGGACCGACGAGGTGCTCTTCGGCCGGACCACCTACGACATGATGCAGGCGTTCTGGTCGACGGTGACCGACCCCGATGACATCGTGGCCACGACACTGAACACCCGCCCCAAGTACGTCGTCTCCACGACACTGCGGGACCCGTCGTGGCACAACTCATCAGTGATCGCCGGCGACGTCCTCACCGCGATCGACCAGCTGAAGGCGAAGCCAGGCGGCGAATTGCAGGTCCACGGAAGCTGCGGCCTCGCGCACACGCTGCACGACGCCGGCCGTATCGATGAATACCGGTTGATCATCTTTCCGGTCGTCGTCGGCCGGGGAAAGCGGCTCTTTCCCGACGGCAGCATCCCGGGGTCGTTCGAACTTGTCAGCTCTACAATCACGGCCAAGGGGGCCGTGGCCCTGACATTGCGGCCGGCCGGTCCGCTCCGCATCGGCGACATCGAGGTCGTCGACGGGAAGGAAGCCATCCGCACCGGGATGGGTGCGACACCTCACGCGCATACCGATAGCAATCCCGGGGAACTGGGGCACCGTGAAATTCAATGACAACGCACAGCTGGACACCTCGCAGGTGGAAGACCGCCGCGGTGCGTCCGGCTCCGGCGGCGGGGGCGGATTCAGCCTCGGCCGGGGCGGTCTCGCGGGCGGCGGCATCGGTATCGTCGGGATCATCGTCTTCGTGCTGATCCAGGTCTTCTCCGGCAGCAGCGGTTCCGGTGCAGGTGGTGGTCTCGGCGGCCTGCTGTCCCAGGTGGCCGGCGGCGCCAACCCGACCGGATCGGTCAGCGCCACCAGTTTGGATTGCTCAGCGGGCGCCAGCAGCAGCGACGACTGCGAGGTGCTGGCGATCGTCAACTCCGTGCAGTCGTTCTGGGGGCAGCAACTGGCCCGCTCAGGCACCAGTTACACCAAGTCCGACACCGTGTTCTTCAGCGGGTCGACCCCGACGGGCTGCGGCACCGGGCAGACCGGGATGGGCCCGTTCTACTGCCCGACAGATGCCAAGGTCTACATCGACCTGAGTTTCTGGTCCGAGCTGAAGAACAAGTTCGGCGCCAACGACGCACTCTTCACCCAGGCCTATGTACTGGCCCACGAGTACGGGCATCACGTCCAGGACCTGCTGGGCACGAACTCCAGGGTGGGCACGGCCACCGGCGCCACGTCCGGGTCCGTCCGGCTCGAATTGCAGGCCGACTGCTACGCCGGTGTGTGGGCAAACCACGCGTCGACGGTGGCCGGCAGCGACGGGCAGATCCTGATCAGCGACATCACCGCCGCCGACGTCAGCAACGCGCTGGATACCGCCGGCAAGATCGGCGACGACTACATCCAGACCAATCTCGGCGGCGGTCGGGTCGACACCTCCAGCTTCACCCACGGTTCGTCCGCGCAACGCAAGAAGTGGTTCAGTACCGGCTACCAGGGTGGGAACCCGGCATCCTGCAACACCTTCGACACCGGCAATCTGGGTTAACGCAGCTGCGTCTGCTTGTCCCTGGGTGCCGGCGCCGCGGTCTGCGCCGACAGCACGATCGCCGAGCAGATGGCCAGCAGACCCAACACGTCGACGACCCCCGGGATCTGCCGCAGCACCACGGCGCCCACCAGTGTCGCGGTGACCGGAAGCAGGGACAGCATGATCGCGAATCTGGCCGCACTGACCCGGCGCATGATCGTCTGTTCCAGCGCGTACGGGATCACCGAACTGAACACCGCGATGCCGACGAAGGCCGCGATGTGCTTGGGGTCGGTCACCACCACCGCAGTTGAACCGATGGCCAGCGGGCTGTACAGCACCGCACCGGTGGTCATCCCGACGGCCAGCGAATTGATGCCGTCGCCCTTGTTGGCCACCCGACGGCCCAGCAGGATGTAGCCGGCCCAGGCGGCTGCGGTGGTGAAGATGGCTACGAGCCCGATGACCACACTATGGGTGAGGCCACCAGAAATGCTCACCCCGGTCAGCGCCACCACGCCGGCGAACGCCAGCACGATGCTCAGCCGGTCCCGCCAGCCGTGACCGCTGAAGGCGGCCACCAGCACCGGACCGATGAACTCGATGGACACCGCGGTGCCCAGCGGCAGGTGGTCCAGGGCGATGTAGAAGACGATGTTCATCCCGGCCAGCACCACACCGAACGACATCGCGGCCACCAGGGAGGATCTCGTCCAGCGCTGCCGCCACGGGCGACGCCAGGCCAGCAGCACCACGGCCGAGAACACGATCCGCCACCACGCCACCGCGGCAGAGGAGATGACATCGAACAGACCGACCGCGAGCGCCGCGCCCAGGTACTGGGTGAAGCCGGAGACCAGGAACAGCGCTGGGGCCGGCACCCGGTCCACCGGGGCGGGTCGGCGCGGAGAACTCACGGCGCCCACCCTATCCGCGCCGAGCGAGTGCCCAGCGCCAGCCGGATCTGGTGCGAGCTCAGAACTGGAAACCGGTGGGGAACGGGTCACTCGGGTCCAGCAGGTACTGCCCGATCCCGGTCACCCAGGCCCGGCCGGTGATCGTCGGCACCACGGCCGGAACTCCCGCGACGGACGTCTGCGAGATCAGCCGGCCGATGAACTTGCTGCCGATGAACGACTCGTTGACGAAATCCTGGTGCAGGCCGAGCTCACCCCTGGCCCAGAGTTCGGCCATCCTGGCCGACGTGCCGGTGCCGCAGGGCGATCGGTCGAACCAGCCGGGATAGATCGCCATCGCGTGCCTGGAATGCACCGCATCGGACCCGGGAACGATGAATTCGACGTGGTGACAATGATCGACGCCGGAGATCTCCGGATGCCGGGGCGGGGTCGTGTCGTTGATCGCGGTCATGATCTTCAGCCCGGCATCGAGGATCTCGTGCTGGGCGGCGCGATCGAACGGCAGATCCACCGCGTCCAACTCCACCATGGCGTAGAAATTGCCACCGAAGGCCAGGCTGTAGGGCACTGTCCCGAGACCGGGCACCTCGACCGAATCGTCCAACCGGACGACGTAGGCGGGCACGTTCTCGATGGTGACCGAGTCAGCGTGCCCCTGCGAGACGGCGACCCGCGCGATCACCAGCCCTGCCGGGGTGTCCAGCCGGATGGTGGTGACCGGCTCCACCACCTCGACCATGCCGGTTTCCACCAGTACTGTCGCCACCCCGATCGTCCCGTGGCCGCACATCGGCAGCAACCCGGAGACCTCGATGTAGAGCACCCCGAAATCGGCGTCCGGCCGGGTCGGCGGCTGCAGGATGGCCCCGCTCATCGCAGGGTGGCCGCGCGGTTCGTTCATCAACAGCAGCCGGAGGTGGTCAAGATGCTCGATGAAATACAGCCGCTTGTCGTTCATGGTGTCGCCGGGCACCACCCCGAATCCGCCGGTGACCACGCGGGTCGGCATGCCCTCGGTGTGCGAATCGACTGCGGTGAAAAGACGTTTGCTTCTCAAGTGAATACTCCGGGCGTCAGCAGGTCAGCGGGTGGCGAGGTAGTCCAGTGCGCGTTTGGTGTCGCGGCGGACGGCGGCCTCGTGTTCGGGGGTGAGCGGGCCGCGCGGCGGCCGGGTCGGGCCGCCGTAGCTCTGCCCGGCGATGTCGATCGACAATTTGATCGCCTGCACGAATTCGGTCCTGGTGTCCCAGCGGAAGACCGCGACCAGATATTTGTACAGTTCCCTGGCCTTGTCGATTTCGCCGGCGGCGACCAGGTTGCAGATCTCCACGGCCTCCGACGGGAAGGCATTCGGGTAACCGGCAAACCAGCCGACCGCACCGACGAGCAGCGATTCGAACAGCAGATCATCCGCGCCGCAGACCACGTCGATGTCGCAGAGTTCTTTGATCTCCAGGATGCGCCGGACGTCGGTGGAGAATTCCTTCACTGCGACCAGGTTTTCCAGCGTGGACAATTCGGCGATCAGGTCGGGGGTCAGATCGACCTTGGTGTCGAACGGATTGTTGTAGGCCATCATCGGTATTCCGACGGCGTTCACCCTGCTGTAGTGCTCGATCACCTCGGATCGATTCGCGCGGTAGATGGTCGGCGGCAGCAGAAGGACACCGTCCGCTCCGTCCTCCGCGGCGAACTCGGCCCACTTGACCGCCTGATGCCAGCCGACGCCGTGCACCCCGGCGACGACGATGCCGCGCCCGTCGACGGCCTCGACCGCCACCTGGACAACCTTGCGGCGCTCGTCGTCGGTCAGCGAGGAGTACTCCCCGAGCGAACCGTTCGGACCCACACCGCGGCAACCGTTCTCGATCAGGAAATTGCAGTGCTCGGCGAACCTGTCGTAATCGACGGCCAGTCCCGCCGGCGCCGACGGGTCTTCCCTGAAGGCCAGTGTGGTGGCGACGACGACACCGCCGAGGTCGAATCTCGCGTTGCTCATGACGAGGAATTCCTTTCCTGGTGTTCGGTCTCTCGTTGATGGAAAGCTGCTGCCAACTCGCCCATTCGGACGGGTGAGGCGATGGGCCTGCGATCGGTGGCGGCGTTCACGAGAGGTCCTTCGCTGCAACGGGTGAGGATCTCGTGCACGCTGCGGCCGCACATCCGGCCCTGGCAGATGCCAAGGCCGGCCCTGGTGTTCAGTTTCAGCGAGCGGAGGCCGGCCGACGAGGTGAGTTCCGCGGCCCCGCGCAGTTGGGCATTGGTGACCTCTTCGCACCGGCAGATCAGCGTCTGATCCTGCAGCCAGTCAACCCAGCCCGGCGTGATGCCGTGCGCCTTGTCCAGTCTGGCCGCGAACTCGCTGTAGGTCGCCCGCGCCCGGACCGCCGCCGCGATTGTTCTGTCGCCCGGCAGCCCACCGGCGGCACAGTGCCCGGCGACGGCGCCCTGCGCCAGAGCGGCGTCCGCTCCGCCGATCGCTGTGATCTCACCGGCCGCGTATACCCCTGGCGCAGAGGTCATTCCGGCCGCATCGACCTCGACGAACCCGTCGGCGTCCAGCGCGCAACCGGCCGCGACCGCCAATTCCAGCCGCGGAGTGAAGCCGTGGCTGACGCAGACGGCATCCACGGCGATCCGCCGCTCCGTGCCGGGGATCGGCGACCAGTTCGCGTCCAGTCGGGCCACGGTCACCGCCTCGACCCGGTCGCCGCCGTGGGCGGCGATCACCCCGAACCCGGTGCGATAGGGGATGCGTTGCCATACCTGACGTTTCGCATACCCGGCCAGCTCGCCGAGCTTCTTGCCCGCGCCGAGCAGGCGCCACGGCCGGGGCAGCCAGCCGCCGGCCAGCCGGCGCAACCGGGAGGCCTCGAAGACGCCGAGCACCGTCGCCCCGGTCTGCGCCAACGAGGCCGCCACCGGCAGCAGGAAGGGGCCGGCGCCGGCCACCACCACCCGCTGCCCGACAGCGACCCGCTCGCCCTTGGCCAGCGCCTGGGCGGCGCCGCCGGAGTACACACCGGGCAGCTGCCAGCCCGGAAACGGCAGGGTCCGGTCGTGCGCTCCGGTGGCCAGCACCAAAGCGTCGGGAACAATGCTGCGGCGGGCCCGATCTCGCCCGTCCGGTGGTCCGATCAGGACCTGCACGGCGACCCGGTCATCGTGTTGCTCGATAGCCCAGACCTGCGCGGAGGTGACGATCTCGCAGCGTCGGTCGCCTTCCAAACCCTTCCGAAGACTCACGAAGTGCTGCCAACCGTGATGCAGCACAGCCTCTTTGACTGACGGCCGGGCCTCGGGGAGATGCCGCCAGTACTGCCCGCCCAGCTGATCGGCGGCATCGAGCAGCGTTACCTGCGCACCGGCCCCGACCGCTGCGGCGGCCGCGGCAAGGCCGGCCGGGCCCGCGCCGACCACCAGCACCCGCGGTGACTGCGCCGTCATCGGGGCACTCCGGCATTCGGCAGCGCGTCGTGCTGGGATCGGATCTGGTCGCCGTCGGCAGCCCGCCGCTGGCAGGCCCTGACGTCGCGGTCACCGTTGACGGTGACGATGCAGTCGAAGCACACCCCGATGCCGCAGAACACCCCGCGGGGTGAGCCGTCACCACTGGTCCGCCGCCAGGAAGGCCGGCCGGAGGCGAGCAGGACACCGGCGATCGTCTGCCCCGCCAACCCGGTCACCGTCTCGCCGTCGACCGAGATACTGATGACAGCAGAGTCTTTCGGACGGATCGGGTCGTCGGATGCGGCGATCAACCGGGAGCTCACGAATTCACCGGCATAGCGTCGCCGAGCAAGCCGTCGCCGAGCAGACCACGAAGGCCGGCCCGATCGGTGGAGAACGCCGATGCGTCGATCGGCGACGGTGCGCCGGTGATCATGGCGGTGATCAGCTCGGCGGTTCCGACGGACAGGCCGATGCCGGCGCCCTCGTGGCCGGTGGCGTGGAACAGCCCAGGGAGTCGGTGGTCGGCGCCGATCACCGGAAGATGATCGGCCATGTACGGCCGGAAGCCACCGTAGGTCCGCATGATGCTGGCTCCGGCCAGGAACGGGAACAGCCGGATGGCCTTGGCTGCGAGCTCTTCGATCACCTCGACCCGCAATCTGTCGTCGAAGCCGATCTGCTGCCGGGAGGAACCGATCAGGACCGTCCCAGCGGCGGTGGACTCCACCACGCTGGATGTCTGCAGGTCGGCGTCGCTGGACTCGACCGCACCGACGTAGTCGGCGTCATAGACCTTGTGGAAGATGCGATGGGGCATCCGGGTGGTGACCAGCACCACGCCTCGCCGCGGGCGCACAGGCAGCAGTACTCCGAGCACAGCCGCGACCGCGGCCGACCACGGGCCGGCCGCCAGAACCACTGTGCCACAGTGAACATCACCCCGATCGGTGCGCACACCGACCAGAGCACCGTCACTTCCGCGCAGGGCACCGGTCACCGTCGTCCCGGTGCGCACCTTGGCGCCGCGGCGTCTGGCGACCGCGAGAAAGGCCTCGGCCGCGGCGACCGGCTGCACCTGGGCGTCCTGCGGGTAGTGCACGGCGGCAGTGATTCCGGGGTTCAGTTCTGGTTCCAGCTGCAGCGCCTGACCGACCTCGATCGGCCGGGCATCGACACCGGCGCCCCGCTGGGCGGCGGCGAACTCCAGCAGCGGCACGGCCCCCGCATCAGTGGTGGCCACCACCAGTCCGCCCTTGGGGTCATATTCGATCGACGGGAACCCCGGCCCGAGCTCGGACGCGGTGGCCTCCGCGATCCCGGGCCACAGCGCTGCGCAGTACTGCGCCAGCCGCAATTCGTCGCCGGGACCCTTGTCCGACACCAGCAGATTGCCCTCGCCCGAGGCAGTGGTGCCGCTGGCCGCAGCGCCTCGTTCCACGACCACCACGGTCAATCCGGCAAGGGTCAGCGATCTGGCGCAGGCCGCACCGACGACACCGGCACCGATCACCACCACGTCGGCGTTCAACAGGAGCCGCCGGCGATGGCACTGTCGTTGGCCTCGGGCAGTCCGGACCACCAGCCCAGGGTGTGCCCGATGTGCCGATGCATCAGCTCACCGGCGGCCTTGGCGTCGCCGGACTCGAGCAGCTCCAGCAGTTGGTGGTGTTCCAGGGCAGAGTCGAGAAGGTGCTTGGTCGCGAGCATTTCGGACAGCCCCACCAGCCGGGTCCGTGATCGCAGATCGGCAACGATGCGCTCCAGCAACCCGTTCCCGGTGAGCCTTATCATGGTGAGGTGGAATTCCTGATCAGCCAGCAGATAGTCGGCGAGATCCCCGCCACGGGCGCCGGCCACGATCCGATCGGCCAGCGTACGCAGTCCGACCCGTTCCTCGACGGGCAGATGACCGGCGAGCTGCTGTGCCGCAGGGCATTCCAGGAGTTGTCGAACGGCGACGAGCTCCGCCAGGTCCGCCGCACTGACCTCGGTCACCCGGAACCCTTTGTTGCGCAAAGGTTGTACGAATCCCCGCTTTTCCAGGTCGAGAATGGCCTCCCTGACGGGAGTTGCCGAGACACCGAACTGCGCCGCCAGGGTGGGCACCGTCAGCAATGTTCCGGGGGCGAGTTCACCGGAGACGATGGCGGCTGACAGCCACTGTTCGACGTGACTGCGCAGGCTCTCCGAGTGCGGGCCACGCTCCAGGGACGGCGCTGTCATTGTTGCGCACCTCTTCCGCCGACGTCGGGCCCAGTAATATGTCACATATTACTACACCGGTACCACCGGTCTGGCAATCTTGGGTTTGACCACCGATCGACAGTTCGGAGAAGAAGACGTGAAGCTGCCCGCGGATCTGTTGGCCCTGCTGCACCAACCCAGCCCCTGCTACCTGGCAACCACAATGCCCGACGGATCGCCCCAGTTGACCCAGACCTGGGTCGACACCGACGGCGAGCACATCCTGATCAACACGGTGCAGGGCTTCCAGAAGGTCAAGAACATCGACCGCGACCCACGGGTCGCGGTCACCGTGTCCGACCCCGCCAATCCCTTCAGGTACTTCCAGGTCCGAGGCCGGGTGATCGGCACCACCACCGACGGTGCCGTCGAGCACATCGAGAAACTTGCCCAGCGCTACCTCGGCACGCCCTACCCCTGGTACGGCGGTCGCGACCAGGTGCGCATGCTGGTCACCATCGAGCCGGAGAAGGTCAGCACCATGGGATGAGTCGTGTCCTGGGCGGAACCCGGACGTCTCATCCGAAGGTGCCGTGCTGACCCTTCGACAGTGCGACCAGCGCCATCACCAGCACCACCAACCCGGTCAGCGAGAGGCCGACGGCCACGGCGATCCGCAGCGCCACATGACGGGGCTCCTCGAAACGGCCGGCACGGCGTTTCATGCTGAGCTGGTCGGACAACCGGAGCGGGCGACGCAGTCGCAGGGCGATGAGTGCGAGCAGCGGGACCTGCAGCAGCGACAGGATCGTCCGACCGGGGCCCTCCAGTCGCAGATCCGAACCGAGGAACAGGGCATGCCAGAGGCCGAGCGCGTAGCTGACCGCGGCCAATTGATGCGCCACCAGCCAGACCCGTCGGCCGATCTGGCGGCGCAGGTAGTAGCTCGGCCCCAGGAGCAGCGCCAGATACAGCGCCAGCACGCCGAGCGTGTAGCCGAGACCGTCTAGCTGGGCGGTCCACGGGACCAGTGCGACCAACAGCGAACCGCCGGGGACTGCGACACCGTAGGTCAGAGCATGCAGCAGGGTGAGCCCGAGGGCGGCCAGATTGAGCTGCTGATGCCAGCGGATCACTGCCGGGCGCCAAGCCATCCGCCGCGGCGCGCCGCCGCGCCGGTTCGGCTGGCGGATGCTGATCAGCAGACCGAGCACCAGGCCGGCGTAGGCCCACAGCAGAGCGACGATGCCGCTGGCCTGCAGCACAATGGTGCCTGTGTTGCCGCTGCCGAACCGACGGACGTCGGTCAGCAGCCAGCAGACGCCCGCCGTGGCGAGGGCGGCGACAACTCCGTGCCCGAGGCCGGCCACAATTCCCCGGCCGATCCGGTAGGCGGGTGACCGGCGGCCGCGGGCGGCGGAGGTCGAAGGTGGGCGGCTCACACCCCGAATGATGGTCGGCAGGCGTCCAGTCCGGCCACCTGTACCGACCACTGCGGACGCCGGAAGTTACCCGGCGTGAGGACCATCCGCTGGTTGGTCGCGGCCTCGCCCGGCCGGCGCTGCACCACCCTGTCGCCGTTCGGCAGGTAGCCGACCTTGCGCGAGACGGCGAGCGAGGCCGCATTGTCGCTGAAGGCATCAGTCTGGGCTCTGGTCGCCCTGAGGTGGTCGAAGGCGAAATCAACGACGGCGCAGCGCATCTCCGTACCGAATCCGTTCCCTTGGTGACTCCGGCCGAGCCAGGAACCGGTCTCCACCGTGCGGGTCACCGCGAAGTCGACGGCGCTGATCTCCTGGGTGCCGAGCAGTGCGCCCTTGGACCGCACCGCGAACGACACCGACCAATCGTCGGGCACGCTGGCAGCCCGGCCCCGCCAGTGGAAGCGCAGGGTGTTCTCGATCAGCTGGTCCCGGGGTGCGTCCGTCCACGGCATCGCGAACGGCATCGCGGCCGGGTCATGGATCCCGGCCAGCACCAGGTCGACGAACTCCGCCAGGTCGTCGTCGCACACCGGTCGGAGGATCAACCGCGGCGTCGCCAGTCGCAGTCCGAAGATCGGCCAGTACCTGATCAGAGCGTCCCTGGACAGCATGGTCATCAGGGGAGCCTGCCATCGGCTACGACCAGCGGCGTCGTCGGATTACCCTCTGGAGCATGTTGGCCATCACCCAGACCGAATTCGGTGGACCGGAACTGCTCCGGCTGACCGAGGTGCCGAATCCGGAACTCGGCAACGGGGAAGTGCTGATCCAGGTGGCCGCGGCCGCACTCAACCGGGCTGACCTGCTGCAACGGCAGGGCCACTATCCGCCACCGGTCGGCTCATCGCCGATCATCGGCATGGAATGCTCTGGAACCATTGCCGAGGTGGGCGCCGGGGTGACCGGGTGGCAGGTCGGCGACCAGGTCTGCGCCCTGCTGGCCGGTGGTGGCTACGCCGAACAGGTGGCCGTTCCGGCGCCGCAGGTGTTGCCGGTGCCGGCCGGAGTCGACCTGGTCGAAGCGGCTGGTCTACCGGAGGTGGCCTGTACGGTCTGGTCCAATCTGATGATGAAGGCCGGGCTGCGCAGCGGTCAATCCGTCCTGATTCAGGGCGGCTCGTCCGGGATCGGCACGATGGCGATCCAGGTGGCCAAGGCGGCCGGCGCCACCGTACTGGTCACCGCCTCCCGGGACGACGCCCTACTGCGCTGCCGCGAACTGGGCGCCGACGTCGGGATCAATTATGCAGAAACCGATTTCGTCGCGGCCGTGATGGCGGCAACGGACGATGGCGGCGTCGATGCGATCCTGGATGTGGTCGGCGCGAAATACCTGCAGCGCAACATCTCCGCGCTGGCGCTGGACGGATCGTTGATCGTGATCGGGATGCTGGGTGGGACACGGGCCGAGATCGACCTCGGCGCTCTGATGGCCAGGCGCGGATCGGTCATCGCCACCGCCCTGCGCAGTCGGCCGGTGAGCGGACCGGGATCCAAGGGCGAGATCGTCGCCGCCGTCCGTGATCACCTGTGGCCGCTCGTCGCGGCCGGTACTGTCCGTCCGGTGATCGATGTGGTGATTCCGCTCGCGGAGGCGGCCAGGGCCCATACCCGGATGGCCGATGGCGGACATGTCGGCAAGATTGTGCTTCGGGTCTGACCTGTCAGCCGGCCGAGAGAGTGTCGATTCCGACGAGCACGAATGTTTCCGACGAGCAGGACCGGAGAGCGGGTTTGTGATGAGCGAGCAGCAGGAACACAGATACATGGTGATCGGGCCGGATGGTCAGCCGGTCGGCGTGTCCGAGGCACCGGAGCACGCCCAGCTGACCAGCGGAACGCCGGAATCGGATCCGGCGGACGCGATCGGCCAGCCGGCCAAGGTGATGCGGATCGGGACCATGATCAAGCAGTTGCTCGAGGAGGTCCGCGCCGCCCCGCTGGATGAAGCCAGCCGGGTGCGGCTCAAGGACATCCATGCTGCGTCCATCAAGGAGCTGGAAACCGGACTCACGCCCGATCTGCGCGACGAGCTGGAGCGTCTGACGCTGCCGTTCACCGAGGATTCGGTGCCCAGTGACGCCGAGTTGCGCATCGCCCAGGCGCAGCTGGTCGGCTGGCTCGAGGGCGTGTTCCACGGCTTGCAGACGGCGTTGGTGGCACAGCAACTGGCCGCTCGGTCGCAGCTGGAGCAGATGCGTCGTGGGGTACTGCCGCCCGGTGCCGGTGAGGATGGCCAGGGCGGCAGCGGCCACGGCGGCAGCGGGACCGGGCAGTACCTGTAGGTAGTTCGGCTGGATTGCACCGGACGCCGGAGGGGAGCCCACCGTGAAGCTGGGCGGGTGGGCGCTCTCGGCAGCAGTCGCTCAGCGGCGCATCATCTACTTCCAGTTCGCCCTGGTCGCAGTGCTCGCCTTTGGCGTCACCGCGATGACGGCATACCGGGTAGCGGCCACCACGGCCGGCATCCGGCAGACGATCGAAGATGCGACCCCGGCCGGTCGGGTGGCCGAGGTCAGCACCGACCTCGGCCCGGACGCCGGAGCGCAGAGGGAAGCGGCAGCGGTGCTGTTCCGGCGGCTTTTCGGCGGCGTGGCGGTGGACGTCGACCGGCGGGTCACGGCCGGACCCTTCGTCGTCGGGTCGGTCGGCCTGCCGCCCCGGACCAAACTCAGCTTCGGCACCTACGACGGTCTGGATGATCATGCCCGAGTGCTCAGTGGCAGCTGGCCGCCCAAGGCCGGCGGCGCGCGGTTGCCGCTGGCAATGCTGGATCGGACCGCGGCGGCGCTGCAGCTCGCCGTGGGCGACACGGTCGACATCGACGTCGACACCGGGCGGCTCACCGGGCAGCTGACCGCCGTCCTGGCACCGCTGAGTCCGACTGATCCACTCCTGGCCGACAGCCAGGCTGGGTTCATGGCGGTGGTGGATCAAGGCGGCCTGCAACGTTTGAGCAAGGCCGGAACCGTGACCTGGACGATCAGCCCGGATTCGACAAGCTTTGCAGCCGAACAGGTTCGACCGCTACTGATGGCTCTCCGGAGCTTGCGGCAGGCATCGAACAACGACGTTGAAGTCAACGCCGGCAGTGTTCGGGAGGCCGGCGGGCTGGTCGGGACGCTGGCGCTGATCGATGCCAGCCTGGCTGCTGCGGCTGCCGTCACGCCGATCCCGATCTCGCTGATCGGTGCGACCGGCCTGGTACTGATCATCGAGCTGAGCGCATTACTCGGCCGGGCACGTCGAAGCGAGACCGCCGTTCTGGCCTCGCGCGGCCTACGGATCCGGCGGCTGGTCGGCGGTGCAGTCGTGGAGGCACTGGCAGTCTCGATACCTGCAGCCGGAGTCGGCGTGGCGGTCGCGTCGCTGGTCGTCGGGGGAGTTTCGCCGGCACCCAGCTTGATCTGGTCCGGGCTGATCATCGGGACAGCCGCGATGACGTCCGGGCTGCTCTGCCTGCGCGACACGGTGGACGCCGGCTTCGCCGCTGCCGGCCGGACCCGGGTGCTGGTCACCGCCGGGCCGGTCGGCCTGCTGGTCGCGGGCTCGGTGATCTCCGTCTGGCGGTTCCGCTATCTGGATTCAGCCGTCGTCACCGGCGCGGACGGCACAACTTCGATCGACCAGATCGCCGTGCTGGCGCCGGTGCTCTGCCTACTCGCACTGGCGCTGGCCGGAGCAACGCTGGGCGGTCTGCTGACTTCGCTGGCGTCCACGATCTTCGCTCGACGCCCTGGACCCTCGGTTCTGCCGATCCGCGAGATCGCCAGGCGCTGGCCCGCTTTCGGGACGGTCACGCTGGTGATCGGGCTGGCGGTGGCGGGCTCGGTCGTGGCCGCGTCTTTCGACCGGACCTGGCACGATTTCCGGCTGCTCGCGGCGCGGTTCGGCAACGCCGCCGACATCAGGGTCCAGCTGCCCGGGGTGACCGACGTGGGGGTGGGGAGCGCCGATTCGGCAGCCACGTTCGCAGGTCTCCCGGCCGTGCTGGCGGCGACCGACGCTCTGGTCACCGACACCAGCGTCGGCAACCGGTCCATCCAGCTGATGGCGCTGGCGGCGGGCCGGATGCCACAGGTGCTGCCGACGGCGGCGGGTGCATTTGATCCGTCAGCGGCGAGCCTCGCTCTGGCAGGCGAGGTCAGCGGGCTTGCGCTGCCGGCCGGAACGCGGCACGTGCGGGTGCGGCTGTCCGTCACCGCTGACCGGCTGGATCGTGAAGGCTCCGCGGCGACCGCCGACCCATCGGTGCTGACCTTCGTGATCTGGTTCGCCGACGCCCAGGGCAGAGTCGTTCCGGCCGGCCTTGGCGAGGTTCGGCTGTCGACGTCCGCAGGTGGGCGCACCGCAACTGCCGGGCCCACCCTGGACGCCGAGGTGCCGAGCGGGGCCGCTGCCGGCCGGCGCATCGTCGCGATCGACAGCATCAGCGACGGAAGTTCCGCCGCGGGCTTCACCGTCGACATCGCCGGCATCACCGCGACCGGCGGCGTCGCCACCTCCACCGGCGGCGTCGCCCCTTCGGTGCCCATCGACCCGAAAACGGTGTGGTCGGCCAAGTCCCTCGGACTGCCCGACGATCAACTCGACCTGACCGGCCGGGGCGCCGGCCGGATCGGCTGGACCGGTGTGTTGCCGGCGTCCACCGGCACGGTCACCGTACGGCTGTTGCCGGCGGCGGCCGGCCTGGCCGCCGTCCCGGTGGTGGTGGACAGCGCGCTGGCCCAGCAACTCGGACTGACCGTCGGCGCCCCACTGGATCTGCAGTTGGCCGCCACCGACCGGCACGTTCAGGCGCGGGTGGCGATGGTCTCGCCGGTACTGCCTGGCCCGGCCGGTGGCCAGCGCGTGCTGGCCGATCTCGGTACCGTGATGACCGCACTGCTCCGGACGACGACCGCGATACCGGCCGCCAACCAGGTCTGGCTGACCTCCGGATCGACCCGGGTCAGCAGTCTGGCCGCGGCCGGCGTCGGCGGCCCGGGAGCGATTGTCACCGAAGTCGGAGCCGGTACCGCCGCGGCCGTGATTCGCCCGGTCGGGGTCATCTTCTTGGCTGCTGCCGGAGTCGGTCTCCTGCTGGCGCTGATGGCGCTGGCAACCCTCGCCACCACGTTGGCCGGATCCCGCCGGGGCGACGCCGCAGTACTCACCTCGCTGGGCATGTCCGCCCGTCGGCAGGCGGGGCTGCGGCGCCGGGAACTTCTGGTCGCAGGCCTACTGGCCGCCGTCCTCGGCATCGCCGAGGGCGCAGTGACCGCCGAGCTGACGGTGGGCGGGCTGGCCCGTTCAGCGGTCATCGGCTCCGGTGACCTCGCCGCGCACGTTGTGGCCGCGTCGCTGTCTTGGCTGCTGCTCGGCCCAGGTCTGGTCGGTGCCACCGTGGTGGTGCTGTTCTACGGTCGGCGGATCCGCGGCCAGGCCGAGGCCGACGGCACCAGGGCGGTGACCGGATGACCACGTCGAGGTCGGGTCTACCGGGCTTGCTGGCCAGGCACCTGCGCTCGGGCGGCGCCGCCGGGCTGGCCGTGTCGGTGCTCGTGCTGATCAGCAGCGGAGTTCTCGCAGCGGCTCCTGGCGCGCTGGCCTCGATCGGTCGCGCCGAACTGGCCTACCAGGTCGGGCATATCTCACCCAATCTGCGGTTCCTGACCAGTCGGGTCTCCGCGGCCCCACCCTTCGGCCCGCCCCCGGTCGGTGTCGGGTCCGCCCTGCCGGCTGACGCAACCAGCACCTGGGGCGAGCTCGATGCGGATCTGGCCCAGGTGCGCGCACAGGCCCCTCGGCCGCTCCGCGACCGGCTCGGTCCGGCCCGCTATACCGCCTACACGGACCTGTTGTTCTTGCCGCAGCCGCCGGCGGCCGCCGGCGTCATCGGCGAATTCCGGGTCATCCTGGCCGCCGACCCCCACCTGACCGAGTCGACGCGACTCGTTTCGGGGGCCTGGCCCACCGCCGTCACACAGCCCCTCGGGCTCAGCTCGCCCGTCCCGATCGCGCTGTCCGTGGCCACCGCACGGCGGATGGGGTGGAGGGTGGGCGAGAGTCAGACCCGGCAGCTGGTCACGAGTTCGCGAGTTCGGTTGGTACTGACCGGAATCTTCGACAAGGCTCAGGGCAGCGACGACTACTGGACGCTGAACCGATCGATCCTGTTGCCGCACGAGCAGCCCACCAACAACTCCGACCTGATCACCGGCACCGCGTTCGTACATCCGGCCAGCTGGCCGTTCGTCGCCGGGTTGACCGCCGGTGGCTACCTCCGGTTGTACTACCCGTTCGACGTCGCCGGTGTGCCCGCGTCGCAGACCGACGAGCTGCGGGCGCAGCTCGAACGATTCAGCAATGGAGTGCACCCCCTCGGAACCAGCCGGGCAGCGGACCCGGCGCGGCTGTCCTCCGTCGTGCTGAGCACCGGGTCGGCGATCACCCTGGCGGCGGTGCAGTCCACGGTCGGAAGCGCGGCCGCCGTGTTGTCGCTGCTGCTGGTCGGCCCGTGCGGTGCCGCTCTGGCCGTACTCGCCATGGGCTCCGGTCTGCTCGCCGGGCGCCGCCGGACCGCGTTCGCGCTGCTGGGAGTGCGCGGGGCGGCCGGTGTAAACCTGCGGGTGGTGTCCGCGATCGAGGGTCTGCTGCTGTCCTTGCCTGCCGCCGCCGTCGGCGTCGGTCTGGCGTTCCGGGTGCTGCCCCCCGATGCCGTCGGCCCAGCGCTCATTCTTCCTGCCATCGCCGCGGTCCTGCCGGCAGCTCTGCTGGCCTGGTCCGTCTCTGCGCCTGCCGGGCGGCCGGACGTCGCCACTCGCCGTGCCGGGGCCCCGCGCCGGGCCGCCGAGCTTGCGGTGCTGGCTGTCGCGATCGGATCCACGATGCTGCTCTACCGATCGCGAGCTGGCACTGTTACCCGACTGGACCTGCTGATACTGATTGCCCCGCTGTTCCTGTGCCTGGCCGCGATGGTGCTGCTCACCAGGATCTTCCCGATCCCGATGGCCGCAGCGCATCGGTTGTTTCGTCGCCGACCTGGGCTGGTCGGGTCCTTCGGCTCTGCCAGGGCGATCCGCGACCGGGCCCTGAGCAGCGCACCGTTGTTGGCGCTGCTGCTGGGAATCGCGATGGCCGTGTTGTCCGCGACGTTGCTGACCACCCTGCAGCGCGGGGTCGTCTCCGCGGCCAGGACCAACACCGGCGCTGATCTGCGGGTGGATAGACCCGGGTTGCAGCCGGGCGAGACGACGAGAATTGCCGCTGTTGCCGGGGTGCAGCGGGTTGCGGCGGTGGCCACGGTGGATTCGGTGACCGTCCGGATCTCCGGCATCGAGCAGGGCGTGCCGGTGTACCTGGTCGACACCGCAGCGCTGACCTCGGTTCAGGCGGGCGTGGTGGGGGCAGTGCCGCTGCCGGCCGGGATGACGACGATGCGCGGATCGGCCGTGCCGGTGGTGGTTTCACCCGATTTGGCCGCGGCCAGCGGGTTGTCGGTCGACGGCCGACCACTGGTCGCCGTCGGCACGTCCGCTACCACCGCCGGGATCGGTCATTCGACTCGCTGGATCCTGGCCGACCTGAATTTCCTCTCGACCTTCAGCAACCTGCCGACATTTCCGGACACCCTGCTGATCGGGCTGAGCTCCGACGCCGACTCGCAGGCGGTGGTGGTCCGGATTGCGCAGGTCGTGGCGGATCCGGTGATCGGCGTACCGGGCGACGCCGCAGCGGTCCTGCTGGCCGCACCGGTGATCGGCGGCTTGCAGCTCACCATGGCGGTGGCGCTGGTGATCATGGGCCTGCTGTGCGCTGCGGCGGTGATCATGACCGCGGTGGCTGGAGCGCCGGTGCGGCAGAAGATCATCGCAATCCTTCGGATCATCGGCCTACCGGCGCGGGCGACCGGACAGATCGTCGGGTGGGAATTGGCACCGATCGCCGTCGTCGCCCTGTTCGGCGGAGTCGGTGTCGGGATCGGGCTGTCCCGCATCGTCACCGACGTGGTCGATCTGCGCCCGTTCACCGGCGGCAGGACCGCCCCGCCGGTCAGCGCCGGCGCACCGTTGCTGGCCCTGCTACTGGGTGGATTTCTGTTGGCAGTGACCGTTTTTATCGGGCTGAGCACGGTCGTCGCCCGCCGCGCCGGTTTGGCCACCGTGCTGCGGTTCGGTGACGAATGATTACCTCCAGCAGCGGCACCCCGGTGATTCTGTGCCGGGATCTGGTCCGCATCTTCACGGCGGACGGCATCGAGGTGCAGGCGCTGCAGGGACTCAACCTCCGGGTGGATCAGGGCGAACTGGTCGGCATCGTCGGCGAATCCGGGTCGGGCAAATCGACCCTGTTGACCATCCTGTCCGGGATGGACGCGCCGACCGCAGGGCTGGCCACCGTCAGTGGTCACCGACTGGCGGGGATGGGCCGCCGGGAGCGTGTGCGGTACCAGCGCACGACCGTCGGGGTGGTCTGGCAGCAGACGTCGCGGAACCTGCTGTCGTACCTGACCGCCGCCGAGAACATTGCGGTGGTGCTGGCCGTCGGGGGGCGGTCTCGCCGTCGCAGCGCAGCGACCGAGTTGTTGGACCTTCTCGGCGTCGGTGATTGTGCCGACCTCAGGCCGGTGCAGATGTCCGGCGGTCAGCAGCAACGGGTGGCGATCGCGGTCGCCCTGGCGAACCAGCCGCAGGTGCTCCTTGCCGACGAGCCGACGGGCGAACTCGACGAGGTGACGTCGGCCGAGGTGCTGGAGACCATCCGCGGGGTCAACCGTGAGTTGGGCGTGACCACGCTGATCGTCACCCACGACGCCGCCGTTTCCGACCACGTTCGCCGCACCATCCAGATCAGGGACGGCCGCACGTCCACCGAGGTGCTCCGCAGCAACGTCACGGCTACCGACGGGGCGGAAGGACCTGTGGCCCAGGAGTTCACGGTGCTCGATCGGGTGGGCCGAATGCAGTTGCCGGCGGCCTATGTGGCCCGACTCGACCTGACCGACAGGGTCCGACTGGAGCTGGAGACCGATCACGTCGGCGTCTGGCAGGGAGACCGGCCGGTCGGGAACCCGTCGGGCGAGCCGGCGGCGATCGCACAGGAGGAGCGGTTCGGATGGTCGTCACAGGACCCCGGCGCCCGGGCCAGCGGGCCGTCGGAAGATTCCCGCCCGGTGTTGTCGGCCAGCGGGTTGACCAAGATCTACCCGGCCCCCGGCGGCGACGTAGTGGCGTGCGCCGACATCGATCTCGAGGTCAGGGCCGGGGAGTTCGTTGTCTTGCGCGGGCGTTCCGGTGCCGGCAAGACCACGCTGCTGAACCTGCTGGGCGGTCTGGACCGACCGACGTCCGGGCAGGTTCTGCTCGGCGGCAAGGATCTGGCCGGGTTGTCCGCCGCCGACCTGACCGCCCTGCGCGGCACGAACCTCGGGTATGTCTTCCAGTCGTTCGGGCTGCTGCCGATGTTGTCGGCGGCAGAGAATGTCGAGGTGCCGCTGCGGGTGCAGCGGGTGGATCCCGCGGAACGGGACGAACGGGTGGCGCAGGCGCTGCGCCTCGTCGGGCTGGCCCAGCACTCGCGGCAGCGACCGGCTGAGCTTTCCGGCGGACAGCAGCAGCGGGTAGGCCTGGCCAGGGCGATCGTCAGCCGACCACGGATACTGATCGCCGACGAGCCGACCGCTCAGCTGGACAGCGTGACTGCTGCCGGGATCATCGAACTGATCAACGATCTCGTGGTCGGCGAGGGGGTTGCCGCGATCGTGTCCACCCACCAGGGGGTGGTCACCGGCCGGGCCACCAGCCTCTGGGAGATCCGGGACGGCCTACTGACGGTGAATCCGCCGCCGGCCGCTGACGCTCTGAGGTAGGGCAGGATCTGCCGGTATGGCCACCCTGAACCGCAGTCGCGTCGCCGAACTGTCCGCCCGGGAGCGGGACCGCTTCGTCCGGGACCATCCGCGCTCCGCGGCGCTGGCCCGCCAGGCCGCAGTGCACATGCCGGGCGGCGTTCCGATGAGTTGGATGGTGAAGTGGCCGGGCGACTTCCCGGTGTTCGTCGACTCCGCCTCCGGTGCGCATTTCGTCGACGTGGACGGACTCGAGTACATCGACTTCTGCCTCGGCGACACCGGCGCGATGGCCGGCCATTCGCCCGCCGCCACCGTGTCGGCCGTCAAGGCGCAGTTGGGCAGGGGTATCACCACGATGTTGCCCACCGCCGATGCGATCACCGTCTCGGCCGAGTTGTCCAGACGATTCCAGCTGCCGCTCTGGCAGTTCACCCTGACTGCCACCGATGCCAACCGGCACGCGATCCGCTACGCCCGCATGGTCACCGGGCGCCACAAGATCGTCGTGCACAACTTCTGCTACCACGGGTCGGTCGACGAGGCGTTCGCCACCCTGGACGCAGACGGGCGGACGGTGGACCGCCGGTCGAATATCGGACCGGCTGTGTCGACTTCGGAGACCAGCATCGTCGTCGAATTCAATGATCTCGCCGCCATGGAGGCCGCGCTGGCCACCGGCGAGGTCGCCGCGGTGCTGCTGGAACCGGCGCTCACGAATATCGGGATCGTTCTCCCCGATATCGGCTACAACGAAACAATCCGTGAACTGACCAAGAAATATGGCGTGCTATTGATC
>JBBROB010000029.1:0-51148 GCA_038229825.1 Mycobacteriales bacterium
CCGCCGTCGACGATCAACGAGACCGCGTCGCGCTTGTACTCATCAGTGAAGCTCCGCCGGGTCGAACCCATCTGTCAGTCTCCTACGCTCAGGAACTGCAGCTACCTCGTCGGGTGTCCACCGAACCGGGGACGGTCCACCCGCAGAACCGCGGATCGTCAGCGACGAAGTCGGCTTCTTCCACCAATCGGGCTCGCGGGTCCACGGCCACGAACCGGACGTCGACAACGTCGGTGTTCGCTCCTGACTTGCCAACCGTGGTGGCGTCGTCGTAAGGAAGCACCATCCGATAGCCGCCGCCCGGCCTGGCATCGAACCACTCGAAGACGCCGGACATCCCCATCGGGGGCAGGAAGATCGTCCTCGCGTCGACATCGACGAGGGCGGCAAAAACGTCGACTCGCTCACCGAACCCAACGCCGCTACCAACGTCTACGTGACTCACGTGCTCAACGTACTGGCGGTGCACCTGGAAGCGAGCTGATGAGACCGGAACACACCGCCATAGGCGTCGGAAGCCCGTAGGCGGATCGTCTATCGAGACGTCGGCGGTAGCGTCGCGCTGGTCGCTCAGGCTGGCCCGCCTGAGCGGTGGGCGGGCAGGTGTCAGCTTTCGAGTCCAAGTTGCGGACGGCCAGACGCGTGGGCGATTGCCTGTCGAAGGCTGTTGCCCGTTGCTGGCGGCAAGACGACGATGCCGCGGATCAAATCCAGCGTGGTGGCCAGTGCGGACTGGCGTTCGCCGGCCGGTGTTGCTGGGTCCAACGCGAGATCCAGCCCCCGCCGGGCCCGACGAATGCGGTTGCGTTGTTCGGTGTCCAGGTGGTCCAGGGCGACGGCGCGGGCGTTCGCCTCTGCTGCCTCCCATGCCTTCTCCGCGACGAGCACCGCACTGATGAA
This sequence comes from Mycobacteriales bacterium, assembly GCA_038229825.1. Lineage (GTDB taxonomy): Bacteria > Actinomycetota > Actinomycetes > Mycobacteriales > Nakamurellaceae > Nakamurella. The sequence continues at coordinate 901 of JBBROB010000029.1, forward strand.
GCGATCTGCATGGTCTGGCGGACAGCGCGTCGGATCCTCTGGCTCCAGCGCGCATGCCTGCCCGAACGCCTCGAACCAGGTGGCGCTGATCGGGTCCTGCGGGTCGATCAGCGCTGGATAGGCCAACAACTTTCGTGCGTCCAACTCGTAGCCGGCGTAGGCCGTTTTGACCGAGCCGAGCAGGGCAACAGCTTCGCCCAGGGTGGTGGCAGTCGTTGCGGCGACTGGCGGAGTGGTCGGCCGCATGGCATCGGGGGATTGCGCCACAGTGTCGCGGGTGAGCGGATCGATGAGTCGGGCGGCGACGCCTTCGGGGAACACCCCTTCTGCAAAGAGCTCGCCGATCGACCAGCTCCACCTGCGAAGGTCGTAAAAATGTCTAGGAGTGGTCGTTCCACGCCACGACCGTTCGGACCCGTACGCGAAGACCTGCATTGGTTTGTCGGGTCGGGACGGCAGCACGACTGCGCCGATGAGCGATTGTTGGGCAGTGAGCGCGAGCCAGCACTTGCGCCTGCCGATCCATAGCGATGCTCGGACCGACGATTTCGGATCGTCGAACAGCGCCTTCCGGTCGCCGCTCCCGTCCCGGCCTGAACTCACGCCAGCAGACTATCCGGATTGAGATGTCGCCCAGGCCGTCGAGTGGGGTCATGTGAGGTCGTTAATGGTCCAGCAGTCCCGCATCGGTCCAGACGAACCGCGTCGGTCAGGGATCGTCGACCGGTTCAGGGCTCCCGACCGCCACGGCCGGCCTCGAGGACCGGGCAGGTCGGGCTACGCTCGGCCGGTGGAGATCCAGCTCGCAATGATCGTGCTCGAGGTGCGTGACCTAAATGCCTCGATAGAGTTCTACCGGCGACTGGGACTGGAAGTGCCGGACCCGGCCAATGGTCGGCCGATCACCGTGCATCGCATGGGCAGTGGGGTGAGCTTGCTCCTCACAACAGGTTTCGCGTCAAGATATGACCCGAACTTCGAGCGGCCGGCCGGTGGATACCAACAGCTGCTCGAATTCTTCGTCGGCGAAGACGCCAAGGTACGTGAGGTGTGGTCCACGCTGACCGGGTTCGGTTACCACGCACGCATGCCACCCACCAAGACTGCTGGGCCCTATGCCGCCATGGTTGATGACCCGGACGGGAACGTCGTCCTGCTTACGTCAGACGAAACGGCGGATCCGGAGAATGCTCAGCGCTAAAGCTGACCTGACCGCTCGCCGGGTCTGACCACCCGCTTCGCCCGGGCCCGCATCCCCGCTGGCGGAACGACGACCGCCCCCGCTGTCCGATAGCCGATCGCTGACCGGAACCGTTCGGCCTCCGGGGATGGGAACGTACGTTTGCGAATTGTGCTTCGTGTTGGAAGGCAGCCGCGGCCATGACCCGGAATACGGTGGTTTCGCGGCCTGCCGCAGCCCGCCGTCCTGCAACGCTTTGTCTAGTACGCGCATAGGTAGGTATGGAGCCGAACGGTCTGTCGGATACGGAGATTTTGATCCGATCGCGAGCGGATCCTGAACTTTTCGCGGCGTTGTACCGGCGGCATGCGGCTGCGGTGTACAGGTACCTCGCGCGACGGGTCGGCACTTTTGCGGCGGAGGATCTGCTCGGCGACGTTTTCGTCGCCGCGTTGTCCGGGCGGTTCCAGGTGACACCGCATGTCAGCGCCTCTGCCTTGCCGTGGCTGTACGGGATTGCCGGAAACGTTGTGCGGGAACACCTGCGCCGCCGATCCCGGGCCAGTCCGGATGTGGGTCCGGGCGTCGCGGTAGTGGACTGGGATGCAGTGAACGCGAGACTGGACGCGCACCGCTTGAGGGAAGAACTCGGCGTCGCGCTATCCGTCCTGACTGCCACCGAACTTGAACTCCTGCTCCTGGTTGCGTGGGAGCAATTGAGCCCGGCCGAGGCGGCCGCTGCCCTCGGCATCACTCCCGTCACCGCTCGGAGTCGCCTGCACCGAGCGCGCCTGCGTGCTCAGGCGGAGCTGGGCGTCCTAGCCACGACCACCGAGGAGATCTGACATGAACCTGGACACACTGTTGGACAGCACTGCAACGGTCGCCGACCCACCGGACTCGGCATTTGAGCACGGGTTGAAGCAGTTGGAGATGGCCGCCGCTTCGAGTCAGCAGCATCCCGCGCGCGGAAAGCGGGCGCGCCATTACGGTCTGCTGGCTGCTGCCGCTGCGCTCGTCATTGCCGCCGCAGTCCTGGTTCCCTCGCTCGCGGGCAGCAGCGGGTCCAGCGCCCAAGCCGCGACGGTTTTTCGGGAGGCGGCCCGCAGCGCTGGACAACAACCAGGCGGCTGGCCGGACGCGCCCTACTGGCACAGCGTGTCGACCTACCAGCGGGATGGAAAGACGTTCACCCGGGAGATCTGGATCAGCCACGATGGCACATCGGTGCTCCGGGACCCTGGAGTCGACCCTGGCATCATGGCGTTGGGTCCCGAGACTTTTCCGGCCGGCGGCTCCCAGTTCACCTGGGATCAGCTGTACGCGCTCCCGACCGACCCGACGCAACTGGCGGGGGTGCTGCGCCGGGGCATCCACGGTGCAGGCGCAGATGACGACTCGGAACTCTTCGTGATCGTCGGCGATCTATTACGAGAAAGCCCCGCCCCACCATCGCTGCGCCAGGCGCTGTACGAAGTGGCCGCGACCGTACCCGGGGTCACATCCGTTGGCACGGTCGTCGATCGCGACGGACGCACCGGCCAGGGCCTGCAACGTAATGACCAGCTGTATGTCGTCGACACCAGCAGTGGACAGCTCCTCCAAGAGGAGTCGCAGGGCTGGGTCAGCACCTACGAGAGTCAAGGACCCGCCACGTCCGCCCCAGCAGCGACGACCCGCTGAATTGTCAGCAGCCTCCGCAGGCACTTGAGGTTTGCAGAGGGTTCCTACCCTGCTGGCGGCGGTGAGGATCGCCGACCGGTCAGGGATCCGTGTACGGGACAGCCGTCGATTGCGCGGTTGGGGTTTCGGTCGGTCCACCTCGGTGGGCTAGGCGTCTTGTCGTAGTAGTCGCCAGATCCCGAGGGTCATCACAACTATCACCCAGCCGGCCAGGACGAGCAGGCCGGTCCACGGTGACAGGGCCGGGGGTTCGGGGGTGGATTGGATGAAGCTGCTGCCGGCGTAGATCGGTGAGTATTGGGCGATGGACCGTCCCGCGGTTCCGAAGAACGAGAGCAGCACCGGTAGTAGGACCACCAGGCCGAAGAAGGTGACGATGGCGCCTGGAGTGTTGCGGATGATCCATCCCAGGGCGGAGCCGAGCAGTGTGATGAGGGTGAGGAAGACGCCGGTGCCGATCACTACGCGCAGCGCGCCCGGTTCGCCCAGTGAGTGTCCTGGGCGGTAGTGGGAGATCAGCGCTTGGGCGGCCAGGAACGCTGCGAACGACGCGAGGGTCATGGTGATCAGTGCGACCACGGTCAGCACCAACGCTTTGGCCCACACCACCGGAAGGCGGCGGGGAACGGCGGTCAGTGTCGAGCGGATCATCCCGGTGCCGTACTCGCCGGAGACGAACACCACCCCCAGGGCGCCCATGAGATAGATGGCGAGGTAGTAGCCCTGCAGTGGGCCGGACGCGGCGGCGTCGTTGGATTGGATGTTGGCGCCCAGATGACGGGTGTTGAACGCGACGAGCAGGCCAATGGCGATCATGCCGAGAATCGCTGCGGCGATCAGCCACACCGAGGAACGCAGGGTGCGGAATTTGACCCATTCGGAGACGATGGCGCGGGTCTGGTTGATCGGCTGGACCTCGTCGGCGGGGAGCCTGCTGTTGGTGACGGCGGTGCTCACACGGTCTCCTTCGTCGATGATGATGCCCGGTAGTCCCGGGCGTCCTGGGTGATGGCCATGTAGGCCTCCTCCAGGGAGGCCTCCCGGGTGGCGAGTTCGAACAAGGTGATGCCGTAGGCGGCGGCCAGGGTGCCGATCTCGTCGGAGATCAGGCCATCGACCTCGAGCGTGCCGCTGTCGCCGACCTGGACGGTGGCATTTTTGGTGCGCAGGATCGTGGCCAGTTGTTCCGCCTGTGGTGATCGGACCTTGACCTGGGCGGAGGACTGGCCCGAGATGAACCTATCGATCGGTTCGTCGCGCAGCACCCGGCCCTGCCCGAGGACGATGACATGGTCGGCGGTCTGGGCCATCTCGCTCATCAGGTGCGAGGACAGGAAGACGGTGCGGCCCTCTGCGGCGATGGATTTGAGCAGGTTGCGGATCCAGCGGATACCGTCCGGGTCCAACCCGTTGATCGGTTCGTCCAGGATCAGCACATCCGGGTCGGCCAGCATCGCATTGGCGATCCCCAACCGCTGGCCCATGCCCAGGGAGAAGCCCCGCACCCGCTTCGAGGCGACCTCGGTCAGCCCGACCATGTCGATCACCTCATCGACCCGTCGGGCGTTGATCCCGGCCGTCGCGGCCATGGCCAGCAGATGATTGCGGGCGGTCCGGCCGGTGTGCACCGCACGGGCCTCCAGCAACACGCCCACCTCGCGGAGCGGCCGGTCGAACTCGGCGTACCGGCGCCCGTTGATCAGCGCCTGACCGTTGGTCGGCGCGTCGAGCCCGACCATCAGCCGCATCGTCGTGGACTTACCGGCCCCGTTGGGCCCGAGGAACCCGGTCACCTGCCCCGGCGCGACGACGAACGAGACGTCGTCGACCGCCACCTTGTCGCCATAGCGTTTGGACAGACTGCGGGCTTCGATCATGGATCGAACACTACAGCGCTACCAATAATCTTGCCAACAATGTTATAGACTTGGGGTGTGGACGAGCCCCTCGCAGTCCCTCCTGGTCACAGCGGTCCCTCCGAAGACCTACCCTCGTCCGATCATCACGGCGCGGTGCGTGACCGCCTCATGCAACTGCTCACGGTGCAGCTGCAATTTCGTCACCTCGTGCAACACCGTCTGGGTGTCGACTACGCCGGCCTGAGCACGATGATCCACCTGGCGCAGGTGGGCTCGGCCACCCCGACGGCCATCGCCGGCATCCTGGAAACCTCGACGGCGGCGACCTCTTTGGTGCTTACCCGACTCGAAACATCCGGACACATCTCCCGGCAACCGCATCCCACCGACCGGCGCAAGGTCGTCGTGGAGCCGGCCCGGGCATCGCTAGTGGCAGCCCGGGAACACTCCCGCCCCGTCACCGACGGCATCGATCAGCTGACCGCCGCCCTGACTCCTGCGGAACGGGCAACCGTAGCGACGTTCCTCGACGGCCTGGTCCGCGTCTACGAACAAGCCCTGCGTGACAGGAGGTGAGAGGTAGGAGATGACGAGCTTCACTCAGTTCGACAACGAGGCATTCGTGAGCATCGAAACGTTCAGGAAGACCGGAGCCGGCGTCCGGACACCGATCTGGTTCGCCGAACTCGACGGTCAATTGCTGCTGTGGACCGACGTCCACTCGGGCAAGGTCAAACGGATCCGCAACAACCCCCACGTCAACATTGCCCCCTGCAAACGATTCGGTGACATCACCGGCGACTGGGTACCCGCGCAGGCCTCGATCGATGAGACCCCCGCCGCGGTCGCGGAGACCGAGGCCCTGCTCCGACGCAAAATCGGCATCGGATTCGTCCTCTTCCGGATCATCGACAAAGCGCGCGACCGGGGCCGAGGCGGCCGCCGAGTCTGCATCCGAATATCCTTCCCAGACCAGAAATAGCTCCCACTCCCCGGCCGGCAACGTTGGGTGGTTCAGAGCCGAACACATCGCAATCAACGACGCCGAAAGCGGCGGGGTTGACGTCGACATCACACGGTGACGCGGCCCAGCCCTAGCAAACTGAGAACACATGTTCTTTTCCACGGCCAGGTGGTGGCCGCGTTGATTGATCGGGATGACCTGTTCTGCCTCGGCCGTGGTGATCGGGGCGGCCCCGGCAACGATCGTCACGGCGTGGACCCGATCTGGGTGACGGCCGGCGAACGCCAAGATGTGTGGAGCTGCGCCACTGGCGCCGTAGACAAAGACGCGGTCCAGGCCCAGGTGATCGAGCACACGAGCCTGGTCGTCGGCGTGCTCGGCGAACCCGCGGCCGGGCAGCGGGGTGGACCGCCCGAAACCTGGCCGCTCACCGGTGATCATCCTCAGTTCGCGGTCGCGCCACGGGGCCCGATCGGACCGGATCACCCAGCGGCTACCGGGTGTTCCGGGAAACCGCAGCACCGCTGTCCCATCGCTCGGACCGATATCCGTCTACGCAGTGGTGCGCCCATCGGGCAATTGCACCGAGCAATCCTTCACCTCATCGTCCGGCATGCAGGGCAGGATGCTCCGTCTTCGCAGTAGGCGCAAGATGCTCAGATCACCCAACCTGGCACCGGCTCGACCGGTCGTGAAACCCACGGCGTGGGCGGCTGTTGGGTGGCCAACGCCCCAGACGGGCGATTCAACCGGCCGCCCATCTGCCCTACTCTCTGAGCCAACCTAGATTCTCTGTACCAACGAGCCGGCAGGACCGCCATGACCTTTGTCAAGATCATCCGCGGGCGGCTCGTGATCATGGCGGTGGCTTCTTTGGCGTTGCTGGTCGGATGCAGTCCGAGCCCGACGGGCACGTCCGTGGCGTCCTCAGTGATTCGGATATCGCCTTCCGGGACCGCGGTTTCAGCAGGCCGGACTGCGCCGTCGGGCCCGGGGTTCGCTCCTGTCGCCGATGTCGGGCCCCTGGTGGCTCTTCCCCTGCTGCCCGAGTTTGCTTCCTCGGCCGGTCACTCGATCTGGTACGCCGACAGCGACGCAGGCAAGGTCGCCCGACTGGACCTGGCCACCGGCAAGGCCGGGACCGCGATCGTGGTCGACGACCCGGCGAACTCCCCCTACGGCTCGCCCAAGGTCATCGCAGCAGACCAGACCGGTGCCTGGCTGGCCGACGCCAGCCGCCATTCGATCGACCGGATCGACCAGGCAACCAATCGGGTCACCCACCGTGTCATGCTGGCAACGGGCACCGGCGACCACCAACTTCCGATCACCCCCTGGGGGCTCGAAATATCGGGCCACACCGCCTGGGTCACGGATTTCGACCGAGGACTGCTCGCCGAGGTCGACACCACATCGGGACGGGTCACCCGCACTCTGAGCGTGGGCAACCCGTTGGGCGTGACACTTGGCTTCGGATCACTGTGGGTGGTCCAGCACCGCGACGGCAAGATCGTTCGCGTCGATCTCACCTCGTGGACCGTCACCGCCGTCATCACGCTTCCCGGTACGGGATCGCACTCCACCTGCGGTATGTGCGTCGACCTGATAGTGGCCGGGCCCACGGCCATGTGGGTGCCCCTGAATTTTGGCGAAGCGGTCGTCCGCATCGACCCCACCACGAACAAGGTCACCGCTGACACACCGATCGGTCTGGAGGACGACCACCTGGCAGTGGACGCCGCCGGCGTGTGGGTGGCCGGCTGGGACGGGTCCATTCCCTGCACCGATACCCACGCGGTCCTGGAACGCCTGGATCCAGTCACGGGATCGCCCACTGCTCGTCTGGTGATCCCGTGCGCCTTCACTCCCACCATCGTGAATCCCTCCGGCGACCTATGGCTCGGGATCGCGGACAACCCGAACGCCGTACGACATATCACGCCGCACCACTGAGAGCGGACGGTTGGCGTGTGTCGACCCAGTGGGCCGCAAATTGAAGGTAGCCGCATCGGGGATCGCGACAAGTGAACCTGCCAGACATTTTTGGGGGCGCTGACGGCCCCGTCGGTCTCAGAGCCCAGCGGTACCGACGGCCGCCGACGTCGACGTGAAGGAGAGCTGCCAGATATTCGCCGAACTTCGGGCGGCCAGTACTCAACCTGGCCGTCGGGATCCTAGTTGCAGCTCCACCCGCCTACGGCGCCGAACAACCCACCCCGCCGCCACCCGGGCATGACAGCCCGGGCCGTCCCGCCGACATGCCCCAGCACGCTGGGACGGTCACCGCGGCGGACCTCACCCCGTCGCCAAACGCCCGATGGGCCAAACGTCTAGCAGCGAACGCTTCGGCTGCCGGCACTGGTGACGACCAAGATCAACACCTTCATCGCAACGGGATCCGCCAGCGAGCACTCGCTCCGGCCGGGACGCGCCCTCCGCAACTCGGCTACCCGAAACTGTTAGTCATTGGCTAGGCGGGTCATCGCGATAGCCGCGGATCTGCCGTGATCGCTCGGCAAGCTCAGACCTTTGCCGCGCCAGCAACTCGGCTTGTCTGGTGACGTCGGCGTAGATGTCCGTCGCGGTGCGCTCACGCGGCGGCGGTAGGGGCGTGGGCGACCGTGGCGCCGCTTTCACCTGCTTCTGACCCAGGGTGGCTACAGCCCTGGACTTGGCGGCGGGAACATCGTCAAGAACGACGGCCTTCCCGCTCCTCAGAGTCAACTTCGTGCCGTAGACACCGGCCACGGGCGCGTCGACAAAGTCGACTGCCTCCCAGGACACAAAGCTGGTCCTGCGCCACGGTCGGCGAATGCCGGTTGTCGAGACCACAGTCGGCGGGCGCTTTGCCAACCACAGCCGCCATCCAAAGACAAGAGGGAGATAGGCGAGTAAGAAGTAGGACGGGTGAGACGAATCGATGTCCAGCACAACGACAGCGCAGACTGCAGCCGCGAGAATCACCCGGAGCACCGGTTTGATCGGCTCGCGCCTCCGCGGCCGAACACCGACCACAGATTCATCAAGGGCCTCGCTCACGACCGTATTGTGCCTGGTTCCACTCAGCCACTACCGATCTTGACCCTGGTGCTGGTCTCGCCCGCCGTTGACGGTGTCTGCCCTTCGTGAAGCTCGACTCCAGATCGGCCCGATCGCCAGCCCAGTCATCGCCAGCTGACCGGCAGGCAGGAACCCAGCCCTGAGAGATCCAACGGCTGGGGTTCACGGCTGTCCCGTTAGCCGAACGTCATCCGGGTGACCGCAGAGCGCTTCGCCTACGACTCGACCAGATCAGCGCCGTTGAAGCAGCGGGATCGGCAACTGGGACACGGTGCTGTCTGCTGGCCCGCTGCGTATCGATGTGGACCGCCACCGGGTCAGTGTCGACGGCGTCGAGTTGGTCCTGCGCCTCAAGGAGTTCACGGTGCTGGAACTGCTGGTGCGCCGCCGGGGCCATGTGGTGACCAGAGGCCAGCTGATCGAACGGATCTGGGGTGATCATTTCGCCGGCGACCCCAAACGCGCCGATGGGATCATCAAACGGGTTACGCGGCAAGCTGGAGGCCGCCCCACCGACCCGCAGCACCTGCTGACCGTGCGCGGCCTGGGATACCGATTTCAGCCGTAATCCCCGGACAGGTACCGGTGCCGGCCGGCGCCGGGTCTGCGGCCAGGGCGGCGACGTCCGCGCCGGTGGCTTTGGTGAGCCGACATCGTAGATCGCGCCCTCGAAGGTGCTGGTCGCGGCAGCGATGAATGCCGCCAGGGCGGCTGCGACGTCGGCGGGTTGGGACGCGGGACCGCCGTGGCGGGTGTCGCGCAGGAAAGTCACTGCAATCGGAGATTTCCTACCCGCCAACCTGCCCGCTCCGGCGGGCGAGGCAACCGACATCAGATCAACCTGCTCCTGGGTGGATGAGCACCGCGAGCCAACCATCTTGGCAAATTCAAACCGCAAAATCTGCAGCTTCAGCTCTTGCGGAACCGCGGGACCGTGGGCGGAGGTGATCGTGGGTCACGTCCGTTCACCCCGTGTTCGCTCGGCGGATCTAGTGTCGATGGTGAGCGCCGGTGGAGGCGAATGGCGGACACGGTGGACGGAGACGATCCGGGATGACGGGCATGGTCAAGGCGGGACCCGGGGGACCTTGGATGGACGATCCGTCGCCGATCACCGCCAGTTTCGTGGTGCTGTACCGGCGGGTACAGGTCGCCTACATGGAGGCGCAGGCCCGGGCCACCACCTCGGAGCAGAAACTCAACTGGCAGCGGCGCAGTACCGCTCTGGTCGGCTTCCTGGACACCCTGGATCCCACTGACGCACAGCTCATGTTGGACGCGGTCGTTCTCTTGAAAGATGAACACGCCGAAATGATCGGCATTATCGCCGACCAGGTAGCAGCCGGTATGGCCCGCACCGGAGGATAGATCGCACCCGAATGAACCTGGCAGGTTCGTGCTGAGAAGGCCTCGCGATGAAAGTAGAAGTGGTGATCACCGAATTCGGCTACCGAGCCGCGTCGGAGCTGACGGCGGTGCTGGATGCGGACGGATTCCAGTCGACCAGGGTCGCCGACGGGCGCCGGCTGACATCCGCATGGACCGCCGACGTCGTGTTGTCGGATTGGCCGGCCGGGTATGACTTGACGACCGCGCCTGATGGTCTGGGGCGGCCGGCGGCAGTTCCGCTGATCCTCGTCTAAACACGCACCCGCGAACGGGACAGACTGCTGGCCTTTGAGTTGGGCGTCGATGACTACATCACGATGCCGTATTCGGCCCGGGAACTGGTTTCGCGGGTCAACGCGGTGCTGCGGCGATACCTCCGCGCCCGGCCACATCGATCAGCCCATGCAGTTCTCCGCGGGGGGCCGCTACGGATGCATGTGGATGGCCACACCTTCCAGATCGGGCGTATCGACGTCGGCTTGTCGATCACCGAGTTCGCATTGATGCAGGAGCTGATGCGCAACCCCGGACGGATGCTCAGCCACGACCAACTTCGGCAACATCTCTGGGGCGATATTCACCCGGTGAATGTAGCCATCGCGATCAACACCTACGTCAAGCGAATTCGCCGCAAGATCCACCAGATCCAGCAGCACTCCCGGATCGAGACGGTTCGTGGCGTCGGCTACCGTTTGCGACCGTGACGGCGTTCCTACGATCATCGAACTCCTCGGGGGTCAGTCCAGTTCGATGTTGAAGTCCCACAGCGCCAGCACCGATTTTTGATGAGTCCAGGTGATTTGCGCGGCGCCGCTGGTGAATCGGCCCTGGATGCTCAGGGTGGCGGTCCGGCCGTTGGTGGCGGAGACCGTAGCTGGACCCCGGGGGGTCAGGGTGATCAGCTTCCCGGTTTGGTCGCGGGAGGTAAATTCCGCCGCGGACAGCGTCACCGACCCGTGGGTGACGCGGGCGTTGATGGTGATCAGTCCGATGGTGCTTTGCGGTGGTTTCCCGCCGCTGGCCGGCGCAGTGCTCAGCTGGTCCGGCCCGAGCGCGGTGATCAAAAGGGCGGACCCGTCGGGCAGGTGCGCGATCACCGGGGCACCGATCGCCAACAGCTGCGGATGCGCAGGCGTCGCGGTCGGAGTCGGGTCGGTTTCGGGAGCGGAAGGGATCGGCACCGCCCCCAGCGAGCTGATGACCGCCGACGCGGCGGCATTGGGATCAACTGCTACGGCCGTAGTGGCTGCGCCTGCTGCGGGCGGCCCCGAGATAGCGGGGGCGTGGGAAGTGCACCCAGCCACGGCCAGGACGGCGCCGACGGTCAACGCGAGTAGGACAGGTGAAACGTGGTGTGCGCGGAACCCGGTCAGGGTTCCGCGCACATCACGGGAGGTCGCAGGGGGCACTGGGTTCAGCGCTTCGCAACCGGGATCGACAGCTTGTTCACCTTCACCGCGGGTGCGGTGTCGGCCGACGCGGTGGCGGAGAAGATTTTGCTGCCCGAGGTCGAGGGCCGGTAGGCCTGACCGGAGACGTTGTTGTAGATGTCGGCGCCGAAGGTCCGCAGCCCGTCGGCGGCGGCGTAGCCGAGGTGACCGTGCCCGTCGGTGCCGCCGGTGGTGACCCCGAAGGTGTCTTCCATCGACCGCAGCCATGAGTAGTGGTTGTAGGGCTGGTCGGAGACCGATCCAGGGGTGATGAACCGGGAGATGAACACGGCGCCGGTGATGCCGCCGCCGGGGGTGGTGTCCTGCCCGAATGCCTGGAATCCGGGCTGGGTGGTGTTGGGGCCGGGCAGTTCGTTGCAGCAGGCCACCACGGACTGGGCGGTGTCGGTGGGGACGTTGTAGCTAGGGTCTGCGTTGCCGGTGTAGTCGGCGATGGAGTTGCCGTACATCTTGTATGGCGGGAACGCCTCGTCGAAGATCACCTGGATTTCGCCGTCTTTCTGGAACGCCGGCGAGGCCATGATGGTGGGGATCCACTTCTTCAGGAACAGATCCGAGGCGTACAGGCCGCCCTGGTGATTGTTCGGGTCACCGGACAGGTTGTCGCCCTTGCAGGTCGCATCGTGGGCGTCGGAGCAGTTGTTCGGGGAGATCCAGGAGAAAGCCGGCGTCGTCTTGATCGACTTCAGGTCGGCGGCCAGGCTGGGGATCGCCTTGTGTCCGGCGGTGGCGGCGTAGCCGTCCAGCGGCACCACGTTCTTGCAGTCTTTCGCCGAGTCGGTCAGCGAGTGGAACCATGGTGCCGGGTTGTGCTTGGGCACGTACTGATCGGCCGGGGTCGCGCCGCCGGGATCGACGACGCCGGCGCCGGAGGGGTCACCGGGAATGCCGCACTGGTAGACGTTCTCGCGGCTGGGGGTGTTGCCCATGTCCTGGGCGTAGACCTTCCAGCTGACCTTCTTGGCGTCGAGCTGGTTGAAGATGGTCTTCACACTCGAGGGGTACACGCAGCCGGTGGAGGCGTAGGTCTGACCGTCCGGAGCCGGGAAACCCGGCGCCACATTGGTGTACTGCGGGCAGTCGGCCTGATTCGCAGGTGCCGGGGCCTGCCCGGAGACCAGGGAGATGTAGTTGTCCAGCGAGTAGTGGCCGGTGCCGTAGTACTGGCGCAGTAGCTCACCGTAGGAAGGCAGTGTCTTCCACAGGTAGTCGTTCTGGTTGAGCCCGGTGAATGTCGACTCGTAGGACTTGTTCTCCAGGATGATCGTCCACACATGCCCGATCTTCGGGGCCTTAAATGCGGCGTTTGCTGCGGTAACCGATTGTGCCGGGGCCACGGCCGCGGCGGCCGATCCCGCGGACAGGAACGACGCGGTCACCGCGACCACGCCGACCACCGTGAGCAGCCCTCGACGGCGGCCACGACCAAAACGTATTTTCATGCACACTCCCAGATGTGTGAGACCGGTTGAGTCATCGAGTCGTTACCGACCCGAACATGAGCTTGCCGTGTGAAGACCCTGACGAAAAGCCCCCCGCCGCCAACCGGGGGTGGCCAACAGATGAACACCCGCAGCGTCACCAGCCGTGGCGTTCGGTCACGAATGGGTCTTTGATGCCACACCAGCATCGGGCCCCGAAACAACGAGCAACCAGCGACCTGAACATGAAGGAGACGGCAGGCGAACCGCCCGGCGGCCAGCAGAACCACGACGAGCTGATCGTTTTGACGACGATGAATTGGCCACGGCCGGCGGTAGCGGCGACCCCGTGCAGGACACGAGGGCCCGCCGGCTCATCCCGGCGGGCCCTCGTGTCGTTGCTGTGATCGGTGCTATCCGAGAAGCCTTCGGGTTACTCGGTGTCCGGGCTCGGGATGTAGGCGCCGGGGACCTGTGCGGGGGTGTAGATCTTCGGGTCGCCCGGGTAGGGCTTCGTGTATCCGTTGGTCCCGTACCAGGTGTAGCGGTTCATCTGTTCGGGGTCGGCGTAGTCAGGTACCGCCCGGTCGCCGGTGAAGCGCTGGCTCTTAGCCCATGTTGCCCACTGCGCAGCGACGCCTCGCTGTGCGGCAGGGATCGACGCCGTGGCGGCCAGCTTCGCGGCGGTCTTGGTCGTGCCGACGGTGTCCGTGCCGCAAGTCGGTGCCGGGCTGACGCCCTCGGTGAGCGGCACCTGGTTGTTGACGGCGGTGAAGGGTGTGTAGTTGGGCTTGTTGGTGAATGCACCGGCCATGGGTGTGGCGGCGGCGAGCTTCTGGTTCAGCGGCTGGGCGCCGAGGATCTGCTCGATGGTGCGGACCATGGTGATCTGGCTGTAGTAGGTGCTGTCCACGACACCGCGCTTGGCGTAGGGGCTGATGATCTGGATCGGTGCCCGGTGCCCGTCGACGTGGTCGGCGCCGGCCTGTGAGTCGTCCTCGAGCACGAAGATCGCGGAGTCCTTCCAGTAGGGGCTGTGGGAGATTTCCTGGACGATTTTACCGACGGCGAGGTCGTTGTCGGCGACCTGCGCCCGCGGGTCGGGGGTGCCGCCGGTGTGGTCGCTGGACAGCCAGAACATGTTCAGGTTGGCGGGACCGTTCTTCTCGAAGTCCTGCTTCCAGATGTTGTAGCGGTACAGGTCGGGGATGTTGGTGTCGAACTTCGGGTAGTCGTGGTTGGTGATTGCGTTGAGCGAGGGGATCGGGGACTCGGTGTCCTGCTTGATCGACGGGTCGGTCAGCTGGGCGGGGTCTCCTCCCTTGTCGACGTTCGTGGCGGCGCAGTAGTACTGCTGCCAGGTGGCGGTGGCCGGTTTGGTCTCGAACTGGGTGAATTCGCCGAAGTTGCGGACCGAGGCGCCCGCATCCTCGGCGGCGGTCCACAGGAAGCCGGAACGCTGGTGGCCCAGGACGTCGTCCTCGGTGTCGTAGCTGCGCAGGTACTCGGCCGCGGAAGACTCGGTGTACTCAGGGTTGTCCCCCTGCATCACCCAGTTATGACCCTCGGCGGAGTTGGTGCCGGTGTCGTAGGTGTTGTCGTAGAGCCCGAACTGGTTGGCCAGTGCGTGCTGGTTCGGTGTCACGGTCGCACCGAACTGCGCGAGCGTGCTGTCACCGTTGCCTTTGGCGATGTCGCCGTACACCTGGTCATAGGTGCGGTTTTCCTTCACCAGCAAGAACACGTGCTTGATCGTGGACGGGTCGCCGACCCGGATCGGTACCGCGACGGGAGCTTTGGCCTTGCCTTTGGCCTGGGCGTCGTCCTTGGCGGTCCAACCGTTTTGGGCGAACACCGCGGCAGTGCCCCTGGCAATCTGCTGGTCGCTGGGCAGGGTGAATTTGGTCAGCGACCCGGTGGTGCTGTGGGTCCCGTGCCCGCTCGCCGGGACGGTACCCGGGCCTTCGGCGTACGTCAGCTCCGGCCCGAGCGCATCGATGCCGCGAGTGTTGGTGACCACGACCTGGCCACCGGTCACCGTGACGTCGGCGGGGTAGTAGTCGGTGGGCAGCAGGCCGAGGTAGCTGACCGGGTCCTGCGGGGCCCCGGAGTAGCCGTAGACGGCGACGGCGTTCGCACGTCCCAAGGTCACCAGCAGGTGACCCTTGGTCAGGGCGATGCCGGTCGGTTCGTAACCGACGGTCGACTTCGACCATGGCTGGGTGGCAATCGTTTGGACGACCTGGTCCTTGGCGGTGTTGACCACCGAGACGGTGTCGCTGTTGGTGTTGGCTACGAACAACGCTTTACCGCTGACGTAGAGTGCGGTCGGGTGCAGCCCGACCCCGATCGACTTCACCGAAGCCGCAGTCGAGGAGGTGTCGATGACGCTGAGGGTGCCGGTGGTCGAGGTGCCGTAGTAGAGGTCGGCGGGGACCTGGGTGCCGTAGGAGTTGATCGTCGCCTCACCTGGCTTGGCCAGGCGGCCGCCCTCGTTGCTCACGTACAGCTTGGTGCCGACGAAGGCCAGCTCGCGCGGGGCGATGCCGACATTCCAGGTGTGAGTTACTGCGCCGGTGGCCGGATCGAGCGCGACGACGGTGTTCTGGCCGTTGACCGGGACGTAAAGCGATTTGCCATCAGGTGAGTAAACAGCTCTGCCGGGCAGCGGGGCTGCGCCGTTCACCGTCGGCAGGGTGACGGTGACCGGTGTGCCCAGCGTGCCATCTGGCTGGACGGGGAATCGGGTCAGGCCATTGGCCTGCGGCAACCACAGCGTCTTGCCGTCGGGTGACCACGCCGGCCCGCCCTGGCCGACGGTGCCGTCCTTGATCGACTGGTTGGCGAAGGTCGCCGACCCGACGGTGTAGACGAGGCGGTAGTTTTTGAGGTCGAACATCTGCAGGACGATGCTTTTGTCGGTGCTGGTGACGGCCAGGTACCGCCCGTCGGGGCTGGGCGTGGACGCCATGAATTTGCCGAACTTGGTGACAAGGCGGTCGCCGAGCGGTTTGAGGACCTGGTCGGAGGAAATCTGCAGCCCGTCCTTGTTCTGCGTGCCGACCTGATGATGGCCAAATGCGGCGGTGGAGGCGTAGCCGGCGCCGGCGCCGGCAATCAGGATCGCGGTGGTGCTGATGGCGACGATCCGGGATCGGCGGCCGAGGCGGCGCCGAGCTGAGGTCCGCCGTTGTCGTGTGACCTGCATGTGTCAACCCTTCGGTGTGGCGGTGAACAGATCGACGGAGCCGTCGAACTGCCAAAGCGGATTTGGTGCATCGCCCGTCGGGGTTCGCACCTGGAAGAATCCGTTGACCGACTGGGGACCGTCCCCGTCGGCGACGTAGCGCCCGTCGGGCGTGACGTCCAGTTGGTAGATGGCCGAGCCGACGGCGGTGGCGCCGGGGATGTGCCAGGTCACGACGCAGCGCCAGTCGTTCCCAGCTCCGGTGTCCTCGACGAGATCACCGCCCTTGTCGCACGACGCGCTGGTGGCCAGCTGCGCCTCAGGAACGTCCGGGCGACCGAGTTCACCGGTTTGCATCCGGTACAGGTGCGCGTAGGCGGTGGCCAGGGACCCTTCGAGCTTGGGCCGGTCGATTCCCGATCCCGACGCGGAGGTGACCGCGGCGAGCACGGCTACGGTGACGGCGATCACTGCGACCAGCGGGGCCAAGGCCAAGGCGACCAGGTGGGGCCCTGCCCCGTCGTAGGCCGGGTCGGTGAAGTCGCGGCGCATGAACACCACATAGGCCAGCGCTGCGGCGAGCAGCGCCCACACCAGGTCCACCACCACTCCGGCGACTACAGGCCCGGTCTGCGCAGGATCGGTGAACAACCCGTGCCAAGCCAGGAAGGACCAGCTGGGCAACGCGATCCGCACCAGGACGGGTAGCGGCAACAGCTGAGCCAGAGCCAGGGCGAAGGCGAGCATCACGGGGGTCAACAGACCCATCGGCGACCGCCCGAACAGGACCGAACCCAGTAGCCCGATCGCGGAGAAGGTCAGCGCCGGGGTCAGTATGGTCAGCCACGCCAGCAGCACCGATACCCCTGCGTGGCCCGGGGTGAGCACGTGGCCATCCAGCCCGACCAGAGGCCGGTTGCCGACTGCGGCAAGCCCGCCGGCGATGCTGGACACCGCCAGGCCCACGACCAGCGCCAGCACCACCGTGAGGCTGGCCAGCGCCTTCGCCAGGAAAATCCGCTGCAGAGACCGCACTGCCACCAGCAGGTACCGCCAGGTGCCCTGCCGGTCCTCCGCGGCGAACACGTCACCGGCGACCAGCGAGGTCAAAAGCGGCAGCAACCAGCTGCACGCGAAGCCCAGCACGACCAACGACCCGGCCCACCCCGTCTGGCCCATCCAACGTCCAAAGACGGTGTCGGACGGCAACGTCGACTGAGTGCTGATGACGGCGACCACCGGGCCAGGCCCGAGCCAGCACACGAGTGCGACCAGCCGCAGCCGCCACTGCGCCAGCAGCTTCACCAGCTCGAACCGGTAGGCCCGCCACAGCGGAGCCGGAGCAGTGTCGGCCCGCGAGAGCGACGTCGCCGCCGGGTCGGCCAGGACCTTAGTTGGACCCGTCACAAGGTGATCCCGTCTTCCGTTGGATCAGTGGTCCGCTTCCTGCCGGCGGACTGCGGGGCGCCGTCCCCGTCCCCGTCCGAGTTCTCGTCGACACCGACCAGGGCCAGGTATGCCGTCTCCAGCGGTGACACGACGGGGGCCAGCTCGCGGATGGCGACCCCGGCGCCGACCAGTCGGGCGACCAAGTCCTCGATCGAATCCATCGAGCCCCGAACCAGCAGGGCCTGGGTGTCCTGTCGCTGCAGCAGGTCGTCGCCGGGCAGCAGCCGGACCGCGGAACTGTCGCCAACGATGCGTCGGGCGACTGCGGCGTCAGAGGTACGCAGTCGGTAGTCGGACTCAGCGGTCTCCGTGGCGAGCTTGCTGACCGGCCCGGAGAACACCACCCGACCTGCGGCCAGCAAACTCACCTCGGTACACAGTGCGGTCAGATCATCCATCCGGTGACTGGACATCACCACCGACGCACCATCGGCAGCGAGACGCGACAGCACGCGGTGGACGTGGCGGGTACCGACGGCGTCCAAGCCGTTGGCCGGTTCGTCGAGTACGAGCAGGCGGGGGTGGGTCAGCAGGGCGGCGGCGAGCCCTAGCCTCTGACGCATCCCGAGGGAAAAGCCGCGCACTCGGTCGTCTGCGACGTCGGTCAGGCCGACCGTGTCCAGGATGTCGTCGATGCCCGGCCTGCGGACCCCGCGCAGCGAGGCCAGGGCGATGAGGTTCTGCCGCGCGGTCAGCGCCGGGTACAGGCCTGGCCCGTCGACGAAGCCAGCGACGCCGGCGGGCAGCGCGAGCGCGCGGCGCACCGGCCGGCCGAACAGCTCCAGCGTTCCGCGGTCAGCTACGGCCAAGCCCAGCAGCAGACCCAGCAGCGTCGTCTTGCCTGCGCCGTTCGGCCCGACCAGGCCGTGCACGTGGCCCTCGGCGATATCGATGTCGACGCCGTCCAGTGCGATGACAGCCCCGAAGGACTTGACGATCCCCCGTGCACGCACGACAGGCCCTGGATGCAAAACGCACTCTCCTTGATGTGAGTCCGACATGAGGACGCTATGGACGTCATATGAAGAAGCGGAGTCTGCACCGAAGCAGCAGATGAACGCCACGCCACCATTTGGGGCCGAAAGATGCTGAGGCTCATGATGTTTTACGCACAAGGGCGGAATCGGGCAGGCCTGGTTTCCGGAGGGTTCGGTCGGCTCGGGGACGGCAGGGTCACGGTGCGCAGCGGCGGCCTCACCGGACCAGACCCTTCACCTTTGACATCCTCAGAGAATCGCGATGAGGAGAATCAGGGGCAGAGACACGAAGCAGTTCCAGCCTCGACAGTAGGGCGTGGCTTTTAGGTGCCGCCCCTACCGTGCCGCGGGATCGGCTGGCTTTTTCCTCTACTGCCAGATCTGCGCGGCGACGCAGCAGGGTAGGCACAGGTGCCCGGCGCCGTCGTGCGTGCACAGGCTTTCTCGCCGCAGGCATTCCTGCCGATGGACGCGCAGACGTCGTAGGACACGACGAAGCAGGCGAGCAACCGACATAGCGCCCAGGCTGGCCGCTGCGGTTGAACCGCCGGTGACGAGGACATGAACGGTCCACCCGCGGGTAACAGCATTTCTCGGCGTTGCTGGCCTGTTCATCTCTACGTTGCGTTTCAGCCGCCCACTGGCCAACTACACCGCTCAGCATTTGTAACGGCTGTTAGGTCCATGCCCTAGTTTCGTTAGTCATCGGGAGTCTTAAATGGTGTGGTCGCGTTTCGGTCGAACCGGCATAGTGGTGTCGGCCTTCACCGCCGGAGTGTTGGCGTTGGCTGCTTGCTCCTCCACTGCATCCTCGCCCTCCTCTTCTGCCGGGAGCATCCCTGCGGTCGCGGGGGCCCGCGCCACGTCGGCCGTGGCGCCCGCCATGACTGGGTCGTCGGCGGTGGGAGCGACGATGCCCTCTCCGGCGGTTCAGTCCTCACCGGTGCCTTCCGCGGCGCAGTCCGCGGCGTCCGGTGCCGGGTCGGCGGCGCCGTCGGGTCCGGTGGTGCCGTTGGTGGTGTATTCGGCTCAGGGTTATGACAGTGTCGTGACGAAGGCGTTCACGGCCGCTTCGGGGATTCCGGTGAAGTTGGTGGATGACAGCACCGGGCCGTTGTTGACCAAGATCGCCGCGGAGAAGAGCAATCCGCAGTGGGGTCTGCTGTGGGTGGACGGCGATACGGCGTTTGCCGCGCTGGACTCCCAGGGACAGTTGCTGCCGTACACGCCGACCGCACAGCTCAATTCCGTCGGTCAGGCCTTGATGCCGAAGAACCATTCGTATGTGCCGGTGAGTACCACGGTGGTGCCGGCGTTGATCTACAACAGCGCCCGGGTGACTGCGGTGCCGGCGACGTTTGCGGATCTGTTGGGCGCTCCGTACACCGGGAAGGTGGGGATGAACGATCCGTCGCAGTCGGGCCCGACGTATCCGTTGATCGCGGGCCTGATGAACCAGCTCGGCGGCACCTCCGGCGGGGTGGCGGCCGGGGAGAGCTACCTGCAGAAGCTGAAGGCGAACGGTCTGCATGTGTACCCGACGAATGGGGACACGCTGCACGCCTTGGAGACCGGGGCGATCAATTACGGGCTCATTCAGAGTTCCGCGGCGCAGGGTGAGGTCGCGTCCGCCCCCAAAACCGCGCAGTTCAACGCCAAGGTCATGTATCTGCCGAAGTCGACCATGTTGCCGGGAGTGATCGGTATCGACAAGGCCGCGCCCGCTGCGGTGCAGGCGGAGGCGAAGAAGTTCATCGAGTATGTGCTGTCCCCGGCCGGGCAGAAGGTGATGCAAACCGGTGATCCCAAGGGTGACTCGCTGTTCTGGCCGGTGGTCCCGGGAGTGACGGCGTTGCCGGCGTTGCCGGCGTTCCCCAGCGCCTACCAGACCCTGGACCCGTACTTCTGGGGCCCGTTGGAGGGCCAGGTCAACTCCTTCTTCGATTCCACCATCAAGTAGATCGGTGGTCACCGCGCAGCAGTCCCCACCGGCAAGCGGCCCGGCGCCACCGGTGCGGGCCCGCCGAGATGTTCGGTTGCGGCTCTCGGCGCTCCGCGGCGGCCCGTGGATCCTGTTCTGGTTGCTGATCGTCGCGATCCTGGTCCTGCCGATCCTGCTGTTTCTGCTGGTGGCGTTCAGCCCGCGGCTGTTCAGCCAGGGCCCGGCCTGGTTCACCCTGCAGGGGTTTCGGGGCGCCCTGACCGGGACGCTGTTGCAGGGAGTGCTCAATTCGCTGATGGTGTCGATCAGCGCAGGACTGATCGCCACGGTCATCGGCGCAGCAGTGGCGTGGGCGGTGCTGCGCACCGACGTGCCGGGCCGGCGGGTGTGGTCCGGTTCGATGTTCGCGTTGTTGCTGGCCCCGTCCTACCTGATCGCGCTGGGCTGGGAGCGGCTGCTGGAACCGGCCGGCGTCCTGGATCTGTGGGGGGTCCCGGCGGCCGGTCTGCGGCAGCTGTTCTACGGGCCGGTGGGGGTGATCGTGGTGTTGGCGATCAAGGGTGTGCCCTTTGCCTATCTGGCGGTGGCCGGGGCGTTGCGCGGCTTGGGGGATGAATTCGAGTCCGCCGTCCGTGTGCACGGTGGCAACGCACGGTCGGCGGCCCGGATCGTGGCCGCGTTGATCGCCCCGGCGTGCTGGTCGGCCTTCGCGATCGTGTTCGCCGAGTCGATCAGCGACTTCGGTGTCGCCGCTACCTTGGCCAACGATGCGCATTTCCCGGTCGCGACTTTCACGCTGTACAACGCCATCAACAGTTTCCCGGTGAACTTCCCGGTCGCCGCGGCGGTCGGGTGGGTGTTGATGGCGTTGGCAGGTATCGCCTTGTTCGCCCAATCCCGGGCGCTACGCGGCCGGAGCTTCCGGGTGCTGGGCGGTCGGACCCGCCCCGCCCGCCGGCACCGGGTCACCGCGGCAGGCAAGGCGGCGGCGTTGGCCGCGCTGATCGGGGTCAGCGTGATCGGACTGGGGGTTCCTGCTTTCGGGGCGGTGTCGGCGTCGTTGATCAACGGGTTGGGTTCGTTGATCGGCGACCATCGGTGGACTCTGGCCAACTACGGCCGGGTGCTTTCGGACCCGAGCCTGCGGCAGCCGTTGCTGTTCTCCGCCGAGATGGCCGTGCTGACCGCGACGTTCGCGGCGCTGGTGGGTGTGGTGGCCGCCCGGCTGCTGGCCACCAGAGGCACCCGGATCACGGCGCGACTGCTGGATCTGTTGCTGCTGACCGCGGTGGCGTTGCCGGGTATCGTTTTCGCGGCCGGTTACATTTTCACCTACAACCTTCCGCTGACCAACCACCTGGGTATTCACCTGTACGGGACGTCGGCGTTGCTGCTGTTGGGGTACCTGGCGACGTCATTGCCTTCCACCACCCGGGTGTTGGTCGGCAGCGTCGGTCAGCTGCAGGAGTCGTTGACCGAGGCGGCCAGGGTGCACGGCGCCGGTCCGCTCCGAGCCTGGATCGGCACCATCCTGCCGCTGTTGGCCAGACCGATTTTGGCCGCCTGGATCCTGACGTTCGCCGGTACGCTGCTGGAACTTCCGGTCTCGCAGTTGCTGTATCCGCCCGGGAATCCGCCGATCGCGATCGGTATCACCAAGGCGCTGGCCAACTACGACTTCGGTGGCGGTACCGCGATGGAAGTGCTGGCGATCCTGTTCGCGCTGGCCGTGGTCGGGTCGCTGTCGTTGATTTTCCGGCTGTTCAGCCCCGCCGGATGGCGCCTGACCGGAGCAGTCCGATGAACCCCAATACCGATTCCAGCCTCGATCAGCCCTCCGGTCATCATCTACTGGTGCGCGGTGCCCGTAAGAACTATGGGCCGGTGGCGGCGTTGGCCGGGATCCACTTCGAGGTTCAACCCGGCGAATTCCTGGTGCTGCTCGGTCCGTCCGGTTCGGGCAAATCGACGTTGATCCGGAGCTTGGCCGGGGTGGAGACCCTTGATTCGGGTCAGATCGCCCTGTCCGGCCGCACAGTCAGCGACGGCAGGCGCCAGGTCGCCTCCGAGCACCGGGATCTGGCGATGGTGTTCCAGGACTACGCACTGTGGCCGCACCTGAGCGTCGCGGGCAACGTCGGCTACGCGCTGCGGCGACGGCGTCATTCGGCCAGCGAACGGGACCGCCGCATCGGCCAGGCACTGGAAAGGGTGGGCCTGGGCCAACACCACCGCCGTTACCCCCATCAACTCTCCGGCGGTGAGCAACAGCGGGTCGGGCTGGCCCGGGCGATCGTGGCGCAGCCGCGGCTGTTGCTGTTCGACGAGCCGCTGTCCAACTTGGATGCCGACCTCCGGGAGCACCTACGGGTCGAGATCGCCACCCTCACCCGGGAAAGCGGTGCCACCGCCGTCTACATCACCCACGACCAATCCGAAGCCTTCGCACTGGCCGACAGGATCGGAGTCCTGCAACACGGCCTGCTGGCGCAACTGGCCACTCCCGAGCAGCTCTACCAGCAGCCGGCGACACCAGGGATCGCCAGATTCACCGGCATCGCCGGTGAATGCACTGGCACCGTCACCGCGGTGACCGGCGATCGAGTCCGCATCCGGACCGGCGAGCACAGCATCCAGGCCCGCCGCATCGGGCCACTAGCGGAAAACCAAGATGTCCGGCTGCTGATCCGCCCGGCAGCCACCACCCTGAACCCGGCCGCAAACGCGGGGTACCAGGGGTTGACCCAGGGCGCCCTGCCCGCCACGGTGACCGATGTCGCCTACCGCGGACGCGGCTACGACCACGTCGTGCACTGCGCCGCCGGCACCGTCACCGCGGTCCACGCCCTCACCGCCTACCCATCGGGAACCCAGGTGCAGCTGCACTTGGACCCCGACCACTGCATGGCCTACCCGCAGGAACTGACCAAGACCGTACTGGTGGAGGACGCGGCCCCGGCGATCCCCGAGCCGCGAAGCACTACCTCCCCCCAGCTTCGCCAAAGGGTACGCAAGTAACGAAGTGGTCGGGGCGCGTAGCGAAGGTACGAGGACCTATCCAGACACCATGAACTGCGGGAACTAACAGCTGTTATCATATGAACGATCAAGTGGTCTTGGCTTTCGTCGAAGTGAGGAGTTGTTTTCGTGAGTGGTTCGGCGTTGTTCCTGGCCGTTTTCCTGGCCTGCATCGTGGAGGCCGTCGAAGCACTGACGATCATCCTGGCCGCCGGCACGGCCCGGGACTGGCGCTCGGCGATCACCGGGCTACTGGCCGGGCTGGCGGTCCTGGCCGTCGTGGTCGCGGTGCTGGGTCCGGCGATCTCCGTCATTCCCCTCGGCGCGCTGCGATTGTTCGTCGGGGGGCTGCTGCTGATCTTCGGGCTGCAGTGGCTGCGCAAGGCGATCCTGCGGGCCAGCGGGCACAAGGCTCTGCACGACGAGGCGGCCATCTACCAGCGGGAGCTGGCCGCCGCGCACGCCGCGAACGGCACCAGCCGCAGCGTCGTGAAGGACTGGTATGCCTTCACCCTGTCCTTCAAAGGGGTGGTCCTGGAAGGACTTGAGGTCGTCTTCATCACCTTGACCTTCGGCAGCAACCAACACAACATTCCCCTCGCGGCGGTCGCCGCCATCGCGGCGGTACTGCTGGTCACAGGGTTCGGGTTCGCCATACGGGCTCCGCTGTCCCGGGTACCGGAGAACAGCATGAAATTCGTCGTCGGCATCATGCTCACCGCCTTCGGGCTGTTCTGGGGAGGCGAAGGCGCCGGCGCGCACTGGCCCGGCTCCGACGCTGCCCTGCTGGTACTGATACCGGTGATCGCGGTGTTCGCGCTCGCCCTCGTCGCGGTGTTCCGCGGCTCCGCCCCGCAAAACCAGGCTGCTGCGGTCAACCTCAGCACCCGATCGGAGGTTTGAGACATGCAGCAACTCAAAGCATTCGGCGCGTTCTGGTACGACTTCGTGATCGGCGACGACTGGCGCATCGCCCTCGGCGTCGCAATCGCGCTGACTGCCACCTTCTTCCTGGCGCGGGCCACCACGATCCCGCTGTGGTGGCTGCTGCCCGCAGTGGTGATCGTTGCGTTGCCGTTGAGCATCCGGCGGGCGATACGCCCGTCCCGCTGAGTACTTCGAGCTCATGGGGACCGGAAGCCGGTGTACAGGTGTCGCTGCGGGCAGGATGTGTCAGGTGAGCAACGCTGATGATCAGGCCACTTCCGTAGGCGCGGCCGGCTCCGGGGACCAAGCCGGGATGTGGCTGCTGCTGGTGTATCGGGTTCCTTCGGAGCCGACCCGACTACGGGCGGCGGTCTGGCGCCGCCTGAAATCCCTGGGCGCGGTGTACCTGCAAAATTCTGCTGCGGTACTCCCGGCCGGGGAAACCGGCGAACGGGCGCTGCGGCGGCTACGCCATGACATCTCAGAAATGCAGGGCACCGCGATGCTGCTGTCATGCACACCGATCGTCGGTGGACAGGATATCTCCGCGCTGTTCCAAGCCGCCCGCGACGCCGAATACGAGGAGATCCTGGACAAGTGCCTGGACTTCCATGCAGGCCTGGAAAAGGAATACACAGCCGAGCATTTCACCTTCGGCGAACTGGAGGAGAACGAAGCTGAACTGATCAAGCTGCGGAACTGGTGCTCAAAGGTACAAGAGCGTGACCTGTTCGGAACCCCGAAACGGCAACCAGCGATGGAAGCCCTGGACGCCTGCGAAAAAGCACTCGAGGCCTACGCCGCACGAGTCTACCTAGAAGACGGAGACGGCGGCTGACCCTCAAGCCTGGTAGCGCAGCCACAACCTGATGCGGACCTCGGTCACATCGATGCTTTTTGGGTGCGGCCTCCAACCGCACCCGGCCGGAATCACGGAGCAGAACGATGCGCCCATTGCGCCGACGTCGGTGAGCCTATGGCTGGCGTTGGATAGCAACGTCAAGGATCCGGCTAAGAACGCGACGATCACCTCGGTGATCATGAAGACAATCAGCAGCATCGACGGAGCGACCAGGTGCGACGGTCAGCGCTCGTATCAATGCCAAGGCTATGGGTCGTGGCCGTTGCCCGTCGGCTCGTCGCCATGATGGACCGGCGCGGTGGCGCCCACGCAGACGCTTCCGACACGTCGGGGCGGCGGCAGGCCAATGTCGGCAGCGCCAGCCGGTAGATCAACTGCCGCCCCACGGGCCGGAAATCCACCATGAGGACGCGGACCCGTACTGGCCCGGGCTGGAGGCTGCGCGGCGACCGGCCCAGCAAGCATGTCCGGGGCGCCAATCGAGGGTCAATCCGACGAGTTCCGCTCAAGACTGGGAGTGACGATCCTCGATGATTTGCAGGAAAAATGATAACGATCCGGCCAAAACTGAGGACCGAGTCAGAGACGTCTGAGGGAATTCTCAGACGACTTTAGGTGGCGACGACTCGATGTCACGCGTGCGGGCAGAAAAAGGGCGCATTCATTTTTTGTTCACCGCTTTTTGATCTGTTTCCACCCGCCGCTTCGGACTTTGTGGCCGACATGTTCCTAGGGTCAGCGGTACCCGGAGCGGTCTGGTCGGCGAGGTGACGTTCCCCTTGACGTCCGCCGCGGCCGCATCGGTTACCGGTACCGCAGATGAGAGGTCGTTTTCATGGTCACCAACGTGTGTGCACGGCTGACCCGGTCGGGTCTGGTTCTGAGCCCTGTCCTGCTGGCCATGCTCACCGCGGCCCCAGCTCACGCCGCCGCGGCTCAGTCCCCGACGGTGTTCGCGACAGCCCCGGCCGGGGCGAGCAAACCCGATGACATCACCATGCTCGACGGACAGCTGTATGTCACCTATCAGAACAACGCCGGGCCCGATGGATCCCCCACCGGCAGTCGCAGCACCGTCGCCGCCCTGGATGCCTCGGGCCACCCCACCACCGTGTGGTCGATCGCCGGACGGGTCGATGGATTGACCGCCGACCCGAGTCGGCATCGGGTACTGGCCACCGCCAACGAGGACCTGCACTCCAGCCTCTACGTCATTACTCCCGGCGCGAAGATTCCTGCCCACTACGGGTACAGCCCAGACCCGGCGCAGAAGGGCACCGACGGGTCCAACGGAGGTACCGACTCGATCTCCATCGCTGCCGACGGCACCATCTACCTTGCCCATTCCAACCCCGATCCGACCCTGCCCGCCCCGAACGACGCACCTGCTCTTTATCAGGCCACCCTGGCCGGCAGCACCGTGTCGTTGACCCCGGTGTTCGGCGTTAACGACAAGGCCACCGTCATCAACCCGGCCGCCCGCGGGGCGACGACCGCGAAAATGTCGCTGACCGATCCCGATTCCAACCGCATCATCACCCTGGCCGGCCAGCCCACTCTGATCCAGGATGCCCAGGCCGACAGCAAGCTCATCTTCGCCTCCAACCGGACCGCGGCCGCCCCCACCATCAAAGAGTTGAACCTGCACAACGCCTCCGGTGACGCCGCGATCACCCCGCAGCTCGATGACATCGAACAGATCACCGGGCCGGGCACCCTGTACGTCGCCGACCAGGGATCAGGCACCATCTACGCGATGGACACCTCTGGCATGACCCCGGCACGATCGTGGTGTCCCAACCCAAACCATCCAAAGGTGACCTGGCCAATCACGCCGCCGTCAGCACCCTGAATCCATCGACCGGCGTCGTCACCCCCCTGCTGACCACTCTGCAAAGCCCCAAGGGACTGCTGTTCGTGCCAGCCGCAGCAACCGCCGGCGCCCCGACCAGCGGCGCCTCCACCCCGTCCCCCACCACCCCTGCACCTGGTGGCGTTACCCCACCGGCGGCCGTCGATTCTGGCCGTGCCGATCCCGGCACCCCCAACGCCGCCCTGATCACCACCGGAGCAGCACTTCTGGGGCTTGCCGCCTTCGCCGGCGTGATCACCAGCCGCCGCCGCAGCCCGGGACAGTGAGAAGCGCACGACCGCCTACCGAAGACACCCACCAAGCCCGGACAACACGGTGCCATCAGACACAAATCGGCCCAGGACCCGGTCGGCACGAGCCGCGGCGGGGGGCTGCGTGGCTCTGGCGGCAGCCGGGGCGATACTGCTCAGCCTCGGGTTCATCCAACGCAGCGCACCGCTGGCCGCTCCGCTCCCGGCCGTTGAGGCTGCGCCCCCACTGATCTCGACCACGACCACGGTGGAGCGCGTCAGCAACGGACCGAGCTCCGCCGCACCGACACCTGCCAGCACGGCAGGCGATGCCGCTCAACCCTCCCGCACTCGCACCACGCGGAGGCCACCGACGGCACCGGCCAGCCACGAAGGGGCAGTTTTGGTGACCTCGGCCCCGGCCGACACCCTGTCCATCCCGATCCTGGACCAGCAGAACATCGCCGTCACCGTCGCGACCGAAAACGGCCAGCACACCCTGGAACCACCCGCCGACGTCCACGAAGTCGGAATCTGGACACCGGGCGCGCCACTAGGAGCCACACAGGGCACCACCGACATCGTGGGCCACGTCAACTACACCGGGCAAGGACCGGGAGCGTTGCACGACATCGCTGCGCTGCACCCCGGTGATCACCTCTACACCAGCGACCACCAACGCCGGGGCACCACCTGGATCGTGACCGCTGTGCAGGCACGCAGCAAGACGCTCGGCGTCGATACCACCGCTTTCCCAGGGCCCACCGGCGTGCGGCAACTAATCCTCATCACCTGTGGGGGACCATTCGACCAGGACGGCCAGAGCTACCTGGACAACATCTACGTCCGAGCCCAGCCGGCACAGGGTCCGTGACGTAGCAGACGTTGTGCCCGAACATCACTGAGGCAGCAGAGTGCGTTGCCTGTCTCGATGGCTACCCTCGGCCTGGTCTTCTTGATGGAGATCCTGGTCCCAGCCGAGGATCTCCAGTGCCAGGCCACGCTGATTGACCGGCGTTGCCAATCACGATCACACTCGATCGCACCCGGGCGTGGCCCGAACCAGATTTGAGGGGGCCCCCGATGTTGGTGCACGTGATCACCGAGGCAGGCGTCGAGCACAAAGCCGTGGCCGAATTGCCCCATCTGCTCGCCCACCGCGACGACGCGGTCATCTGGGTGGATATCCCGGTGTGTGAGCCGCCGCAGCGGCAGATCCTGCACGAGTCGTTCGGGTTTCATCCCCGAGCCCTTGCACGATTGCGTGGAACGTAACCACGTGTCCAAGGTTCACGCCTACGCCGACCACTCCTTCGTCGTCCTTCACGCGCCACATCTGGGCGAACGCAGACACGTCCGCTATGTAGAACTGGACCAATTCATCGGGCGCAACTACCTGGTCACCGTGCACGGCCCGCTCAACTCGGCGGTGCATCCCGACGCGGCAGGTCTGGATACCAGCGACGTTCTGCGCCGTCTGGAAAGTGGGCGGCTTCAGCCCCGCACCGCCTACGAGCTCTCCCACGCGATCGTGTCCTCGATGACCCGCCGCGGCGCCGATCTGGTCGCCCAGTTGGCGAAGGAATCCGGACAGCTCGAGCAGCGGGTGATGCTGCTCAGCGAACGCGGCGACGACCCGGAGGACGTCCTGGAGGAACTGTTCAAAGTCTGGTACGAACTGCTCGCCGTCCGCACCATCGCCACCCACAGCGCCGGCACCTACAGGCGGATCTCCCGCCGGTGCCGATTAATCCCCGACGAGGCAGCACCTCTGTTCGCCGACGCCGCCCAACAATTCGAGTTGCTATGCAGCGTCGCCGACGGCCAACGAGAATTTCTGCACGGAGTCATCGAGTTCTACCAAACCCGCACCTCCACCCACATGACCATCGCCGCGGAAAAGGCCGCCAACATCGGGGTCCAGCAGAACGACGACATGCGCAAGATCACCGCATGAGTAGGCATCGTCGCCGTGCCCACCGCGGTCACCGGATTCTTCGGCCAGAACGTCCCCTACCCTGGATTGGGAACCGAGACCGGTTCCTGGCCTCCTGCAGCATCATCGTCGCCCTCGGGCTGGTGCTGTACATCATCTTCAAGCTGAAAGACTGCCTGTGAGACCCACCCGGCGGTTGACTGCACGCCCCGCCAGGACGCAGACCCCCCAAGGTCCCACCTGTTACCGCAGCTGGGCCGGCTCACGGTACGGCAACCGCTGGTGCCGTGTCCCACGCCACAGCTGCGCATCCGGGGTCCACAATGGCTACGACATGACGAGGCAGTGGTCGGTTCGCGATGGTCCGCCAGACCAGTGATCCGGCCTCTGCGGTCGCGATGGCCCGCTTGTCTTGACGCCAGGACGAAACAGCCCCTTCTGCGGGTGCGGTGACGGCAACGGATCGATCTAGCGCTCATCACGGTCGTTGGTCGGGGCGAACGACACCCCGCGCAGAGCCTGGCCGGTGGCGGCGCTGCGCACAGTGGCGAACCGTTCCCAGCCCGGCGGTGTGGTCTGCTCGGCGATCCGGTCGGTGACGGCGACCAGCTTGTTCGGGTCGGCGCCGACGTCGGTTGCGCCGCTGACCGTGGAGGTGACCGCCCAGATCGTGGCAGTGCCATCAGGGTTCAGGCGCCCGGTGATGTTCCGCAGTCCGTCGGTGGCCGGCGCCCACGGCAGGGCAGTCACCGGGTTGTTGCCGGTCGGGTACCCGGCGACCGTGTAAGGGCTACCCAGCTCGAGTCCGGACTGCACGGTATAGGCCAGCTTCCACGTCCCGTTGACCAACGTCCACTTCTGCAGGCCAGCGCCGGGCTGTCCGGCGGCGGCGGTGTAGGTGTTGGTGGCGGTGGAGTAGGAGGTGTCGGCGTTACCCTCGTCGGCAACATAGAGGGTGTCGGCATTGGCGAACCACATCCCGAACGGGAACGAGGTCTTGGATTTGAGTTGCGTCGGGAAGCCCTGCAGGATGCACATGTTGTTCGGCAGCCCGCGGGCCTGCAACGTGCTGGGGTCGTAGCTGATCCCGGTGGTGGGCAGCGCCGCGCCGGGTTGCGGAAGACCGACACCCGTGACCGGGCAGGCCTTTCCGGTGGTGTCGATGAAGTACACCGTGTTGATGCCGTTCCCGCCGCTTCCCTTGCTCAGGTACACCACATTCTTGTAGACGGTCAGGCCGCGGAAGTTGGTGTCCTTGCCGATCTTGTCCGCCGGCGCCCCGAGCTGGGTGATGTTGAAACTACCCACCGGGGTCGGTGTCGAAGGTTGCTGCGCCCACAACGGCATCCAGGAGGGACGGACCAGCTGCGCGCCGGCGCCGGCGATCACGCCGGTCGGTTCGGGGTTGCTGCCGTTCCCGGCGTTCCCGGCGGTGTAGTAGACATCGGCGCCGTGGCTGTCGTTCAGGACCGCGGCGCGTCCGTTGTTGCCGCTGTAGGCGTTGGTCTTGGTGAACTGGAAATGCCCTTGGGCATCCAACTGCGCCACCGCCCGGTAGACGCTGGTGCCGACCGGGTTGCTCGGGTCGATGACACCGGGGGTGTTGGAGTTCGAAACGTCCAACGCCCCGGCGGGGGCCACGTATCCCATGAACGTCACGTAGCGGCCATCGGTGGAAAGGTTCAGCGCCAGTTCCGATTTCGACGGGAAGCTCGTCACCAACTGTCCCCGCTGATCCTCATTGCGCCGCCCAGAACCGTCGGGGACTTTCAGGGTGTCGATCAACCGGCCGCCCGGGGTGATCTGATCCAGGAAGATCGGTGAGGACACCCCGAAGCTGGGATCGACGGCCTCGTTGTTGAACACCCCCGGGTAGCTGCCATCGCTGGTGGCCAAGACACAACCGGCCGTACAACCCGCCGGGAGCACCGTCTGCCCGGGCACTACCGCCGCCGCCGAAGCGGTGTATACCGTTCGGCTGACCAGCAGGTTCCCCGGCCGCAGGTACCCGCCGTCGTGATCCTGCGCCGCCGCCGTCCCTGGTACGGCCAGCAACAACGCCGCCCCCAACGCCGCGGCCACACCCACCGCCGGCCACCGACCCATACGCCGAGCACGAGCTGAGACACCAAGAACCACCATGAGACTGACCTCCAGCACATCGCCGCCGGCATCGTTACCGGCGCTCACCGACAACACCCTGCACCCACAACCATTGCGCCATATGAACAGTCGGATGAACAATTCATGAACGGACCGCGATGCAACCCGCCTCGACCGGCTCGCGGAGAGGCTGACCTGACCGCTTCAATGGTGGCGGGCTGTCGGGTGGGGTGACTGTTGACGACCAAGGTCGCCCGAGCTTCGTTTGGGCATCTACGACAGGACGCGATCATCGGCGCGAGCGCTTGTTCCGGGTCCTCGGAGCGGGGCTGCATGCAGCCATTGCGAACCCGGCCGTGCTGGCGCAGGTTTCGGCTCGGCGGATCGTAGCGGGTCACGGGGGCTCTCCGGCGAGATCGGCCACGTTGGATGCGATCTGCGCCAGCTGTTCGCCGGGATCCAGGGTCAGGTCGACGGTGACCGTCCAGCCCTCATTTCCCCATCCGGGACCGGCCTTGCGGAGCGTGACACGGAGCTGGACGTGGCCAAATTCGTGCCGGGCCGCTATCCGCAGATCGTGTTCGAGGGACTCCCATACCCGGACTTCTGGCCACCCTGCCCAATCCCGAGCCAGCTGCTCGAAGAACCGCGCGAGGTCACCAAACCCGTAGGCATAATGGCGACAGACCGAGCAGGTCGCCTCCAGGCCCTCACTGCGCACAGTAGCCAGCACGTGATCCGGCGAATTGCGGTTCAGCTGCAATCCCTGCCCGCTCGAAGCGATATTGACGGCTGCCACAGAACCCATTCTCGCAGGTCTACTTCAACTCCCCTCCCACCCAGGAGCGTCCCGGCTGGCATCAAGGAGATTCCGACTCGGCGGCGACCGGCCTCACAAAGGCAGCACGCGCTTCCCGGCGCTCGCTCCAATCCAGACCGTTTCGCGCCCTCCTGCACAGGTGCCGACCTTTATGGCCGGAGCCATTCCGAATGGAACGTCCTACGGCGACCGGAACGGCGCTCTGCGTCAGCCGACACCCAAGATCACGAACGCCGATTGGGGATCGCTGTGCGACGCCCATCGTGATGCCGAGAATGTCGCCCGGCTTTGCCCGGCGCTTTATCTCATCGACCGCCGCGTCGTTGCTCTCTGTCCACCATCTGGCGACCGGGTCCCACAACGAGGGGATCGTGATGCGGTCCGCCCCGACACGGTCGCCGAACCAGTCGCGCTGTTTTGCCATGGTGTTCACGACGACGTGCTCGGCCACGTCAGCGTCGTTTGCCTCGCCGCCGTAGAGGACGACGCGGTAGCCGAGGCTGCTCATCATGGTCGCAAGGTTGCGGGCCTTTTGCGTATACGGGCACCAGGAATTGCCTCTAATGGTGTCCGCGTAAGGCATCCCAAGAAGATGTAGCGTGATCACGGGCTTGTTGGTCCCTTTCTTGCGTCGGACAAGGCAGAGAGCGTATCCGCGGCCTAAGCCCGGACGCACTGTGGCCACCGCTCGGTGAGGTCGAGGAAGTCGAAGAAGTAGGGGTCCATGATGATCTCCTGGGCTTGATCGGCGTCGACCTGCTCCAAATGGTCGATGAAGTTACTCGGCGCGGCACCGGTCCGGCGGTACAGGTCAGTGGCGATGTGGTGCTCGAGCACCGGCCGGGACCAGCTGTTGGCGGCGTCGCGAGCCGCGTACCAGTCCCTCAGGTCAAGATTGTCCAGCTGGTCGAGCAGGGTGCAGACGTGACCCCACGGCAATTTCCCAACGGGCCGTTGGGAAATTGCGTCGTGGTTGGGCCAGGCTGCGGCAAAGGCGCGCATGTACTGCAGGTTCGTCGCCGACAACCCGGTCATGCCAGGGAACTGGCGGCGTAGGTCCAGCGCCAGCCGTTTGATGACCCCAGAGCCCCACGGCCGCCATAGTTCCCGAAGCGGGCCAGTCGACGAAGCCCGAGTGGGTTGCGCGTCATTGGCGGCCCCGTGGCCCGCTCCACACTATGGTCTTCGCAGCGGTGCTGAGTCTCGTCATCGGGGTTCTGGTCGATCTGATACGTAGCTGCCAGTTTGCTGATACCACAAGCAGCCCAGTCAGCCTAGTGGCACCGACATGGCCAGTGATCGCAATCGGGGTGACAGCAGCGTTCACCATCGGAGTCGTACTGGGCCGAATGAGCTGGGCCCCGATGACCTCAAACTATATTGATGCCGATCGCGAACGCCAATCGACAGCGCGCGCGACCGCGCGGGCAGATCGAAACCGTACGATCGTATTCCTCTTCGCATTTGTTGTGCTTCTTGGTTCTACGGTCACATGGCTCGGCCTCATCCCCGGCACCTTCACCGCCACTTTAGTAGTTGTCGGGTTCATGCTTGTGGTCGTTCAGCAGCTGCCGAACGGAGCCTGGCTTAGTTTCGCAATCGCCCGTCTAATCCTCGCGGGCAAGCATCATTTCCCGCTGCGGCTTATCCGTTTCCTCGACGACGGTCACAACGCCGGACTGTTCCGGGGGATACCGGGCGGCTATCAGTTTTGCCATCGCCAATTGCTTGACTACCTGGCGCAGCCGACCTCGCCCCAAAACAAGCCGTCCAGTGCGACGGCAACGCCGCACGCTTGAGACTCTGCGCTTAGCGCTCTGCCCGTCGGTGTCGGTCCTCACGCCATGTGGCACTGTCCTCGAGAATTCACACGCCAAGGCGGTCACGGCCTTCAGCTGGCACGTCTGCAGCGCCCCCAAGGCTGTTGGTCCTCACGCTTCCTGGTTCTGGCGCAAATTTCGTGAGGCTGACGGCTGGTCGATCGCGTCGGGGATCGACACCCGGTTCGTGCGGTCGGCCGAGTGCACGGTGACGGCGCCCGGGACCAGCACACCCGACGCCGCGCCGCGTCGTGCGGAGAACGTGCAGCCAGTGGGCCGCACGAGCACAACTCGACCGGCTTCACGAAACTTGAGCCAGAACCAGGTGAAGCTGGTCGAATCTCTCCGCAAGACGGATGCTGAGTTGTTGTTGCCTGGGGAGAGCTGGCTGCGGCTTGCCACCGGCCGACTGCGGCCGGCCAGCACACCGGAAGGCGTTTCGGTCAGCGGAGATATCACCCCGGCCCAGCTGCGGGCAATGTTCCCCGGATTCTGATCCGGCAGTACTGGAACCCGGGGGAGAGCGAGTCTTAACCATGCATGTAGCGGTGTTCGGGGCGTCCGGTCATCCCGTAGCGGAGTTGTAGCGTCACGGCACCTTGTTGTTGGAGGTAATTGAGGTAACGCTGGGCGGTTGCGCGGCTGATGCCGACCTGCTCGGCGATTTCGATGGCGGAAATATCTCCGGGACAGGCGCGCACCGCGGCCAGGACCATATCCAGGGTGGGTGCGGAGTGGCCTTTCGAGGGCCGCGCGGGTGCAGCGTCGGAGCTCCGCATCAGCTGAAAGAGTTTGTCCACGTCAGCCTGCTCAGCGGTGCCATCCAGACTCTCCCAGTGCGATCGTAGCCGTTGGTAGGCCGCCAGTTGCGCGGCCAGCACCTCGTATCCGAAAGGTTTGACCAGGTAGTGCACTGCCCCGAGCTGCATGGAGGTGCGTACTGCGGTCAGCTCCCGGGCGGCGGAGGTGACGATGATGGCCGGCGGGTCAGGCTTTTCCAGCAGGGCGCGCACGACATCCAGGCCGTTGCCGTCGGGGAGGTAGATGTCCATCAAGACCAGGTCCGGGTGCAGCCTTGTCGCCAGATCCAAAGCTTGGACGGCCGTGTGGGCCTGTCCGATCACCGCGAAGCCATCGGTCCGCTGTACGTAGGCGGCGTGAATGCCGGCCACCCGGTAGTCGTCATCGACAACCAGTACTTGAAGCGGCGGCATCACGATCTCGCTGCGGTCGGAAGCCGTAGGGGCGCTTCGGACACTGTGGTCGGGATGCTGACAGTGAACATTGCCCCGGTCCCCTCCGGCGGCGTCGTCACATCCACCGAGCCGTGCAATCTGGTGACCAGTCGGTGGACCAGGGCTAGGCCCAGGCCCCGCAGTCGGCCCCCGGCACCGGATTTGGTGGAGTAACCGTCCAGGAAGATCCGGGGCAACAATTCCGGCGAAACACCCGGACCGTTGTCGGCTACGACAACAGTGATCAGGTCGGGGTCTTCGATGATTTCCACCACGATCCTCCTGGGCTGCGAACAGTCGATGAGGGCCTCCATGGCGTTGTCGACCAGATTTCCGACGACCGTGGTCAGCACCTGGATCTTCTCAGGTGATTCGCTGAGCCATGTGTCGGCCGAGATCTCGAGCTGGATCGCCTTTTCGCTGGCCTCGGCGGCCTTGCCCAACAGCAGTCCCACGATCTGCGGGGCGCCGATCTGGGTGCGCAGGGTGTTGTCGAATTCGGCTGCTGTGCCGCGAATCTCGGTGAGGTAGCTCAGCGCCTCCTGGTGCCGGTCCAGCTCCAACAATCCGGCGACGGCGTGCATCCGGTTGGCGAATTCGTGCTGCTGGGCGCGTAGCGAGTCAGTCAATCCGCGTTCGCCGTTCAGTTCCCGCAGCAGTGCGGCCAGTTCGGTGCGGTCCCGCAGTGTGACCACTGCGCCGTGCGGACGCCCGGCTAAAGTGATGGGCATACAGTTGACCACCAGCGCGCTGTCATCGGTGAGGACGAGATCATCTGGTGTACTCCCGACACCGTCGAGCACATCCCGTAGCCGCCCGGGGGGCAGCAGTTCGGCCAGGGGGTGGCCGACCGCACGGATGTCGAGGCCGAGCAGACGTTGCGCCTCGTCGTTGACCATGGAGACCCGCCCGCGCGGGTCGAAGGCAATCACACCCTCGCGGATCCCGTGCAATGTGGCCTCACGCTCCTGCAGCAGCTGGGCGATCTCGTCGAGCTCCAGGCCGAACGTTCGCCGTTTGAGTCGGCGAGCCAGTCCCCATGAGGCCATGGCTCCCAATGCGAGCGCGATACCGAACCACAATGCGTAAGTGGGGATCTCGCTCCACAGTGCGCTGGAGACCGAACTCTCCCGCAACCCGACGGACACCTCACCGACCAGCACGCCGTCAAGCCCGTACAGGGGCGCTCTGCCGTTGGCCGAGCGACCGGTGGACCCGTCGTCGATCCCGACATGGACCAGGCCGTCGGTGACCACGATCGGCTCGCTGATCTGCTGTCCGATCAGGGCGGGGTTCGGGTGCGAGTGACGCACCCGGTTCATGTCGATGATGACGACGTAGGAGGCCCCGGTGTCTTTCTCGATGTTCGTGGCGACACCCTGGATTGTTGCGGCGCAGCCGGGAGCCTGCTGTTGCATGCATCGTCGGATCTCCGGGACATCGGCGGTGGTCTGGGCAATCTCGGCGGCTCTGGCTTCGTACTGGCTGTCCAGGTGACTGCGTTCCACCCGGATGAGCAGGATGAAACCAATTAGAATCGTCGTCGTCAAAATGGCCAGCTGAGCGGCGAAGATCTGGCTGGAAAGTCGGCGCATCCGATTCGACATCGCCGCCAGTGTGCCCGCGCTTGCGGGTGGAAACAAGGCGTCCCCGGCGAGCGGGTGCGCTTGGGCGCAGTGGATCCTCGGCGCGGGAGTGTTCGTTGAACCCGCGATGCTCGCGTGCGCAAAACGAGCAGAACGCGCAGATATGCAGATTACGTCGTCATGTGCGCGAAAGCATCGCATCACGCGGTCAGCGCTCTACGGTTTGGCCACCCCCAGTGACCGGCGCCACCGGATGCGTCGCCGGTCCATCGAGAGCAAAGGAGCCTCATGGCGGACAACCGACCGGCGGCGCAGGCGCAGTCACTTGACCCGGCCAAAATCGAGATCAGTCACCTCACGAAGCGGTTCATGACGCCCTCAGGCGAGCCGTTCACCGCGATCCGCGATGTCAGCCTCACGGTCGAGCCGGGTCAGTTCTGCGCCATCGTCGGTCCGACAGGTTGCGGGAAGTCCACGACCCTCGGCCAGGTGTCGGGCCTGGAACGTCCCAGCGGCGGCTCGGTCCAGGTCGGCGGCCGGGACGTCACCGGCATCACCGAAGGTGTCAGCTTCATGTTCCAGAACGACGCGCTGTTCCCGTGGAAGAGCGTGCTCGGCAATGTGATGATCGGGCCCACGCTCACCGGGATGTCCAAGAAGGACGCCATCGCCCTGGCCCGCGACTGGCTGCGTCGCGTCGGACTCGCCGGTTTCGAGGACCGCTACCCGCACCAGCTGTCCGGTGGGATGCGGAAGCGGGTGGCGATGGCCGCCGCGTTGATCAATTCTCCGCGAATCCTGCTGATGGACGAACCGTTCGGTGCCCTTGACGTGCAGACCAAGGCCATCATGCAGACCGAACTGCTGGGCCTGTGGGAGCAATCGCGTCCGTCGGTGCTGTTCATCACCCACGATCTGGACGAAGCGGTGGCCCTGGCCGACCGGGTCCTGGTGATGACGAGCAGCCCCGGGACGATCAAGGAGAGTTTCGACATCGATCTGCCGCGGCCCCGCGGCGAGGTGCAGACCATCCGGCATGAACCGCGATTCCTGGAGTTGCAGAACCAGATCTGGGCGTCCCTCAAGGACGAGGTCGACCGCGCTTACGCTCGTACGGCCGGTGCGGCATGACCACGATGAGCACCCGGGCCGCTGCATCGAGGCCGGTGGAGACCGAGGAAGGCATCAAACAGGCGGCCGCCACAGCCAGGCGGCGACGCAGATTCTGGTTGTGGACCGGAAGGTTGGGATTCGCCGTGGTCACCATCGGGGGATGGCAGCTGTTCACGTCCGAAGGCTGGCTCGACCCGTTCTTCTTCGGGCAGCCGTCGTTGATCTGGAAATCGCTGGTGACGTTGTTCACCCAGGGCACCGCGTTCGGCTCGATCTGGGGCGATATCGGCACCACGCTCAAAGAAGCTGTCTACGGCTTCGTCCTCGGTTCCGTCACCGGTGTCGTGGTCGGGCTGCTCCTGGGACAGAACCGGTTCCTCGCCGACGTCCTGAGCCCGTACATCAAGGTCGTCAATGCCGTTCCACGCATCATCCTCGGGTCGATCTTCCTGGTCGCGTTCGGTCTCGGCACCTTCCCCAAGGTGCTGTTGGCCGCCGTCCTGGTGTTTTTCATCGTCTTCTTCAACGCATTCCAGGGTGTCCGCGAGGTCAACCCCAACCTGGTGGCGAACGTGAGAGTCCTCGGCGCATCACCACTGCAGGTAGCCCTGCACGTCACCATCCCCTCTGCGCTGACCTGGATCATCGCCAGCCTGCACACCGCCTTCGGGTTCGCCATCATCGGTGCACTGGTCGGGGAGGTCCTCGGATCGCAGCGCGGCATCGGGCTGGTGATCAGCCAGGCGCAGGGACAGCTCGACCAGAACACCGTTTTCGCCGGAATGGTCATCATGGCCGTGATCACCTTGGCCGCCGAATATCTGATCACCCTTCTGGAAAAGCGGGTGCTGTCCTGGCGCCCGCCGAGCCACAACGAAATATCAGCCGGCCTCTAAATCAGAGTTCCGGTCCGCAGTAGACGAGCCGGCATCCGCCGGCGACGAACAATCGAAGGGAAACATAAAGATGTTCAAACGGACAATGACGTTCGCAGCGATCGGGGCTTTGGCCCTGGCCGCGGCGGCCTGCTCGAGCAGCAGCTCCACCACCGCCAATTCTGCTGGCGCCTCGTCCGCCGGCAGCGCGGCCGCGCCGAGCGGCCCGATGCCCACCGTCAAGATGATGGTCGGCGGGATCGACAAGCAGATCTACCTGCCCTACCAGCTGGCGCAGAGCCTTGGCCTGTACAAGAAGTACGGCGTGAATATGGAGCTGTCCACCGAGAGCAACGGCGGCGTGGGCGCCGAGGATGCGATGGCCTCCGGGTCGGTGGACATGGCCGGCGCCTGGTACATCCACACCATCGACTTCCAGGCCAAGGGCAAGGACGTCATCAACCTGGTGCAACTCTCCGGCGCACCAGGTGAACGAATCATGTGCGGCACCAACAGCGGCGTCCATTCCGCCGCCGACTTCAAAGGAAAGACCATCGGCGTCACCGACCTCGGGTCCGGCACCGACGAGCTGACCCAGTTCCTCGCCTCCAAGCAGGGCCTCACCCGCAAGGACTACCACCCCCTGGCCGTGCACGCCGGCGCCACCGCCATCGCCGCGATCCAGGGAAACGAAGCCGCATGCGTCATGACGACGCAGCCGACGGTGGGGGCGCTGGAGACGAAGAAGCTGGCTTATTCGGCGATCGACCTGGCCACCACCAAGGGGGCGGAGGCCGCTCTCGGCGGAGCGTGGCCCGCGGCCGGCCTGCTGGCAACCACAAAATGGGTGAACGACAACAAGGACACCGCCCAGAAAGTGGTCAACGCCCTGGTCGCGACGATGCACTGGATTGACACGCACTCGGCGACCGATATCGCCAACGCGCTACCGCAGCAGTTCGTACAGAACAGCACCATCTCCAAGCAGCAGTACATCGACGGGCTGACCACCGACAAGGGGCAGTTCCTGCCGGATGGCATCATGCCTGCCGGCGGCCCGAAGACGGTCTACGCCATGGAGAAGGATATCGGCACCGATGTTTCCAAGGTGACGCTGGCCAACACCTTCACCAACACCTACGCCGTGGCGGCCAACCAGCTCGAAGGGACCAAGATGACGACCGCTCCGGCAGGCACCGACGGCTGAACTAGCCCAAATCTGCAACATCGGCAGGTTTGGTGGTATGGCCAGAGCCACGGGGCTGCGCACCGGAGCGCAGCCCCGTGGCTGTTACCTCGGCCCCACCGCGGTCATTCGATCTCTTACCCTGTAACTGTTCGGATTATTTGGTTCTAGAAACTTGCGGGAAAGGGATCGACAATTTGTTGTCTATGCGGCTGTTTGCGCGGTGATGCCGATGTCGTGGAAACAGGGTTTGCATGTCGATCCGCAGGGTTTCGTAGTCGCGGTCGACCTGGGTCCAGATTTTGGGTTTGCGGCCTCGTCGTGGACTGCGGACACCGGCCAGGATCGGGGCGATGAGGGGCCGCAGGCCTGCGACCACGGCGACCAGGACCACGGCCACGCCGATGACGACCAGGCCCCGCTGTCGATGCGTCACCGTCGCGCCGGCGGGCAACACGCCGACCCGGAACTACGACATCGACGTCGGGCCCGCTGCGAGGACCGGATCGGGCGTGGTCAGATGGCGAGCAGACGACGACAGCTGTCCACGCCATTCGTATGTATGTCGTCCCGCCGCCGAATCTCCCACTCATCCGTAGCGATCCGCCAGCGCTGCAGCACCGCGGGTTCACCCCGCCTGGTGGCCCACGTTGTCCCATTCGGCTGGTACCCCATCGCGGCCGAGACGCGGTTGGAACCCTGGTTGTCCAGGAACGCCTCGCTGACCGCCTCTCTGGCGTCCAGACCCGCGAAGGCCAGGTACACGGCGGCTTCGCGCATCTCACGTCCCAGACCACGGCCACGCAGGTCTGCGCTCAACCACGAAAAGGTCACCGCCGACCGAAAAAGCCCGAACTGCTGGCCGATGATGTCCTGCATGCCGACCGGCTCATCATCAACGACCACCACGAAGTACAAGCGCCAGAAGTCCGGGCTGACCGTGCCACGGCCGCGCCACACCCCCTGCAACCAACGCGCTACGCGAAGATCGGGTCCCGTTCGTACAACGACATGGGGTCGTCGTAGGGGTCAGGAATCGCATCAGCCTTCCCGGCCCTGACCAGCGGGGCAAGGCGCGCCAACCACTGGTCACTCGCGCCGATCAAGGTCAACCGTGGGGTTCGCACTGTGACATCCAGAGGGTCGTAGAAGTGCATCGACCAACAGTACGTATGCGGCGCAATGTGAATTGCGGACCGGGCGATCGGTGGTGAAGACGGCCTCCGTTTGAGCGTCGAAGCGGGAACGCCCGACGGGCACGATGTCGGGCACCGGCGTCGCGGGACCACCAAGATCAACATCGTCACCACAACGGGATCCTTGACCGGACACAAAGGTCATCTCCGGAAGCGCGACCGCTACGATGTCGACCAGAAGGAAGGCAGCGAATGTGTTCACCGACGTGAGTTCGCTGCGCGATATCGCCCTTCGTGCGTCGGAGCGAAGCAACGATCCCAGTCCTACGGGCACTCATTGGGTCGAGACGAGTCGCGCAGCAATCGCGGAACTGATCGGCTGGGGCCTCGGCGATCGAGAGGATGGAAGTCGCCGACAGATTCTGCTGATGGTTACCGGCCAGTTCACCATCAACCGATCACGTCCGCGCGGCGCCAGATTACCGACGGGTACCGTGTTGACGCTGGTACTCAACGTTGACGCTGGTACTCAACCCCGATCTGTCGGTGACAGATTTCGGTTGCAGTCGCCTGTCTCTGACGAGTATGGAAGGTCTGGGCCGGGTGCATCAGATCGACGTGGGCTGACCGCACGTGCTGTGTCAGCAACCAGTTCCCATGACGCACAGACATGTCGACTGGGAGGTATAGCCGCTTCAGCGGCTTGTTGCCGGTCGGTCCGTGCGAGCCGACCATCCACCAGCAGAACGCAGATCAAACGGAACGAAGATCAAACGAAGATCATTGGAGAGACATGTCAAAGCCCAACGGGTCCAGCGACTCCTGGTCACTTGGCGAGCGATCGCTTGCGTACGACCCCGATTCGGCGATCGCCGGTTCCGATGTCGCTCAACTGCAAGGTCTGCTCGGCGGCCTAGGTTACCAACTTCACGAGGACGGCATCTACGGGCCCACCACCGTTGACCAGGTACGTCAGTTTCAAAGGCACCGCGGTCTTGCAGTCGACGGCGCGTTCGGTCCGGCGACGCTCCTGGAACTCTCACGCGTCCGCAACCTTGTCGCCCTGGGCAGGCCGTTCCATCTGCGTGGTCGCGAGCAATGGGCGCGAACCACGTCGTTCTGTCGCTGAGCCCCAGCCGTCTTTGCGCCGGTCGCGATCATCTCTCGCTCGCAGGCGAGCTCGCCGGTGGTCCGTGACCGGTCACCGATCGCTCAATGAACCTACAGCGCGAGATAGACGGACAGTTGTCGGCCGAGGCGCTCGAGCTCACCGATGCTGAGCAGTGCTCGTCGAGTCAACAACCGGCTGCGGGCTACCGGTTGCAGTGCGGTGACATCGGCGTAGGACTGCTCATATTTTGTCAATCCAGCGTCGGCAGTGAGCGGTATGTGCGTCTGCTGCGGTCCTGCAGTTCCGGTGACCGGTACGACCGCGACGTGGCCCAAGCGCGTGTTCAATGCGTTAATGCTCATGACGACCGCCGGGTGCAGCCCGAAATCGTCGAAGTCGACATCCCACACTTCACCGCGGAAAGGTTCAGGTAGTGACATCGGTCCGGTTGTTGGCGGGCACTGGCCGGACACCGATCGGCATAGGTATGTCACGGTCGCCGTAGAAATCGTCGACGCTGCGCGCCATCCGTTCCTCGGCGGCGCGTCGGTGGAGCAGTTCGAGTGCGGCCTTGACGATCTCAGTGCGGCCGTCCAGGCCAAGCAGTTCGGCGTCGTCGCGCAGCTGCGCGGCCAACTCGTGGGTGATTCGTGCCTGCCACGTCTCGGACGCTGCTGTAGTCACTGCCATGTATACATTCTGCCGTACATCTCCCTCTGGGTCAAGAGCACCGCCACTGGGGTCGTCCACGCACCGCCCGCTCATCCCGGTCGACGCGATGTCGTTTGACGAACGTCCAGCGGGCCGCCCCGGGCTGGCAGGAGCACCGCGGGTCGGCGGTCCGCCCGCTGCACCGGCGGCACATCGTCGGCGGCCCGGTCTGCCGGTTCGACGACGAATGGCTGTTCACCCCGGTCACGCACGGGCGCCAAGTCCAGCAGCCGCGGTCCAACTAGACGTTGTACCGCCCGGGCCAGCATCGGTCCCCCGACTGCAGCGTGGTCTCTACCGCAAGTGTTCGTTGAGATTGACCCTTGGGGCGGGCGTCCTACAGCTGGGCTGCGAGCTTCTCGACCATAATGACCGTTGCGGCGGGACCGGTGGTGTTTTACATGATGCCGTTCTGGATGTACTGGATGCGGCCGATTCCGATGGCCTGTGCGAGCAAAGCCCGAGACCCGCCCCATGGTGACAACAGCGAAGTCTTCGGGTGGTCCGGGCGGATTCTTAGCAACCCCTTCCAGGTCCGAGCCTTCACCGAAATCGCCAATCTTTTGGTGGGTGTGCCGATTTGTGGCGTCGCCCGTGGGCGGGTGTGTGCGTCCGCCGCTGCTGCAATGCACCCGAGCTGCGGCCGGCCGCGCGCCCGTGAAAAGTGGCCGGCAACATCCGGCCCAGCTCGATCCCGAAGCATCTGAGCGTCTGCCACCGGATCCCCTTGCGTGTTCGCCTTCGGGGGTGTATAGCCAGCAATAGGGTTCGCAGAAACAGAAAGCGGACACCCTCTGGAGGTAAGGGGAATGTTCATGAGAAGGCTCACCAAACGCAGCAGGATCGTTCTCTGCCTTTCGACGGTCGCGCTGGCCGCTGGGATCGCCACGGCCTTGGTGCTTCCCGCGTCTGCAACCCCTTCGGTGAACGCGACGACCACGCTGCTCGCCAGCGGGACGATCAATCGCTCGAGCGACATTCTATTTCGCGAGGGTACGAACACGGTTGTTGCGAAGAATACGTTCGCTGCTGGCGGCTCTTCGGGCTGGCACTCGCATCCTGGAGGAGCGATCGTAGT
The DNA here is from genome assembly GCA_038229825.1 of Mycobacteriales bacterium. Taxonomy (GTDB): domain Bacteria; phylum Actinomycetota; class Actinomycetes; order Mycobacteriales; family Nakamurellaceae; genus Nakamurella. Next base: position 45,083 of record JBBROB010000029.1, read on the forward strand.
TGTCGCGCAAGGGACGGTGACCATTTACACGGCTCGCCGTGACCACGACGACGATGGGCAGCGCGCGGCTGCTGACGATAAGCAGCGCGGGGCTAATTGCGACGTGAAAACATACACCCAGGGACAGTCATTCTTCGAGCGGCCCGGAGATGTGCAGGATGGAGTTACTCAAGGCACAACCGAGGTGGTTGTCTACGTGATGTTCCCAAGTGTGCCCGCAATTGGGTCACCCAGGGACGACCGGCCTGACCCAGGAGTTTGCCCGGGAGTGTGAGAGTTCGATCCCACCACGCCGGGCAGGTACCACGGTGATGACGGGGGACGTCAAGAGCCGCGTCAAACGGCTCAAGGAGCCTGGCAAACAACGCCTTGGCGACGGCGTTGATGGCGAAGGGATCGACGCTCACCGCGGCCTCTGACGCTGTCGGGGTGAACAGAAGAACCGGCCGTCATTTGCGGCAGGCGCCCGTCGGGCAGGTCCCACAAAAAGGCAGGAACCCTCGGGCCGTTATCTGAGTTTGGATGAACCGTTACTGATCGCCGACCTTCGTTTGGCCGGGGTGGGTCTGCGGGTCATCGCCGGGCAGATCGACCGGTCGGCGGGGATGGTCAGTCGTGAGCTGCGCCGCAACGGGTCGGCACCGGACGGTCTGGGTCACTACTTTCCGTATGCGGCCCAGAAGCGGGCCGAGTTGTGTGGCCGCCGACCCAAGGTAAGTAAGTTCGACAAAATGGAAGGGGTGTTCCGCGGCCGGCAGGAGATGCAGGTGAGTCCCGAAACTATCTACTAGGCTCTGCATGTGCAGGGCCGCAGCCAGCTACGCTGACCTGCATCAACACCTGCGTACCGGGCGGGCGGTGCGCCGGCCGCGACGGTCCACGGACGCCGGGCCGTCGGGGAAGATCCCCGACATGATGTTGATCAGCGAAGGCCAGCCGAGGTCGCCGACCGGGCCGTACCCTGCCAATGGCAGATCTCGGTTCGAACTGCCGGTCGGCGATCGCCACGCTGGCGGAACGGCAGACCCGATTCTTGATGCTCGTGCATCTGCCCGGCGGCAACCACGGTGCGATCCCCAATCGACGCGACCGTGATCATGGTCGTCGGATGCCTGGAGGCGCTGATTCGGCAACGGAATGCCGTTCGACGACTGGGCCACCGCAAACCCGGCGAACAAGGCGCTGTTCGACCCGGCTCACCACGCGCGACCTGCCGACGGCTGGCTCGACTCGCTGCCGTCGTGGCCGGCGGACCCGAAGGGCATCGCCACCCGGGCGGCATCGGGTGCGGTGCTGTCGGCGATCGGACCGGTGTTGCCGGAGCTCTGGGGCGGCTCCGCCGACCTGGCCGAGTCGAATCTAACCACCATCAAGGGCTCGGACTCGTTCGGCCCGACGACAGGCGAATGGAAGACCTCGCCCTACGGCCGGACCCTGCACTTGGGCATTCGCGAGCATGCGATGGGTGCCATTCGCTCCGGGGCAATCGGCGCCCGCGTCGTGTCGATGCCGTGCCTGGACTGGTTTTGGGCGGACGAGCACCCGGGGGCCGGATCAGGCAATTGAGCGCCGTTGAGTTCCCCGTCGAGCAAAGCCATCGCCTTGAGCAAGACGGCGCGCTCGGCGGGGCTCAGCTTGTCCAACGCCTTGGCCATCGGCGCGGTGGCTCCCGTCGAGCCAGGTCCCCAGTGCCTCGGCGTGCGTTCAGCGAGCGCCACGATAGTCCGGCGACGGTCCGCCGGGTCGGCCGAACGCTGCACGAATCCGGCACGCTCCACGTCGGCGACGATCCCGCTGACGGTAGCCAGAGTCAGGCCCAACTCTGCGGCGAGATGTCCGACTGTCATCGGGCCGCGGTCGGTGAGCACGGACAGTGCGACACCGTGGCGGGGCCCCAAAGGTGAATCGTTCGGGCCTGACGGAAGTTGACGGCGACGGGATGAGGGCCGATCGCGGCCTTCGCTCCGTCGAAATGTTGCCGGCTGTCGAAACGGACGATCAGGAGAAAGCCGTCGACGGTCTGGAGAAGCTACCGTCGTTCGAGGCCCGGGACCAGCGGTCCCACCTCGATCGTGAACCGCTCGGCGGCGGCGAGGAAATCGGCTGGAGTCAACCCCTCTCGAAGCTGAAAACGGGCGGTTCGACGATGGCGTTCATGCGGGACCTCTGAGCAATGCCCGCTACTCGCTGACCACGGTCTGGAAAGCAACGGACATTGTGGACAGGTCGATCATCTGCATGAACGCCCCCGCGACTTCCATGCCGTGATCGGCTGGCGGGGCGGTGGCGAGTTCCATGCTGGAGTAGCGCAGCACCAGCACCCACTCGCCGTCGTCGGTGACGCAAGCTTCACGGCGCTGCAGTCCGGGAAGCTTCGGCGCGACCTCGCGCTGGAAGCGCCCGTTCATGGCGGCCATGTCGTCGGGGGGGACCTCTGGCTTGGTGTGAAAGCGGACGATCTGGATTGCTGCAGGCATGGCGTGGTCTCCTTCGCTGATCCTTCAGATCTGCAGGGTAATGGAGAGTTCTTCGAATTTCAAGGATCTCCGGGTAGGCTTTTGTGGTGATTGATGACGTCAGGTGGCTCGACGAGCAGGAGATGGCTGCCTGGCACTCGTTCGTCGTCTCCGGCATGCACCTGTTCGCTGCCTTGGACCGCGATCTTCGTGACTCATTGGATCTGACACTGCTGGACCACGGGATCCTTCTCATGCTCTGCAACACTCCGGAGGGGCTGACGATGGGACATCTCGCTCAGCAGTTCGGCACCGAAGCAAGCGTCATCACCTACCGCATCCAGCGGATGGAAAGCCGGGGTCTGGCTGTCCGGCACCGAAACCGCCGCGACCGCCGACTAGTTGCCGCAACGATCACACCTGCCGGTGAGTCCATGTGCAATGCGGCCGGCCCAGTGCATGTCGCTTCGGTGCGGCGGCACTTCATGGATCACGTGCCCCGGTCAGCGCTGCCAGTCATCGCCAAGGTCTTCAGTGGCATCTACACGGCCCAAAACGAGACGTAGCCCTTCGACAATCATTACTTGAAGTTCGACGAGCATCCACAGGAATGAATTTCATAAGCCTTTCCGCGAAATTGCACCCCGAGTCAGTCGGGAGAACGAAGTACCGTACATTGAAATTGCAGAATTTAGACTGGAGAAGGGTTTCACGCAGCAGGACTTCGTCGGCGCCGAAAACCCACTCAGAACCGGCTCGATCAAGGGTACGAAAAGGCTCATCAGCCCCGACTTAAGCAATGACGTCGATGGGTATCGGCTCATGGGTATGTGTTTCGATACCAAAGAAGTACGGGGACTCTGGCTGTATGAACTGAACCAAGATCTTCTATGCGAGGTCGCTCCCGTACTGCCTGGCCACGAGCGCCGGGTGGCAGCGAATACCGATACCGCTCCGTGGGTGCTGATCCCTCGCTACGCAACCACGTTCCCGACCGGCAACGCGCCACCGACGCGTCCCTGCGCCAGCGCCTGCAAGTCGCGACCGACAGGATCCGCCACCTGGAAGCCGACAACAAACGACTCCGCCAGGCCCTCGCCGAAGCGCTCGGCGACCGGCGCACAAACCCCAGCCGCGACACGCCGAGACAACGAGATCCACCCGCACTCAAACCATGCGGAATCTCTCCGTCGTGAACACCATCCACAACGCAAACATGCAGATCACAGGCCCGCTCTCGGGGCCAGCTCCAGATAACGATCGAGAGTGTGAACGCTCGAATCCGCCCGGCGGTGAACGCCCGCGGTCACTTCCCGACCGAGCAGGCCGCCCTGAAATGTGTGTACCTGGCGATCATGAGCCTGGACCCAACCGGGAAAGGCCGGCAACGCTGGTCCAACCGGTGGAAAGCCGCCCTCAACGCGTTCGACATCACCTTCGACGGACGCCTGTCCGCCTGCCGCAAGTGAACCGTCCCAAACCCAAATCAGCTTACACCGTTTACTCGACAGACCCCCACCATGTCCAGCAATCGCGCCGGTCCGGTGCGGTCGCGGACCGGTGTGAGATCGATGATGACGGTGACGTATCTGTCGCCGCGGCGGGTGTGCCGCCAGACGTGCTCATCCACACCGATCACCTTCACTCCGTCGAAGCGGTGCGGATCGGCGATCAACACCCGACGCCCCTCGGCCAGCACCGCGCTGTTACCGGTATTCCACGAAACACCCAGACCTTCAGCGATTCTGGCGACCGTGAGGTGCTGGCAGACCAGCGCGGTCAACGCCCACCGCAGACCGCTGCGGGACAATCGAGCCCTCGGTTCGGCGGCCGCCGACGTGTCCTGCCGCCAGACGTGTCCGCAGCTGTCGCAGCGGTACCGGCGGACCGTGACCAGCAGAACGGTGGGTCGCCAGCCGAACGGTTCATGCGCGAGCCGTCGCGTGGTGCAGTCCCGTGGCCGGCCCTGTCCGCCGCAGCGCCCACACCGGTCGTCACCACCGACGACACGGCAGGCCAGTACCGCGCGGTCTGGTTCCAGGAACTGACCGGTCACTCGTAGACCGAGCGTGTCCAGCCGGGCGAACGTGGTCACATCAGGGGTCGAAAAAGTAGAGTCAGCCATGTCGAGGTCTTCCGCGAGGACAGTGTGAGAACTCCCATCATCGGAAGACCTCGACCCCTATCCCGGTAACGACGCGCCGAGCCCGTCTACACCCTCAGTTGCGAAGAGCCCGTATCTGACCGGGCAGCGGCAACCCGGCCGAGATCCGACAGGGACGGGTGCCCGTGGGAGCAGCAGAGAACGGCGAATCTAATCCTCGTGCTCGCAGCAGCATTGAACGGCTGAAACGTGCAGCTCGCAGCGCCCGACTAACCGACGGCCTCAACAGGTCCAAGCAAGCACGACGTCAACGGACACCCGCAGCACCATTTTCAGCCCGGAAGGGCGCCCCCGCAGGGGACACTCATGACTAACCGCCGGCTGGACCCAACAGCGGATTGGTTTTTCGGTCTCGCGGGCGGTGTGCCGGCCGGTCGACGCCGGTTTGAGCTGGTCGCCGACTGGGGCGCTCGAGACGTCGGGGTCGTCGGTGGGTGCGTTGCGGCGCAGCCGTTCAGCGGCGAGCAGAATCAGCCCGTTAATCGTGCGGAAGATCGCGGCGGTCAGTGGCTTGGCAAATGGTGTGCCGAAGGAGTGTTCCAGTAGCAGGCCGGTAATCCCGACCGGGATGGTGGCGATGATCAGTAGCCAGCGAGACGTTCGTCCGGATCGGTGACCACGCTGCGCCGAGCCGCGATGCTGGGTTTGATCGTGCGCAGCAGCCCGGGGATGATCCGGATCCAGTCCCGACGGAAGAAGACCAGCAAGGCGATGGCGGTGGCCAGGAGAACTCAGAGGACATAGCCATCGTGGTCGGGCCGTCGGAGGTACGACGCTTCGGTCCTGGGACCAGCGGTGTCAGCGCGAGCCGCGGCGGCAGCGCTACCGTAGGAGGCGTCGGCCAGAGACTGCGTCGACTGCCCACCCGAGCTCATTCTCCCGGGATTTTTGCCGTCGGTAGCCGGGCATCGGTTACCTGGCGATGGCGAGATCCCGGATTTCACACCCGACCACAGCTACCGGGCATCGGTGGCAGTTCTCCGGACGGGTGTGACACCGTGATGAATGAGCCCACGAGCCCTACCTTTCTCCGACTGAGCGACCGGATCTACTCTGGTCTGGTCAATCGATGCGTTGCAGTTGATGCTCTGCCGCTTCGCCCTGTGGTGCCAGCCCCAAAATGGGGGCGATCCGACGCCCAAACAAGGGCATCCCCCTGATCGGTCTGCAAGCTTCCGACCCGACCGGGCAGGCCGCATCGAGTTGGGGAAACATTTGGCCATTTCGCCGGCTCATCGCAATCCAAGGTGTCTGCGGGGTTTGGATCAGTCGGTCTCCTGGCGCGACTTGGCGATGGCGTTGGTCCGGTGATGAAAGCCACGGGGCAGGCCGCCTACAGGTGGGCTGGCGGCCCGAGCAGTCGCTAGTCGAGACGAGACGCATGGGTCCTGGTCCTGGCCGTACCCGGTTGACGGCTGAGCGCCGCTGGTTGGGGCGGCCGGTGCG
>JBBROB010000030.1:0-44078 GCA_038229825.1 Mycobacteriales bacterium
GGATACGAACCCTCGTTCCTACCCAACGGACAAATGGCGGGCCTACCCGAAGATGCCCTGGACTGCGCCTGCGGCCTCTACCTCGGCGACCCCACTGCGTGGACCTGAACCACCGACGAACTTACGATTGTGACCACTTAGTTTGGTGGTGGAGGACACAGTTCGTTTGTCCGCGGGAACCGTGGATTGTTGCCTTCGAGCAGTGCGCCACGAGGCGCTGTTGGTTCGGATGGAGGTGGGAGACCTTCGTCGCCTTGCCGTCGTAGCGGCGGGGTGAAGCTGGAGGCAGCCGTCCCCGGGGGTCGCCGGGGAGGGTGGGAGCAGCCTCGACAAAGTCGGGTCGGTTCAGCACTGCCGGATGGGCCGGGCCCGGTGAGCGAGACGGGAAGGTATACGAGAGAAACCGGTGTCGTTACGCCTCTTCAAGCAACGCCAGCTCCAACCCGGTGGATGTGGGCTGGTTCGCGGTGCGCACCTGCCTGTTGTTGGGTGGGGAACTCCCGGTTCGGTATTGCTCGCTTGGGCTGGGAGGCCATGGTGAATTTCTACGGCGTAGCCGTGGCGATGCCGCAGGGGTAGAGCCGGGTGCCTAACCCGTCGACCGAACAGCAGTGAACGTGGGAACCACCCGTGGCCGTCCAGCGCGTTCTCCCCGCCGGGGTGAACGAGTTGGATGGGCGCGACGCCAGGCTGATGGTTGCGGGTGGGGCGGAGCCGCCGTAGTACTCCGAGCCGGGGAGAGCCCGTGCACATGGGGAAGGGCGGCAGCGTGTCAGTCAAGGAGGAGAGTGCAATGTTCGAAGATGCGCTGGTGAATGCCGGCGCCGCGGCCTGGCCGGATGAAGGTTCGGCTTTCGTCGTGGTACGAAGGATGCAGACCAAGTTGCACCGTTGGGCGAAAGACGATGCCTTTCGTCGGTTCGGTGACCTGTACAACCTCGTTTATGATCCGGCGTTTCTGGTCCATGCGTGGCAGCGTGCGTCCACCAATGTCGGGGCAAGGACTCCTGGAGTCGATCGGGCCACGGTGGCCGAGATCGAGTCCGGGATCGGAGTGCAGGCATTCCTGGGCCAGATCCGTGACTCGCTGAAGTCGGGTGAGTTCGAGCCGGTCGAGGTTCGCCAGGTGTTGATACCGAAGGCGAGCGGGAAACTCCGCAAGCTCGGTATTCCCACTCTGGCTGATCGGGTGGTTCAGGCAAGCCTCAAGGCGGTGCTCGAGCCCATTTTCGAGGCGGATTTTCTGCCGTGTTCGTATGGGTTCCGTCCCAACCGGCGAGCGCAGGACGCGATAGCCGAGATCCATTTCCTGGCCACTCATAGTTACGAGTGGGTTTTGGAGGCCGATATCCAGGCGTGTTTCGATGAGCCGGCGCGCCCGCCTGCGGCGTGTATGTGGACACAAGCCCGATCCCGGGTCCGTTGCGGACTTCGGCCGGATGAGCGATCGAGCCGATCGCGGTGATCGAGTCGACGTCTGCGGATGCGACGAGGCGGTTGCGGGAGTACCAGCAGATGCTCAGCGATTCGGTGTCCGCGGGCAGGATTCCGACTTTGCCGGCGGGCGCCGCCTGCGGGAATCCGACGGGAAACCGAGTTGCGGCGCACCCTGGCGGTCGACGGGCACCCAGTGCGCCGAGTTGAAGATCTGCATCGCCCATTTAGCTTGGGGCGTCGCGGCCTGGATCTGGATATCGACGTCGTGTCGGCTTGCTGACGGCCGCTGATCCTGCCCGCATCGGCGGAGCGGCGACCGGGGACGGTGGCGCAGGCTTTCTGTTCTGTCTGTAGGGGGCCATTAACAGCGCTGGCGAAGCCAGCCCCCTGACCATGGGAGTGCCGATCGTCGCGGTGCCGACCACCGACCAAAGTCTGGGGCCTGACCGGGCCTCACCGACGGTGCCGAGAAGTCCCTCGGGGCGCTTGGTAGCGCGCCTTGGCTCGGGCAGCACCGGACCCGCAATACCTGAGCCTGTGCTTGGGCACCGATCACGCACCGCGACTCCGCCATCCTGGAATGCATCCGGCAACCCTTGACGGATGACGTAGGCAGACCTCAAATCCGTCGATGACCAACTTCAGAACAGCGCGGGCGAGGAATAGATCAGCGCCGGTGAGCTTCAAGATCAAACCCACCGTTTACCCTCCGGAATCGATGAAATCCCGTCGACAAACAATAGAAGCCGAAATGACCGGATCTGGACTATTCTTGCAGGTGAGAGCCTATTGCCGAAACCCACCGGAAACGGCTGGAAACCGCGACACCCGTCAGAAGGTCAAGGGGTTGTATTCGGGTCGGGCGGAACAACGTCGACCGCCTTCTCGCGGATCCGTCGACGTGGTTTCCTTGCCGTCTCGCTCGCCGCATCCATTAGCTCGCTGGGGCTGATCCCCAGTACCTCAGTGATCGCGTCGAGGTCGTCCAAATCGAATGCCACCTGGCCCGTCAGTCGCCGGCTGATCCATGGCTGGTCCTTCCCGATGGCTAAAGCCACGCGCGAGGCGCTGATTCGGTTGCGAGCAAGTTCCGAACGTAGTGTCGCTGCGACGGCTTCTCGAAGGGTGATCCGGTCTTTTAATGGCATGATCATGCGCTTAAATATATAACCTGTCGTTTGAACAGAGTCATCGCTATCCATAAGAGCAACCAGATTGCAGGGCGCTGAAAAAGCTCTGAGTGATTGATACATCCCGAGCGCCCATCCGGCCGTGTCGGAGGCCATCACCTCAGCACTCGATCTCGTAGTGGCAAGCCCTCACGTCGGGCGCTTGCCGCGTGCCGTGAAGAGCAGGTCGCATCCGGCGCCCGGCTACATCGCGTCTGGGCGCAGATCCGCCTGTATCCAGGACGCGCCGGGGTGGGTATCGGGTCGAACGGCCAAGTAGAGACGTATTTCGAGGTCGACCTGTCGACAACCGACCCGAATGGGCTTCGCAGCTCCCGCTGATCTTCTCGCCGAGGCGCTCGCACCGGATGGCACGGCCGATCAACTGCTCCGCGCCAGTGCTCGATACGCCACCGAGTTAGAGATTGTCGACACGCAGGGTGCTCCCGGACCGCGTTCAGACGGGCGGCGAGGTCGGGTACATGGCCCCAGATCAGTCGGTCGCACGGAGGTATCCGAGTTCAGTTGCGGATGAGTCCGGCTGATAGCGCACACCAGTCGCGTAGCCGACATCTGGCCGGGGCACCACAGTTCAGCCCCGGGCGGCGCCGCGCTGGTCGATGTCTCCACACGGCTCGGCGACGCCCCGACGAACCTTTTCGGTCAAGGCTGGACACCACCCTGCAGGCCGGGGACCCAGATGAAGGTTCAGATACGTGCGATCGGCCCGCTACGGTTTTAGCCTTGATGCGTCCACATCACTCGACGGGAGCGGCCGGTGACGGCGATCAAGAAGTACGCGACCTCCAGAGGCGAGACCAGGTGGCGGGTGCGGTACCGGACGCCGAGTCAGTCGTACACGGACAAGCGTGGTTTTCTGACCAAGCGGGACGCGCTCCAGTTCGCGACTGCCCTTGACACGTCACTCGGTAACGGCACGTACGTATCGCCGTCAGCCGGGCGAATCACGATCGCGGCTCTCTACGAGACCTGGAGTGCGGATCGAACGAGGGTCAAGTCGACGACGGTTGCCAAGTCGACTTCAGCCTGGACAGCCCACGTCGGGCCGAAGTGGGCCGAGACCGCAGTTGCGGATGTGAGGCCGTCGAGCGTGCGGGCGTGGGTCGGTGGTCTGACGAAAGACGGTGCCGGTGCGGCGACGGTCGAGAACGCGCTGGGTCTCCTGCGGGCATTGACCGATATGGCCATCGTCGACCAACGGATCCCGTCGTCGCCCGTTACGGGCATCAAGCCCCCGCGGCGGAAGCACCAGTCGCGGGGCTATCTGAATCACGGCCAGGTCGATGCGCTGGCGACGGCGGCGCGTACTCAGGTGATCCGACGCCGTGGGGGATCGACGGTCACTACGGACCGACCGGATCATGAGGCGATTATCTTGCTGCTGGCGTACACGGGCCTGCGCTGGGGGGAGATGGCGGCACTTCGGGTCGGCTCAGTCAATCTGGACAGGTGCCGTCTCGACGTGTACGAGGCGATCGCCGAGGTGAGCGGCAGACAGGTGACCGACTCTGTGAAGAACCATGAGCGGCGCAGCGTGCCGTTCCCCGATTTCCTCGTTGCGGCTCTCTCGACCTTGATGGCCGGGAAGTCGCTGAACTCGCACATCTTCGTAGGCGAGACAGGTGGACCCATTCGGGTGTCGACGTTCCGGCCACGAGCGTTCGCCCCGGCTGTGAAGCGCTGCCACGCGGTTGATCCGCTGTTCCCGACGGTTACCCCCCATGACCTCAGACACACGGCAGCATCCCTCGCTATCTCGGCCGGCGCCAACCCGAAAGGCGTCCAGACGATGCTCGGGCACGCCTCCGCGGCCATGACTCTGGACACCTACGCCGATCTCTTCCCCGACGACCTGGACGCCGTCGCCAGCGCCCTGAGCGAAGCACGCTCTCGTAGGATTGGGGGCAAAAATGAAGCAAAGAGTCAGATCCAAGGCGAAAACCCGGCTCCAGATGCTCTGGAAACCGGGTCTGACCTGCGGAAACACCAGTCGGGGTGACAGGATTTGAACCTGCGACCTCTTCGTCCCGAACGAAGCGCGCTACCAAGCTGCGCCACACCCCGGTGAACCTTGGAAAGTCTATCCGACTGCCGCCGGTGGTGGGGACCACGAACAGCGCCCGAACAAGGGCTCAGGCCCGCGGAACGAGCGTGATCAGCGTCGCCTCCGGCCGACAACAGAACCGCACGGGCATGTACGGGCTGTTACCCAATCCCGCGGAGACGTTCAGCCACATGTGCGACCCCCACCGGGACAGCCCGCGGGCCCGCTTCCGGTCGATCGCGGAGTTCGCGACGATCGCCCCGTAACCGGGAATCCGGATCTGCCCGCCGTGCGTGTGCCCGGCCACGACCAGGTCGTACCCGTCCTCGGCGAAGCGGTCCAGGACCCGCGGCTCGGGGGAGTGGGTGACGCCGATGCGGACAACGGAGTCGGGCTCGGCGGGGCCGGCGATCTCGGCATAGCGATCCCGGTGCAGGTGCGGGTCGTCCACCCCGGCCAGAGCGATGCGTTGGCCGCGGACCGTCACCAGTTCCTTCCGGTTCGTCAGGTCGATCCACCCGCGCTCGGCAAGGGCCGCCCGCAGGTCACGCCAGGGCAGCGGAGGCGACTTCGGAAACGGCTCCGACTTGATGAAGTAGCGGTGCGGGGACTTGAACCTCGGCGCGTAGTAGTCGTTGTTGCCGAAGACGAATGCGCCGGGTAGATCGAGCAACCCGCCGAATGCCGCCACCGCCATCGGCACCGCCTTGCTGTGTGACAGTGTGTCCCCGGTGTTGATCACCAGGTCGGGACGCAGGTCGGCCAGCGCGCTGACCCATGCTGCCTTGTGGCGGTGGCCGGGCGTGATGTGCAGGTCCGACAGGTGCAGCAACCTGATCGGCCAGGCGCCGGGTTGCAGGACGGGCACCTCTACCCGGCGGAGTGCATACCAGCGGCGCTCGATCACGGTGGACCAGGCGAGCCCGGCAACGGCGACCGCCCCCAGCGCACCGGCGGCCACCCGCCCCCGCCGGTCAGCCACCGGTGGTGATGGGGCCGGCTGAGACGTAGACATTGATGGCGCTGCCGGGCAGCGCGCTCTGCCCGGCAGCCGGATCCTGCCGGGTGACGGTATTGGCCGGCGCCGAGTTCGGCAGGTTGTCGATCAGATAGTTGAACTTGAACCCGGCTGCCGCCACCTTGGCCTTGGCGTCATCGACCGTCAGGTTCGACAGGTCGGGCACGTGCGTGTTGTCCTGCCCGGTCACGAACGAGGGCCAGGACGGCGCGAAGTACGAAATGGTCGGCTGTATCTTCTTCATCGCGTCGAACCAGGTGGCGGCCGGCACCGAACCGCCGGTCATTCCGGTGATCTTGCTGGTGGTGCTGCCTTCGCTGCTCTTGGCCTGGGCGATCGTGCAGGTGCCCATGATGGCCAGCGGCGTGAGGGTGGCTGTCTTGGCGGCATTCGGCGGATACATGCAGATTGACTGCGGCTTTGTCAGGTAATCCCAGGTCAGCGCGGCGGCGCTGTACAGCGGGGTGAACCCGAGGAAGGCCGAGGATTTGTAGTCCCCGGTGGTGCCCGTCTTGCCGGCGGATGTTCCCTGGGTCAGGTTCCAGCTGGACGCCTTGGCCGACTGATCTGCGGTCCCGGTCGCCGTGGTGATGTCGTCACCCATAGCCTGCGCCAACGTGCGCGCCAGGTTCTGCGAGACGTCCTTCTGCCCGGCGACGATGTACGAACAGGCCTGCGCTGGCTGGAGTGCGACGACCTTGCCGTTCCGGTCGACGATGTTCGCGATCGGGGTCGGCGGACACCAGACCCCGTCGGACGCCAGCGTCGCGCCGACGTTCGCCAGCTCCAACGGACTGACCGGCGTGACCCCGAGGGTGAAGGACGCCACCTTCTGGGCGACGACCTCCTGGGAATAGGTGTTGGTGCTGTCGGTGAACGCCGGATCGACAGAGCCGGCGTTGAGCGTGTATCCCTTCATGCCCATGGCGACGGACATGTTGACCACCGTGGCCAGACCCAGGTCGTCCTCGAGTTTGACGAAGCCGGTGTTCGGCGAGGTCGCGAGCGCCTGCTGCAGCGGCATCGTGGTCGGGAACGTCTCGCCGTTGTCCGTGTCGTTGTGGAAGGCATGTGGGGACAACGGACTCTGGTAGGTGACAGGAGTCTGGATGACCGACTGCGTGCCGAGGCCCGCCTGCATCGCGGCCGCCGCAGTGAAGATCTTGAACGTCGAGCCGGCACCCAGCGGGGCGAACGTTGTGGTCAGTTTCTGTACCGTCTGACCCTTGGTCGGATCCAGCCCGTAGGGCCGGTTCGCCGTGAGCGCGACCACTTTTCGGGGCGTGCCGGGCGCCACCACCGCCAGCACATTGGCGATTCGTTTGTTGGCCGCTGTCAGCGGCACCTGATTGGTGACGGCCTTGTTGGCGGCGGCCATCTTTGCCGGATCCAGGTTCGTGGTGACGGTGTACCCGCCGTTGGCGATCGCGTCGGTCGAGAGCCCTGCGTTGGCCATGAAGTCGAGTGCGTACTGGCAGAAGTAGCCGTTGACGGCCGAGTTGCGAGCGGGCAGACAGCCGGTTCCCACCTTCTGTCCGTTGGTCAGGTCGACCGGCGAGGCGATCGCCCTCGCCAGCTGCGCGGGCGTGATCGAGCCGTCCCTCTCGAGCACGGTCAGCACCGTGTTGCGGCGGGCCAAGGCATCGGTGGCGTGGTCGGGGTTGAGCGGGTCGTACTTGTTGGGGTTGTTGACCATGCCGGCCATCAGAGCGGCCTGGGGCAGGGTCAGATCGGCAGCGTGCACCCCGAACAATCGCTGGGCGGTGGCCTCGGCGCCATAGGTGCTGGGCAGGAACGCCACCAGGTTCAGGTAACCCGCGAGGATGTCGTCCTTGGTTGCATGTTGTTCCAGGGTCAACGCCAGCTTGGCCTCGCGCAGCTTGCGGCCGGGGGTGGTGGCGATCGCGTCCTGCCGCTGCGCGTCGGTCTGCGCCTGCACGAGGAACAGGTAGTTCTTCACGTACTGCTGGGTGATCGTCGAGCCGCCCTGTTGGCCGGACGAGCCCTGGGCATTGCTCAGCAGGGCCCGGACGGTGCCGCGCCAGTCGACACCCTTATGTGTCCGGAACCGGCGGTCCTCCACCGCCACGATCGCCACCTGCAGGTTCTGCGAGATGGCGGACAGCGGGACGACCGTCCGGTTCTGGTTGTACAAGTAGGCGATGGGCGTTCCCGCGCTATCGGTGATGGTGCTGGTCTCGGGGAGCGGGCCGTTCAGTGGGTTCGCCGGCGTGCCGGCGAGCGCGTTCGTGATCTTGTTCGAGGCAAGGCCCAATCCGAGCGAATAGGGCAGCAGGAGACCAGCTACCAGCACGCCCGCCAGCAGGGTCGCAATCGTCAATCGTCCAAGACCACTCAATACACGCACGTCGGCAAGGGTACCGGGGCCGCAGTGAGGTCGAGGTTTCCTGGCCCGCCCGGTGACCGTCGGCCGCCACTGGCACGGTCCCGCCCGGATGCCGGCGTTTGCCGTGCAAATTACCCCTCGGAACGACGTATCTGGGCCTGCGTTTTGTACTCCTGCGTGATGGAACGCCCCGACCCCCGGCTGCGTCTGATGGCCGACGGAGGGGTTCGGGCGCCGAAGTATGTCAGGCAAGCTCCCGTGGGAGCCAGAGAGGGACGTGGTCACGATGGTCAGGCCCACACTCAGCGTTGTCCCTGCGCCGGGCGGTGCGCCGGACTCGGCGGATGTTGCGCAGGACGAGGACGACCTGCCTGCGCTGACCTATTGGATCGGCGATTCGGGGTGGACCGTCAAGGCCGTCTGCGCCGGAGTGGACCCGGATGCGTTGTTCGTCACGGGAGCGGCCCAGCGCGACGCGGCTCGGCTGTGCCAGGCGTGCCCGGTCCGCCTGGAATGCTTGGCCGACGCCTTGGACAACCGCATCGAATACGGCGTCTGGGGCGGTATGACCGAACGTCAGCGTCGCGCCGTGCTGAAGAAGTCCCCCGAGGTGACCAGCTGGCGGACGCTCCTGGAGGATGCTCGCTCGTCGGCCACCAGCGAGGCAGCCTGCTGATCGGCGTCAGCCGGCCGCCGTCAGATGCGCCGCAATGGTGCGCAGGGCCGGCAGGTCGTGCGCGTCGAACGCGAGAGACGGCACCTCCACCACCGCCAGATCGGGGTGGGCCCGATCCAGCCGGGCGCGCATCCGCAATTCCTGACTGCGCACCGTCAACCGTTCGGCATGCACTGCCAGGGCCGCGGCGGTCAGCGGCGACGACCCGGCGATCTCGGCCAACGCGGCCGAGGTGGTGGCGATCGACAGGTCCGCCATCGGCGGATGGGTCCGGTTGAGCACGAGCCCGGCCAGCGGCATCCGCTCCGCGCGTAACCGGTCGGCAAAGTAGGACGCCTCCCGGAGGGCGTCCGATTCGGGGATCGAGACGACAACGAACGATGTCCGCGAGGAGTGCAGCAGGTCGTAGGTGACCTGCGCGCGCTCGCGGAAACCCCCGAACATGCCCTCGAAGAGCTGGACGAAGGTAGCGGCGTCAGCGAGCATCTGCCCCCCGATGACCGAGGTCACCGCTTTGGTGAAAATCTGGAATCCAGCGCCGACGATGCGCATCATGCCGCGACTGGGGGAGGCCAGCAACCGGATCATCCGGCCGTCCATGAATGAGGAGAGTCGTTGCGGCGCATCGAGAAAATCCAGGGCGGACCGGCTCGGCGGGGTGTCGACCACGATGAGGTCGTATTCGTCGGTGGCGGCCAGCTGACTGAGTTTCTCCATCGCCATGTACTCCTGGGTGCCGGAGAACGACGTCGAGATCGTCTTGTAGAAGGGGTTGGCCAGAATCTTGGCCGCATGGTCGGCGTTGGCGTTCGACGACACCATCTCGTCGAAGGTGCGGCGGGTGTCCAGCATCATCGCCCAGAGCTCACCGCCGGAACCGCCCTGCTGCGCGTCCACGCCGGCGGCGACCACCTTGCGGGGCACGTTGTCCAGCGCCCCCAGACCCAGCGCCTGCGCCAACCGTCGGGCCGGGTCGATGGTGAGCACCGCGACTTTGCGGCCGGCGTCCGAGGCGTACAGCGCCATCGCCGCGGCCGTCGTGGTCTTGCCCACACCGCCCGACCCACAGGTCACCACCACCCTGATCGTCGGGTCCGTCAGCACAGCGTGCAGGTCGAGCGGTGCCCTGCCGGTCATCTGCCCACCCCCTGTTCGGCCAGGTCATCGGCCAGTTCGTAGACGCCGCCGAGGTCGGCACCGTCCACCAGTCGCGGCAGTGACAGCATCGGCACCCCGGCTTCGGACAGTTGTTCCCGGCACTCCTGCTCGGCCAGCACCCGGATGGCGTGGTCGGCCGTCTCGGCAGCCAACCCGGCCAGCAACTCCGGTTCGGGATCGATACCTGCCGCAGCAAGCCCAGAGGCCAGCCGGCCGGCGTCCAACCGGTTCTCCGCGGCGGGCTTGAGTGACGCGGCCCCCAGATGCGAGATGGTGGCGGCGTTGACGATGATGGACCCGACCGGAAGGCCCTCGGCCCGCAGTTCGGTGATCGCCTCGAGGGTCTCGGTGACCGGCATGTCCTCCAGCAGGGTCACCAGATGCACCACTGTGTCGTCGGAATGCAGCAACTCGACAACGCCGTCCGCCTGACTGTGGATCGGCCCACGCCTGGCCAGGTCGGCCATGGCGACCGTGACGTTGAGGAAGTTGACGATCCGGCCGGTCGGCGGCGCGTCCATCACCACCGCGTCGTAGACCGGCCTGGAATCGCTGCCCCTGCGGGTGACCGTCTCCTTCACCTTGCCGGTCAGCAGCACATCGCGGAGCCCGGGGGCCAGCGTGGTGGCGAACTCGACGGCACCCATTCTCTTGAGCGTCCGGCCGGCGAAGCCGAGGTTGTAGAACAAGGCGAAGTATTCGAGCAGCGCCGCCTCGATGTCGACGGCCAGCGCTCTGACTTCACCGCCGCCGGACGCCACCGCGATCTTCCGCTCCTCGTACGGCAGCGGCGGGACATCGAAAAGCCTGGCGATGCCCTGGCGTTCCTCGACCTCGGCCAACAACACCCGGCGTCCATCCGCGGCCAGGGCCAGCGCGAGGGCGGCCGCCACCGTTGTCTTTCCGGTGCCACCCTTGCCGGTCACCACATGCAGCCGCGCTCTGCGGGCGGCGGCCGGCCACGGCAGCTTGCCCTGCTTGCTGGTGTTCGCCGGAGTGCCCTGCTCGGCGGCCACCACCGTGCCCTCGTCCGAGTTCATGCGCCCCTCAACTAGCCAATGCCATCACGCCCACCGCGATCGCGGGGACGGCGATCAGTATCAGCCCCACCCACAGTGGTACCAGCAGAACGGCGGCGAAGCCGATGGGAATGATCACCGCCAGTTTCAGCGCGGACCGGCCGGCCTGAGCCGCGGTCCGGTTCGGGCGGTCGCGCAGGGTGTCGTAACGCAGCAGGACCAGAACCACCATCAGCAGCCCTTCGACAGCCGCCGCCAGCCAGTGCCACCCGTCCATGGCCAGAGAGTAGAGGTAGCCGCCTAGAGTTGTCCGCATGACCTCACCCACCGCAAGGCGGACGTACGAGTACGCCACTGTGCCGCTGATCACCCATGCCACCAAAGCAATTCTCGACACCTGGGGAGAAGACGGCTGGGAGCTCGTCCAGGTCGTCCCCGGTCCGAATCCCGAGCAGTTGGTGGCCTACCTGAAGCGCGAGCGGGCATGAGTGACGTCGGTGCGTTCGACCGGCTGGCCGCGCTGGGCATCGAGCTGCCGTCCGTGGCGGCGGCGGCCGGGTCCTACGTGCCGGCAGTGCAGTCGGGGTCGATGCTCTACACCTCGGGTCAGCTGCCGTTCGTCGACGGAAAGTTGCCCGCAACCGGCAAGGTGGGGGCCGAGGTCAGCCCGGAGGACGCGACCGCCTATGCCCGGCTGGCCGCGTTGAATGTGCTGGCGGCCGCGCACTCCGCTGTCGGACTGGAGAACATCGTCCGGTTGGTCAAGGTCGTCGGATTCGTCGCATCGGCGCCTGGATTCACCGGGCAGCCCGGTGTGATCAACGGCGCCTCCGATCTGTTCGTCGAGGTGCTCGGCGAGACCGGTCGGCATGCCAGATCTGCCGTCGGCGTCGCCGAGCTTCCGTTGGGCACGCCGGTCGAGGTGGAGGCGATCTTCGAGGTCCGGTGACCGGCGGCTGCCGTCACCGGCGTGCGGCGACATTCGCCGCGTGGGCCGAGGCCATCCCTGGGTTCTCGAGCCGCAGGTCGTCGATCGCGCCGCCGCCCCGCACGGCGTCGAGGTACCGCCGGTCCGCCTCCCATCTGTCCATCGGCAAGGTGCTGGGGTGCCCGTGACCCGGTACCAGCACGGAGGCCTGCCGGACATAGGGCAGCAGGATCTCCAGCGCCTGGTCGTAGCACTCCAGCCCGGTCTCCTGGGCGAGCGGCAGCTCGACGTCGCTGAGCATGTCCCCGGCCAGCAGAACCCGCTGCTCGGGCAGCCACACGGCCGCGTGCCCGGCGGAATGGCCGTCGTGCACGACGATTTCGGCTTGTTGCCCCGACCAGGGAATGGTGTCCGACAGCAGCGGGCGGACCATGCCGACCATCGGCGTCAGTTGCATCGGCCAGTCCGGCCCGAGTAGCTCCACCAGTTCACCGCGCTGCTCGGCGACGATGTCGGCGGCAACCGGCGAAGCCCATCGGGGCGGCCCCCCGAAGCCGGGGTGCCACAACACGTGGTCATGATGGGCGTGGGTGGCGAAGCCGGCGGATACCGTCAGACCGGCCTGCTCCAGGAAGTCGGCCAGGGCTTCCAATTCGTCCGGATCCCAGGCTGGGTCGACGAGCAGCGTGGTGCCGTTCCGGACAACCATCGTCGAGGTGGTGTACTCGCGGCGACTGGTCGCCACCAGCACGCCAGGCGCCACCTGCACCATGGTTCGGCTCATGAAACCGACCCTATGCGCCGGTCGCATGTAGACAGATTCAACCGGTGTTTCGCCTCCGGTCGGGACCGGCGGGCCACGGATGTCCGGAGGCGGGCTAACTTGAGCGGGTGGGTCCTGATATCACTCCGAAGCCGGCCTCGACCGTCATGCTGCTCCGGGAAGGTTTCCGAGGTACCGAACCGACCGGTCTCGAGGTGTTCGTGCTGCACCGGGTGGCGAGCATGGAGTTCGCACCGTCGGTGACCGTTTTCCCCGGGGGTGGGGTCGATCCCGCAGACAGTCAGGAGCTGCCGTGGTCGGGGCCCGATCGTCAGTGGTGGGCGGCCGCCCTGGGGACGGACATCACCAAGGCGGCCGCGCTGGTCGTCGCGGCCGTCCGGGAGTTGTTCGAAGAAACCGGAGTGTTGCTGGCCGACGGGTCGGCGCCGGAATCAGCACGGGTGGCGATCGCCGAACACCGCAGCAGCCTGGCCGATGTCCTTGCCGATCAGCGGCTGAGGCTGCAGTCCGGGCTGCTCCGCCCGTGGGCCAACTGGATCACACCGGAAGGCAATCCGCGCCGCTATGACACGTTCTTCTTCCTGGCAGCGCTGCCCGACGGACAGCAGGCCCAGATGCTGACCACCGAAGCGGAGTCCGGGCGCTGGGCCCGGCCGGTCGATCTGCTCGCCGAACACCAGACCGGCACGCTGGCGATGATGCCGCCGACCCTGGCGATGCTGATGGACCTGCAGCGGGCCGGCTCCGTGCAGTGGGCGATGAGCCAGACACGCCCTGTCGTGCCCTTGACGCCGACGGTGCTGAGCGGGCCAGGGGAGCCGCTGGAGATCGAGGTCGACGGGCGGGTCTTCGCGCTGCGCCGCGAGGGCCACGCGTGAGGAGTGAGCATCGCAGCGGGGTACGAACGCGGGAGTGGAGCGAGTGAAGTGATGAGCGCCGTGAACAGCCAGGATCAGACGTGAGCCACCCGCAGACCGGCGCTGTCCGAGCAGTGGCCGCCGGCGTCGGTGTGCTGCTGGCCGACAACCCAGGGCCGATGACGCTGGACGGTACGAACTCCTACCTGTTGTCCGGGCCGGACGGTCCCGGCCTGATCGTCGTCGATCCTGGTCCGGACGACGAGGCCCACCTGACCACGCTGGCCGGTGACGGACCGGTCGAGCTGATCCTGATCACCCACCGGCACGCTGACCACACCGCGGGTGCCGCCCGTTTCGCCGAACTGACCGGAGCGCCGGTCAGGGCGGCCGACCCGGCCCACTGCCGCGGCGCACTGCCGCTGGTCGACGGTGAGCTGATCGAGGTATCCGGTCGGCGGGTGCGGGTGCTGGCAACTCCCGGACACACCGCCGATTCGGTGTCCTTTCACCTGCTGGAATCCGGTGGCGCCGGGGCGGTGCTCACCGGCGACACCATCCTGGGCCGGGGTACCACGGTCATTGCCCACCCCGACGGTGACCTCGGCTCCTATCTGGCCTCGCTGGACAGCCTGGCCGCCCTCGGCCCGGCGTTGGTGCTGCCGGCCCACGGTCCGGAATTGCCGGACCTGGCGGCGGTCTGCGCCGCGTATGCCGAACACCGTCAACAGCGGCTCGACTCGATCCGCGCGGCGTTGCTGGTACTGGGCCGCGGGGCGACCGTCGGTCAGGTCACCGACCTTGTGTACACCGACATCGAGCCGGACGTCCGGGGCGCCGCCGAACTCTCCGTGGCCGCCCAGTTGCGCTACCTGCGCGGGCCGCAGTGAGGCCAGGCCACGTGAAGTCAACGGCGCTGCACCATTCGACCCACCGCGAGATGCGCGACTATCCGGCGGCCGCGGTGCAGTCGCTGAGCTGTCCGCACTGCGGTGCGCCGCTCGCCGCCGGTGACGGTTTCTTCGCCTGTCCGATCGGCCACACCTTCGACATCGCTCGGCAGGGCTACGTCGCGCTGCTGGGGGCGCGGGCCAGGACCGATACCGGAGACACCGCGGACATGGTGGCGGCCAGGACGGAGTTCCTGCAGGCGGGGCACTACCGACCGATCGCCGCCGCGGTTTCCGCCGTGGCCCGGGTGGCCGTTGGAGCGGGCCCGGTGCTGGAGATCGGGGCCGGCACCGGTTACTACCTGACCGTGCTGCTCGACGGCGGATCCCAGGCGGCCGGCATCGCGCTCGATTCCTCGAAGTACGCTGCCCGCCGGGCCGCCGCCGATCCACGGCTGGTCAGCGTGGTGGCGGACGCCTGGTCGGCGCTGCCGATCCGGACCGGTGCCGTCAGGTCCGTGCTCAGCATTTTCGCGCCGAGGGACCCGGCTGAGATGACCAGGGTGCTCGGGCCAGGTGGCCTGCTGATCGCAGTGACCCCGGATCCTGCGCACCTGATCGAATTGCGCGACCGCCTGACGATGCTGACAGTCGACGAGGGGAAAGCGGACCGGCTGGCCGACAGCCTGGCCGGCCTGTTGACCCCGGCGGGCCGGCAACCGGTCGAGTTCCGCATGACTCTGCGCCAGGAGGACGTGACGGCGTTGGTGCGGATGGGGCCGACCGCCCGGCATCTGGCCCCGGCCGAACTTGCTGCGCAGATCCGGGCGCTGCCACCGTCGCTGACCGTCACCGCGGCGGTGACCGTCAGCCGTTTCGACAAGGCCTAACGCGCGCGGCGGGACAGCCGTTCAGCGTCGAGAATGACGACGCTCTTGCCCTCCAGCCGTAGCCAGCCCCGATGCCCGAAGTCGGCGAGCGCCTTGTTGACGGTCTCCCTTGATGCACCCACCAGCTGGGCCAGCTCCTCCTGGGTCAGGTCGTGGGTCACCCGGAGGTGACTGCCTTCCTGTTGGCCGAACTGGCGGGCCAGCTGGAGCAGGGCCTTCGCGACTCGGCCGGGGACGTCGGTGAAGATCAGATCGGCGAGGTTGTTATTGGTCCGGCGCAGCCGCCTGGCCAGCACCCGCAGCAGCTGTTCGGCGATCTCCGGTCGCTTGCCGATCCACTCCCGCAGTGCGGCCCGGTCCATCGTGGCCAGCCGGACGTCGGTGACGGCGGTCGCGCTGGAGGTGCGGGGACCGGGATCGAAGACCGACAATTCCCCGAACATGTCGGACGGACCCATGATGGCCAACAGGTTCTCCCGGCCATCTGGCGAGTTCCGGCCGAGTTTCACCTTCCCGGACAGGATGACGTAGAGGCGGTCACCGAGCTCGCCGACCGAGAAGATGGCGCTGCCGCGGGGGTATTCAACCGATTCCAGCTGCGAACCAAGGGCGAGCGCCGAGTCGGGGTCGACCCCCTGGAAGATGCCGGCCCTGGCAAGGGTTTCTTCCACTTGTCCTCCTGATCAGCAATGCCCGACCGACAGGCCGGCCGCCGAAGGCGGTTCGAAGCCCGCTGGCAGAGCCAGAGATCACATTCCACCATGACTGAGGCGTTCCGCACACTCTGGGGCGCCGAGTCGTCGCAGCCAGTTCGGCGTCCCAGGGCCGATCAGCCCTTGCGGACCTTCCGGTCCCGCGGCCGACGGCGGAGCCGGAACCGGGCCAGCGCACCCGTCCAACCTTCCCGGATCAGGGTGTTGACCTCATCGGGGCGGGCCTGATCCAGGAACTCGCCGACCTCGTCCTCGGTGACGGTCGCCGGGCGCAACCGGTCCTCGACCCGACTCATCAGCAGCGCGAAGATCATCAGCAGCAGCGGGAACAGGAGAACCAGGAAGACCGTCATGATCGACCCATCATCCACCACCGCCGCGCCCAGTCGCAGCGACTCGGCCGATCCCCGGGGCGCGCGGCGGCTGTGGGACGCTGAGAGCGTGTCGAGCGCAGGAAACAGCAATCAGGACCGGACCGATCACGCTGGTGGCGTGATCGGCAGAGCCAAAGTCAAACGGGCCGCCCCGCCGGCGACTCCGCTGGCGCGCACCCGCCGGGCCAGGCGGCTGGCAGCCCGGCTGGCGGTCGAATTCCCCGATGCACACTGCGAGCTGGACTTCACCACCCCGTTGGAACTAGCGGTGGCCACCATCCTGTCGGCGCAATCCACCGACGTGCGGGTCAACATGGTCACCCCGGCACTGTTCGCCCGGTACTCGGCTGCCTCCGACTATGCCGGTGCTGACCGGGCGGAACTGGAGGAGATGATCCGCAGCACCGGGTTCTTCCGCAACAAAGCGAACTCGCTCATCGGACTGGGCCAGGCGCTGCTGGAGCGGTTCGACGGAGAATTGCCAAACCGTCTGGACGATTTGGTCACGCTGCCCGGATTCGGCCGCAAGACGTCGAACGTGGTGCTGGGACACGCTTTTGGGGTGCCCGGTATCACCGTGGACACGCACCTCGGACGGTTGGCGCGTCGATGGGGGTTGACCGCGGCGACGGATCCGGTCCGGGTCGAACTCGAGCTGAACGCCATGCTGCCGCCCGCCGAGTGGACCAGTTTCTCCGATCGGACGATCTACCACGGGCGGCGCGTCTGCCACGCCAAGAAGCCGGCCTGCGGCGCCTGCTTCCTGGCCGACCTGTGCCCGTCCTATGGCGCCGGGCCGATCGGTGCGGAGCCGGCCGCGAAGCTGGTGGTCGGCACGGAACGCCCACATCTGTTGGCGCTGGTCGGGTTGGCAGACGCCGGGTGAGCGGACCTCAGGGCGGCCGGCAGTTCAGATCGACCGGCGAACGGCTTGTTCCCGACGACCAGATGCCCGGCTGGCTGACCAGGCTGGTCGGCCGTATCGACGGGGCCGGTATCGACGAACTGCTGCCGCGGCCAGCGCTGAGCGCCCCGCGGGTGGCTACCCGCAGCGCCGTGCTGATGCTGATGGCCGACGGTCCGCACGGGCCGGACCTGTTGCTGACGGCCAGGGCATCCACCCTGCGGTCGCATGCCGGTCAACCGGCCTTCCCGGGCGGCAAACGGGACGGCGTCGAGGGCCCGGTGGCCACTGCGCTACGGGAGGGCGCCGAGGAGACCGGCCTCGACCCGGCATCGGTCACGCCGGTGGCACTGCTACCTGATCTGTTCCTGGGGGTCACCGGATTCCTGGTGTCACCGGTGTTGGCGTACTGGCGCCGGCCCGGCCCGGTCGCACCGGTCGACCCGGCCGAGACCGCTGCCGTGGCGCGGGTGCCGGTCGCCGACCTGGCGGATCCGACGCGCCGGGGCCGTGTCCGCCATCCGAGCGGATATGTCGGGCCCGCGTTCGAGGTCGCCGGCATGGTCGTCTGGGGATTCACCGCCGGCCTGGTGGAGGTACTGCTCGACCTCGGCGGCTGGTCCGTGCCCTGGGACCTGGGCCGTTACATCGAACTCCCGGAACTGGCCGAGCAGTTGCCCGATCCCGAGGCCGGTCACCTGGGTGACCCGGACAGGAACGAACCAGGCGACCAGGCGTCCATCCGAACGTGACATTCGTCGACGCGCTCGTCATCGTCCTGCTGCTGGTAGCGGCGTGGTCGGGGTTCCGGCGCGGGTTCATCAGTTCGTCGATCTCGCTGATCGCCGCCGTGCTCGGGGCGGTGGTCGGCATCCGGCTGGCCCCGCTGCTGATGAACCACGTGAGTGACAGCGCAGCCAAAGTCGCGCTGGGCATGGCGTGCGTCATCGTCGGGATCGGCGTCGGCGAACTCGCCGGCGCCACTGTCGGCCGGGCGTTGTCCGACCGGGTCACCTGGCGCCCGGCCAAGGCGCTGGACCAGGGCCTCGGTCTGGTCGGGCATGCAGTCGCTGTGCTGGTCATCACCTGGATGATCGCCATCCCGCTGGCCTCGACGCCCTACCCCTGGCTGACCTCCGCAGTCCGGTCCTCCGCTGTGCTGGGCACCGTGGACAAGGTCATGCCCACCGGTGTGCGGGACATCTCCAGCCGGATGCGGCAGCTCTTCGACAGTTCCGGCTTCCCGGCGATCCTGGATCCGCTGACCCCGTCACCTGACGTCCAGGTTGGGCCACCGGACGCGACCCTGGCGGCCGCACCGCCCCTGGCGAAAGCCGGGCAGTCCGTCCTGAAGATCCGTGGGACCGCCACCTCCTGCTCACGCCGCATCGAGGGGTCGGGATTCGTCATCGGTCCGCACCGGATGCTCACGAACGCGCACGTGGTGGCCGGTACCAATCAGCTCTCGGTGGTGCAGGGCAGCGCCAACCTGCCGGCCAGAGTCGTGCTCTATGACCCGGACCGCGACCTTGCCGTGCTGGACGTACCCGGGCTGGACCGGCCCGCCTTGAGGTTCGCCGCCACCCCGGCGAAGGCGGGGGATTCGGCTGCACCGGCCGGGTATCCACTGGACGGGCCGTTCACGATCACCCCCGGCCGGGTCCGCAGCGAGATCACCCTGAGCGGCCCGAACATCTATTCCTCGGCCACCGTGAACAGGGACGTGTACACCCTGCGCGCGGACGTCAGGGCGGGGAATTCCGGCGGGCCGCTGCTGGCCGCGGACGGCTCGGTTCTCGGCGTCGTCTTCGGTGCTGCCATCGACAAGCCGGACATCGGCTTCGCGCTGACCGACGCCGAGGTGGCTCCGGTCGTCAGGGCCGGGCTGACCGACGCCACGACGGCCGCCACCGGGGCCTGCACCGCCGACTGACCCGCGACAGCGCGAGGCGAACCGGTCACCAGTCAGCCACGGATCGACGGTTGACAGAAGGCGATGATCGACTCGTTGACCAGCTCTGGCGCCTCTTCCGCCGGATAGTGCCCCACCCCGGGCATCACCTGCAGGGTGTAGGGACCACCGCAGAACTCTTCGGTGCCGCGCAGCGAGCGCAACGGCGTGAACCGATCGCCCTCGCCCACCAGATGCAGGACCGGAGCGGCCAGGGGTACCTGCAGGGCCTCGCGGTGCCGGTGGCCGTCCGCTCGCCACGGTGACCTGGCGACCCAGCGCAGTGGCTCGAGTGCCCCACGTGCTGATCCCGGGGTGACGATCGACTTCCGCATGGCGGCGACCGTCTCGGCGAAATCGCCCGACGCCGCCCACGCCGGGCCGGCCTGAGCGATCACGATTCGCTCGAGCAGCGCGCCACCGGCTGCCACCAATCGGCGCTCCGGCCAGATCGGCAGTGACGCGAAAACGAGCAGGCGACCGTACGGGTCGGTGCGGAAAGGCTGTCTCAACTTCGCCATCCGGGCCGGGTGCGGCGCGGAAATGGCCACCACCGAGCGGACCTGGCCCGGGTGGATGGTCGCGGCGTTGAAGGCCAGCACACCTCCGTAGCCCTGTCCGACCAGCGTGGCCTCCCGTTCGCCCAGCACCCTGACCAGGCCGGCCACATCTGCAGCCAGGGTGAACGCGTCGTAACCCCGCGGGGGTTTGTCCGACCCTCCCGCACCGCGCAGGTCCATTGCCACCGCGTGGAACCCGGCGGCGGCCAGGGCTGACAGCTGGTGACGCCAGTTGCTCCAGATTCCACCGAAACCGTGCAGCAGCAGCACCAAGGGGCCGGTGCCGGATTCCGCGATGTGGAACCGGATGCCGTTGGCGTTCACCGATCGGTGGGTCAATGGGCATACCGCGGAAGAGGGGGTCGCCTCGGCCTGACCGGCGAGCCCGGCCGCAGCCGCAGCCGGCTCCGTCCCGGTCAGGCCGACCGGTAAGCCGGGGACACGTGCAATCACAGGGAGGTCGACATCGGACGGGTCGGTGGAGTTCCTGGTCTGCGTTCAGCGACCGGTGGTCGGCTCGGAGTGAGTGGCCGCCGCCTTCAGGGTCGAGGCCGACTCGGTGAGCGTGGAGATGGTGCGCTCCGGTTTGCCGATCTGCTTGACCTTTCTGAGACCCAGGAACGCCAGGGCGCCGGCCATGGCGAGCATCACGAAGAAGACGATCGTGAATGCGGCCCAGCGGGGCAGCCAGATGTCCAGCACCTCGCCGATCATCAGCCAGAAGAAGAACAGGCTGAACAAACCGATGGCGGCCGCGGCGATGAAGAAGACCGCTCCGCGCACGCCGGTCTTGACCGAGGCGGTCAGCTCCAGCTTGG
The DNA here is from genome assembly GCA_038229825.1 of Mycobacteriales bacterium. Lineage (GTDB taxonomy): Bacteria > Actinomycetota > Actinomycetes > Mycobacteriales > Nakamurellaceae > Nakamurella. The sequence continues at coordinate 20,559 of JBBROB010000030.1, forward strand.
CCAACTCGATCTCGGACCTGACCAAGGTCGACAGGTGCACGGTGGCGTCCTTGACCAGCGCACCCATCGAGGCGGACGGATCGACATCGGGTTCGGCCACCAGGGGGATCGACGGACGGCTGGTGCTACCGCCGTAGTTCACCGGTGGCTGGGCGGTGCCTGACATGGTCACGTCCCTCTCTCGAAGTTTCTGCCGGTGCGGGATGCGCGCACCGACCTGCTGGATGAGTCCGGACCGCCGCGTTGCGGGTTGGACGGGGTTCATCGTGCCACGTCGGGCGCCGGGAACCGTCGTCAGTCCTGGTCAACCGATGCCGACGGCGATCCTCGGGTGCGATGCCGGCCTGAGCCACTGCATGATCGAGGCAAGGGCGCCCGCGTCGATCGACACGCAGCCTGCCGTTGGGCCGCCGTCGGTGACATGCAGGAAGTAGGCGCTGCCGCCGCCACGGCTGGCCGGCCAACGGTTTACATCCATCACGACGGCGTAGTTGTAGACCGGCCCGGCGTTGTAGAGGTTCTCGCCGGCGCCGGTGTCGAACGGGCAGTTCCCGGCCGAACAGACCTGGTGGGTGTTGTAGTCGGCCGAGTTCACATCGGAGACCCACCAATCCTGGGTGCTGACCTTGGTATACGGCAGCGAGGTGCCGGGGTTGGACAACCGGCCGAACGCCTGGGTCATGGTCCAGGTGCCCTGCGGGGTATGCGAGCTGTACTCGCTGGGAGCCCCGACTCCGTCGCTTCCCAGGTGGGCGGTCAACGGCCCGAAGGCCCTGCTCCAGGAGCCGTCGGCGTGCCTCTGCCAGGCCGCAAGACTGCCCACCGTCGACGAGCTGGACGCTGCGGTGACGGTGACGATCTGGCCGGCGTTGCCCACGGTCACCGGGATCCCGAAATGCGGGGCCGGTACCGGTTTCGCGGTCGTGGGGGTTGGCGTGCGGACCGGCTTCGGCGCGGTGCGTTTGGGCATCGGCGCCGCCCGCGCCGGTGCAGGCGTTGGCGCCGGGTGGGAGGTGGTCATCGCCGAGGTGGCCGAGCTGGTCCCAGCCGTCGACGTGGCCGGTGCCGGCTGGGATGCGGACGGCCGGCTGGTGGTGGGCTGCGCAGTGGTGGCGGCGGCTGTCTGGCCGCCGGCTGCCGCAACAGTGGAACCGGCGCCGGTCCGTGCGCTGGGGCTCGCGGCCGGCGATGGTCGTACCCGGACGGTGTTCGTCGTCGCCGGGACAGACCCGGCACCGGGACGGGTCGCCACGGTGGTGCCGACGACCGGTGAACCGGCGAGGTCGGGCACGGTGACGATGCCAGCCGGCAGGGGCTGTTCATGGGTGGCGGTCATCGACCCCATCGCATTCGGGATCAACGCAGCCGGACTGGGCTGCTGTGCTACCGAACCCTGCGGAACGGCCCCCGGCAACGCCCAGATGGCGCCGATCACGGCTGTCACCGCGACGGCGCTCACCAGCAGCTTGTTCACCACAGGGACCACGGTAGTCCCACCCGTCCCACCAGCAATTCGCTACTCCGCACGGGCAACGGATCGCTGCTCCGCGAAGGCAACGGCCTCAATGTTCCCGCTCGCCGGTGGGACCCGTCGGGCCGGTTCAGTCGTCGCTCTTGCCCGCCGACAGACCGGACGTGATCAGACCCATCACTGCCGAGTCCTGGAGGGTGGTGACATCGCCGAGGTCGCGGTTTTCAGCAACGTCCCGCAGGAGGCGGCGCATGATCTTGCCTGATCTGGTCTTCGGCAGTTCGGGCACGATCATGATCTGGCGCGGCCTGGCGATCGGACCGATCTGGGTGGCAACGTGTTTGCGGAGCTCGACGATCAGTTCGGCACCGGCATTCGGTCCACCCTCGGCGACCCGGGTCGTCGCGTCGCCGCGCAGGATGACGAACGCCACGATTCCCTGCCCGGTCATCGCGTCGTTCGCTCCGACCACCGCAGCCTCGGCCACCGAAGGGTGCGCGACCAACGCGGATTCCACCTCCGTGGTCGAGATCCGGTGACCTGACACGTTCATCACGTCGTCGACCCGGCCCAGCAGCCACAGCGCGCCGTCGGAGTCGTACTTGGCGCCGTCACCGGCGAAGTAGTAGCCCTGGGGACCGAAACGGGACCAGTAGGTGTCCTTGTATCGCTCGTCGTCCCCCCAGATGGTCCGGAGCATGGCCGGCCACGGCTTGGCGATGACCAGATAGCCGCCCTGGCCCTTGCCCACCGGGATGCCCTCGTCGTTCACGATCTGCGCGTCGATGCCGGGCAGGGGTCCCATCGCCGAACCCGGCTTGGTGGCGGTCACCCCCGGCAGCGGCGCGATCATGATCGCGCCGGTCTCGGTCTGCCACCAGGTGTCCACGATCGGGCACCGGTCGTGCCCGATGTTGGACCGGTACCACATCCAGGCCTCCGGGTTGATCGGCTCACCGACCGAACCCAGCACCCGCAACGACCCCAGATCGTACTTGGCCGGGATATCGGCGCCCCACTTCATGAAGGTCCGGATCAGGGTCGGCGCGGTGTAGTAGATCGTGACGCCGTACTTGTCGATGGTCTCCCAGTGCCGGCCCTCGTGCGGTGTGTTCGGGGTGCCTTCGTAGATGACCTCGGTGGCCCGGTTGGCCAACGGTCCGTAGACGATGTAGGAGTGCCCGGTGACCCAGCCGATGTCGGCGGTGCACCAGAACACGTCGGTAGCCGGCTTGTGGTCGAACACCGCGTTGAAGGTGAAGGCGGCCTGGGTCAGGTAACCGCCCGAGGTGTGCAGGATGCCCTTCGGCTTGCCGGTGGTGCCCGATGTGTAGAGGATGAACAGCGGCTGCTCGGCCGGGAAGGCCTCCGGCTCGTGCTCGGTCGACTGGCTGTCGACCAACTCGTTCCACCACAGATCCTTGTCGCCCCAAGCGATGTCGATGCCGGTGCGGTTGACGACCAACACGTGCTCGATCGGACTGCCCGGTGTCGCGATCGCCTCGTCCACCGCTGCCTTGAGAGTGACTGCGCTGCCGCGGCGGTACTGCCCGTCGGCGGTGATGACCAGGCGAGCACCGGTGTCGTCGATCCGGGTGCGCAGTGCCTCGGCCGAAAAACCGCCGAAGATGACGGAGTGGGCGAGCCCGAGGCGGGCGCACGCCAGCATCGAGAAGACCGCCTCTGGGATCATCGGAAGGTAGATGGCCACCCGGTCGCCGGTGTTGAGCCCGAGCGATACCAGCGCGTTCGCTGTCTTGCAGACCTCGTCCTTGAGTTGCGCATACGTGATGGATCGGGAATCGCCCGGCTCGCCTTCCCAGTGGATGGCGACCTGGTCGCCGAATCCGGCCTCGACATGACGGTCGACGCAGTTGTAGGCGACATTGAGCTTTCCGTCGGCGAACCAGGTTGCGTGCGGCGCCTTCGAGAAGTCCAGAACCTCGGTGAACGGCGTCGCCCAGGACAGTTTGCGGGCCTGCTCGGCCCACCATGCCTCCGGATCGGCGTTCGCCCGGGCGTATGCCTCGGCAGACAGATTCGCGTTGGCTGCGAACTCCGGGCTGGGCGGGAAAGTGCGGTCCTCCGCCAGCAAATTGTCAAGGTCGGGTTCGCCGCCGTTCGCCGCCGGGTCCTGCGAAGTCTGACGTTCGGTCTGATCCATCGGGATTCTCCTGTCGACAACGCTGTCGGTGATCTTGCTGGGGGCAGGCATGCAACACAGCGGCCTGGAGTCCAAGCTATCCGTGACCGCACCGGGTTGCCACGCCGGGTTAGCACAGAAGAGGGCAGAATCACGTTTGAAAACGGTTCCAGCCACCGGCGCCCCCTGGTTGCCGTGCCGTGCTGGCTACGGTGGCCGGGTGACCTCTGCCGTGTGGCCGGACCTGACGACTCTTCCCGGCGTCGCCGAGGCGATCGGATCCGCCCGGCAGGCCATCGAGGCGGTGCACCGGCATCCGGCCAATCGACGCGGCTGGCCTCGTACGTCGGCCGCCGCGTCGGTACGAGCAGCCCGCGCATCTGCGGTGCTCGACGGCGGTTCGGCCGCACTGGACCCGGATGCCGGATCGGTCACCGATCCGGTTCTGGCCGGCGCCCTGCGGGCGGCCGCCGCGATGGGTGCGTTGGTTCCGGTGTGGGAGCGTGCTCCGCTGCAGGCGCTGGCCCGGCTGCACACGCTGGCCGCCGCCGACCTCGCCGACGCAGCGGCGCTCGGCCGCCCGATGGACGACCGGCCCGAGCTGTCCGGGAGATTGACGGGTCTCGCCGAACTGGTGCTCGTCGCTCCGTGGCCGGCCCCGGTGCTCGTCGCCGTGGTCCACGGTGAGCTGCTCTGCCTGCGCCCATTCGGTTCTGCCGACGGGGTTGTGGCCAGGGCAGCCGCCCGGTTGACCATGATCAGCACCGGGCTGGACCCACACGGCCTGACGACGCCCGAAGTGGGGCATCTCCGGGTGGGCTCGGCCTATCTACGGTCAGCTGCCGGGTTCGCCGATGGTTCGGATGTCGGACGGTGGATCGTGGACGTCTGCGATGCGATGGTCGCCGGTGCGCGCGAGGGATCATCGATCGCCGACGCCGCTGGCTGACTGCCCGGCGCCTCGAACGGGTGAATTTTTGTCAGATCGCCGGAAGATGTCCTCGCTTCGGCGAACCGGCCGCTCCTCGACCATGCTGATCTCGATGCGAGCACGCCGCACTGCCAGCTGACGGTTTCGTTACGTCGGCGTGTCACTACAGATAGTGAGCGTTCAAGCATTCACGGCAGTCGCCCGGCGAGCTCTGCCCTGGTTTTCGTCGATGGCCCGAGGCTCGCCAATCATGCCAACCAGAACAAAAGATGGCGCCCAGTCTCTCGACGGGGCGCCATCCACTCCAACTGACCGGCTACCAGGCTTCACCACATTCGTCGGTGAACGGGCATCACGAGTCTCGCGAAAACCCTGACGACGTACCCTTCGCGGCTCACAGCGGTGAGTGAGTACCGGGGTTCGAGTCCGAAGCTCCGAAGCGGGTGGACTGCAGTTTCTCCTCCACTGCAGTCCCTGGCCACTCGGGGGTCCGTATGTCATTCGTACCGCTATCCCGGCACTTCGGCAACCGATGGGCAGACCGCAATATGCCGAGGATGATTCGATGATCCCCCAAACGGGTCATTTTCTTCGCTTCTTCATGTGAATGCGAAAATGGGGGTTGTCACTACGTGACGAGTCGAGTTGCGCGGTCTACAGTCAGGTAGTCGGTTTCCACCCCCCCGGGAGCCGACCACCGGGTTCAGCTCAACCCCCCGGAGCTGAACCCCCGCGGCCCCCGCCCTCCCCCCTGGCGGGGGCCGCCCCTAAACACTTCTCCCACCTGAACGGCCGACACTGCCGGACCGCACCCATGCGGTCCGGCATTTTTTTTGTCCCGCCGCCCGCGTCTCGGGTGTCCCCGCCGCCGTCTGGTGTCTCTGCACAAGAGTGAGGGTCTCGGTGCACAAGCCTGATGCGAGGTTGTCCACAGGCCCTCCGGTTGTCCACATCCCGGTGCCGAAGCTGGCGTGACAGGCATCGCAGAGGTCGACTGTGCGGGCCGACCCGGGACCTTCGTCCCAGGACAACCGATCTCGGGACCGGACCTGACTGGGGACCGCCGCGGAGGGGACTGATGATGGACGCGCTACCGCTGGTGGTCACCGGCGACGACCTGCTGTTGGACGACTTGTTGCGGGTGGCTGCCGCAGCCGGCGCCGAGGTGACCCACGGGACGGATCCGGCGGCGCGCGCTGCGTGGCGAACGGCGCCCCTGGTGCTGATCGACACCGACCTCATTCCTGCGGCCATCGCCGCCGCGCTGACGCCCCGTCCTGGTGTGGTCGCGGTCAGCAGGTCCGAACCGGGAGCCCCCGTCCTGAAACAGTGCCTGCGGCTGGGAGTGGAGCGCACGCTGCGGATCGGTCACGACGACGACCAACTGGTCGAGCTGCTGGCCGGAACGCTGTCCGGCGGCCCGGGTGACGGGCACACTGTCGCGGTGATGGGCGCCTGCGGAGGAGCTGGCGCCTCGGTGTTCGCCGCGGCTCTTGCCGCGACTGCCGAGAGGGCCGGTCGTGGGGTGCTTCTCGCCGACTGCGATCCGTGGGGGGCCGGCCTTGACGTCCTGCTGGGCATCGAGGACCGGGGTGGAATCCGCTGGGACGAATTGGCCGCGCCGTCCGGACGGCTGCCGCCGGAGGCATTGCACAGGGCCCTGCCCGCCGCGCCCTTCGGGCACGGTCGAATAGCCGTCCTGTGCCCCAACCGAACAGGGGGGCGGGACATCTCCGGTGATGTCGTCGATGTCGTGCTGGCGTCCGGCCGGCAGGCCGGCGACCTGACCATCGCCGACCTGCCACGTCATCCGACCGCCGCCGGCGACCGGGTGGTCGAGCAGGCCGACCTGGTGGTACTGGTGACGACGGCCGACATCCGCGGTAGTTTCGCTGCCGCCCGCGTCGCCCATCGACTGATCGGACTGGGCGCCATCCCGGAACTGGTGGTCCGCGGGCCCTCCCCAGGCGGTATCGGCGCCGAGGACATCGCCGGTGCGCTCGGTCTGCAGGTACTGGCCCGAATGCGCCCGCAGCCCTTCCTGGCACGCGATCTGGAAGGCGGTCGCCCACCCGGCGTCGACACCCGTGGTCCATTGGTCAGAGCGGCTGCAGCCGTACTGTCCCGGCTTCGGCTGCAGGGCGGGTGAACGGCCGGGCAGGTGGGGCCGCGGGAGCCCTGCTCAGTGAACAGATGATCGAGAACGTCCAGCGCCGGCTGGCCGATGAACGAAGCGAGCCGACCGGTGCCGCCCTGGCCAGAGCAGTCAGGGCCGAGACATCGGTATTGGTGACCGATGCCGAGATGCTCAGGCTGATCAGGCAGCTGCAGCGTGAGCTGGTCGGTGCCGGCCCGTTGGCCGAACTGCTCGCCGACCCTCTCACCACCGACGTCGTGGTCAACGCGCCGGACGACGTACGGGTCGATCGGGGGGCCGGGTGGGAGACGGTACCGGTGAGCTTCGCCGACGAGCCGGCTGTCCAGCGCCTGGCCAGACGTCTGGCCAACTCGGCGGGGCAGCGACTCGACCAGGCCCAACCGTTCGTGGACGCCAGGCTCACCGACGGCACCAGACTTCATGCCGTGATCGCTCCGGTGGCTGCATCGGGCAGCTGTCTTTCTCTGCGGGTGCTTCGGCCGACCACCCACGACCTCGATGCGTTGTCCGCTGCCGGGACCCTGCCGGGCAGCTGCCGGCCGGTGATCGAGGCCGTGCTGCGGGCCAGGCTGGCATTTCTGGTGTCCGGCGGCACCGGGTCGGGCAAGACGACTCTGCTGGCCGCCATGTTGGCAGCCATCGACCAGGGGGAGCGGCTGGTCACGGTCGAGGATGCGGAGGAGTTGCGGCCACGACATTCCCACGTCGTGCGGCTGGTGGCACGGGCAGCCAACGTCGAGGGAGCCGGCGCGGTGCCACTTCGGCAACTGGTACGGCAGGCGCTCCGGATGCGCCCCGACCGCATCGTGATCGGTGAGGTGAGGGGGGTGGAGGTCGTCGATCTGCTGGCAGCACTGAACACCGGCCACGACGGCGGATCGGGAACAGTGCACGCCAACTCCGCAGCCGAGGTGCCGGCCAGGCTGGAGGCGCTGGCCGCGCCCGCCGGCCTCGGCAGAGCGGCGCTGCACGCTCAGCTCGCCGGTGCGGTGCAACTGGTCCTGCACATGCGACGCAGCGGCCGGCAGCGGACGTTGGTCGAGATCGCAGTCTTGACAAAGGATGCCGCGGGGCTGGTGGTCGCCGTTCCGGCAGTCGAACTGGGCCGGCCGGTGGGTGATGGGGCGATGCTCTTGGCCGAGCTGCTGACCTCCCGCGGGGTGGCGGCGCCGTGGTGAGCGTCCTGCTGGCCGGTCTCGGTCTGCTCTGTTGGCCGCAACGCAGCGGGGCGCTGCCGCGGCCGGGCGACGCTCTCCCGGCCGCTGCTGCCGTCACCGGCCGGCCGCTGCCGTCCCCGGCAACGCTCCTGGCGACGGTGATCGTTGCTGCCGTCCTGGCGGTCGCGGTGACGTTCGGGTGGATGGTCGGGCTCTCCGCTGCGCTCGCCCTTGGGACACTCGCTCTGCTGGCCCGGACGGAGCTGTCTCGGCGCCGGGATCAGCGCGACCTCACCGAGATCCTGGCGGCAACCCGCACCCTCGCCCGAGAGGTGAAGTCCGGCGCCGCCCCGGCAGCTGCCATCTCCTCGACCGCAGCGGCACATGGGGGGAGGGCGGCGCAGGTCCTCGAGGAACTGGCGATCGGAGTCGCCCGCGATCGTGTCGGGAGCGCGGCGCGGCCTCCGCCGGGCGCGCCGCCCAGGGGAGTGGCTGCCGAGATCAGTGATCGGCTGGCCCGCAGCTGGTCCCTGTCGGCCAGGTACGGGGTGCCGTTGGCAGCACTGATCGAGGCGACCTCGGTCGATCTTGCCGACCGGGTGCGGGCGAGATCTCAACTGGACGCGCAGGTTTCGGGCCCGCGAATGTCGGGCTACCTACTGGCCGCCATGCCCGCTCTCGGCGTCGTCCTGGGCACGGGGATGGGTGCCGAACCAGTGCGGGTCCTGCTCGGTGGCGGTCTCGGGAACCTGATGTTGCTGGTCGGTTCGACGCTGACCTGCGCCGGCCTGCTGTGGACAGCAAAGATCGTCCGGCGATGAGGGGTCGGTGATGCTGACGCTCGTCCTGTCCGCGGCCGCGCTGGTCTGCATCCCATCACCCGTGGCGCTCCCCCCGGTTGCGGCCTCCCACATCCCAGCGCGGTGGCAGCTCCGGCCGGTCGTGCGAAGGGCGTTGGTGTCGGCGCTCGGGGTGTTCGCAGCCGGCTTGCTGTTGGGTCTGTGGTCAGTGTGGTGGGGGGTTGCCATCAGCGTGGGCTCCGCGGCGTTGACCCTACGGTTGCCCGAGCACCGAACAAATGCCCACCGAGTTGAAGATCGGGCCAGACTGGCGGTTCACGCGGATCTGCTGGCAGCCTGTCTGGATGCCGGGATGTCAATCGGGGCCGCGTTGTTGGCACTACCGACCGGGGCGTTCGGGATGTCACCCACCGCCCGATCGGAACGGCACGACCCGCTCGACTTGCTCGACGCCGTGGCGGCATTGCTGATGCTGGGGGCGGACCCGGAAACTGCCTGGCGACCGGCGGCATCGCACCCCGATCTCGGATCGATGGCCGCCGCCGCCCGGCGCTCCGCGTCCGGCGGGGCGGGCTGCGGTAGCCATGACGGCACCCCTCGGGTTGTGTTTCCTGCCGGCCTTTCTGTGCCTGGGTCTGGCACCGGTGGTGATCGGTCTGCTCTCGACGCTGGATGTTTTCTGACCTTGTGTCCGAACTGCTGTCCGGTGTGTTCAGCGAAGGGGTCGATCGCGGCCTGACACCCTGCGGCAGATCACCAGGCGATATCGAATGGGGCACGAGGGGGAGAGGGCCGACAGCTACCGCTTCTTCCGCTTCGCCGGCGTAGGACTCGCTGCCTTGAACCAGGCGCTCATCATGCTCGTCGTCTGACGCTTCGCCTCGCGTTTGGCTGCACCGGTAGCGTGCCCACGCGCGGTGTTCGCGGCTCGGTTCGCGGCGCTCAGATAGGCGCTCATGAACGGGTTCTTCGCTATGGGGTCTCCTTGCTTCGGCTTGCCATGGAGCCTATGGCCGGTCCAGCCCACCCGGGGTGTGTGTCTTCCGACACCCGAGCAACGTTTGAACCACCATCGACGTGAGGCTGGTTCGGGTGACGCCGGCACGACCCGGTCCCGCCGCCGTGGAGCGTGAACAAACGATAGGCCCAGATTCGCCGTGACCTGCTTGGTTCACCTCTTTGGCGATGCCCTGGCGGTAGGCCCAGTCCGTGCACAGTCTCGGCTCCTGACGTCGCCTGAGATCAGCCACCACGAGGGAGCGACCATGCCCGAATCGCAGTTCGACATCACCCGGCACAGCTACGAAGAAGTCTCCAATCCTTATGGCGCGCAGTGCTGCCCGAGGACCCAGGTGGCTGGCCCGTCACCCCGGGAGAGATCGCGGTCGTCACACAACCGAGAACACCGAGAGACAGTGCAGGCCTGGGAGGTTCTTGCATAGTCTCGACCTCACGGAAGTCACCCTTGGTCGACAAGATGAGGAAAGGGCCCCAAGCCGGGCTCCCTGTCGAGCTGAGGTCAAGACGTTGCCGATTTCGGGTTCCACCCGCAGCAGTGCTGCGTGACGCGCGCCGCACTGCCCGAACTGGCCGTCACCACCCACAGTTCTGATCCAACCGGTGTCGAACTGACGCTGATCGCCGGCGGCGACCGGGTGGCGTTCGCGGCCCTGTACTCCCGTTTCGAAGGACGCGTCTTCGGGCTCTGCCTGGCCTTGGTTCGCGACCGGCACCAGGCCGAGGAAGTCGCCCAGGAGACCTTCCTGCAGATCTGGCAGAAGGCATCGCGATTCGATCCCGCCCGCGGCAGCGGCACCGGGTGGGTCCTCCAGATCGCGCACGGCAAGGCAATCGACCGGGTGCGGCACAGCCAGGCTCACCGGAAACGGGACCAGAACTTCTTCTCTGCCACGCATGTCACGGAGAGTGACACTGTGCTGGAGTCGGTGCTGCTGCACGAGGAGCATGCCGCGGTGCGGCGCGAACTTCCGCGGCTCAGCGCCAAGCAGTTGGAGTCGCTGACACTTGCCTATGTGGACGGCCTGACCACCCAGCAGATCTCCGACAAGCTGGGCGTCCCGGCGCCGACGGTCAAATCTCGGATCCGCGACGGACTGATGAGACTCGGCGGCTTCCTCGCCGAGCGGTCGCCGATCGAGATGCCGGCCTGAATTGCCGGACCAGTGACCGGCCGGCGGTCGGTTTCGTATCGGTCAAGGTCCGGCGGCTCACTCGCCGGTCGCCGTCGCCGCGGGGCGATGGCGGGGCATGCCCGGTTCTTCGCGAAGAGGTAGCACCGCCGGTCGGCCTCGGTCATAGATGATGCGCACCCTGGCGCCGTAGTAGCGGGCGACGTTCGTCTCGGTCAGCACGTGGGCGGCCGGCCCGTCGACGACGATCCGTCCCCCGTCCAGGAGGACCAGTCGGTCGGCGTACTGCCCGGCCAACGTCAGGTCGTGCATGGTGGTGACCACCGTCAGGTCCCTTTCCTTCCGAAGTTTCTCGATGAGTTCCAGGACCTGCTGCTGGTGCCCGACATCCAGGGCTGTGGTCGGCTCGTCGAGCAGCAGGATGGGTGCCTCCTGCGCCAGGGCACGGGCGAGCAGGACGCGTTGCCGCTCCCCCCCGGAGAGGCTGGTCACCACCCGGTCGGCCATCTCCAGCAGATCGAGTTGGTTGAGGGCTTCGTGCACGGCCCGCAGGTCGCCGGGGCCCTCCACCGCCATTGGGCGGATGTGCGGGGCCCGGCCCAGCAGCACGTAGTCAACAACCCGCAGCCCGTCCGGGATGACCGGCGTCTGCGGTACCAACGCCACCCACTGGGCGCGCCGCCGCCTGCTCAGCTCACTCGCCGCCCGGCCCGAGAGCTGCAAAGCGCCCTGCCCGGGGACTATCCCGGCGATGTACCGCAACAACGTCGATTTCCCCGCCCCGTTGGGACCCACGACACAGACCCACTGTCCACGCTCGACCCGGAAGTCGATGTCGCCGAGCACCCGGTGGTTTCCCAGTGAGACGGAGACGCCGTGGCAGCCGATCACGTCGCGTTCTGCCGTGAGTGGCGAAGCACGAGTACGAAGAACGGTGCGCCGAAGAACGCCGTCACCACACCGATCGGGATCTCGTCCGGCGCGGCGATGGTGCGGGCCAGCAGGTCCGCGGCGCACATGAAGGCGCCCCCGAACAGCAACGACAACGGCAGGACGACCCGATGACTGCGGCCGGCCAGCAATCGCACCGCGTGCGGCACAATAATGCCGACAAAGCCGATCAAACCCGAGACCGACACTGCGGCAGCGGTTCCCAGTGACGCGGCGACGATGATGACCAACCGGGTGCGCCGCACATTGATCCCCAGCGTGGCCGCCTCGTCGTCACCGACGGCCAGCACGTCCAGTACCCGCCGCTGGGTCAGCAGCACAATCCAGGACACGGCCGCGTACGGCGCCAGCAGCAGCACATCGTGCCAGCCCGCAGTCGACAGCCGGCCGAGGATCCATGAGTAGACCTGTCGGATGGTGTCCTGGTTGCGCTGCTGAATGTAGGTCTGCACCGCTGTGAGGAAGCTGCCGACGGCTACTCCAGCAAGGATCAACGCGGCCGTCGACGGCCGGCCGCCGCCGGAAACTCCGAGCGCGTAGGTCAACCCGACCGCGCCCAAGGCACCCAGGAACGCCGCCAGCGGCGCGCCGCCCATGGTTGATCCGCCGTCCAGACCGCCGGCGATCACCAGTGTGACGGCGAGTCCAGCACCGGCCGCGGCGCCGAGCAGATACGGATCGGCCAGTGGATTGCGGAACACCCCCTGGTAGCTGGCACCGGACAGCGCGAGGGTGCCGCCGACCAACAGGCCCAGGACCACCCGTGGCAGCCGAATCTGTTCGATGATGGCGACTTCGGTCTGGCTCAGCGAAGTGTGCAGGCCCAGTAGGTCGCCCAATGCGGCGGCCGGTGAGATGAGCACGGGGCCGACGACCAGACCCGCGACCGCGGCAAGTAGTACGGCCAGCCCACTGGCCACCAGCAGCGCCGGGCGCAGCCGCGCCGGGCGCAGTGCGGTCACCGGTGGCCCGTCGGGCCAAGCGCTGTCGGTCACCGTCACGAAGCCCGGAAGGCCTTTGCGGCGTCGACGATCTTGCGCAGTAGATCGACCACCCGCGGGCCCCAGCGGCTGGCGATGTCGTCGTCCAGCGACACGATCTGCTGGTCCCGCACCGCTGCCAGCGCGCTGAAGCCAGGGCGCTTTCCGAAGGTGGCCGCGTTCTGGCCGCAGCACTTGGTGTCGGCCAGGAACACCAGGTCCGGGTTGGCGCTGAGCAGATACTCCGCGGACAGTTGCGGGTACGCGGTTGCCTTGCCACTGGCAGAGTCCGCGATGCTGCGCATACCCGCGAGCGCGTAGATCTGGCCGACGAACGTCTTCGACGAGACGGTGTACAGGGTGTTGTCCAGTTCGTGGAAGTAGCTCAGCGGCTTCTCCCGCTTGGGCACGGTGGCGACCAACGCGGCGATGCTGGTGCGCATCCCGTTCGCGACGCCGGCCGCCTTTGCAGCGTGTCCGGTCCGGCTGCCCAGGTTCTGGATCTGCTGGTAGGCATCGTCCAGCGTGTTGGCGGCCGGCTCGACCAGGACAGCTATCTTCAGCGCGGTCAACTGCGCCTTGATGTTGTTGATGTCGTCGGAGATCACCACCAGGTCGGGGCGGTACTTGGCGATCGCCTCGACATTGGGTTGGTACGCAGAAAGGTTCGTCTTCGGCGCGTTCGCTGGATAGCTGGAGTCGCTATCCACCGCGACCACCTGAGCGCCGGCGCCGATTGCGAACAGGTCCTCGGTGGCGGTGGGTGACAGCGAGACGATTCGCTGCGGCACGGCGGCTGCTGACGGTCCGCTGCTGTGCACAGCCGGCTCCGACCGGACGGTGCTGGTGCTCGCGCTGGCCGCGGCGGGGCTGCTCACGGGGCTGACCTGGGCGGGGCTGGTCGCCGGGCTCGATGTCGGGGTCGGCGAGGCGTTCGCCGCGCCAGGCCCGCTGTTCCCGCTGCAGGCCGACACGAGGACACAGACACCCGCAATGGCCGCGATCAGGCCGGACTTGATGCTCATTGGCTCCCTATCGAATCGTCGAGGGTGGTTCCCGCTCGACGACAGGAGCACTGCCGCTCGAACCGATGCCCGTTCCTCGAGGCTGGCCGATCACGCCCGTCCGTCAGGCGACCTGGCTAGCCTCTAGAGGAGAGAGGACCACAGTTGCGGGACAGCGCCGGTTTCACACCGGACTTCGCTGACGGAGAGCAGATGCGCCGACCTTACGTTTGTGCACCGGCGACCGTCAAATGAACTGGTCACTGGTGGCCGGTGGACAAACGCCCGCTATGGAGTCGACGACAGCTGAAGTCCTGGCAGCGGAGAGGCGGCGGCGTGATGGGTGGTCATCGTGTCGCGCTTGGTCGGGTTGCTCCCAGCCTGGCGCTGCTGGTCCGCTACCGCCGAGCGTGGCTGCGCGGGGATCTGGTGGCCGGGGTGACGGTGGCCGCTTATCTCATCCCACAGGTGATGGCCTACGCGGAGGTGGCCGGCCTGCCGCCCGCCGCCGGATTGTGGGCCATCCTGCCGTGCCTGATCATCTACGCGGTGCTCGGCTCATCCCGTCAGCTGTCTGTCGGCCCGGAATCGACGACCGCTTTGCTCACGGCATCCATCGTCGCGCCGCTGGCCGGCGGGGACCCGGCCCGGTACGCCACCGTGGCCGCCGAACTGGCCCTGGTGCTCGGGCTGTTCTGCCTGGTCGCATGGGGGCTTCGGCTGGGTTTCGTCGCCGATCTGCTGTCCCGTCCGGTGTTGGTCGGCTATCTGGCCGGGGTGGCCGTGATCATGATGGTCGGCCAGCTCGGCAAGGTGACCGGAGCCCAAGTCCACGGCGACACCCTCTTCTCGCAGGTTGCGTCCCTGGTCCGGCACGCCGCACAGATCAACCCGGCGACCGTCGGAGTCGCGCTGGCCACCATCGTGCTGCTGGTGGTCATCTCCCGGCGCTGGCCCGGCGGGCCGGGAGCCCTGGTCGCGGTCACGCTGGTGACGGCCGCGGTCGCGGTCACCCACCTGGACCGGCACGGCGTCGCCGTCGTCGGCGCCCTGACCGGCGGCCTGCCGACGGCAGCGATTCCGGCGGTGTCTGATCTGAGCCAGTTGCTGCTGCCCGCCCTTGGCATCCTGGTGGTCGGCTACACCGACAACGTGCTGACCGCGAGGTCCTTCGCGACCCGCGGCGGATATGACATCGACGCCAATCAGGAATTGCTCGCCCTGGGTGCGTGCAATATCGGATCGGCTCTGCTGCAGGGGTTCCCGGTGAGCAGCAGCGGCAGCCGCACCGCACTGGGCGACGCGGCGGGGAGTCGGAGCCAGGCTTACTCCCTGACGGCCCTGGTCGCCGTGCTGCTGACGCTTGCCTTCCTCCGCCCGATGCTGGCCCATTTTCCGACCGCATCGCTGGGCGGGCTGGTCATCTACGCGGCCTTCCGGCTGATCGATGTCGGGGAGTTCAGGCGGCTGGCCCGATTCCGCCGCCGCGAGGTGCTGTTGGCCGGTGTGGCAACCCTCGGAGTCTTGACCTTCGACATCCTGTACGGGGTGTTGCTGGCTGTCGGGCTGTCCGTGGTCGAACTGCTGGCTCGGGTCGCCCGACCGCACGATGCCATTCTGGGTGAGGTCCCTGGCGTGGCCGGCATGCATGACGTCGACGACTATCCCGGCGCCCAGCAGACCCCGGGAATTCTGTTCTATCGGTACGACGCGCCGTTGTTCTTCGCCAATGCCGACGACTTCCGGCGGCGCGCACTGGCCGCCGTGACGGATTGCCCGGGGACTGTCGACTGGTTCGTGCTGAACTGCGAGGCGATCGTCGAGGTCGACATCACCGGCCTCGACGCGCTCGAATCAGTGCGGGCCACGCTCACCGGTCGCGGAATCGTAGTGGCACTGGTCCGGGTGAAGCAGGATCTGCTGGACGACCTGCAGGCCTATGGCCTGGTCGATTCCATTGGTAGGGAAAGACTTTTCAACACATTGCCGACCGCACGAGCCGGCTACCTGGACTGGCGCAGCATTCCGCCCGCCGGTGAACGACCGGCGGGCTGAATCCACCGCGGCACCTGACCCTGGCTAGATGAAGAGCAACTGGGCCCCTTCGGTCTTCTCGATGAAATCGGCGGCACTGATGATCCCCTCCACCTCGTCGTAGAGGTCTGCTTCGGTGAGGTGATTCATGTCGGCGGACATCCGGCATGCCCAGAGGTGACCTCCGGAGGCGACGATCAATTCAAGGAATTCCGGTATTTCGGGGACGCCGACGTCGGCGATGGATTTCTTCAGTTTGGCGGTCGCCATAGAGGTCATCCACGGCAGTCCACCCAGGCCCTGCGGCATGTGGGTCGCGGGATTTCCCAGTAAGGTGAATTTCAAGTCGTTCATGGTCTTCTTGTTGATCATCTCGAAGCCCCAGAAGGTGAAGAACAGATGCGTCTCGATTCCTTCACCAAGGGCCGCGTTGGCGAGTACCAGGCCCGGGTAGGCCATGTCCAGCGTCCCCTTGGAGCAGATGATGGCGAGCTTGCGCCCGGAGGCAGCGGTATCGAATTGCGGGATGACGGCGGGTTCTGATTCGGTGGTGGTCATGATCGTCTCCAGTGGTGTCGGTGAGTGGTCGAACGTGTTCTAGACGCAGCCGATGGGCTTGGGCAGGCCGGCGATGTAGGCCATCTTCTTGGCCGGTTTCTGCGGGAAGAGCTTGAACAGTTCCTTCACCGGAATTCCGCCGGCGGTGGAGACTCGCCGGATGGTGGCCGTCTCCTTCTTGTCGGCGAAGTCGGCCCGGAGGAATTCCAGGACTTTCCAGTGGGCATCGGTGAGTTGGATACCGATCTGCCCGGCCAGTGTGGTGGCCAGGTCGCGGCTCCACTCGGCGGGGTCGGTCAGGAAACCTTCCTCGTTGACGTGGATCTGGTGTCCGGCGAGGGTGGTGACAGGCATGGCGTTCTCCTAGTTGTCGGTCTTTTTGCCGGCCATGGACATGTTGGCCGGCAGTGGTATCGGGCGGCCGGGGAGCAGGACGTTCCAGTACATCCAGCGGAAGGCGAGCTTGCCGAAATGGTTGGCCCGGGTTTCTTTCAGCAGGCTGAAGGGGCCGACGACCGGGACCGGATATTTGCCCGGGAGAGGCTGGGTATCGTAGTTGAAATCGATCAGCAGTCCCTTGCCGTCGCCGGATTCGATGAAGCAGTTGGCGTGGCCGTCGAACGATCCGGTCATGGCCTTGCCGAGGATGTGCTCCAGGAAATTGTCGACGAAGATATCGACGGCGAAGTGGGCGACCGACCCGGCCTTGGAGGCGGGGATGTTGGAGGCGTCGCCAACGGCGAAGATGTTCGGGTACTTCGTGGAGAGCAGTGTGTGTTTGTCCACCGGGACGTAGTTCAGATCGTCGCCCAGGCCGGAGCGGGCGATGAAGTCGGCGCCCATGTTCAGTGGAACGGTGACGAGCAGGTCGAAACCGATCACCCGTTCATCATAGGAAACAAGCGACTTCGTTTCCTGGTCGATGTGCTCGACCAGGAAGTCCGTTTCGACGGCAACCTTCCGGTCGTCCAGCATCGAGCCGAGGTAGGCCGAGGAGATCGGCTTGGTGAACGCCCCGGACAGCGGGGTCACGTACACCATTTCGACCTGTTCCCGGATACCCCGCTCCCGGAAATATGCATCCGCCAGGAAGGTGAACTCCAGCGGTGCCACCGGGCACTTGATCGGCATGTCGGTGATGTGCACCACGAAACGACCGCCATCGAATTTCTTCAGCGCGGCGGCGAGAGCCTGCGCCCCGTCGAAACTGTAGAAATCGAAGATGCTGCGCCGCCATTGCGGGCCGAGCATTCCTGGAGTCTGGTCCGGCCTTGGGGTGGTGCCGGAGGCGATGACCAGGTAGTCATACGGCAGAGTCCGGCCGTCGGCGAGGGTGACGCAGCTGACATCGGCGTCGATCCGGTCGACGTCGCCGATGATGAAGTCCACCCCGTCAGGCAGGAAGACGTGCCGCGATCGGGTGACCTGGTCGGCCGAGTAGGCGCCGAAGGGGAGGAAGAGGTAGCCCGGTTGGTAGCGGTGGACGTCGTCCTGGTCGACGACCGAAATGTGCCACTCATCGGCTTTCAGCTGACGGCGCAGCTTGTTGACGATCATTGTGCCGGCGGTGCCGCCACCGAGAACCACTAGTCGCTTCACGGCGCACCCTTCGTTGGGTTCAGGAATTCTCCTGACGATTCCACGATAGGAGTCTCTGCGGATGCCCGGAAGTGACGAAAGTCCCGACAGGACAAGGACCATCCGCTGCCGGGCGTAGCGCGGCGGGGGCGGCGTGCGACCTCAGGTCGGGTGCTTTGCCGCCGCTGAAGGGGTCAGGATCTGGCCGGCGGTCCGGTCGTCGACGGCGGGCGCGGGGATCCAGGTCTTTGCGCCGTAAGGATGGGACCTTGGGCCCTGTCCGTGCCGGTGCGCCCGCGGATAGTTTCGTGGGGGAATCCGAACAGCGGGACTCCAGGGGCCAGGAAAGGCGGACTGCGATGAGCGGCGATCTGGGCGTGCGGTATCTGGATGGCGATCGGTTCGCGATCGACGTGCGCGGTCATCTGCTGCTGGTCGACCAACCCATCGATGCCGGCGGCACCGACGAGGACCCCACCCCCACCGAATTGTTCATCGCGGGGTTGGCCAGCTGTGTCGCGTTCTACGCACGGCGTTATCTGGCGCGGCACCAGATCACTTCGGCGGGACTCGCCGTCCACGCCCGCTACGACATGGGCGGAAAGCCGAACCGGGTGACGGGCATCAGCATCGATATCACCCCGCCCGCTGGTCTGCCGGAGCATCGTCGTGATGCCTTCCTGGCGGTGGCCTCCCACTGCACCGTGCACAACAGCCTCAGCAATCCGCCCGACATCGACATCAACCTGCGGGAAGCGGCTCCGATGTATACCGGTCTACGCAGCGTGCCCTCAGGTAGATAGGCAGATCGCCGGAAGGTCGAACCACCGCAGGTGCTCGAAGTCCTCGGACAGGGTGGGCCGGGCCAAGTCGACCACCTCACCGGTGGCGGATTGTGGACCGGACAGGATCTCCCGAGCCTGGCGCAGATAGTTGTCCAGATCGCTTTCCGGGGCGCAATTGTCCTGATGCGGATACTGCATCTCACCGTGTGTGTCGTAGCAGATCTGCCGCAGCCGCAGCGGTGGCTCCACCGGGCCGAGGCGATGCCGCCAGAGTCCGGTGGCGGGGTCGAATCGGTAGTCCGCAAGCAGCCTGCCACCCGCGCAGGCGACCAACCGGACCGCCTCGACGAGATAGTGGAACACCGGCTCTGAGATGAAGTAGTTGAAGTTGATCCGGACCCATCCAGGCTTGATTCCCTCGCAGCCATGGGCGATCTCGCGCTCGAACGCCCTTGAGTGTTCCAGGTCGATGCCGAGCAGGCGGTGCCCGTACGGGCCGGCGCAGGAGCAGCCGCCGCGCGACTGGATACCGAACAGGTCGTTCAGCAGGGACACCACGAAGTTGTGGTGCAGGTAACGGCCGTCGGAGCCGCGGACGACGAACGAGACGATGGACAGCCGCTCGGCATCGAGATTGCCCAGGATCTCGATGTTCGGCTCCTGCTGCCAGGCCGCGATCGCCCGGGACAGGAAGTGGTCCTCGTGCGCGCGGATCACCCCGACACCCACCGCCTGCTTCAGCTGGAACACCAGCCCGGCCCTGATCGACTCGACGATCGCCGGAGTGCCGCCCTCCTCGCGCTGGGCGGGGTCGTCGAGGTACCGGTGCTCGGTCGGGTTGACGTAGGCGACGGTGCCGCCGCCGGGCACATCGGGAACGCGGTTGCGTACCAACTCGCGACGGACCACCAGCACTCCGGGCGTGCTCGGGCCGCCGATGAATTTGTGCGGGCTGAGGAAGATCGCGTCCTTGTATGCCAGCGGGTCCGAAGCGTCACGGCTGTACATCTCGATATCGACATATGGTGCTGCGGCGGCAAAATCCCAGAAGGACAAGGCGCCGTGGGCATGCAGCAACGCCGAGATCCGATGTGTGTCACTGACGATGCCGGTGACGTTGCTGGCGGCGGAGAAGGACCCGATCTTCAACGGCCGGCCCGCATAATGCAGCAGTTCGGTTTCCAGAACCTGGACATCGATATGGCCGTCCGTGTCCTGGGGAATCACCACCACGTCGGCGATCGTCTCGCGCCACGGCAGTTCGTTCGAGTGATGCTCGAACGGCCCGATGAAGACCACCGGCCGCTCCTGCGCCGGGATGGCATCGCTGAGCCGATAGCGATCCTCCAGGGCGGCCGGGATCCGGAGCCCGAGGATGCCGACCAACTTGTCGATCGCGCCGGTGCAGCCGGAGCCGGCGAAGATCACCACCGTGTCCACGTCGCCGCCCACCGCGTCCGAGATGATCGAGCGGGCATCCTCGCGGAGCCTGGTGGTCTGCAGACCGGTCCCGCTGGACTCGGTATGGGTGTTCGCGTAGCGCGGCAGCACCTCGTCACGGACGAAGTCCTCGAGGAAGCTCAACGCCCGGCCGGAAGCGGTGTAGTCCGCGTAGGTCACCCGACGGGGCCCGTACGGACCGGGCATCACCTGATCGTCGCCGATCACCGACTCCCGGATCCGGCGGAGCAGCGGGGTATCAAACGGTGCCAAGTCGTCCACGTCCCTGAGCGTAGGCGGAAAGCGAGGTCAGCTCAGCGACCAAAGATCTTGGCCAGGAAGCCGCCGCCCGAGGTGCCCTGCTCACTGACATGTCCCGAGCAGCGATCCGCGCGCGGCACGCCCCGCAAGACCGCATCCACGTGCTGTCCGCAACCGGCCCACGTCGTCTTGCCGCACTTGCGGCAGTTCACTGCTCGGCACATCTTCTGCTCACTCCTGAGGGATGAAGGGTCATGTCCTGATCGACTATACCCCCAGGGGTATAGAAGAGCCAGCGCAGGCGAGACGTCGAGCACGGGAATATCCGAGGACCGTCCGCGTTGATACCCATAGGGGTATTATTGGGTTCAATGAGAGGACAGCGACCATGGCAACAACAGCACTGACCAACAGCACATTCGAGCAGGCCGTGCAGGCCGACGGGATCGTGTTCGTCGACTTCTGGGCCTCGTGGTGTGGCCCCTGCCGGATGTTCGCTCCCGTCTTCGAGCAGGCCTCGAACAAGCACCCGGGCATCGTGTTCGGCAAGGTCGACACCGAGGCCGAGCAGGAATTGGCTGCCGCCGCCGAAATCCGCTCCATTCCGACGTTGATGGCCTTCCGCGATGGCATCCTGGTGTTCTCCCAGCCCGGAGCGCTGCCCGCGGCTTCACTCGAGCAGCTCATCGCCGCAGTGGAGGCCCTGGACATGGACGAAGTCCGGACGTCAGTGGCATCGGCCCCGGCGAAGTAGAAGTTTCGGCCGGGAGTTGATCCAAACGAAGCGGACAGGTTTTGCAGGTGTGCCCTCCGCTCGATCTGTCACCCGACGTTCAACAGAAGAGGAACCCGTCATGTCTTATGCGATCACCGCAACAATTGCGCGCCCGTTCGCCGAGGTGCTGACCGGCACCCGAACGGCCCTGGCCGATGTCGGGTTCGGCGTGCTCACCGAGATCGACCTGCAGCAGACCCTCAAGACGAAACTTGATGTGGACCTTCTGCCGCAGGTCATCCTGGGAGCGTGCAGGCCGCCGCTTGCCTACGCGGCACTGCAGGCCGAACCGTCCATCGGCTTGCTCTTGCCGTGCAACGTGGTGGTCAGGGCCCTGGACGCTGCCACGACCGTGGTTGAGGCGATGGATCCCCAGATCATGGTCAGCATGACCGGCAACGACGATCTGGTCGCGGTCGCGGCAGACGCCCGGACGCGGCTGACCTCCGCGCTCGACTCGATCCGAGCCTCCTGACCGTCAGCTGATTCCTGGTACCTCCATCGTTCGTCAGCCGGCTACACCGGTCGAAAGTGCGGTTGCGCCGCAACACCCCAAGTCAGGAGAACCATCATGGTCGAACTCGCCCCCGACAAGATGACCGCCGTCGTCAATCGGCTGCGCCGCGCCCAAGGTCAACTCGGCGGCGTGCTGAAGATGATCGAGGAGGGTCGGGAATGCCAGGACATCGTCACCCAACTCGCCGCTGTCAGCCGGGCCCTGGACCGGGCCGGCTTCGCCGTCATCGCCACCGGTCTCAAGCAGTGCCTGCTGGAATCCGGCGGGCAGGACACCATCGACACCGCCGCGATGGAGAAGATGTTCCTCTCCCTCGCATGATGGCCGATCCGAGCGTGAAGGCCAAGTTGCTGGTGACCGCACAGTTCACCCTGCTGGCCGGTCAGCTCTTCCTACGGCCGCGGAACGACTGGTCGACCGCCGGCCGCGTCCGGGTCGTCGGCGGCACCGCGATCACCGCGGGATCGGTGATGGCCGCGATTGCCGCGAGCAACCTGGGTGCCGGGCTTACCGCCAGTCCGTTGCCCAACAGTGCCGCGCAATTGCGCGCCGCCGGCATGTATCGGTGGCTGCGCCACCCGATCTACGCGGGACTGCTGCTGGCCTCCGCCGGCCGGACTCTCGCCGCAGGTGACCGGCGGCAGCTCGGCCTGACCGTGGCCCTGACGGCCCTGCTGAACTACAAGGCCGGATTTGAGGAACATGCGCTGCGGCAACGCTTTCCCGGCTACCGCGCGTACGCCGCAACGACCCCGAGGTTCCTGCCGGTGCCGCGGCGGCGCAGGCCGGGTTCAGAACGGGACGCGGGCTGTGTGCGCGGCTGAGATGACCGCGGCGATGCGCCGCAACACCGAGCCACACCGCTTCGGCAGCGCCTCGTCGGTCGGCAGGGTGGCTGGGTTCGGTGAAGTAACGACCAGGTCGGCGGCGGCAGTCGATTCACTGGGGACGGAGCTGTTCATGAGGGGATCTCTCGCGCTCTGAAGGTGGTATTCCGGCGGGTGAGCCGGCAGAACGGACAGGATCCGTTCAGCGCGACAAGGAACCGCAACAGAGCCGGTCATCGACCGATAGCGGAGTCACCCCGATCAGGCACACGCAAAAGGCGGTGCCCGCACCAGTTCGGAGGTAGTCCACCGAAACAGACAACCATCCTCGTCCGCGCAACGCAAGCACGAGCTGCCGGACATAATACCCCCTGGGGTATAGTTGCACCGGTATCCACCGCCATCCCGGAGGTCTCTCGTGTTGTTCACCCAGTACTACCTGGATTGCCTGTCGCAGGCGTCGTATCTGATCGCCGACACCGAATCCCGACGGGCCGTGGTGGTGGACCCGCGTCGCGACGTCGGCGAGTACCTGGCCGACGCGAAGGCGCAGGGTGTTCAGATCATCGGGGTGATCAATACCCACTTCCACGCCGATTTCCTGTCCGGGCATCTGGAAATGGCCAAGGCCACCGGGGCCTGGATCGGCTACGGGCAGGGTGCCCACGCCGAATTTCAGATCCGGTCACTCGCGGATGGCGAACGCATCAGCCTGGGTGAGGTCACCCTGGAGATCATGCACACCCCGGGGCACACCCCCGAGTCGATCAGCGTGCTGGTGTTCGAGCACGCGGCCGACGAGATCGCCTACGGTGTGCTGACCGGCGACGCATTGTTCATCGGCGACGTCGGACGGCCAGACCTGCTCGCCTCCATCGGCGTGACCGCGGACGAACTGGGCCACCAGCTGTACGACTCGATCCAGCGCAAGCTGATGGGCCTGCCAGATGCCGTGCGCGTCTTCCCCGCCCACGGCGCCGGCTCGGCGTGCGGGAAGAAC
>JBBROB010000031.1:0-43317 GCA_038229825.1 Mycobacteriales bacterium
TGCCGCGGCCCCACTGGTGCCGGGGCCGACACTGGAGCCGGAGGACGAGCTCGCGGAGCAGGCACTGACGGCCGTGGTCAACGCCACAGCAAGCGCCGTGGCCATGGCCGACTTTCGGGTGAATCTCACGTGATGACTCCTTAGGTCAGGCGGTGCAGGTGGTTGGGGACTGCTAGCTGCGGGACAGCGTGGGGTCGAGTTCGTCGCGAAGCCCATCGCCGAGAAGGTTGACCCCGACGACGAACAGAGCGAGAAAGATGCCGGGGAAGACTGTGATCCACCAGGCGACTGTGATGTAGTTCTGGCCGTCGTTGAGAATTTCTCCCCACTCCGGTGTCGGCGGCTGGACACCCAGCCCGATGAACCCGAGAGCGGCGATCCACAACGCGGCGATGCCGAGCCAGGAGGTGGTCAGGACGATGATGCCGGAGGCCACATTGGGAACGATGTGCCGACGGATGATGTGGAAAGGGCTGGCGCCCAATGTCACCGCGGCGTCGACGTACGGCAGGTGCAGTACCTCGACGGTGGCGCCTTCGACCAGGCGGATGTACACCGGAACCAGGATGGCGGCCACCGCGATGACGCCGTTGGAAAGTCCGCTGCCCAGGACGGCGGCAACCGCGAGGGCGAGGAGGATGCCCGGGAAGGCAAGCAGCAGGTCGGCGAATCGCATGATGATGAAACCCACTGCGCCGCGCCAGTAACCGGCGATCAACCCCAACAGGGTGCCGACCACTCCGCCCAACAGGACAACGAAAAGGCTTGCCAGCATGGTGGTCCGGCCGCCGTAGAGCACCCGCGAGAACAGGTCGCGTCCGAAGGAGTCGGCACCCATCAGGTGCGTGGCCGAGGGCGAGGCGAATGCAGCGAGCGGGTCCTGGTTGTTCGGATCCTGTGACGTGAGCAGCGGTGCTGCCAGTATCAGTGCCACCAGCACGACGCAGATGACGGTGCCGGCGGCCAGGCTGCGGTGCCGGAAGGCCCGCAGGATGCGTCGTCTTCGTGTTGGGTAGGCCGGGCCGGTGGCAGCGGGGCGGATGTCGATGGGCAGCGCGGCATCGACCGGTCTCAGTTCTGGTTGCATCGTCTGTGATTCCTTACCGGTTGGCCACACGGGGATCGAGCACCGGGTACAGCAGATCCACCACCAGGTTGATCACGGCGTAGGCCACCGCGATGATGAGCACCACCGCCTGCACGGTCAGGTAGTCCTTCGACAAGATCGACTGCACCAGCAGGCGGCCGATACCCGGCCGGGAGAAGACGGTCTCTACGATCACCACTCCGGAGATCAGTTGGCCGACCTGCAGCCCCACGATGGTCAGAATGGGCAGCAGTGCATTGCGCAGGACGTGCTTGCGGAAAACCTGCCAGCCGCTGATTCCCTTGGCCCTGGCGGTAATCACGTATTTCTGCTGCTGCGCACTGACCACGCTGGACCGAACGAAGCGGGCGTTGAAGCCGATACTGCTCAACGCAAGGGTCACGGCAGGCAGCACCAGACCCTTGAGGGAGGTGCCCCCGACGACGTTGAAGATGGGGAACTTCACCGCGAACAGCAGGATCAGCAGGAGCCCTAGCCAAAAACTGGGGATCGACATGCATGTGAGGGCGATGCCCATGGTGACGGTGTCCGCGGCCCGATTACGCCGGACTGCTGCCAGGACTCCGAGCAGACTGCCGAACACCACGGACAGGGCCAAGCCGGCCAGGGTCAGTTGGATGGTGGCCGGGAAGTTGGCGGCGAGCAGGGAGCTGACACTGCGCTGATCGCCGTAGGAGTAACCGAAGTCGCCCCGCAGGAAGTTGCCGATCCATCGGAGATACTGCACCTGCACAGGCTGGTCCAGGCCGAGCTGCTGGTGCAGACGGGCGACCAGGGATGCGTCGCCGGCGTTGGTGCCCAGCAGAGTGATGGCCGGGTCACCGGGGATCAGCCGGATGATCAGGAAGACAAGGACACTGATCCCGAATGCCAGTGCCACGATCGAGACCAGCCGGCGGAGGAAGTAGTTGCTCAACTGCTCGCTCCGGACTCGAGCCGGAGCGATGTCCCGAACGGTCCGTCCGGTCGAAGAGCTGTGGTGCCCGTCCGCGTCTCCAGGGTGCCGGCCGCATCCAGAATGCGGTTCTCAGCCAACCGGGCACCGGCGAACTGGATCCCGGTGGGCAGACCGTCCCGGCCGAGTCCGTTGAGCACCGAGACGGTGGGCGTTCCGGACAGCACACCGGCGAAGTTCAGCGGTCGGCCGAAGGCACCCGGCAACATGTACTCGAAGTCGTCGTCGATGCCCGTTGCCACCACGCCCAGCGAAGGCGCGAGCAGCGCGTCGTATCGGCCGGCCAGTGCGCCGAACTGGTCGGCGATGATGCGGCGGATCCGTTGCGCGCGGATGTAGTCGTGCGCAGGCAGTACCGCGCCCGCCAATCGGTGGCCGCGTGCTTTGGCGGCCGTGAGCTCGACCGTGCGGCCGCCGGCGATGAATTCGTCGAACGCCGCATAAGCCTCGGCGTTGATGACGATCTCGACGACGTCGTCGTAGGGCAGAGCCGGTAGGTCGACTTCTTCCAGGGTGCCGACCTGCTCGAGTGCGGTGAGCGAAGCCGCGAAATTCGCGGTCACCTCCGGCTCGGCGCCCTCGCAGGCCCCGGAGATGACCCCGAAACGGAACCCGTCGCGGCGAGGATGTGGTCGGCGGTAGCGGTACACCGCGTCGAAGGAGGTGGGATCCCGTGGATCATGGCCGGCGATCGCTTCCAGGACCAGTCCGCAGTCGTCGGCGTTGCGGCACAGCGGTCCGAGCCGATCCAGGGTCCAGCACAGGGTCATCGCCCCGGCTCGGCTCACCCGACCGTAGGTCGGGCGCAGCCCCGCCGTACCCGTGAATGCCGCCGGCAGCAGGATGGAACCACCGGTGTCGCTGCCGATCGCAAAGGGCACGGCCGCGGCGCCGACCGCGGCGGCCGGACCGCTGGAGGAGCCGTTGGTCCAGCGGCCGGTGTGCCACGGGTTGCCAGGTGCCCCGGTGAGCGAGGCATTGGGGTTGTCATAGCCCATCCCACCGGCGATTTCGATGGTCGCGACCTTCGCCGCAAGGATGGCGCCAGCATCCCGCAGTCGACGGGTCACCGTCGCTTCCTGCCCGAAGTGCTGCTCGCGAAACGCTCCCCAGGTTGTGGGCGCTCCTACCGCGCTGACGATATCCTTGAGACCGTAGGGGATTCCGTGCAGCGGACCCCGGTCCAACCCGGACCGCAGCTCGGCCTCGCAAAGCGCAGCTTCGCGCCTGGCCACATCCTCGGTGATCGTCGCAACAGCGTTCAGGCGTCGTCCCACGTTATCCAGGCGTCCGAGATAGAGCTCGGTCAGCTCCCTGGGCGACGTCTCGCCGCTCCGGATCAGGTGACCCAGCTCTCGGATGCTGCAGAAGGCAAGCTCTTCATCGGTCATGCGATGCCCCCTCGTCGGTCAGCACCACATAGATGGGTTCCTGATCGTTGCTCAGTTCAAATTGATGTAGCCGAGCCGCGGCTGCCAGCTGGCTGTCAATCCGCGACCGGAGCTCCCGCAGTTGATCGTCGGCCAGTTCGTCGCCGTGTTGCAGCGTGACTATCTCCGTCAGTAGCTGGGCAATTCTTGCCATGGACTCCGGTGGCAGCTGTGGGTACCCAGATCCGTTCTCGGGCGCCGCCATCAGGGGTTCCCTACTTGGACGATGATCCGTGCTCCGCTGAGCCTGGCGACCGAGGCGACGACATAGGTGTTGCGCTGGCGACCCATGCCGTTCGAGCCATTGATCGCGACCACGCCCTTGAAGCCGCGGTCGTCAAAGTCCCGATACGCCGCGGTCCGAGATCCAGTCGACATGTTGATCCTTGGGAAGACCACGAGCAGCGACAGCATCCTGCCCGTGGTTGCACGACGGTCCACAAGTACCTCGTCACTGCCGAACTGGCGAAACCTCATCTTGCCCGCACCCGCCACGGACACGTTGTGCAGGAGAAGCTTTCCGGCCCACCTGGGACTCGAGCTGGCGGCTGAAGCCGAACGTTCAGTCAACAACATGTCCAGAGACTAGGGCAAAGGTTTGCCTAGAGGAAGAGGCTTCAGTAAAACGTTTGTTTCGGCGGAGGCGAAGGCACGTAATGACCAGGAAACACAATCGCGGTGAGGCGCCATGTCCGAGGCGACCCGCCCTGAGGCGCCATCAGCAACAAGTGGCCAGCTCGTACGGGGTCCGGCTGGCTCGCCACCTGCCGTCAGGGCCATCGAGCACATGCCTTTGGACGGCACGCGGTCATCGATCAGATGCGAAGACGCCCCGTGCGCCGTGGGGCCGCGGTAGAACCACGTTCGATCAACACCGGTGGATCACCGACCACCTCATCCGTACCGGGAATGCCGTCCACCCGTAGAATCAGAGCTCGCACTGCAGCCGCGCCAAGCTCGAACAAGGGCATGCTCACACTCGCGATGGGGACCTCGAGGAACGCGAGACACTGGTCCTCGTCAAAGCTCACGACCGAGATGTCGCGCGGAACGCTTGCACCAGCCTCGCGCAGCGCTTTCAGCATGCCGAACAGCTGGCTTAGGTTACCGACGCCCAGAGCTGTGGGGACGCTTCGGCGCGAGAGCAGACGAACGGTGGCCTCGTAGCCGGCCATCTCCGTGTCCTCCGCGTGTTCGAAGGTGGCGGACATCCCTTGTTCGGCGCACAAGGCACGAGTAGCCACGGTTCGCCGCTGCACGGTGTCGATGGCCTTGAGACCATCGACGATCCCGACCCGCCTGTGGCCAAGATCGTGCAGGTGATCGACGAACAACAGCATGGCTGCTTCCTCGTCCATCACGACGTTGTTACCTGGTTGCGGGCCGCGGCGGTTGAGATAGATGTGCGGGACAGTAAGCGATCGTGGCGACTCGCCACCCGAACGTCGGGCTGTGGCGATCAGCAGGCCGTCTGCCCTGCTCTCCTGGATAAGATATTGATAGTCACTCGGCCGCCGGAGGTCGTCCTCAGGCTGTTCCACGATCATCAGCACTTGGCTGGCGGTCGCCGCCGCATGTAGCGCTCCCCGTTGAATGCTCGACCAGATCGGGTTACGCAGAAGAGGGACCACCATGGCAAGCGCACCGGTCCGCGATGCTTTGAGCGCCCTGGCCATCGCATTGGGACGGTATCCCTGTTGCTGTGCCGCAGCCAATATCCGGTTACGGGTTTCGGGCCTGATGGATAGGTTTGCGTCTTCGTTGAGTACTCGAGACACTGTTGAAACGTGCAGTCCCACGGCTTCCGCGACGTCGACGAGACGCGCGGGTCGGCGACCCGCAGTGCCCGGAGTCACCCTGTTGATAGCGAATCCCTCTCTGTTCGCCACGCGTTCGGCGCAGCCCTGGTAAACCACCGTCGTCCCCGGCCGCAGTTGCCATCCAGACCGCATCGAACCTCATCACGGCTCGTTTGGTCAGGGCGCCACATCAAGCTTAGCCAAGATGCCAGACGTCACGCTGGACCACGCCGGTCCTCGCACAGGGGTTGGAAACAGCCCGCCTGCAATGGGGCGCACTGATCTCGGTCGAATGGACGAGCGGAACGGTTTGTCGGCCTCGACAATCGAGCGGATCTGGAAAGCGTTCCAACTCAAACCGCACCGCGCTGATGGTTCAGAGTGTCCATTATCCGCTGTTCGTGGACAAGATCACCGACGTTGTGGGCGGTGTCTGGACCCACTGGTGCCGCGATGGTGATCTTCGTACACGAGAAGTCCAGGTACCGGTTTTGGCCGGTCCCAACAATCGCCTTGCACCCTCGCCTCTTCCGGGGTCACCACGACGACGGGGTCCACCCGCTCGGCCGGGACGTCACCCGTTTCCCCAGAGGAGGATGATCGGACGGTTTGTCCAGCCGGACTCCACGAACCGGGCTCAGCCACCTACCGACTGTCGGTAGCGCCTTCTGGACCTGTACGCGACCCGCGTGTTACTCGACGCGGAGGTCCAAATCAACACGACCAGGACCGCAATGCGAACGGCCCGCGACGACGTCCGTCGCCGAAGTGGATGGTGCCATTGCGACTTAAGTCGGGGGTCCACCTCTTGGGCACGGCCAGCATCATCGAAGCACTCCACCCCCCAAAGTGATCAAGACGACAGAGGCCAGCTCAGCTTGGACGTATCGCGCAGGAGCCGAACCCGAGAGCTGAGGATGATGGCGAAAGGCAACCTTGCGCCGCAAGCACGCATGGCCAGGGTGAACGCTGCGAAACTCCAGTCGATTGTGGAACCCAGGCCGTGACGGCTGCGATGGGAACGCGTGAAGCCCGGTTCAGCGTCTCCTGGGGTCACGAATGTCGCCGCACTGGCCGGTCCGATGGGCTGGATCGTGGTGTCGCTGGACTTCGTGGCGCACGACGGGCTCAGGGCAATCGGCCGGGCCACATCCGTGAGATCTGTCGGACTGCACAGTCTTGCTGCTGGA
This sequence comes from Mycobacteriales bacterium, assembly GCA_038229825.1. Classification (GTDB taxonomy): domain Bacteria; phylum Actinomycetota; class Actinomycetes; order Mycobacteriales; family Nakamurellaceae; genus Nakamurella. The sequence goes on from JBBROB010000031.1 coordinate 6,483, forward strand.
ATTTGGGACGCACGTGAGATGAGACACTGCGGGCCGGGCAAGCTGATGGCGCGGTAGTCCACCAGCGCGGCAGTACGCCAGTGATCGGAGACCCATGCCTGGCCGCCTGAGGAATGCCCGGTCGAGATGTGACATCAGTCGGCCTTGCCGATCGCCCTGAATGCGATTCCGTAGGATGGCGTCAGGCCGTGGCCCGGTGGCAGAAATGGAACCCTCGACGTTGGGGCCGAGGTCCAACAGCGGATTGGCCAGGAACGGCTGCAGGCTCTCCAGCAGGACTGGCTCCTCCCAGCGGCGGAATCTCTCTATGACTGCACCTTTCGCGACTTCGTTGAGAACGACCGCACAGTCGGTGCGGTTGGTCGACGGTGCATCTGCCAACCGGACCGTGAACACGAGGAAGATCTTCTAATCGGTTCTGGCCTGGGACTGGACTTCGTCGCTGGTTCCACCGCGACGATCAAAGCCCTTTACTACGCCGCGGAACCACCCTGGCCGTCCATCGGGCCGTCCATCGGGCCGTCCAGTGGATCTGGCCAGAATCACGTCCCCCGGGTTCGGTCCGAAGTCTGATTCTTGCGGGTTCGTGCCCGCGGTACCGAGAGCCGGTGGCGCCGCAGCATTCGGCCGCGGTGGTCAGTCTGCCATCGCTTCGGGCAGAAGCGAAGCCGCGCTCAATGCTCCATCGAGACCCAATTGCGACGATAACAGTTCCAGCGATGAGCCTCTCGCCATCGACAGTGACGACGTCAACGATTTGTGAACATTCAGGGACGACAGCTCACGTTGTCCGACCGATAGTGCCAGAGCTCGGTGGCATGGGTTCCGAATCGGCTGTCGGCCACAAATGGCAACAACCGCAGGGCCACGCCAACAGATTGGCACGCGCGGTAAGATCGACGCTCATATCGATGGCAGGATTGACACGCAAAACACACTATGCACAACGCGCTGTGCTGGAAAGCGAGCTCCACAAAGCATCGGCCAACGAAACCGGGGGCCGCAGGCGAAGGTTCATCTGAGTTTTTCAGCTTGGCCTCGAGTTCGGCGAACCAACTGAATCCGGAGGCCGACAGATCCAACGCCAGGAACGGTCCATGGTGCAGACTGAGGTTCCCCTCAATCGACCCGGAGCGCAATTCGGTCGGCAACTTGAGACTTCCGTCGAACATCTCGGCTACTGCCTCATCGGCCTTGCCACCGGTGACCCACCGATCCCCGCCCCATTCCGCGCTCCGTAAAGCATCACTGCCGCCCCGGCCATCGATCCGACCGCGCCGCCGTCGAGACCGCCGACAATTCCGCCGATGGTCCCCCCGATTGGAATATTCTCTGAAACCCGCTCGCCCGCAGGTCGACTGCCTCGCATCAAGCTGCGCGACTGGGACGACCGGTCGGAGCGTCCCGGGCAGAACGCCCGCCCCGACCGACTGCCGGCAACTCCGCGCCTGATCAGCGCCATGACCGCAAAGCTGTCACCAAGAGAAAGCAGCGGCAAAGGTGGTTGGCGTGCCTGCACCATTCTCTCTGATTGTGGAGAAATGCATCTACCAGCCGCCCAACGACCCTTTGGCCAGCCATGTCCCATCGGTCGGCTGGTAGTCCGGCCCTGGATCCTTGACCTTGCCGCAGTCTCGGCATTCAAGGTGGTGAATTCGTCGGTCCTCCGGATTCTCGTCATCGATGAACAGGTAGTGATGGCGTCCGATCCGGCAGGTCAGGTGTCTGGCGGGCTCGGGTGAGGTGGACATGTCTTCCTCCTTGAGGGCGTGGCGCAGGGCGACGGTGCCGGCCAGCAGGCCGGCGGCTTCCAGGATCTGCCGTCCGACGGGGAGGCAGCACAATTCGGCGCGGAATTCGTCGCGATACCGGTCACGGCACGTTGACGGCAAGGCGAGCACGGCGATGAATACCATTGCTGATGCCGGGCCGGTGGGGGTGGCCACGAAGCCGGGTTGCGGTTGCTTCACGTCGCCTCACCCAGTGGTGTCCGACCCGCCGGCCGGTACCGGCCGGCGATCCGACTTCGCTCTGCGCGGACTTCGGCCATCGCCATCCGGGCCGAGGCCAGGCCGTCGGCGGTGAGTCGGTAATACCGGCGGCGTGGGCGGCCTTCCTTCATCGGATCGATTGTTTCCCAATCGGATTCGACCCATCCCAGATGTTCCAGGCGAGCCAGGATGGGATGCAGCGTGCCACTTGGCAGTCCAGTGGCCGCGCTGACCTCCAGGCCGTACCGGTCGACCGTAGGATCTTCCAGTAGGGCGCGAAGTACGGCCTGCGTCGAGAGCGTCATGCGCGGCTTGGGTCCGGCTGCCATGCCCGAACTTTACCTAGACCCTAAGTAGAGTACAACCCCTTTCGCCAGATTTGTACTGACCGGATGACGGTTACTGCTGAATCAGGACTTTCAGGGCGTTGTGCTGCGCGGCATGGCCGAACACCTCGTAGGCCTCCAGCATCTGGTCGAAGGTGAAGCGGTGGGTGACGAACTTGTCGACCGGGAGGCGGTGCTGGGTGACGAGCTTCAGCAGCATTCCGAGGGTGTTGGTGTTCACCAGGCCCATCGAGATGTCGATGTTGTGGATCCACAGCTCGTTGAGCGCCAATTCGACGGACTTGCCGTGCACGCCGATGTTGGCGACGTGGCCACCGGGCCGGACGAGGTCGACGGCCATGGTGAAGGTGTTCGGGATGCCAACGGCTTCGATCGCGACGTCGACGCCTGCCCCGTCGGTGAGCGCGAGCACCTGCTCCTTCCAGTCCGTCTGGTTGGAGTTGACGGTGTCCGTGGCTCCGAAATCCTTGGCACGGGCGAGCCGGGCGTCGTCGAGGTCGATCGCGATCACCCTCGACGGACCGTAGAGGCCTGCGGTCATCACAGCAGAAAGCCCCACCGGCCCCGAACCGACCACGGCGACGACATCGCCGGGCTTGACATGTCCGTACTGCACGCCGATCTCGAACCCCGTGGGCAGAATGTCGGAGAGCAGGATGCCCTCGGCGTCACTGACACTCTCGGGAACCTTGTAAACAGAGTTCTCGGCGAACGGGACGCGCACGTACTCGGCCTGCGTACCGTCGATCATGTAGCCGAAGATCCAGCCGAGGCCGGCTTTTCCCTCTTCGCTCAGGCAGTGGCTGTAAAGCCCCTGGTGGCAGTTCGCGCAGGATCCGCACGCGCTCACGCAGGACAGGATCACCCGGTCGCCGACCGTCAATTGGGTCACTCCGGAGCCCACCTCGGTGATGACGCCGATGCCTTCATGGCCGAGCACCCGGCCCTTCGCGACCTCGGGGGTGTCGCCTTTGAGGATGTGCAAATCGGTTCCGCAGATGGTGGTGGCCTGCATTTTCACGATCACGTCGGTCGGATGCTGGATCACCGGATCTGGCACGTCCATCCAGCTGATCTCGCCGGGGCCGTTGTACACGAGTGCCTTCATGATGATCTCCAGTCGTCGGAGGAGCCGGGCGACGATGCACGACTCTGATCTCAGTCAACGGCTACGCGGTCATCCGAAACAGAGGCGAAGGTCCCGCCTATCAAGTCCGTTTCATCACACGGCGCACAACTGGATGCGCCATACCGTCGACGCACGGACAGGCTTCTTGGTACACCCGGGGGTTTTCAGGCAGCGCTGGCCGCGGCCATCACCGTCAGGGTCAGGTCCACAGTGCGCCGCGAACAGATCCGAGCCGCAACCCCTGTGTTCCGCCACGCCCAGCGGATGCGAACCCCTCTCTCGGCAGGCCCCGACCAGTGCGCTGACCCTGAGACAACATAGTCGCCAATAGGAAGGTAAATAGGTTGCAATTAGTCTGCAGGTGCAAAGGCCCGTCAGATCAGTTGTGGCGCAGCATGTTGCCAATTGCCTGCGAGAGAGTTGAACCCCGAACCTTCTGATCCGTACACCGGCTTGTCCCCACCACTGCCCAAATGAGCCTACGGTCAAGGATCGGGTGTTCGGTTCACACCGGCCGTCGCGTGCCCGTTTTCATCTCCCAGGAGGAACCCTGTGACCGTCCCCGTCGAGCATGTGTCCAGTCGGCCATTTGGGGGCAAGGTCGCCACCGCCGCGCCGGTACTGCCGGTCAGGGCGGCGTTCGGAGCAGGAGTGCGGAACAAGGTGGTCGGCGCGGTGGAGGCGGTCCGGCTGATCCGGGACGGTGACGCTCTGGTGGTCGAGGGTTTCGTGGGACAGTGCTTCGCTGAGGAACTGACGCTGGCGCTGGAGCAGCGTTTCCTGATGACCGGCGCTCCAAGGGACCTGACATTGGTGTTCACGGTGGCCGCCGGTGACCGGCACGGTCGCGGGCTGGACAGGTTGGCTCATGACGGTTTGGTGAAGCGCGCGGTGGGTGGTCACTGGGGTCTCTCGCCGGCACTGGGGAAAATGGCAGTGGAGGGCAGGATCGAGGCGCACAACCTGCCGCAGGGTGTGATCTCGCAGCTATTCCGCGACACCGCGGCGGGTAAGCCAGGCCTGCTCACCCGGGTGGGCCTGGGTACGTTCGTCGACCCGCGACAGGGCGGCGGGAAGGTCAACGAGGCCACCACGGTGGATCGTGTCGCACTGTTGCCGATCGGTGGCCAAGACTACTTGTTCTACCAGTCGCTGCCACTGGATGTGGCGTTTCTGAGGGGCACGACCGCGGACCCGGAAGGCAATATCACCATGGAGCGGGAGGCGCTGACGCTGGAGGCGTTGGCGGTGGCGATGGCCGTTCACAACGCGGGCGGTTTGGTGATCGTGCAGGTCGAGCGGGTCGCCGGCAGCGGCAGTCTGAGCGCGCGGGAGGTGAAGATCCCTGGCGTTCTGGTCGACTGCGTCGTGGTCTCGCAGCCGGAACACCACTGGCAGACGTTTGGTACCCGGTACTCGCCGGCGCTGAGCGGTGAGCAGCGCAGGGTCGTCGGTTCGGTGCCGCCCATGCAGCTGACCGCGCGGAAGGTGATCGCTCGCCGGGCGGCGATGGAGCTCCACCCGAACAGCGTGGTGAATCTGGGTGTCGGGTTGCCTGAGGGGGTGGCAAACGTGGCCGCCGAGGAGCGGATTCTGGAATATCTGACGCTGACCGCGGAGCCGGGGCCGATGGGCGGTATGCCCACCGACGGGCTCGATTTCGGTGCCGCGGTGAATGCGCAGGCGATCCTCGACCAGCCGTCCCAGTTCGATTTCTACGATGGTGGCGGCCTGGACGTCGCCGTCCTGGGGATGGCCCAGGCGGACCGGTTCGGCAACGTCAACGTCAGCCGGTTCGGTTCCAGACTCGCCGGCTCGGGTGGGTTCATCGATATCAGCCAGAACGCTAAGGCGCTTGTTTTCGTCGGATCGTTCGTGGTGCCGAACCGGTCCCGGGTGCGGGACGGCCGGCTGATCATCGCCGACGGTGCCGTCGCGCCGAAGTTCCTGGACGAAGTCCAGCAGCGCACCTTCAGCGGCGAATACGCCGCCCGATCAGGCCAGCCGGTGCTGTATGTGACCGAGCGGTGCGTGTTCGCGCTCACTCCCGACGGGCTCGAACTCGTCGAGGTCGCCCCCGGGGTGGATCTTGAGACCGACATCCTGGCGCACATGGGTTTCGAACCGATCATCAACGCCCAGCCGAGGCTGATGGACCCACGGATCTTCAACGCCGCACCGATGGGCCTGCGCGCCGATCTGCTCACCGTTCAAAGAAGTGCCCGGTTCGTCTACGACACGAGGCGGAACATGTTCCTCCTCAACATGGAAGGCATATCTCTGACCAGTCCCGGTGAAGTCGAATCGATCGGCATCGACATCGAGGAGCGACTGGCCGCAGTCGGAAGGAAGGTTCACATGGTCGTGGACTACGACAACTTCTACCTGGCACCGGATCTCACCGAAGCCTATGTCACGCTGGTGCGCCGGTTGGCTGAGCGGTACTGCGCCGCTGTGACCAGGTATGTGACAAGCTCCTTCCTGCGGCTCACGCTAGGCGAGCAACTGTCACACTGCGGGCTCGCCCCGCACATCTACCAGAGCCGCCAGGAAGCGATGAACTGGCACCGGACGCACGACACCAACTGATCGCGACGTGCAGCCGTCCCGAATCGATCGGGACTTCAGGCTCTGTACCGCTTTTCTTGCGGGTTGCCCGGCAGAGGACCGCCCGCGACGATTGAGGTGGCCGGCACCTTCGAAAGGCGCATCACCCCATGCATTGGCTTGTAGTGCCAGGTGGGGTAGAGGTGAAGTTGATCGGCGAAGTGAGGGCAGATCACGCAGGTCGGGCACTGCTGGACGAGAGGGCCTCACGCGGCATTCTGACCCGGTTCCACCAGAGCGAGAGCCCGACCGCGATCGCGATGAGCAACCCACCGGCTCCGGCGAACCGGGAGGCGAGATCCACCTTCTCGTGAGCCACCGTCACGTGATTCGGCAGGTCCGTGAGCGCACCCTGGAGCTGGTCGGCGTTCTGCGCCCGGTAGTACTGGCCGCCGGTGGTCTCGGCGAGGTTCTGCAGGGCTGCCTCATCGATGACCAGCGGGTTGCGCCCGCCGCCACCGCCGTTGCCGCCTCGGCCGCCGAAGCCGCCGCCGCCGCCGCCGCCGCCGAAACTGCCGCCTGACTGGCCGCCGAACGAACCCTGGACCTGTGCGCTCGTGCAGGCCATCCGTGTGGGGTTGGTAGTACCGAATCCGATCGTGTACACCCGGATGCCGCGTGCTGATGCCTGCTGAGCGGCGGTCTTCGGGTCGACGCCCTGAGTGTTCGCGCCGTCGGTGAGCACCACGATCACGTCCGCGGCGTAGCCCTGCCGACCGCCCGTTTCCGGATCCGCGCCGGTGGGCGCCACCGACGGATCGACGGCCGCGATGCCGTCGATCGCAGTGAGCACTGCCGCGCCGATAGCGGTGCCGCGGGCAGTCGTCAACTGCTGGATCGCAGTGATCAGCTTGCCGGTGTCCGTGGTCGGGGGGACCTGGAGGCCGGCGACTCCGGCGAACGCGACCAGGCCGATCCGCACGCCGCCGGCCTGGGACTTGATGAACGAGATCGCCGCCTGCTCGGCGACGGTGATCCGATTCGGCGAAACGTCGGTCGAGCACATCGACCCGGACACGTCCATGGCGAGCATGATCGTCGTGGAATTCGACGCCACCGGGACGGTCGCCTGCGGTCGGGCCGCACCGATGCCGAGGGTGGCGAAGCCGAGCATCAGCATGGCGGGTGGAATCAGGCGTGACCAGCGGGTGCGGCGCGGCAGCGCCGCCCGGACGACGGCGATCGACGTGACCCGCACCGCCGCCTGGCGCCGCCGCCGCCGCGCCCACCAGGCGATCCCGAGCACTACGGGAATCGCCAGCAGCGACAACAGGGCCCAGGGCCAGATGAATGTCATCAGACGAGCCTTCCGGTCCGGATCCGGGTCAGGGCCGCGCCGACCCCGAGGAGCACGATCGACAGTGCGATGAATGCGCCGGCCAGCGGTACTTCCTGGTCGGCGACGGTGAGCCGGAGGTCGATGGTGGACGCGATGCCGTCGAGTTCTGCGGAGTCGGAAGCAGGGTGGTAGCTGCCGCCGGTGAGCTGTGCGATCGTGGTCAGTTCCTGCTCGTCGAGCGCGGTGTGCAGCTGGTATCCGTCGACCTTGACGGTGGATCCGGTCGCTGTGCCGACGCCGACGGTTTCGATGTGGACACCGGCGTTCTGGGCCACTGTTGCGGCAGCCTCGGTGTCGGCCCCGGTCTGGTCCTCGCCATCGGAGATCAGCACGATCGTGGCCGAGCCCCAGTAGCCGAGATCGGGCAGACTCCCGTCGGCGCCGATCGTGACGGTCTTGCCGGTGATCGCCGTCATCGACGCCAGGATCGCCGCGGTCAGTGATGTCCCGCCCGACACCCGGAGTGTCTGGATCGCCGCGGTGGCCGCGCCGTGGTCGGCGCTGGGCAACGAGGTGGTCAATGCGCCCTGGTCGAATCCGACCACGCCGATGTCCACGCTGGCGGGCTGCGCGTCGATGAACGACAGTGCCGCCGTCACCGCGGCCTGGAGCCGGCTGGGCGCCACATCATCGGCGCCCATGCTGTTCGACGCGTCCATCGCGAGGATGACGGTTCCGGCCGTCCGACCGACCGGCAGCGAGGCGAGGGGGCCGGCCACCGCGACTGCGAGCACCGCCACACCGGCCACCGTGAACCATCGACCGATCTCCCTTCCTCGACGATTGGGGACCGAGATCCCCTTGACGGCAAGGGCAGTCGACCGACGCCGGGCCAGCAGGACGACGCCGGCGGCCAGTGCGGCTGCGACGAGCAGGCCGATGGCGAGCAGGAGCGGTGACGATAGGCTCATCTGCCGCACCGCCCCCTCGAGGTCAGTCGTTCCGTTGCGCGGGACCTCATGCCCGCCTCCGCGCAGTTTCGGCGACGATCTCCACCAGGGTCTCGACAAGGTCGCTCCCGGTAGCGACGCGATGCAAAGGCACCCTGGCCTGGCGCATTCCGGCCAGCAGTGCGGCGTCCCGCTGGTTGATCCCATCGCGGAGGCGCGCCTGGAACAGCGGGTCGCCGGAATCGACGAGTAGCTGCTCGCCGGTCTCGGCGTCCTCGACCACGATGAGGCCGACCTGGGGCAACGAGTCGTCGGCAGGGTCCACGACGCGTAGTGCGACCACTTCGTTTCGGTGGGCCAACCGCAGGAGCGGACGCTCCCACCCGTCGGTTCCGATGAAGTCGGAGATCACCACGACCAGGCTGCGCCGTGCCAACGAGGTGGCCGAATCCAGCATGGCGGCAAGGTCGGTGGTGGCGTCTGTCCGGGGGCCCCGTTGCGAAGAGGCGGTGCGGGCAAGCTCTTGGCCGATGCGGAGCGCCTGACCGCGCCCGGTGCCGGGCCGGACGATCCGAGCCATCCCGGTGTCGTAGAGCACCGCCCCGACCCGGTTCCCGTTCCGGCCCAGCAGGCGGGCCAGCGTGAGCGCCAGGTCGGCCAGCACATCCTGCTTGCCGCGGCCCGGGTGGCCGACCTCCATGGACGCCGACCGGTCCAGCACGAGCCATGACGTCAGCTCACGGTCCTCGTTGAACTCCCGCACCTGCAGTTCGTCCAGCCGTGCGGTGACATTCCAGTCGATGTGCCTGGCGTCGTCGCCGTCCATGTACGGACGCAGACCGGCGAAGTCCAGGCCGGAACCGCGACGCGTCGTGCGGAAGGCGCCCTGCACCCGACCGTCCAGGCGTCGGATCACCTTCCACTCCAGGCGCAGGAGCAGACGATCGGGTGCGGACGTCATCGGTTCAGCAGCATTTCTGGTTCAGCGATCCTGCAGGACCACGTCCGGCGCCCGGACTGCGCGCAGTACGCGGGTGAGTACGGTGTCGGGGTCGAGATCGTCGGCGAGGGCTTCGTAGGACAGGACGATCCGGTGCCGCAACACGTCAAGGGCCACCTCGTCCAGGTCGTGGGGTAGCACATAGTCACGGCCACGCAGGAACGCAAGCGCCCGGCCGCCGAGGACGAGCGCGATCGACGCCCGCGGACTGGCCCCGTATGTCACGTAACGGTCGAATTCGCCGAGGCCGACGAGCCCTGGCGACCGGGTGGCAGCGGTCAGCCGGACCGAGTAGTCGACGATGGCGGGGTCGACGTAGACCTGCTCGACGCTCGCCTGCATCCGTACCAGGGTCTCCGGTGTCAGCATCGCCTGCGTCGGAACTTGCGGTTGCAAGGCCCGCTCGACGATCGCATGTTCCTCCGAGTGCGACGGGTACCCGACGATGACCTTCATCATGAACCGGTCGACCTGCGCTTCCGGTAGCGGATATGTGCCGTCCGACTCGATCGGGTTCTGGGTCGCCATGACCAGGAATGGCTCGGGAACTTTGAACGTTTCCCGCCCGATGGTGACCTGGCGTTCCTGCATCACCTCCAGCAGCGCGCTCTGCACCTTGGCGGGGGCGCGGTTGATTTCGTCGGCGAGCAGCAGGTTGGTGAACACCGGCCCGAGCGAGACCTGGAATTCGCCCGACGGCTGATGGTAGACGCGGGTTCCGACGAGGTCGGCGGGCACCAGGTCGGGGGTGAACTGGATGCGGTGGAACTGACCGCCGATCGCCCCGGCCAGGGATTTGACGGCTAGCGTCTTCGCCAGGCCTGGAACCCCCTCGACGAGCAGGTGACCGCCGGAGAGCAGTGCGATCGCCATCCGCTCAAGCAGCACGTCCTGGCCGACGATGGTGCGCTTGACCTCGAACAGCACCTGTTCGAGCGGACTTGCCGCGTTCGCGGAGACGCCGGGATGCGGCGGGATCGAGGTCATATCCGATGGCTCGCTCGGTGGTCACTCACGGTGGGTTCCTTCCCTCGGCGGGTCCGCGGTTCGGGGTGCGACGACCTGGGCCGCGGGACGGTTCGTCACCGCATCTCATCGTTGCGGCCCTCGGCCGGGGCCGTTGCCGGATCCGCCGCCCAGGGCGGTGCCGATCGGGACGGCGAAGGCGATGCCGGCGAATGCGTCGTCCTGGCCAGGATCTGCGATCGACACCACGATGCCGACGACCAGTCCCTGCGAGTTGAGCAGCGGTCCGCCCGAGCTGCCGGGATTGACCGCGGCATCGAACTGGATCAGGCCGGACAGCTGGCCGGCCTTGGTCTTCGCGGGGCGGTCCACGCCGGACACGACCCCAGAGGTGGTGCTGTCCTGCAACCCCAGCGGGTTGCCGATGGCGACGACGTCCGCTCCCACCGCGACGCCCCCGCCGAGAGTCGCCGCGACGACGACCTCGGGCAGCCCCTGCGGAGTGAGGGTCGCGATGTCCGTCTTCACGTCGGCCGAGGCCACGACTGCGGATGCCTTGCTGCCGTCCGCGAAAAGGACGCTGATGGCGCCCCCGTCGGAGATGACGTGATTCGCAGTCAGGATGACGCCGGTATCGGTGACGATCACCCCGGATCCGAGCGCGCCCTTCGACGTGGTGATCAGGACGACCGACGGGACGACCTGCCGGTAGACGTCCGTGACCGGCAGGGTCGTCGCCGTCGTCGCCGCGGTCCGGGTGGTGGTGGCTGCTGACCGCTCCGCAGTCGTCGACGAGTGGCCGAGCCGGAACGCCAATACCGCGATGATGACGATTGCGACCACCAGAACTCCGGCCGTTGCGACCGCCCAGCGCCACCCGCTGGCATGCTGCCCGGGCGGCGAGACGGACGGTGCCGATGCCGACACTGTTTTTTCGGGGTCGGCGCGGGATTCCTCGGCCCCGGGCGCTCGAAAGCCACGTAACCGCTCCACTCCGACGCCGGACTCGGGGTCCATGCAAGCAGCGTAGAGAAGGTTCCTGAGAAGCAGCTAAGCGATCGGCCTACTTCTTCGGCGGCAATGTCCTCGCGTAGGAAATGCCGTGTGCGAGCCACCGGTTCAGTGCCTCGTCGGTCGATAGCCCGGAAGGAATGATCGACAGCCACCCGCCCATCTCGCGACCTCGCATCCTGAAACGCTGGGCATCCGGGTCGCCGACCAGGGATGCGGTGTCGGCCGGGTCGACCCGGAGCAACATGGCGCCCTGGCTGCCGGCACCGGCGGCCATATTGCCGTCGATCAGGAAGGCCAGACCGCCGAACATCCGCTTTTCGGTCAGACCCTGCTGACCGCTCATCTGCTCGCGCATCCGGGCTGCCAGGTCCTCGTCGTAAGCCATCCCGCCATCGTGGCGCAGCGGGCAGCAAATGTGAATCTCGACCCAGACCTACCGTCCGACAGGTTGGAGGCTCGCTGCCCTCACACCCCCATTGCCAGGAAGGCGGCAAAGCCGTCGGTCACTGTGCCTGTCATGGTGGCCCGCGGAGGTAGTTCTCCCCCGACAGCTTGATGGTGAGCGGGATGCCCGTCCCTTGCAAAGGGGCCTGCCGTCTCCTGCGGGAACCTCGGCACAGCCGGCACCCGCAGGGAGTGCAGCGGCGGCGCGGACCCGGCGGTGTCCAGGGATGGATCTTGAATTGTTCGTAAACTCAGAGCTTCCTGTGACCTTGGAATTCGGCCATGATTCACTCATCGCCTGGGTCAGCCGACATGAGGCCGCGTCGGCGACCATCCTGCACACGAAGGCATCGCACTCATGAAGGCAGACGACTCCGACTGGAGCCCAGAGGCGCTCGATCGAATCGGGCCGGCAGAGGAACTGCAGATTGCCGGTCGTCGGGCGAACGGAACGCTGCGCGCGCCGATCACCATCTGGTCCGTTGCCGTCGGGGGCTCGGTCTACGTTCGCGCCGTCGCCGGTCGGGCGGCCGGTTGGCACCGTGGTACCCAGATTCGGCGTGAGGGGCAGATCACGGTCGAGGGCACGACCTACGACGTGGTCTTCAGCAGCGCCGACCCTGCCCTGGGCGCCGAGATCGATGAGGCATTCAGGGCCAAATACGTTCGTTGGCCGGACGAGACGGACAGCCTCCTGACCGGCACGGCGCGGGAATCGACCATCCGCATACAGCCTGCCGTCTGACTTCGTGGGCCGACAATCGCCGAGCGGTTCCACTTCTCCGTCACCGCGGTGGCCGGTGGACTGTCCACCGGCGCCCTGCTCGGCATCGCGCAGGCCGCCGGCCTTGGAAGGCGCGGCACGCGCCGACAGCGTCGCTAGGATCGCAAGCTCGGAGGTTCGACAGATGACGGCACATGTGTTCTGGGACAGGGTATGGCGCACGCCCGCCAAGAGTTCGGAGTGGTCCGCTGCAGACCCGTGGGTGGCGGAGAGCGTCGGACAGCTTCGGGACCGTGGGGCCAGGGCCACCCTCGACATCGGCTGCGGCATCGGACGCCATTGTGTCCTTCTCGCACGGGAGGGTTTCGCCAGTCACGGTGTCGATCGGGGCAGCGCGGGCGTGACCGCGACTCGTGACGCCGCCCGCGAGCAGGGCGTCCACGTCGCCGTCGTTGTCGGGGACATGGCCGCGCTGCCATACCAATCGGCCAGTTTCGATTTCGTCCTGGCGTTCAATGTCAACTACCACACCGACGAGGACGGTCTTCGGCAGACTCTGGCGGAAGTCCGACGAGTGCTGCGTCCCGGCGGGCTCTACCAGTGCACCATGCTGTCGAAACGAAATCGGGAGTTCGGTCGGGGCATCGAAGTCAGCGCCAACACGTTCTGCCAACCCGGCGCGACCGACGACAAGGTGCATCCGCACCTCTACACGAACGCTCAAGACCTGGTGCGATTGCATGACGGATTCGACCTGCGCAGCGCCTTCGACGCGGAGCAGTCGACCGCGCGCTCATTCCACTGGTACTGCCAGTTCGAGGTGTCGTGACGATCTGAACGCCTCGACGACTGCTGAGCGGTCGGCTACGCTCCGGTGATCCGACTCGGCCTCCTCACGGCCCGGGATGGGCGGATCAGCGAGTTCGTGGAGTGGAAAGTCGAGGCTCGCCGTGAGAAGAGTGCTGGTAGCGAGCCGAGGGGCAATTGCCGTTCGCACCATCGCCACTTGCCGTCGACTCGGCTGGTCACCGATCGCTGTCGCGGCGATCGTGGACCAACAGCGCCTGCACGTTGCCGCCGCGGATGACTGCGTTGATCTTGAGGGCCGGACGATGGCCGAGGCCTACAACTCCGTCGACGCGATCGTCGCGGCCGCCGTGCGGAGCGGTGCAGATCTGGTCCACCCCGGGGGTGGTGCGCTGGCTGAGAACCCAAACCTTCCAGCATGTCTCGCGCTCGAGGGGATAGGGGTCGTCGGTCCGCCGGCAGCCGCGTTGGCTGTCGCCAACGACAAGGGCCGTACCGCGTCGGCGGCCTGCCGTCTCGGCATTCCGGTGCTGCCGCACGCCACCACAGGGGAGGGCCTCGACGCGCTGGTCGCCCAGGTCGGGCTGCCCATCGTTGTCAAGCCCGTCGACGGGTGTCTCGGCGCCGGAGTACGGGTGGTGCGAACCACGGCGGAGCTGGAAGAAGAACTGGCCACCTATGCGGATGCCCGCGGCTGGTATGCCGAGCGCTACGTGGAAAAGGGCCGAGTCGTCGCGATCACCGTCGCCGTCGACGCCGATGGTATGTCCGCCGAACTCGGAGAGCGGGAGACCCTGCTGCTGGCAGGCAGTTTCAAGCTGCTCGACGCTTCTCCGGTGCTGACGGTGCCGCCGGTGCTGGTGGCCAGGATGCGGGATGATGCCCGCCGGCTGGCCATCGGTCTCGGGCTCACCGGCGTCGCCACGTGTGAGTTCATCGTCGGCCGGGCGGGTTACTTTCTATTGGAAATCAATCCACGCCTGGCCGGGGGCTTTCGCATGTGCGAAGCCCAGTCTGGCCTGGACGTGCTGTCCCTGCAGTTCCGGATAGCCGACGGCCAGACTGTCTCGAGCGGGTCCGTGGTCCTCGACCGTGAGCTGCACTGCCTGGAGGCGCGTTGGTATCGGCGGCCGGAGGCCCGGCGAACCGGCACCTTCGAGAGGTTGCGATTCGCCCCCGTGCCCGGAGTGTCCTATGACTGGGCCATCCAGGAGGATCGTTCCCTCGCGTTCGACACAATCGTTGCTCAGCTGCTCGCGACAGGCCCTGGTCGGCGCGTCGCGGCAGGCCGGCTGCTGCAGGCCTCCGCAGCCGCCGAGTCCCGGGGGCTTCCCCACTATGGCGACAGGATCGCCGGCTGGCTGCGCGCGGCCGAATTTCACGACGTGCTGTACGCGAGTGTTCCGGTGCGAGGCTGAGATGGCCTTGACCAACGGACAATCGGCGGGCTTCACCGTCGATCGGGCGGTCGCCAGCGCGCTTTCGCGGCCGCGCCCGGATTGTCCAGCGGCGGCATTATCGGCCTTCGAGATGCACCTGCTGGACTGTGCGCGCCGTCACCTCGCGACACGTCCTGGCTATTTCCTGCTCTCCGGTCTTGACCACCTGTCGGAACCGGAGTCGCGCCGTTTCGTGCAACGAGTCGCGAGCATGCTCGGCGAGCCGATGCAGCAGGACTTCGCCGGCGATCCGGTCCGCGACGTGGTCGACCGCGGCACGAGGCTGGAGGCGACCTCGACCGTCAGGTACTCCGATACCCGGCACGGGGGCAGCCTGCACACCGACGGCTGTCATCGGCTGGGCCAGGTGCCTGATCTGTTCACCCTGCTCTGTGTGCGGCAAGCCCGGTCCGGGGGGGCCCTGGTCATGGTGCACGTGGACGACCTCCTCGACAGGCTCGGCGACCGTCCCGGCGTGCTCGAGGCCATGCGGCGGCCGGTGCACTTCGACACCAGGGACGACCGAACCCATGGAGTTCCGAGAACCGTGATCCGTCCGGTCGTGCAGTCCGACGGGGAGGTGCGGATTCACTACCTGCGCGAGTACATCGACAGTGCACATCGCCGTCCGGAGGTGCCGCCGCTGTCCGCGGAGCAGGTCACAGCCTTCGACATGCTCGACGAGTTGCTCGATCGAGAAGACCTCCAGACGCTGGTGCGGCTCAAACCCGGAGAAATGATCATCGTCAACAACCGGTCGGTGATCCACGGTCGGACCGAATTCCCGGCTCAGGACGGGCCGGGAGGCCGGCTGCTCCTGCGCGTCTGGATCGCCGGTTCCGACAACATCTTCGGTGGGACGGGCCGGCCGCCGGTGCGACCCGCTGACACCGGCAGTGCAGGGCCGGCGCAGTGATCGTCGCGCTCGACGGACCCGATGGAGCCGGCAAGAGCACCCAGGTAGCACAGCTGATGGCGTGGGCGCACGAGCAGGGTATGTCGGCTCGGGCGGTCGGGAAGTGGGAGTTGTTCGAACCCGACACGGTGCCGCAGGCAAGGTTCCTGAGGGGCACCGATCGGGCGGAGTTGCGGGTGTGCATCGCCGAGATGCCTTCCCCGGCCAGGATGATGTTCCTCGCATGGATGAACACCATGGCCGCCGACCGGGCCCGGCAGGCGACGGAGGACCTGGTGATCCTGGACGGTTATTGGATCAAGCACGCCGCGAGCGAGCTGCTCCTGGGTTGTGATTCCGTCTTGGTCAACGCGGTCGCGGAGGCCATCGCGCCGGCCGATCTCGTTGTCTACGTGGATGTCACCCCCGAGGAGGCATTGCGCCGCAAGGACGGCGATATCACGCCTTACGAATGCGGAACCGATCTCAGCTGCGACCCGCGGCGGTTCCTCTCGCACCAGGCGGGAATGCGGCAAGTGATGCTCGACTGGGCGCGAAACTACAGTTGGGCCGTCGTTCCCGCAGGTTCGCGCGCGGCCACGAGCCAGGGGCTGATCGACCTGATCGTGGATCGGCGGCCCTGACCAGGTGCGGTCCAAGGCCGGTCAGTCCCGCCGATCGAGGTGGGCCAGTGCTGCCCGAAGTGCCACTGCGACAGGTTCGGCACAGGTGTCGATCATCAACGGGCGTCGTGCGGGCGGCAGTGTGCGGGTCGCCAGGGCCAGGGCCCAGATTCCGCCGAACTCGTCGACATCCCGGACATCGATCGCAGGTTCCGACGGGTGTCCACCCGGGCGCCGCACGACAGACGAGGAGAGCGAGGCCACCACATCGGCGATTATCGTTCGATACCACCAGAAGCTGAGCGAAATGCTTGGATCCAAGGCCCGCACGTGATGCCAGGTGTCAGCCGGGATGAAGATCATTTCGCCGGGCCCGACCACAGTCTCTGCGACAACCGTTGTGCGAAAGCGTGGGAACCGCTCGTGATCGGGGTGGATGTAGTCGACCTGGCTGTAGTTTGCGCGGGCCGAACCGGGTGGGTAGCGGTACATCTTCTCGTCCTGATCTGCCGACACGAGGCTCACCAGCTTCCTACCCCGAACCTGGACGAGAAGATTGTGTACAGGAGACAACGGGTTCTGATTGTCCTTGTGGAAAGGTTGCACAGTTCGCTCCGGACCGATCCAGAGATGGACGGCGACGTTCCTGCCGGCCGGGCAGTACCGGGGTAGTGCGAAGTCCTCGGACAGCTCGGGAAACACCCCCGGTAGTGGCTCCAGGCGCAAATAGGGCTGAACGCTCGCCGCGGACCGGGCGATGATGTCCAGGTAGTGGCCGAGCGTCATCGATTCACGACGGCCCTCCAGCGGTCCACCGAATGACACCTGCACCGTCCGTGCGCCGAACCTGTCCCGGAACCATGAATGCGACCATTTGTCGAGGGCGGGCCAGCTGTCAACGGCGCCCGATAGCACCACCGGCTCACCCGGATCGACGTAGTACCGGGTGAAGTCCACCCTTTTCATTGCGTCGAGGTGCGGAATCGGTGTCGTCGTCACCGGATTGGCCATGGTCGTCGATTCCTCGCTCGGTGCAGTCAACAAGGTTTTTATTCCGTCGTTACCGACGAAAGCCTGTGCATTTGTGGTGAACGAAAGCCACTGGCGTCTCAAACAAAGCGGAGCTGATCGAGCCAGGATATCCGGGGCCACCGACTGCCGCCTATCCGTGGCTCTTTCCACCCTTGACCGAGCCTCGTGACGGCTGTAAGTTTCGTGAAACCGATGGAGCAGTCGAGTATCGCGCGACCAAATCGGCATACCCTCGACGTCAGGCACGGGAAGTGGGACGGGAAATGGACGACGACGAAACCTACGAAGAGCAGCGTCTCGAAGAGGCGAACCGCCTCTCCCACGCAGCGAGTGTGCTCAGGGAGAGCCGTACCGGTCTGGTCCTGACCGGGCGGATCAAAAACGGCGAGTTGCAGCTTGATCAACCAACTCTCGACGAGATCCAGGCAAAGTTCCCCGAGGCGGACATCTCGTTCATCGCGCTGAACTCGCCCTTCGACGCCGAGTCCCTGCCCGTATAGCCGGTCCTTGCGCTTCGTCAGGGCATCAGCGCCGCGGCTCCGTGATCAAATTGGCCGGTCGTTTCCCGAATCCGTGTGGGGAGGTCGGCGTGGACGACGACATGGCCCTCACGAGTAGCCTGCTCGGGCGGGAGCCGTCACTCGAACTGATCAGATCCATCGCCGAGGTGGCGGTGCAACTCCGCTATCCCGGCTTGGAGTGTTCACGCTATTTTGCGGCGCTCGGGCAGGCCCTGCGTGACGAGCCGCCGCCCTTCGGCACCCGGGAGTACCGGCTGATCTACCGAAGCCTGTCGGCGGAGCCGAGATGGATGGCGGTGTCGCTGATCAGGAACGCGGAACGCGAAGGTGACGGTTCCAAGCGACTCTGGTCGTTGGCGGCGTGCTCCGTCGACGAGGAACACCAGCGGCTGCTCAAGCGCCATGCCTGCGACGAGTCGCGGCATGCGCTCATGTATCTGGCACTGCTCGATCTCACGTTCCCCGGAGCGGTTTCGCCCGACTTCGGCGCCGAGCTCCGGCAGCTCTCGCCAGGCTTCTCGATGCGCAAAGAGTTGTATCCGGTACCCGGCTCGCCGTACGCCAAGGTGCCGACGATCGACGACTTTCTGCAGATGAACATTGCGGAGATACGCACCGCGATCCACCACACCATGCAACGCCCGGTTCTCGGCGGGCATTGCCCCCCGGAGAACCTCAACAGGATAACGAAACTGCACGACGCCTTGCTGGCCGACGAGCTCAGCCATATCGCCTACACTGCTGTGCTTGTCGACCGAATGGGCCGCGACGTCGATCCTCCTCGGCTGGCGGCCTTGTTCTGCAGGCGTTTCCGCGACTTCAACCTCATCACGACGGAAGAATTGGGCGGCGACGTCTTCGACTGCTCGGTCGCCTGTTGCGCAAAGCGCCCCACGTGTCGGGCCAGAGCCGCTGACCATGACAGCGGATCCGGCGCAACAAAGGTTCTCCACCAGATCGGTTCGAGGCCGCGGTGAGTCGTGTCGGCCAGCACCGATAGTGCCGCGACGCTCCTGGAGGAGTGCCTGGCGCGCTGCGGCACCGACCAGTCCACCCTTCTCGACAGCGTCCGGGGCTCCGTAGATCTGCATGTGGATGATCGGCTCCTTGTCGTCGGATCATGTGCCGAAGGCCTGGGCAACAGCAAGTCCGACCTCGACCTGCTTCTGGTCGCCGGCGACGGGCGCGACGAGATCGAGAGAGGTTGGGCACTCGGTCGCGGCATGGTGGATTTGCGGGTCATCCGAACGGCGACCGTGGAAGATCTGACCAGCCGGGTCCGGGAATGGGTCGGTCGGTCGTGGAACCTGCTCGAACTGGCACCCTTCAGCTACGACGAGAGGCTATTGCTGCACAGACTGCTCGAAGGGCACGAGCTGCACCCAGGCTTGCCCGAGTTGGCGGCCGATCAGTGGCGACCCGGCCGGACATCGTTGGCAAAGCTCAAATTGCAGGTAGCGCGCCACATGGCCAGGACGATCCAGGTTGACATGGTGGGCTACCGCGACGGACTCGACTATGCCTCCCTGGTCTTTGCCGCCCAAGATCTACTGGGGCACAGCATCGATGGCCTGCTGGCCGGCCACTACAT
This sequence comes from Mycobacteriales bacterium, assembly GCA_038229825.1. Taxonomy (GTDB): domain Bacteria; phylum Actinomycetota; class Actinomycetes; order Mycobacteriales; family Nakamurellaceae; genus Nakamurella. The sequence goes on from JBBROB010000031.1 coordinate 25,842, forward strand.
CACGAACCCGAATCCCAAATGGCGCAGCCGCCTTTTGGACCGGCTCCCGCCCGACTGGGAGCGGCCGCTCAAGATTCGGCCAACGGGCCTGCGGCCGGGCCGTGTTCTGTGGGACCTGCATCGAGCGCCAGCGGCGCCGGAACGAGAATCCGCGGTGTCCCATGCCCTGCGCTGCGTGACCTTCGCGCGTGCTGTGTTCGCGTGGGCGGAGCCCAGACTTATCGGGAACGCCGACGTCGAGAGCTTGTCATGGGGCCGGGTGCGACAGGACGACCGCCCGCCGGGGCAGCCGTTGCCGGGCCTCGAGTTCGACGTCGACTTCTTCCTGTCCCGCGACGGGATAGCCGTCGGTCGATTGAACGAATTCGGCCCTTCGCTGCGGCTGTCCGACAGGGAATTCGCGCTCCTGCTGCTATGCGACGGGCAGACATCGGCGGTCGAGGCAGAGACCATCATCAACGGCGGCACAAACGTTGGCTCCGAGATTCTGGACGTGGGCCGGACCGTCGCGTCGGTGGCACGCAGCGGCCTTCTTCTGGAACCTGATGGTGTCGGGCCCGTTTGTGCCTAGCACCGATCCCGCAATGTTGACGTCGGGAGCGGGCAACGGGGAGTGGCTGGAGCAGGCTGCGGCCGAATGCGCACTGGATGGGTTGGCGGAACAGCTGACCGTGTCGGGATACGGAGAATTCCTGGCGTGCTTCCATCCGCTTGTCCTGAAGCCGTTGGCGTGGCGCACATGTCGAGACAGGGTGCCGCCCGCACTCGAGCCGGTTGTCGACCTCTTCCTGCTGGGCGGCAGGGTGAGTCCGGCCGATCTGCCTTCGGGTCTACGGGAGTTGCTACCGGGCCTGATGACGTTGGGCCTGATGGTGCAAGAACCGACCGGCCGGGTCCGAGCAGCCGGGGTCGTGGTGCTCCTGGTTCTCGGAAACTGGATGATCTGCCATCCACCGCAGCCGGATCCGCTGTTCTACATCGGCGACGACTCTCTGGCCTTGCTGGGTCGACTGGCCCCCGGGTCTGCGCGGAGCTGCCTGGATCTGTGCGCCGGCCCTGGCATACTTTCGCTGCACTGCGCGCGGTTCGCGCCCTGTGTGACCGCGGTGGAACGTCATCCGCGTGTCGCCCGACTCGCGCAACTGAACGCTCGGCTGAACGGTGTGGCCGACCGCGTGGAGGTGCTGTCCGGCGATCTTTACCAGCCGGTCGCCGGTCGGCGTTTCGACCTCATCACGGCGAACCCCCCGACGCTGCCTCATCCGGCCGACCTACCGGGCCCGCGCATCGGCCACGGCGGCGACGACGGTCTGCAGATGACTTCGCGGGTGCTCACGGGCCTGCCCGACGCGCTCGCTGACCGGGGCCGCGCCCACCTCGTCGGAATGGCCCTGACCGACGGGGGATCCGGACTCCTGCGCGAAAGGCTGGCTGGGGTGGCGCACCGGTCAAGCCTGCACATCCGTTGTAGCGTGCTGGCCCACGTGCCCATGCGCAGCGGCGGTGGGCATTTCGATCGCCTGACTGCAGCGGTGGCCGCGGGCGGGGGGTTGGACCGTGATCGTGTACGCGAGTCCTACACGCGGCTGCTGGACAGGCTCGGGGCGAGCCATCTGAGCACCTTCTTCCTGCAGGTTGTTCTCGGCGCGGGAGGTCTGGACCTGACGGATGTTTCGACGCCCGATCCGGCGGGGCTGTGGCATGTCTGACGGCGCACCCGGCGAGGCCGGCGAGGCCGGCGGCCGAACTCCCCGAGACGCGGTGACGCCGCTCAGCGGTCACGGTCGGCGGCACTCCTCGCTTCGGGTCGGCGAGCTTCGCCTGGTCGCAGGGGCCTACGACGGGCTCAGCGCTTCGCTGGTCGAACGGGCGGGATTCGACGCGGTTTGGGCAAGTGGGTTCTGCATCTCCGCGTCCAAATTGCTACCCGACTGCAACGTGTTGACGGTCGAGGATCTCGTCGTCAGGGTGGCTGAGATGACACGGGCGACCACGCTGCCGGTCATCGTCGACTGCGACGAGGGCTACGGAGAGATTCGCAACACCTATGAGCTGGCCCGGCGGCTGGCAGCGTGCGGTGCCGCCGGTGTCTGCATCGAAGACAGCGCCTACCCGAAGGTCAACAGCTTCTGGGACGAGCCGGGCCGGACCCTGGCCGACGTCAACTTCTTCGTCAGCAAGCTCCGCGCAATCCGGGCGGCGGCACCGGATCTCCTGTTGATGGCCCGGACGGAGAGCCTGATCGCCGGCCAGTCGCTCGACGCCGCCGTAGCGCGCGGCACGCGCTACGCCGAAATGGGCGTGGATCTCGTGGTGATCCATTCCAGGTTCACCGAGCTCGCAGAGTTCCGCCGGCTGGCTCAGGCCTGGCGCAGCGACGTCCCGCTGGTCGTCATTCCGACGTTGTCCCACGACGCGACCTGGCGCGATCTACTCGATCTCGGCTTCAGCATGGTCATATATGCCAATCAGGCGCTGCGCGCCGGGGTACATGCGCAGGAAAGTGTGCTGCGCGATATCCGTGGCTTCGAAGCCGCCTCGGTGCCGGCGCCACGGTTGGTGAGCCTCGAGCGCATCTTCGAACTCACCAACCTGGGCGACGAGGCGCAAACCGGCTTCGGTGGTGGCTGATGCCCAGTGAAGCGGCTGTGGATCGCATGCTCTCGACTTTCCGGGAGCTCGGTCTCGACTGGCTGCTCACTGTTCCATCCACCGGGCTGCAACGGTTGTACGGGAGCTACGAGTCCATCGGCCGATGCCTGTATGCGACCAGGGAGGAGGAGGCCATTGCTCTGGCCGCCGGCCTCCGCCTGGGCGGCGCCTTTCCGGTGGTCGTGATGCAGCAAACCGGGGTCGGCAACGCGATCAACGCGGTCCTTTCGCTGGCTGATGCCTACGGGATCGGCTTTCCCGTTGTCGTGCTGGATCGAACCGTCGACGACCCGAACCTGGTGCAGCGAGTCAGTTCAGGCGGTACTGCCCGGGTGCTCAGCGCCCTTGGCTGTATCGAAATCGACTGGGAACTACCGGATCAGGCTCATCGGATGCGTACCTGCATCGAGGACGACATCCGATGGATTCTGTGCCCGATGGTCGGGTCGGGCTGAGATGATCTCCCGGGCAAAGGCGATCACTGCGGTCCTCGGCGCGATGGACGAGCGAGACTTCATCGTGTGTGCCCTCGGATATCTCAGCCGTGAGCTCTATGCACAGACCGCATCGATACGCGGACGCTGCCTTTACTGCATGGGCTCGATGGGAAGCGTGACACCCACCGCCCTTGGTGTGTCGCTGGCGAATCCCGGTGTGCGCGTCCTTGCCCTGGAGGGTGACGGTTCGCTGTTGATGAATCTCGGTGCGCTGGCCACCCTGCGCCGATACGGATCCGCGCTGACCCGGTTGATCGTCTTCGACAACGGTCGGTACGAGTCAACCGGGGGGCAACCCTGTCAGCCGGAAGGATTCGAGCTGGAACGGGTTTGCGACGCCGCAGGCCTGCTGACAACCGTGGCCAGGACCGAGGTGCAGATCGCCGGGTTTCTGGCGGACCCCGAGGCGAGAGTGCTGGTGATCAAGACCGCGTTGGGCGGACGGCCACCGCGAATCACCCAGTCACCCACCGCTATTGCGCTGGCGTTTGCGTGCGAACTCCGGGCTGCAGGCAGGGAAGGGGCCAACCCGCCCGTTCGAGGCCGCCCTCGCTGATCGTGAACGACTGTTGGTCCGAGCCGCCCGAGAACCATGAGCAGCCGGAACAACGCCGGCGGTGCTGTGCTGTCTGGCACGTGATGGCCAGGGTGGCTGCTCGCAGGCGCAGGAGGTTGAACAGGATGTAGGTGACCGGGATGAGCATGAGGACGGCCAGGAAGATCACTTCGATGATGGCGCGGCCGCCGCTGTCGTTGTGGTCGTCGCGGTCGCCGGACGAGAGGATGTCGGCGTCGCGTCGGGCGACGGTTTGGTTCAGCCACCAGTCGCGGGCCAGCACCCCACCGATGGCGCAGGCCGCGATGAGCAGTACCAGGGTCAGCGGGTTGGTGCGACCGGCCACTACTGCCAGCAGTCCGATGCCCAGTCCCGTGGCGGTGGCCAGCGCTCCCCACAGGACCTGGTCGGCGCGGAATTATTCGACGGTCATGGGGGAGTCCAGGGATTCCAGCCGGCGGCGGACCGAAGCCTGCCCGCCGACGATCCGGTCGAGCGGGCGGACGGCGTCGCGCAGCAGCGGAGCGGTGAGCCGGCCCAGTGCGCCGGCGGTGCCGGTGCCGGTCCGGGCCAGCAGCCGCGAGGCCCTGGTGGTGTCCGCCAGGTACGGCGCGATCCGGTCGGCCAGGGTCGGTCGGCGCATCGGCGGGCTGGCCAGCACGGCCAGCACCGCGCCCGATGCGGCCACACCGCCCAGCACCGCCCCGATCGGCGACAACACCGCACCGATCGCCAAGATGACCGTGCCAGTGGCGGTGTCACAGGCGGTCAACGTCTGCTGCTGACTGGCCAACGACACCAGCACCAACCACGGCGCATAGACCGCCATCCGAGCCGCGTTGACCGACCATCACAAAGGGGGTCTGCATTTGCCGAGGTCAGACTATTGCTGGCCGATGAGCGGCGGCGTGGGCGCCCTCAGTCGCCGGCCGCCGGTTCAAGACCCGCGCGCCGGGGGCATAACCGATGCGGGACTGGTGGCCAGAAATTCCAGCGCCGCGCCGGCCGCGGCTTTCGTCTCCGAGCAGGGGACTGAAGTCGGCAACGCCGGCGCTACCTGTGCTGTGCGCACCCAGGTCACCCCTATGGTCGGTTGCCGAAGCAACTGTTCACATGGGCGGTCGTCGGGGTACGGCGGAGTGCTGCGCGCTGTCCGCCGACTGGTAGGTCGCAGCGGACGAAGTCGCGTTGCGGGCGGACTGGGGGCCGGTCACCGCGTTCACCGCTGCGTGGCTGGGACGCATCGGGCACCCGTCGGCGCAGATTGGCCGCGATGGGGGACCACCACCGCGCCGAAGCATCAGAGATTGCACGGGCGAGAAATCGGGTTCGGTGGATTCCAGCCAGCAGACTCCCGGGCCCAGGTGCCGCTGGTCCCGGACGTGGGGGAGACTGCGCCGGGCTGTAGCCAACCGGCGACTGGACCGCCGGACTGTTCGGCCGCCCCGACACGGCACTGCTGACCCCGCCGTAGCCCAACTCGGGTCGCTCTCGACCACCCATGGACGACATCGACGCCACGATCAACTCACCGACCGGACCCGAACCTCGACCCAGCTGCCTCCTGCGGCGCGGCTCCGTAAGACCACCCCTCACCGGACATCTCACCGGGCGGCTCCCACGGGAATCACCTGTTCAGCGAGTTGAGCTGTGCGCAGGCGGGACCAACTGCCACCCGGTCAGCGTTCGTCTTGCGCGCGGACCATTACCTCGGTTGGTCGATGCGGACCCGTTCGCCACAGGCCGGTCTGAACGTCGACCAGCCGCCCGCATCGGACCACCGCTCGTGGCCTCCAACTGGTGTCTCTTGCGTAGTCCTGGATCGCTTCCGCGACTGGCACGAACGCAAAATGAAGCATGGTCATGGTGGCGTTCGTGTTGTTCTACTGGATGTACCGAGGCGCCGCGGCGTTGGTGGCGAAGATCCGCGCGAATGCGGCGGGCAAGGCCCTCCCGCCGGTCGAAATCCCGTCGTGGCACCCAGAACACCTACGTTAGGGAGCTGGATTCTGAACGATGACGAGCGCGAAACCTGACCGCGGCACGGTCGCCATCAGCGTCCATGGCCGCCCTGCCGCCCGGCCCGGCGAGGCAGCAGCTCATTGCTGCTAGCCCATCGCTCGGAGACAACAGTGCCGATATTATGGGACGATTCGGACAGTACCGGAAGCGCGCTGAGAGGTCTTCGGAGACGCTGGGAGTCCCTGATTCGACGACTGCGTCCGACCGTGGCGGACAGCGTAGGACGGCCGAGCCGGCGCGATGCCGCGGGGAAGGACGGGCGACGTGGGGAAGGACCCAGGAGTCGCCCGACGGCGTAGACCCGGCCGCCGTGTCGTGATCGGCGCCGCGCTGCTGGTCCTGCTCACCGCGTGCGATGCCGCCAGCTCGCCGTCGACGCCGCGGGCATCGGTGTCAGTGCTGGATCCGCAGCCGAATCCGGTCCGCTCGACGTCGGCGGCCAGCAGCATGGTCAACCCATCGGCCGGACAGTTCGCGGGCGTGGTCTCCATCGGTGGTGGTCGTCGGCTGTATCTGCAGTGCAGCGGCACCGGATCGCCGACCGTGGTCCTCATCTCGGGCGCGGGTGTGGCGGGCGACAACTGGAGCTACGTCGGATCGGCCACCGACCAGGTCCACCCAGCCGTGCCCAGCCCGGCCGGGGTCTACCCCAGGAGCGCACAGCTCAGCCGGGTGTGTGCCTACGACCGGCCAGGCACCACCCGGTGGGATGGTGCGCCTGCCCGGTCGACGCCCGTTGGCGAACCGACGACGACAGAGGGCGACGCGAGAGATCTGCGTGCCCTGCTGACCGCAGCCGGGATCGGTGGACCGTACCTGCTGGCCGGGCATTCGCTGGGCGGCCTGATCGCAACCACCTACGCACGGACATATCCGACGGACGTGACCGGCTTGGTCCTGGTCGATCCCGGGTCGCAGTACCAGCAGACGGTCCTGCCGGCTTCCGTCTGGGCGACGTGAATGGCCGCCATCGCGGCCACCGCCACGACCCATCCGCAGGTCGAAACGCCTGACTACCCGGCCAGCATCGCAGGTCTGGCGACGGTGCAGGCGGTGGCCGTGACACCCGCAGTCGTGCTGACCGCGGACCAGCCGTTCGATTACCTGGGCATCGGCGACGCCACGACGTACTGGACGCAGTGGCTGCAAGCAGCTGCTGGCTCAGTCCCTGCACGCCAAGCACATCAGGGCCACGCACTCCGGCCACTTCATCGGCGTCGAGAATCCGGCCGTGGTCGTCCAGCAGATCTGCGCACTGCTGAAGCCGACCAGGGTCTGTTGATGGCGGTGAGCCGTGCGGGTCGGCCTGCGCGGTAAGGCGTGTGCGGGGTTGGTTCTTGATGTGGGACGGCTGAAGGTCGCGAACTTCGACATCAGGGGATGGCCCTGATGTGCCAGCCTGACCCGGAGGTCATGGCGTTGCGGCGTGCCCGGCAAGCAGGAGGCAAGCGCGGCTACCCGCCGTTGGCCACCCAAGCAGGGCGTGAGGGTGCGCTGGGTGTCCGGCATCACCGGAACCGAGTTGCTCTCCGACGTGCAGGTGCGAGGTGAGGACCCGCAGGATCCGGCGCCCGACCCCGACTGGCAGACCGAGGCCCGCATAGCAGCAGATTTTGGGCTGCTGGTCCTGACGGGGGCCGGCAACGACCAGACCGTCACCCGGACCCAGTTCGGTGATGCGTGGGCTGCGACGTTTGACCCCACCGATCCGGTGGCGCGGGTGCACGACCGGTGGCCATTGCCGGGTCCAGCGGAATTCGAAGTGGAGTTCTTCCCTTTGACCGAGCGGCCGACGTTTCCGGTCTTCGCCCTCACCGGCCCGACCGTCGCCTCCATCCGGCAGGGCGGCTGGAACCTGGATCTGGGATTCGGTGAACCAGGACCGAACCCAGTCACTCAGGTCGAGATGCGCAGCACCCTCCGCGACGGCACATCCGTCAGTGTGCAGACGGCAACCGGGGAGCGATGGGGCCTACCCGCCCTGCGTGTGTCGGACCTCAGCAGACACGTGGTGATCACTGAGCGACTCCTGGCAGCGGGTGTCGCGTGGCCGGACTCGGCGCAGCGCTTCGGCAGCCGCCTCTGCGCTCAAGCCGCGGGGAAGTCCCGAGGGGACGAGTTTGACCAGCACGGCGTGCAGCCGGTTGATCAGCTGGGTGCGGGAGCGAACCATGTCATCGCGGTACTCGGTCACCGCCCGCAGCGCCGCGAGCGCCGCATCGATCTGGACAGTGTGCAATGCCGATGCCGACCAGGCTGCGATACCCACCGACAATGCGTCGGCCTCGTCGCTCTTGCGGCCGTGACCGATGGACAGCAGTCGCACGCGGCGAGCCAGCTTGGCCGGAACGTCGATGACGGCGACGTTGTCCTCACGCAGCCGCTGGGTCAGCGGCGCTCCTAGTCCTGCGGCACCCTCGATCGCCCACCGGGCGTCAGGCCAGGCAGCGGCGCAGCTGCCGGTAACCGGCGCGGTTCACCTCGACCGGATGGCGCCAGCTGCGGCCAAGTCCGGGGTGACCACCACAGCGGTCCAGGACGCTTTGTGAGGGTCGACGGCGATCACCACGCCTTGTCGGGCGAGCACTTGCTTTGGTGCAGTTGACATCCGAACCATCCTCCAACCGGTTGTCGATCATGGATCCGGTGGGAGGGCAGACCAACTTCGGGCATTAGAGACCTCTCTCGAGCCACTCTCACCGGGCGGCTGTGACCGGGGCGCAGGCTGTTTGACAGTCAGCCCAGCAGGGCGACAGGTGTTTCCCGAGCGACCCCGACCACAACCTTGAAGATCATGGCTGCAGGCCACGAACCCCGCCCTGATTGAACAAGTTGGTATCCTCTCTGTCGCCCGCCGCTTGACACAGAGAGGTGCCGTCTCGGAGACAGTCCCTCTAACGGACGGGCCCACATCCCAAGAAGCAACTGCGTCGGCGGACAACCCACCACGATTTTCACGCCTGCGTGGCGTCCCCGAAAGGGTCACCCCAACTGACAGGGAGATACGCACCCCAAAAGACCAGCGGCACGGCGCGCGCCCTTGCTGGGAGGGGTGGGAGCCGAGGCCTGGTCCCGAAGCGGCGTGGTTGAGGCAATTGCCGCTGTGGGCGCACCACCTGGGCCACCGACTGCAGGCCGACGCGGTCGTTTACCGGAGCGTTCCTACGGTATGACGACGGTTCTGGTGATCTGGCCGTTGTTCTCCCAGTAGGTTCTGCGGCTGGCCAGGTAGGGATCGGTCGGCAGCGGTTGAACGTGTGCCTGGTCGTCGATCACCCGTGAGGTGATCGTGTGAGTGCCTGACGGTGGCGTTCCCCATTCCCAGGTCCAGAACGCCCAGGAGAACTGGCTACCGCCATGTGCGCGCATGCGGCGGAGGGTGGCGCGGTGCCACGCTCCGTTGTCGACTCGAACGTCCACCCGACCGACCGATCCGCCCCAGGCGGCACCCATGACAGAGTATGTGTGGCCCCGTCGGGTGACCTTGGCCGGCGCGGATTTCAGCCGGTCGTGGGAGACGTTGGTAAATGTCCAAACAGTCTCTCCGAGGTGCTTCTCCTCACGAATGGTCACATAGTCCCGCGCCATGAAACGTCCGGTGTATCGGCCGTCGCGGATCTCGATGCGGGTCAGCCATTTGACGTTGGCCACGCCGTACCAACCTGGGGCGATCAACCGCAACGGATAACCGTGCTCGGCCGGCAGTGGGTCCCCGTTCATCCCGTAGCACAACAGGTTGTTCGGATTCATTGCATCGGTAAGACTCATGCTGCGGGCGAAGTGCTCGGTGATGGTCAGGTCCAACCCACCGGTCGAATCCGGCTCCACCGTTCCAGTCAGGCCCGGTCCGGTGACACCGGAGTTGTCCCGAATGGTGACCTGACCCTGGTCCGCGCCCCAGAAGACGACCTCGACACCGTTTGCCCGAGGCCTGGCGGCCTTCAGGATGGGAGCCAACGGTGTACCGGTCCAACGCGCGTTGCCGATCCCGCCGATCAGGAACGGTAGCCCGTTGTTTCCTGAGCACTCGAGGGTGAAATCGACCTCCTGCCGCGATCGGTCCTGCAGATCCTCCAGTTGCATGGTCTGCCCGCGTTCGACCAGCCCGTCGACGGTCAACTTCCATGTATGGGATGACAGTGTCGGCTGGTTGTAGTGCTTGACGGTGAAGAACGCGTCGTTTGGCGTCCGCCAGGAGTCCAGCGATTCCCAGATCAGCGGGTGGCCGAGGATGTTCACGGCGCCGTCGGGTATCGGGGCCGGCTGGTCCGCCCAGGGCAGAACCACTTCGCCGGCCGCGGCCGTGGGTGATTCGCCTCTCGATGAGGCAGCAAACGCGCGCGTCGGGCCGGCGACCGTGGTCAGTCCGGCGAGGCCGACGCTCGCGCCCGCTTTCAGCAGAGTTCGCCGGGCAAGTTCGTGCTGCGCCATGTCGCTCCATCCGCTGAATTTTTTCGGGTCAGGGGCGAATGTGCGTCCGCGGCGGCCCGCTCTCCGGTAGTAGTACTCCGAACCAAGGCTGTTGTCGAGAGATTCACCCAGATAGTTGCGGGACCCATTTAGGGTGCACCACCACAGATCGTCGTCGCGGTCGAATATTGATCATGAAAATGACGCCCGGAAGAACTCCTCGGTAATTCGGCGGGAGTATCGGCAAGCTGATCTATGCCATTTCCGGGACTTCGCCCGGAATCGGTGGCCCCTTCGGGGCAGCTCGCTCAATTCAGCGATTTCGCATCCCGCACCATGACGCGGAGAACGCTGCGCTCGCCCGTGTCGGGCATCCATGTCCTTGACCTAGTCAGTCTCTGGCAGTTGGAGCTCGTCCAGTCGAAGCTCGGTGTGGATCTCGTCGATGAGCTTCACGATGCCGGTCGTCAGACTCTTGTCGAGGTTGGTGGCGTGCAACGCATCTTGCAGCTCGCGGAGCATCGACTGCTTCACGACTACTTCTTGAAAGCGCCACGTGGTTCTGATCTGCTCGTAGTCTGCTTGGGCGTCGTTGCTCACGCTGACCTCCTTGCCTGTTCATTTCCCCCGAGGTGGCGTTTTCATTCCCGGCCACACCATCTACCTCGAAGAGTCGGAGGAAGGTCAGGCGCTGGTGAAGAACATGTATCTCCCGACGCAACTTCGAGTGGGCACCACCATCCCAGAGTTCAGACGAAGACTGGTCCAGTCGATTGAGGGGGTCTTCGCGGGCAGCGAACCCACATCAAGCCCACCGCCCGGCGATGTCTGGACATTCGTCTCGGACCTCGTCAGGCGTCATGGGTACCCTCTTCTGGTCGATAGCTTACGCTGTTAACCGTTGCTACCGGTGGGGGTGCCCGTGTCCGAACGGGTGTCAGTACTCCAGTTCCGGGATGTCCTTCGCCTCCAACTTGCCCTCGATCCGTTGCCGTAATCCCGCGAGTTCGTCGGCCAGTTCGTCGCCGTCTTCGCTCTGTAGCGTCCGGGCCGCCGACTCCCAGCGGATCAGCTCCACTACGGCGATAGTGCGGTCTGACCGCGACTGGGAGCGCCAAGTCTTGCTCACGCGGTTGTAGGCGGCTTCGAGTTCGTCGAGGGTCATGCCTCAGGGTGCCACGCCGGTATCTCCGCCGGTTCAGCTTGGAGATTCCGATTTGCTCAGGGTCAGGACCGTCGACTGCCAGTGGGCGTCGGTGCGGTGGCCGTTCACGGTCATACCTGACTCATGAAGTACCAGACCCCCCGGACGACAGTCGGCAGGGTCGAACTTTGCCTTCTATGGTGAAAGCCCTCGAGCCTTGATTGTCGTGGCACCCATGAAACCATGGCGCTCGCGGTGCTGTAAGTCGCCTACGATCGCATCAACAAGTCTCGGCTGCACTGACCCGTCTGCACAAGAGAATCGCGGGGCATCAGCTTCGGGTGTCCAGACAGCGGCTCGTGAGCCGGGGTGACGCACAATCTCGCGGCCGCGTCTGCTCGCTACCTGTGGGCCCGAGTCAACGACAACGTCAGGCGCTGGTGAAGAACTTCGATCTCTCGGCGCAGCGTCCACTGGCCGCCGTCATGCTGGAGTTGAGCCGCCAGCTGGCTCAGTCGATCCAGATATTCTTCGCGGGCATCGAACCCACATCGACGCCATTGTCCGGCGATGTCGGTGCATTCGTCTCGGATCTCATCAGGCGTCATCGGGAACTCTCCTGATAGATAGCTTACGCTGTTAACTTTCCTGGCGGGTGGGGGTGCCCGGGTCCCGAATCGGGCGTTCAGTACTCCGGCTCGGGGACGTAGTTCGCCGCCGAATTGCCCAGGATCCTGCGCCGCAACACCGCGACGTGGTCGGCGAGTTCGTCGCCGTCTCGGGTCTCGAAGGTCCGGGCCGCCGACTCCCCCGGATCAGTGTGACCGCGACAGTGCGATCCGACCGTGACTGAGAGCGCCAGGGCTTGCTCACGCGGTGGCCTTCGAGCTCATCGAGGGTCACGCCGCAGCGTCTCACGCTGCAAATATCCGCCAGTTCCTGTTCGACCCGGCTGGTGGTGATGCCGTTGGGCCAGAACCACAGGTATGTGGCCGTTCGCGCCCACTCCCGACGGGCTCGAACTGGCCGAGGTCCCCGTGGGGTGGATGTGGAGACCGAAATCCTGGCTCGCAGGTGTGTCGAGCCGATCACCCACGGCAGCAAAGGCTGATGGACTACCGCATCCTCGCCGACACCGATGGGCTGCGTGATGATCTGCTGACCGTGTCGCTTGCGGCCCGGGTCGCCTTTCGACGCGCGGGCGCAACATGTTGTTCCTGACCGTAGAGATCATCTCGCCGGCCGGGCCCGGCGACGTCGAATCGATCGGCCCCGAGAACCAGGACCGGCTGGCCACATCCGGACGCCAGGTACACATGGTCGGGGGCGCGATAACGTCTGCTGGCAACAGATTTCAAAGACGCTTACGTCACGCGGCCTGCTGGCCTGACGGTAATGCGCCGCACTGGCCGGGTAGGTGACGAGTTTTGTCCTGCGGATCATGCGCAGCGAGCAACTCTCGCAGCCGCGGGCTCGCCCAGCACATCTATCAGAGCCGTCAGGACGCGCTGAACTGGCACCGGCGCCGCGACGGCCACTGAGTGCGACGCGGCAGCTGTCCCGATTGGATCGGGACTTTAGGCTCTGTACTGTCCGTTCTTACGGCGCCACTGTGGCGGTCAGGTCGACGTTTCGAAGTGTCACCTGGGCAGATCGACGTCGTTTTCGACAAGAATGCCAGCGGCGTGCGGCGGGCGACGACAAACCGCAGCCCTGCGATGCGACCACGGGTCGCCGTCAACCCGACTGCTGGTCCGGCGGGCCCGTGGCACTGTGAGGAGATCAGTGGTGACGCAGACATTGTCCGGCGAATGTTCGGTGATCGTCGCCGGCGCTCGAACGCCGGTCGGCCGGTTCCGCGGTGCGCTGTCCTCGATACCGGCCACCGCGCTGGGCGGCGTGGCCATCCGGGCGGCGCTGGAACGTGCCCACCTCGCGGGCAGCTCCGTCGGTTACGTCATCATGGGACAGGTGGTCACGGCCGGCGCCGGGCAGAACCCCGCCCGCATCGCCGCGACCGAGGCTGGCATCCCCATGTCGGTGCCCGCGGTCACCGTGAACAAGGTCTGTCTTTCCGGGATCGACGCGATCATTCTCGCGGATCAACTCGTGCGCTGCGGCGACTATGAGGTCGTGGTGGCCGGCGGGATGGAATCGATGAGCCTAGCCCCGCATCTGTTGCCGTCGGCTCTGGGATACGGCGACGTCGTGATGCAACATTCGGTGGAACGGGACGGCCTGTGGGACTACTTCACCGATCAATCGATGGGAGCACTCACCGAGGCCGCCAATTCCGGAACGGCCTTGGTCAGTCGCTCCGAGCAGGACCAATTCGCCGCCGGAAGTCACCTCAAAGCCGCGACGGCACGCAACGACGACCTGTTCGCGGCCGAACTGGTGTCGGTCACGGTGCCCAGGCGCCGGGGGGAGCCCGACATCGTCACCCAGGACGAAGGGATCCGCGCCGACGAAACCGCGGCCTCGCTGACCCGGCTGCGGCCGGCGTTCCGGGCCGACGGAACGATCACTGCGGGGTCTGCCGCTCCGTTGTCAGACGGCGCAGCAGCGGTCGTGATCACCAGCCGGCAGACCGCGGAACGGCTCGGGCTGACCTGGCTAGCGGAGATCGTGTCGCATGCCTCGGTGGCCGGGCCCGATTCCACGCTGCAACAGCAACCCGCCCGGGCCATCCAGGCGGCCTGTGCGAAGGCCGGGATCGTACCGGCCGACCTGGACGTGCTGGAGATCAACGAGGCGTTCGCCGCGGTCGGCATCGTCAGCACCCGGGAACTGGGCGTCGACCCGGCTCGCGTGAACGTCGACGGCGGCGCGATCGCGCTCGGGCATCCACTGGGAATGTCCGGCACCCGGATCACTCTGCACCTGGCCTTGGCGCTGGCCCAGCGCGGCGGCGGGATCGGCGCCGCCGCACTGTGCGGAGGCGGCGGCCAGGGCGAAGCCGTTGTCCTGCGCGTACCAGCCACCGGCGCGGAACTGGGAAGTCGACCAAATGGCAGCTGAAATCGGACGCGCTGGGCCCGTCCCGTCCACCGACAGGTGATCCGTACTGCGTGATCCACCGCACCGGGGGTTGACACAACACTGCAATTTCAGAATACCAATGGGCCCTGCCCCGCTGGACGTCCGGACCCGGTCGGCTCGTCGAGCCAACCGACAGACGGATGCATGGCGATGCCTTGGCACAAAAATTGGCGGGGAGTGCAAATGACGATCGCGACAGGTATTATTTGTCCTGCTGAAGCACCAAGCTGCGGATAGCCATCAATGTATCGGGCGCAGTGATCCGTACCAGCTATCAGCTCACTCGTTGCACACAGGGAAGAACCGGATCAGATGGCAACGGGCGGCGGCAACTACGACCAAGAGACCAAAGAATTGAAGGCCGAGCTGGACGCCAACGGCGTGGTGCTCGTGGTGTTGGGTGGGGCGGCCCGGTGGTCGCCGCCGACCGAGCGACTCAGACCCAGCGGCTTTCGGGAGACCGACTAGCAGGTATGGCCAGGTCCTTGTCCGCCCGCCTAGCGCTCCGGTCACGTCCAGGGGATGGGCTGCTGGCCGAGGGCAATCAGGCTGCTGCCGAGCTTGCGGTTGCCAGTGGTCGTGACGGCGGGGGGTGAGCGCCAGAAGTCGCCGTCGCAAAGGAATAGCGAATGCAGGGTTGCCGTGGCTTCTCTCACCCAACGCTCGACGTGTTGCCCATCTGGAAGTCCGGGCCGATCAAGCCATGCAGAGGCCGCCTGTCGCAGCACCGCGTGAGCGTCAGCAATGGGCGTCTTCCCTGTCTCGTAAGAATCGGTGAGCTCGGCCCAAGCGACATAGACGCTGCCGCCATGAGGAAGCCATTCAAGGTCGACGGCCAGCTGGTTTGGCACCTTGTTTGCAGTCCGATAGGCATCCCATGGGTCAGTTGCTACGAGGACTTCGACGGCGACCGGGTCCACGAGCTGGCGGTACCGCTCCGACGCGCGAGCCTGCTTGACATCGTCCACATCGTCCCCCACATGTCCGACCATAGAGTGCGTCCGGCGAGCACGTCGACAATATCGATGCTGTCCGCATACCCCTCGACGCCGAACCCAGGCAGCAGATCGGCGTTCACAGCTCACTACTAGTAAACTGCCCGGCCGGGTAGCGGGACCGGGTATCAGTCGTCGGGCGCCCGCAGGGCGAACCTTGACCGGAACGCGTTTACGACATGACGAGGCGCTCGACCGGTTGGCCGGTCATTTCGGCGATCATCTCGAAGTCCTTGTCGAGGTGGAGGACGGTCAGCCCGGCTAGCTCAGCGGTGGCCGCGACGATCAGGTCGGCGACCGAGGGCGCTCGATGGTGCCCGAGGTCTGCTAGACGCAGTTGCACTTCAACGGCGCGGTCCTCGATGGCGGGTGTTTGATACTCCACCGGCATGGACGCCAGCGGGGATCTGCGTATGGACGTGCGCAAGTCCGGACCGGACCGTGCTGAGTAACCGATCTCCAGGCGGGTGACGGTGCTGATGCGTACCAGCCCGCGTTCGATCTGCTCGGCCCACTTGGCAGCGTCTGGACTACGCCCCACGCGAGCGAGTGCGGAGGTGTCGATGAGCCATGACGTCACTCCCAGGCACCCTTCATGACCTCCGGATCGGTGAGGTCGGAGAAGGTTTCGGCGAAGGTGACAAGGTCCGATGCGCTCACTTGCTGCGCATCACCCATCACCTCCTGGGCGAGGCGTCGGCGCAGGTACTCACTGCGCGACAACCCCAACCGCGACGCGCGGGCGTCGAGCGCGGTGATCACTTCTTCGGGCACCTCACGGATGAGAACGTCTGTCATCGCCACACACCTCCATCTGATAGCACATGATAGCAATGCCTGATGCGGATAGGCTGTACGGCTGCCTCCTGCCGTTCACGTAACCGGTCAGGGATCGTGAAGCGGTGCGGATCGCGGAGGAACTGGGGTGGACGGCGCGTCGTGCCGGTGGTCTGTCGCGCAATCGCAGGGTTGGACCGAAGCCCGGTCCCGCTGGCGCAGCGGGGGTGCGCCGCTGACCGCATCGTCTTCGACTTGGTGCTGCGCCGCGAGTCAGCGAACGCGAATGACTGGTGGGAGGCCGACCACACGCAGCTGGACGTGATGGTCGCGGGCGTCGACGCTGACGACCAGGATGGCCCCCGCCATCGTGACAGAGACCTCGCCGCCGAGGTCCAGCGCTTCTACCTGGCGAGAAGGACCGCGCCGCCGCGCTCGTCCCCGACGACGTGCACACCATCGGGACCCCCGGCGAGCTGCGCGAGAAGGTGGCGTAGTGGGAGGAGACCGACGTGGCCCTCCTCCTGAGCCTGCGCGACCCCATCGAGCTGCGTACCGTCGCCGAGGTCCTGGCTTGACGCCGGGCGCCACCGCGCCCGGCCCGGTGGCCGCGGGCGGCCTCAAAACCCCGGGAACACCCGGCGCAGGTCGTCCAGCGTCACGGTGCCCTCGCCCCCGCCCCCGACGTCGACGCCGACCGGTGAGCGATCCGTGACCGGAACAGCCTCTGCTAGCATTGCCAGCAGAGGAGGTGGTCCCGTGGCTGCGATCAGTGTGCGCGATCTGGACGAGGATGTGGCTGCTCGACTGAAGGTCCGGGCGGCCCGCAACGGGCGGTCGATGGAGGCCGAAGTGAGAGCGATCCTCACCGGTGCCGTCGTCGGGACTCAGGCGCAGCGCCCAAACCTGGCCCAAGTCATCCAGCAACGCTTCGCCGCAGTCGGCGGCGCCGACCTGCCTGGGCAACCCCGAACCGACCTGCCCCGTGCGGCGGAACTGCCAGCCTGACGTGATTGTCATCGACACCAACGTCGTCTCCGAAATGATGCGCGAACTGCCGGACCGGACAGTGCTCGATTGGGTTGCATCGACGGGACGGCTACATACCTCCGCGATCACGCTTGCAGAGGTCGGCTACGGCATCGCCCGACTGCCCGACGGCCGCCGCAAGGACTTGCTTGCCGCTACAGCCGCCGACGTGTTTATCGAGTTTGACGATGTCATCTTGCCTTTCGACGCCCAGGCCGCCCGCCGTTACGCGACGATCGTGGTCGATCGTGAAACGTCCGGCCATCCGATCACCACCGCCGATGCCCAGATCGCGGCCATTTGTGCATCGCAGGATGCAACGCTGGCCACCCGCAACATCAGCGACTTCACA
>JBBROB010000032.1:0-43182 GCA_038229825.1 Mycobacteriales bacterium
GTTCTTCCCGCACGCCGAGCCGGCGCCGTGGGCGGGGAAGACGCGCACGGCATCTGGCAGGCCCATCAGCTTGCGCTGGATCGAGTCGTACAGCTGGTGGCCCAGTTCGTCCGCGGTCACGCCGATGGAGGCGAGCAGGTCGGGTCGTCCGACGTCGCCGATGAACAATGCGTCGCCGGTCAGCACACCGTAGGCGATCTCGTCGGCCGCGTGCTCGAACACCAGCACGCTGATCGACTCGGGAGTGTGACCGGGAGTCGCCATGATCTCCATCGTCACATCGCCCAGGCTGATCCGTTGGCCATCTCGAAGGTGCCGGACCGGGAAATCGGCCCGGGCCGCCTCGCCATAACCGATCCAAGCGCCGGTGGCATCAGCCAGTTCCAGATGCCCGGACACGAAATCGGCGTGGAAGTGGGTATTGATCACCCCGATGATGCGCAGGCCATGATCGGCGGCATCAGCAAGGTACTCGCTGATATCGCGGCGCGGGTCGACAACTATTGCCTGGCCTGTGGTTTCGTCACCGATCAGGTATGACGCCTGGGACAGGCAGTCGAGATAGTGCTGGGTGAAATACATAAGAAGCTCCAGGGGTCGGGAGACGCTGGGAATTTAATGGCTGTGGCTTCCGGCGAGGCGCTGCTGCGCCGCAGTCGGGACGGATGCGCGGTCAGCGTCCGAACAGTTGTGACAGCAGCGATCCGCTGCCCGTGGTGCGAGTGGTGGGTGGGCAGCTGCAGCGCTGTTGCCGCGGTACGCCGGCCAATACCTGCTCGACGTGTTGACCGCATCCGGTGTAGCTGGCCTTGCCACAGGTGCGGCAGGTGGCGGAACTGCACATGAGGTTCGCCCTTTCGTTGGGGGTTGTGGTCGGAGTCCGACGACCCTCGAATGGATGCGCACGGCCGTCAACGTGGATCCATGCGGAGCTCCGGGAGTGTCGAACCCGAGCGTAACAGATACCCCCGGGGGTATCAACATCGCACCTTGCTCGGCGGACGGAGGCGTCCGCGGACGCGACGATGGCCCTCAACCTGTTGTCGACTGGGGGCAATCGTCGTCGTTGCGCTACCTGCCGCTGCGGCCAATGCGATGCCCGTCTCCCATTCCGGTGCCCTCACCCATGCCCCGGCCGCCGCCACCGAGCCCAGCGCCGGCGCCGGTGACCGCCGCGGCGGTCCCGGTGCTCGCCGCGTTGGTGAACGCGTCGAGGTGGTGCTGGGAGGCAGCGAGCAGGCGGGCGAACACCGCGGCCGCCTGGCCGCTGCCGGGTTCGTCGACGACGTAGGCCATGTGGGTGGCACGGCCCCGGTGGAGGGCAACCCTGACCAACAACGATCTAAATGTCAGTACATTTTGGTCGCGCCCCGGGTCCGGATCGAACTTGACAGGATCCCCGGCGGAGAGCACATAGTCCGCGCAGGCGCGCTGAGCCGGCACCTATCCCCAGTGACATGGTCGTTGCGGATAGGGGTCTCCCGCACCTCGGAGAGGGTCATGCCTCCAACGACCAGAATACCTTCGATACGGTCGATATCGCGTTGGGGGTCATTACCATGGCGGTCGTGGCATCGTGTGCCACGTGGCTTCGGTCACCGACCTCGCCGGTGTCGATCACGTCGACCATCATCACTTCTCGGTCTCCTGGTCGCCGGTGCAATGTGTCACTTGCTGCTGCGCCCAGGCCAACTGCAATGTACGTACATTATGCTAGAGTCAGGCTGTTGGCGAGGATGGAAAATTGAGGTGAACTTCGCGATGAGTGGGACTGACATACCGAGTGCGATGGAGCGCAGTGGCACGCAACCAATCCTCAGCGGGGAGGGTCCGCTGTGGCGTCAGGTCCGTGATGACCTGTTGGCACGGGTCCAGGCGGGCCAGTTCCAGGCTTCATTCCCCGGCGAGCATGCCCTGGCGCGCGAGTACAGCGCCAGTCGGCACACCATCCGGGAGGCACTGCGGTCGCTGCGCAGCGACGGTCTGATCACCGCCGCTCCGGGCCGTGTCTCGACGGTCGCCGAGCCGACGGTGATCGAGCAGCGGATCGGCGGTGCGCTGTACAGCCTGTTCGCTTCCATCGAAGCCGCCGGCCTGACCCAGCGCAGCGTTGTCCGTCGCCTGGACATCCGGGCCGACGGAGTGGTCGCCGCCCGGCTCGGCCTGGAGGAATCCACGCCATTGGTCTTTCTGGAGCGTCTCCGGGTGGCTGGAGAGGAACCCCTCGCGTTGGACCGGGTCTGGCTGCCCGCGGCGTGGGCCGCGCCTCTGCTCGAGGTGGACTTCGCCCACACCTCGCTGTACGAGCAAATGAACACCCGCTGCGGGATCCGCCTGACCGGCGGACAGGAACGCATCCGCGCCGTGCTGCCGACCGCCGCCGAACAGCAGCTACTGGCCTCCGCCACGGGCGTCGCAGCTTTGGCCCTGGATCGTCTCGGGTGCTCTGACGGCAACCCCGCGGAGTGGCGGCACACCCTGATCCGCGCCGACCGGTTCAGCCTGACCGCCCAGTTCACTGCCAACAG
Organism: Mycobacteriales bacterium; assembly: GCA_038229825.1. Classification (GTDB taxonomy): domain Bacteria; phylum Actinomycetota; class Actinomycetes; order Mycobacteriales; family Nakamurellaceae; genus Nakamurella. The sequence continues at coordinate 2,529 of JBBROB010000032.1, forward strand.
CTACCGCTTCGAATCGACCAGCGACCTCACCGGCCCACGACTGCAAGGAGCCATCTCATGAGCACCCCGGACATCAGCGTGCCCGGCCTCGACCCGACCCAGGCCGCCGGTGTCGTCGACTCCGGTCACGCAACGCTGCTCGACGTCCGTGAGGACGACGAGTGGGCGGCCGGACACAGCCCGAAGGCCACCCACATGCCACTGGGACAACTTGACCCGGCGGCAATCCCCACCGGCACGACCGTGATCGCCATCTGTCGCTCCGGCGCCCGATCCTTCCGCGCCGCAACGGCTCTGGCCGCCGCCGGTATCTCGGCCAGCAACCTCGACGGCGGAATGCAGGCGTGGGCCGCCGCCGGGCTACCCATCGTCACCGATACCGGAACACCAGGAATCGTGGCATGACAATCCTGATCGCCCTCGGACTCGGCCTGATCATCGGAGGCTTCCTGGGGGCCCTCGGCGGTGGGGGCGCCATCTTGACCGTGCCGGCGCTGGTGTATCTCCTGGGCCAGTCCGCCCGCGATGCGACCACCAGCAGCCTGATCATCGTCGGCGCGGCCGCGGTGACCGGGATGATCGGTTACGCCCGATGCGGCCACGTCCGGTGGCGCCTCGGGTTGATGTTCGGCGTCGCCGGCACCGCCGCCGCCTACGCCGGCACCGCCCTGAACCGGCAGGTCAATCAGCACTACCTGCTCATCAGTTTCGCCGTGGTGATGGGCCTGGCCGCCGCCGGCCTGCTGCTGCGCGCGCGCACCGAAAAGCCAGTCCCGGCAGCGGTTTCGGTCGGTGGTTCCATCTCCTCGGTGGACCTGGATGCCCGGGCCGAGGCGGGGACCGTCATCACCCGCCCCATCCCGCCCGCCGTTGACCCAGCCACCCACTCCGCGGAATTCGGCGACGGGAGCCGTTGGAATGCAGCGGCGAAGATCCTCATCGCCGGGCTGGGCGTCGGCTTCATGACCGGTTTCTTCGGCGTCGGAGGCGGTTTCGTCATCGTCCCGGTGCTGGTGCTGCTGTTCAACCTGTCCATGCCGGTGGCCGCTGCCACATCGCTGTTGATCATCGCGATCAACTCTGCCGCGTCCCTGGTCGCCCGTGCGGGCACCGCGCATTTCCATTGGTCGATCATCGTGCCGTTCACCATCGCCGCCATGGCCGCCTCACTCGGCGGAAAGACGATCGCCGGCAAGCTCCCGGAAAAAGTACTCACCCGGATCTTCGCCGGCATGTTGATCGCAATTGGCTTTTTCGTCGCCATCCAGAACATCTCTCAAATCAGCTAGCTCGCGCCTCTGACGAGTTCGGGTCCCGTTCCAGTCGACCCAGCCCGAACAGGCCGGTTCCCGGGGCGGGATCGACGAGCAGGTCGATGTCCGGGGCTGGGCCGTCCGAACCTCGCGCGACGATGCCGAAATACGCGAACATTCCTCGCAGCGTGCCATGCCGCGAGACCTACCGCTGACCGGTCGCAGGACGGGAAGTCAAGACAGGACGGCGGCGGGGCACCAGGGACTCATGGGCGTGAACCGCTGCGGCAAGGATGACGACGATCAAACCGGCACAGAGCATCACCGGTTGCAAGATGAAGTACCGCTGCATCACGACCCACTGCACGACGATCCATCCGACTTGGGCTGTCCCGGCTCCCAATGACCACGCATAGGCCGTGGGTCTCCGCATCAACTCGACCACCGCTGCGAGGGTCATCGGGACGGCGACCACCACCAGGAGGAAGATTCCGGGCCAGGTCCAGGTGGCGAATGGTGTAGAGCTCAGCCAGGCGTCATCAATCTTGATCTTGTTGCCGTTGATGAGCCCGACGCCGCCATACACCGCCCCGGCCGCGACAAACAGTTCGACCGCTATCAATCCGGCGAGCGACACTGTTCTGGCCCTCTTCGGCGAAGTCGGCAGGTCCCGGCGCTGACCCTTCATAGTTGGCTCCCTTCTCCGGCCCCGGGCCGGCGGCCCGAAGCGACGATCTGCGCGCCATCAAGCCTGCACTGCCCTGCGGGGCAGGCGGCAGGGCCGAGATTCCCGCCCAGAGATGGCTTTCGTCCCAAGCTCCGCGGGTCGAACCCCTTGACCTTTTCTGGTGACAGCCGCGACGCGGCGGCCCGACCGCCGTTCCGGCGCGCAGTCGATCAACGTCCATCGACTCGACCTCCGGGGTCCGGGTGGTCAGGGCGATCTGGCCACGGGCCGTGAGCCACGCTGCCCCGACCGACGAGACTTCTCACTCTTTCGGATGGACAAGGCGCCCCCCACCCGGCGCAAGCAGCCGTTCAGCGGCACCGGCACCGCAGCGAAAGAATTAGACTGGGTGTGCTGCTTCAGCTGCCTTCCAGTTTCCTGTCATGTCGATGTACGCGAACGGTGATCCAATGCCTGCGATCCACTCATATCAGCGCCTGTGGGACGGTCCGGTCGAGGTCGCCCTGTTGGACTCCACCGGACGGATCGTGGCCGTCAACGCTGCCTGGGAAGCATTTGCGATTGAGCATGGTGGCGATCCCGCGCGCACGGGTTTCGGCGTGTCCTACCTGGCGATCTGCGAGGCTGCCGGCGATGACCAAGCGGCTGCCGCCGTCGGCGCAGCGATTCGCGAAGCGTTGGCCGGGGCCTTGCCAGGCCCGCAACGAGTGGAAATCCCCTGCGACAGCCCACATCAAGCCCGTCAGTTCGATGTGTTGATCTCCTCCCGGTTGGATGGCAACGACAGCTGCGTGGGTGCCACCGTGACACTGTCGCCGACACTGTCGCCCGGCGAGAGGAGCGCGAACGCTCGGAGCCGACACCCGATGCAGCCCTTTGCCGTCGGGCGGTGGGCCGATCACCCGGCCAGCCGGACCGGCCGCGGGGCACTCGCACTGGACGAACGAGCCGAGGCAGCAGACGAACCCCACAGTGTCGTTGGCCGCCCGCTGGCGCAGGACCGCCTGATCGGGCCATCTACGCGAGAGACCGGGGGCGCGCTGAAGGTTCAAGACCGGTTGCGCCACCTGCTGCAGCTCAACGCTGCGATAGTCGGCGGCCAGAGCCTGTCCGTAGTCCTGCGCGACGTCGTGACGGCTGCCCGCGAATTGGCAGCCGCCGGGTACGCGGCCCTCGGGGTCATGGGGCCACACGGGGATCTGGAGCAATTCGTTCACGTCGGGATGGATGAGCAGACGGTCCGGCGGATCGGTGATCTCCCACGGGGGCGGGGTGTCCTCGGTCTACTGATCCGTCACCCGGATCCGATTCGACTGCGGAACCTCGCCGAGCATCCGGCGAATGTCGGTTTCCCGCACGAGCATCCGCCGATGGGCAGTTTCCTGGGTGTACCGATCCTGGTGCGCGGCGAGCTCTTCGGCAACCTCTACCTCACCGAGAGCCGCCACGGCGAGTTCTCGGCTGAGGATGAACAACTGATCGTCGCGCTCGCTGGGACTGCCGGCGTGGCCATCGCCAACGCGCGGCACAACGAACAGATCCGGCAACAGCAGCAGTGGCTGACCGCATCGACGGAGTTGACCCAGCAGCTCTTCTCCAACTCCGCGACTCCCCCGATGGATGTCGTCCTGGAGTACGCGATGCGCGGGGCCGACGCTGACACCGCCGTACTGGCGGTGCAGATCAACGAGCGGCGAGCCGTTGTCCGGGCGGCCTTGGGAACGCCGTCCGACACACGGGGCAGCGTCATCGATCTCGACCGGTCGGTCGCCGGCGAGGTCATCCGGTCCGGTCAGTCCATCCGGATCGACGAGCACGCCGACCGAATCGACGAATGGACGAGCGACGAAGGACTGCCCGGAATCGATCCCCTGATCTGCGTCCCGGTGCTGACCCGAGACAAGCGGGTACTGGGCGCGCTGACCGTCACCCGGTTCCCCGGCCGCCCGAAGTTCACCGACGCCGATCGTGACCATCTCGCCGATTTCGCCGCTCACGCCGGCGTTGCTCTCGAACTGGATCGGGCCCGCGCCGAGAACGAGACACTTCGGCGTGCAGCGGATCGGGATCGAATTGCCGCGGACCTGCACGACCATGTCATCCAGGAGATGTTCTCCATCGGGATGGGCCTCCAAGGGATGATCAACGGTCTGCGCGACCCGGAGCAGCAGGCAAGGATCTCCGGCTACGTGGATTCACTGGACAGCACCATTCGTCGGATCCGGGCCACCATCTTCGGCCTACAGACTGACAGCGATGCCGACGGGCTGAAGCTACGGATCCTCGCCGTGCTCGACGAGACGGCGGCCGGCGTCGGGTTCGCAGTCGAGGTCGACTTCGTCGGCCCCTTGGACACCCGCATATCGCACCCGCTGGCCCTGGATGTCGAGGCCGTCGTGCGCGAGGCAGTGTCCAACGCGGCGCGACATGCTCGCGCCGGTGCGGTCAAGGTCACGGTTGCACTGGTGGACGAGTTGGTCACCGTGGAGGTCGTCGACAATGGTGTCGGGATCGGCCGGAGCACCCGCAGCAGCGGTCTGACCAACATGCGACGCCGAGCCGAGTCCCATGGCGGGACGTTCACGACGACGACACCGGCCGGAGGCGGGACACACCTGCGCTGGACGGCGGTCAACCCGTGACCGAGATCAGACACCGGTCGATACCGACGCCGGAGAAGGGCGCACACCTGGGATACATCACCCAGCTGCGCCACCTGCCGGCGGCCGAATTGCCCGCTTACCTGACGAGCCACTCCAGCCTGCCCGGCCCCCGAGCCAACCTCGAACTCGCCGACGCCTTCGCCGTCGTCGCGGACCGAAAGACGATTCTCCGGCTCGCCGCCAGCGCCGACGAATACCTGCGCCTCTGCGGCACCCAGGCGATCGGCACCCTGATCACCGGTGACCCGACGCTGACCGAACAGCTCCGGCAAAAATCACAGGACAGTTCCTGGCGAGTCAGGGAAGCGACAGCACGCGCGCTCCAACTCGTCGGAGACCTCGACCGACCGCGCTTGCGGACCATCGTCGCCGGCTGGATCAAAGACAACAACCCCGACGTCCGCAGAGCCGCCGTCGCGGCGATCTGCGAACCGCGACTGCTCACCGACCACACCACGATGGTCGCCGCCCTGAACGCCTGCACAGAGGCCAGCACATCGATCGCCAGATTGCCGACCGCTCGGCGAACCGACAAGGCAGTCCGCCACCTCCGCCAGGCCCTCGGTTATTGCTGGAGCGTCGCCGTCGCCGCGGATCCAGCATTGGGTCTGCCCGCCTTCAACCGGCTGCGGACCTCCGACGACGCCGACATCCAATGGATCGTCGCCTCCAACCTGAAAAACGACAGACTGGCCAGATTGGTCCAGCTCCCAGACCACCCCGGCTGACCGTCCGTGCTGGCGGCGCGTCAACGTCATTCCCGCAGCGAATGTCTGGTGCAAAGGCGCCATCATCCGGCCGATACCCGGTGCAGACATTCTTTTGAGGACCTTCTGCCCTGGCCGCGGACCTCTGTCGGGTGCAGCATTTCCGGAAATGGAGTCACGGCGGGCCGGCACAAGGGAAAAAGCGAAAGGATCACACATGAACGACCAACAGTTCGAGAAGATCAGAACAGGCAAGGGGTTCATCGCCGCTCTCGACCAGAGCGGCGGGAGCACGCCCAAAGCGCTGACCCTATATGGCCTCGGGGAGTCCTACTCCAATGACGAGGAGATGTTCGACCGCATCCACGAGATGCGCGCGAGGATCATCTCCAGCCCGGCCTTCAACGGCGAACGAATTCTCGGTTCGATCTTGTTCGAGATGACGATGGACCGACAGATAGCCGGAATCGGATCGGCCGAGTATCTCTGGGAGAACAAGCGGGTCGTTCCGTTCGTCAAGGTCGACAAGGGCCTCGCCGACGAGGCAGACGGAGTCCGCCTGATGAAACCCATGCCAGGGCTGGATGACCTCATCTCACGTGCCAAGACCCACGGCGTATTCGGTACAAAGATGCGTTCCGTCATCCGATTGGCCGACAAGGCCGGTATCGACGCCGTTGTCGGTCAGCAGTTCGAGGTTGGCGCCTACATTCTAAAAAGTGGTCTGGTGCCCATCATCGAGCCAGAAATCGATATCCACAGCCCGCAGAAGGCCGCCGCCGAGGAGTTGCTGAACGCTGCTGTCGTTGATCGACTCGATTCGCTCGACACCGGCCAGTTCGTCATGCTCAAGCTGACGCCCCCCGACCAGGACAACTTCTACTCGGGGTTGGTCGAGCACCCGAAAGTGCTCAGAGTGGTTGCCCTGTCCGGCGGCTACACCCGCGAGGAGGCCAACGCCCGCCTTGCACGGAACCACGGGGTCGTCGCCAGCTTCTCACGGGCTCTCACCGCCGGCCTGACCGCACAGCAGAGCACCGTCGACTTCGACGCTGCTCTGGACAAGTCGATCGAGAGCATCTATCGAGCGTCCATCACCTGAGCCCGGCGTCCGACCTTGACCGGCATTCGGTGGCGGCATTCCCGCGGAGCGACCCGGCCCCATCTGGCGGCGCCGGGCACGGGCCGATGGCATCGCGTGCTGCGGCGCAACGGGATCGGCGCAAACCACGACAACTACTCAGCAGCGCTACCAGAGCCATCCGGCCCGAGCTGCCGGCCGCCTGACGCGGGCGCTGTACACGGACGCCCTGCGCCATCTGCTGGCACCAGGACCGGGTAGAGAAAGGGTCAAAGGTCCCAGGCACTTCGGATCCGGCCGCCCATTTTGCGCAAGACGCGAGTCCCAGGTCCCACCGTAGTGGGGACCAATGACCCTGCAGCCGCAGCGGATCGCGGATCACCATCTGGGCCATGACAACCCAACTGAACGGAGCCGACATCGGACGGCGAGCCAAAGGACCGACAGCTCGCGTCCGGGAACCGGCAGGTTTTGCGGTGGACGCATCGAGCGGCAGGATGGTCTGGACGGCGGTGACATTTCGCCTACTGGGCGAGCACATCGGCAAGGTCGTTCCCAGCATCAGTCTGTGGCTGGAGCACATCGACTCGCGTGACCGAGCGGACGTGGCAGCGTTGGTACGCGGCGCATTCGGTGGTCGTTCCTTCGTACACCGGCACCGGATCATCCGTCGGGATCGAACCTCACTCTCGGTGACCTTGGCCGTCGAGGCAGTCAAGGGCGATGCCGGCAGAGTCACATCGCTCACCGGCATCTATTTGGACACCCACGCCGTTGACGGCGCACCGGCGATAGTCCCGGCCACGACGGTCCCGGCCACGACGCCACCGGCCAAGCGGGAACGGCAGCGTGCGAGCCGTGGCGGCCAGCAGTTTCTCAGCGAGGAACTCGGAATCGATTCCGAGCAGGCGGCCCGCATGTTGAGCCGTTGGGCGCAGCTGGCCGGTACGGATCTCGCGTCGGCCGCTCGACATGCGGCCGCTATCGACCACCTGCTAGCCCCCCGAATGTAGGGCGTGGTCCACGGCGGTGGGTTTTTCCTGCCACCACATCGGTTGCGGAAGTCACCGACTCGACCACCCACTGATCGAAAAGATGCTCGAAACACTCCGCGTCCCTTGGATATCGCTGCCGGTCGGAGCGCGCCCTCCGATGGCGTCGAATTCGGTCAGGTTCTCGAACCGTTCCCGTTCGATGGCGGCGTTTCAGCCATTGCCTGCAGCGTCGCCCGCATCGGCGGCCAGCACGGTGGCGCGCAGAACGCCCGGAACTGCCTCGGCCAGAACCTGTGCAACATCACGGTCGGTGGCCTCCTCGAACTGGTCGCGCACGATCGCCTCGCCATCGACCACCTGCACACTCCAGCGGTCAGCGCCGCCGAGAACGCGAAGATGCTTTCGCACCTCGTCGGCGATCTCGCTGTCCGTCCGGGTGAGCATTCTGAGGATGTCGCGCCTGGTGATGATTCCGACGAGTTTGGACCCGTCGATGATTGGCAGCGCGCGGCGATGCCCGAGCAACATGGCACGCGCAACGGTCGACAGGTCGACGTCGTGGCTCACCCCGAGCACCGGACTCGTCATCACGTCAGCGACCGTGCGGGGCAGCTGGCTCGTTCCCCCACTCGCCGAGGCACCCTCTGCGAATCGGTGACCGACGATGTCGGCCTCGGAGACGATGCCGACCAGTTCGCCACTGTCGTCGACCACCGGAAGCGCGGTGAAGCCTCGCCGCACCAAAATCGCGGTTGCTTCGGCCAGCGCTGTCTCGGGTTGCACCGTCACCACTGAATGCGTCATGACATCACGAGCATGCATTTCCCTGCCTCCGTAGTGGTGCACCGAATGGGATTGTCAGATCATGTGATCGCGGACCACTGCTACGGGGCACGGAGCCTGGGCGATCAGTGCCTGACTGGTCGACCCGAGCAACAGTCCGCTGAACCGGCCACGACCGCGGCTGCCCACCACGATCATGGAAGGCATAGCTCTGTCGCCGCCCTTCGTATCCTGCAGCAGCGCCCGGTACGGCCGGCCGCTGCGGACCTCGGCGTGGACCCTGACCTCCGGATACTTCTCGGCCCATCCGGCGAGTTGTTCGGCGAGTCGTCGGCGGTACTCTTCCTCGATTGCCTGCCGATCCACCGGCAACGGATACATCCGGGCGAGCCCGTCAACGGTGGTGTCGTCCCAGCTGTAGACGGCGATCAGCGGGGCGCCGGTGACCGCCGCTTCGTCGAAGGCGAATCCGAGCGCGTCCTGCGAATCCTGGGCAGCGTCAAGACCGACCACGACCGGTGACCCGTCGGCGATGACTGCCCCGTTCGGATTCGTCCGGACCACGACGACGGGACTGTGAGTCTTCGCCGAGAGCCGGGCAGCGACCGAACCGAGCACCGCACCTGTCACCCGGTGACTGCCGTGCGCACCAACCACTGTCATCAAGGCGTTCTCGGACACTTCCGCGAGCGCAGCGACCGGCGCCGCATTCACGACCTCCTCGCTGATCTCAAGGTCCGGATAACTCTCCCGGACCGCGGCGACCGCCTTGGCAACCACGGCTCTCCCCCAAGCCCGGGTCGCGGTGGACGGGTCCGGTGGCGCGAACCCAGCACCTGCCAGACCCCCGACAGGCACGGTGAAAGCGTGAACGATGCGCAACGCGGCCCTGCGGCGGTGCGCCTCACCCCCGGCCCACCCAGCAGCCGCGGCCGCCGCTGCCGACCCGTCGACGCCCACGACGATGAAGTTCTCCCGGACAGCGGTCATGGTTGCCGCTCCAATTCCTCTTCGGTCGTTCTCCGACCCGCGTGGCCCGAAGTGGCACCCGCTGATTCCGCAGCCAGAATGGCTCCCATCCGAACGGACCAACAGAGTCCAAAGTCGTCTCCAAGGCGCCAAATCCGTCGTCGAAGACCCCACCCTGTCCGGGACCTTCGTCCCTAGTACCCGGCCCCACCGTTCCGCGGTCGCCGGCCGAACCCGGGAAGCGTCGAGTCGTCACCGTCCCGATAGCGGACGGACCGGACCGAAAGCCGGTGGTCGGAGGGACTTTCGGCCCTGACATGCGCTACGCCCGGCGCCCACTCTCGTTCTACGCCAGACAGAACAGGAAACGACAGTGGACAACATAGCCCCACCCTCCCGGGTAGTCGTCGGCGTCGACGGTTCCCCGCAATCCAGGCAGGCGTTGCAGTGGGCCTCCCGAATGGCCGAATCGATAGGATCGACACTCGATGTCGTTGCCGCGTGGGATTTTCCGGCCAGCTACGGCTTGATGGCCGGGCCGATCGACTGGGATCCGGAAGCGGATATGCGTCGGGTAGCGACGGAAACCATCGCAAGCGTGTTCGATGCACGGCAACCGCCCGGTATGCAGTTGAGCGTGCAGCGTGGTGGCGCTGCGAAAGTGCTACTTCGTCAATCGAAAGGGGCTCTGATGCTGGTGGTCGGCAGCCGGGGCCACGGAGGCTTCGCCGGCCTGCTGTTGGGCTCGGTCAGCGCCGCGGTCGCAGAACATGCCACCTGCCCGGTGCTGGTCGTACACGGCGAGGCCATTCCTGGGGAGATGGTGAGATGACGGCCGGTCGTGTCGTGCGCTGCAAGCTGAAAACTCTTGCCCTGTTTGCACTGCTGTTCCTGGCCCTCGCGGCATGCGCGGCCGGTCCCGATACGGCCGCCCGTGCCGCGGGTCCGGACGCGGCCGGGTTCTGGCTCGGTCTGTGGCACGGCCTGATCAGCCCGGTCACGTTCATCGTCTCGCTGTTCAACAACCAGGTGAACATCTACGAAGTCCACAACAACGGCAGCTGGTACAACTTCGGTTTCATGATCGGTATCTCGGCGGTCTTCTCCACGTTCGCGCGCCCCGGTGCCGCCGTCGGCCGCCGAGTCACCGAGCGGCAGCGCCGACAGCGCTCGGAGTGATGACACGAGGTCCCGCGCCTGTTGCGGCATTGATCAGTGAGCGAGGACCTTGGCGGCATCGGGATCGACGGCCATAGCCCCGTGGCGCAGAAGCACCCCGCAGACCAGCGCCCCGAGAGTGAAGATCCCGGCGGCCCACCAGAATGCGGTGGAGTAGCTGTTCATTGCTGCCTGTGCCGTGTTGGCCGCGTTGGCTGTCCTGTCGGTCAAATAGCTGGTGGCGGCAGCAGCGGAGACAGCGCTGAGGACTGCGGTGCCGATCGACCCGCCGATCTGCTGCACGGTGTTGACCACGGCGCTGGCCACTCCGGCATCCATCGGGTCGACACCCTGGGTCGCCGCGCCGAACGCTGTGCCCATCACCGCGCCGATGCCCAGTCCCATTACCACCAGGCCGGGCATGATGTGACCCAGGTAGGTGCTCTGCAGATCGAGTTGGGTCAGGATCAGCATTCCCAACGCCGCGACGACCATCCCGACCACCACCGGAACCTTGGCGCCGATCCGGCTGACCACCGAGGGAGCGAGCCGGACGGACACCATCAGACCGGCGATCCTCCCCGTTACCGTCGGGCGCCACCCCTACTCACGTCTCAGACTTCGCAGCTACGAATCCGGCAACGCAAAATCTCGATCAGCGGGAGCACAGCCACCGCACAGGAACGGCCCGAGAATTCCACAGCCGCGTTGGTCATGATTCAAACATGCAGCGAGAGAAGAGTTCTGTGCAAACCCGAGGACTACGGCACGGCCTATCAGGCTCGGCCGGTTCCGTAAAGGCATGTCTTCGTCCGGGTTCGCGTTGCGTCGCACGGCATTCTTTGGCCCTTCTTGTCGCTGAATTTGGGCGGACGGCATGACAACATTCGCCCCCCCGGGTCGGCCGTTGGCAACGGAAGTTGCCGTGACCGGCTCCCCCGCCCGGCGCGATGCCGGCGTTCGGCTGCTCGCCTTGGTCGGGTGCTGGTCGAGCGTGTTGCTGGTCAGCTACTGGTGGGCAACCGGCGGCGGCATCCAGGACCTGGGCGGCTGGGCCACCGGGCTGACCTCCACCGGCCGGCTCACCGGTCTGGTCGCCTCAGTCCTGCTGCTGATGCAAGTACTGCTGATGTCTCGGTTGCCGATGCTGGAGCAGGCGTTCGGGCAGGACCGGCTCGCCCGGATCCACCGGCTCGTGGGTTTCACCTCGTTCAACCTGATGGTGGCGCACATCGTGCTGATCACCTACGGCTATGCCGCCGGGGAACTGCGGCGGACCCCGTCGACCCTGTGGGACCTGACCATTCACTATCCCGGCATGCTGCTCGCGGTCGCCGGCACCGTGTGCCTGTTCATGGTCGTCTTCACCAGCGTGAAAGCGGCGCGGCGCAAGCTCCGCTACGAGTCGTGGCACCTGCTGCACCTGTACGCCTACCTCGGCGTCGGCTTCGCGCTGCCCCATCAGCTGTGGACCGGCCAGGAATTCCTGGTCTCGACGGCGAGAACCGTTTTCTGGTGGGGATTGTGGGTCGCCGCCGTAGCCGCCTTGTTGATCTGGAGGGTTTTTCTACCGCTTTGGCGCAGCGCCCGCTACCGCATCCGGGTCACCTCGGTCGTCGCCGAAGGTGACGGGGTCGTTTCGGTCTACATGGCGGCCAACGCCCGCGCCCGGATGACCGCGGAAGCCGGACAGTTCTTCAACTTTCGCTTCCTGGGTGGCCCGGGTTGGACAAGGTCACACCCGTACTCCCTGTCGGCTGCGCCGGACGGGCAGCACCTACGGATCACCGCCAAAATCGTCGGCGACGGCAGCACAGCGCTTCGCGCCCTGTCCCCCGGAACCCGCGTTCTGGTGGAAGGTCCGTACGGGAGGCTCAGCGACCGGGCACGCACCCGCCGTCGGGTCGCTTTCATCGGCGCCGGCGTGGGAGTGACGCCACTGCGAGCGTTGGCCGAGGCGGTGGCCTACGCCCCGAACGGAGCCACCCTGCTGTACCGGTTCACCGGGCGACCGCTGTTCGAACCCGAACTGCGCCGACTCGCCGACGAACGTGGCCTGCACGTTGTGCTGCTGCCGGGTCATCGCCGCCACCCCGGATCCTTCCTCGGCGACGGCGTCGGCCCGGCCGACGACCGGGACCTGCTGACCCGCTGGATACCGGACATAGCGGACCGCGATGTCTACGTGTGCGGCCCGCAGGCCTGGGCCGACGACGTTCGCCGCACCACCGAGGCGGCCGGACTGCCCGCCGACCGATTCCACGTCGAAACCTTTGGGTGGTAGCCATTATGAAACGCATCGTGATGTTCTTGATGAGTACCCTGACCGCCGCGGTACTGCTGATCGGTTACCACACCTCCACCTCCTCGAAAGCTGCCGGCGGCGAGACCTCCTTCGTGGCCACCGCGGGATCCGGCGCCACAGCCTCAGCTGCCGATCCGGCCGGCACATCCACCTCCCAGTCCGCCGCCCCAACCTCCCAGCCCGCCACCCCGACCTCGTCAGCGGCGACCTCATCTCCCGCCGGCGAATCGGCGGCCCCAACCAGCACGGCGGTCAAGAGCACCACCGCGAGTGCGTCAGCCACCGTTGCCGGTGACGTCGCCGACACCCGGTGGGGGCCCGTCCAAGTTCAACTGACCGTGCAGGACGGCAAGATCACCGCAGTGTCCGTCATCCAATATCCGAACAACAACGGCCGCGACCAGGAGATCAATGCGACCGCGCTGCCCATTCTGGTGCAGGAGACGTTGACCGCGCAGAACGCCAAGATCGACATGGTCAGCGGCGCGACAGTCACCAGCGACGGCTACCTCTCGTCCCTGCAGAGCGCACTCGACAAGGCCGGACTATGAGCGCCGCCGAGTACGCCCTGCTCCCTGAACCGATCGAGACACCGACCACCCGGTACGTCCAGTTCGCCATGGGCATGCCGATCAGCCTGGCCCTGCGCGGCCGCCACATCGACGATGACGCAGCGCAAACCGCCTGGACCCAGGTGATGAACCAACTGCACCAGGTCGACGAGGACTTCAGCACGTACCGGGCGGAGTCCTACATCAGTCGTCTGGACCGCGGGGAGATCGCCCTGTCCGACTGCCCGCCGGAGGTCGCCGAGGTGCTGGCCATCGGCGAGACGGCGAGGCGGGAATCGTCGGGAGCCTTCAATATCCGGCGCCCAGGCATCGACGGCCGGCCGCGACTGGACCCCACCGGGGTGGTCAAAGGTTGGGCCGTCGAGCGGGCCGCTGCGGCGCTGGAAGCGTTGCCCCACACCGACTTCTGCCTGTCTGCCGGTGGCGACATGACCTGCCGAACCCTGGACCCCGCCAGCCCTCCCTGGCGGGTCGGCATCGAAGACCCCGCCGACCGGAGTCGCATCATCGCCGTGGTGCCCATTTTCACCGGTGCCGTCGCGACCTCCGGCACGGCCCACCGCGGCCGCCACCTTCGCGATGCGCGCACCCACCGGATACCGACCGGGGTCGCCTCGGTCACCGTCATCACCCGCTCACTGACATGGGCCGACATCGACGCCACCGCCGCCTACGTCCAAGGCCTCGACGCCGCCACCTGGCTCACCACCCGGCGCGGCCGGACCGGACTCGTCGTCTGGGAAGACGGCACCACCACCACGACCGGGTCGTGATCAGGTGACCTTCCTGGTCGCCTCGTCAGAGGTGGGGCGCCGGAGGACGCCGCGGTGATCAGGCGCTGCGGGTGAGCGAACGTGCGCGACACGTGCATCCCGCCCACCGTGGGGCGGATGGCCCGGAATAGTTACCCTGCCTGAACGGTTATTTGATAAACAGGGTGCGGGGCAGATCAGGGTCGGTGCAATCCGGCTGCTGGGCGGCCCGGCCCGACCTGCGGACCTACCAGGTTCCACGAAACACGAAGGGCGCGACTGAAGTGAGCATCCCTCTGTCCATCCTCGATCTGGCACCGATCAACAAAGGCCAGGACGCCGGGGACGCGATCGCGGCCAGTGTCGCCCTCGCACAGCAGGCCGAGACCTTCGGGTACCGGCGGGTCTGGTACGCGGAGCACCACAACATGTCATCGATCGCCTCATCGGCCACCAGCGTGTTGATCGCGCACATCGCCGCCAACACCTCGACCATCCGCGTCGGCGCCGGCGGCGTCATGCTGCCCAACCACTCCCCCTTGACCATTGCCGAGCAGTTCGGCACCCTGGCGGCCATCCACCCAGGACGCATCGACCTCGGTCTGGGCCGTGCGCCGGGCTCGGACCAGCCGACGATGCACGCGCTGCGCCGGGACGGGTCGTCGTCCGACCGCTTCCCGCAGGACGTGCTCGAACTTCAGGCCTACCTCAGTGGCGAGTCGCTGGTCCCAGGAGTGAACGCGGTGCCCGGCCGTGGCTCTCACGTGCCGCTGTACATTCTCGGTTCTTCGCTGTTCGGTGCCAGGCTGGCCGCGGCGATCGGGCTGCCCTTCGCTTTCGCTTCGCACTTCGCCCCAGCCGCGCTGCAGGACGCAGTGGCCATCTACCGGGCGGAATTCACCCCGGGCGCCCAGCTTGACGAGCCCCAGGTGATCGCCGCAGTCAACGTGATCGCCGCCGACAGCGCCGAGGCGGCGCAGCGCGAACTGCAGTTGGTCAAGCGCGCCAGGGTTTCCGCACTGTACGGGCGCGGCGGCCGGACGTTCACCGACGACGAGGCCGATCTGGTGCTGGAGTCCGATGCCGGCCGCCAGATCGAGCAGATGGTCCACTACTCCGCGGTCGGCACGCCGGCGGAAGTCCGTGACTACCTCGAAGGTTTCGCCGAGCACGCAAACGCCGACGAACTGATCATCGCCCACCAGGCGTCGAACACGCCGGCCCGGCTCCGTTCGGTTGAATTGACCGCGGACGCGATGGCGGCGGCAACCGTCCGGTAGTCAGCAAACCCGGGTATTCGCCGGGAAGTTGGCCACCCCGGGAAGGGGTGCAGGCACCACTCCCCGAACTGACCGGCTGGCACCCTGTGCGCTGCCGGCGATGGCGACGATGCTTGAGTCCAGCACCACGAAGGACATACGGACGGGACCTCGTCCAGCCAGCCATCTTGCCCGCCTCCGATGCCCGGTGGCGGTGGCCGGCCGGCGTGATACCCGTATCCTCGCCGCCACTGCAGCCGATGCCCGGCTGCAACCGGCAGCCCTAGGTTCCAAGTCGATTCCAACCGACCGGGCCAGCGCATACTGACCGCCACCTACCAGCACAAGAAGGTGGCCATGTTCATCCACGTACAGGGCTTCAAGGACGGGGACGATGAGAAGTGGATCAACGCGGACCAGATCCTGACCGTCCGGTACAGCCGCCGCGAGAAGAAGTTCTACCTCTACATGACCAACGAGGTCGACCTCCAGGTCTGGGAGCTCCGCGGGATGGCCGCAATCGATCGGCTGCTGGGTGCCGGGAGTCATGAGGTGGGAGAGCTCTACCGGGGCGACGGCTGACCGCTAGCAAGCTTCGGTCTGCAGGGTGCTCCACGTTGCGCCGTCGACGACACCGGTGGAAGGCAGTCCGTTGTCGATCTGGAACCGGGACACTGCAGCCGCGGTGCCGACGGTGAACGTGCCCCAGGCACTCGGTGGCCCGTCGATGTCTTCGATCTGGTACCTAAGGTGCCGCAGGACCAACTGCAGTTCGCCGACCCACACGCCGCTGTGGCCGGACACGCTGACCGCCCGCAACCTGGACACCGCCGTCGGACACAGGCAACTGACGAATTCATCCTTGCCGGGCTTGGTGCTCCGAATGACAGCATCCGGCGGGCCGGCCAGCCGTGTTCCGCAAGCATCGTAAGCAGCGGGAAAGGGCCCTGCATACAACAGGTACGCGTTGCCTGGCCCCGTGAAGATTGGGCAGGTGATATTGGTCTTCGTCCATTTCGCGTTCGATGGCAGCGTCCCGTCGATACGGATCTGCGCGACGTCGCTCCGGTAGTCCGCCTGCGTCAGCGCGGAGGCGATCTGCACGATGTATCCGGTGTCGCAGCCGAACGCGGCCCCTGGGCCGCCCATCGATGCGTCCACGGTGCTGGCCGGAGTGTTCGCCGCAGAGGCCGAGCCGGAGCCACCTCCCGGCATCCCCGTCGACGAGAAGAAGATCCCCCCGCCTGCGGCCAGCAATACGACGAGCACGGCTGACGCGCCGATGAGCGACCACGGCCGCTTCTTTGCCGGCGCAACACCAGTCATCCCTGCCCCGCACTTCAGGCAGCACCTGGTCAACTGATCCAGCGCCCCACATGCGTGACAAATTGCCAAAGTTGATCCTCCCCTCCTACCCAGTATCGGGCGCCGAGAGGGTGAATTTCATCGCCCGTTCGATCATCACCGCGGGTCATAGGGGCCGCAGATCAACTCCGAAGTGGCTGGTCATCACCCGCACGACAGCAACGATGTCGGCTGTCGTGACAACAGGTGAACGCGCACCGGCCGCCGCAGCGTCGGTCCTTTGAGCCGTCCAAATTTGAGACGCCCGGCCGACCGATCCGGCGTAACTTTGGTCGTCCGAGAGGTCGCTTACCCAAGGGACCTGATTGTGCACAGCGGAGGCTTGCAGTGAAGGCACTCGTGTATCACGGTCCCGGCAAGAAGGCGTGGGAGGATGTCCCCGACGCAGCCATCCAGGCCCCCACCGACGTCATCGTCCGGGTGGACACCACGACCATCTGCGGAACCGATCTGCACATCCTCTCCGGCGATGTCGCTGCCGTCACCGACGGCCGGATTCTGGGTCACGAAGCAGTCGGAATGGTCACCGAGATCGGCGGAGCAGTAAGCGGTTTCGCCGTCGGGGACCGAGTGCTGGTACCGGCCGTGACCAAATGCGGCCGCTGTGAATACTGCCAGCGGGGAATGCCATCGCATTGCCAGACGGTCGGTGGTATCGGCTGGATCTTCGGCCACTTGATCGACGGCACTCAGGCCGAATACGTCCGGGTCCCCTATGCCGACACCTCTCTGTACTCGATACCGGAGAGTGTGACCAACGAGCAGGCCATCTTCCTGGCCGACTCGCTACCCACCGGCTACGAGATCGGTGTTCTGGCAGGCGGAGTCAAGCCGGGTGACACCGTAGCGGTCGTCGGAGCCGGGGCTGTGGGTCTCTCGGCGATCCTGACCACCGGGCTGTTCGGCGCATCGAAGGTCATCGCCATCGACTCCAACAAGTTCCGTTTGGAATCAGCGTTCGACATGGGTGCCACGGATACCGTCGAAGTCGGTCCGAACACTGTCGCCGAGGTGTTGGCCCTCACCGACGGACTGGGTGTCGACGTCGCCATCGAGGCTGTCGGGTATCCGGAGACTCTGCTGACCGCAGTGGCTCTGGTCCGTCCGGGTGGCACCATCGCCAACATCGGGGTGCACGGCGCGCCGGTGACTTTGCCGATGCAGGACATGTGGATCCAGAACATCAAGCTGACCATGGGTCTGGTCGATACGGTGTCCATCCCGACCTTGCTGAAGATGGTCGCAAGCGGGCGCATCAAGTCCGAGAAGATGGGCACCCACACCTTCACCTTCGACCAGATCGACCAGGCCTACGAGGTATTCAAGAATGCGGCCGCCAACTCGGCCTTGAAGGTGATCATCACGCCCTGAGTTTGCCGGCCCAGCAGGGCGTCAGTCGGTCAGGAAATGGGCCGAAGACGGAGGCTCTGCAGCCCCCCGTCAACCGAAAGTGCCACGCCGGTAGTGGATGCGGACGCCGGTGAGGCCAGGAACACGACTGCGGCGGCCACCTCCTCGGGCCTCACCAGGCGCCCGTGGGGCTGGCGTGCCTGCAGTGCGGCCCGTTCTGCGACCGGGTCGGCCGACGCACCGAGGAGCCTGCCGACCCAAGGGGTATCAGCCGTGCCAGGGTTCACACAGTTGACCCGGATTCCCTCCCGAATGTGGTCGGCGGCCATGGCAAGAGTAAGCGAATAGATCGCCCCCTTGGACGCCGAGTACAACGCGCGTTGCGGCAGTCCGGCCGTCGCGGCGACCGAGCACATGTTGATCACCACGGCATTCCGTGACTGCCGTAGATAGGGCAGTGCCGCTCGGCTCACCCGCACGGCGCCGAGCAGATTCACGTCCAGCACATGGCGCCATTCATCCAGATCGTTGTCGGCGACCGTGCCCTGCGCGCCGATACCGGCGTTGTTGACCACCACGTCGATGCCGCCCAGGGCGGCGGCGGCGTCGTCGATGGCCGCCGCCACGGCTGCGTCGTCGGTGACATCGGCCGCGATCCCGATCAGCCCGTCGGGTACACCGGCCTGGATGGATCGCGGGATATCGAGAACGACAACCGACGCGCCCTGGTCGGCGAAGGCGACGGCGGTGGCAAGCCCGATCCCGGAGCAGCCACCGGTGACCAGCACTCGCAGGCCGGCGGTCGGGTTGAGGTTCATGGCTGCCCCTGCCTGCTCATACCTCACCATTTCCATGCCTGATCATCGGGTGCCGCGGTAGTCGGTCAAGGATAGAGGTCGGAACGCTGACTTTCCCCCCGATGCCACGATTCTCGGGAAGACTGTTCGAAGACGACGACGACCCTGACAAGGACCAACATGCGGATCACCAAGCTCGGCCACTCCTGCCTGCACATCAGCGACGGTGCTGCGGACATTCTGATCGACCCGGGCACGTTCTCGGCGGGTTTCGAGACGCTGACCGGCCTCACCGCTGTGCTGGTCACCCACGAACACCCCGACCACCTGGACCTGGCCCGGTTGCCGGCCGTGGTCGCCGCCAACCCGCTGGCCCGGGTGTACGCGGACGCGGGTTCTGCGCCGAAGATCGAAGCCGCGGGGATCCCGGTGACCACCGTGCGAGCCGGCGAGACCTTCGATGTCGGAACGACCGTGACGGTCTACGGCAAGGACCACGCGGTCATCCATGCCGATCTGCCGGCGATACCGAACGCCGCCTATCTGATCGGCGGCCGGCTACTGCATCCGGGAGACTCGCTGGATGTCACTGACGTACCCGTCGAGATCCTCGCGGTGCCGGCCGCCGCACCCTGGATGGCGCTGAAGGAGGGCATCGACTTCTACCGCGCCGTGTCCCCTCAGCTGGCCTTCCCGATCCACGAGAAGGTCATGGCGAATCCCGCGATGGCCTACGGCCTACTGGAAAAGCTCGGGCCGCCGAACGCGACATGGCTGACGCCGGCCGACGGTGAAGCCTTCGAGGCCTGAGACCGCTCACAGGCCGTCGACGTAGTCCTTGGCCTCCCGCAGATTCCGGGTGTGCGGACGGACGATTTTAACGGCCGCGATCGGCTGACCCGTCGACTTCAGCGACCTGGCCTCAAGTTCGATGTCCAGCGGCACCGAGGAAGTGCTCGGCATCAGGTCGGCCACGCTGATCTCGTCGCTGTCGGACGTTGGGCGGTCTTTCCCGAGATCGACCTGCTTTGGCTGCTCCACCGGGTGGGGCGCGGCGGCCATCCGGTCGACCATCAGTTTGGCTGCCGCCAGGCCGAGACCCGGTGTGCCGTCGCGGAGCAGTTTGATCGCCTGAATCTTCCGGTCGGTACGGGCCAGCCCGCGCACCCGGCCGATCAGGTCCGGGTCGAGCAGCAGCTGGGTGGGGTCGACCCCGCGGTTGGCTCGTCGCATGACCACCACCGTCAGAATCACGACGACCAGCACGACGCCGACGATCAGGTTCCAGTTGCCCATACCGGGGATGCTAGTGAAGCGGCCCTACCCGACCCCGACCGACCTTCGGTGCGGTGACCGCTGCCGGTCCTCTCGAGGTGACCACGGTGACGGCGACGAGGATGACCAGTAGCGCTGCGGTGAGGTGGATGGGCGCCCCGGTGAAGGCGACGGCCAGTACCAGCGCCGCAGTGATCGGGAAGGCAGCCGAGGCCACCGGCGTATGCCGGTGCCGAAGGTGGAGTGCCCAGACGACGACCAGGAAGATAGCGACCGGCAGCGTCACCACGAACCCGGCGACCGTGTTGGACACCTCGATCTCGGCAAGCTTGTATTCCACGGCGACACTCAGGCCTGCACCCACCGCGGCGATGGACGAAAAGATCAGATAATGCCCGTAGCCCCACACCAGGGATGACTTCAAACTGCTCAGCGCACCGTCGGCCGGCTTGTCGAAGTAGACCCACCACATCGCGAAGATGATGACAACGCCGGACGCTGCCAAGCCGATGAGGCCGGCCTCGTGGTCGGCGTGGGTGATCGCGGCCTGGACGGTGACCACCACCGCCAGCACCGACTCACCCAACACGATGACGGTGAACAGTCCGTACCGTTCGGCGATGTGCGACGGATGATACGGCGTCGTACCTGTCCGCTCTCCGACAGCGGGGACGGCCAGCTCGAGCGCGACCAGCACCAGGAAACTAATCAGCCCGAGGCTGTCCGGAAGCCACAGCCGGCCAATCCAGCCGATCTGCACAGCGGTGACGCCGGCCGCATACCGGTAGGCGGTGAGCCGGTGCTCCGGATCGGCGACACCGGCGCGGATCCAGTTGCCCACCGTCGCCAGCCGCATCACCACATATCCGATCACCAGCACCGAATAGTCACCATGTTCGGGATCGAACGCCGGACTCACCCCGGCCGCCAGGATCAGGCTGCCGGCGATCTGGATCAGCACGGTGAGGCGATAGGGCACGTCATCGCAGTCGTACGCGGAGGCGAACCAGGTGAAATTCATCCAGGCCCACCAGATCGCGAAGAAGATCATGACGTAGCTGATGACCCCGGCAGCCGCGTGGCCGTGCCCCAGCTGGTCCTCCAGGGCCAGGCCGGCCCGGCCGACCGCAACCACGAAGCAGAGGTCGAACAGCAACTCCAGCGGAGTCGAGGCGCGATGCGGCTCGTCCCTGTCCCGCGGGAGCATCGGTCGGTACCAGGGAGTTCGCTCGGTCGTCGCTTCTGTCATGGCGGGCTCCTAGCACTGCGGGGGCCGGCGGCTCGCCACCGGCCCGGACGGCCCGGTCCAGCGGGGTCCGCACTATTGTCGCCACTGACCGGGCAGCAAACCCACCGGGCTGATGGAGTCGGCATCGCGGCCGCCGCAAGCCGGACAGGAGCAGGACGTGTACGAGGACCTGAAGGGCAAGATCGCCGTCGTCACCGGAGGAGCACGCGGCCTCGGCTTGCAGATGGCCGGGTCGTTGGCCGCACACGGGGTGGAAATCGCCCTGGTCGATCTACTCCCAGGGGTGACCGACAGCGCCGCCCAGCTCGCCCAGACCATGGCCGTCCGCACCGTCGGGCTGGCAGCTGACGTCACCGACGCCGACTCGATCGCTGGTGCGATGGCCGCCATCGCCGGTTCTTTGGGCACACCGTCGATCCTGGTCAACGCCGCCGGCATCACCGATTGGGGCGATTCGGTCGGCGTCTCCGCGGACAGCTGGCGAAAGGTCATCGACGTCAACCTCACCGGCACCTTCTTCAGCTGTCAGGCATTCGCCAGGACCGTCTTCGCCGCCGGCGGTCGGGGCGCCATCGTGAACGTGTCGTCGATGTCCGCCTTCGTGGTGAACATCCCACAACATCAGGTGTCCTACAACGCCTCCAAGGCGGCCGTCGACCAGCTGACCAGATCCCTGGCGGTGGAGTGGATTTCCAAGGGCATTCGAGTGAACGCAGTGGCACCCGGATACTTTCTGTCGGACATGACCAAACAGTTCCTGGAGACCAACAACGAGCTGGGGGTGTATTGGAACTCGTTGATCCCAGCCGGCCGGATGGGCCGGCCGGCCGACCTGGACGGCCTGGTCGCGTTCCTCGCCTCCGATGTGTCGCAGTACATCGTCGGTGAGTCGATTGTCATCGACGGCGGCTACTCGATTGTCTGAGCAGTCGACCCCGCTGACCGGGCCGCTGGACGGATCGGTCGTCGCGGTGACCGGGGCCGGCTCGGGTATAGGTCTGGCCACCGCTGCGGCCGCATCACGCGGCGGAGCCCTGCTGGTGCTCGCCGGTCGCAGTCTGGACAAACTGGAGGCTGCGGCCAAGACCCTGCCAGGGCCGGTGGCCGTGCTCGCTCTCGACGTCGCACTGCCCGACGCCGGCGAACAACTCGTCGCCGCGGCCATCGGTCAATTCGGTCGGCTGGACGTTCTGGTCGCGAACGCCGGGGTCTACGTGCCCGGCGACCTCTGGGACGGACGCACGGCCGACTTCGCCAATCTGGTCGCCACCAACGTGTCCGGCGTCATCAACACCGTCCACGCCGCCGTGGTGGCGATGCGGGAGTCCGGGAACGGCGGCGACATCATCGTGACGAGTTCGGTGTCCGGCCATCAGGCGATTTCCTGGGAACCGGTGTATTCCGCGTCCAAACACGCGGTGCAGGCGTTCGTCCACGGGGTCCGGCGGCAGCTGGTAGGCTCCGGCATCCGAATCGGCGCGGTCGCGCCGGGGATCGTGCTCAACGACCTGTGGCAGGTCACCAGCCGGGCCGAGATCGACGCGAGAGTCGCTGCCGGCGAGGGTATCCGGTCCGAGGACGTGGCGGACGCCATCCTCTGGATGCTGACCAGGCCCCGCCACGTCGGTATCAGGGACCTTGTCATCCTGCCGGTCAATCAGCCGATCTGACCCGTTGCCTCTGCTGGTCGAGGTCGCTCAGCGCCGGCGCCGACTGCGGGTCCTGGTTCCGAACACCGAGCGGCCGAGCGCACCGCCGAGCGAGGTCCCCAGTGATCGCATGAACGATGTCACCACCGGACTACCGATCACGTCGCCGAGAAATCCCCCGCCCCGCGATGACGGCGACGGGGCCGTGGCGGTGCCGGTGATCGTCGGTGATCCGTCGTCGTAGGGGTTGTACGGCAACGGTATCTGGCTCGGTTCAGCAGAGACCGGCGGCAGCAGATCCGGATCGGGTCGGGCCGGCGGGGCGGGCACGGCCGGTGGGGCCTGATCGTCGGCCAGCCGCCGGGTCAGCATTTCGTAGGCCGACTCCCGGTCCACCGCCTGCCCGTACCTGGCCTGCAGCGGCGACCCGGCCACCGCGGCCGCGACTCCCGCCGGATCGGCCGGACCCATCAGCGATCTCGGCGCTCGCATCCTGGTCCAGGCCACCGGGGTCGGCGCGCCGCTCTCACTGAGCACCGTGACAACCGCCTCCCCGGTTGCCAGCGAAGTGAGCGCCGATCCGAGGTCGTAGATCTTGCTGGTCGGGTAGGTCCGCACGGTCGAGGCCAGCGCCTTCTGATCGTCCGGAGTGAAGGCCCGCAGCGCGTGCTGGACGCGGGCGCCCAGTTGGGACAGCACCGGTCCCGGCAGGTCGGTGGGCAGTTGCGTGCAGAAGAAGACGCCGACGCCCTTCGACCGGATCAGCTTGACTGTCTGCTGCACGGCCTGGTTGAACGCCTTCGACGAGTCGGCGAAGAGCAGGTGGGCTTCGTCGAACAGGAAGACGAGTTTGGGTCTGTCCAGATCGCCCACTTCCGGCAGCTCTTCGAAAAGCTCGGCCAGCAGCCACATCAGGAACGTGGAGAACAATTCCGGCCGACTCTGCAGGTCGCTCACATCGAGCAGGCTGACAACCCCGCGGCCGTCGGGGGCGGTCCGCATCAGGTCGGTCACGTCCAACTGCGGCTCGCCGAAAAACAGGTCGCCGCCCTGCGCTTCCATGTTCGTCACGGCCCGAAGGATGACGCCGGCGGTCGAGGACGAGACACCGCCGAGGGCCTTGAGGTCGGCCTTGCCCTCGACGCTGGTCAGGTGGGCGATCAGCGCCCGCAGATCCTTGGTGTCGAGCAGGGGCAGGTTCTGCTGGTCGGCGAAGTGGAAGATCAGCCCCAGCGTCGACTCCTGGGTGTCGTTGAGCCCCAGAACTTTCGACAGCAGGATGGGGCCGAAGGAATCGATGGTGGCCCGGATCGGCACTCCGCGGCCCTGGCCGGCCAGGGCCAGGTGATCAACCGGGAACGCACTAGCGACCCAGTCGTCTCCAGTGTCCGCCGCTCGCCTGGTGATTTTCTCGGACGGGGTTCCGGCCACTGCCATGCCGGACAGGTCGCCCTTGATGTCGGGCATCAGCACCGGTACGCCGGCCGCTGACAGCTGCTCGGCGATCATCTGCAGCGACTTCGTCTTCCCCGTTCCGGTCGCACCCGCCACCAGGCCGTGCCGGTTGAACATCGAGAGCGGAATGCGCACCTTGGCGTCGGGATAGGCCTGTCCGTCCACCACGACGGCACCCAGTTCCACGGCCGGCGAGGTGGTCTGGTAGCCGCCGGCGATCTCCGTGGCGGAGTCGGCAGCCTTGGTCGGGTTCGGGTTCGTCAACGCAAATTCCCCTCACTGGATGTTGCTTCGGGTGTTGCCTGCCCAGCAGTTACGTCGGGCATGTTCGTTCATCAAATCTCGGGCGCGCGGGGACGCGGGAGGTGAGCGTAACCGGCCGGACAGTCGATTCGGGGCCGTCGGCGGGGCGGTCTACTGTGAGTAATTGTGAATGACAGACTGGTATGGGTTGACTGCGAGATGACGGGCCTCGATCTGCGCACGGATGCGCTGATCGAGATCGCCGCCCTGGTCACCGACGGAGAACTCAACATCCTGGGTGACGGCGTCGATGTGGTGATTCATGCCTCCGACGAGGCGCTGGCCGCGATGCCGGACGTCGTCGAGCAGATGCACGCGAAATCCGGCCTGACCGATCAGGTCAGGGCATCGACGGTGACCATCGAGCAGGCCCAGAAGATGGTGCTCGACTACGTGCGGGAATTCGTGCCGGAGCCGCGAACGGCCCCGCTGGCCGGCAATTCGATCGGCACTGACCGCGGGTTCATCGCCCGCGACATGCCCGAACTCGACGGGCACCTGCACTATCGGATGATCGACGTTTCCAGCATCAAGGAACTCTCCAGGCGCTGGTATCCGCGGGTCTACTATGCGCAGCCGGCGAAGGGGATGGCACACCGGGCTCTGGCCGACATCGTCGAGTCGGTCCGCGAACTCGCCTACTACCGGCAGACGGTGTTCGTCCCCGCGCCCGGCCCGACCAGCGAGCATGCGCAGGCGGTCGCCGCCAAGATGTTGCTGGAGTACAAGGACTGACCCGCTCGCTGTCAGGCCCCTCCCGTCGTCATCGGCACGGGCTGTCAAATCCGGCGGCCGACAGCGTTGAAAAGGTCTGTGCCGACGGCGCCCGGGCGAGGCCGCCCGGCACCAAGTCAGTCGCCACGTCGGTGAGTCGGCCGCTGTCCTGGGCCAGCATCGCAAGGTCGGTCAGCGACGTACCGCGATCGACCTCCAGTCCCGCGCCGACGTTCCAGGCCAGCTGTTGCAGCACAAGTGGATTGGTTGTGGCCGTCGCCAGCTGCGTAGTAGCGCTGAAGATCAATCCGGCCCACGAGGTGCGTTGATTCGCTCCATCCGGCATCGGCGCCCATTGGCCGTCCACGTACTGTTCGGTGTGCCGGGACCGGACCAGGGCCAGCGCCTGGTCGCCGTTGATCCGCTGTGCTCCCGCGCTGTTCAGATCCAGACCGGAGAGCGAATCCCGCAGGGGGGCCGGGACCGTCACCGTGATCCCGTGCAGCGCATCGACCACCGCGGTGAAAACCGCGAAGTCGACCACGACCAGATGGTCGGTCGGGACATTCAGGGTCGCACACAGGCTGTCGACCAGGTTCTGCGGACTCAGCTGATAGGCCAGGGCCAGCCGGTTGATTTGACCGGACTGGTTGTGCACCAGAAGATCTCGTGGAATTGAGAGAGTCGAGAGCGGGCCGGCAGGCGTCCGGTGGACGATCAGCACGATGTCAGCGCGGGCGCCGGCGACCTGTTGGGGGCTGCCGAAACTGGACTGCGCTGCTCCGGCCGGAAGATCCGCGCGCGAGTCAGACCCAACGATGAGCCACGTCTCCCCGGGAGCACCGGTGGTCGGAGTGAAGGCCAGATGCTGTAGCCGGGCCTGCAGCACGACGACGTCGATGCCGCCGATCATCAGGGCAAATGAAAGCACCGTGGCGAGCATCCTGACCGACCGCGCCGCCCGTGACCGCGCCGCCCGTGACCGCGCACGCACCGGCGGCCCGACCATCTCGGTCGCCGAGTGCTCGATGGTCGGGACCGCGCTCAGTGGGCTCGCTGCGATCGACGGCGGGCGACCAGCAGGGTCGCCACTCCGAGCAGGGTCAGCGTGATTCCGAACCAGAGCGTCTGCCCCGCAGCCGTTCCGGTGGAGGCGAGCGACCCGACTCCCGTCGCGGTAGCCGTCGTCGCGGTCGTCATGGTGCTGGCGGTCGTGACCGTCGAGGTCATCGTCGAGGTCGCGGTGGACGGGGCCACTGAGCCACCGGTGACCGTGATGGCAACGACGACCTGCCTGCGACTCGTCTGCCCGGTGAAGGTGAGGGTGTGCGCCCCGTCGGCGGTGGCCTTCGGCACGGTCAAGAAATCGTCGATGAACCCGAACTGCGGGTCCGCGGTGAAGTTGGCGAGGACGACCGGATCACTGTGCACCGCGAGTTGCACTCTCTCCGCCGGAACAAATCCGAGGCCGACGAATTCGTAGGCCTTCCCGGCCGACAATTGCGGCGTAGTGGTGGAACCCAAAAAATCCAGCAGGAGTATTTCGGCCGATGCCTGAAGATTGATCTGCACCTCCAGGGTCACCGGGAGGTAAGGGTCGGACGAGCCATACCGGTCGCACACGGCCGAGAACTCGTAGTCGCCCGGCAGCGCGTCCGGCGGAACCAGGATGCCGATCGACCAGTCGCCTTTCGCGTCGGGGGTCACCTGGAGCGGGGAATCTGACATCGGCCGCATGCTTGCCGCCCTGGTCGCGGCCGCCCTGTTCGCGGCCACCCTCGTCGCACCGGCCTGCGGCACAATCATGTCGACGATCACCGTCAGCGGACTGCCGGCCGGAGCGCCCTGGTCGCGCAGACAGCCCGTGCCGGCGAAAGTGGTCTCATGACCGGCGACCACCGGCGTCGGGGTCACCGAGAAGGTGCCGTGGAACGACGTTACAGCGCCCGCAGCGCCCGCCGCCGAAACCATCGACACCGACATCACAACGGCGATGGCCAGCGCGGCTGGTAACAATCTCATGTCTGCCTTTCTCATCTCAATGGGCGCGTGGCGGGCGGCGTCGGATGACCAGCAGGGTCGCGGCACCGAGCAGAGCGAAGGCCAACCCGAACCAGATGAGCTGTGGTGCGCTCGTGCCGGTAGCGGCCAAGGAGGTCATCTTGGCCGTCGTGGGGACGGCCCTGGTGGGCGTGGTGCGCGTGGTCGGCGAATCGGGCGCGGAAGGCGAAGCGGGCCCGATCGGGCTTGACGTCGTCACCGAGACAGAGAAGCCCCGGACGCCGACTGCTGCGCCGTTGATTTCGAGACCGGCAGTCTTACCGCTCGCATCCGTCGTACCGCTCGCATCCGTCAGAGTCAGCGCGGCCACCACACCCAAGATTGCCAGCAGAGCCCGGATCCGGGTCATTGATCTCCCTCCAGATCGCCAGCTGAGGCCATGGGCTGACCGGGTCTGCGTACGCCCATCGGCGCTGACCCAAGTTCCCCCGACCAACCCGAATTGACTGACAGTATGCAGGCACTAACAAGGTGTCAACGACCAGGTGCACAGGCCGGCACCGGATGGCCTTTCGGTGACCTATCGCGCACGCGGAGAATGTAGACGAGACAGCTCCCGGCGTCGGTTAGACTATGGCGTCCCGGTGGCCAGCCCCGGGATGTGGTGGCAGTAGCAGCAGCATGGTGGGCGTAGCTCAGCTGGTAGAGCACTGGCTTGTGGTGCCGGTGGTCGCGGGTTCGAGTCCCGTCGCTCACCCCGATGCAGAAGGGCCCCGGCGCATCGGCCGGGGCCCTTCTGACATTCCCGCCACCTGCCGCCGGCCGGTCATCTACCGGAAACGCCCGAATCGTCTTCCCGAAACGCTCAGGTGCCATCGTCGGACGGCCGAGCCCGACTGTCGAACAAGGTGACCCAGATGACCCCATCCGCACGCCCTGTCACCGTTGTCTCCAATTGCGCGATCGCCACGGTAGACCCGGCGCTGACCGAATTCGAGTCGGGACACCTGGTCGTTGAGGGTGACCGGATCACGGCCGTCGGGGCTAGCGAGGCGCCGGCGCGCTGGGCCGAGCAAGCAGATCGCACGATCGATGGTCGCGGCCTGCTGGCCACCCCCGGCCTGGTGAACACCCACCATCACCTCTACCAGTGGATCACCCGCGGCTACTCCCAGGACGCGACGCTCTTCGGTTGGCTGACCGATCTCTATCCGGTCTGGGCCGGCCTCGACGAGGAGTCCACCCAGGCTGCCGCGGCCGCGAACCTCGGCTGGATGGCGATGTCCGGCTGCTCCCTGACGACCGACCATCACTACGTCTTCCCCAGGGCAGGGGGTGATGTACTCGGCGCGACGATTGCCGGGGCCAGAACCATCGGGCTCCGCTTCCACCCGACCAGGGGTTCGATGGACCTCGGCCGGTCGGCGGGCGGGCTCCCGCCGGATGAGGTGGTGGAAACCACCGAGGCCGCCCTGATCGCGTCGGAGTCAGCGATCAACCGGTGGCACGACCCGTCGCCGGCGTCGATGTTGCAGATAGCGCTCGCGCCTTGCTCGCCATTCTCGGTGACCGGCGCCCTGATGACCGGTGCCGCCGACCTGGCCCGCAGGCACGGGGTACGACTGCACACCCACCTCTGCGAAACGATGGACGAGGAGGCGTTCTGCCTCGAGAAGTTCGGTAGGCGGCCGGTCGACTACATCGAGGATCTGGGGTGGCTCGGACCGGACGTCTGGTTCGCGCACTCGGTCTGGCCGTCAGCTGCCGACATCGCCAAGTTCGCGGCGACCGGTACGTCCGTCGCTCACTGCCCCACCTCCAACGCCAGGCTGGGTTCGGGCATCGCACCGATCGCCGACATGCTCGCGGCCGGTGTACCGGTCGGACTCGGCGTCGACGGGTCGGCCTCGAACGAATCAGGCCGACTTGACGAGGAGCTGCACCAGGCGCTGCTGGTGGCGCGGCTTCGCAGCGGGTCGACGTCGATGTCGGCACGGCAGGTGTTGTCGATGGCGACGATGGGCGGGGCCAGGGTGCTCGGCCGCCACGACGACCTCGGGTCTTTGGAGGTCGGCAAACTGGCCGATGTCGCCCTGTGGCGGGTGGACACCATCGCCGGCGCCGACATCGCAGATCCGGTCGCCGCGTTGGTGTTCGGCACCCGCAGCCCGCTCGAGCTGCTGCTGGTGGGTGGCCGGCCGATTGTGGAATCCGGACAGCTGGTGCACGCCGACGCGGACGAACTCGGCCGCGCGTCCGGTCACGCGGCCCGCAAGCTTGCCGCACGAGCGGGACGCTGACGTGACTGGATCAGCCGGCCAGGTAGTCCATTCCCATCGCCGCCCGCACCCGAACCAGCGTCTCGTTGGCCACGGCATTTGCCTGGGCGATGCCGTCGAGCAGCACACCGTCCAGATATGCCGGGTCGGCCTGGAGTTCCGTGCGACGCAGCCGCAATGGACGCAGCGACTCGTTGACCACCTCCGTCGCCAACCGTTTCAGCGCACCGGATCCGCCGTCCCCGATCTGTTCGGCCACGTCGCCCGGCGACCGACCGCTCAGCGACCCGATGATCTGGAGCAGCGATGACACCTCGGGTCGTGTCTGCGGCGAGAAAGTGATGTGGCGCAGCGAGTCCGTCCTGGCCGAACGCAGCGCCACGGCGGTAGCGTCCTCGTCGGCGCTCAGCGCGATCGCGTTTCCGGCCGACTTGGACATCTTGTGGCCGTCGGTGCCCAGTACCAGCGGAACCTCCGACAACAACGCCTCTGGCGCCCCGAATACGGGACCGTAGCGGTCGTTGAAGCGGCGGGCGATCACCCTGGTCAATTCCAGGTGCGGCAGTTGGTCCCGTCCCACCGGAACGACAGTGCCGCCGCAGAAAAGGATATCGGCGGCCTGGTGGACGGGATAGGTGAGCAGCAGGCCGCCGAGTGGCCGGTCGGCAGCAAGCGACTCGGCTTTGACGGTTGGATTGCGGTGCAACTCCGCATCCGTGACCAGCGACAGGAACGGCAGCATCAGCTGATTGAGCGCCGGAACTGCGGAATGGGGAAAGATGATCGTCCGCTCCGGATCGACCCCGGCTGCGAGATAGTCGGCAACCAAGCCGCGAACACGTTGTCGCAGTGGGCCGATCGCGTCTCGGTCGGTGATCACCTGGTAGTCGGCGATCACCAGCATCAACGGCACCCCCAGTCGCTGGAGTCGCACACGGTTGGCGAGTGTGCCCAGCAGATGGCCGAGATGTAGGTCACCGGTCGGCCGGTCGCCCGTCAGAACACGATGGGAGGCAGGCGATCTCAGGATCTCCTGCTCGATTTCGGCAGACCGGATCTGCGATCTCTGGAAGGACGCATCGTTGACTTCTTCGGTGCCGTTATCATCGTCGCCCGCGCGGACGGTGACAACGTGCTCTGGCGCCGATGGCAGGTGTTGCGTTGTGTGCATGAGGTTCGCTCCTTGATAGGAGCCGCCTGCAGGCGATCGGTGGTCGGGATGGTGATAAACGACCACAGCCGCCCGAAGGCGGCCTGGAAGGGATTTGTGACGTCGCGGCCGCCGTCAGGCGGGCAGCCACCAGCTCATTGGCTGGAGACGGAACGCGCTCATCACGGGCAGAACCTACCACCGCCACCCGCACCAGGACGCGAAATTGGCCCATCGTGGATAACTTGGTCGGGTTGTCGGTGGTCTGTCGTGCCGAATTCCACCACCCCACCCGCGACCTGCAACAACGACCCATCCGCGACACCCTGCACCGACCACCCGAGTTCGGCCCATTCGCATCGTCCGTCGGTCAGGCGGTAGGGCGTCACCCAGCGGGCCCGGCCGGTCGGGCAAGATGGGCGGATGACCAGCACCCGGAGCCCGGACATTGCAGCAGGTTTCGAACCCGCCACGATCGAGGCGATCGGGCGACAACTCGGTGGGGTCCGCCGCCTGGGTGTGGCCTTTTCTGGCGGAGTCGACTCCTCGGTTCTGCTCGCCGCAGCCGTCCGGATCCTCGGTGCTGATCAGGTCGTTGCGATTGTCGGGGTTTCGGCGAGCCTGGCCACCGACGAGCGCTCAGCCGCGCACGACGTGGCCCGTTTCATCGGCGCGACTGTCATCGAAGTCGCCACATTCGAAGGTGACCGGGCCGAATACCGGGCCAACGGCCCCGACCGGTGTTTCCACTGCAAAGACGAGTTGTTCTCCCGCATCGACGACCAGCTGCTGGCCGCCCACCAGCTCGATGCCGTCGCCTACGGTGAAAATGCCGACGACGCCCGACGACCCGACCGACCGGGAGCCCGTGCGGCGACCGCCCACCACGTGCTCCGACCGCTCGCCGATGCCGGGTTGGACAAGGCCGCTGTCCGCAGGCTGGCCAGGGTCTGGCAGCTGCCCTGCGCAGACAAGCCGGCCGCGCCCTGCCTCGCATCCCGGATACCGCACTTCCAACGGGTCGACCCGGAAAAGCTCCGCCAGATCGAGCAGGCCGAAGCAGCTCTGCGCGCCCTCGGATTCGGTGATCTCCGGGTCCGCCATCACGGCGACATCGCCCGGATCGAACTGCCGCCCGGTGACCTCGTCAGCGCAGCGACCGACCCGCTCCGCACCGCCGTCCGCACGGCGGTGACGGCTGCCGGGTTCCGCTTTGTGGCACTTGATCTGGCCGGCATTCAGTCCGGCGCGTTCACTCTTCCCCTCGTCCTTCCCCTCGTCGCAGTGCACCATGGCTGAGGCCGACCTGCCCCCTGATTCCTTGGCCGGCTTTGCAACGCTGGACCTCGCCAGGGCCGACCGCCGGGGGTTTCCGGAAGCGATCTACTGCGAGGGAAAGACTGCCGCACAGGTTGGCCGGATCGCAGCGGCCCTGCGCGCGCACCCGCACCAGATCGCCCTGTTCACCCGAGCGAGTACTGAGCACGCCGTGGCGATCAGGCGGGAGCTCCCCGATGCGCTCTACGACAGCCCGTCGGGGCTGCTCGCCTGGCCGGGCTCACCTCCGCCGCCCAGTGGTGGACTGGTGGTGGTGGTAGCCGCTGGAACCTCCGATCTTCCGGTGGCCCGTGAGGCGCTGCTGACCGCGCAGTACCTGGGCAGGCCGACCGAACTGGTCGTCGACGTCGGAGTGGCCGGGCTGCACCGGATCCTGGCAAAGATCGAATTGCTCCGCCTGGCAAGGGTTCTCATCGTCGCCGCCGGGATGGACGGGGCCCTGCCAAGCGTCGTGGCCGGCCTGGTCACCGTCCCGGTGGTGGCGCTTCCCACCTCGGTCGGGTACGGCGCTGCGTTCGGCGGGCTGGCGGCATTGCTGTCGATGCTCAACTCCTGCTCCCCCGGCATCGCCACCGTGAATATCGACAACGGTTACGGTGCAGGTTATCTCGCCGCACAGATTGCCGCGCCGGCCAACGATCCGGCGACACCGACACCACCTCCAACACAGGCCGAGCGCCGATGACAGGGCCTGGCGGCAACCCGATGCACGCCTGGATCGACGCCAGTGCCGGAGTGGCCGGGGACATGCTGTTGGGTGCCCTGCTCGATGCCGGCGCCGACATCACCCTCGTGCAGCAGGCAATCGATCTGGTGATCCCCGGCTCGGTCCGACTCGACCGGACCAGCGTGGCCCGGGCCGGACAGCGAGCGACCAAGATTGACGTCGCCGTGTTGGTGCAGGCGCCCCCTCAGCGCAGTTGGCGCAGCATCCAGGCGCTGTTGACACGAAGCGAGCTGACCGAATCCACCAGGGACCGGGCCGTGGCCGTGTTCGCCAGGCTGGCCGAGGCCGAAGGCCAGGTCCACGGCATCCCCGCTGCCGATGTGCACTTCCACGAAGTCGGCGCGCTGGACTCCATCGCCGATGTCGTCGGCGTGTGCGCCGCCCTGACCGATCTGGGCATCACCAGCGTGAGTGCCGGTGAGGTCGCCGTTGGGTCCGGCCGCGTCCGGTCAGCGCACGGCGATCTCCCGGTTCCGGTGCCGGCCGTTGCCCGGCTCGCCATCGGCTGGCGCGTCAACGCCGCCGGCAGTGGTGAACTGGCCACTCCGACCGGCATGGCGCTGGTGACTGCGCTCGCGCAGACCTGTGAGAACCTCCCGTCTTTGACCGTCCGATCGGTCGGGGTGGGCGCGGGCAGCAAGGACACCGACGGGCGGCCCAACGTCACCCGCGTGATCGTCGGTGAACCTGCCGCAGTCACCCGGCGCGCTGCCGAGGCCGCTCTGCTGCTGGAAACAAACGTGGACGACCAGGACCCCAGATTGTGGCCGGCCATCCTGACGCACCTGTTGGAAGCCGGCGCCGCCGATGCCTGGCTCACTCCGATTCTGATGAAGAAGGGACGGCCCGCTCACACCTTGAGCGTGCTGTGCGAACCAGGCCGGGTCGAGGCGCTGCGAGAGCTGATCTTCACCGACACCAGCACCATCGGCGTTCGCGAGCACCACGTCGACAAACACGCGTTGGATCGCCTTTGGTACGACATCGCGCTGGGCGAGGACACCGTAGCCGTCAAGGTCGCCCACCGCGGCGGGTCGATCGTTCAGGTCACTCCCGAATTCGACAGCGTCACCGCGCTGGCGGCGAGCCGGGTGCAACCTGCCCGAGTCGTACTGGATGCGGCGATCGCCGCGGCGGCCAACGCCGGCCTGACGGACGGGGCGCCCCTCCCGCACCATGGCCGGTCCAGCCGCTCGGACCATCGGCGAGCCGGTCAAGACACCGCACCGTGACCCGCACCACACGTTCGCGGTGGGCCGAGGATCCCCCGACCGGACCTTGACCTGCGGGTTTCCGGTCGCCGCCAACGAGCCTGTAGAGTTCTGCTTCGCGCGCCGGAGACGGTGACAACGCGCCATTAGCTCAATTGGCAGAGCAGCTGACTCTTAATCAGCGGGTTCGGGGTTCGAGTCCCTGATGGCGCACATATTCGCAGGTCCGAGACGGTGTGCGCCCCAGCGCCCGGGTCACGAGTCCTGCCTCCTGCCAGGCTTTCTCACCGATGTCGTGGGAGAGGCGCATCTCCAGCTGCCAGATTCTCTCGGTGATCTGGTGTGGGTCGGTTGGCGCTCATCCGAAGCTCACCCGGGTGACCAGGAAGATGAAAACGGTGCCGGTGACGGTCATCAACAGGGTGAGCTTCGACGGATGATTGGCGTGCGCTTCGGGCAGAATGTCCGAGCCGCCGATGTACAGCAGAAACCCGGCGAAAAAGCCAAGGTAGAGCAGCAGTTGTCGGTCCCCGAGGTGGAACAGCAACGTCGATGCGGCACCCAGGACCGGTGTTGTCGCGTCGAGTAGCAGCAGCCACCGGCTTCGCCCTGCGGTGTTGCCGTGTATCAGCATCAGCGCCACAGTGTTGAGCCCGTCGGCGAAATCGTGGGCGATGACCGCCAAGGCCACCGCCACGCCGACCGTTGTCGAGGCTTGGAAGGCCAGGCCGATGCCCACTCCGTCGAAGAACGAGTGCGCCGACAGCGCCAGCGCCGACACCACACCCACCTGTGGATGCTCGTGCTCCGGCGCGTATTCGGCCTCGTGGGCCGAGTGCATGACGGTCAGCTTCTCGACGATGTGGAAGCCCAGGTAACCGACGACCAACCCGATCATCGGGCTGGTCAGACTCGCATGGGCGGAGATCGCCAGTGCGAATATCTCCGGTAGGAGATCGAATGCCACCACTCCCAGAAGCACCCCGGCGGTGAAGCCGAGTATGAGGTGCAGTCGGTCGCCGCTGCGCAACGCGAACAGACCACCGAACAGGGTCGAGACGAAGGTGGCGATGGCGACGAACACTGCTGTCATGACAACCCTCTTCAGCTGTTCCCATGGTCACGGAAGTGCACGTTGGTGTGGCAGCGCAATCGTCGGACCGGCCGGCCACGATAGCGGACCTGATTCCTGCGGTGTCCTTCGAGACTGTCCTGCGGCGCCGCGCTGAAAAAGAGCCAATCGCAGAACACTCTGATCGGCCACCACGATCAATCCGCTTTCCAGGTACAGGCGTTCGGGTCAGGCTTCGGCGCCGACTCCGGAACCGGTCTGAGACCGGTGGTGTCTGGTGATCAGGGGTATTGCGACGGCCAGGGCGAGCCCGCCGGCACCGGAGACGATCAGTGGTAGTTGCCCGTTCTGGTTCCAGGCCAACCCGGCCCAGATGCCCGCGATGAGAACCCCGATCCCGGTGCTGCCCTGGAAGATGCCCTGGGCGGTGCCCTGGTCGGTGTCCGGGACGAGCCGGGAGATCCAGGCCTTCCCGACGCCGTCGGTCAGAGCGGTGAACACGCCGTATGCGGCCAGCAGGAGCCAGGCGGTGGTGTGGTTGGTCGTCAACCCCAAACCGAGGTAACCGATGGAGAAGAAGACGACGCCGAGTGAGAACACCCACGCGGATGGCAACCGGTCGGTCAGCGCGCCGGCCGGGTAGGACAGCGCCGCGTAGACGGCGTTGTAACCGACGTAGGCCAGGATCACCTGCGGCAGCGAGAACCCGATGTCCGAGAGCCGCAGCAGCAGCAACGCGTCCGGGAAGTTGACCAGGCTGAACACGGCCAGCACCCCAACCACCCGCCAGTACCGGCGTGGCAGCCGACCCGGCCGCCACGGCTGCGTGGCAGCGGCCGGGGTATTGCTGGGAGCGGGCCGTCGGGGCTCCCTGATCGCCAGCACCAGCAGACCGCTCAGGACCGCTGGGATCACCGCGATCCACAGCAACGGGCGGATCTGCTCATCGAGCAACTGGTAGGCGGCCAGGCCCAGCAGCGGCCCGACGACCGCACCCGCGGTGTCCATGGCGCGGTGGAACCCGAACGCCTTCCCGCGGTCGCCCGGTGACACACTATCGGCGATCAACGCGTCTCTGGGTGCGCCGCGGATGCCCTTGCCGATGCGATCCACCCCGCGGCCCGCCAGCACAACAGGCCAGGCGGCGGCCACCGCAATCAGGGCCTTGCCCGCCGCGGCCAACCCGTACCCAGCGCCGATCAGCGGCCGCCGGGAGAACCTGTCCGACACCCGGCCGCTGATCACCTTCACGATCGCTGCGATCCCCTCGGCGACGCCCTCGACGATGCCGACCACGGCCGGCGGGGCCCCCAA
The DNA here is from genome assembly GCA_038229825.1 of Mycobacteriales bacterium. Classification (GTDB taxonomy): domain Bacteria; phylum Actinomycetota; class Actinomycetes; order Mycobacteriales; family Nakamurellaceae; genus Nakamurella. The sequence continues at coordinate 38,963 of JBBROB010000032.1, forward strand.
CACCACGGTCAGGAAGATCGGCATCACCGGGTAGAGCAGTTCACTGGCGGTGTCCTGCAGGAACGACACCGCGGAGACAATCTTGAGGTTGCGGGTCATCCACCCCTGCGCTGACGGGTCCGGCGTTTCGGTAGCATCCGGCAACGCCGGATCAACAGGAGTCACCCCCGCATCTTCCCCTTCAAGGCGGGCAGCACCAACGTCGATTCGCCGCGCGCTCGCGCGGCGCCGGGCACAGACCGGGAATCCTCTGACTCCTGACCACCGGGTTCGGGTTCGAGTCCCTGATGGCGCCCTCGAGGGCAGGGCCTTACGACGCCGAAGCCAGGGTCGGCGTCGCGACAGCGGTCATCGCCGGTCGGCGGTTGGCGTCGGGGCGGGTGAGCGGAACCGACAGGGTGAAGCAGGTCCCGACACCCACCGTGCTCTCCACCCGGACCGATCCGCCACGGGCGTCTGCGATCGCGCGCACGACCGCGAGTCCGATGCCGCTGCCTGCCCGGTCGCCGGCAGAGCTGCCGGTCTCGAACAGGTCGAATACCCTGGCGAGATCGTGTTCGGGCATTCCAAAGCCGCTGTCGCGCACCGAAATCACGATGCTTTCGTCCACGGTCCGCGCCTCGACGGAAATCGAGTCGTCATTATCGGTGAATTTCACCGCGTTCTCCAGCAGGCAGTCCATCGCCGCCTCGAGCCGCTCCGATTCGCCGAAAACTGTGCCGACCGTGCTGTCGGCACTCCAGTCGCGGTTTGCAGTGACCGTCCACCGCCGCAGGATGACCTTGATCAATTCATCGACGTCGACCGGCGAACTTGGCGATGGCTGGGCGAACCGGACGAATGTGAGAATATTTGTCGCAAGTGTCGATGCCTTCTTCAATTCGCTCACCACGATTGCGGCATCAGCCTGGATCTGCGGATCACCGGCGGTGTCGCCGATCATCTCGGCGTACCCCCGGGCAATGGTCAGGCGGGTGCGTACCTCGTGAGAGCCGAACTTGGTGGCGATCTCCCGTTGCTCGGTCTGCCGACGCTCCTCGGCCTGCAGCTCGATCAGCCGAGCTCTGGCCGCCCACTGCCGGTCCACATGCCACATCAACAGTGCGAGAATCACTCCCATCAGCAGGATCTCGGAGCATTCCGACCAGCCGATGATCAACGAGTAGGCGTGCTGGACCAGCGGGACACCTGTCGCCACCGTGATCAGCACGAACATCGACCTGGTCAGAACCTTCGACCACGGCCACAATCCGTAGAGCAGCGCAAAGCTCGCCCACACCAGGTGATAGGGAATTGTCTCCTCACCTGGCAGTCGATACATCAGCACGGTGTTGACGGTCGCGAAGACGACCCACACCATACCGACGATGAGTTTAACTCGCGAGCCGATAACCGACATTGCGCACCGTTTCGATTCTGTTGCCGCTGAGTTTGAACCGCAGTCTTTTCACATACACATCGACCACATTGGTGCCAGCATCGAAAGTGGTGCCCCAGACACCCTCGAGCAATTCCGCCCGTGAACAAACGTCGGGCGTTCGCCGGATCAGATAGGAGAGCAGGACAAATTCCCGCTGGGTCAACTCAATTCGTCGGCCATCTGCGATGATCTCGCGCCGCTCCACATCGACCTCGAGTCCGGCGAATCGAAGGAATCTCGGTGTGGACGCAGCAGTCGCGGACGGGGTGTGCTCGGGCCTGATCCGGGCCCGAACTCTGGCCACCAACTCGGCGTTGGCGAACGGCTTGGCCAGGTAGTCGACCGCACCGTGTTCGAGCACGGACACCCTCGTCGCAATCTCGGTCAGCGACGACAGGACCAGCACCCGACTGGCCGGGCGTGTCGCCATCAGCGAGGAGAGCACGTCCTCCCCGCGCATGTCCGGAAGCATCAGGTCGAGGACGATGAGGTCGGGATCCAGGGTGTGCGCCGCCCGCAGTCCAGAATTGCCGGTGGCCGCCTCGGTAACCCGGTAGCCGGCGTTGGACAATATCCGCGAAATCAGCCGGGCCAGGTTCGGCTCGTCGTCGATGACAAGGATGTCGTTCAATGCGTGGCCCCTTCACTCCTACCCAACTGCGCAAGCGGAGTAACGCGCAGCTACTGCCCGGGGTAATGGTGATAGCACAAATCGGTCAATCCTCGCAACCTTGAGTCGCGATCACCCGTCTGCCGACGTTTAGTTGCAACGCGTTACTACTTAGCGTGCGCCATTGATGACACAGGCCGCGGTTTATGACGACTTTGTCAGAAATGCGGACAGCCGCCTATCGGGCACCGGAAGGCGTTTCAGCAGCGGGCTGCCAGGCGGGCGATGATGCGGCCGGCCCGTTCGGCGACCTCGGCCCGGGCCGCTTCCTCGTCGATCACCGTCACCCGGCCGGCGGCAACCACATGCCGACCGGCGATGAAGACATCGGTGACATCGGTGCCGCTTGCTGCATAGGAAAGGAACGACCCGGGATCGGTGAGCGGAACCGCCGTCGTACCGGTGACGTCCAGCAGCACCAGATCCGCCGGCTCCCCTACCGCGAGCAGTCCGGACAGCTGCGGATCCAGCGCGGTGGCACCACCCGCGGTCGCCATCTCGAAGAGTGCGGCTCCGGAGATCGCGGCCGGGTCGCACGCCACACCCCGTTGGATCAGGATGCCCACCTTGATCTCCTCGAACAGGTCGAGGGTGTTGTTGGAGGCCACCGAATCCGTGCCGAGGCCGACCCGGACTCCTGCCCGCAGATACTGCGGCACCGGTGCGATACCGGCGCCGAGCTTCAGGTTCGACACCGGGTTGTGCGCCACCGTGACGCCCGATCCGGCCAGCAATTCGATGTCCCCGGCGCGTGGGTGAACCGCGTGGGCCACATGGACCCTGCCGTGCAGCAGACCAAGATCGGCGACCTGCCGGATCGGTGTCACCCCGTACTTATCGATGGACTCGTCCACCTCGAGGTGGGTCTCGGACAGGTGGATGTGCACGCCCAGTCCGTTTTCGGCGGACCGCCGGGCTACCTCGGCAATCATGTCCGGCGGGCAGGTGTACGGCGCGTGCAGGCCGTAAGCCAGTCCGATCAGCGGATCGCCGGCGAACTCTGCGGCCAGCCGGGCGGTCCGGCTGAGCACCCCCGCCCCCGGGGTCGGGTCTGCAGCCGGGAAGGCGACGGCATCCCAGCCGAAGACCGCAGGCGCCGCCGACACCCGCATCCCTGCCTCCGAAACGATGCCGAGCAGCTCGCTGTCCCACGCGAACATGTCGATGAACCCCACCGTCCCCGCGCGGAGCATCTCGGCCAGCGCAAGTCTGAGCCCGGCCCGGATATCCCCGGCCGTCAACCGCAGCTCGAAGGCCCGTACGTGGGTGAGCCAGGTATCCAGGCGAACGTCGTCGGAATAGCCCCGCAGCAGAGTCATCGCCGAGTGGGTATGGGCGTTGATCAACCCTGGAATGGCCAGTCGGCCGGCGCCGTCCAGGTCGTCCGCGCCCAGCGGGCCGCGACGCGGCCCGAGGTAGGTGATGCGCCCGGACTGCGGGGAGAAGGCGATCTCCGCGTCCATCAGCACCTCTGCGGCGGCCGGCACGATCGTCAGCCCGACCACTCGGACGTCGGTCATCTACGTTCCCGGTCGGTCAGAGTGCCGACAGCTTCAACCACTTGTCCCACGGAATGGTCCAGTCGAACAGGTCACCGTCGGCGGCCGACAGCTGCACGCTCGTGCCGGTCACCTCGACGGGATCGCCGTACAGCGCCGACTTGAAATAGGCCTGGGCGCTGACCGCGGACAGATTGATGCAGCCATGGCTGACGTTGACGACGCCCTGATCGCCGACGGTCCCCTGGTTCTGGTGGATGAACTCCCCGTTGTCGCTGATCCGAACGTCCCAGTACTCGGTGACGTTCACATAGCCGTAGGCGGGGTTGCTCATCTTGTGCACGGGCAGCAACTCGCTGACCACATGGATACCGGATCGGGTCACCCTGTTCGGATCGCCGATGTCGTCACCGGACCCGTAGGACGCCGGGTAGTCAGCGACGGTCTGACCGTTCCGCTTGACAACGATGTGGAAGCTCTTGGCGTCGGCATACACCACCTGGTTGCGTCCGATGGTGAAGTCAGTGCTGACGTCGTCGCTCCCGTAGGCACCTGCCCCGTACCTGATCCCGTAGGTGTCGGCCTCCACGTGCACCTTCGTCCCGGCCGGCCAATAGCTTTTCGGCCGCCA
>JBBROB010000033.1:0-42383 GCA_038229825.1 Mycobacteriales bacterium
CTGGAGCAGGTGTGGGGTTACGACTTCTACGGCGACGAGAGGGTGGTCGATGTGCACATCCGGAGTCTGCGGGCCCGGCTGGGTGATGACGCCGGCGATCCGCATCTGATCGGCACCGTCCGCGGGGTCGGCTACAAATTCGTCGGCCGACCCGGATGAAGATGCGGCTGCCGTTCCGGCTGTTCATCTCCTACGCCGCGGTGGTGCTGGTCGGCGCCGCGGTGACGTATCTGACGATCCGGCTGCTCGCCCCCCGCCTGTTCGATCAGCAGCTGGGGATGATGAACGGCGCCGGCCGCGGTATGTCCATGGGAGCCGGCAACATGGACAGTGTGCATGCGGCGTTCCAGTCGGCGTTGACCACCGCCCTGATCGTCGGCACACTGGCCAGCATCACCGCCGCGGGGGTGGTCGCCGCCCTGGTCACCCGTCGACTGCTCCGCCCGCTGGATGCGGTACGGACCGCGACCAGGGAGATCGCGGCGGGCAGCTACGAGGGCCGGGTCCCGGTACCGTCGGAGCCGGAACTGGCCGCGCTGGCCGCCGATGTGAACACGTTGGCGGTGGCGCTGGCCGACACCGAATCGCGGCGGCTGCGGCTGCTGGGTGAGGTCGCGCACGAGATGCGGACGCCGTTGACGGTGCTGGATGGCTATGTCGAGGGTTTGATCGACGGGGTGTTCAGTCCAGGTCCGGAGACGTTCGCCTCACTGAGCCAGGAACTGCGCCGTCTGCACCGGCTCGCGCAGGACCTGTCCAGCCTGTCCCGCGCGGAGGAACAACGCCAGGATCTGCACCCGATGGACGCCGACCTGGCCGGCCTCGCCCGGCACGCCGCCGCCCGGCTATCACCGCAGTTCCAGGACATGGGCGTGGCATTGACGGTCGCGGCCGACTACCTGGTGCCGGTGTGTGTCGATCCGGACCGGATCACCCAGATCCTGACGAACCTGCTCGGCAATGCGCTGCTGGCCACCCCGGCCGGCGGCAGCGTCACCGTCACTGCCGCTGCCGTCGCCGGCCAGGCGCAGGTCATCGTCGCCGACACCGGCGCCGGGTTGGCGGCGCAGGACCTGGATCGGGTTTTCGAGCGGTTCTACCGGGTGCCCGGGCAGTCCCGCCGATCCAGCGGATCAGGCATCGGCCTGACGATCGCCCGCGGAATCGCTCGCGGACATGCCGGCGACCTCACCGCAGCGTCCGCCGGAAAAGGCAGGGGGGCAACCTTCACCCTGCAGCTGCCACTGCGCTCGGCCGATCTCAGCGACCGCCTGGCCCACCACTGACCGAACTGATCCTGCCGTGCCGTAAGTGAGCAGGCTGGGTGTACCAACCGGCCGGCGGCTCGGCGGTCAGCGCGCACTGTACAAACCGGGCCACCGCGGCGGTCTGGGCCCGGTCGGGGCTCCACTGCAAGGTGAACGGGACGAGCTGCAGCGGTTCGGTCGGCTTGACCACGGTCTGGTCGTGGCCGGCGGTCAGCGATCCGATCAGCAGGATCCAGTCGACGTCGGCCTGCTCGGTCCATCGGGTTGCTGCGAGGTCGGTGGCCTCCAGCGGGGCGGACGGTGGTATCACCTGTGCAGCAGTCAGAGCCTGCTGCTGGGTCAGGGCCCATGCCGGAAACAGCGTTCCACTGGTCGCACCCAGGACATCGTGAGCCAGCTCGGACAGCCGCACCCTGTCCACCGAGGCCAGGCGGTGCTGGGCTCTGAGTCCGACGAGAAGTGGTTCTGCACAGAAGACTTCGCTGGCGACGCCGGCGGGATCAGCCAACAGCCCACAGGTGATCGCCACATCGACACTGCCGTCCGCCACTGCCGCAGCCAGCGTCGGCAGCCACATTCGCGGCACGTCCAGGACCACGCCTGGTGCGTCGAGGCCGAAGACGCTGCGCAGATGGGTCGCGAGCACCGGCGCGACCGGGGGAGTGATGCCGACCCGAACCGTGCCGGCTGCACCGTCGGCAACGCGGCGGACGGCGGCCGCTGCGGCCACCACGTCGTCGAGAATCACCCTGGACCGGGTCAGCAATTCGGTACCGGCGCCGGTCAGCGAAACGCGGCGGGTGGTACGGGTGAACAGCAGCGTGCCAAGCTCCCGCTCCAGCCGCTGAATCAACTCGCTCAGGGTCGCCTGGCCCATATGCAGACTCTCTGCTGCCCGACCGAAGTGCAGTTCGGCTGCAACGGCGGCAAAGGCCTCGAGTTGGCGCAACTCCATCGACAGATTCTACGAAAGGCCTGGCCGGCCGTGAAGCCGGAGCGATTGTTCGGCCGTCGCGAACAATGCGTTCTCCGATTGCCCCTTTTTCGCGATGACGTGCGGCGCCAGGCTCGAGGCACGTCACCGCATCCAGGCCACCGCACCAAGGAGACTGACAATGCCCACCACCCGGTCCGCCACTCGGATCCCGCTCAACCTGTTTGCAATCCCGCTGGGTATCGCGGGCCTGGGTGGCTCATGGCTCGCCATCGCCCATGACGGGCGGGTACCTCTCGCGGTCGCGGACGTTCTGTTCGCCGTCTCTGCGGTGGTCTGGTTGGTCGTGCTCGCGGCATACGCCCGATACGTCGTCGCGGTCCCGAAGCGCCTGGTGGCCGATCTGGTCGACCCGGTCGGTGGACCATTTGCGTCTTTGGTGGCCATCACGCCGATATTGCTTGCCGCCCAGGGTGTGTATCCCCACGCCGCCGGAGCGGGCCGGATCCTGGTCGACATATTCGTAGTCCTGACTGTCCTGCTGGGCGGTTGGTTCATCGGTCAGTGGATCTACGCTCCGATCGAACTGGACGCTTTTCACCCTGGGTATTTCCTGCCCACCGTGGCCGGCGGCCTGGTGGCCTCGATCGGTGCTGCCGAGGTGGGTGAGCCTGGTCTGGCGGCCTTCGCCTTCGGGATCGGTGCGGTGTCGTGGCTCGCGTTGGGGCCGGTCATCCTCAATCGGCTGTTGTTCCGCCCGATGTTGCCGGCGGTGCTTGTTCCCACGTTGGCCATTCAGGTGGCCCCGGGAGCGGTCGGCAGCCTGGCCTGGTTCGCCATGCACGGAGCCCGCGTCGACACCGTCGCAGCGGTGCTGGGCGGTTACGGCTTGCTGATGGCGTTGGCCCAGCTGCGGCTGCTACCCGTGTACCTCCGGCTGCATTTCATGCCCAGCACGTGGGCTTTCACTTTCAGTTGGGCGGCGTTCGCCACGGCCGGGTTGTACTGGCTGCAGGCCACCCGCCCGGCCGGGTACCAGGTCTACGAATTCGTGGTGATCGTGTTGATCACGGCGCTGATCGGTGGCATCGCGTTCCGTACGGCGATTGCACTGTGGCGTGGGCAGTTGCTGCCGCAGCCGGGTAAGGCGACTTCGGTGCCGGTGCCGGCACCGGCACCGGCAGCAGGCCGTCACCCGTTGATCGCAGGCGATCTTGAGTCAGGTGTCAGGCCGCCTCGCGGAGCCGGAAGGCACGCGGCGACGCGCCGTGTTGCCGCTTGAACGCGCTGCTGAAAGCGAAGGCGTTCCGGTAGCCGACGGAGCGGCCGACCGTCTCGATGGATTGATCGGTGGCACGCAGCAGATCGGCGGCGAGCGTGAGGCGCCAGTCGGCGAGGTAGGACATCGGCGGGCGGCCGACCATGTCGCAGAAGCGACGCGACACTGTCGCGCGGGAGTAGCCGACCTGCTCGGCCAGCGACTCCAGAGACCACGGGTGTTCGGGATGGTGGTGCATCAGGGCCAGGACTTCGCCGATCACCGGGTCGTTCTGGGCAGACCACCACCGCGGCGGCAGCGCATCGGGGGTCGAGAACCATTGGCGCAGTGTCGAGATGAGAACCAGGTCGACCATCCGGTCAACCATTGCGTCCTGACCAGGTCGTGAGTTGGCCATCTCGGCGGCCAGCATGTCGACGAGTCCGCCGCCGGCAGGGCGGGTGCCGACTTCCGCGGACCCGGACCGGACGACCACCAGTTCCGGAACCGACGGCAGCAGCCGACCGCGGATCTGACCGGGCAGTTCGTAGGCCACCGCGAGGAACGCGCACCGGCCGTCCCGGCTGTTGCCCCACGACCGGGGCCCGAGCGTCATCCGGGCCGCCGTCTCACGGCCGGCGACGGTGCGGCACACCTGCCCGGGCTCGATGACGACGGAAGGGGGCTCACCCGGCTGATCAGACAGCACATAGGGATTTGGGCCCTTGACCACCGCCACGTCGCCGGCCGCCAGCAGAACCGGGTCCCGGCCCCCCAGGTGCAGGACGCAGTTCCCGCGGAGCATCACCACCATGCCGACCGTCGCCCGGTCGGCGACCTGCATCGACCATGGCGGATCCATCTGGCAGTTCAGGGCGAACGCACCGCGCGCCTGGTGTTCGGCAAGGATCGCCGAGAGGTTGTCCACCCGGCAAGAGTAGACGATGACGAAGGTTTCTGCGGTTCTGACCCATGGATCTGCTCAGCTGTTGGAGGTGGGATACCCATATGACCAGATCACCTCGCCGCCCGGATCGATTGTCGACGACCAAGGTCGGGGAGCCGTCGTGAACGCGCTCCGTCTCACCGTGGCCCTCACCGCGGCCGCCTGCGGGATTTCCGGGGGCGTCCTGTTCGGCTTTTCCGTCCTGGTGATGCCGGCACTGCGCACCCAGACAGCCGGGGCCGCGACTGCCGTCATGCAGGCCATCAACCTGACGGCGCCCCGCAGCCTGCTCATGGTGCCGCTGCTGGGCTCGGCCGTCGGCTGCATCGCCGTCGGCCTTCAGACCGCGCTGCGGTCCGAGGTACCAGGCCGGCCGCTACTGCTGGCCGGTGCGGCCACCGGCCTGGTGATGATGGCGATCACCGCCGTCTACCACATCCCGCGGAACAACGCCATTGCCATCGTCGACCCGTCGTCACCAGGCGTCGGCGCGGCCTGGGCCGCCTTCGAACCGGGGTGGACCGCCTGGAACCACGTGCGCGCTGCGGCCGGACTGGTGTCAGCCGGACTGCTCGTGCTGGGTCGTCGGTAAGCGCCGGCCGGAATCTGTCGAGCTGTTGACCCGACAGGTGGGGCGGGTGGCATGCTCCGCCGTTGAAGTCACGACGTCGGAAGGTTGTCGCCCCGGGTAGTCGGCCGCAGGTGGTGCCGCAGGCCGGGAGTGACGGCTGCTGAACGGTTCTGCCTACCGGCGGTCCGCCTCGACGCTGCGGATCACCATGCGCCGGCGATGCACCGTCATCGGGAGGATTCGGACCTGACCGCTTCGACCAGACCCAGATAGTCCTCCCCGCAGGGGCCGCAGTCAGCCAGGTGGGCGGCCACCCCGTCATAGCGGCGCTGCGCATCGACTGCTCCACGGTCGAGCACCAATTCGACGTAGATGTGCAGGATAGCAATCGCTTCGTCGCAACCGACGTCGCGTGGGTCGGTTTGCAAGAACCGGTCGATCGACGGCCACCCTGTCATGACTGCCCCGCATCGTCCTGGATAGGTTCGAGATGCCCGCCGGCGACGAGCGCCGCGCGCAGCTTGCGCCGCGCGTCGAACATCATCTTATAGATGGCATTGCGGTTGGTTCCCAACCGAACGACGAGCGCGTCAAGCGGGACACCGTCGACAGCGATCGCGATGAACACCTCCCGCTGCCGCACGGTCAGTGTCTGGCCCACGGCCGCCCGCAATGCCAGGACCAGGTCGCGCCATTGACTTTCATCGGCCGGATCAAGCCCGAAGCGGTCGGGGAGCCGGTTCCAGTCCTCGGGTTCCAACTGGACCGACGGATTTCGCCAGATATGCCTACCAATCTTGTTGGACAACTCCAGAATGACGAATTTGTATGCCCAGGTGGTGAATCTGCTCTCGCCACGAAATTGGTCGAGTTTGCTCACGATTCCCATCAGAGCGTCCGCGGCCGCCTGGTGGCAGATGTCGTCGAGTTCCGGACCGGCCAACTGCAAATGCGAGCTGCGTCGACCAACCTCGGTACGCGCGATTCGCAGCAGCAGTTGGTGGAGCCGGGTCAACGCCCGCTCCCGCTGCTCCCCGGAGGACTGCAGTTCCTGGAGCCACTGCGCGGAGGGTCCGTCGAGGTCGTGGATGATCATCTCGCGACCGGTCGTTGCCTTATCGGGGGCCATGAATCAAACATAACTGCCGGCCGGCGGCCGGTTCGGGGAGACCTTCACGCCGATCAACCGCCCCTTCTGTCATCCGGTCGGATCGAACCTGTCGAATTGGACGGTGGGCGGGCAAGGTCCGTGGAGGGCGGAGGTTCGATACCGGTCTCAATTTTGTTGGCTCCTGTTATCAGCAGGCCTGGTGAGGAGCTTTTCAGGCTCTCTCGGAATAGTGGCTGAGTACCGTTCGAGCCCTTGACGTCCGCCGCTCCAGGCTCCTGGACGCGGGCCGTTGTTGGTGTGGTCACCACGCTCAATGGAGATGTTTATCCCGTTCCTGCATGGGTCTGCGGTAAGCAACTCGTAAGGAAAGGTCGGCTGTCGGATCGGGTGGCGGCCGAAGATGCGTCCCCGCCGGTAAGAAGCCGTTCGGCAGGTGTCACTAATGACTCGACCGAAATGATCCGACACCCAAGGAGTCAGCATGCGTTTGATCCGAAGCACCGCCAGCGACAAGGCCGGGCCCCGCAAACGTCTCGGGCCGGTTCGCCGAGGCGCCCTCGCGGGGCTGGTCGCCGTCTCGGCGGTCTTGGTCGCGCCCGCCGGCGCGTCGGCGGCCGCCGCAACTGCAACTCAGCCGGCAACCGCGGAACACAGCGAATTCAAGGTCTTCTCCCGCAGCTTCGTCGAAGATCCTGCCGCGCACACCGTCAGCCTGCCGCTTTACCAGGCAACCTCCGCTGGATCGCCGGTGTCTTTCGTCGTCACCGACGCCTCGACCCGGCGGGCCGCACAGCTGCTCGGTGTCAACTTCGCGCCAAGGCTTGCCAACGCTCGGGGCACCGCTGCCGTCCAGAAGGTGAGTTTCGGCGCTCGCGGATTGCAGATTCCGGCCACTGTCGATTTCTCTCCGACTCGGGTTGTCGTGCCAGGCCCGACCGGCTTCCCGCCGGCCACGGCGATTCCCGGCGCAGTGGGCCGCCCCGGCTACAGCCCGTTGATCCAATTGCCGGACGGCACCGTGCTCAATGCGCCGCAGGTGGCCAACAACACGGGCCACGCCGACAAATTGGTGTCCATCAACCGGCAGCGGGCGGTCTATCGGGAGACCGATGGGTTCTACGACCACCACCGCGTCCACTACGTCTCCTTCGAGGCTTCCATCCCACTCGCGGCGGCTCTGGAGAACGCAGCCCTGGCAACATCTCTGGACGCCGCGCCGGCTGATGATCCGCGCTCGACCACCGACGTGAACCCGCCGCCGGCACGCGAAGAGATCGGGATCGTCACCAACGGGCAATTGGGCGCAGCCAACCCGCAGCGCCAGGGCCTGTCCAGCGCCCTGCTCGACGGTCTCGACCCACTGAACGTCCTCGGCGAGGTACCGGATCTCAACCCGGCTTCGCACTACAGCCCATTGTGGGATGCCAACCTCGCCACGTGGACACCGCAGGCGGTTGCCTCCGGTCTGAACCTGCGGGTCACCGCTTTCGACGACCTGCTCACCCTCGCCGACCGTGGATTCATCACTGCGCCGGACGGGGGACCCTTCCGTCGCTCCGACTTCCTGATCAACTGCCCCGCCATCAGCATCGCTGATTGATCATTGATCCGGGATGACCCGGGCCGGCCTTGCGCTCCTGTTCCGCGCCGCCCACCATGTGTGGTCGGTGTGCAACGGGAGCGGAGCAGAGATGACCGAGCACGGATGACCAAGGTCGCCATGCCGGAGCGCCCGGTCGACCCGGACTGGCTGGCCCTGCGCGAGCGGGCCGATACCCGGGCCCGCGACCGGGCCGCCGAGGTCTTGCTGCCACCGCTGCTGGCCCACTGGGAGCACCCGCCCAGGGCCGGCCTGCGGGTGGTTGACCTGGGAGCTGGCACCGGGGCCAACCTCCGCTGGCTGGCCCCGCTCCTGCCGGACCCGGCCGGCCAGCGGTGGACCCTGGTCGACCACGACCCACGACTGCCGGCCTGGGCCCCGGCCGGTACCGCACTCGTGCGGGCCGACGTCGCCAGGCTCGGGCAGCTGCTGCCCGCTCCGGGTGGGGTCGACCTGGTCACGGCCAGCGCGCTGCTCGACCTGCTGACCCGCCGTCAGCTCTCGGCCGTGGTCGATGCCGTGGTCTGGGCCCGTTGCCCCGCCTTGTTCAGTCTCAGCGTGACCGGAGTCGTTCGGATATCACCCGCGGATCCGCGGGACACCGTGTTGGCTACGGCCTTCGACGCCCACCAGCGGCGCGGCGGCCGGCTCGGCCCGGACGCCGGGGCGGTGGCGACCTCGCTCTTCCGCCGCCACGGTTGGTCGGTGGTGGAGGCGTCCACCCCGTGGGTGTTGGGCACCGACGACCGCCGACTGCTGGATGCCTGGCTGCTCGGGCGGGCCGAGCCGGCCGTGGAGCAGGACCCGGGCCTGGCGGCGGACGCCGTGGGCTGGCTCGCCGACCGCCGCCTGCAGCTGGGGTCCGGCCGGCTCGCTGCTGTGGTCGAACACGTCGATCTGCTGGCATTGCCATCTGACCGACCTGCGGATTGACCGAGCCGACTGATCGACCCGTCCCGTCGGGTCCGACTGAACCGATCCATTGCCTTCATCGTTGACCATGGCAGGTTGCCAAGGAACGGAGAACTGGTGCGGACGGTTCGATCGGATGCGGCAATCGGCCTGTCGGCTCAGTTGGCGTTGCTTGCCGGGCTGGCCGTGACGGTGGGACTGGATTCGCCCGGGTGGGTGATCGGGATGGCCTGCGGGGTGACCTGCAACGGTGCATTGGTCCACGGTTTGATCCGGGATGGTGCGGATGCGCTGCGGCCCGGCGACTGGATCACCTTGATCCGTGCCACCCTCGTCGGGGGTGTGGCCGCGTTGGTCGCGGATTCCTTTTCCCGCCCGCCGCCGTTGACGGCCATGGTGCTGTTGGCGGTGCTGGCCCTGGTGCTGGATGCCGTCGACGGTCTGGTCGCGCGTCGCACCGGAACGGTGTCCGCGGTCGGCGCCCGCTTCGACTACGAAGTGGACGCGTTCCTGATCCTGGTGCTGGCCGTGTACGACGTCCGGTTGATCGGCGGGTGGGTATTGGCCATCGGCGCAGCGCGGTACCTGTTCGTCGGGGCCGGCTGGTTGTTCCCATGGCTGCGGGAGCCGGCGCCGTACAGGTATTGGTGCAAGGTCGTCGCGGCGGTCCAGGGCATCGCATTGACGGCGGTGACGGCTGACATCCTGCCCCGGGCGTTGACGCGACTCGCGCTTGTCGCCGCGCTTGCGCTGCTCGCCGAGTCCTTCGGCCGCACGGTGTGGTGGCTGTGGCGGCACCGCCCGGCTCGGGCGGAGGCCGCAAGGGCGGACGAGCGTGGCTGGGTCCGGCGGAGTGCAGCTCGAGCGACGACGGTGCTGGCCTGCCTGCTTGTCTGGTTCGCCCTGGTGGCTCCGAACCAGCTGGCTCGTCTCGAACCCGGCGTGTTCGTGCGTATCCCGGTCGAAGGACTCGTCGTCCTCGCCCTCGTGCTGGTTCTGCCCCTGAAACCGGGACGGGTCCTTTCGGTTGTTGTCGGGGTCGCTCTCGGCCTGCTCACCGTGGTGAAGCTGCTGGACATGGGCTTCTTCGAGGCATTGGACCGGCCCTTCAATCCGGTTTCCGACTGGGGCTACGTCGGCCCTGCCATCGGCGTTCTCGTCGATTCGATCGGTAGGGGCGCCGCGATCGCGTGCGTGATCGCTGCCGCTGCGGTGGTCCTGGCGATCGTTGTGCTGGTGCCACTGTCGGTGCGACGTGTCACCCGGCTCACTGTCGGCCACCGCGCCACCTCGTCTCGTTTCGTCACGGCGTTCGGAGTGTTGTGGATCGGCAGTGCGCTGATCGGCGTGCAGGTCGCCCCGGGCGCACCGATTGCGGCCGCGGGCGCGGTCGACCTGGCCTACAACCAGGTGGATCAGATTCGTACCGGTGTGAAGGGCCAGCAGAGCTTCAGCGAGGCAATCTCGCACGATCCGGTCAGCATCACCCCGGCCGCCAACCTGCTGTCCGCGCTGCGTGGCAAAGACGTGATCTTCGCGTTCGTCGAGAGCTATGGGCGGGTCGCTGTGCAGGATTCGGCGTTCTCGCCGGGCGTCGACGCGGTGCTCGACGCGGGAACGGCGAGTCTCAAGGCCGCCGGTTACTCCGCCAAGAGCGCCTTCCTCACCTCGCCGACCTTTGGCGGAATCAGCTGGCTCGCCCACTCCACATTCCAGTCCGGGGTCTGGGTCGACAGTCAGCAGCGCTACGACGAACTCGTTGCGAGTTCCCGATTCACCCTCAGCCAGGCCTTCAAACGTGCCGGCTGGCGCACCGTCGGCGACATCCCGTCCAACAACCGGGACTGGTCGCAGGGCACATCGTTCTACCACTACGACAAGATCTACGACCTGCGGACCCTGGGCTATCGCGGCCCGAGCTTCAGCTACGCCGACATGCCTGACCAGTACATCCTTTTGCAATTCCACCGCACGGAACTGGCCGCTCCGCATCCGCCGGTGATGGCCGAGATCGATCTGGTGTCCAGTCACACCCCGTGGGCCCCGCTGCCTCACATGGTGCCCTGGGATCAGGTCGGCGACGGTTCTGTCTTCGGCCCGATGCCGGCCCAGGGACAGCCGCCATCGGTCGTCTGGCGCAGCGCCAGCCAGGTCAGGGAAAACTACGGCCAGTCCATCCAGTACTCGCTGACTGCCCTGACCTCGTTCATGCAGACCTACGGCAACAACAACCTCGTCCTCGTCCTGCTGGGCGACCATCAGCCCGCCACTATCGTCAGTGGCACCGGAGCCAGCCACGACGCGCCGATCACCATCATCGCGAGCGACCCGGCCGTGATGAAGCGGGTCTCGGGCTGGGGCTGGCAGGATGGCATGAGACCGAGCCCGCAGGCGCCGGTCTGGCCGATGAGCGCCTTCCGGGACCGATTCCTCAACGCCTTCGGCCGCTAGCCGCCCGGGATGTCGACCTTCTGAGCCACCAGGGCGAACTTGCGGACGCGACCCGATCTGAGCCAGTCGCTCCAGAGGCGGTGGGCCGCCAGCAATTCGTCCATGGCGCGCTGCCCGATCTGCGCGGCGATTTCGTCCGCCGCCGCCGCGAAGGCACGTATCAGCGAATCGACCATCGCCAGATGGGACTGGCTGCTTTCCTGTTGCCAGCTGACGCTGAGGCCGACCTCGCCCATCATTTCGGAAATTTCCGCCAGCGGAATCAGCCATACCGTGTCTGCGTCGGGCATCAAATGGCGTTCCAGTGGCGTCAGGGGTTGCCCCTCCTCCAGAGTCAGAGCAAATCGTCCGCCCACCGGCAGAACTCCGGAGATTTGCCGCAGCAGCGTCGCTTTGTCCCGAAAGGCGAGCATCGTCTCGAGCAGCATCACGACATCGAATGGGCCGGGCGGGAGAGGTGGGATATGTGCGACCTCGAAGGAGCAGGGCAGATCTCGTGCTCGTTCCCTGGCGATAGCTATGGCGCTGGCGCTGTAGTCCACGCCTAGGTAGGTGCAACCCAGTTCCTGCGCGATAAGTCGGCCGGGGCCGGCCACCCCGCAGCACAGATCCAGCACCGAGGATCCGGTCGCCACGTCGGCCTGCCTGGCCAGTGCGAGGATTTCGCCGGCCCGCATGAAGCTCTCCTGGCCGACGAACTCGCCGGGCGGGTACGCCGAAACGCGGGCTTGATGCAGAGCCTCCACGAACGGAGCGCGCTCATCCTGCCTCACGCGAATTCACCCGCCGGCATCGTCGCAGCACCCCCTGGTATCGAAGACCACCGGTGGCGATTGAGTAGCATTCCAGCTAGCGCCAGTTCTTCTTCATATCCTTGATGGCGAAGTCGCCGCCGACCCAGATGCCGTGGAAGAACGCTCCGACGTCATGCATCGCGTTGGTGAGGAAGCCGGTCGCAGCACCCACTCCGAGGACTATCGCTAAAATCACCGTGATGATGATGATCGCCTTGACGATGTCTTTAGCGCCGCTGGCTGCTTTGTCTACTGCTCCCATTTCACGTATCTCCTTCGAATAGGTGTGGTGTCGGGGTGCGTTGTTCGGCCGTGTCAGGTTAGGGGTTGGGCATCAGTCGGATCCGACCCAGGGGTTGAGTCTTTGCCTCGGATTGGTCCGATGGCCGCGTGGTCTGGGCGTCTGTGACGTAGCTCTTGAATACGTACGGTTGTGGGATCGCGTGTACCCAGCCAAGTACGGCGTCCTGCTGAGACGGTCCGTCCGCGATGAAGTCGCCGTATTCGAGACTGGCGGACAGTAGACGCAGTTGCCTGCTCAGCGATGGCAGGTGCGCGCGATCGGCGAACCAGGCCAGCACCATCGGGGTGCCGCTGAGCGTCTTCGAGACAGTACTTCGGCGCACCCGCGTCGGTCCGTAGCTGTCGAATCTCATGGACGGTGTGTCGTCGGTAGCAACACCGATGATGCGCCATAGCTGGCGGTGCGTCAGCGCGGTCTTGTCGAGCGACCACTGAAGGTAGCGCCACCCCAAATGGGCGGTAGCTGCTGTGATGGTCCACAACACGGTCACCCCGTCGCTGGCGCTCGCCGTGGTGAGGATGAGAATTGCGGCCAGTAAGACATAAATTACTGTCCCGGTTTTGGAGACGATATTGAGTGGAATGTGCTGTTTGTCCCTGAGCTGGCGGATGATGCGGATCAGCACAACGGCGACGCAGCCCACGTTCAACACCCGGTGCGGGTTCGCCCCGTCCACCAGATAGGCGACGGCGAGAACGAGAGCGGCGACGTCGAGAAACAGCACGACGGGGTGCGATCGGGTGAGCAATCTGATGTAGCCGGCTTCGTTGAGCATCCTGCTCTCGACCCGTTTTCCGGGTCCGGTTGGCCGACTTCGGGGCTGCCGCGACGCCCGGCCATCCGTGTGGCTCATCGTGCTGCCTTCCATCTGGGCCAGGACGCTGCAACCAGCTCCACGGTCGCGGGTCGTGCAGTGGGCGTGTCTGCCCAGTTCAGGACGGCTGGCGCGCAATAATCAGAAGTCAGGTAGGCAACGAAGAACCGGCGCTGGCCGCTGCGCCCAGCATAATCGCCCAGTGGTTGTCGGGGCCTTTCGACGCGCCCTAGTCGAGGAAGGCAGCCAGCATCGGCAGCAGTAGTTCGGGTCGGCGGGTGGCCTGCATGTGAGTGGTGCCGGGCAGGACGGCCAGCTGCGATGCGGGGATGAGTTCCTTCATCAGCGCGGCGTGCTCGACGGTGACGAAGTCGTGGTCGCCCACGACGATCAATACCGGCGCAGTGATCGCGGCCAGCTGCTCGTCCGGCCAGCCCTGGAGGTCCGCAGCCGAAGCAGACATCTTTCCCATGAAATTCTGGAACCGTTCGGGGTGCGGCGATAGCCGTTGGTAGGCCGCAGCGAACTCGGCGAAGTCCGCTTGGGTCGGCATGCGGGTCGAGGTTTCGAACTTGGACGGGTCGCCGAGGTCGGAGTGCATACCGTCGGGTCGGACGCTGCCGGACACCGGCACGACCGACCGGACGCGGGACGGGTGACGGACCGCCAACTCCAGTGCGACGGCGGCGCCCATGCTGTGGCCAACGACGTGCGCGCGATCGATTCCCAGCTGGTCAAGCAGCTCAACGACATCGGCAGCCGAATTGGCCGGAGTGATCTCACGGTCGATGTCGGCGGTGCGGCCGTGACCCTGGAGCTCGACTGCGATGACCAGATGGCGCTGTGCCAGGGTCGGAATGAGGCCGGCGAAGTTGATGTCGATCGTCAGCATGCCGCCGTGGATCAGTATCAGAGGGCTGCCTTCGCCGTGCAGCTCGTAGTACATGTGCACGCCGTTGACGTCGGCGTAGCCGCTGCGGTCGGTGCTGGTGGTGGTCGTCATTGGAAGGAACCTCTTTCGGTGAGGTGGTGCGGCCCGGCTTGCCCTGCCGTCACCTGAACTACGAACGACATGTGGTCGATTCGACAAGTCCATGATCAGCATCTGTTGTGGAGCCCGGTCCAGCATCAGGTGGACTCGATCGGGTGCGGCTCACCGATCGATTATCTGACCGGCCTTGACCCAAGATGCCGTGACCCCAGAACGCATGGAACCTCGTCTTTGCCTACGTCATCCTCATGAGTCTGCCTATGGTCATTGTCTTCTTCATCGCCCAGCGGAAGATCATCAGCGGCGTCGCCAGCGGAGCACTTGAATGACGAGCCAGACGCAGCGACCACCGGCGGACCTGCTCGGCGAAACCTTTGACAAACTGGCCGTAGCTCCCACCGGCGCGGAAGACCGCGTCAGATGGCGAGCGCGAGTCGACCACTGGAGATATCAGTGCCGCGAGGAGCTTGGATCAGCGGCCCGGCTCGAGGTCGTCGAAGGATCAGCCTGGGCAAGTACGGCCTTTGTGTGCGGCAAGGTCATGCTATGGGACGAGACTTTCTACGACGCTACCTCCAGCACCTATCTGGTGGAGAGCCGGCTATCGGCTGCAGAGCGAGAGATGGGCGGTTACGACGCATTGATCCTTTGGCATGCCTATCCCTGCATCGGGGTCGACGAGCGAAATCAATTCGACTTCTACCGGGACATCCCCGGCGGCCTGCCTGCACTGGCCAACATCGTCGATCGGCTGCATGCCCGTGGCGTCAGGGCGATACTCGACTACAACCCGTGGGACACCGCAACTCGCCGCGAGGGTGTGCCCGATAGCACCGTACTTGCCCAGCTGTTCGACGAGACACGCTCAGACGGACTATTTCTCGACGCCATGGCGAGCGCCGAGGGGGATTTGCGGTCGGCGCTCGCCGAAATTCGATCGGGTATTGTCCTGCAGTCCGAACTGCTGGTTCCCCTCGATCGCATCAGGGCCACGTCATGTCCTGGGTGCAATGGCCAGATCACCTGAGACAGCAGCTGCTTTTGCGCAACAAGTGGGTGGAGCCCCGGCAGATGCAACATATTCTCCGGCGCTGGCACGAGGATCACCGAGAGGAGCTGCATGTCTCCTGGCTCAATGGTGCCGGAATCGTTTACTGGGAGATATTTTCGGGTCTTTTTATCCTTGGAATGAGGCCGACAAGGCAGTCCTGCGTTCCCTGCGGCCAGTCGTTGCCCGCCGACGGCCTCGGGGCCGCACGTCCTCGGCGAGCCCGTGATTGTCCGTCTGGGGCGGAGACGGGCAAGACTCTCCGGACTCGAGTGGAGTTCCTGTTGCTCGGCGTCACGTAAAGCAGTACGAGCAGCGTCGATGTCCGACGACGACGGTTTGATCTGCACGCGCTGAGGATGACAGCAGGTCGGCTACTTGCCTAAGCTCCGCGCTCGGCGTCATCTGCGAGATTCACGAGCGATTAAGGGAAAGCTACACGCCTCGCCTGATCGTTAACGGAAACACCTGATGGGCTTTAATCGTGCAGCTAGAGCGCTTTTCGGGGAGTCCAATCGGGCATCTCGTCCCGGTGTCCGGTACAGGCGTTCTGCGAGCCTTGAACTGAGCCCAGAGTCACCGTCGGAGCTGGCCCTGTCGCCGCATTGACGAGAACATGCATGGCACCCACCCGAGCTAAGGCCCACCAGGTTCCGACGTTATTTTCCCAATGGTAGGTAACGACTTGGTCGCACACCTGACACAAGCGTTCGAACAGGATGGGTCGGATCAGTGGCGATGATGTCTACCGGCCTGGGCGAGGGAGTCGGCGGCCGCCTGACCGACCAGCGGATCCCGAATTTCGGTCCGGGAGCACTGCATAGAGGCCGACCTGGTCGACGTCGTCGTGATGTTCGCCGCCACCGGCTGCCGGATCTCCGAGGTGCTCGGTCTGCGATGGTCGGACGTCGACTTGACCGCGAAGACCGTGGTCATCTCCGGGAAGGTGATCAGGGCGAAGGGCCGCGGGCTGATCCGCGAAGGAACCACCAAGACGGAAGCCGGCCGCCGGGTGCTGCCGCTGCCGGCGTTCGCCATCGCGACGCTGATGGGTCGACAGGTGGCGGCCGAGGCGAACCCATATGACGTCGTCTTCCCGAGCCAGGTCGGCACGCTGCGCGACCCGGACAACTGCTCCAAGCAGTGGCGTCGGGTGCGTGATGCCCTGGGCTTCGACTGGGTGACTACCCACACGTTCCGGAAGACGCTCGCTACGATCATCGACTCCGAGGGCATGTCGGCTCGGATCGGCGCTAACCAGCTCGGGCACCGGCATGTCTCCAGGACGCCCTCGACAGGACGGTCGGCGCATCGTCCAGCTCTGATCAAAGCGTTGGGTATGCATTGGACGGCTACCGGAGAAACGAAACAGGTCAGAGGGCGCATGCCCTCTGACCTGCACGGTGGGGTGGCCAGGGCCGGGATCGAACCGGCGACCTTCCACTTTTCAGGCGGACGCTCGTACCGACTGAGCTACCTGGCCTCAAACGAGAGGCCGGACTCAGACCCTCGGGTGCGAGGGGCCTGAGCCCGGCCGACGTTTGGCGACCCCGACGGGACTTGAACCCGCGACCTCCGCCGTGACAGGGCGGCGCGCTAACCAACTGCGCTACGGGGCCTTGCTGAAACAAGGCCTGAAACTCGCCGATGCGATGCCGTGCCCGGCAATCACAACTGCGTACCCCCAACGGGATTCGAACCCGTGCTGCCGCCGTGAAAGGGCGGAGTCCTAGGCCGCTAGACGATGGGGGCCTAGACGATGAAGCTGGAAATTGCCGCTTCGAATTGCCGGCTGCCCAGCTCCAACGGCTGTCCGTTGGGAGCTACGGAAGCATACGACATCAGCGGACGCACCTCCAAAACGCGGGGTGCCGGCCCGGTCGGTGACGCGAAGACGCGGTTGACCTGGGTATTCGAGGTGTGCTGCGCCGGGCGGTCGACCGCTGCAGGCCTGGGCCGAGGTAAGCCAGGTCACATGGGGTCAACCTAGCGTGACGAGGGCAAGCCCTTCCGTCATCGACGTGCCTTTGCTACGGTGTGCCTCGAAGGTCATGAGTGCCAGCGAATAGCTCCGGCTTGCTGGCCGGCAACCCTCCTACCGCGGTGGGGTGCCCCGGATGAAGACCTGGCTTGGTGCGAGGTGCATCCGGCAAGCGCGGGCCCTGGGTAATCCAGTGGTCCGATGGACCCTGAGGAACTCAGATGACCGTCGTTCTCGACCGCCCCGACTGGATTTCCGCCACTGCCGCCGCGTCCCGTCCACGGTGGACGCTGGAAGCTGCGGTCGCGCCCTGCCCGGGCGTCCGCCATCCGCACGCTGCCGGTCTGGACATCGTCGGCGCCCACTCGCAGGTTCCGTTGGCCGGCGGCGGCCACGTCGAGTACGCCAACTTGGACCACGGTGCGTCTGCTCCTGCTCTTCGGATCGTCCGGGACACCGTCGACGCACTGCTCGAGCAATATGCGAGCGTGCACCGAGGTGCCGGTTGGCACTCGAAGGTCTGCACCTCGCTCTACGAGGGTGCCCGGGGTCCGGTTCGGGATTTTGTCGGCGGCCGGGCCGACGACGTTGTCCTGTTCACCAAGCACACCACCGACTCGTTCAATCTGCTGGCGCACTGCCTGCCGGCCCGGACGACCGTCGTGGTGTTCGAGACCGAGCACCATGCGGCGTTGTTGCCCTGGGAGCGGGACGGGATCAATGTAGTCCGGCTCGCTGCGCCGGCGACCCCGGCCGAGGCGGTCAGTGCCGTCGACCACGCGCTGCGCACCCGTCCGGCCGGCCCGGCGCTGCTGGTGGTCACCGGAGCGTCAAACGTCACCGGCGAGATATGGCCGGTCACCGCGCTGGCCGCCGCCGCGAAGGCGCGAGGAGCCCGGGTTGCGCTGGATGCCGCTCAGCTGGCGCCGCACCGCCCGTTCTCGATCGCCGATCTGGGCGTCGACTATGTCGCAGTCTCCGGCCACAAGCTGTACGCGCCGTACGGTGCGGGAGCGCTGATCGGTCGGTCCGACTGGCTGGCGCAGGCGAGCCCGTACCTCGTCGGCGGGGGCGCCACGGCGACCGTCACCGACACGGAAACCACCTGGAAGCCCCTGCCGGACCGGCACGAGGCCGGCTCGCCGAACGTTCCAGGCGCCGTCGCGCTGGCGACTGCCTGCCACGTGCTGTCCCAGGCGGACCGGGCGGGTCTGGCGGCGAGCGAGCAGGCGCTGACCGAGCTGCTGCGCGACGGTCTGCTGGGGATACCAGGGGTCACCGTGCACAGCCTGTTCAGCGGTCAGGTCGAGACCATCGGTGTTGTCACCTTCACCGTCGCGGGTCAGTCGTCCGCCGTGGTCGCCGCAGCGTTGTCGGCCGAACACGGTATCGGAGTGCGGGACGGCGCCTTCTGCGCCCAGCCGCTTGTCCGCCGTCTGCTCGGTGCGGCCGGCTGCAATGTCGAGGACGGCACCGGCCATGCAATCCGGGCCTCGGTGGGGCTGGCCACCACGACCGAGCATGTCGAGCGCCTGATCGACGCCGTCGAGTCAATCGCCTCGCGCGGGCCGCGCCGCCGATACATCACCGTCGCCGGTCGACCGACTCCCGCCGTCGACGACCGGGAATTGCCGCTGATCGCGCCCTGGCAGTAGCTCCTGATTTCGGGGATTTCGGTGGGCGCAGGGCAGTTGGTCTAACCCTGGAAAGAGTCAGGCTTCGTGTTTGCCGTGACGCGCGCCGGAGCCGGCTACCTGCCCTGCCGGCAGTACATCGGACTCGGCGATCAGATCAGCCACAGCGACCGGTTCGTTGATTGCATCGACCGAATGTGCCGGCCGGTGCCCGTTGTTCTCCGGCCTGGTATCGGCAGTAGCCGATGCTTTGGTCAGGTCGGGTAAGGCAACGCTCGCGTTCTGCTCTCCACCCTGTTCGTTCAGGGTTTCGGCCGCCAGCGAGGCCTCCTCCACCTGCCGTTCCTGCAACGCGGACATCGTCCGCAGCGGGCTGGCCTTGATCATGCAGATCAAACCGAACGCGATCACCATCGCGACGGCCGCCAGGATGTAGACCGTATGGGTTGCACCGACGAAGCCCTGCTGGAAGGGCAGAGCAACGGCCTTGTCGAGCTTGGACAGGAACGAGGAGTCGGTCAACATCTGACTGCCGAGAGAGCCCAGGTACTGCTGCGCGACGGCCGGGTTGTTCGGATCAAGATGCCCGCCACTCGCCAGCGCCTGGGTGAAGGCCGGGTTGCTGAAGTTGTCCGTGATGGCACCGGAGATCTTGCCGGGCAGCTCGTCGAACAGCAGCGCCAGGAAGATGGCGACACCCAATGTGCCGCCGAGCTGCCGGAAGAAAGTGGCCGACGAGGTCGCCACGCCGATGTCCCGTGCCGGCACCGCGTTCTGGACTGCGATGAGCAGCGTCTGCATGCACAGGCCGAGACCGACACCGATCAGCAGGAAGTACAGGTCGAGCTGCAGGTAGCCGCTGGTCGTCTTGACCGTCAGCAGCAGGACGAACGCAACGACCAGCAGCGCTGTGCCGATTACCGGGAAGATCTTGTATTTGCCGGTCTTCGAGGTCAGCTGACCCGAGGTGATCGAGCCGGCCATCAGACCGACCATCAGCGGCAGCAGGAGCAGACCGGATGATGTCGGGGTTGCGCCCTTCACCAGTTGGAGATAGAGCGGCAGCATGCTGATGGCACCGAACATGCCCAGGCCGATCAGGACGTTCACCCCGAGCCCGAGGCTGAAGGTGGAGCTGCTGAACAGCCGCATCGGAATCAGCGCGTCGTCCTTCATCGTCCTTTCGACGAGGATGAAGGCGACGATGCCGACGATGCCGACTGCAATCAGGCCCAAGATCCGCGCTGAACCCCAACCCCAGGTGTTGCCCTGCTCGGCGACGATCAGCAACGGGACGATGGCGACAACCAGCGCGGCCGCGCCCCACCAGTCAATCCGGTGATCGCGACGGGTGAACGGGATGTGCAGGACCTTGGCGACCACGCCAAGGGCAATGAGGCCAATCGGGACGTTGATCAGGAACACCCAGCGCCATCCGGTGATGCCGAGGATTGAGCTGGTGCCTGCGAACAAACCGCCGACCAGCGGGCCGATCACCGATGAGGTTCCGAAGACTGCCAGGAAGTAGCCCTGATATTTCGCACGTTCGCGGGGCGGAACGATGTCAGCCAGGATGGCAAATGCCAGTGAGAACAGGCCACCTGCACCTAGACCCTGGAATGCCCGGAAAGCGGCAAGCTCGTACATCGAGGTGGCGAAGGTGCTGGCGAACGATCCGACGATGAACAACGAGATCGCAGTGATGAACAGCGGTCGGCGGCCGTAGATGTCCGACAGCTTGCCGTACAGCGGGGTTGTCACCGTCGAGGTGATCAGGTAGGCCGTGGTGACCCACGCCTGGATGTTCAGGCCGTGCAGTTCGTCGCCGATAGTCCTGATGGCCGTCGACACGATGGTCTGGTCGAGCGCGGCCAGCAACATACCGGCGAGCAGCCCGATCAGGATGGTCTGGATCTGTTTGTGGGTCAGACCCGTCGGCACGGGCGGCGTGGCGGTCTTTGCCGGGGATGTCTCGGTGCTGGCCATCAGTTGGACCTCTCGGTGCGGTCGTTCGGTTGTGAATGATCGTGCGGTGGTGCATTTCGCTCGGCGAAATCAGCGGTGTTGCCGTGCAGCGAGTGGCCCCTGGCCATGGAGCTGACCACCTCGTCTCGGCGGGCGTCGAGGGTGGTGTTGTAGCGGCGGAGCAGCCGGAGGAACTGCCGGCGGTCCGATTCGGACCAATCGGAGATGATCGGTTCGATGGCCCGTCCGCGGTTCACGACGTGGTCCAGGACCTGATTGATTCCCGTCTCGGTCGGCACCAGGATGGAGGCTCTGCCGTCGTCGGGGTCGGCCTTGCGTTCCAACAGCCCGGCTTTCACCAGGGCTGCTACCTGCCTGGACACCGTCGACTGGTCGGCGCACATCGAGTCGGCGAGCTCCTTGGCCCTCTTGGGTCCGTCCTTGACCAGTCTCACCAGCAGGAACAGCGACGAGATCTCAGGATCGACGGAGCTGGCGAGCTTGGCTTTGAGGTACCCGTAGGTTCGGACCAGGTTGATCAGAGCATCTGCGATCTCGGCGTTCTGGTCGCCGCCGGACGGATCAGTCTCCTGGCCGCCCTGGCCGCCGACGGTCGCTGCGTGAGCTAGGTCGCTCATCATGACCTGCACTCCCTCCGACGACACATGCTTGCGCTATACAACTACTTGCCGACATCATGCACCTGTTGCTCGCCTCGACGCAACCGAGTTCTTCTGCCCCGCTGGGACTGCCAGATGCAGCGTTTGAAGCCGGCACCATAGGGCGGACCGGCCCGCGATCATCAAGACGACCCCCTGCTGGTCGTCGACACGCTGAAGGAGCCCGCTCACTCTCTGCTTGGGCATGCCTTTTGCCGGGCACCCTCGAAAGTGGGCGGGGATGAAATGACGGCTCCGATTACCACGAACAGCTTCCAATAGATGAATTCCGACCAGCCGAATTAGGCAGGTTGGAGAGTACTTTTCGGGACTGGCTGGCCGATGCGTCAAATCGGTGAGCAGCGACGCCCGTCCGGTGCACGGCGACGGGCCGGTACCCCGCAACCGCAGGGCACTGTGCCTCTATGGTGAGGCTATGGACGAGGGTGACGTGGTCGGGGAACCGCTGGTGCACATCAGAGATTTCCGGATGGATTTCGGCAATCAGACTGTGATACGTGACCTGTCCTTCGACGTGCAAGCCGGGGAGACCTTCGGCTTCCTGGGCAGCAACGGGTCTGGCAAGACCACGACGCTCCGGGCGCTGTTGGGTATCTATCAGCCCACCGCGGGGACGTTGCATATCGGCGGGAAGGTTTTCGAACCTCAGGGCGGCACCAGGTTGGGGTACCTGCCAGAGGAACGCGGGCTCTACAAGAAGGAAGCGGTCCTGGACGTCATGGTGTACTTCGGCAGGCTGAAGGGGCTCGGCCGCCAGGAAGCCAAGGACTGGTCCCGCAACTACCTGGACCGTGTCTCGTTGGCCGACAAGGCAACCACCCGCCTGGACAAGCTCTCCGGCGGGCAGCAGCAGAAAATCCAACTCGGCGTGACAATCATGAACGACCCCGAATTGCTCATCCTGGACGAACCCACCCAGGGGTTCGATCCGGTGAATCGGCGGCTCCTGATGGATATCATCGAGGAGCAGAAGCGTGCCGGCGCGACTGTCATCATGGTCACCCACCAGATGGATGAAGTCGAACGCCTCTGCGATCGCCTGCTGCTCCTCAAGGACGGCACCGCCGAGGCGTACGGAACCGTCGAAGCGATCCAGGATCAGTACGGCCGCACCATCATCCGTATCCGACATTCGGGTCTGCTGCCGGCCTCGGACCGGTATGAGATCACGTTGACCGAACGTGACTACAGCGAGTTGGCCCCACACCCCGGGACTGACGCTGCGGACATCCTTCGCGAGCTCGTCGAGCTCGGCGTCGCTGTGCGCAGCTTCACCCCGGCCCGGACTTCTCTCGAGGACATCTTCCTCAAGATCTATGGCGAGCAGCGCGAACCGGCAGGAGCGTAAGGACAATGTCAAGGCACAATCTGAGTACCGTCGTCGGCTATGAATTCTTCCGCACAGTGAAAAAGCGGCGGTTCTGGATCGCCACTCTGGCTATCCCGGTGGCTCTGGCCATCGTCTTCGTCCTGATCGGCGTCAGCAATCAGAGCACGAGCTCGACCGCCGAGGCCCAGAAGAACGCGCATCTGTCCTTCACCTATACAGACGGCTCCGGTGTGGTCACCGACCAGCTGGCACGTTCCTACGGCGGAACGAAGACCGCCGATCCAGCACGGGCCATCAACGATGTGAAGAACGGAACATCGGAGGCCTACTTCGTCTTTCCGGTCGACCCGGCGAAACAGCCGGTTCTGGTCTACGGCACCGACAAAGGAGTCTTCGACAACGGCAAATACGATGCGGTGGCCAAACAGATTCTCGTCGCTGCCGCCCAGCAGAAGATCAATTCACCCTTGCTCACCGCGCTCGCCGAGGGGAATGTCACCATTGTTTCGCAGACCTACAAGGACGGGGCGTTGTCGGGCGGCATCAGCGCGGTCATTCCTCCCTTGCTCTTCCTACTGATCTTCTATGTCGTGATCCTGTTGTTGAGCAACCAGATGCTCAGCAGCACTCTTGAGGAAAAGGAGAACAGGGTCACCGAAATGATCCTGACCACCCTGAACCCCACCACCTTGATCATCGGGAAAGTCATCTCGTTGTTCGCCGTCGGCCTGCTGCAGATGTTCATCTTCGTCTTGCCGATCATCATCGGATACATCTTCTTCCGCTCGAAGCTGAGCCTGCCCGACCTCGACCTGTCCCATCTGAGCCTCGAACCGGGGGTGATGATCGTCGGCGCTCTGCTGCTCCTGGGAGGGTTCATCCTATTTACCGGCACTCTGGTCGCGGTCGGCGCGGTCATGCCCACCGCCAAGGAGGCCGGCCCAATCTTCGCGTCCCTGATGGTCCTGATCTTCCTGCCCTTCTACACAGTTGCTCTGATCGTCAGCAACCCCCAGGCGCTCATCGTCAAAATTTTCACCTATTTCCCCTTCACTGCCCCGGTCACCGCCATGCTCCGCAACGGTTTCGGATCCCTCGCCCCCGTCGAGTCGGTAATAGTGATCGCCGAAGTCTTCATTCTTGGATTCCTGGCCCTGCGTCTCGCCGTCTACCTTTTCCGCTACGGGTCAATCGAATACTCCAAGAAGCTCTCCATTCGAAACACCCTCCGGCGTCGCACCCACGCCTGAGGTCATGACGTCGCCAGCCAGTCAGAAACAAGCAAAGGCCCGTCGACAGTCATGCGCCGGGGTCCGCGCGTGCTCTGCGCCGACCCTGAGGGCCTGATCGTCGTCCCGCCGATGGACAAAAACGACACTGTGCCCCACTATCAGCTCACCGGTAGCGGGAAGGGGACGATATGTCGATACGCGCGAGCATGCTGCCGGGACTGCTGCTGCTCGTCGCCACCGCCCTCACCGGGTGCGGCTCGTCGACCGCCGACATCTCAATTACCACACCGGCCATCTCCACCAGCAGCTTGGCGGCCAGTTCGTCACTGCACCTCAGCTCCGAGCAGTCCCCTGGGCCGTGTACTTCCGCAACGGCACCCCCCCGGATCAACGCTCCTCCCACCCTGACCGCGACAAATCCCACCACACCCGCCGGACCTACGGTCGCGTTCGGCCCGAATACCGTCGCGGTGGCCTCCGGGCGGTGCCGGGTGGTCGCCCTGACCATCAGCAATCCGGACGAACAGGCTGCAACAGCCACGATCGTCCTCTACCCCGACCCAGGCCTGACAGTCAGCCAGTCATCCACGACATTGACCGTTCCGGGTCGCGGCTCGGTTGCTTGGCCGATCGGGTTGACCCGAACTGCCGCCGCAGCGGGCGCGGCGTCGATCGCTGCGATCATCACGCTGACCAGCAGCACCCGTGCGACAACCGAAACCGCAACGTTGCCAGTCACACTCGAACCAGCTCAGACCGTCGCCGCCCCGATCAGCGTGAACCAGGTGGTCGGAACCGCGAGCCTCATCGAATATCAGACGGTCGACTCGTTCTTCACCTTGACCAACACGACGGGTAACGCGCAGACGCTGACCGACGTGGTCGCAACCTTCCCGACATTTGTCTGCGTTGAGTTTCAGCCCGACCAACCAGGCGAATCCGCCGCACAGAGCACTTGCGAAAAGGGCACTGGGGCCAGCGATGGGCGCCTGACCATCCTCACCGGGCCGCGCCGTGTCGCCCCGGGCGACAGCTTGGTCCTGCACCTGCGACTGACCGCGCCGCACGGCGTTCAACCCGGCAACGGCCTGGTGGTGGTGTCCGGGCGCGCCCAGGACGTGGTGGACGGTGCGATGAGCACGCTGGTGACCTCCCAGAACCTGACCTTCTCGGTACTGGGCCAGTCCGACATCCTCGGCGTACTGGGTGTCCCTTCGCTCATCCTGGTCCCCGGACTGGTCGTCCTGGTGGTGCTGTTCTTCCTATTCGGCTACGTCTGGCCGGGACGCAAGACGGGCACACCGGAAACTTTGCCCGACCTCAGTAAGACCGGTCTGTGGGTGCTGGCCCTCCTGCCCAGTCTGGCTTTTCCATTCCTCTATCCGACAATGACCCGATTGCTGACCGGCCGTGCTCGGGACTACCGGCAGATTTATGGATTGTCTGACATCCTGATTGTCTGGGCCCTGGCCGTATTATTCGCGATCTTTGTCTGGATCGTCGTGGTGCTCGCCCGGGGCGGCCTACAACGATACGTTCTCATCCAGCCCGACGACGGCCCGCCGCTCGTCCTGGCAAAACTGCGCCGACGACTGCGGCGCAATCGGTACTGGCTGACCGCCGCCTTGTACCAGGAGAAGAACGTATACCTGGTGACCCGAAGGCGCGACAACAAATACCTGGTGATTCCGGGTATCTCCTGGTCGCCCACGGACAACCAGGATTCCGATAGCCTGGCCACCGCCCTGAACAAACCGACACCGCGGAATATCAAAAAGCAATTGGATAAGAAGAAGATTCAGGTTCGTTTTGTATCGGTTCTCGACCATCCAACAGTGGTGGCGCCAGAAGGCCTCACCAACGTACGGGGCCCCCTGAACCTGGTCACCAGGGCGGGAGTGTGAGCCTGACCGTTCGCGCCGGAGCTGACCTGCTCGACTATGCGAGCAGGTCAGGCCGTGCCGACTGGCGCAATAGTGAGTCCCTCACAGAACTCAGTGCAGAGTCAGCGTCAGACTACCGTCTGCCACAAGAAAACGAAAGCGCAGGCCATGCCTTCCATTGACGAAATCGTTCTGACCTGGGTGCTCACCCGGGCGCAACCGTCTCGATTCGTCGACCGCGCCGGCCAGCCCATGGTCAGCATCCTGACCGATGGACAGAGGGGATACCTGCCCTTCCTGTCCGGAAACAATCCGGCCGGTGGGTCGGACTGGCAATTGCCTTGGAGCGGCGATCACTCCGGCGATTCGCACTATTGGTCGAGGTCCGCCGGAGCCGGTTACCGATCGGGTGCCTTCTCGGTGACCAGACTGTGGGGAAATCAGGTCCCGCTCCGCTGGCGTATCCCGCCCGCAGTGCAGGCCCGGCCGCCCCAATCCGGCTTGCAGGCCGCCGCTTCGGCCAGCGTGCTGCTCTATCCGACGGGCATGGCCGCGATCGTCACGGTGGTGCTGTCCGGACCTCTGGACCTGCCCGGGGTGCAGGCGTTGGCTCGGGCTCTGGACGAACAACCGCTGGTGAGCGTGGCCGGCGGCCCCACCAAGCTCGGGCGGGACGCGCCCGAGACCTTGCTCGCTGCTGCCGAGTCCGCGGTATTGGGCGCCGCCAGCCTCGATGCAGACCTCCCCGACCGCAGGCCGACCCTGGCCACCATCAGCGCGGTCACCGAATGGCCGATCATGCCGATCGGGCAAGCGGACGACACCCACCGGGCCCTGGCCGGACTGGCCCGAGTCCGGGGCTTGCCCCCGGGGTTCGATCCTGGCCCGCTGTCCAACCAGCTGATAGCGCCGTATTCGGTCTTTCCGGACACCAGCCGTCTATCGATCGGCGACGGAGCGGTGATCTTCTCGCCTTACCGGGCGGCCACCCCGGTCGGCCGCCGACGGCTGCGGTGCTATCACGACAATTGTGTGCTCGCCCTTGCTCAGACATCGCTGCTGTTGGATACGGTCGATTGGCTGTCGCGGGGGACGGGCACCTGGGAGGCCGATGATCAGCTGCGGGATACGGTCAAACGAGTGGTCGCCACCCTGGGCCCGTTGAATGGCCCTGGCGGAGATCTGTTCCGGACCCGGTTGACGCGCCTGATGATTCAGTCCTCCGGATTGATCCCGGCCGTCAACGCGACCCGTCACCTCGTCGACATCAGCACCGACCTGGAATCCGACCCGGCAACCGTCGTCCACTGAGTCAAGCCCGGATCCACCGTCGGTCCTGACGGACGCGAGCTGAGCTCCTTGCCCTACGGCAGCGGGTAGGCGTCGATCGTGGATTCGCTGGCGCGGATGCGGGTGAGGTATCCGGCTTCGGTCCGCTCCCGGTGGTGACGGATTGACGGGGAGAACCCAGGTCGATTCCGGCCATCGGCGTCCGGGAGGACCCGGGACACCTGAGTGATGAACACGCTGCGTTCGGCCGTCGGCGCGGGTGCGGGTGAGCAGGTCGCCCCTGGGCTGCTAGTCCGAATTGTCGGGGTCACGGGTGCGCGGGAAACGAGCTATCCATCGTCGTTGGCATTGCGCAGGGCACGGATCATGCTCGTGAGGATCCGGAACGCGCCTGACTGCTCGGTATCGGTCAGGCCGGCCAACATCCTGACCTCGACGGACCGCACCGCCACGGTCGCCTTCTGGTGGCTCCGTCGGCCGCGAGGCGTGAGCCGGGTGGGAAGAACCTTCCCGACGGGTGCCTCTACCGGCCTGGTCACGTAGCCCTCTCGTTCCAGGACCTGGAGCAGCACGTTCATCGACTGCCGTGTCACGAACGCTCCTCGCGCGAGATCGGAGTTCGACAGGCCCGGGCGCTGTGCGAGCAGCTCGAGGCAGGAGTAGTGCGTCACGGTCATCCCGAGCGGCCGCAGCACCTCTTCCATGGCTGCACGGAGGGCGCTCGAGGCCTCTTTCAGCAGGTAGCCCAGAGACGTCTCCAGGTCGACACCGACTCCGTCTTGACTCATGTCAGCATTCTGACATAGATTGACCTGTGTCAGAAAGCTGACACGAGTAGGAGGAGCATCATGCCCGTCACCGGCCCCGATTTCATCTCGCTCCAGGCGCGCGACCTCGGCACTTCGCAGGCGTTCTACGAGCGCTACCTCGGCCTCGTCCGGTCGAGCGCCGGACCTCCGCACGCCGTTGTCTTCGAGACAAAGCCCATCGCATTCGCGCTCCGCGATATCGCTCCCGGCACCGATCTCACATCCGTTGCTCAGCCCGGGATCGGTGCCGCGATCTGGCTCCACGCCACAGACGTCCAAACCATTCACGATGCTCTCGTCGCGGACGGCCACACGATCGTCTCCGCACCGATCGACGGCCCCTTCGGTCGGACATTCACCTTCGCCGACCCCGACGGCTACCAGGTCACTCTCCACGACCGCGGCTGAGAGGCCAAACGCCACCGGACGATCACCGTTTCGGTAGTCAGGTCGAAGAAGGCCCGATGATCTTGGCGTTCATGGACATAGACCCTGAGACGCCTGGGCACGTGTTGATCGTCCCCAAGCAGCACCTGCCCGGCTTGACCGACCTGGACGACGACGTCGCTACCGAGATGTTCGCCTGCGCGGCGGGTGGCCGTCGCTCTGCGGCACTCGACCCTACGATGCCACGGGATCAACCTGTTCTGCACCGACGGCGCCACTGCTGGGCAGGAAGTCCGGCATGCTCACCTACACGTCTTCCCGCGGTTTCGGGGCGACGGCTTCAAAATGACAGGGAACTGGGGCAGCTCTCCCCGCCGGGCCGAGTTGGACGTCTACGCCCGTGAGCTTCGCTCCCTCATGCCGTAGGAGGATTCTGGAGCGGGACCGGCGGAGCGATCAGTGACGATCAGTCTCGCCAGTTCGCGAATGGTCGCCGGCCGTCGTGAGCCAGCTTGAAGGCCCGAATGAGCTCTCCCTCGACCTCTGCAGCGCTTTCCCTGACTGCCCAGCAAACGAGCAGCTCATCGCAATCCTCGATTTGGAAGATGGCCCGGCCGCCGGAGTGGCTACTGCTCTTCGTGCTGAATGGCTTTAGCCGATCTCGCAGTCCCGCGACACCGGCTGCCTTGCCGATATAGACGACGGTAGCGCCGTCGATCCAACGAGTTCGCAGCGCTTCGCGCGAGTAAAGCCTGATTCGTCGACGCACGACCGGGTTCGCTGCGAGCATCGTCGGAACCAGCTCCGGTTGAGGGCGCATGATGACGTACACACCATGCGCCTCGTCGATCTCGTTCACGTCAATGCCAACCAATGGGACGAATCCCTTGTAGCCCGCGGCCGCTAGGCCGCTCAGGTCCCAGGAGGTCGGAAACGGGGTCGAATGCACTCATTCAGCATATGGCTGTGAGTCTTTGCAGCCGCGTCGCTGCGGAGGAAGGTCAGTGCCGATAGAACCTCACTCCCTGGATTCGCTGGTTCGCGTTCATCGACCGTCTCGATAGCCGGTCCGTCACCGTGGCTCTCCACGAGACGATCACTGCGCGATCGACAACGCGCCCGCAAGCGGTCCTTCCGAGGAACGCCGGCTCAGCACTCCTGCCCGACCGACCCATTGGGTAGGCAATATCGGATGGCCCGACTTGAGGGTCAGTGAGCGCTGAACAGGAGAGCAATGGGCTCGACCGCGTCCGGATGGTCAACCGGCGCCGTGACGTGCAGGACCGGTTCGGTGGCGGCGACTGTCCAGGCCGCGAACGAGCAGCACTGCTGCTCTGCAGCGGCGAGAAGCTCCAGTTCCTGCTGTACACCCGGCCCATTTTCGAACCTAACTTCGAGTCGATGGCCACTGCGTCGCGCTGCTGGCTTCGCCGTTTCAGCAAGCCGTTGCCACCGAGCCATCCGCCCCCGTCCGTCGTCTGGCCCGAGGGTGCAGGCAACCGGCAGTTCGACGTGCTCAGCACCTGCGGAGTCGTCCATGCCAACATTGAAGGCTGACTGGCGCCTGCGGTCAAGGCAGTTCGGCTGTGGATCGCCCTGCAGACAACTCGTTCTGCTCGTTGAACGACAGCGGCCCAACGGTCGCCACCTGCCTAGTTGGGCGGGAGGCGGATGTGATCTTCGTCGGTGGCGATATCCCACCGGTTCGCTGCGAATCCCTGGCTCGGTATTCCTGCTGTTCCAACTGCGTATGGTCAGCCTGGCAGCAGACGGCGCAAGCCCCGCCCGACCATTCAACGCAGGAGGCGTGAGCACCATGGGAACGACGACCTTTTCGAACACCCTGTCCGTACCCAAGGCGCGCAACCGACGCAGCTTCGCCACCCTAATAGACGGCGAATCCTTCGGCACCCTGAGTGAGAGCTTCGCCCGCTACATGGGTACATCGAAATTCATCATGCAGATGTCCTTCTTCATCCTGGTCTGGTTCGCGTGGAACACGCTCGCGCCCATAGGGCTTCGCTTCGACCCCTACACGTTCACATTTCTCACGCTGCTGCTGAGTCTGCAAGCGTCGTACGCCGCACCCCTCATCCTGCTCGCGCAGAACCGCCAAGACGATCGAGACCGGTCCGAGGCCAAGATAGATCGGGCGAGGTCGGCCATGGACACCGAGGTCAACTCCCACATCGCAAGAGAGTTGTCCGACGTCCGCAACCGCCTCAACGACCTCACCCTCGACCTGAGCCAGGGACGTTCGGGAAAAGGGTCGCCAAAAGATGTCAGCAAACGGCTGGATCGCATCGAGATCGCGCTGACCGCCCTGCACGCACAAAGCACCCCGCCGGCGCCGCAAAAGGCCACCGCAAAAGGTCTCTGAAGCCTGTGTAACAGCCGACGTGAGCGCCGACCTACACCGTTCGCAGTGTGACGTTTCTCCGGGCGACAACGGGCTTCGGCCGGCTCGTCGCCGACGGTCACCCGCAGCACCGGTGGTGGGTCCATCACCGCCGGGGTCTGAAGAGCGCCGTTCGATAGGCTCGGTCCAAGTCGGACGCGGTCGGCGACGCAGGTGACGGCGTAGGTGATCATCCGGTCGGGCCGCCAAGTGGACTAGGTCGACGCGCAGCCGGATGTTCGAATCGATGATGGGACGCCGGCCAGGACAAATTCGGCCCGGTCCTTCGTGGCTTGTGGGTTGGCCTCCAGCCCGTGGTCCCAGTCGTACGCGGCCCAGAGCTTTGGCGATGCGGCTGCGTCGAACAACGCCGTCGCCGCCTCCATCGGCACCGTTTCATCGGCGCGACCGTGTTGGATCAGTAGCTGCGCGCGCCGCTCGACACCGACGAAGTGGGCGAGGTCGAACCAGTCGGCGGCAGCGGCAACATCCGGGGTGACGTCACCTTCGGGGGACAGACCGCGAGCCAGGGCCGACCTGGCTACTGCACCAGCGCCGTTGGCGAAGATCACGATCTTGGCCAGTCGAGGCTCCACAGCGCTCAGAATCGCCCCGAGGGCGCCTCCAGCGCTGTGCCCAAGGAACGACAACGCACCCGGCGGCGCACCCGCCTGGACCAAGACATCGAGCGCGGCCCGTTCAGTCAATACTGCGTTCCTCACATCAGCGGCGAAGACGTCGATGCCATCGTTCTGCCGAATCCGGGTCACCGGCAAGATGACCACCGCGCCATGAGCCGCCAATGTTGCCGCTTCGGACACGAAGAACCGTCGTCCGTCAGCGCTGCCGCCATGCGCGAGTACCACCCCCCGGGTCACCGTCTCTGACACCGGTGACACCACAGTGGCGACTGCTTCGACCCCATCGCCGGCTGTAAAGCTCACCTCGCGCCAGTGCAGATCCCCGTCCGCACGGTCCGCTAGTAGCGACACCGACAGCGGCACCGGCGGGCGGGCGAAGTACCGCCGCACCTCGGTCAGCTCCCACAAACCCCGGTACGGTAGGAATTCCTCAATCGCCGCCATGTCATCCACGCTGCCCAGCCAACGCACATGTCAGGCCTACCGCAAGCCGATGGCTGACCGGGCGGGCGGCCTCAGGATGCGCCGTCGCCGTCCTTGTCTCGTGTTAGCCCTGCGCGACTGCGTACAGAAAGCACTGTGGCGCGAGGGTTCGCACGTGCACTGTTGCGACGTCGTTTTCGGCGAGCAGACCCGCGATGATGGGTTCGAGGTCGACGTCAGTGGTGACCACCGTGTTGTGGTCGTAGTTCATTGAGTCATCGGCCCGATAGGTACGGAGCACACGGGGGCCGGTGGCCAGCTGCTCGGGCAGTTTGCCGGTCGATGCGTAGCCGTCACAGCGCGCCGCGTGGATGTAGACGGGTCCCACCTCCATCCACACCGACGGGTGGTCGAACGGCATGTAGGAGATCAGCGTGATTTTCTCACCAGACTCGGCGTAGCGCAGGCAACAGCGTAGCGGTTCGCCTTGACCGCCGCTCGCCGCGAATGACCGAAGGTTGTTGCCGTGGCCGTCCAGGCCGCTGTTGCGGATGGAGTCGAGGTGATCTGAGCTGATGGCCTGTACGAGCAGACGAGTTGTTGTGGTCATGTCAGCGATCGTCGCCCACTGCCGGCGTTCACGCTGGCGGGAATCGGACGTGGCGTTCGTCGGGCAGGTGCCGGGTGACCGACGCTGCGCCGAGACGTCACCGTTCACGAGTGTTCGATCAGTGTCTGGTCACCGATCCGGTTGCGGAACAAGGCTTTGCGCGATCGCCAGTTCTTCAGGTTGAAGGTTTCACCGTGCAACGTGTCCCGGAACATCACATTCTTTGCCACAACAGGATCTTGATCCGCGGCCTTCGCGCACTCCGCCTCGATGAGTTCGAAGTAAGTCACGTCGGTTTCATCGCGGCAAAGTACGCCGAGGCATTCTCTAAGAAATTCACGTCTTCCGCCTGGTCGGTAATCCGTCGATCCCGCTCCACGACCCGCCGCGGAAGCCGAGCCAATTCTGCACGCTCAGATGCTCCCCGACACCCAATTCCCGGCAAACCTCGGCGACCGTCCGGTCCGGGATCGATCACCCCATGCGCAGCCTCCACGCGATAATCCGCCGTGAACCGCCTTCTCGTCCGTGCCATAAGAACAGCCTCCCAGCAGCCCCACCAGGGAGCCCGCTCCGGATGTCCACCGTCCTGGGGGAACCTCAATTGACCCCCTCGAACTCCAACGCCCACACTCCCTGGACACGCGGCATCGTGTCCGCCCGCGATTCTGCGTTTCATTCGCGGCGTCTATTCGAAAGTAGCCCGCAAGTCTGGCCAGCTTTCGGTTCGGCAGTACACGGGGATTTCGTGCAGCGGGGTAGGGGTGGTGTGGAGACTGGAGCCTGCATGTTTCTTGCCGGTTCTGGTATCGATCCAGCTGCCGGCGGGTAAATAGGTGGTCCATTGGGTGTGCTGGGGTTGGGTCACTGGGTTGACTAGCAGGTGATCGCCGAGGAGGTATTGCAGTGGGTGGTCCCAGATGGCGGGATCGTCGGCGTGGTCGAAGAACAGTGCACGCATCAGCGGTCTGGCCGACCGGATGCTCCGGCGTGCTTCGTCGGCCAGGTAGGGCACGAGCGCTTCCCGCAATTTGGCGTAGCGCCGGAAGGTCGGGACCACCCGGTCGTCTCCGGTGGTGTCCTGGACGTGCCAGGGGGTGCGGTCGCGGAGCGGGGGGCGGTGGTGATGAAACTCGGAGTGGTATTGCATGACTGGCATGAATGTTGCTGCTGCGGTGGCCCGCAGGTACAGTTCGGAGTCCGGCACCGGTCCGGAGAATCCGGCGAGGTCCCAGGCCCAGTAGAGGATCCCGCAGGCGGAGGCGGTGAGTCCGGCGGTAATGGAGGAGCGGAACGCTTCCCAGGTGGAGTTCTCGTCGCCCGCCCAGATGATGCCGTGGGCTTGGCTGCCGGTGAAACCGGAACGGGAGAAGGTCACGGGTGCTTTGCCTTCGGAGCGGAGAAGGTCGCCGAATGCTCTGGCGTAGTGCACGGGGAACAGGTTGTTCCCTTCGTCGCCCCGGCGGCCGTCTGCGTACTGCAGGTCGTGTCCCCAGGCGTGTTCTCCACCGTCGGTTTTGAAGCCGTCAACGTCGAGGTCCTTTACCAGGTAGCGCCTTTTTTCGGTCCACCAGTTCCTGGTCCGTTGGGCTGACAGGTCCGGCATGAGGGCCTGCGGGAACCACCAACCGCGGTTGCGGTAGGGACGTCCGTCGGCTTCCAGGACGGCGTGACCGCCGTTGATGAGCGCGTCGGCATCAGCGCGGGCTTGTCCTTTGGGGTGTGGCCTCATTTTCTGCAGTGGGATCTGCCAGAGCACCACTTTGATGCCGCGGGAATGCAACTTTTTGATCATGGCGGCCGGGTCGGGCCATGCTCCGTGGTAGGTGAAATCGGTGGCGACGTGGGCGGTTCCGTCGTCGTTGACGGTGTAGGCCGCGTCGCGGAAGATGGTGATTCCCTCCTCATCGCTCCACGCCTCGATGACCACAGCGCCGACGGGGATATCAAGGTCGCGGTGGCTGTCCATCCGCTGCATCACCAGGGCCTGGGTGTTCCATTCGTTTCCCGATGCCCAGAGCCGGAAGATCCAGTCGGGTAGTTCTTCGGGCCGCCCGACTTCGGCCAGGAACGAGTCGAGCACAGCGGCGGGCGCGCCGTGGTAGGTGGCGATCGTCAGATGTTCGGTAACGCTGCCACCGAGTTCCACTTCGACGATCAACTGGTCCGGGGTCGATGCGGCGACGTCGTAGTAGCTGCGCCGGGAGGTGCGAATGTGAAAACCCCAGCCCGGACCGAGGTCCGAGACCACATGGGCGAATGGCATCGGCAGGTAGGTCCGCCCATGGGCCCCTTGGGATTTGTACTGCTCGAAGACGACGACATCGAGGCGGTTGCCTCGCTGATCGAGGTGGTCGAACCGTTCACCGAACCCGACGACCCGGTCTGTCGGATGCAGCGCCAAGGCGAACCTAACGCGGTCGACGCCGCGACTGGAGCGGCGCCACTGGATGCTGCCGGCGACCAGGTGCTCGGCCTCGATGGTCAGTGTGCTGCCCAGCGGTTCGGTCGACCATCGGCTCGCGGCGACCTCGAAGGATCGGGTGCGCCGCTTTGCGCCGGTGTCGTTGTGGGCGAGAAAGGTGTAGCGGTAGTCGGTGTCGGGTTCCAGTGGCGGTGTTCGGACCTGCCAGGTGCTGCCGCCGGATCGGCCTGCTTTAGCCTGCGCGGCGGCGAGGTGCCCCTCGCCGCCGGTGTGGGCGGCGGCGGCCGCAGTGTCGGCAGTTTGCTTGGACAGCGGCAGAACGGCGGTGGACGTTCCCCCCTCGGTGATCTGGGTCCACTGGACCTGCACTGCGGTGACGTTGGCGGCGGCGGACACACCCAGCAGGACGCGGTCGCCGACTTCAGGGCGGGTGGGTGTGCGCTGATCGGGCGTGTGGGCGTATGGATGTTCTGAGCCGTAGGGGCGGTGCCGGATCACGATTGTTCGTCCCTTGTGCGCAGGCCGAGTTCGTCGGCAAGGATGAGATACATGGCGTGCGACCACAACAGCGGGGTGGCGACGGTGCCCCAGCGTTGGATCCATTCGTCCTGGTGTTGCGGGTGCAGCAGGTGGTCGGCGACCTGCTCGGGTAGCTCACCGGCGTCATTCGCCTGCGCCGCTGCCCATCTGAGGTAACGCCAGCCGGCGGCGGTGTCCCCGGCCGCTGCCCGGTTCCAGCCGAGCAGGCAGCTCAGCAGTACCCACTGGCCTCCGCCGTAGAAGACGTCGGCTCGAAAACGGTGCACACCGCCGTCGGTGTCCAGTTGAGCGGCGATGCGGTCGAGCGTGGCGCGGGCCAGCGGATCGCTCACCTCAAGGGCCCCGAACGGCACGATGCAGGCGGCGAGCGAGGCGTCGACGGCGTCCGTTCCGATCCATTTGCTCAGGTGCGGCGAGGTCGCGCCGGCCGCGACACCGTCGGTCAGGATGGTGTCGAGCAGTGCGGCCGCCCGGGCAGCGGCCGCTTCACGCCTGGGCACGTCCAGATCTTGGATCGCGGCGACGGCGGTCAGCCCTGCCCGCACTGCCGCCAGGGTGGAGACGTGGCGGTGTTCGCAGTGTTCCTCCCACCAGTCGTAGCAGGGGTCCCCGCCAAAGGTGGTGAGGTAGTCCACGGCGACCCGGACCGCGGGGAGCCAGCGCCTGACATCCAGGCTGTGCCGGGTCAGGTGGGTGGTCAAGGCCCAGAGCCACATGCCGTAGCCGTCGGTCTGGTAGTCCCACCATTCGTCGCTGCCGTCTGCGCCGGCGAGGGTGAATCTGGTGGGCAGCATGTCCTGCTGCCGGACCTGCCGGCCGGCGACCCTGGCGGCCACCAGGTCCCGCACCACCGGGGCGCGTGCCACCAGTACCTCGGCTACCCAGTGGTGAAACCGGTCGGCAGATTGCACCTGACCCCACCGGGACATCGCCTCCACGGTGAAGGATCCGTCCCGTAACCAGGCGTAGCCCTGATAGGCGGAAAAGGTCGGTGACGCCGGGTAGGCGCCGGAGGGATCCTGGAATCCGAGGATCAGCGCAACGCTGCGGTCCGCCAGCCGGGCAAGCGCCGGTGTCGAGGTGCCCGGGGGGTCGGTGGTGCGGGCCTTGGGTTGCATCTGTCTTCTTTCTGCCGGGGCGGCGGGCCGTGTGCTTGACGGCCCACCGCCGCGTATCGCAGGTGGTTACTGGCCGATCAGGGAGGTGACTTTGCCCTGGGCATCCGCCAGGGCCTTGTCTACCGGGGTACGGCCGGCCGCGGCGCTGGTCAAGGCATTGTTGACGGTGTCCTGCATCTCCTGCTGGCTGGTGATCACCGGCGGCAGGATCGTCTTGTCAAGGGCGTCGAACACGGCTTGCCGGTTGGCCGGCAGACCGGCCTTCAGATACGGTGCCAGAGCAGCATTGTCGGCGATCGGGGGAAGTTCCCAGGACGTCTCGAGGCGGGTGGTGGCGGCAGCGCCGGAGCCGGTCAGGAACGCAACCCACTTCTGCGCCGCGGCCGCGTGGGGGCTTTTGGCGTTGACGACCGCAGCATTGGTGAACATCGCGGAGGCCT
Organism: Mycobacteriales bacterium; assembly: GCA_038229825.1. Classification (GTDB taxonomy): domain Bacteria; phylum Actinomycetota; class Actinomycetes; order Mycobacteriales; family Nakamurellaceae; genus Nakamurella. Next base: position 36,789 of record JBBROB010000033.1, read on the forward strand.
TGGTGGTGTCACCGGGCTCCACCACCACGTCCCAACCGAAGGGCACGGTGGCCATCGCGCTGAACTCCCAGATACCGGTGTGCCACATCGCGAGTTTGCCCGACTTGAACAGATTGGTGTCGAAGTCGGCGGTGCCGGCGCCGTCGGCCACCGTCGGCATGACGGTGCCAGACTTGCCGATCAGCCAGTTCGCGGCCTTGACCCCTTCCGGTGAGGAGAAGGTGGCGGCCGACTTGTCGGCATTGAAGAACTGGCCGCCGGTCTGGGCCAGGGCCTTGTAGAACTCGTTGTAGGTGATCGGCTGGTAGTCACCCCACACCTTGGCCGCCTTATCGGTCAGCTTGGTGGCGGCCGCCTTCTCATCGGACCAGGTCCACGACGCCGTCGGCAGCGCGACCTTGGCCTTCTGGAAGAGGGTCTTGTTGAAGAACAGCACGACATCGGAGAACGACTCCGGCAGGCCGTATTGCTTTCCCCCGCTGCCGAAAGCGTCGAACAGGGATTTACGATAGGTCCCGGCGTCGACCCCCGCCAATTCGGCCAGGGCCCCGTTGGACTGGTAGGTCACGAAGTTCTCGTAGTTCAACTCGAACGCGTCGGAGGCGGTGCCACCCGCGACCGCGGTCTGTAGCTTGGTGAAATAGTCGGCGTAGGCGACGTTCTCGACCTTCACGGTGATGCCCGGATTAGCGTTCTGGAATGCAGTGACGATCGATCCCAGGTCCTTCTCGTGACCTCCGGTGGCGGAGAAGTCCATGTACGTGACCGTCGTGGCCGGCACCGGGGCCGCCGCACTGGACGAGCCGCCGGTACCCGGCGCAGCGCTCGACGACCCCGGCGCCATGGCCGTCGACGCGCCGGCACCCGACGCGCTGCTCGATGCCGCCGTCGCACTGGGAGTGGAGGCCGAACTGGAACTGGAACTGGAGGCGGTGCCCTGGGAGCACGCGGCCAGCACGGTGGCCATTGCCACCGCTCCGGCCAGCATGACAAGACGCGACGAACTGTTCACTGCGGGGTCCTTTCATCAGGGTCGGCCACAGTGCCGACCTCAGAGCGAAACTGGTGAGAACGATTGATGCGGTTGGAACATCGGTCTGCTATTTGATTCCGGTGTGAGCCAGACCCTGAATGATGTGGCGCTGGGCGAACAGATAGAGGACCGCGATAGGGATGATCGACAGGACACTGCCGGCCATGACGACATTCCATTGGGTGGTGAATTGCCCGTGCAACGTGGAAAGGCCCAGCGGGAGTGTCATGTGCTCCTGTGAACGGATTACCACCAGAGGCCACAGGAAGGAATTCCAGCTGCCCATGAACGCGAAGATGGCCAGCGTCGCCAGGGCGGGCCTGACCAACGGAAGCACGATGGTGACGAAGATCCGCAGGTGCCCGCCGCCGTCGATGGTGGCTGCCTCGTCCAGTTCACGAGGCACACCGTCGATGGCCTGCTTGACCAGGAAGATACCGAACGCCGACGCCAACGACGGGGCCAGCAGCGCAAAGTAGGTGTCCTGCAACGACAGCGTCTTCATCTCGATGAACAGTGGCACCACCAGGACCTGGAGCGGGACCATCAAAGTCGCCAGATAGAGCGCGAAGATGAACCCTTTGCCGCGGAATTCGATTCTGGCGAATCCGTAGGCAGCCATCGATCCGGTGATCAATTGCGCGGCGGTGGCCACCACGGCCACCACCATCGAGTTCAGGGTGATCCGCCACATCGGCAGCGTCGCCAACAGGGTTCGGTAGGCGTCCAGGGTCGGGTGCGAGACGATCAGGGTGGGGCCGTTGTTCAAATTACCGTCAGTGGTGATCGAGGTAATCACCGTCCACAGAAACGGGAACAGCATGATGGCGGCGGCGCCCCCGACGATCAGGTACAGCCCCATCTTGCCGCGCCAATTGCGCTTGCTCTCAAGCATGGGTCACCCACCGTCGCTGACCACGCAGTTGCCCCGCCGTGATCAGCAGGATCACCGCGAACAGCAACCATGACAACGCGGACGCGTCACCGGCCCGCCCGTACCGGAAGGTCAGGTTGTAGATCTGCCCGACCACCACCTGGCTGGCCCCTTCCGGGCCACCCCCGGTCATCACGAAGACCTGATCGAACACCTGGAAACCGTTGATCAGCGAGATGACCACCACGAAGAACGTCGACGGCGACAGCAGCGGAAACGTGATGCGGCGAAACCGTTGCCACCCGGTGGCGCCGTCGACGGTGGCGGCCTCGTACAGATCGGTCGGGATCGACTGCAGCCCCGCCAACAAGATGACCATCACGAAACCGAGGTCCTTCCAGGCAGAGGCCAGGATCACCGACGGCATCGCCCAGTTGGGGTCGGTCCACCAGCCGGGTTCCGGCAGGTGCAGGAGTCCCAGCACGTGATTGACCAGACCGTTGGAAGGGTTCAGCAGCCACTGCCAGACCAGCGCGACCACCACCCAACTGGTCACCACCGGCAGGAAGATCGCCGCCCGGAAGAAGGACCGGCCCGCCATCTTCTTGTTCAACGCCATCGCCAAGGCAAGCCCGCCGATGTAGACCAGCGGCAGGTAGCCGGCGATGTAGGCCAACGTGTGCAGAAAGATTTTCAGCGTCTGCGGGTCCTTGATGAGTTTGATGTAATTGGCGAAACCCACCCATTTCATCGGGGAGATCAGATTCCATTTGTGCAGACTCACCCACAGCGATGCGGCCATTGGAATAAGGGTGAACAGCACCAACGGGACGGCGCTGGGTAGCAGGAAGAACAAAGCCCACCCGGCGTTCCGCCAGCCGCGTCGGCGCCGATGCAGGATAGGTGGCGGCTCGAGCAGCTGCGGTCGATCGGTCTGCGGTGTCGGGAGCGTGATCACGCTGGCACTCTCGATCCGCTGTCCTGCAGGCGATCTCGGATCAGCCGGCCCTGATCTCCGCCGAGCCCGACGGTATCGAACGGGGTGGCCAGGACCAGGCAGGCCGCACCCAGCAACCATTTGGTTTCATCCCAGGCCTCGACCAGGAACGGGGTGCTCCGCCACCGCGGCATCAGGTGGCGCCGGAACGTGTGCTCGAAACCGGACTCCCAGAATGGCCATGCCCCGATGCCCTCACCGGAGAGGATGATGACCTCCGGGTCCAGGGTGTGCACCACCCCGGACAATGCGGCCCCCAGGATGCACGCCGCCTCGTGATAGACCTCGCGGGCGCCCGGTTCGGCGGCGCGGGCCGCAGCCAGCAGATCCTCGATGCCCTGCCCGTCCGTGAGAACCCCTCGCTCCGTGGCGATCCGGACCAGGGCATCATCTCCGACGTAGGCCTCGAGACAGCCGTAGGACCCGCACCCACAAAGCGCCCCACCGGAATAGACGACCGGCAGATGCCCGATCTCGCCGGCACCGCCGAACGCTCCGCGGTAGACCGAGCCGTCCACGACCACCCCGCAGCCGATACCGCGGCCGATGGTCACCACCATGTAGGTGGAATGCCGCTGGCCGGCGCCGTACAGGCGATCGGCGACCGCCAGCGTGTTCACGTCGTTCTCCACCAGCACCGGCAACCCCAGGCGGGCCCGCAACATCGGACCGACCTGGGCATCGGCCCAGCCCAGCGTGGGAGCCGCCACCACACCAGAATCCTGTGCATCCACCGCCCCTGGCACCCCGACGCCGACACCGAGCAGATGCCCCTGCATCTGCCCGATCTCGGCCTTGAGCAGATGCGCGAGATGGTCCAACGCATCCGGGCGTGCCGGATCGAAGTCGTATCGCGTTGCCGCACTGGACGTTCCATCCAGATTGACCTGCATGACGCCGACATGGTCCGCGGTGATCTTCACACCCACCGCTGACCCGCCGGAGCGCACCAGCCCGAGCAACCGGCCGGGCCGGCCGCCCTGCGAGGGAGACGTCTCCAACTCGGCGACCAGTCCGCGGGCGATCAGGACCTTGGTCAGCTGGGTGACGCTCGCCGAGCTCAGGTCCAGGGTGCGGGCCAGATCGGCCCGCGAGGTCGGACCCTTGGTGCCCAGCACGGCCAGGATCGCCGACGGCACCAACCGGCCACGGTCGATGGAACGAGCCACATCCACGGGAACCCCTTCGTTCGCGACTTTATTCAGGACTAAGCAAATAACTTACCCCTGCACTTTGGGAAGAGTCGTCACCGAATTGTGACCAGACAGGTTCACCAACAGTCGCCCCGCCGGTGCAGATCAAGAACGTCAGTGACCCCGAGGGCCGCGATGATTTTCGGAAAGCGCCAGGCTAAGTTGCCCCTGCCGAATTGATGGAGGACCTCATCGTGCCCACTCACCGGTAGCCGTTCATCGAAGGCGGTGAGCTCTAACGTCGTAGTGAGCATTCCCGACGTGCCGCCGCCCGGGAGGATGCTCGCTGGACGATCCGTCTACGGCAACATCACTCTCGGTCGGGCTACCAGTCGGTGACGGTGTTGCCGCCCCAGTCCTCGGGCCGCAGTGTGGCGACCGATTCGGTGAATGTCCAAAGGTGTCCGCCCGGGTCGACAACGCTGTACTGGCGCTCGCCGAACGGTTGATCGGTTGGCTCGCTCCCGCCTTGTACGCCTGCTGCTCGCACGTTGTGGTGATGGGCGTCGATGTCGCGTACTCGCACAAGGACGGAGTGGGTGACCGGGGCGTCCTGTGATTGCTGCCCGCGACCGTGAGTTGCGTCGGCCACGATGACCGCGCCGTCGCCGTAGGCCAGTTGCGCCCGATGGTCACTGATCTGCACCCGCTCGCTGAAGCCGAAGACCTGCGTGAGCCACTCGACAGCGGCACGGACGTCGTCGTAGACCAGGACGGGCACCACGGATTGAGGGGGCGCCGACGGGTTGCGTGGTGACATGAGTTCAAATCGTGGCTCCTGACCGGGTTAGCCGCAACACCGGACCGTTGGTGAGCGGCGTAAACCCTGTGCCGCACGCGGAACGCCTACCGGCGACCCCCGAGGACCTCTATCACTGGCGCGATCAAGATCGGCGGGTCGCCCATTGGGAATGCACCCGCGGGCCGCGCGCCGCCTCGAGCACGGCGACGGGATATTCTGGAGATACTGCCGGATTTCCAGGGCCGCGAATATATCCCGGACCGTGCCCGCGTCGGTAGCATCAACCCCTGGTCGTCCCCTTGTACCTGATCGCAAAGGCGGTCGGTGCAACTGCGGTGCTGATAACGCCTGATGAGGTCCGCGAAGAATGAAGCGTCATCGCCGGACGATGGCGTCGTAGTGGCTTCGATGCCCGCGAACAGTATCTGGGTCGGTTATGCAAGTTGGCGTCTGACCTTCGGGATACCGGCACCCAGAGGGTGCTGCGCCGGGAAATCGAAACTCGTCACCAGCGCTGAACGTGTCGGTTCCCCGATCTCTTAGCCTGGATCCACCGACCCAGGTCCGACGATTGTCCGGGCGGAGCGAGTTGATCTTGGTTTTGTAGGTCCTGTCGAGGGGCGTAGCTGAGCTGCCGGTGTGCCGGCTCTCCGGTGGCGCGGGTTGATTCAGATGCTGCTCGGGGGTGGTTGTCCGGGTGCGTCAGCGGGCCCATTTCGGTGGTGGGCCGCAGACGCGGGTGAACGGCAGATCCCA
>JBBROB010000034.1:0-40952 GCA_038229825.1 Mycobacteriales bacterium
CTGGGAGATCCGCTGGTGCGCCCAGCATTTGCAAGGCGATCTTCCGCAGTTCATTGGTATTGACGTGCGCCCCGGCGAGCACTCGCATCGTCTCGGCGTCGTCCTGGTCCACCAGCGCCACCAGCAGGTGCGGCGCATCCATCGGCTCACCGCGGGCCGCGGCGAACTGAGCGGCCGCACCTTGGGTCTGACCGAATACGTAGGTCGATCCCGCGCCGGGTGAATGACCTGTTCGCTCGCTTGAACTCAGGCGGAGCGACTGCAGGGCCTCTCCGATGGGCCCGTCCACCTCAGCGAGTGCCTGTAGCAGGTGGACCGGCCGACAGTCGGTACCGGCGCGGCCGGCAATTGTGAACGCATCGCTGACGATGCGATGACCTGGTTCCTCAGACCAGCCTGCCCCCGTTCGCGCGGTCATCTGCACAGCGTTGCACGGTCCGCCGCTGCTCGGAACCGGAACCAGCGGCGCGGTCGCGGACCAACCGCCAGTTTTTGCCGTCGTCCGCAGCCACAAGCCGATCCCGCACCGGCGCGTCCCGCGCGACCACGCGGCTTCGGGACGGGCCCTCTATTGCACCGATCCGTTGTCGCGCCAACGGGCAAGGGCATCCGGGTGGAGCGGATTGTTACTCGTATTGGTCCGCATCCGGCGGCCGTTCCCGATCTTCTCGGCCATCTCGCGCAGCCGTTCGGCGCCTCGTCCCGGCCAGCCGTTGGCAAGAGCCCACGTGTAAATAGCTTGGCATCGAGGGCATGCCCGCCTTGGTGGAGCGTGGTCAGTACCGCGATGGCATCCCGCTTGTCGAGTGCACCGGCGAGGTTGTTGCTGTGGTTGACCATGGCGGTCAGCGATTTCAGTCCTTCGGCGAGGACGGGATCGACGGCATCTTGAGGGGGCCCCTGCTCAGCACCCGTGAGCAACTCGGGGGCTCCTGCAGCAGCCCACGCATCGACTTCGCCATCCACCCACGGGACCACTGCCAACGCGCGAACGCCCTTCCGGTCGGCGATCTCCGCGAGCTTGGCACGGTTGGACTGCCTGCGTGCCAGTCCTCCTGCTTGCCGCTGGTGCCGGCCGGCACACCGAACCCAACCAGCTGCGGTTGCTCACGCAGGCTGCGCTTCAGCTCGGCGAACCCGGGAAACCGAGCCAGACCGACGACGTGGTCCCACAACTCGCCGGCCGTCTCCTCGTCGGGAAGTCGGCTGATCACCGGGCCGAAGAATGCGACGCCCTCCGGGGGGTCGAAGTGGATGATCGGAGTGCCGACGTCCTTACCGGTCAATAGCAGCGCCTCCTCTCCGTCCGCCCGGATGGTGGCGTCCCACGACTCGTCGTCCAGGGCATCGGCGAGCTCAGTGGGCAGCCCGGCCTCACGCAGGATCGGGTCGAGGAACTTTCGGGTGCCGCGTCGTTCACGTCGCTGCTTTTCGTCGGTGACGTCGGAGGGTGAGGCTGTGTCGAAGATATGTGCCCCGAGGGCGGCCTGCAGCGGGTCCACTACCTGCGGTCCGTACTCGGCGCGCGCCCGCGCTGCCACCCGTAGGAGGCGCAGTCCGGCTGTGTGCCCGGCTTCGTACTCCGACGGGAAGTGCGCGTCGTAGTCGATGTGGGAATTTATCAGCCGGAGCGAGATGAACCGCCAGTCCACGCTGAACCCGCGCTGGGCCTGCACCATCCGGATCCACTTGCTGGTCAACCAGCAGAACGGGCACACCGGGTCGAAATAGAACCGGATGTGAGCGGTGTTCACAGACCAACCCTAGGCCCGGAAGCGAGTCGCACCGATAGACGGCCTGTACCGGTTGGTGGCCGGCGCCGTCGTGCCAGTTGGTCCGCGTTGTCGCTCAAACGGACGGGTTCGAGCTCAAGCACCAGCATGATCCTCAACATCACTGAACTGGGCCAGATTGTTGTCGGGCGTACCGTTTCAGATGCGTGCATTGAGGAGGTCCCTGATTGACGCGGCGATTCTTGGCCCAGTGAGACCGAAGTGATCGAGAAGCTCGTCAGGTTTGCCACTTTCGCCGTATCGATCTCGAATACCGAACCGGTGAACGAGGGTGGGTCTGCGCTCACTGAGCAGTTCGGCGACGGCACCGCCGAGTCCTCCGGCAATCTGGGCCTCCTCGACCGTCACCACGCGGCCGGTGTTCTCGGCAGTCGCGATAATCGCGGCCTCATCGAGTGGTTTGATGGTGGGACAGTGCAGTACTTCGGCTGAGATGCCGAATCTTGTCAAGGTTTCGGCCGCGATCAGCGCATGGTAGGTCATGGTTCCGGTGGCGATGATGCTGACGTTGGATCCGGTGACCAGGGTGTATGCCTTGCCGATCTCGAAGGGTGATTCGGATGTGCTGAAGATTGGTGTGCTGTCGCGGGCCAGTCGCAAGTAGCTGGGTTTGCCGTTCGTGGCGATGGCCAGGGTGGCCTTCTCGGCCTCAAGGCTGTCGCCTGGTGCGATAACAACCATGTTCGGCACGACACGCATGAGTGCGAGGTCTTCCAACATCTGGTGGGTGGCGCCGTCCGGGCCGACGTTGATCCCGGCGTGGGATCCGACGATCTTGACGGGTTGCTTGTTCAGCGCCACCGTGGTTTTGATCTGCTCCCAGTTACGTCCAGGGCTGAATGCGGCGTAGCTGCTGGTGAAGGGTATCTTCCCGGCGCGGGCGAGCCCGCTGGCAACGGTGACCAAATTCTGTTCGGCGATGCCGACCTCGATGAACCTGTCCGGGTGGGCATTTTTGAATAGGTGCATCTGGGTGCTTTCGGTGAGGTCGGCGCATAGGGCGACCACCGCTGCGTCTCGATCGCCTGCCTCCCGCAGGCCGCGGCCGAACCCGGCGCGGATAGGCTCCTCGGTCACGTTTTCGGAGTAAAGATCCGGGTGCAGCGCGTAGTGGGTCATCGGGCCGGTCCCTTCGCAACGTACGGGTCGCCTAGGTCGGACAGTGCGGTGAGGGCCTGTTCAACTGTCGGTGGCTTTCCGTGCCATCGATAGTCGAATTCCATGAATGGGACGCCTTTGCCCGGCACGGTGTGCGCGATGATGACGGTGGGGCGGTCGGCGACGGCTTGGGCAGTGGAGATGGCGTCGAGTACTGCGCGGATGTTGTTGCCGTCGATTTCCAGGACGTGCCAACCAAAGGACTCCCACTTGCCGCGGAGATTTTCCAGTGGCATGACGTCTTCGGTGGGTCCGTCGATCTGGATGTAGTTCCGGTCGACGAACGCGATCAGCTGGTGCAGCTTGTATTTGGCGGCGAACATCGCAGCTTCCCAGATATTGCCTTCGTTGAGTTCGCCGTCGCCCATGACGACGTACGCGTAGCGGTGCCAACTGTGCTCGAAGTATTGCAGGGCGTAGGCATATCCGGCGGCCTGGGACAGACCGCTTCCCAACGGTCCGCTGGTGCTCTCCAGCCCGGGAAGCAGCTCCCGCTCGGGATGGCCTTGCAGTCGAGATCCCAGCGCGCGCAGGGTGAGCAGTTCGTCTACGGGGAAATACCCTGCCTCGGCCATGGCCGCATACTGCACTGGGACGGTGTGCCCGTTGCTGAGGAAGAAGACGTCTCGGTCCGGCCAGTCCGGATCCTTCGGATCATGTTTCATCACCGCGAAGTACAACGCCGTGACGATCTCGGCCATGCCGAGCGGCCCGGCGCTGTGTCCGCTGCCTGCTGCGGCCAGCATCCGGATGATGTCTTGCCGAATAATGTTGGCCTGCCGTTCGAGCATGGCAATGTCAGGCCTGGTGTCCATACGGGTCCTTTCTCTTGGCCGCGGGCGCGGGCGCGGTGCTATCCGGTGGCGTCACGTCGGCGATGGTCGGCGGGAAGTGGACAGGGCCAGTGAGGAGAGCGCCCCAAGGGCGAGCAGCGAGGTCGCCAACACCAGGTCGATCCGCAGTCCCGGTAGAGACGTGGTCGTCGGGGCGGACCGGCCGGTGGTGGCGAACAGGATGGAACCGAATACCGCCACCCCGAAAGCCATTGCTACCTGTTGCACGGTGGTGAGCATCCCGGCTGCGGTGCCTGCACTTTGTTTGGGCACGATCTGGAGCACGGCGCCGATCATGGCGGGTATCGCCAACCCGTTGCCGACGCCGAGCATCGCCATGACGGGCGCCAAGCGCAGCGGGCTCAGGTCCGGACCGGCCGGGCTGGTGAGCACCAACAGTGCGCCGCAAGCGGAGGCGCTGATGAGGGCGCCGATGGTGACCAGCCAAGGACCCAGCCGGTTGGCCAGGGCGACACCGACCAGGGCAGCGCAGGCGAAGCCGACACCCTGGGGAACGAACGTCAATCCGGAGCGTATGGCAGCTTCGTGAAGCCCGTCCTGCAGCGTGAACGTCATCGCGAACAGAAACCCTCCGAAGGCGAAGAAGTAGGCGGCATTGACCAACAGTCCTACTTGGAATGTGCGGTGCGCGAACAGTTCGGTGTCGATGATCGGGTGACCGCCGCGCTTACCCAGCCGCCGTTCGGCCCGAATGGTCACGGCCCCGACCGAGACTGCCGCGGCCACGAGAATCCAGCCCCAAGTGGGCCAATGGTGGTCCGGGGCGATGGTCAGGAACAAAAACAGCATCAACAGGGCGGCCGAAAGGCCGGCCAATCCAAGGGGATCCGAGATCCTGGCGGACCCGATACGCGCGGCAGGCAACATTTTGCCGACCGCGATCGCCCCTAGGACAGCCGGTGGCACCACGATGAGGAAAATAGTGCGCCAGCCGGCCCCGAAGACGGCGGTCGAGACCAGCAATCCCCCGACCGACTGTCCCAGCGCCGCACCCAGGCCAAGGGTGACCCCGAACCAGGCGGCCGCCTGGCGGCGCTGATCAGGTGGGAATAGGACCGTGACCAGGGAAAGTACCTGCGGCACCATCATCGCGGCGCAGGCGCCCTGGAGCAGCCTCGCGAGGGCCAGTTCGGTGCTGTTCGTGCAGACGGCGCAGAGCAGTGAGGTCACTCCGAACAGCAGCATCCCGATCCGCAGCATGTAGGCCGTGCCGAGCGCGTCACCGAGCCGGCCACCCGCGATCAGCAGCGTCCCGTAGGTCAGGGAGTAGCCACCGATGATGACCTGCATCGCGGCCGTACTCGCGTGTAGATCGGTCTGGATGCCGGGGGCGGCGACATTCACCACGAACAGGTCGAACTGGGCCATCAGCGTGGCGATCAGGATCACCGCCAGTCGTCGCCACCGCTGCCCCGGGGTGTACTGCGCAGCTGCGGCCACGTGCCGTTGATTCAGATCGGGCCGCCCGGTCGGACGCAGTGGTCGGCGGTGACCTTTCCTGAGTTCGGCATCAACCATTGCGGCCCGTCGCGGCCCGTCGGACCGACGCCATCTTGTCTGGGCGCCAAAAATGCACCGCGGTCATCGTCGCTGCCGTCAGCCAGACGTACAAGACGGCAGCAGCCGTGCCGGCGACGGCCATGGCGATCGCATCGTCAGGAATCCACCAGGCGGCGGCCGCTGCCAGCGGTACGACCAGAATCGGAGACAAGTTGACCAGCGACAAGCCGGACACGCTCAGCGGGCGGTTCACGGGCTCCCGATGTGCGCCACTGACCACCGTGACGGCAGCGAAGCCGGCGCCGGCGCCGGCGATGAAGAGCCAGACCCCGACGGCCCCGGGGAAACCCCGCTCACCGATCGTGATCGTCAGCGTCCCAGCGATCGAGAGGGTGAAACCTTGTGGAACAGCGATCATGTGGGTGATACCGCGCAGTGAATGCCTCATCGACACGGGATTCCGCGCACCAACCAATACAACAGCGTCATCGACCATGTGCGGGCACCAGCATGTCCGGATCAAGCGCCGCGATCCGATCGTGTCCGGACAACGCCAGCACACTGTCGGTCTCCGCGAGCAGATTGCTCAGCACCTCATGGACACCGACCTTTCCTGCCACGGCCAGCCCGTACACGAACGGCCGACCGACCATCACCGCCGATGCGCCAAGGGCCATCGCCTTCACCACATCCGCGCCCCGTCTGATCCCGCCATCGAGCAGGACCGGCACCCCGGACGGGACCCTCTCACGAACCGAGATGAGCGCGTCGAGGGTAGCGATGGACCCGTCGACCTGCCGTCCGCCATGGTTGGAGACGATGATCCCGTCCAGATGCGCGTCCAGGGCTAGTTCAGCGTCATCGACGTGCAGTACGCCCTTCAACAGGATCGGCAGGTTGGTCAACGATCGCAACCAGTCCAGGTCCTTCCAGACCAGTCCGGGATTGACGAACAACTTCATCACTTCATCCCCTGCCCGCCCGGGTTCGGCGTCGACATCGAACCCGGCGATCCGTCGGAACACCGGGTCGCTCAGGAAATGGCCGATCCCATGCCCAAGGGAAAATGGTGAGTACCGGTTGGCCAGGTCGTCGACCCGCCACCCCAGCATCGGTGTGTCCACAGTGATGACGATCGCCTGATAGCCGGCATTTTCGGCGCGCTGGACGAGGCTGGTGGTGAGCTCGCGATTGTTGACCCAGTAGAGCTGGAACCAGGCGGGAGCGCCGGCCGTCTGCTCGGCAACGACTTCCAGCGCGGTCGATGCGGTGGTGCTCACGATCGTGCTGACGCCGAGTTCGCCGGCTGCGGCCGCCGAGGCCCGATCGCCGTCCGGGTGAGCGATGGTCAACACTCCGACAGGTGACAGGAAAAGCGGTGTCGGATAGACCCGTCCCAAGATGCGCACCGATAGGTCTCGTGTCGCCGGGGTGGCCATCATCCGAGGCACCAGCCGCCACCGAGTGAAGGCGTCCACGTTCGCATCGCGGGTGGCGCCGCACCCGGCGCCACCGAAGATGTAGCCGCGGGCGCCCTCGGGCAACGCCTGGTAGGCCGCGCGTTCCCAGTCTTCGATGGCGACCGGCCAGGCGGGTCCAGTGCGACCGAACAGTTCCCGCCAGCGCCGTCCGGCCAGCGTCTGGTCACCGGCGGCCAACGACGGCGGCAACAAGATGTGCGGGTCGACGGCAGGAGCGATGGCCTCGCGGCTAAGCGACATCGACGGCAAGGATCTGTGACACGACGTCAGCGATATGCGGCCCGGTGATGTCGGGTTGCGGCCCAAGTGGACTCATGATCATGCCTGGGCGCGCGACGAACGCCGCCCTGCAGCCGGCCGCCAGCGCCCCGGATATGTCCCAGGAGTGTGCAGCAACCAACCGCACTTCCGCGGCCGGCACCGAGTACCTGGTGGCGACGGCCAGATATGGCTCCGGGGCCGGCTTGAGGTGACGCACCGAGTCCGCGGAAATCACCTGCTCGAACAGATCGCGGATACCGGCGTTGGTCAGTTGATCCTCGCCCACTGATTCCAGAGAGTTGACAAGTGCGACCACCTTCAAGCCGGAGTCCCGCAGCCTGGCCAACGCGGCGGGGACCTCCGGGTGTGGTGGCAAGGCGCTCATTCTGTCCACCAATTGCACAGCTGTCTTGTCGCTGATCGGCACGTTCTGCCGCTGCCCCAGCATCTTCAACGCTGCTCGTTGCGCGGTTCTGAAGTCGACGTATTGTCCGGTCAGACCTCCGACGAAGGAGAGTTGGAGCATCTGGGCGAACCATTGCCCACGCAGGGACGACGATCCGAACAGTTCTTCGAAGGCCGGGTCGAGGGCCCGAAGGTCAAGGAGTGTCTCGTTCACATCGAATGCGATGACGGTGGTCATGATTTCCTCATCAGGAGTGCGGGCGGTGGGCGGCGGCCAGCCTGACCCAGTCGGGGGGGGGTGACTGCCGCGTTCGGTTCAGGACTTGAAGAACCGTTGCAAAGACTCGATGACCAGTTCGGGTTGTTCATCGGCGACCCAATGACCACATTCGGGAATGACCTCACCTTCGACGTTCGATGCGAAAGCAGATATTCCCTGCTCGACCATGCCACCGAGGAAGTTTGCGCCACCGACCGCCAGGACAGGTATCGTGAGCGGCGTCTTCGCGAACTCCCTGTTGTGTTCGGCGTCGATGTAATGCGTGCGGTAATAGTTCAGTGCATTGAGTCCGCCGGGCGCCGCATAGCTCCTTTCGTACTCGTCCAGGTCCTCGACCGGTATCGCCGCCGGGTTGTACGCGAAGTTGCGGTGGAACCAACTCAAGTACATGCGTTCGCGGCCGGTAATCAGAGCGTCGGCGATGCCGCCGGCATCGTGGAAGAACAGATGCCAGACCGGCCGACCGAGTCCGTCCTGAGCGAATGGAACTTGCATGGCTGCTTCGTACGTCGAGCCGGCGAAGATCATTTCCAGGACCGCCAGCTTGCGGACCCGGTCGCGGTGGGTTGCGGCGTACGCGTAGGCGACGGCGGCGCCGAAGTCGTGGCCCGCGAGTAGGACCGGCCCAACATCAAGGTGGTCGAGTAGCGCATGCAGATCCTGAGCCATGTTGCGTTTGTCGTACCCGTCGGCCGGCCGCTCTGTGTCTCCCACGCCGCGCATGTCCGGGGCGATCACGAAGTAGTCTTTCGCCAAGGCCGGAATGATGTCGCGGCGCCATTCCAGCCAGGTTTGCGCAAACCCGTGCAACAACACCAGCGGCTCCCCCGCGCCGGCGGTGACGTAATGTTGCAGCAGACCGTTGGCCCGGGCCATGTGATGTCGGAGCTCGACTCCGTTGACGACTTCCGCACTGGCCATGATTTTTTTCCTCCGCGATGAGAATGGTTACATTTGATTAGCTGTCGGGACCGGTACTACTGGAGAATCATTCCTCCGTCGATCTGGATGACCTGTCCGGTCATGTAGTCGGAATCGCTGCTCGCGAGGTAGGCTGCGATGCCAGCGCAGTCTTCGGGCGTGGACACTCGCCCGAGCAGGATGTCCTGCCCGAATTCCGCCATCGCTTGACCAACTTCGGACGTCCGGCCGGTTTCCATGATTTGGGCGTCCAGATTGCGCCACAAGGCCGTGGCCACGATGCCGGGAGCGAAGCCATTCACGGTGATTCCGTGTACCGCCAGTTCCCGCGCTGCGACCTGGGTGAGCCCGACGACCGCAAACTTGGAGGCGCTGTACGCGCCAACCAGAGCGAAACCCTGCTTACCGGCAACCGAGGCGGTGTTCACAATCTTCCCGGGCGATCCCTGCCGCAGGAACTGCCGGGCCGACTCCTGAATGCCGATCAGAGTGCCACGGGCGTTGACCCGCATCAAACGGTCGAGTTGCTCCTCGGTGGTCTCCAGGAGCGGAATTGCCTGCGCGATCCCGGCGTTGTTGAACATCACATCAAGCGATCCGTAACGCTCGACGGTAGCGCTGATCAGCTCGACTACCTGGCTGCGTTCCGCGACATCGACAGGGCTTGCGGAAGCCACGCCGCCCGCAACACGAATTGCGCCGGCCGCCTCCTCGGCAAGTGCGCCGTCGAGATCGGCGATCATCACGTTCGCGCCTTCATCGGCCAAGCGGTGGGCGATGGCCAGCCCAATGCCCTGCGCACCGCCAGTGATGATGCATGTCCTGCCGCTGAGTCGTTCGACCACGTTGCAATACCTCCACGCTGAAGGGACGGGTTCTGATCTCTGATGTGAGCGCTGACGAAGGCCGGCCCAAGAAAGTGGGCCGGCCCCGCATCAGTCCTGGGTCAGGATGTCGGCACCCTCGTACAGGGCCCAGGTGTAGTCCTTGGTGCCTTCCTCACGCAGCTGCTTGTTGTTGAAGTTCAGCGGATGCTTCCAGAACCGGCGGACATCTTCTTCCGTCTTGTAAGTCGCGATGATCAACCAGCGCTGTGCATCGCCCTCCGTGGTGCCCGGGAAGTGCACAGGTACCTCGGCGGTCTTTCGACCCATCACGACGAGATCCCCGCCGAGCTCCTGGACGATCGGACCGGCTGTCGTCAGGTACTTGCGATACACGTCGTAACTTTCAACATTGAACAGATTGAGTGCGTAGAACATCCCGTCTCCTTCGACGATGAACGAGTGGTGCTGACGACCTGACGCTAACCCCGTACCTCAGTATTGGCAAGACCAATTGACCAATTGGTCCACCAATATCGGACAGATTGGGGAGACGGCCTAGGCGCGGCCCGACCTCAACGCTTGGCCCAAGATCGCCAGCCGGGTTCTGGCTCTAGACGATCAGACCCTGCGTTCGGCACTTTCGCCGTTCGACGCCCTCCTCGGGAGCCTGCCGGAAGCAATCGAGCGACTAGCATGTTGTCAGGACGATCGATCTAGGTCGGACCAATCGGGCGGCCGTAGACCGGCCCGGCGATTCGCCGGTCGCACTCCAAAGGATCGGCGTGACCATTTTGAAGCGAGGGAGGGCGGACAATGGATGCACACGACAATGTGCTCAGCAGGTTGAGGGAGGTTGTTCTGTCGGCCGGTCAAGCCGACGGCCAACTACCCACGGAACGGGAACTTTGCCGGTCGCTCGGAATCAGCCGTACGGCGCTGCGTGAACACCTTCAGGCCCTGGAAGTTGTTGGCCTCCTCCGGCGTGACCAGGGTCGTGGCACCTTCCTGCAATCACCGGACGGGACAGCTTTGGGTAGCGTTCTGGACCTGGCAATGCTGGCCGACGGCGTTCCTCCCGACGACCTCATGTATGTGCGAAGGATCCTCGAGCGGGAATCGGCGGCCTTGGCCACCGGTCGAATCGACCCCGTCACCCACGCCCGACTCCTCGTGCTGTGCGCGAAGATGCGCGATCGGCTGCCGGCCCAGGACATCGCCGACGCCGACCACGAATTCCACATGTTGCTATTGAAGTCGAGTGGTAACGCAGCGCTCCGCCTGCTCGCGGCCACTCTTTCCCAGGCGCTCCATCGGTCGATGCGTGAGATGCGTGAATTCATAGCAACCGAGAGGCGTGCGCAACTAGACATGGCCCGCGCCCACGAGCGAGTTCTACACGCGGTGCTCGGCGGGGATCCACAACAGTCATGGCACGAGATGGACCATCACTTCAGTCTCAACGAAAAGATCGTCAAGCGAATCCAAGTGCGGGGCATCGCTGACCGCAGCGGACGACCAAAATCTGACGGCTCCGAGTCCGACCTAGTCGACGCACAGTTTGTCAGAGTTGCAGCGACGATTGAATCGGCCAGTGGATCCTAGTTCTGGCTAGCAGCCATTTGCGAGGAGCTCTCCAACCGACACTAGAACGCCAATGAGTGGTTCTCAACGATCCTGTCGTGACTCGAGGCTGGCCCTAAGCTCCGAGAACGCCTTGTGACGCGCATATACAGGCGTCCCCGCGGGTAACCCCAAGGGTTGGGCATGGCGTACGAGACACCCATGATCGGTACGCCTTCCCCCGATCGAACAGACCCGGCGCCCTGCAAGAGGAACGCTGACCGGTCACGGGACGACGTGTCGGCGACCGTTACCGCAACGGGATCCGCGACCGGTCAGGCGTCCACCTGCGGGAAGTGCGTGACCGGATCGCGAGCGTTCTTCGGAGCGCCGGCCTCAGGCTTATTCTCGACGCGATGCCGCCATCCGCCGCCCCCGGGAGGCGGGCTTGGTAGCCGGCCTGCCGCATTTACCCGGGAAATGGGCGGTCATCGTTACCGCTCGTGACGTTCCACGATGGGGAGCTCTTGAACGACCAAGTCGTTTGACTCGGAGGTTGGCCTTGTTCTGGGAAGAGCACGGTGGCCGCCTGCTCGCGTATGGTCGGCAGGCTGCAGTTTGTTCGTGTGAGGACGCCTTCGACCGCCACGCGGGCGCGGTCAGCGCCGCTGCGGCCCCCACCCTGAAAAAGTGCCAACGATCGGTGTTGCCAAGCGCTTGGCTCAACCCATGCAAATCCAGCTGGCGGCCGTCTTTCGCCTCGCAGGTGAACAGTTCCCGCGGACCTTGGCCGACCTGAGGTCGATGTCGGGACCGGTCGTCGCAGAGGGGTCGGCGTTGCTGCCTGAGCTGCTGGCCAGCCATGGGGTGGAGGCGGATCGGGCGGTGTGGATGGTCCCAACCCCTGGGTTCCAGCGCTATCACTACGCCCAGCGGCCGTGGGCTCGCAGGCTGCTCACCGGGCTGCCGGATGCAGCCGGAGCCTTTGAGACGTGGATGCAGCGTGACAGTCAGTTCGCCGCCGATGTGAGTGCCCAGGCACGTGAGTTCGGCTACCGCCTCGGTCAACAGCCCACGCAGGATGCCGGCGACACGCTCCCGGTTCATCCAATGGAACGATTGCGCAAGGGTCGCAACGCGGAACCTGCCGTGCTCATCGGACAGATCCTCGGCCGTTCGATGAACCCAATCGACGTTGATGATGCCCGCATCGGCGGCCAGTCGCCGACCCTCGGCCAACATGTTGGAATCGGCGTCCACACCGATGACGTGCTCGAAGCGTGGCGCAAGCAGCAGAGTCAGCGAACCTGGCCCACACCCGACGTCCAGCATCTGCCCCCGACCGTCGAGCTCAAGCACAGCGGCCAGACCGTCAGCCAACTCATCCGGGTATGGCACGCGCCCCTGCGCGTAGTAGGCGGCGCTACCCGCGTACAACGTCGGATCCCCTTCCCAACCGGTATCAGACATGAAAACCAGTTTCTGCAAACCCGTGCCCGCCGTACATAGCTAAGCGCAATCAGCTCGATCCGCACCCCTCAACTCGGCCCTGTCCGGATCGTTCCGATCGACTCGCGAACTAGGAGGGCTGTCCGATGGCCCAACCCTCTCCGGAGCGCCTTCATCGCTGCGACGACCAACATCGCGTGTCGCCGATTGCGGATCGTTGAACGGACGCACCCACTTGCCGCTACTTGAGCATGTAGCCGGAACCGGAGGCTTCTGCGTCCGGCTCACGAACCTCCACGAGCCTCGACGACTGTTCCGTCGTTCACCACCAGTGTGATGCGATCCGCTCGGAAGTCAGCCGTCACGTACTGCCCACTCGCTGCAGTTTCACGGAGCAGTACCTGTCCGTCTTGGGCCGCCCGAACGCGGGCCTCCTCGATTGGCAGCCCGACGAGTACCTCGGCGAGCGCGCGGGCATGAGCAGCCGCTTCGAGCAGGCCAGCATGGGCCGCCCTGTATCGGAAATTCGTCGGCTCAGCCATACGTTGAGAATGCACCAATGACGTATCCGCGACTACATTGCAGCGATCAGCGATCAGCGACGGCGCCGCTAACCGATCGGCGTACGAACTGTTGGATTCCGTCAGTGGAGGGTGCCCTGATTGGCGGGGGGCCCTTGACTACCCAACGACAGTGAGCGGCCCTTCGTCGACGGTGGGAACCTCGAAGTGGACGAAGTACATCTCGGCAACCCCCTCAGCGAGCCTGACGTCGTCTGCGTGGTCATCCGCTCGGCTGCGGACGCGGTCCAGAACGATGTCGCGGGGCGTCGCGAGATAGACGGTCTCTGGTTCGACGCCCCAAGGCCGGAGCAGGACGCGGTATTCGGCGCGCATCGCGCGGGACCAGAACGAGAAGTCAAGGACGACGTCCGCGCCCGACTGGACCAGATCGATGAGCTGCGCACGGAGATCGCGCTCGATCTCCTCGTGCACGTCATTGGACAATGGCTGCACCCGAACCCCGCGACGCCAGGCTTCTTGATCGAACGACAGCCGAACCATCCCCTGCTTCTCGAGTTCTCGCGCGTAAGTCGATTTGCCCGATCCCGCCGGGCCGCACATAAAGACGACACGTGTCACGGACACAACATAAACCGGACGGGCGCGGTCGCCGGTTGCCGATCGGTTCACGGTCGACATCGCGGGTCGGCCCGTTAGGCTGACTCAGATGGACTACAGCCTGGCCCAGGTCAACGTTGCTCGGTTGCTGGCACCGCTGGACTCACCGCTGTTATCGCCGTTCGTCGAGGCGCTGGATGACGTCAACGCCGAAGGTGACCGAGCGCCGGGATTCCTGTGGCGGCTGCAGACCGAGAGCGGCAACGCCACCGACGTCGAAGGCTTCGGCTGGGACATCGGGGACAGCCACGGGGTCATCGTCAACATCACCACCTGGACCGACACACAGTCTCTGTCCGACTTCATCTTCAGCGGCCGCCACGTCGCGATCATGCGTCGACGACGGGAGTGGTTCCAACCCGTGGTCGAGGCGACTACCGCGCTCTGGTGGATCCCCGCCGGAACTCGGCCGAGCGTGAATGAGGCAGAGACCCGCGTCCGTCACCTGCGCCAGCACGGACCCACCGTCCACGCCTTCACGCTGCGCCACCAATACCCCGGGCCCGATGCTGTCGCGCCAACGACGCAAACCAGCAACAGACTCTGTCCTGCCTGATCTCCATGGTCCCCCGTAGCGCCGTCGTGTTCCGGTCACCGATCCGCTTGCGGTGGGAACGGTTTGCTCACGCCAGGTCCAGGTCGAAGGCATCGGCCGGTTCGGGGGTGGCTGCCGTGCCGTCGGTGGCTTTTCGGTTCGGCCGATACAGCAGCAGGACGGTCCGCGCGGATCCCCAGACGGCAGCGATCGTGACGGCTGCGACCAGGAATATGCCGACGTCCGGTGCCCCTTTGACGATGTCGACGACGGGGGAATTGAAGTTTGGTGGCAGATAGACCAGGGTCAACCACAACACGAAGACGTCGAAAATTCCTGGTAGCACCAACGCCGGCCACCTACGGATGGGCGAGATTGGTGTGCCGTGGTGGGCGCGTCGCCGTAGCAGCCAAATCGGCCAGCCGGCCAGTATCAGTTGCAAGACGACGATGAGTGCGCCGATCTGCCATCCGTATCGGGCCAAGAATTCCTCGTCGGCGACGTACGGTGCGAGCGGTAGGCCCAGGAGGACGTTCCACAGGTTGCCTTGAATGGCTGAGATCCGCGACCCCAGGGGGGTGCTGTTGGCGTTGACCAGCAGCACCACTCCCATTCTCGTGGCAGGTATGTACGCCATGAAGGTTCTCGTGTTGTTCCATGTGCCGCCGTGTTCGATCACCTTGGCGAGGCTGGCGTCGGCGGCCGGATCCCCCGGCCGGGTTGACAATTCCCATTGGGGTCGGATCCACCAGCCCATCGAGTACGACGCCTCACCGACCGACACGGCGGGGGCATGAAGCGTTTCCTCGGTCGCCGTATTGATCAATGTGGTGCCGCGATAGGTGCCGTTCTGCAGATACATCTCGATGACGTGACCGAGGTCTTCGCTGCTGGAGAATAGTCCCGCCGAGGGTTGATCGGCGGCCGGAACCGGGTAGGACAGCTGCCGGTAGGAGCCGAAGAACGTGGTGAAACCCTCCGCCAGGCCGTCCGCACGTGCCTGCGTGGTGTCCGCATAGGTGTGATGCATCTGCAAAGGCGCGAACACATGGTCGTGGAGATAGTTGGGGTAAGGCTGGCCTGAGACGGCCTGCACGATCATGCCCAAGGTGTTGTAGTTGACGTTGGTGTATTCGAAAGATCTTCCGGGGGTGTCCCGCAGCGACACGGCCGCCAGATTCCTCACTCCCTCTTCCAGCGCAGCGGGATCTTCGACGGCAGGGACACTCTTCAGAAGGCTGCCATCGGCGCTGCTGGGCAGGCCGCTGGTGTGGTGCAGCAAATCCGCGACCGTGATCTGGCCTGACGCTGCCGCCCCGCCGGCCACCCGGAACCACGGCAGATACCGCTGGACGGGCGCGGACAACTCGATCTTCCCGGCCTGAACCAGCTCCATCACCGCCAACGCCGTGAAACCTTTGCTCAGCGATGCCAGCAGCACCGGGGTCTGCGGCGTCATGGCCCGGCCCGAGTCGTCGGCCCTCCCGAAGGCCACCAGATGTTCGATCTTGCCGTCCCTGATCACCGCGGCAGACAGGCCGGGCAGGCCCACCTCGCCGAGTTGGCTCTTCAGATAGCCGTCCAACGCGGCGTCGGAGGCAGCAGCCCCCAAAGTGACACGGGGGGTATCGAGCTGTACGCTCCTGGTCGCTGAGGCCGCCGACGCCGGGCCAGCCGCGACCATCGGAAACATCAACAGAGCCACCGCCGCGACGAGGCGAACGGCGGGATGTCGCGAACCCATCACTGGTCCCGGCGAGGTGACCGCCAGCCTGCGGTCGCCTCATAGCTTGGACTCGGCACTCGATGCTCCCAACGGCCCGCGCGCCGTCGTGGCGGACGCTGCCGTTTGGGGTCTGAGCGCAGAAGTACCTGTCTTGCCCGTCGAGTTCGTGAAAAGCCGATGACCCGGTCCGGTGTCCTGCTGAGAACCTCGGGGTGCGGGATCATGAGGTTGTCCCGGTGGTCAGCGCTGCCCGCCAGGGCATCCCGCTCCGCGGCCGGTGAGTGGACCAGCGAGCCTTCCCCGGGACAGCACACACCGGAACGCTGATCGACAAAACCCTGCGCGCGGGCCATGAATTCATGATCATCGCCTTCTTTACGGATGGATGCGGGCCCCGTCGGGCGGTGTCTTCGCCGACAAGCAACTTACCTCCGGGTTGTGCGGACAACCCGAGCAAACGGTCCGAAAACTTCACGGCCCGTGAGGGATCCTGAACTTCAGGACGGGATCCACAGCCCCCGATCCAGCGGCGTCCTTGACACGATCGCTGTGGATCGTGAGGGCGTAGGGGCCTGCGTACGCCGCGGGGATGTCGAACAACAAGCCGCCGTGCACCGTTCTACCGGCGAGCACGATGCTGTTCGGAGGCTTGCCGAACAGCACGCTCGTCGCCGGGGCTGCGCTTGTTCCGTCAGGGGTCGTCAGCGTGACCGAGAAGATGTCCTGGATCTTCGGGGTGTCGCTGAACGACACGTCGAGAGCCACTTCAAGCTGCAACGTCGCCTTCGCACCGTCTTCGTAGTCCGCATGCAGGATCGTCCCGGTGATCCGCGAATTCGTCCCCACTCCGGAGTCGGCGCTGACCCCTTTGCCCGTGTCGACGACCGGCACGAACGTCGACACCGCAGAGGAGTCGTCCAGCGGGATGATCGTCTGCGCCGAAGCGTTGTTGCCGAACACGAGGGACGCCCCGGCGAACGTGAACGTCGACGGTTCCGAAACACGGGCATCAAGGTCCAGAGGGGTCGTGCCGCCCCCTGGCACCAGCGTCGATGTCCTGTAGTTCATCGGCAAGAGCGAGCCGTCCGGCAGGAGCAACGAAGGCGTTTTCACATAGCTGATGAACTGGTCTGCGATCGAGAAGTTCGTCACTTTGGTGTGAAGGACCGCGGTCCGCACCGTGCCCTCAACCGTCACCTCGGCTCCGGACAGGACAATCTTGAACAGTGTGGAGCGTCCACCGACGAAGCCGATCCGGTGGCCGAACGTCAGCGGGGCGGGCAACACCGCAGCGGTAGAGACAGAACCAGGCGCGTCGGGACCCGTCGGGGCCAGCGGAGACGTCGCCGGCGTCGTCATAAGAATCGACGAGGTGACAGCAGTCGGCCCGGTAACGGCCGAAGGCGACTCGACGGACCGAGTGACGGAGGTTGTGGACGGGTCGGTGCTGTCCTGCGTCGATGTCGACGTGATGACCAGTGATGTCGGCGTGGACGCCGCGGCGCCACTGTTGCCTCCACATCCCGCCAGTACCACGAGCCCCACAACGATGACGGCCGCTGCCCCAGCACCCATCGGCAACTTGTTGAGGGTGCCGTGCAGACGTCGAGGTCGTCCTGTCGGCCGCCGGGAGGTCGGCTTGGCCAGCGGCACCGGATCGCCCGTCGACTGATTCGTCGACCTGTCCCGGATACATGCCGAACTGGGCTCCGTCATGGTCAGGCGCTGATCTTGTCGATGCGGAGGCCGAGCTGCTCCAGCAGGACGAGATCATCGTGGCAGGCCCAATGTTCGATCATCAATCCGTCAACAACACGGAACAGATGCAGGAAACTCCAGGTCACCTTTCTCTTGCCGGGAACGATTCCGCTCAGCAGTGGAATGCTCGAACCCACATGTGTGCCCACCAGATCGAGGTGCACGCAGACCAGGTCTTCGCTGGCCACGACGTGATGAATGACGATTTCCGGTCCACCGAGATCCTCATCGATCACGATAGCGGTCTGCCGCAGACCATTTCGCCCCTGGGTGGCCGCGGCGTGCTGGATGAAATCCTCCGCAACCAGATCGAATGCCGATTCGTCCCTTCGTGACAGGCGTTCGAAATAGTCCTCGATTACGTCGCGAGGGCTGGCGTTGACAGGCATGGCGGTACCCACTTTCATAAGTGTTGTTCTAGCTGCGGTTGGACGGGTGGCGGATCGGAGAGGCGTGTTCAGGCCGGCGGGATCAGGGCGGCGAGCTGAGTTCGATTTCCGATGTCGAGTTTGGCGTTGATGTGTTTGAGATGGGTTTTCACGGTCTCGGCGCTCACGATCATCTCGGCCGCGATCTGGGAGTTGGTCAGGCCGCCTCTGACCAACTGCGCCACCCGGCGTTCGGTGGGTGTCAGGCTGTCGAGGCCGATGCGAGGTCGGTTCCGTTCACCGCGAGCACGGCCGGCGATTTCGACGGCTCGGGTGATGTCGATGCCGCGCCCTTCTGCCAGCGGTGCCGACAGTTCGAACAGTGGCTGCAACGCGGCCTGGTGTATGGGGAACCGCAGCTGGTAGCCGAGTTCCTCCCTTCGGCGCTCGGCCGCACCGAGCAGCAAAGCTGCCCGTTCTACATCACCACATCCGGATTCGATGGAGGCCAGGGTTTCCAACGCGTCCACCACCAGGAACTCCAGTCCGCTGTCGGCGGCACCGGCCAGCGCAGCGTGGGCCAGGGTGAGCGCCTCCGACCACCGCCCATTGGCCCGGGCGGCCAAACTGTCGGTCAGCCGGATACGGACGCCCCGCGAAGAGGTGGGATCCGTTCCCGGCCAGGACACACCGTCGGACCCCACGCTCCAGATGTGAAGCCAGTGGAGCAGATTGACCGTTGGAGGCAGGTTCAAATCCCAGTAGGAAAAGCTGTAGTCATGACTGGCCGCATCGCGGCTCGCTCCGAGATCCTGCAGCAGCCGGTGCGCTTTAGCGGCATCTTCCGACGTTCGCGCCAGACCCGCCATGACTTGCAGCACCACTTGCAGTTGCTCCTCGTCGCCCGTCATGAGCGCGACGCAGCCAGCGGCTCCTGCTATCAGGATCGCCACCGCCGGCTGCTGCTCGGCGGTTTCCAATTCCGGGTAGAGCGTTTCGGCAGCGGCTCGAAGGTCTCCCCGCATCACCTGCTCTGTCCCGACCACAGCCGCCAGCAGGGTCCTGGTCGCTTGGTGGTGGCGGGCGAAGTCTGCGGCCCGGAGCAAATCCTCGGCACTTCGACCGTCGAAGGGGTCAGCAGTGAAATAGATACGAATGATCCTGGCCGCCATTGCCTGCCAGAACCAGGTCCACGTGGACCCTGCGTCACTGGCCACAACGGCGAGTTCGGCGAACTGAAACGGTGCGCCAATGTCAGCCAGTTTGACCGCGTACGCTCCCCAGCACGCCGAGACCGGTTCGCCTGCAGCGAAACACCTCTCGACAGCGGATGGGATCTCCTCCAGAACAGGCACTCCCGAACCCATGCGATGCCCGGCCAGAACCAAAGCCATCGCGTGCCGACTGATCAGATGCGCTCGAACGTCCTGTAAACCCTGGGCAGCAACAGTTTCAAGCATAGGTCCCACGATGGCCGAGCACTGGCCCTGTCGCGCAGCCAGATACCAGAAGGAATGCAGCCGATCAGTGATCGAGACGAACGCCTCGAGGTCATGTGCTGCTGCCCAATCCAAGGCGGTAACCAGGTGGGCATGGTTGACCGTGAGCCACCGCGCACCCGAATCGGTCAGCGCGCCGTCCGATGGCACCCGCTCACGCAGACGATCGCCGAACCACCGCAGATGCGCGTCCCGGGAAACAGCCACCTCGGAAGCCGCCCGGAGCTGATCCAGGGCAAACTGACGCATCGTCTCCAGCAATCTGTACCGATCGTCCGGTTCGGCGATCAACAAGTTCTTGTCGACCAACCTGCCCAGCAGATCCATCACAGACCAGTGATCCACGCCGCCGGGATCGCTCACCACACATTCAGCGGCCTCCAAATCGAACGGGCCGGTGAAGATGCCAAGCCGCCGGAGAGTGATTCGTTCCAAGGGATCCAGAAGTTCATGGCTCCACTCGATCGACGCGAGCAGTGTCCGTTGCCGGGCTACCGCCGTGCGGAGGCCACCTGTCAGCAGAGCGAAAAGGTCGTCCAGTTGGTCCGCGATTCGATCCGGACTCATCTGCCGGCAACGCGCAGCGGCCAACTCGATCGCCAGCGGGATCCCGTCCAGCCGTTCACAGATCCGCCTGGACGAGTCGAGATTCGACGACGAAAAACTCAACTCCGGCCTGATACGTCTCACCCGGGCAGTGAAAAGCTCCACAGCAGCCGCAGCATCAAGGGAAGGCAGGCGCCAGGCAATCTCGCCGGCCGATCCCAACGGCTCGCGACTGGTCACCAGCACCTTCGCCCACCCGTTGCGCGCCAACAACGACTCAACCAATTCAGCACACGCACCAATGAGGTGCTCACAATTATCCAAAACGATCAGCATCGGCTCGACGATCCAGCTATCCAGGATGTCCACGATCCCGCGGCCGGCGTCTTCGCGACCGCCGATCGCGGCCAACACGCTACTAGGAACCACCTGCGGATCTCGCACCGCGCTGAGATCGACCCACCACGCACCCATCGCAAATTCCCCGTCCAACAGCCGCGCGACCTCCAGAGCCACCCGGGTCTTGCCGATGCCCCCAGAGCCCGTGATCGTGACCAGCCGCCCGGTGCGTAGTTCCGCGCTCAAAGCCGACAGGCAACGGTCCTGACCGATCAACGCCGTCGCCGGGATCGGCAGCGAGCTGCCCGGACGCCCGGTCACCCCGATTTTCGGCTGTCCTAACGGTCGACCCGTGTCCACCGTCTGAGTCTGTTCCATGTCCACGACTGTGCGCGACAATAGGCCCGACTAAATCCCCCGACCGGGGGATCTGGGGAGCGTCGACGCACTTGGGTACTGACCGCAGGAAGTAGCGGTCGCTGGACGCTCCCGACGGACAACGTCCAAAGCTGGACGCGATACGCTGCGCCCTGGGACCCGAAGAAGATCAACACCGTCACCGCACCAGGAACCCTCTCCGGAGCGCCTTCATCGCTGCGACGACCAACATCGCGTGTCGCCGATTGCGGATCGCTCACCGGGCATCGAGGGGCTCTGGATCGCCTTCAAACCCGCAGCGCCGCAGAAACAACAGCACGGCTTCGACCAGATCAGATTCATCTGTGCGGGCCCGGCGCACCGTCTCGCCGACTCGCATCAGTCACTCTGTCAGATCACCCCCGAGCAGCGGAACCTCCGGCCCGTCCGCGTACTTACTGATCACCGGCTCCACGCTACGGGCCACGCGAGCAGACTCGGGAATCGACATGGACGGAACCGGCCGCTCCGCGGCGACGATAAATGCCGTCAAGTAACCGCTGGAGGATCGCCATCTGAGCTTCGTCCATGCATCCTGTCGCTCAAGTCAATCGATCGGTCCCCCGGGGATTGTCTCCCGACCCGGTCGCCCGGCACCCAGTCCGAGGTGATCGGCGTGGCAATGGATGCGTCTGGCGGGGTGGTGCGTCTGCCGGGGTGAGAACCCGCCGATCCAAAGGAGCAACTGATGTCCCACACCGACGCCCATCGCCCTGTACAACCGACCGCTGGAATTGATCGCGCACGTCGTCGATCTCGGCGACATCGTGGCGCGGCGGTGACCCTTGCCGCAGCGACGGCCATGATCGTGCTGCTGCCGTCCGGTGTCGCATCCGCGCAGGGTGACAGCCATCCGCAGTTCACTGTGTACACCGAGACGAACGCGGCGAGCGGTAACCAGATCGTCGCACTGCAAGAACTCAACGGCACCCTGCAGCAGGTCGCCAGCTACGCGGCCGGTGGGACGGGAACGGGCGCCGGGCTCGGTTCCCAGGGCGCGGTGACCGCGTCCGGCGACTTCCTGTTCGCAGTCGACGCGGGCTCCGACCAGCTCTCGGTGTTCCACATCAGCGACCGGGGAGCGCTGCACCGCACCGACGTGGTGGCCAGCGGGGGCTCGACGCCGGTCAGCGTCACCGTCCATGACAACCTCGTCTACGTGCTCAACGGGGGCGACGGCTCGGTCACCGGCTTCCGGCTGCGCCGCGACGGTCGGTTGGCTGCGCTGGGCGTGCACCGAGCCCTGCCAGGGGCGGGCGCGGCCCAGATCTCCTTCGACCGCACCGGGTCACGGCTCATCGTCACCGAGAAGGCCACCAACACGATCGAGGTCCTGCCTGTCGCCGATGGCGTTGCGGGCCCGGCCGTATCCAACGCATCGTCGGGTCAGACACCGTTCGGATTCGCCGTCGACCGACGTAACCGGGTCATCGTCTCGAACGCGGCCGGCGGAGCGAGCGGCGCGAGCTCGCTGACCAGCTATCAGCTGACGGGCGCGACGGGCCTCACCGCGATCAGCCCGACGGTGCCCGACACCCAGAGTGCCGCCTGCTGGGTGGTGCTCAGCGGCGACGGTCGGATCGCGTTCACCACCAACACCGGTAGCGGGTCGATCAGCAGCTATCGGCTGGCGCCGGATGGATCGTTGCGGCTGCTCGAGGCCGTCGCCGCCTCGCCGGGCGCTGGTCCGATCGATATGGCCCGGTCCGGACGCGTCCTCTACACCCTCAGTGCCGGCGCGCACACTGTCACGACAGACCTGATCGGATCGCACGGCCGGCTTACGCCCGCCGCGTCTGCGTCGGTGCCCGTCGGGTCGGTCGGCCTCGCGGTCATCACTGCGGACGCACAGGACTGAAAACAGTAACGACGGGGTGTGCAGCATGTCGCAACAGGCACGGCGGTCCGGTGAACTTTTCCTGGAAACCGCGATGCCGCACCTCGACATGCTGCACACCCTGGCGCGGCGGCTGTGCCAGGGTCGCCGCGAAGACGCGGAGGATCTCGTGCAGGAGGTCATGTTGCGCGCGTTCGCCGCATGGCGTCCGGAGAATCCGCCACGCTCGATGGCCGCGTGGCTGGGCAGGATCTGCATCAACACGGCCGCCTCTGCCGGCCGCCGCCGACGAGCCCGCCCGCTCGAGGCGCACGACGACGTTGCACTGCTGGCCCTTGCCGAACCCACCCGCACCGACATCCTTGCCCTGGCCCGTGTCGAGGCCGATGCGATCGCGTCGGCGATGAACCGGTTGAGCTCCGGGCAGCGCGAGGTCATCACGCTCGTCGACCTGTGCGGATTCACCACCGGGGAGGTCGCCCGCATCCTCGAGGTGCCGCGAGGGACCGTTCTCTCCCGCCTGTTCCGGGGGCATCAAGCTCTCGCCGTCGGCCTCGCCGAACGCGTGTCGCCGTGACACCGCCCCCGCCCTCCACGCCCGAGCCGAACCCGCATCAGACATGCGACCTGGAGATGCTCGCGTTGTTCAGCGTCGGTGAGCTGGACGCAGCTCAACGCGAGACAGTCTCGGCGCACCTGCTCGACTGCGATCGGTGCTGGAACGAACTGCGTGCCCAGCGACTGGTCATCGGCGCCGTCCAACAACTCTGGGAACCGGCGCCCACCGGTCTGCGTGCCGACATCCACGCCGCGATCGCCGCAGCGCCACAGCCACGCTCCGCGCCTGGCATACCGCGTCGGCGCATGGTGCTCCTGGCTGCTGCGCTGGTCGCGGCCATCATCGGCGGCAGTGTGGTGGCTGTCCGAATATCGTCCGCGCCAGATCGTCCCCAAGTCGCCGCGACCTCGGCAATCCCGGCCGCCGTGCAGGCTGCGATCACGCAAGCCGATGGCACTCCGCCCGCCGACTCCTCGGTCCCTACAGCACCGACACTGAGCAGAATGGGGCTGCGGCTGGCGGCATCCGGTTCGACGAAGGCCGCCGACATTCCCACAGCGCAATACACATACGCCGATTCCACCGGACACCGGCTCACCGTCTTCGTCGCCGCCCGCGCGTGGCCCCGCCCAGCGCGCGCGGACACCATCAACAGCACCGCCTGGATCATCACTCCCACGGCACTGACCGTCGTCGGTGGACCCGATCAGGCCGGCGACGCCATGCTGATCATCGCGAGTGATCACACCGCCGCAATGACCGCAGCCGCCGCACTCGGACTGATCTAGCTCGTCGACCGCTCCACCAAGAGAATGGAAGCCTGGATGAACTTATCGGCACGCTCGCTCGTGTGTTGTGGGTGAGAGAGCCGACCACCGACGAGCAATTGCTCGACCAGCTGCACCGGGACTGCGCACCGATGCTGACTTTCTATGCGCTCAGGCTCACCGGCGGCGACCCTCATCGCGCCGAGGAAGCAGTACAGGAAGCTTTTGCCAGGGCCTGTCGGCACCCCGGTGTGCTCGATCCGGCTCGCGGCTCTGCCAGGGCCTGGCTGGTCACCACGGTCCGCAACATCCTGATCGATGACTCCCGGACGCCCCGGGTCCGGCTGGCGGCGGCGGCGGCAGATACCGCTCTGGCTGATCGGCAGGCGCCGTTGGACGACATCGACCGGATGTTGACCGTGACCCTGCTCGGCGACGCGTTGGCCTCATTGTCGGAACCGCACCGGCAGTTGATCGTTCGCTACTACTACGGCGGCCATTCCCTGGACGATGTGTCGACTGAGCTCGGTATTCCATTGGGCACCGCGAAATCCAGGTTGTACTACGGCCTGCGTGCGCTGCGCTCGGCACTCGAGGAACGGGGGCTGCACACGTGAGCGCGGCCGCGGACAACCCGATCTGTCGCGACGCCGGGGCCTACGTGCTGGGGGTGCTGCCCGCCGCGGACAACGCGGGTTTCACCGCTCACCTGTGGACGTGTTCAGAGTGCCAAACGCAGGTCGGGGAATTCGTCGGTCTGCTTCCCCTGCTCGAACTGCGGGACCGGGCGGTCGATGTCGGTGCGGGCAAGGCGGTTCGAGACGAGGTACGAATTTCCTCCGAGGCCGGGCGAGTTGAAATGACCAGGGCCGACCGTGGGCGACGCCGCGGCCGGCGCGGTCAGAGCCGTCGGCCAATACGTTGGGCGGCCGCAGTGCTGGTTGCTGTCGCGCTGCTCGGATCGGCGTTCGCCCTCACCCGTCCACGACCAGTCCCCCTAGCCCAGCCCGTCGGGGCGACGCCAACCGCAGCGGCTGCGGCCATGATCCGGACCTTCCCCGGCCTGGGCAGGGCCAGCGTTCAGGTGCGGGTGAGCGCAGCAGATCCGGGTAGCACGATGATGGTGCTGTGTTCCGGCGAGCTGGACAAATCCGCCGCCGCCGACCCGGGGACCCGACTGGTATCGCTGTGGGTCGTGACCCGCAGCGGGAGTCACATCGAGGTCACTGCTTGGACCGACATGCAGGGGTCGACCACCATCGCCGGTCGCAGCACGGTCGCCCCGGCCGACATCGTGATGCTCGAACTGCGCGGAGCTAACGGCCAACCGCTGTCCCAGGTCGCCGCCTGATCCGACAGATTTACATCCCTTCGACGATTTGCACCCCGTTGACAGAAAGGCACTTCCTGATGACTTCCCCGCGATTCCTGCTACCCGTGGCCGCTGCCGTGCTCCTGCTAGTGGGCGGCTGTGCGTCCTCTGGTACCGCGGCCGGCGGCAGCAGCTCGGCCGCCGGCTCGACTACCGCGGCCCCGGAAGCAGCGATGAGTTCGAAAGCTGCGACGCCATCGGCAGCCGCAAAGACCCCGGAAACCGCGATGACCTCGGGGACTGCCATGAGCTCAGCAGCCGCGATGAGCTCTGAGGCTGCGATGACCGATGACACCATGGCCATGACCGGAGTGACGGCAGCGCAGGCGGCCTGGAAAAAGCTGCCCATCACCGACAGCGCCGGTAAGACATTCACCATCGGCGATCTGCAGGGCAAGCCTGTGTTCCTGGAATTCTTTGCCACCTGGTGCCCCAATTGCCGGTCGCAGCTGAAAAACACCAAACAGGCGGCGCAGCAGGCCGGCCCGAATGCGGTGTTCCTCGCGCTGTCGGTGGAGACCGATCTGAATGGGTCCGATATGGCGAAGTACAAGGCCGACAACAACTTCGGCAGCGTCAATTTCGCCGTGATGTCACCGGCGATGCTGGCCGCGGTGGTGGCCTGCTTCGGCCATGACGCGGCGAATCCGCCGTCAACGCCGCACGTGCTGCTGTCCAGCCGAGGTGCGGTAGGCAACCTGCACACCGGAATGGAGGACACCGGCACGATTACCGCGTCCCTGACCGGCGCATGAGCTCGACACCCGTCCCGGGTTCGCGGCGGTGAGCGAATACCTGCAGGCATTTGTGCTGGGTAATGCGGCCATCGTCGGGAATGTCTGCATGCTGCCGCTCTATCCCGGGCTTTTCGTCATGCTGGCCGGCCGGGCAACAGCCGAACAGGCTGCCCCATCAGTCGGACCTGAGGGTGCGGGCCGGGAATCGACCATTACCCGGCCGCGGTCAGTCCGTTGGCTCGGGGTGTTCGTGTTGGCCGGGGTGCTGGCCGCGATGATCGCCATCGGCGCGGTCCTGCATCTGCTGCGCAGCCCGGTGGCCAGGGTGCTGCCGGTGCTGCTGCCGACGATGTACGTGCTGGTCGCAGTCCTGGGCATCCTGATGATCGCCGGCCGAAATCCGTTCGCCCGCATGGCCACCACCTCGATACCGGTGCTGCGGCGGCCGGCCGCGTCGGCTTTCGTCTACGGCACATTGATGGCCCCGCTGACCCTGCCGTGCACCGGCCCGTTGATCATCTCTGCATTCGTGCTGGGCAGTGTCGGTGGTAGCGGGGCCTTCGCCGATTCCCTCGGCTATTTCCTGTTCTTCGGTCTCGGATTCGGCTGGCCGCTCGTCGTCCTGCCCCTGCTGGCCGGACCATTTCAACGGCAGATCACCCGATTCCTGGGCGCGCACCATCGCACAATCGGCATCTTCTCCGGGCTTCTGCTGCTCGCCCTCGCCGCGATCGGCGTCTGGAACGACTATCACCCGACCCTGTGACGCACCGGCCGAGCAATTCCAAACACACGACCCGCAGACGTCGACGGGCAAGTCGGGAATGCCGAACGAATCGGTGATAACGGTTGAAACCGGTGCAGCCGACGGCCGGGACCAGGATCGTGTCGATTGGGGAACCTCTACCGGCGACCACCGGCGACCGCGGCGCCGATCCGTCACCGCGCTTTGCCAAGATCGCGCAATCACCGACTGGGGATCCTTCTGCGGGCGGGTCCGATCGGTCCGGTTTGGAGCCCAGCTGGTCGGCGGGATTCGGTCGCGGCCGTCTATCAGACCGGGCCGTTGCGAAGGGCGTCAGCCGCGTGGCGGCGGAACCGTCTTGCGCATCACGGTCTTGCTTTTGCCGATGTGACGTTCAAATGTGAATCCCGCCTTCTCGAACATGGTCCTCGTGCCGTTGTGAAGGAACGAAGACGACGTTCTCTTGCCAGGGGCGAGCTCGTTGGGGAACGAGACCACCTCCCCCCCACCGGCCTGCGCGATCAGGTCGAGCGCCCCGTCGAGCGCCTCCCGCGCCACTCCCGAGCGGCGGTGGTCCCGGTCGACGAAGAAGCACGTGATGCGCCACGGGGCCGGTTTGGTCTCGCCCGCGTCGTATTGCTTGCGGTGGTAAATGTTTGGCAGCGCGACGGGACTTCCGTACTCGCACCACGCGATAGCGTTTTCGCCGTCGAAGACGAGGGCCGCGTGCGCGACGCCCTCCGCCACGAGGCGCTGCTTGAAGGTCGGGCCGTCGTGCTCGCTCTTGACGGTGTTCTCGGTGTCACCGTGGAAGTAGGAGCAGTAGCACCCGCCCCAGACGCCGTTGTGCTTCTGCGCGAGCGCCAGCCACGCTGAGAATGTCTCGGGCGTGAGTGGCTTGATCACGTGGGCAGTCGTCACGCAGACCTCAGGACTCGTGTCGGGAACGGGTCACGATGCAGACTTCGTTGCAGCGGGTCAGGCGACGCATAAAACTCCGGTATTTCCGTCCTGGTCGGCAATTACGGTGAGCGAAGGCGCGCCGCTGTCATCGACGACGGTTCCGCCCGCGGCGACGACGGCGGCGATTCGTTGCTCGGCCACCTCAGACGCGAGATAAAGCTCGACGTGGAACCGTTGTCGCGGGGTCTCATGCTCGTCAATATCGCCGAACCACAGGTTCGGCACGCGCCCCGTGGCGTCCCGGATCTCGTCGCTTGGCGTTCCGTGGCCCTGGGCGTCGGCGTTGCCGGTCAGCAACGCGGCCCACACCGGGGCGATGGTCGCGGAGTGCCGCGTGTCGAGGCCGAGCTCGATGACGCTGACCGCGGCAGGGTCGGCATCGAGCTTGTGGTCGACGGCGATCTCGGTGATCCGTCGCGCGAGGTCGATGTCCTGCTGGGTTACCCATTCGACGACGTGTTCGGTGCCCTCGTTGTCGCGGTAGATGGCGTCGGGGCTGACCAGCTTGAGGTCGACGTACCCAGTGCCAATCGACACGCCCGGGTGGTGTCCGAGCGCATCGCCCGCCTCACCGACCGCGACAACGAACCGCGCGCCGGTGCCGAAGTCGTCGATCAGGTAGCGGGCGTGCAGTCCCTGGGCCAACTTGCGCCAGTCGGTCAGCTTGGCCTCGGTGATCTCCTCGCCATCCAGCATGTCCATGGACGGGACCTTATCCTCGATTGAGCCGCTGCGCCCTCTGGCCGCCGAACCTTTCGATCTCGCCCTGACGGTGACCACGATTGGTTCGAGACGACGACCAGCATGCGCAGGTTCAAACACCCGAAACCTGGCGGCGTCCCGCAAATGAACTGGCCAAGCGCGAGCCGGACCGCAGTAAATCGCTTTCCGCGAGCGGATCCGTGATCGGTCGCGATGGCTGGAAGACTGACCGGATGGACTCAGCGCAAAGGCCGGTGCTGCATCCGCCGCTGTCATCCCGGTGGAGTCCAGCACGGTTCGACGAGTTGGCCGAGCTTGGATCAGACGAGATCGACTCGATTCTGGACGCGGCGAGGTGGTCGCCGTCGGCAGGAAACTCTCAACCATGGGCGTTCATTGTCGGTCGGCGGGGCGATGCCGTCCACGCAAGACTTGTTCTGCACCTGGCGCGGAGTTCGTCGCCCTGGGCGTCCACGGCCAGTCTGCTGGTCGCAAACTTGGCGCACCGCTTTGTGGAGGGCACCGACTGGGAATACTCCGAGTTCTCGCTATACGACTTGGGGCGGGCCGTGGCCACATGACGATCCAAGCGCAATCCCTCGGCTTTGGCACGCGCCAGTTTCGAGCCTTCGACCGAGACGGGCTGACTCGCGAGTTCGTAATCCCGGCGCGCTGGGAAGTCACGACGATGTCGGCATTCGGACGACCCTCGTTCGACACACGTAGCAACCACGATGCCGGCCTCGGTGGCGAACCGGCGGCGCGAGTACGGCGGCCGTCCGGCCACTTGCTCTGGCCGCAGGCCGCGGCCGACTTGCCTCGATAGCCGATCCGCCATCGGGACGATGATGATCTTGGGTCGCCACCACGGGCAGCAAGGTCAGATTGTCGCCGCAGGGCGTTGGGCTTGCGGGGATTCGCGAGTGGACATGGCTGTGTCCGGCGAATACGAAGCTGGTGGTGTTCGGTCGTGCAACCCCGCGAGCACCGTACCGGCGGCCCTGACGGCGCCCACGAAATCGGGACGGCATCGCACCGAAACCGTGACGTATCGCAGCCAGCGCCGATTCACTCAGTGATTCGAGCCGCCCCGTGGTTCGATCGGTCAGCGCCCGCCCGGGCACCTTCCGGGGTGAGCATTCGGGCGGGACGGGGATCCGGCGCGGGATCCCACGTCGATGCAGAGGAACGTATTTATGCAGGTGAACCTCCATCTTTGTGTCCGACCCATGATCAATGGACGGGCCTAACGGACATCAAACGGACTGATATGGGCGTCAATCCCACTGGACGGAACGTGGACCTGCCCGGATGGTTGATGTAGTCGCCGTTCACCCCGTGGCGGACAGTCAAGCGCCCCTCGTGGGGCCAGAATGGATGGATCCTGTTGGCTGCCAACCGCGACGCCCGATTCCGCGAAATCGTCGCCTACACCCGGGGCCATGGCCGCGTCGAAGTCAGCGATCTGGCCGCCGAGCTGGGTGTCGCCCACGAAACGGTCCGCCGGGACCTGACCGTTCTCGAACAGCAGGGCCTGGTCCGGCGAACTCACGGCGCCGCCTACCCGGTCGAGAACGCCGGCTTCGAAACAACGATGGACTACCGATCCAGTCACCTGGTTCCGGAGAAACGAAGAATCGCCGCGGCCACGATCGAGCTGATCGGCGCAGCCACCACGATCTATCTCGACGAGGGGTTCACCCCGCACCTGATCGCGAAGCAACTCAACGGCACCGACCGGGCCTTGACCGTGGTCACCCCGTCAATCGCGGTAGCCACCGCACTGGCGCTGAACAACCAGATGACCGTCATCATGCTGGGCGGCGACGTCCGCCGCCGCACGCTGGGTACCGTCGGACACTGGGTCACCGACATGATCTCCACCCTGCTGATCGACGTGGCAATCCTCGGAGCCAACGGCATCTCTCCCGAACGCGGTTTGACCACGCCACTGCCGGCGGTGTCCGATGTCAAAGCAAAAGTGCTCAGCCACTCCCGCCGCAAGATCTTCATCGGCGTGCACACCAAATTCGGCCAGGACAGCTTCTCGAAGTTCGCGGACGTCTCCGACTTCCAGGCCCTGGTCACCGACCGCGGCCTGACCAGCCACCAGGCCGGCCGCTACGCCGAACTGGGACCACGTGTCGTCCGCGCCTGATAGCCCCAGCA
Organism: Mycobacteriales bacterium; assembly: GCA_038229825.1. Taxonomy (GTDB): domain Bacteria; phylum Actinomycetota; class Actinomycetes; order Mycobacteriales; family Nakamurellaceae; genus Nakamurella. The sequence goes on from JBBROB010000034.1 coordinate 30,710, forward strand.
CCCGAAAGATTTCCCGCACGAACCCACCGACCAAGAGAAACCCAAACTCGGCAAACGCAGGCCGGACCGGGGCCACACTGGTGCCGTTGGCGAGCACAATTCCCGAGCCGCTCAAGGATCCGTTTCCGGCAATGATGACTCAAACCCTGGGGTCGGCCGGCGCGCCGGCAGGGACCGGATGTTGACCGCCACGCCAGTCAAGTTCCCTCACTTCGACTTTGTCCCCACGATGCAGCGGGCCATTCCCGGAGTGCTTACCACGCCGCCCTTCTCATACATAGCCGCGGTCGCGATGACCGCCGCGGCGATCCGCGAACGGATCCCTTCGGCAACTTGATCGAGCGCAGCCACAGCGGACGAGACGTGTTCGCTGACCACTTCCCAGTACTGCCGGGGACTTGACGTCACCAACTCGGTGGCTACGTCCCATTCGGTGACGTCGACAAGTCCCGCAGTCGAATACAGGTCACCGACATACCCCGGAGCCGCGCACCGGAACATGTTTGGTCCTGTTGGATCAGGCGGCGCCAGTGCGACCTCGGTCGCTATTGCCCGCATGACGATTGATGTCCACGGATTTGCCTCAGGGTTGACCCACACCGAGGCGCAGACGCGCCCGCCGGGCTTGAGCACGCGTGCGAACTCGGCTGTCGCCTTGAGGACGTCGGGAAAGAACATGTACCCGAACCGCACGGAGATGCTGTCGAAGGTGGCGTCGGCGAACGGCAAATCGTCGGCACTGCACTGCTGCGTTTGGATGTTCGTCAACCCCTGTTCATCGGCCTGTCGCGCTGCAACCTGCAGCATCTCCGGCGCCAGGTCGGCCAGAACGACCCGTCCTTTCGGCGCGAGGCGGGCGATGCTCAGGCCGGGCTCGCCCGTGCCGGTGGCGATATCGAGATGTTGCTGATCTGCGGTAATGTCCAGACTTTCGATGATCGCGGCGCCGACCGGCCTCAATTGGTCAGTGATGACGGAGTCCCACTTGTCCCAGCCAACCGACAGCTTCCTCCAGGTCGCTCGCTGGGCGTCACGGATCTCATCAGCACTTGGCATAGGACCTCCAATCCTGCCTGTCGGCCCGCCGGGAGCCGGTTCTTGCGCATATCCATAGTGTCAGGTCCGCTCGTCGGAATACGACGTCTACTCACCGATCCATATCCGGAACGGACGATGTGATACACGAGGTGCGCCACGTGATACACCGACCATCCCGGTTGTCGATCGTCCTGTGGGAACGAAGATCAACTACGGCTGAGGGCGTTGTTCACAATCCTCCCGGGACGGTCGATCGAGGAACTCGTGTGGGTTCTCTCGGGCTGGGAAAAACGTCTGCCTATATGTCGAGAATTAACGCAAGACCTTCGTCGACCCGCCGCATCTCGTCGATGGTCAGGAAGCCGACCGTTCAAGACCTCATGCGCCGAGCGCCCCGCGGCGTCCTGGGCCCGCGGGTCCTAGGACAACCCGACGAGTGGTCCTGACGTGCCGACCCACCCAGACTAGAGCCCATGACCACCACCGCGGAGCCCACCGCTGCACCACTGGCCCTGGACGGCTACGACCTCATCGTCGTCGGCCGCCGCAAGGACCGCCTCACCGCCGTGGCGGCGTCGCTGACCGGCGTCATCACCGAGGTCCTCGTCGCCGACCTGGCCACCGACACCGGGATCGACAGCGTCGCCGAAATCTGCGCGACCCGACCGCTGACGATGCTGGTCAACAACGCTGGCGTCGCCCACTACATCCCGATGGCCGACCTCCCGGCGGACAAGGCCCGCGAGCTGCTGCAGGTCAAGGTCCTGGCACCGGCGATGCTGACCCGCGCCGCCCTGCCCGGGATGCTCACCCGCAGTGCCGGCACCATCATCAACGTCGCCGGCACGCTCGCCTTCGCCGGACCCGCCCCCGCCGCACCCCCGTCGGGACAGCGCGCCACCTACGTCGGAACCCTGGCCGCGACCGTGGCCATGACCCAGACCCTGCATACCGAGCTCGCCGGCACCGGCGTCAGCGCCCACGTCGTCTGCCCCGGAATCGTCGCCACCGAGTTCCACGAGGTGCAAGGCATGAACCTGTCGGCCGTCCCCCGCATGTCCGCCGCCGACGTCCCCGTCGTACGGCCCGTGAGTGCCCAGTCTGGCGATGGGGCTCTTTTCCAGGGCACGGTGGACTTCCGATCATGTTCGGAATACGATGAGTCCATGACCATCGGATACCTACCCACGGCGACTCGGCGCTCGTCGGACCTGAGCAAGCACGCGGCCGAGGTGTTCTCCGAGGCCGAGGACCACCCCGTCACGGTGACCCGGCGCGACGGCGAGTCCCTGGTGCTCATGTCCCAGCGTGAGGCCGAGGGGCGCGCCCGCCTCCTGAACTTCGCCGCGCAACTCATCACGGTGACCCTCGAGGACAGCGGCACACTTGCGGAGCGGATGTCCAAGTCCTTCCCCTGGATGCTTGCGTTGTCACCGGCGGACCGGGCCACCTGTGCGCACGAGCTCGTCGACGCCGCGCGCGCCTCCTTCGCCACCGACCAGCCGCACCTGGCGATCGCGGAGCTGGTGTCCTGGAAGGAGACGGCGGTTGCAATTGCAGCTGGCTTGCGCAGCGTGGACGTCGTGTGGCTCGAGGACGGCGACGCCGTGGAGCGCCCGTAAGCGTGGCGGGCAAGAGGGGCGCGTTGGTACCGCGCCCACCCAAGAAGGTCGAGTACGAAATACACTTCGCCACCGCCAATGCACAGAAGGGATGGCAGGACCTCGTCGCCGCCATCCGCAACCAGATGGCCGACGTCTGGGACTTCCTGACCCGTACGCCCGACACGACGACGTCGACGAACTACCGATTGAAGGGCGAGCTAGGCAGCATCCGGCGCGGTGGAGCCGCTCACCAGCGATGGCAGCACAAGCCCACCGAGAAGGGGACCTCTCGGATCTGGTTCTACATCGAGGGGCACATGGTGCACCTGGAGCAGGTGCACACCAGCCACCCCAATGAGACGAAGTAGTTGCAGGGCCACCAACACCCCCTCGTCGGATCCTGGCGCTGGAGTAGTCCCAACGGTTGGGCTGTTCGCCTTCCACTCGGGGTATCGGTGCGCACACGCTGTTGCTGGCGCTCGATCAGCACCCTGGCCGACCATGCAATCGACGTTGCGGACCACGTCACGCCACCAGATAAGCGGCCGTCGCTTCTGCTCAATCGGTGACCGGCGAACAATCCATTACCGGGCGCGACCGTACGGCGCTACCCTCTTCCGCATGTCGGCACATCGCGATCGGGTCGAGCAGGTCATGAGTCAGCTATGCGCCGATTCGAGTAAGTGGGGGCAGACAGCTCGCGAGCGGAGGGTCCAGCTCTCCGGGCGATCGAGTTCCTATCGGGCCGCGATGTCGCTCTTCGAGTTGCCGTAGGGAAACCATGCACAAGTAGTGGCCGGCCTTGATTCGGATCCAGACCCTGACGATGGTCATTTGACAGGTTGGGCCGTGGACGAACTATCGTCACGGCCCGGCGCACTCCGTCGTCCCGGGGTCGTACTTCCGGGCCGCAGAAGATCCGTCCTCGGTGCGATGTGGTGCCTGCGGCGGTTCCGTAGCGTTCCGGTCGTGATCAAAGCGACGGATCTGACGATGACCTACGGCGACAAGACCGTGGTCGACGGGTTGAACTTCGAGTTGCGGCCCGGGGTGGTGACCGGGTTCCTTGGTCCCAACGGTGCCGGAAAGTCCACCACGATGAGGATGATCGTCGGGTTGGACCGGCCCACCCGTGGGTCGGTGACAGTGCACGGGAAGTACTACCGCGACCTGCCCGCACCGCTGCAGGAGGTCGGGGTGTTGTTGGAGGCCAGGGCGGTGCACACCGGCCGGTCCGCCTACAACCATCTGCGGGCGATGGCGCTGACCCACGGAATTTCCAGGACCCGCGTGCAGGAGGTCATCGACCTGGCCGGGCTGACCGAGGTGGCCCGGCAACGGGTCTGCGCCTTCTCCCTCGGGATGGGACAGCGTCTGGGTATCGCGTGCGCGCTGCTGGGCGACCCGCAGACATTGATTTTGGACGAGCCGGTCAACGGCCTGGACCCCGACGGGGTGTTGTGGGTCCGCAACCTGCTCAAGGCGTTGGCCGCAGAGGGCCGGACCATTTTCGTCTCCAGTCATTTGATGACCGAGATGGCCCTGACCGCAGAACATCTCATCGTCATCGGTAAGGGACGGCTGCTCGCCGACCAACCGATCACCGCCATCATCAACTCCGCCGGCCGCGCCTTGGTGCTGGTCCGCTCGCCGGACGCGGCCCGGCTGCGGGATCTGCTGGCCGGGCCGGACGTCGTGGTCTCCAGCAGCCACGCCGGTGAGTTGGAAGTCGCCGGGCTCACCGCGGAACAGATCGGCCAGGTCGCTTTCGACGCCCGCATCGTGATCCACCAACTGACCTCGACCAAGGCGTCGCTGGAAGAAGCATTCATGGAACTGACCAACGAAGCCGTGGAATTTCACGGCGGTATCGTCACGCCGGAGGAAGCAGCATGACCACCACTGCACCCGTCATCTCCCCGACTCCAGGCCAGCGGCGGGTGCTGGTGGAGCCTGTCACGCAGCGGCGGGTCATCGCCTCGGAGTGGTTGAAGCTGCGGACGTTGCGGTCCAGTTGGATCACCATGGGCCTGGCCGTGGCAGCGCTGGCCCTGCTGGGCCTGCTGATCGGCATCATCACCAACAGCAACTGGAACCACATGAATCCGGCCCGTATCGCCAGGTTCAACCCGGTCGATGCCAGCCTGGGCGGCGTGAACTTCGCGCAACTGGCCATCGCGGTGCTCGGTGTGCTGGTCATCTCCGGTGAATACAGCACCGGGATGATCCGTTCTTCGCTGGGCGCGGTCCCGAAACGGCTGCCGGTGCTGTGGGCGAAACTGCTGGTGTTCGGCGCGGCCACACTGGTGTTGATGGAGATCGCCGCCTTCGCAGCGTTCTGGTTGGGCCAGGCCGCTCTGGCCGGTCACGGCACCACCATTTCCGCGCCGGGCGCCCTCCGCTCAGTGATCGGCACCGGCCTGTACCTGACCGTCGTCGCGGTCCTGAGTGTGGCTCTTGGGTTCATCATCCGGTCGACCGCAGGCGCGATCTCCGCGGTGATCGGGTTGCTGCTGGTACTGCCGGGCATCATGAACATCCTGCCGCAGAGCTGGCAGGACAACGTTTCCCCGTACCTACCCAGCAACGCCGGATCCGACATTTACACCCAGCATCCCGATCCTGGCAGTCTGGCACCGTGGACCGGATTCGCAGTGTTCTGCCTGTACGCGGCGGTCGCCGTCGTCATCAGCGCGGTGCTACTGGACCGGCGCAACGCCTGAGGCTTCCGGTGCACAGCGACCCGACACTCCCGGTACCCCGCGGCCGATCGGACGGGGCGCTGCCCGCTCTGCTGGACGCGATCGCCGGCTGGGTCTCGCGCCATCGGTTGGCGTCCGACGTGTCCCTGGTTGGGTTCCTGGCCGTGCTGACCAGCTGGGACGCCGTGCACCGCGGGTCCTGGGCGGTCCTGGCGTTCCAGGCGGCGCTGTGGCTGCCGCTGATCTTCCGCCGTAACGCCCCGGTCGCGGCGTTCGTCCTGGTCGGTCTGGTCGCCGCCCTGCAGTGGGCGGTGGGCGTGCCGCCGGTCGGCGGCGACATCGCCGTCCTGGTCGTGCTCTACACCGTCGCGGCGCACCGCGGCCGGCCCGTCGGGGTGGCGGCGGCCCTGGCCGTCCAGGTCGGGGTGGTCGTGGCGGTCGCCCGGTTCGCCGGCGCCGGGTGGCCGCGGTTCCTGCTGCTGCTGACCATTGTGCTGTGGGCGGCGGCATTGCTCGGCATCACCCAGCAGGCCCGCCGTTCCCACCTGGCAGCGCTGGTCGACCGGGCGGCTCGGTTGGAACGGGCAGCAGAGGGGCAAACGGCCCTGGCCACCGCCGCCGAGCGGACCCGCATCGCCCGGGAGATGCACGACATCGTCGCACACAGCCTCTCGGTGATGGTGGCCCTGGCCGACGGGGCGGCGTTGACCCAGCAGCCCGAGCAGGCCCGCGCGGCGATGGCGCAGGTTGCCCGCACCGGCCGCGACGCGCTGGCCGATACCCGCCGGGTATTGGGGATACTGCGCACCGACCCGGACCCCGCCGACCGAGCGCCCCTGCCCGGGCTGGACTCCCTGGAGGCGCTGCTGATTACCGTGCGGGCCACCGGTCTGCGCACCTCGTTGCTGGTCACCGGCACCGTCTTCGCCCTCCCTGCCGCCGCGCAGACCGCTGTCTACCGGATCGTGCAGGAAGGACTGACCAACATCGTCAAACACGCCGACCAGGCCGACCGCGCTACCGTCACGCTCACCTACCGACACCCGCAGATCGGCATCGACGTCACCGACAACGGCGTCCACCGGTGGACCGCACCACGAACCCGGCCCGCACCCGACGCCCACGGGCTGCTGGGCATCACCGAGCGGGCCGCGCTTTTCGGCGGCACCGCCCGGGCCGGTTGGGGCACCAACGGCGGATGGCGGATCACCGCCGCCCTGCAACTGACCGGGGCTGCGGAGCCGCCCACCGGTCGCGCCAACGGCGACGCCGCCCACCGTCCGGCCCCCGACCTGGGCGATGGTCGATGATCACGGTGGTGCTGGCCGACGACCAACCGTTGATCCGGCTCGGTTTCCGGCTGGTCCTGGGATCCGCCGACGACCTGACCCTGATCGGGGAGGCAGACAACGGCGCCGCCGCCGTCGCGATGACCATGGACCTGGACCCGGACGTCGTCCTGATGGACATCCGCATGCCGCTGCTGGACGGGATCGACGCGACCCGGCAGATCGCATCGGCCGCGCCCCGCTCGAAAGTTCTCATCCTGACCACCTACGACCTCGATGAGTACGCATTCGCCGCGCTGCGCGCCGGGGCCAGCGGTTTCCTGCTCAAGGACGCCGAACCCGCCGAGCTGATCGGCGCGGTCCGCACCATCTCCCGCGGCGACGCGGTCATCGCCCCCCGAATGACCCGTCGCCTGCTGGACACCTTCGCAGACCGGATGCCTACCGCCGGGCGAGAAGAAGCCGTCTCGGCGAACCTGGGCAAGCTCACCCCACGAGAACGGGAAGTCCTCATCGAGGTCGGCGCCGGCCTATCCAACAGCGAAATCGCCGATCGGCTGGTCCTGGCCGAAACCACCGTGAAAACCCACCTCGGCCGGATCCTGACCAAACTCGAACTCCGCGACCGCGTCCAGGCGGTCGTCTTCGCCTACCACAACGGCCTCGTCCCCGGCGGCGGCAGCTGACCACAGCGCACAGCCAACCCGTCACCCCCGGGGCGGTGAGAACCTGCAGCAGTGGCGGTGCTTTCGGGAACGCCCAGACCCGCGCCCGCGTCCCATCCCGCGGCGGCGGTCTACCGGCCGTTGCCGCCGGCGGTGATGTCGCTGAAGCCAGGCCCGGTTCGGCCCTGCGTCCAGCGCAGAACGGCACCAAGAGCACTACGCTCCCGGCCCCGCTTGCCGACACCGCCCGCGGCCAGACCTTGACCACACCATCGCCCGCTCCCACCTCAACGCAACCGGCCGGGCGAGCTGGTCAGGGCAGTGGGGTCCGGCCGACGTCGTCCGGAAAACCCTGGCGCGCGATCGCTGCGGGTTCGGGCGGGGCCAACCTGCGCAGGAGGGTCAGCATCACGAATCCAATGGGAACGATCAGCCAGGCCGAGAACAGCCGATAGGTCAGTACCGCCGCTGCGGCGGGCCCGTTCGCGGTGTGGGCAGCGATCAGGCCGGCCAGCAGGGACGCCTCGATAACGCCGATTCCGCCCGGAGTGAGGGGGACCTGCCTGATCAGTTGAACGCCGACGTAGACGGCGCCGAGCTTGAGGACGCCGATGTGGATTGCAAAAGCCTGGCAGCTCGCGTACAGATATGCCGCATCCAGCGCCCAGTTGCCGGCTGAGCTGAACAGCACCCACCGCCACTGGTGGCTGGGCAGGTGAGTGGCCTGGTAGCCGGTCAGCGACAGCTGCGCGAGGATCGCCTGCAGCCGGCGGTGCCGTTGCCCGGCCTGGACCAGCCGGCCGCGAGTCGCCGCGTCCGCGCGCTGCCGATGACCCCACCAGCGCAGCAACAGGACCACGATCTCCACGATCGCGCCCAACGCGACGGCCACCGCAGCGAGGTCCCACATTCGTTCGTGACGCAGTTTGAACGCGTGGCGTACCCAGGAGGCCCCCATACCGGCCAGGCCGAGCGCCGCCAGCGCGATGATCGACGCCAGCCCGGAGAGCAGCAACACGGTGGCGGCGGTGGCGGCGGTCGCTCCGTTGGCTCGATACTGCCGGTAGGTGTAGCCCGCCGAGACAGCCCCGCCCACCGGCATGCTCATCGACAGGGCGGTACTCGAATAGGTGATTGCGCCGACCCTCGGCAGCGAGACGACAACTCCGAAAGCTCTCAGCAGGCGGCGCTGTTGCCGAATCTGCAGTGCCAGCGATGCGACCTGCAAGGCCATGGCGGCGAACACCCACCACCAGTTCGCCTTCCGCAACGCCGCCAGCACCAGCGCGGGTGAGGGCACCTTGTCCCGAAGAACGATCACGGCCACGATCAGGACGACGGCAGCGACACCGATCCGAACCAGGCGTTGCCGGGCCGAGGCCGAGGCCCTGGCCGGTCCACGGAGGGCGATCCACTGTTCGTCGCCGGCCCCGACCGGGTCCGATGGCGGTTCGGCATCGTCCATCAGGGCTCCTCACGAGCGACGGGCGGCCACCGCGATCCTGGGCGGTCCTAGTTCGACTACGCACCTGCCCCTGCATGTTGCGTCACCATCCTGTGAGGCTCGCGGCGTCCACCGACTCCGGTGCGGCCGGCGCCGGCCGCTGCGGGGCTCGCACCACCATGCCACTGAGCCACCAGGCCAGGACGGCGAACATCGGGGCGGCCAGGACATCAACCGTCCAGTGGGCGTGCTGCACCAGAAGCAGGGTTCCGACGGCCGCTGCCGCCGCGGCGACCGCGAGCTTGGCCGCGCGACCGCGCACCAATGCAACCAGCAGGACCAGGGTGGCGGTGTGTCCGGAGAAGAACAGATCCCTGGTATCCGGGGTACCCCCCGGGTAGAAGAGCTGACCGAGCGGATCGTGCAGCGGAATCTCCCCGGGTGGCGCCGCCAGCGGCACCAACGTCATGGTGATCAACCGGAGGGTGAACAGCAGGACCATGGCGAATGCGCCGCGGATCAGCACCTGCGGGCGTTGCAGGCAACTGCCGCCCACCAACAGGATGGTCGAGGTCAACAGGACGAAGATCACCCCACCCACCGAGGCCGGACCAAGTAGCGGCAGCAACGGATCAGGTGGCACCCAACCAGGTCGCCGTTGGACCGCAGCGAGCACCGACGGCATGACCAATGGGCTCAGCGCCCCGGCCACCACGGTGACCAGCAAAGTCCACCTGAACGGGCGCTGCGACCAGGCCACCACCCAGGCCCGGACAATCAGTCTCAGCCGGCCCGGTCGATCACGTTCAAGCATTCGCCCACTACAGCCGGTCGGTGCCGCAACCTTGCGTAGGCGCGGCGCAATCCCGCCCGGCGGATGTGTTTCGGAGGTCGGGCAGATGGCCGGCAATGGCCAGCACACGCCCTGCCGGTGAACCTTCGGGAAGTTGCCACCGGTCCGCTCGCGTAGTCGTCACCACCGAGGTCACAGTGACGAAGGGCCCCGGCCGGTGCGACTTCGGCGTCCCCCAGGGAGGATCCTTGACCGGGCACCTTCCTAGAAGGCGGCCGAGTCGAGGGGCGCGGCCCGCGATGGTGCCTGGACTGCTCGTCGATGCCTTTCGCAAGAAGGCGAAGCCGCCGCAGATAGCACACACAATTGGATCTGGCGCCACACTCCGCCGGCTACTGTGGCCAACCTCCTGTCGGGCGCCCGCGCAGGTACGCATCTAGGTTGGCTATAGTGCGAAAGCCTTTGTATGGTCTGCGCTGTCGATACCATCTGGGACATCCGCGGCGGTGATCGTGACGAGCGTCCCGGTGGTGACGGTCTCAAGTGTCCAAGTCATCTTCATGGTCCCTGGAGTGTCCCCGCTTTTGTGGACTCGAGATTAAGCTGCAAGCTCGTGTATGTTTCTGAATCCTAACTCATATTCTGTCGGTGTCAAGTAACCAATTGAGGAATGGCGACGCCTCGTGTTATAGTAGGTTTCGATCCACA
>JBBROB010000035.1:0-36360 GCA_038229825.1 Mycobacteriales bacterium
ACCTACGGATATGCCAAGCAGGGCAGCGGCTACGGCTACTCCGGCGTCAAAGGACTGAACGCGCTGTTGGCCACGGTGTCCTCCGCCGATCGGGCGCCGGTGATCGTCGCGACCAGGCTGCGGAAAGGGTCGGCGAACTCCGCCCGCGGCGCGGCCCGGCTGGTCGCCGACAGCCTGAAAACCACGAAGGGCTGCGGGGTGAACGGGTTGGTGATCCTGCGGGCCGACAGCGCCTACTACGGCGCCGACGTCGTCGCCGCGGCCCGCCGCGGCGGGGCGCACTTCTAAATCACCGCCCGCAAGGACCGCGCCGTCACCGCCGCGATCTCGGCCATTCCAGATGCCGGGTGGATCAAGATCCGCTACCCCCGCGCGATCTTCGACGAAGAACTGAACCAGTGGGTGTCCGACGCTGAAGTCGCCGAGATCGGTTTCACTGCTTTCGCTTCGAGGGGTAAGGCCGGGCAGGTCGCGGCCCGGTTGATCGTCCGGCGGGTCCGCGACGCCAACCCCGACCACGTCACCCGCAACGAGCAGGGTGAGCTGTTCCCGGTCTGGCGGCACCACGCCGTGTTCACCGACTCACCGCTGCCGATGCTGACCGCAGAGGCCGACCACCGCCGACACGCGATCATCGAACAGGTCATCGCCGATTTGAAGGGCGGGCCGCTGGCGCACCTGCCGTCAGGCAACTTCATGGCCAACTCCGGGTGGCTGGTCCTGGCCGCGATGGCGTTCAACCTGACCCGAGCAGTCGGTGTCGCCGCCGGCGGCCGGCACCGCAAAGCTGTCACCGCCACCATCCGAGCTCAGCTGATTCTGGTGGCCGGCAGGATCACCCGCACCGCCCGCCGCAGCACCCTGCGACTACCCACCAACTGGCCGTGGGCCAGCGGATTCCGCAACCTCATCCTCGCCAGCATCCAACGACCGACCCGAGCCTGACCGGCACCAACCCCCACACACGGGCCCGAGGAACGGACGGAGAACACCGGACCAGCCGGTCAGCCAGCCATGCCACCGACCCAGTTGACGCGGCTGCAAGATCAACTTTCGGATTGAAGATCAACTACCCAGGCACCACGGCGCATCCGGGCTAAGTCCCGGTACGGCGTTGTGCCTGCTGGGCGCGGTGGTGACCGGATTTGTGGCCTGCGTCGACGCGGTCGGCGTCGGGGCGGCCGATTGAGACGCAACATCCGGCCGGCCCGCAGCACAGCCAGCCACGGCGATCAGCGTCAGGACTGCTCCGGCGAACAGAAACCGGGACGCCGACAAGCCGCGTCGACTATCCCCACATCGGTGGAAATTACGTCTCATGACCACTGGACGGTACGAGCGACCGGGCGGTTGCACAACCGATCCAGTGCGACCCGCAGAGCCGTCCCGCACAGGATCCCGTTGCGGTGACGGCCGGCGGTCCTGACCGTGTCGCGAGCCGGAGCACTCCGCGAACCACCGGTCGGCGTTCGGCGTACGGGCACGGTCATCGGGTCGCCGGTTGGCCTTATTTGATACTGCAGGTGACATTGATGTTGGTCATGGTTTGGCCGGGGGCGACCACAATGGGTGTTTCGCCGCGGCAGAGCCCGAGCCCGCCTTGGATCATGGGTGAGGTGCCGGTCAAAGTATAGGTGCCGGCTGCTGCGTCAATCGCGAACTGCCCGGTCGCGCCAACTTTCTCCGTGGTGACTACCTCGCCGGCGATGGTAGATCCGCGATGAACCGTGATATCACCTGCTATTGCGCGTGGAGTTCCAGGCGCCGGTCCGCCGGCCATCTGGAGCCGTCCCTTGATGACTGCCCCCTGGCCGGGGTTGGCCAGGCTCGGCCCCGAGCTCAGCGGTGCAGCTGCCGTGCCAGGCCCTGCTGAAGTGTCTGCACCAGTGTTCGGCAAAGTGGTCGCACTAGACGACACCGATGCTCCGACGGCTCGGCTGACCAATCCAGCTAAGCGGTCGGTGCCGATTGTGTAGAGCTGGTCGGTGTAGGCATATCGACAGCCTGTCGCCTCGAACATGACGGTTGCTGTGCTGCGGTCGAGATAGGTGAAAATCATTTGGTACGCGAGGCCGGTATCTCGGGGGCAGTAGATTCCTGGGCGGGCTCGACCCATCTGCTGGCCGTCGTTGAGCTCGTCTACGATGTCGATGCTCAGCTGTTGGTCGACGGCGGTGCTGGAGGTGAGCCGACTGTTGGGCCCGAGTGCTGATGAGTACGCGCACAGCTCGACGCCGGCCGGCTGACCGGATGGGGCCAGCCGGTCGGTGGATACGCCGGAGGCGGCGTGAACGTCGTAGTGCACGGGGCACTCCGGCGCGGATGCGACTGCGGTCGATGCGGGCTTGGCGAGCACGAAGCTGGCACCGATGCCTACACCGGCGACCACCGCCACCACCGCGGCGGCGACCAACGCGATCCGCAAGCTCGAGTGACGCCGACGGGTCGACCCTGTTCGAGCCAAATGGGTGCTCCACGCGACTCGCACATCGACGCTGTCGGCGTGCCGCTGTCCGGTGGCTTTCACCCCTTGCTGCAGGTCTTCAACCATGGACGTTTTCCTCTGATCTCGTTCGTAGGCTCGATACGGCGTGGGACACATGTGAGCGTGCCGTCCCGGCAGAAATGCCCATCACTTCGCCGATTTGTTCGTATGGCAGATCGAGCCAGAATCTCAGCGTGACCGCCTCCCGCTCCCGGCTGGGGAGTGCGGCAACTGCTTGAGCCAAGCCGGCATCTCCGGCCGTCTCGCCGGTACCTACCACCGCGCGCTCCCACGCCCAACTCGGAACTACGTGACGGCGCCGCATCAACCTGCTTCGGTGTTCACCACGGACTAGGTTGACGACAACTTTGCGGACGTAGCCGGCCGCTGCTTCCAGGTCACGCAGTCGACGGGCGTGCTTGTGCAGGCGGGTGAACGCCTCCTGCGCCACGTCCTCCGGATCAGAAGCGCCCAGGAACCCCGCCAAGGCAACCACCTTCGCGAAGTCGCGGAAAACAGCGTCGCGCACTGGTCATCCCACCCCGGCAAATCCGCCAAATCCCGTCACTCCCTCAGCACCACGTCACTCTCACACCAACAAGATGCACAGCACCACCGAAACGTTGAACAGCCCGGGCAGCAGGTCCGCGAGCCAGGTCTGCTGTCAAGGCCGTGCAAATCATCGTCCACGAACGAAAATGGGCTTCGCGCGGCTGTTGGCGCCTGGCAGCAGCCCCACCTGAGCAGTGGCTGCTACCTCCGGCGGCATTTGCAAGGTACGTGCCGCAACTGCGGTCGTTATGGCCGCTGTTGAAGTCCCATGTACTCGCGAACGGACCTGTATGGGCAGGACCAGGTCGCGTGCGGCGAAGCGCCGTGGTCAGTGGCTGGCTAGCTGTCGGCGTGCTCAGCCTTGCGGTCGGGGCGGGCTCGACAGGTGGATCGTCCGGCCCTCGTTACCGCGCAGGGTGACCTCGATCCCGTTGCCTTGGACGACCAGCACGCCTTGACCTGCCAGCTCGAACGTTCCTTTGGTGATGGTTGCGGTGTAGCCGTCGGGGACGAGTACTGCGGTGTGGTCAGTGGCCGGCGCCGAGTCGTGGTTCCGCCAGCCCAGCATCAGCCCACTCGCTATTGCGTGGGGCCCGTTGTCGCAGCCCTGACCGCCGGTGCTCTGGCCTGGGAGGTCCTGCACGACCACGCACAGGACGTCAGGCTCGACGTGAATGAGGTACACCGCCAGATACTTGCTGGTGGCGACCCTTCGATCGGTGTGCGCATCAGGGACCGTCGCCCTCGTCGTGTCCGGCGGAGTCCACAACGACGCCGGGACCGGGTCAATGGGCCGCTGTGGCCGCGAAAATGCAGAAAATGCGGAACTTGAATCGGTGCTGCCGATGCCCGAAACGCGGGTCGAGCAGCCGGAAAGGACACCAGCCACCAAGACCAGCACGGCGGCCCACCGCGTCACGGCCCGGGTCCGCCTCCACATGTTCGAAAGGTTAGCCGACTGCGGACCCGGTGAGCGTAGGTCTACCGGGTCCCGGCCAGATCGCCTGAGGCTGGTAGCCGCAAGCTGAAAGATTTCGACGTAATGCGATGCAGCGTTTGGCTGGTCTGGTGGCATTGGATGGTTGACGGTGTTCGGGATGGCCGAACAGTGGAGGGGGAGGTCTTGGAGTTCGAGGGGTTCGTCAAGGCCGAGTTAGCGGGGTTCACCAGATTCGCCGGTGTGTTGAGCGGCGATCGGCAGCTGGCTCACGACATCTTGATCGACGCGCTGCTGGTGGCCTCGGGTCGTTGGGCCGACATTGCGTCCATGTGCAACCCGGCCGCCTACGTCCGCCGGATCATCGTCACCACCTTTCTGGCCGATCACCGCAAAACCGCGCGGCGGCGGACGTTTCCGTCCAGCCACAGCGATTTGCCCGACGCGGGCCGCCCGGATGCCACCGGGCAGGTGGAGAACCGGCAGCTACTTGACGGGCTGCTCCGGCAGCTTCCGCGGCAGCAACGCACCGCGGTGGTGCTGCGCTACTACCTGGACTACGACGACGCGAGCATCGCCGAAGCGATGGCCACCTCGGCCGGCGGTGTGCGGTCCAACATCTCCCGCGCGCTGGCCGCCCTCCGCGTGACCCCCGACATTCTGCAACTCAAGGAGGACCACTGATGATCACCACCCATGACCTCCGTGACGCGCTCGCAGACCTGGAGCGGTACGCGCCACCGGAGGCCGACGTCCTCGCTGAGCTGGACCGCCGTCGCCGGACGCGCCGGCGGCCGCCGCTGTGGAGCACAGGCCTGCTCGCTGCGGCGGCCGTCGTCGCCATCGTCGGGGTCGGCGCTTCGGCATTTCAGCACACGTCAGCACCGGCCGCTCCCGCTGTCATCAGCCCTGCGGCAACGACGCAGTCGCCAGCCACAACAACGACGACCGCACCGAGCAGCAGTGACCCCTCCCAGATCCAAGAGCGGCAGGCCGGTGAACGGTCCGCCGAACAGCAGGCCCAGCAGGCCGCCCAATCAGCCGAGAAAGGCGCTGAGACAGCAGCAGCGCAGGCTGCGGCAGCAGCGGCAACCTGCACAAGAGCGCAGTCATCACCGCAATTGACGGTGAAGGGTCACCTCGACGCGACCAGGATCGCAAAGGTCTCCTCCGCGTGCGCACGTGCCTACGGAGCCGAGGCCGGCTACACCGCCCAGTGGGTGCAGACCACCGTCGGCGCCCTGTACGGACAAGTGACCGGACGACCCCAACGGGGCACCACCCCGGTCATCGCAGTGCAGATCCAGGGCACCCTCACCGCCGGCGGCCAGAACGGCGACACCGAAGCCCTGCTGCTCGTCCTTCCCCTGGACGACAGCCTGCCAACCGGGGGACAGAGCACCGGCGATCCCATCGACCTGTCCGCCCTCGGCGTTGTCCATCACATCTAACGCACCCAACATGTGACGGCCGCGTGGCCGTCATTCCTCTCAACAAGTGGGGGAGCGGTCCCACAGACTCTCGATGGGGCAAATGAATCGGCGTCGGCGGTCTATCCTGCAGCACGTTCACTGATCGAAGGCAGCTACCCGAGGTCAGCGACTGGCAACATCGGATGCTGCGATGGCGGTGCGGCACTGCGGATCAGAGGCGAATAGGCATCGATGCTCACGACCCATCGCTGGCGCATGTGGTCGCTAAAGCGAATCCACCGATGCGGCCGGCGCCGCATTCCAGGCGTGGGTGTCAGCGTTCGCCCAAAATGTAACGGCCGATCTTCAGGCGATGACGACGCCGGCGGCGTCGGCGGCGGTCACTGTGACTGTCGCAGCGCGCCGATGAGGTACTTCCTTCGCCATCGAGGTGAATGAGTCACTCCTATACCTGTTGCAGGTCCTGAGTCGGCGCATCCCAGACCACGAGTGGGTCACGGTGCTGCTTTCTGGGTCGAAACGAGGGTTGAGTGTGGACTTCCCCGCCACCGACCCCTAGTGTCGCTAGGTATGAAGGGTGATGAGACGAAGGGTCATCTGGAGCTGCTGATCCTGGCGGTACTGGACGAAGGTTCTCTGCACGGTTATGCCGTGATCGAGCGGCTTCGACAGCGAAGCGGCGGGACGTTCGATCTTGCCGAGGGCACTGTCTATCCGGCGTTGCATCGACTGGAGAACGCGGGCCTTCTGGCCAGCAGCTGGTCGGAACATGGCGGGCGCAAACGCAAGGTCTATCAACTGACCAGCGGCGGACGGGACGCCCTGGCTACCCGTCGGGACGCGTGGAAATCGTTCGCCGCTGCGGTCGGCAAAACTCTAGGAGGACGAACATGGCCAGCCACAGCATGATCGAGCAGTACCTGGAACAGCTGCGTCGACGCCTCGGCCGCGGAGCCCATGTCGAGCACCTGTCCAACGAAGTCTCCGACCATCTCCACCACGCCACCGAGTCTCTCGTCGCCACCGGTGTCGACCCCGCAACCGCCGAGCGCCTGGCTGTGGAGCGATTTGGTGAGCCGACAGCAGTGGCCAAGTCGCTGATGCGCGAACAGGTCGGCCCGGCCAGCATCTTCACCAAGCTCGCCGGCCTGGTCGCAGTCGGCGGCGGTCTGCTACTGGTCGTGGCCTTCGTGCCCGCAATGTATTCCGTTCTGATGGGCGGGCCGCGGCCCCGGTCAGGCATGGTGGCCGCGATGCTGTTGGGTGTCGCGCAGCTCGCCCTTCTTGCCCTGCTGACGGCGGTCACCTTCAGGTCGGCGGCTCACCGACGGCGGAAAGTGCTGCTGGCGTTCATCGTTCCTCTTGGTGTTCTGTCGGTGTTCAACCTCGGGTATCTGTCGGTAGCCGATGCGCTGGACTCCGCCTGGGCCGTCGCGGCGCTCTACCTTCTATTCGCAGTAGCCCAAGCGCTGCTACTCGAGCCGTGGTCGGCTCACCAGAGCGGCGGGCCGGCTTGGCCACGCTGGGCGCTGCTCGTTGCCGCGACACTCAACGTCGCCATCTGGAGCCTGCAAGCCGCCTATGTCGGCGTCTCGGACGGCGTGTCCAACGATCGCGTACCTGTGAGCAACGTGCTGTGGTTGTTGACGCTGCCCCTGCTGTCAGCAGGAATGCTTGCACTGGGCCGCCGACTGTGGACCGAGCGAGCGTTCGGTGCGCCGATCGCCGCGTGAGTGGGCTAACTTCGTTGGTGTGAATCGTCTCGTTGGCAGTTTGGGCTGCCGTTGATGGCGTTTCGGTGCGGTGCTGGGCTCGACGTCGGGAACTGTTGTAGCGGAACAACCGTCGTGGATTCCGCTGCCACCCGTCTGCTGGCCGTTTCCGCTGCCGTGGGAGCCAGAGGATGAGCCGGCGGTGGTGGGGACTGCTGGTTCTTACTGTCCTGCTGCTCGCCGTGGTCGTTGTTCCGCAGGTGGCCGGCACGAAAGTCGCCGGTAACGCCCAGATCGAATCGCTGATTCCGGGTCCGCCGGCGGTGGGGGACTGCCTGTTGCAGCCCGTGCTGCCGGCCGACGCCGCGCTTAACAGCAGCTTGCGGTACCCGCCGGTGTCCACCGGCCCCTGCAACGGTCGCCGGTACGGCGAGGTCGTGGCCGTCATCGGGTCTTCGAAGATCGCGGTCGGCACTGTGTCGGCGTCAGTCGTCGACGATCCCAATGTGTTCGCGTGCATCAACGCGGTCGGCCGCTACCTGGGCGGCCCGGCACAGTTCGCACTGGGCGGCGGCTGGACGCCGTCGTCGGTCACCGCCACCCTGGCCGCCGGCCCGACCCCGCGGCAACGGTCGGCGAACCAGAACTGGATCGCCTGCATCGAGTACATCGACCCGAACGGGCCGGGACGGGCCCGCGCCGACGACTACCGCAAGACGGCGAAACTGGCGTTCAGCGCCGGTTCGCCACCGCCGCCGGCGTTCTCGACCTGCCTGCAGAGCACGGCCGCTGTCGAACCCGACGTTGTCGACTGCCACCGACCGCACCCCGCGGAACTGTTCGCCACGGCGATGGGCAACGCCGCCACCTCCCGCCTACTGCTGACCAACACCTGCAACCTGTTGGTCAGCCAATACACCGGCATCTCCGACGCGACCTCGGAGCAGCTGACCGTCAAGATCAACATCTACGACCAAGACGGCGAACTGGTGCCCGAAAGCAAGCACACCGTCTCGAACTACAGCGCGATGTGCATTGCCGTGCCTACCGCCGGCCGGCAGTTGACCGGCCCACTCATGGACGTCGGGGACAAGCCGCTTCCTTTCCGATAAAAAGCCTGACCCACCTCAGGCTCCGCGGCTCGGCCAGGTTGGTCACGGGGTTAACTGAGCGGCCAGATCGACCTACCCCAGTACAGCGATCTCGTTGATCGTCGAGGCGAAGTTGGCGCCGGACTTACCCATCCCGGTCACGAACACGATGAGATACCGCGATGAGGGTGCTTGACGCAGCTTGATGGTCAAAGCTCCGGTCGATCCGATCAAGCCCTGCCCGAGAGACGTTGTTTGGTCGTAGATCGGGTTGAGACCGCCGGCGGATCGAACCTGGATGGTTGTTCCCGGTGTCGTAGATCGGACGGTGACGGCTACAGGGCTCGCCGGCGCGGCTAGTTGCAGCGCGATCCCCACTCCGGGCTTGGTCGCGCTGGGGAAGTTCTGCGCGTACATCGACGTCGACCACGACGTCGATGGTTGTCCGTCGTACGCCGAGGCGGCCTGCGCCGCGTGGTCGGGATGTCCGTCGCCGATCGGGTCCCAGACCGCTCCACGCACGATCCGCAGTTCCTGTGCAGAAGCTGCGGTTGGCGACGTCGGGCCGCCCGGGCTCGGGCGAGTCGGTGCCACCGATGGCGCTGGCGGTTGCGCTGCCGCGATGCTTGTTCGGGTCGCTGTCGGCGTCAGCTTCGGTGGCTGCGGTTTCTGGTCTTGGTCGGTCGCGGCAACGGCAATGGCCGCGTCTCGCGATTCGTTGTGGTGTGCGATGACGGGCGCTGCTCGGCGTTGCCGCGTACCTGGCGGCAATGACCGTTCAATATGCCGACAACAACTCCCTGGTGTTCGGCAATGCCATCGGCTGGCTCGGTGTCCAGCTCATCGCCGCCGTTGCCTTGGCCTCACCACGTCGAGTTGAGCGTGGCCGCCGGTTGGTTCCGTTGTGGTGTCTCGTCGGACTCAGCGCAGCAGTTTCTGTGTTCGGGTTGCTGCTGTCCACGGAGAAGTGGCGGCCGTCGATCATCGTGTCGCCTGCGCTGTTGTCGGGTGTCGGGTTGGTGGCTGTCGCCGTCGGTGTAGCTGCGTTGTTCAACCGGCTTGGTCGGGCGTTGCTGCCAGTCGCTGCTGCCATTGCGGCGCTGATCCTGGTCGTCAAGTATCGAGCTCCCCAGTGGGGCAACAACATGCCCGGAGAGTCCGGCCCTCGAAGTAACCTTGAGATCGCCGACGTGGTGGCCATCGTGCTTGCCCCCATCGTCGTGTTCCTCGTGGTGCGAGCCGTCACCGCGACCGTCAACCGACTGCTTGATGGACGGACTCGCCGCGGTTCACCAATAGTGTCGTGAGCATTGGTTGGGCTGATGCGATGAAGGGCCGATGCATCGCCGACTTGCCACCACCTGCGGCTTGTCGGTGTCGTAGCTCTTCTTGGCCCTCGGCGATAGTACGACGATGCCGTCGCCCGAACACGTCGATTCGGCGCCGCGTGCAGTCAAGATCGCTGGGATGGCGCGTGGCTAATGCGATGGATTCAGGTAATCGTGGCGTGGACCGCCGGCCCGCGAGCTGGACATCGTGAGGCGCTGCTTTCCCGTGCACGCGCGATGCCCAATCCATATTTGTCCACAGTGGGTTCGTTCGGTCGTACCGCTCCGATCATCCCCGCCTTTGCGCCGCTGCCTGCGGACCGGAAAGGCGGGTGCAGTTCGGCCGAATACTGCTACCCTGCACAGCATGAGTCCGGGAGTGGAGAGACGCTCACTGATCCTTCGCGGGGTGTTGGATCTTTGCGTGTTGTCGTTGCTGCAGGACCGCCCGGTCTATGGGTACGAGATCAGTCAGCGGTTGGCCGAGCAGGGTCTGACGATGGCCGGCGGGTCGACCTATCCGCTGCTGGCGCGGCTGGAGAAGGGCGGTCTGGTCAGCATCCAGATGCTGCCGTCCGAGTCCGGGCCGCCCCGCAAGTACTACTCGCTGACCACCGGCGGCCGGGAAGCGCTTGAAGAAGGACGAATGGAGTGGCGCAGCGTTTCCGCGGCGATCAGCGGCCTACTCGAAACCAACGCATCGATCCAAGCCCAGGAGGCACTGCATGACTAGCAGCGTGGAACACCGGCCGGGAGACAGCAGGTTCGATGTTCTTGATCAGGCTGAGCGGATTTGGCGACAGGTCGGGGTTCGGCGCGGTGACCGCCGGTCGATGGCGGCCGACCTGGACGCCGAAATCGTTGCAGCTCAGGACGACGGCGGAGACGTCGACGACGTGCTGGGCGGTGATCGGGCGGCGACGCTGCGGGAATGGGCCGATGCCTCCGATACATCTGGCCGGGCGTTGCGGTTGCCGTTGATTCTGCCTGCGGCGTTGGCCGGTGTCCTGGTCGCGTTCGGCACGGTGCTGCTGCTGCTCATCTGGGCAACGGTGACCCGGAACGTGGAACTACCTGAACCCATTCTGTTGACCCTGTACGGCACCAGCGCAGTCATCGCGCTGGTGCTGGCCGACGTTGCGGTGTGGCTCGTCCTGCGGCACAACGGGGATCCACGCGCCACCCGGACAGCCAGGTGCCTCGTCGGAACGTTGCCCGTCGGCGCTCTGGCCGCGACTGGCGCAGGCGTCGGTGTCGCCGCCCTGTTCCACTTCGATCATCCCGAGGTCAGCTTCCCGTTGTGTGTTGTCGCGGCACTGGTGGTGATGTCGGGCGCAGTCGCCCTCAGCCGGTACTGGGCAACCCGGCGCCGCGCTGGCAAACCGAAGTCGGTGAACATCAGCGGGCAGATCCCGATGTAACCGCTGCACTCCGGGCTGCCGTCACGCCGTGAACCGGCCGACGCTGGTCGGCCGTGCTGATGCTCGCGGCGGTGCTCAGCTATAGCGAGCCAGGGTTGTGCCGCCCGCAGATATCCGTGGACGGAACTGAAGCGCAGGAGGCGCGGGACGGTTTCCCAATGTATGTGTCGCTTTCACAAGCTGCGGAGTAAACGGGCATTGAGTCATGGGCCAGATCGCGAGCAGCGCGGCGCTGAGCAACGCACAGGCCAGCGTTCCCCAGGACCGACCGTCTGAGCGTCTCCGCTCAGCGGGGTGCGAGGCAGCTGTGTTCACCCGCTGGAGGATGTAGCGGCAAGTGGCGCCGGGCTTCGGCGTCGCTTCCGGATCACTGGCTTCAGCCGCTGGCCGGTCCGTATCGGGACTGATGGGGAACCGACCGGCTGGCGTCCGAGCTGGTCAGTCGGAACTGGGTTCGCCATGCCAGAAAGTGTTCGACGGTGTCTGTCAACCTTTGGTCCGTGATGCCGTCAATACGTGGATGCAGAAGTAGGCGGTGCAGGTGGATGTAGGAGAGGGCGGATGTGGTCGCGATCGAGGCGGGCGATGATCTTGAGGCGCTGTATCAGACGAGCTATCACTCGCTTCTGCGTTTGGCCGTGTTGTTAACCGGGGACCGTGGCGCGGCCGAGGACGCCGTGCAGGACGCTTTCGTGGGATTCTGGCGTCGGATCGATGGTCTGGATGATCCGGCGGCGGCAAGAGCCTACCTGCGTGCCGCGGTGGTCAATAACTCTCGGTCGGTGCTGCGGCGGCGTCGGACCGCTGCCCGACATATGCACGAGCTTGCTCCTGGTACGCAGCCCGGCGCCGACGAGTCGATCGTGATGCAAGTGCGGGACCGGGAACTTCGCTTGGCCGTGGCTAATTTGCCCCGACGGCAACGGGAAGTGGTAGTGCTGCGCTACTGGTCGGAGCTGTCCCTCGCCGAGGTGGCCGAGACTCTTGGTGTGTCGGTCGGCACCGTCAAATCGTCCGCCAGCCGAGCGCTGGACCGCCTGCAGCTGAGCCTAGGAGGATCCCGATGAATGAGACCATAGAAGAGCAGCTTCGCCGGGTCCTAGCCCAGTCAGCGACCGCCGAAGTCCCGGATGCGTTGCCGATCCCGCCACTGCGGCAAGTAGACGAGCTCACTGTGCGGCGTCGGCGCCGGCTGGTGCCCGTCATCAGCGGTATCGCAGCGGCAGCCATCATCACGTTGATCGCGACAGCAGCGCTGCTACTGCATACGAACCAACCTGACGAATCAGTTTCCGCGGCAAGAGCCGTAACGCCGCAACTAGTGGGCCTGAGCCTTGTGGAGGCAGAGGCCGACATCACCGCTGCCGGTCTGACCGTCGGAACCCTCACCTCTGTCGAGTCCGCTGGCACACCGAAGGGGCAGGTCATCGCTCAGCAGCCAAGTGGTGGGACGGTGTCGGTCAAGGGCGACCTCGTGGACCTTCAGGTCAGTGCAGAAGCAACGACCGCTAACGCCTCGGCCCTAATAACGGTGCCCGATCTTAGGGCGTCCACTGCTACGGAGGCGACCGCACAACTGACAAAACTATATTTGGTGATCAAGGTGGTCATTGTGCCCTCGACCGGCGGCAAGAAAGGTCATGTGGTCCGCCAGGACCCTGAGCCAAACGCAAAGGTCAGCGTCGGCACCGTCGTGACGGTCACGGTGACGGATCCAAATTTCACCGATGTGCCGCAAGGACTGGTGGGTATGACCTACGACCAAGCAGTGGCCACGCTTAAATCCGTCAAACTAACCGCTATTCCAGCGTTGGTGGACAGCACGCAACCAGTCAACACGGTTGTCGGAGTTAAGGTCGCGGTCGGTACTTCCGTAGTGCAAGGTAGCCCTATCGCTTTGCAAATCTCCAACAACCAACTGTTCATTGTGCCGAAATTGGCGAATCTAACTTCGGCCGAAGCCATCGCCAAGCTCGCCAGCCTAGGTTGGACGGGGAGCGCAAGTAGCTTGAAGCTTTACACGACGCCTACCAGCGACCGAATGCTCGTGGGAAAGATCGCCGGCGAAAGTCACACTGTCATCACACCAAAGGGTGGCGGCGGAACTGTGCAGATGCCGGGCCAGGCACCGCCACCTGGTACCCCGGTCCGAAAGTCCACCTCCTTCACAATCATCGTGTACGTCATGAAATGACCTCTGGTGGTATCAACGTCGGCGACGAGCGCCCTCGTCGTTCGCGGTCGTCCAAAGCTGTTCTTATAAACAAATGCAGTTAGTTGCCTACGTGCAGAGTGGGCTGTCGGGTAACTCCCGGCGCTAACCGCTGATTACGTAGCTGACCTTAACGGCTTAGCTGTTATCCGAAGAGTCCAAGCAGCACGTTTACAAGGCAAGCTTGATACGCCCCGGACGGCGAAAGGAGAGAGACTGCGATGACGGGACAATTGTTCGGCGGCCGGTACCAGCTCGGCGAGACTCTTGGCTTCGGCGGGATGTCGGAAGTCCATCGCGGTCGCGATTTCCGCCTCACCTGTGACGTGGCGATCAAGGTGTTGCGGGCAGATCTGGCGCGTGATCCCTCCTTCCAGATGCGGTTCGGCCGGGAGGCACAAAACGCGGCGTCGCTGAACCACCCGGCGATCGTCGCGGTCTACGACACCGGCGAGACCGATCGTGAGGGCGGCACCGTCCCGTACATCGTGATGGAGTACGTCGACGGGGAGACGCTGCGCGACCTACTCAAGCGGGAGGGATCCCTAGCGCCG
This sequence comes from Mycobacteriales bacterium, assembly GCA_038229825.1. Lineage (GTDB taxonomy): Bacteria > Actinomycetota > Actinomycetes > Mycobacteriales > Nakamurellaceae > Nakamurella. The sequence goes on from JBBROB010000035.1 coordinate 13,726, forward strand.
GCGCGGGCGATGAAGATCGCCGCCGAAGTCTGCGCTGCGCTGGACTTCTCGCACCGGCACGGCATCGTGCACCGCGACATCAAACCGGCCAACGTGATGTTGACCGCGGGCGGTGCGGTGAAGGTGATGGACTTCGGTATCGCCCGCGCCGTCGCGGACGGCCAAGCCTCGCTCACGGGCACCGCGACCGTGATGGGAACCGCGCGGTACCTGTCGCCCGAGCAGGCCCGCGGCGGGGCGGTCGACGCCCGCTCCGACGTGTACGCCACCGGGTGCGTGCTGTTCGAGTTGCTGGTCGGCGCACCGCCGTTCACCGGCGACTCGCCGGTCGCGGTCGCCTACCGGCACGTGCGGGAAGACCCGAAGGCGCCCAGCGAGGTGAAGCCCGGCCTGCCGCGGGAGCTGGACTCCATCGTGCTCAAAGCGCTGAACAAGAACCCGATGAACCGGTACCAGACAGCCGCCGAAATGGGCGCCGACCTGGTCCGGGCGCTGTCCGGGCAGGCCGTGCACGCCACCCCGCTGATGAACGACGACGAGCGGACTCAGCTGATCAGCGCCACTGCGGGGCGCGTCGACCTTGCCGTCGGTCTAGGGCCGGCGCTGCTCGAGCCGCCGCGTCGGAGGATGGTCGACGACGACATCTGGGACGACGAAAAGCCCGGTCGGTCGAAGAAGGTGTGGGGCTTCCTCGCTGTCGGTGTGCTGTGCCTGGCGCTGCTTGCCGGCGCCATCCTGTTCACGCTGAGAGTCGTCAGTACCAAGCAGAGTGTGGCTCAGGTCCTGGCCCCGCAGGTGCAGGAGCTGTCGGTGCTGAAGGCGGAACAAGCGATTCGGAATATCGGCCTGAGCGTCGGCAGCATCCGGCCGGTGGAGAACTCCGCGCCCACCGGCTCGGTGATCAGACAGGACCCCAGCCCCGGCACACTGATCGACACCGGCAGGCCAGTGAACCTCGAAGTCAGCAAAGGCATCAGCAGGCGGGTCGTCCCGAACTTGGCGACGCTGAGCGGGGACGCCGCGCAGGCGCAGCTCAACAAACTCGGCCTGGTCGCCAAGGTCACCCAACAGCCCTCGACCGACGCGCAGCGCAACACCGTGCTGGCCGGCCAACGACCGGCCGCCGGGGTGTCGGTGAACCCCGGCACGCCGGTCGGCTACTCCGTCGGCTCCGGCCCGGTGTACACCAAAATCCCCGTCGACCTGGCCGGCAAGTCCTACGACCAGGCCGTGGCAGAACTCAAGACATTCAAGCTCACCGCTACACAGAAGCTGGTCGACGGCGTGCAGCCGAAGAACACCGTGCTGAAGCTCGACGGGCGGAAGCCCGGCGACAGCGTCCAGCAGGGCACGCCCATCACGCTGCAGGTCTCCAGCGAAAACCTGTTCATCACGCCGAACCTGGCGAACCTGAGCCCGGAAGACGCCTACCAGCAGCTGCACAACGCCGGCTGGGCCGGGCCCAGCTCCGACGCCATCGTCAAGGCCGCGGCGGAAAGCACCGACCGCTCGCTGATCGGCAAGATCGCCGCCGGCTCCCAACAGGTGTCCAACGGCGCCGGCGGCACCACCGCCCAAGCCGGGCAGGTTCCGGTGGTAGGGCAGACCGTGGCGAAGACCGCGCGAATCGACGTGGTCGTCTGGTCGGCCAAGCAGGTGGCCGTACCTTCCTTCACCCCGGAGGGGACGCTGTTCCCGGACATCCTCAGTCGAATTGCGGCGGCCGGTTTCGACCCCGATGCGGTCACCTACCTGGTGGTGAACCCCGCGAGGCCACCCCACGTGCCGCATTCATTCATCTCGTTGACCGGCGCGAAGGCCAGCGACGTAGTGCCATTCGACACGCCCATCACGATCACCATCTGGGGCGACGCACCGAAGCCGCCGCCGCCGCCGCCGACAACAACCAAACCGCCTACGAGCTCAAGTACACCGACTGCACCCACCGGTCCGCCGGTGGCAACAGCGCCGAGCATCACGCCACCAACGAGGCAGAACCCTCAGGGCGGGGCCTGACCTACTGGGCTTCCACGCCGGTCAGCTAGCGCCAACTTGGTTCGGCAAAGCGATGTCCGCGGTTAGTTCGGTGGTCGGGATCGACCGGCGAACGAAAATGATTTCGTCAAGTGCCCTCGCCGTCGACGGTGCCCGTGGCCTGCTGCGACGCCACGGGCACCGTGACCGAATGCGCTAGTAGCTGACATAATATAGGTTATCGGTGAAACATGTTGTCGTACAACACGTCTCCGTCAACCGATCTGTCACGTGACGGAACTGCGGTGTCAGGTCAGGACCATGTCGTCGTAGTGGCTCAGCTCGATCCGCCCGCCGGTAGCCCGCTGGGCGCTGGCGTGGGCCGTGCCGGCAAGTTGGAGGACGTCGGCGTCGACGAGGTCCGGCATGGCCAGATCTGCCATGTTGGCGATGTCGGCGACGGGCACTTGAAAGGTCCGGTAGGCGCCCAGCGGCGGCGCCGTGTGTGCTTGCCGGTCGGGTGCGGCGAGGATGCGCCGTACCAGCGGCGTCTGGTCCAGCACGTAGCCGGACGTGGCGAGCCGCTGGTCGCCCAGCCAGGCGGCGATCTTGTAGAACCGCAGCGGGATCTGCGTGCCGCGGTAGGTCGGGTCATCCGATAGCAGGATGGGTCCGGTGAAGACGGCGAGGCGCTGCTCGTAGGTGGCTGCGTGTTGCAGGATGTAGTCCTCAAGGCCGGCCCACAGCTCCTTGGACTGGTTGAAACCTGACGCCTGTGGTGCGGCGCGTTGGTGTAGTGGAACGTCGCGTCGTTGGCGGCCTTCGCCTCAGCTGTGGTGCCCCAGCCGGGGTCGCGTCGGCGGGTTAAGTGGCCGCGGTCGAAGTCGTTGGCGTCGTAGGCGGTGTTGTCGAGCTGGTCGGCTGCGGGGATCCTTGGATCGAGGATCCAAACGTCGCGGGTGCGTTCGATGTCCCGCAGCAGGCCGCCGTGGATGTTGACGGCAGAGACCGCGGCCAGGCGCCGGTCCGGCCTGAAGGCGACGGTGAAGTGCGGGTAGTCCAACACGGTGGTCGGAATGGCGGCGACCGGTAGCGGGACGTGGAGGCCGAGGAAGTCAGGTTCGTAACCGATCTGCATGCCGATCAGTATCGGCGGCGGCACCGACAGGCACAGAAGTCAGTCGGGGTCAGCTGTCGCAGGCATGAGGTCCTCAGCTGCAACTGACAGGGCGACAGCCTCTATGAGCTCGGCCGGCGGCAGCGCCGCTCGCTCGGCGGCCGGCAGATTTTCGTAGCTGACGGTCGAGACGGCCATGGCCGCGGTACTGGCGCCCAGGGCGTACCGGACCACTGCCTCGTTGCGGCTCGCGCAGAGCAGGATCCCGATGGTGGGCGCGTGGATCTCCGGTTTGCGGATGGTGGCGTCAACGACCGCGACATAGAACTGCAGCTGCCCGGCGTGTTCGGGCCGGAACTTATCGACCTTCAACTCGACCACCGCGTACCGAAGCTGAACCACATGGAAGAGCAAAAGGTCGACGAAGAACTCGTCGCCGTCGACGTCCAGGCGGACCTGCCGCCCGACGAACGCGAAGCCGCTACCCAGCTCCAGCAGCGTTTCCTGCAGGCGGGCCATCATGGCCTGCTCGACGTCGCGTTCGGTGGCCCTTGCCGTCAGGTTGAGGAAGTCGAAGACGTACGGGTCGCGGACGATCTCCTGCGCCAGGTCCGAGTCGGCGCCGGCGAGATGGGTATCGAAGTTGCTCGGCGCTGAGGCGATCCGCCGCCGCAGGTCGGTGGCGATGTGATGCTCCAGGACCTTGCCGGACCACCCGTTGGTAGCGGCTTGGTCGGCGTACCAATCGCGCTCGCCCGTGTCGGCAAGCCGGTTGAGGAGCGTCACCACGTGACCCCACGGCAATTTTCCAATGGAACTTTGGAGCATTGCCGGGTCCGGCCAGGTGGCGGCGAACCTGCGCATGGAGGCCAGGTTGCTTGAGCCCCATCCCCGCTGGTCCGGGAACTCACGGCGAAGATCCGACGACAGCCGGGCGACGACGTTGCTTCCCCACCCTTGACGGTCCTGGCGGCCCAGGATGAGCCTGCCAACCCGCCAGTACAGTCCCAGCATCTCGTTGTTCGCCGTCCGCGCCGCGCGCAACCTGGTCGCCACCACGTCGGCCTTCACGGCGGCGAGCAGCTCGCTGTAGCCGTCGGGAAGCTCTACCAATTGCGTCACTGCACCATCATCCGCTGGAGGCGCCCGCCGGGCGGGCTGTAACAGCCGCGTCGCGGAACCGGGAACCTTGAAGCCTTCGAGGGGAGATCGACCAATTCTCCAAAGTGCCTTTGGAAAATTGGTGGCCGCCGGCCTCGGCGGGCGGACCAGCACACGCCACCTTCGCCGAAGCGCTATTCCGAGGTGGACGTCGGTTCGATCGCGACCCGTGGTTTGGCTAGGGCGGTGTCAGGCCCATCGCGCCGGCGGAGGTGTCGGGGGCCATGCACGGTGGCACGTGCAGCACACGATGGCAGAGTGTGCACCAATAGGTGCGGTGGCCAGCGGGCTGGGTCGAACGGGCGCACCCGCACGGTTTCCACCCGACAACTACCTCACCCTCGCGGTAAGGGTGGCCACCCGGGCACGGCGGAGGCCGCTCGACCCGGGCAGGCTCCACCATCACCCCACCATCGCACACATGTTCGAACGGTGTTGTCGAGTCGGAATTGCGGGGTGTCGATGAGCCGGTGGCTGGTGCCCTGGCCCGCGCATCTCCAGCTGGTTAGGGTCGAGGCGCCGGCCGAGATCGCAGCGACGACGCCATCACCAATCCACCCCGACGTCCTGTAGCCAGCGGCCATCGGTCCCCAAGCGGGTAGTTCGCACAGCCGGCGAACGTAGGACCAGACCCCCCCGGAGACCAACCGGTTGGAGCGGCCACCGGCGTGCCTCCGCCGGATCTGGGGCGCCCTCCACCTGGGCCGAAGCGGCCGGTTTTGTCGGCAATGAGTGGGGCCTTGGGTGAGTAGATCAGTTCACGGCTGTCATCGAGACCCCGAGTGTCGGTCCCTGGTCCTAGAGTTCGATCAACCCCAAGCGGGGAGAGGAGATCCGCTATGACGCAGATGCCGTCGGTGCCTGATCTGCAACAGGCGTTGTCCGGGGTGCCGCCCAGAGTGTGGACGGCCCGCATGGATCGGCGAGTGGAGCGGGCCCGTTCGGCTGGGCTCAGCAGCATCGAGATCCCTGAGTTCGCCGAGGCCGGCGTGTTGATGTGGCGGGCCGAGCTGACCGGGGCTGGCGCGGCGTCACTGGCGGCGTGGGGTGCTTCTAAGCCGACGCGCCGGAGGTGGCTGCTCCGTCTTCGCCGTTGGACCGGAACAACCGTGTTCGCTCCTCACGTCGGCGTGGGCACGCTGGGGGAGCACCACTGGGGCGAGATCACCAGCGTCGTGTTTGGCGGCATCGTCGGGTTCGTCGTCGGCGGTTGGTTCATCGGCGGGCCGCTCTCGGTCATCTACAGCGCATTGATCGGTGCTGCAGTGGGTTGGGCGGGGTGGTGGCTGTTCTTGTTCGCCGGGCGCCGGCGGATCGTTGGTCGGCCGGTAAACGTCACCGACCCGGAAGTGATGACGCTCAGTCGTCTCGTTGGCCGAAACCGGCCGCCGAGCCAGCGGGCTGGATTTTCCAGATCCAAGTTTGGATATCGATTGGACGGCAAAGGAACTCGCCTATCAGATCGTCGACCGGGACCTCAGCGACGAAGAGTTTGTGCACCTGCGTTACCAAGCCCAGATGCTCGATCACGCTGTTGGACACGCGCTCCGGGCGCAATCCAACTTAGACATCATCACCGAAATCCGTACCGATCGCGGAACCTCGACGAAGGTCGCGGCCGCCACCGACCATGTAGCAGCCACCACCGCACGGCTCACCGCGCATGCGGCCGCCTTGGACGAGATCGCCAATTAGATCCGCAATATCCGCGGTTCTTGGCCTGCCGCCAGCTAACCGAACAGTCGAGGGAACGGCAGGAGGCCTTACGCCGACGGTGTCGCGACCTATCGGGTCCTGTTGGATGGATATGAGCTGGCTGAGCAGCAAGGCAAGCCCCGAACACCACGCTCCGCGAAGGGATGTCCCGTGAGCTATTTACAGCCCGTCGAAGACCTACTCAGGTCCGATGCGATCAAGTATCACAGTGCGGACGGCACGTCCGAGCTCTACAGCGCGGCCGGCGACGTTCAGGAGATCCTGCACCTGGTCGGCTATCAGCTGGGCCGGCTGGCCAAGGCTCTCGGTGCGTTACCGACGGAATCGGAGGGGCTGCGTACCGACACGATGGAGGGTGTCCTGGATCCGAACGAAACGATCGCGGTCGCGGGGGACCAGCTGCGCCTGGCCGCCGCCCTGACCGAGCAGGCCGCAGGCCACGCTCACGGCGCCCTGAACAAAATCGCTCGGCTCTACGTCGAAAGCATCGGCTGATACTCAAGACCCGGATCAAATGCGTCTACGCGACGGCCTGCAGCGCCTGTCGGTCCCGCCAGTAGCGGTTGTAGCCGATGAACATCACCACCGCACCGAGCAGGGCGCCGGTCAGGTTGACCACGACAAGCGCGTTCGCGGCGGCGGGCCAGGAGTCGATGCTGAACGCAATGCCGTCCTAGACGGCGTTGGCGACGATGAGCGGCCAGATCGAGCCGGCCGCCCGGTACAGGGCGTAGCTCGCCGATGCCGGCGGCGACGGACCCGAACAGGAACGCCCGGGTCAGTTCGGCGCTGTGCGCGGCGTCGGCCGTCCCGGTGTGCACCAGGCGGCGGCGCGCCATCGAACGCGGAGAGCCCGCCCGCTTAGACCGTCGGCCCGGCGGGCATGCCGGAATACCGCCCACTCGTTACGGCAACCCGACCGCCGGCAGGCGGCTACCGGGCCGACGTCGACCGACGGACGTCGCCCGTGGGTGGGCCGACCCTCAGCCCTCGACCGTCAACGGCTTTGCGCGGCAAAGAACTGTTCGAGCACCGCAGCGGATATCCGGCCTCTGTCCGACATGACCACACCTGCCGACGCCGCCCAAGCCCGGATCTCCGATGCTGTCGGGTCCCCCGCCGCGCGGCTCTTCGCTTGCCGCCGCCCGCGGACCGCCGGTCGGGTCACCGAGGTCGAGTCCGGCGTGTGCCGTGCGCCGGCGACGAACTCCGACAATGACTTCCGCAACGCTGCAGCCTTCTTGCTGTGCAGGTCGATCTCGTAGCTCGCCCCGTCCAAGCCGAACGTCACCGTCTCATGTGCCTTGGCGCCGTCGATGTCATCAATCAAAGCCACAGTTTCTTGCCGAGCCACGTGAAATCCTCCGGTAATTGTTTCAAAATGCTGGTTGCAGCTGCATTCTCCCGCATCACCGCCCAGCCATCCGGCCAATTTGGAAACCCACGGCCCGGCCGGTGGCCGTGGTGACCGCCGGAAGACCTGCCCTGCCAGCGGTGCGCGCCGCGTTTCCGGTGCACCGGCAACAACAACCAGATCGCGACGGCACAGGCGGGCAGCACCGTTGACCCCCCGGGACAGATCGTCCCGGTCAGCGGCATCCATGGATGTGGCGACGACGCCGAGGTCACCGGTATGAAGCCACCACGTCAACGGCAACCGGTGCCCGCCGATGCCGGATGCATCTACCAGCGCTGGGTGCTGGACCATCGGCTCGCCACCCCCGTCACCACTGAACCACCCCACTCGACGCGGCCGGTCTGGAATGCTTGAACCCATGAGGGCGGCGAACGGTGCGGACCGTGCCTGAACGCGCCTCGATGATGAAGGTCGCCGGCCAAGAGTTCAAGATCAGCACCCCGGACCGGGTGTTGTACCCGGCCACCGGCACGACGAAAGCCGACGTCATCTCCTACTACGTCGAAGTTGCCGACGTCATGCTGCCGCACCTGGCCGGCCGCCCCGCGACCCGGAAGCGGTGGCCCGACGGCGTCGACGGCCCGGAGTTCTTCGCCAAAGACCTCGAAGTCGGAACCCCGCCGTGGCTGACCCGGGTCCAGATCCGGCACACCTCGGGCCCGAAGTTCTACCCGGTGATGGACACCCCGGCATCCCTGGGGTGGCTCGGGCAGGTCGCCGCGTTGGAGCTGCACGTCCCGCAGTGGCGCATCGAAACCGACACAACGGGTGCGTCCGCGACCTCGACGGTGCGGCACCCGGACCGGGTGGTGTTCGACCTGGACCCCGGCTCCGGCGCCGGCCTCGCCGAATGCGTCGAGGTAGCCCTGTACCTGCGGGAGCGGCTCGGGCCGCTCGGCGACCGGATGGTTCCGGTCACCTCCGGATCCAAGGGGCTGCACCTGTACGTACCGATGGACCAGCAGATCACCAGCACCCAGGCCACCGACTGGGCCCGGGTGGTAGCCGAACAGATCGAACAAGCGATGCCGACACTGGTGGTCTCCAGAATGACTAAAGCCTTGCGCCACAACAAAGTCCTCATCGACTGGTCGCAGAACAACCAGAAGAAGACAACGGCAGTTATCTTGCTTGGGATTGGCGCTTGGCCACCGCGACCAGGCATTTCACGTCGTGAACTTAGTCCACCATGCGCTTAGTCAACTCTTCCAGCTGGCAAATAACGGTCAGATTCCTGACACCGCGTGCCAGAGATTGTGATGATGGTGGGCGGTGAGTCGACGGTGTCACTCAGCGGGATACGACCCGGTCTTGCAGCGCAGTGGTTCCGAGCCGGAAGCCATCTACTTGGAAGGCTTCTGCCCCCTACCTTCGCGACCTGATCTCAATGAAATCAGCACTCGGGCCTCGGCGAGGCAACGTCAGCGTCCGCCGCCATCGGGAGCATGGCTCAAGCAAGGCGGTCGATCTAAACGACGATGCCGCGAAATTAGCGTGCGCGCTCCCGTTTCTGGATCGTTTACCTAGTTCCGTCGCCATGTACCATCGTCGATGGACCAGCGGAATCTGTCGCCGGTGTCGTCGACACAACGCTTGCGTCACCACCGTGTGGAATTTGGATGGGGCTGTCAGCACTATTCCACGACGTGCCAGCAGAGATCCGACAGTTCTCCGCCATCTTCACTAACGGATGATTGCGCGCATCGGCAATCTCAATGTAGACGCCGTCCAGTGAACAATCATTAGATTGCGGATTCCCGATGGATCGTATAGAAGCGAGAAGAGTGTTGAAGCTTTCTAGGGATGTCGGTGTCATTGTTGAGGTGCGTAGACTCACGACGACGGCCGGATCGAGTGGACGAAGAACCCGAACGGAAACAAGCTGCATACCAGAGGCGGCTATAACCTTGTCGATTGAGTCAGTAATCTGTATGTCGGTCCAGCTGGATGTCGGGAATCGTAGACCCTTAACCTGCTGATACACACTAACGCCCCGGCCGTCCACCAATGTTCCGTCTGATGTTAGAGCTTGTACCCTAACCGACCGGAGAACATCGACAGAATTCTGTTCAATCGACTTCTCCCATATAGCTGCCGCCGCGAGCTCCGCCTGCCACTCCGCAAGGACAAAATCGCCATTGTCGCCTGACGGAACCACCACGTCCGCATCAAGCATCGAACCAGAACCATCGACTTCCGGCACGATAGACACCCGAGTGAACAGCTTGGCATCCAAACCACTACTGATCTCAAATTTGGCCAGCTCGAGTAGAGTTTGTGGCTCAGCAGCGGCGAGACGGGAAGTCGTCGATATCACCGGGGATGACGCCCGGGTGCTTCGCTGATGCTGCAAAACAGACGACTTCGCTGCCACAGTGCTCACGGAGGCAATAACCGCCACTGAAGCGCACAGTGCTATCACACGCCAGGTTCGATTCTTAATCACGGCTTCTCCTCTGTAACGCGATGTATGTGCTGGTACTAGCAAGTCGGTGTGCTTAATTATGCACTTGAAACGCGCTACCTGAGATTGCAGATCGGGAGGTGATGCAGTTACCAGGTCCAGCGGAATACGCGGCCGTCGATGAGATCGAGCTGTAGGTGGTTGACCCAGCGGCCCGTACAGACCAGGACGAAAATTTGCCGTTCGCCGCTAGACCAGTCGTGCAGGTAGTGTCATTGGTATTCCACTCAACCCAGGCGCGGATTTGTGTCGCATGCAGAAAGTTCGCTTGAGTAATTTGGAATGCACCTCCGACGGTTGCGTTCCAATAGTGAATTGTTGGGCTGCTAGATGGCTAGACTTACTGATGTCGCAGACAAACTTGCCGCTTGATGGATCCAGGTAGCAATTACCGTCAGCAAACGCAGGGGTCGTAGTAATCGCAAGGCCAATTGCAACAATGGCGCTCACTGTCATCATGCAAGCTAGCCGTCGAATTAACACGGCTTAACCGGATTAGGCGCCGCAGTTTCACTAACTAGCCAGCCGCCGTTCTTAGGCGAATAGTCATACACATTGAACGTCAGGAGCGTTCGCGGATGAGGTGAGGGCCGCAAAGCGACCTTTTTACCAGTGCCGTCGGCGAGGGCGGCCTGAGAACCATCTACGCAAGACTCGAGTACTACCTTATTTGCGGTCGCTGAGATGACCCGTGACGGCCCATAGGTTTCGGTGCTGGTCGCGTGCACCTTGGCGGCCACCAAGGAAGCTAGATCGTCCAGAGTTTTGGCTGCCGTTGGGTCAGCTGTGTATTTCCTAATTGCCTGTGTCCAGTCCTTTGCAGGCTGCTTTTCTGCCGCAGTGGAGATACGGACAAAACCATCAAACGCGGCAAGGGCGTTTTTGGCGTACGCCTGCTGAGTTGGGCTGAAACTGGCCGGCCAAGGCTGGGTCGTCAACGTCACCGGGGCCACGCTCGATGTCGAGGGCTTCGTGGCGCTGGCGGATGGCTTTGTCGATAACGACGCCGAGACAGCCGGCTGAGTCGACTGGAGGGTAACCGAAAGAACCGACGACTGAGTCGACTGAGGCGCAGATTGCGCAACCGACGCCGACGGCGAACTTGGTGGATCGACGCTTTGAAGGTGGACACCGCTGCTGCCCGAGCTGCAGCTCGACATAGTAAGGGAGAGAGCAACGACCAGCGGAGCCGCGAACCGTTTGCGGCTCGGCTGCCTTTGAATCATGCAGTTCCCCCTCGGATACAGACTGGGTGCTCAAAGCCGCGAATGACACGATCTGACGCGGACCGCGCACACTCCCAGTTCCGCTGAAGTGACTCTACCTATGGCCGACCTTCACCCTCCAAGTGGCGAATGGGTGAACTTAAAACTTCTTCCGCGATCGTGACCGTTTGACCCCAAAAAAGTCACTTGTCCCCTCTGAAGCGCCCACAACGGCCCTCAGAAGGAGAGGACACATGTCGGAGACACCCGGCAGCACATCGCCACCGGTAATCGAGGAGGCGTTTGCTCGTTACGTGATGGCGCGCGATCTGGTCGCGAATTCTGATCGGTCGTCTGGGCCCCGCATGTGGGCCAGCTCGAGCAACAGCGACCGGACAGAAGGCGGACACCAGCGCGCCGACATGAGCACGACGCGCACGACACGTCTTCGAGTGGTGTCTGGAGCAGCAAACATGCGCTGTCGTGTGGTTTCGGCAAACGCGGCGTTGATACTGCAAGATGTCCGAATGCCGTGGAACGTACACCAGGTAACCGCACTGCCGCCGCGAGTGGAGGAGGCGCACGAAGTGATCAAGACTCCCCTCCGCCTCCAGATCGCGCACTTCCTCGCCGATCATCCGAACTCTCGAATCGGCGCGATCATGGAGGCCGTGGGTAGCGAACGAGCTACCGTTCGGTCCAATCTCGCCACCCTGGAAGGCCTCGGAGTGATCTCTGCATCGCTCCCTGCCGGCGAACGCGAATCCATGCCGGTGCTGTATAGCTTGAATCGCACGCGGTGGACGGAGATGATCATTCGGGTGATCACCTACCTCCCAGCTGCTCCCGACGACGATTCACTGCAATATTGAAGTTAGCGGTTGCGCGGACTTGAAAATCGCAGTGGGTATGGACCGGCGGTCGTTGGGTTCACGTGACTTAAGCGTCATACATGCCTTCCCGGGCGCCGACGCCCCCATCTCTTCCGAGCCCTCGAGTCTTCGCAACCAGCCTGGGCCGCAACATCGTCAAGGTCAGCTGCACCCAAGGCTCGACCAGCAACCTGGTCGTCTCAAGTTCCAGAACAACACCCACGACGGGGGCCCACAAACTGAGCTCACGTCGGCATCTCTCCGCGCCCGGCCCGAATCACAGATGTCCGAAGCCACCTAGCAAGCAGGACCCTCAACACCCGGGGTGGTTCACCCCTACTTGGTGTCCGTGGATACTGCACCGCCTACCCCGACGACGGTTGCGCGACAGGTGCTTTCTGGTGAACGCTGCGTAGTCACGTAGAGACGCTAGGTGCTTCATTTCCGAGACAGACGGCGTGTCACGGCGGAGGTCCGAAGGTATGCATGCATTGACCCACACGATGGCTAGATGTCTGCGATCAAAGGTCGGTCGGCGCGTCCTCCGGTCGAGGGGCGCAAGTTGGTGCCACTGCAAGCTCGGGTCGAGGAAGCGGCGTACTCGAAGGCTCAACGTGCCGCCGACGCGGCGGGCATCTCGTTGTCGGTGTACGTCCAGACTCTGATCGACAGCGACGAGACGGACGCGAACGGCTGCCCCATCTGGCGGGTGCCGCGTGATCACGGACAAGAGGAGCTGCCGCTGAAGACGGCCTGACGGCCTTGATGGAACAACTCCATAAATGACGAAGCCGCCCCGTTGGCGCGGAGCGGCGGTGTCACTGTGGCTGATCAGTTGGAGCTGGTCGGCCGATAAGGAAGGACTGTCTAGATGGACAGCTCCAACGGTAGCTCATACCCCGATGCGAGTCCAGGCTCCGACACGGCGAGTTGCGCGGCGTGGATCTCGACGCCCAGCACGTCGACGGGCCTGAGTGTTTCGTGCCCTGACGACGGGCACCGGTCACGGCGCGCCTACTCCTTTCGGCTAGCACCGCCCGACATGCTGGATCTCATGACAGCTGCGGGCTCAAGCGACACCGAACGCGTGGCGGTACTGATCCGGATGCGGGTCGATCTGCGAGATGCGCTGCGACGCCGGATGGCCGGCGAACGCGCCAGCATCAATCACTACCTCGAACAGCTGGTCCACCGCGACCTGGACGAGAAGCATCGGCTGCCGTTCGTGCCGGTGAGCACGCCGACGTTTGCCTCCAGGGGTAAAAACGGAACCGGCCGGCCGACCAAGGGTGCCCGGTCACCTGTATTCCTGCGGGTCGTACCCGAGCTTCGCCAGCAGATCCATCAGCGCGCCGATGCACTGCAGCTGACGGTCAATGACTATCTCGAATCCCTGGTGTCGTACGACATCAGCGCCGCCGCGACCGGGGAGGCGATGGACCTGCACGAGACCGCCTAGCGGTGAACGGGCCAACAACTCCATACAACGACAAAAGCCTCCCCGGGCCAACGGGAAGGCTTCAAGTCGGAGAGATCCGGGGCCAACCGGGTCTGTCACCAGAAAACGAAAGGTCTGCTTTGTTCAGGAGCAGCTCTGAGGCTAGCGCATACCCTGCGCCAGCTCAAGAACCAAATGACCGCGACATGCCGCACTTCGCTGAGCACCCGCGAAGCGGCCGGCGTGCGATCACTACTGCCCGAATGCAGGCAGTCAGCCCGTCCGGGGCCAACACCCACGACTTCCCGCCGTCAGTCGACGGCCGGGCTCTCGGATCAAGGCAGGGGGGGGAGGTGATCGGCGTGCGCCCGCCGGCCTAGTCCTCAACTGCGGTGCCTCAATACAACTCCAGAAAACGACGAAGGCCCCCCTGATGAGTCAGGAAGGCCGAGGTCGAGCAAATGCGGGGTGCAACCCGGATCTGCGATCAAACGAAAGGTCTGCTTGGGATGAGCAGCTCTCAGAGTACTGGCTACCCTCAAGCGGGTGGTGAGGTAGCCGCCGACACGCCGCGCACGTCGCGCGAAAGTTCCAGTGCGACGCAGCTCAGCGATGCCGCTGAGGCGTGGCGAGCTCTTGCGCCTCTGATTGCCGGCCGCGCTCTGGTCCGGGAGTCGCACAACGGCGGCCGCGCCTACCCGGTCCGTGGGCAGCGCGCTCTGACTGAGCGGTTGCCGTCGGTACCGGCGGCTGTGCCGGTGTATTCAGCTGCCGGGGACACCCGCGTGCTGGTGCTGGACCTGGACACGTCGAAGGCGGACCGCGCGGCGGTGCTGCGTGACGTCGAGGCCATCAGGAAGCTGGTAGGACGCGCTCGGGGTCGGTTGGTGTCCGACGAGTCGCCTTCGGGTGGTGTTCACGTCTACATTCCGCTCGCCGAACCGGTCCCGTTCGACGAGGCCCGCGACTTCGCCTTGGCCATGGTGGCGCGGACGCCGACGCTGGACCCGCAGCCGATGCTGGGGATGACCGACGGGCTGATCCGCCCACCTGGTTCCCGGCACCGCAGTGGCGGGTTCCAGATCTTGCACGGCTCGCTGTCGGCGGCTCACCTCACCTTCAAGCAACCCAATCCCCCCGGCGTGTGGGCGGCGCTGAAGGAAGCCCTAGCGGTGGAGATGGTAGCGGTCCGCGCTGACCGGCTCGAGCGGGACGCAGCGGCGCTGTCCGGCGGGAGCGACACCCCGTTCGTGCCTCGCAGCGGTGGTCCTCGGGAGCTCGCCGCCGACTACCTGCGGATCGCGACGACCGGGCTGTACAACGTCGCCCGCTACCCCACGCCCTCGCACGCCAGGCAGGCCGTCATCGCCTCCGCGGTGTGGGCCGGGCTGCAGTTCCCCGACGTCGTCAGCCGGCTGCACAACGGCAACTGGCCCGGCCTGGCGTCCTTCTACACCCGGTACCGCTCCCCCGCCGCCCGCCGGAAGGCGGTCCTGTCGGACTGGCGCAACGCCGTCTCCTGGGTTCAAAAATCCAAGACGAATGACACCGGGGTAAGACCTGTCCGTATATCCCCCACAAGCGAGCCGCTTACACACCGCCGTACTAGGACCACCCTGCCAACTCAACAACAACGATCAACGCCTGTGGAGTATCAGTTTCTGCGGGAATGGCGGACTGCGCTGGAGCTGCTGGAACGTGACCGCTACCAGGGCCGGACAGGGCCGGCGGTGCGGATGCTGCTCCGGGCGCTGGGTGAGGCTGCGATGAAATCCGGCAGCCGCTACATCGCCTTCGGCACGCGGTCGCTGGATCTGGCGTGCGGGTTGGACCACACGACGGTGGCTGCGCACCTGCGAACGTTGCGGGATGAGGAAGATCCGCTGGTGTACCTGATCGAGAACGACCGCGGACTGCTGGGCGACCTCTACGAGCTGCGGATCCCCGAGTCGGTCGCGGCGCGGGCTAGCCGGCTGGACTGGAAGGCCGGCAAAATCCACTCCCTTCGGCCGGTGTTCCGCGACCTCGGCCTACCGGCGGCGTTCGTCTACGAAGCGCTCGAGCAGGCACGGGGCCGGCTGACCAGCTTCGAGCTGGCCACCGACACCGGGATGGCCCGGTCCACCGTCTACGAGGCGCTGCAAACCCTCGCCGCGTTCGACCTCGCCGAACAACGCCACGGCCGCTGGCAGATCGTCGCCGCCACCAGCTTGTCGGTGCTGGCCGAAGCGTTGGGCTGCGCCGCCGACATGGCGCAAAGACTGACTTTGCACCGCATCGAACGGGCCGCGTTCCGACGCGTCATGAGAGTCGTCGACCGGCACCTGGAGACCATGGTCGACGAAGAGCTGCTGATCGATCCCGGATCTGACGGGGAGACGGCGTTGGAGCTGCTCGAACGGATACTAGGAGCCCGACTGGTCGCGTGAGGACCGACAACTACGGCTGGGGAGAATCCACCGCTATCCGGGAGACAGCAGATGCCAGACGTCCAGTAGCAACCGGGCGGCTTGGCAAGTGAAGGCCGCCGAGCCACAACACCGACCCGTGGAAAATAAGCGGCACCCGCCCGCACCGCGGAAGGGCATCAGCGCGGGCATTGTCGGCGGGGCGGACCTGCAGTCGCCGTGTCAGGCAGCGGTCCCGGGCGCCGTAGCAGGCTGAACGGATTTGGCGTCGGCGATGTCACGAACCACCGGGGTGACCTGACCTTCGATGCGATCCAACCTCACCAGCAGCTTTGCTGCGCCGACCTCGCGGCCGGTCATCGTCGGGGGTGCTGCAGTCGCGGTCATGTTCAGCTCCTCACGAAGATCCGTCGGGACGGTCCCTGTCAGCATTCGCCTTGTCGAAGTGACCGTCCCTGCTCCGCCGATGCCGATTCCCCGCCACCACCAGCCCGGCACCACCGTCGACCGGTTTCCCCACCCGCACCGGCCCACCGCCGATCAGATCTCGACGCCCTGCACCACCACGGAGTCCGGGCGCCGTCCGCCTTCTCGCCTTGGTATCTCCGTACCTACTCGGCGCAAACACTTGACCGCAGTCAGTCCGGTCAGTCGGTTGCGAGGTAGAGGCGGGCGATCTTGTTCAGGGCGGCCCGCACGTGGTCGGCGGCCGCGTTGACGGTTTGCGCTGCCTGGTTGAGTTCGGCCATCGCCACGGCGACCGTGTCACCGGGATCCAGCGACCCGTCCATGGTGTCGGTGCGCAGGCGGTCGGATTGGGTCGGGAGTCCGCCCAGCCCGTGGACGATCTGCCGGAGCTGGTGCGCCATCAGCTGAAGGATCGATTCGGCGTCGCCGACGGCGGTGTAGAGCTCGGCCGTTCCGGCCGGCCGGTGGTACTTGACGCCATCGGAGCCAAGGAGGTCCTCGACCGGTCGCAGATAGCCCATTTCCTCGTCCTTCGGTCAGTGAGTCGGACGTGTTAGCCGGCGCGGTCGATGGTCCTGTGGCAGGGCCACCTTCCTATGGCGCTGACCGTACGACCTTCGAGAGCCGAGCACGAGCCGCTGGTAAGTGTCGCGGCACTGTCGGCGAAGCGTGGCAGGCGATTTGGTCAGACGCCGCGGTAGCCGTCGGCGATCCGGTGCAACCCGACGTACAGCTCGGCGCACAGTTCGTTGACAGCGCTGTGGAGATGGTCGACGCGGCGGTTGTGGGTGATGTGACCGGGGTTCTCGGTGCCGGTGGGATGCACACCGCACACCGCACACTGCCGACCGGCAGAGTGCGGCGGAGCTGGCCGGCGAAGACACCAACGCCGGACGTGAGCCGCCCGCTGGCTTGGCCAGGGACGAGCTGCGTCAGCTCTGCCGAATAACGGCGGGGCTCATTCCTGGTGCGCCAACTGGGGTGGCAGTGTTGGGCTGCTCAGGGCGGATCCCCTGAGCGTTACTGGGCGTCGGCGTCGTGTTCCAGATCGAGGGTGCCCAGCGGTTTGTGCTCTTCGAGCCATTGCTCGACATGGCTGGCAAGGTGGAATCCGTCGGGTTGGCTGTGCCCTGGCCAATAGGCGGCGGCGCGGAGGCCGCCAGTTCGCTAACTACGCCGCCCGGTACGGGGCCGTCGGGTTTTGCGAGCAGCCTAAGACGGGTGCTGCTCCGGAGGCCTTTGAACCAGTGGAACAGCTCGACCGAGCCTTTGGTGGCGTGGTAGCGGTCATGGCCGTCGGGGTCGGCCTGCACCGTTCCCGTGAAGGTGTAGGTCGTGCCGTCTAGTTCGAACGTCTCGCCCGAGTCAGGTGCGGAGCCGTCAGATTCGAGTTTGGCCTGGTCAGTGCCCTGGCGCGGGCCGTCGATCAAGGTCACCCGGATTGTCATGGCTTGACTATGAACGGTCCCGATGCTTCGGGCAATGTCAACCTTTCCCTTCTACCCAACTCAGCGACGACCTGCACGTCACTCGTCGACGTGTCCGCCCTGGTCAGGTCAGGTGGTCGGAGTCCTAGTGTCGCGTTAGCTATATAGCTTTACTTCTTGATGGGTATCTGGGAGAATGATGCATGCCCAGAAACCCGGTGCCGGTGGTGTCCGACTCTGATCGTGCGGTGATGGAATCCTGGCTTCGAGCACCCACCGCGCCGGCGGGTTTGGTGAAGCGGGCCCGGATCGTGTTGCTGGCCGCCGATGGCCTGGGCACCAACGACATCGTGGAGCGGGTCGGGGCCACGAAGCCGACGGTGATCGCCTGGCGCAACCGTTACTTGGCTGAGGGTTTGGCCGGGTTGGACGACCGGGACAAGCCTGGCCGGCCCGCCCAGATCGACGAGTTGGATATCGTCAACGCGACCTTGGTGCCGCCGCCGGCGGAGCTGGGCATCACCCACTGGTCCAGCCGGATCCTGGGCAGACAGCTGGGTATCTCCAACGTCACCGTTGCCAAGATCTGGAAGCGGTGGGGCCTCAAGCCGTGGAAGTTGGAGACGTTCAAGTTCTCCACCGACCCGGAGCTGGAGGCGAAGGTCCGCGACGTCGTCGGGCTGTACCTGGACCCGCCGGAGAAAGCAGTCGTCCTGTCCATCGACGAGAAGTCGCAGATCCAGGCGTTGGACCGGACCGCCCCGATGTTGCCGATGCGGCCCGACCTGGCCGCCCGGTGGACCCACGACTACAAACGAAACGGCACCACCACCCTGTTCGCGGCGCTGGAGATCGCCACCGGCAAAGTCACCCAAGCCTGCTACCCCAGGCACCGCTCCGATGAGTTCCTGCTCTTTCTGAAGAAGGTCGCCAAAACCTACCCGCGGATCCAACTGCACATCGTCGTGGACAACTACGCCACCCACAAACATCCATCGGTGAACGCCTGGCTGACCAAGAACCCCCGCGTGACACTGCATTTCACACCCACATCCGGGTCGTGGATGAACATGGTCGAGATCTTCTTCGGCATCATCACTCGCCAAGCGATCCGCCGCGGCGTCTTCCGCTCCGTCACCGAACTCCAACACGCCATCACCAGATTCATCGACGCCTGGAACGACAACGCCCACCCGTTCACCTGGACCAAAACCGCCGACGAAATCCTCCCTCACGCCACCGCAGGTCAAAGAACATCATTCACGCGACACTAGCACGTTCAGAATCGCCGATGCGGTGCGGATGGACAGGTAGTCGACCGCCTTGGAGTCCAATGGTTCTTGGCCGACCTCAGCGTGGCGGGTGCCTGTTCCCGATTGCGGTCGGTTGATCGAATTCCTGGTAGAGGTAGGTTCGCCACCGCTAGTGGTCTGTCGGTTATCGCAACTTGGTCGCGGCGTGCTGCGATACTCACATCAAGCGATAGTATTGAAGTATGAAGCGTACCTTTGACCCTCTGGTTCTCGCGGACCTTGCTGCGGAGCAGTGGGGTCTGATCACCACGGCGCAAGCCGGCGCCCTTGGAGTGTCCGCGCAGCAGGTCGCTCGGATGGCCTCAACCGGGATCCTGGAGCGGCTTCGGCATGGCGTCTACCGACTGGCGGGAAATCCGCCGAGTTCGCTCGATGACGTACGGGCAGCGTGGCTAGGTCTCGACCCTGCGATCACGGCCGCGGAGCGCCTTACCCGGTCACAGCCTGAGGTGCTGTCGCACCGCTCGGCAGCCTACCTGCACGGGCTTGGGGACCTTGAGGCCGATGTTATTGAGTTCACCGTGGGCGGCCGCAAACAGAGCCGTAGCTCCGACGTCCGGTTCCACGTCGACGACCGCCTGCAGCGATCCGAGTGGACGCTGGTCGACGGTCTGCCTGTCACCACTATCGAGACGACGATTGGCCAGCTGGCGGCCGAGCGGCTCGACGGTGGACATCTCGCCGGAGTGGTCCGGGACGCTCTAGTGACCCACCACCTGGGTATCGAGGCCATCACCGCGGTCCTTCGACCCTTCGCGCATCACTACGGCGTCCCGCTGGGGGCCGGTGCCGAGTTCCTCAACCTGCTCCTTGACCAGGCGGGAATCCCTGAGACGACCCGCCGGATCGGTGCCCAGGCCGAACGCAACGACAATCTTGCCGGGCTGGCAGCAGCGTTCGGGCGCATGCCGATGCTGGACAGCGCTGAACGAGCCTCCCTGGCCACCGTTGCGGCCAACTTCCCGCTCCTGAACAGATCCGCCGGGGCAGCGATCTCCGCTGCAGTAGCCAACCTTCCGCTTCTGGATTCATCGGTGACAGCGGCCTTCCTGGCCGCAGCCGCGAAAGACATCCCACAGTTCGATCCGTCGCTCATCGCCGGCCTGCACACTCTCGGTCTCTCCGCCGCCATCAAGGACACGGTCGACCAACTCGGGAAGCTCATGACGCCGCAGGTGACGGCTCAGCTGGCCGCGCTGCTGCGTGACGCCGGGCGGCCGGGCGGCGGGTCGACAACCGCGAGCGCGGCGGCCGCAGTCAACCACCCGGCATCAGCGACCAAGGTCCAACTCGAGGCCTCGAAACCGACACAGACGTGACCACTCCCCCGCGCCGGTACCCGACGGCGAAGGACTTCCGCCAGGCGATCACCCAGCGGATCAACACCGAGGCCGCACGAAGGCGCCGAGCGGTCAGTGAGTTGCGCCGCGAATTTCTCTACCAACGGTTCCTGGCCCGGGTCTTCCATTCATCCAACGGTGACCAGTGGGTACTCAAAGGCGGTGTCGGGCTGCTGATCCGCCTACCGATCGCGCGGTTCAGCCAAGACGTCGACCTGTACAACGCCGTCCACGGGCTCGACGACGCGATCGCAAATCTTCGGGCCTGCGTTGTCATCCCGGATCTGGATCCCCTCACGTTTCAGATCGGCAAAGTTGTACCGATGAGCGGGGCGGTGACCGGCGCGACGATCACAGTCGAGGCGTACCTGGGTGCGACGGTGTTCGGGAACTTCACCATCGATCTATCCACCGATCTCGAGCACGTGGGCGCGGTCGATCGAATCCGCCCGGATCACGTCATCAACATCGATGACATCAGCCCGCCGCCGATGATCGTGTTGTGCGCGATGGCGGACCAGATCGCTGACAAGGTGTGCGCGATGTACAGCACCTACGGTGCCGGGCCACAGCCCTCGACCCGCTACCGCGACCTGGTCGACCTGGTGCTCATCATTCAAAGCAGCAGCATCGACGCCGCCGATACGCGGGCTGCACTCGTCCAGCAATCGCAAGTGCGCCAAATCGTCCTGCCGACGGTCATGCGATCGCCGGCGCGCGCCTGGACAATTTCCTACCGCCAACAGGCCTCCCAAACACCGCGGCTGCTCCAGGAACTGCACGACCTGAAGGCCGCGTTGTCGTTCGTCGGGCGCTGCCTGGATCCGCTGCTGTCCAACACGGTGACGTCCGGTGTCTGGGATCCGTCCGCCGGCTCATGGACAGCCGGCGTCCCGAGCCAAGACACCGCGATCGGACACGCTCAATGACCCGAGCAGCAGACCCCGCGGCCGCTGGGCAACTTCAGCATCTGACGCGGCAGCTGGTTCTCAGCCTCATGGATTACTACACACACGAGCAACTCCCGGCGGCCTGCGCGCGGTTCGGGCTCCCCGCTCCCCCGCCAGAGGCGGTTCCGTCAGCGACGCTGACCAAGCGGCAGCGCCTGGCTCAAGTCTTTGCGCAGATCCCGGACGGCGACTACCGCCAGGTCCTCGCTCGGTTCATCGAGGACGGTCAGCTCCCACCGGACACCCGCAATCAGGCCCAAGATCTCGTGTGGACGCCGGGCCCGGAGATCCTCGAGCGTGTACGGCGGGAGATCGCCGGTGCGCTGGAATCTGTGGCGCCGATCTGGAGCAACCTGTCCGGGTATCTCCAGTTGCTCCGACGGCTGTTCGCCTTGGACCGCAACACCGGACTATGGGGTTCCACGACGCTCGAGGCGGAGATCGTCCAGCACACCGTGACCAACTCTGAGGACTGGACAGTTCTGGATCTGTTCGAGGCGATCGGGCGTTGGACACCCACGATCGGCGATTTGCCGCGCTCGTCGAAGGCCTTCTGTCGGGATCGGTGAATCCCGATGAACGGCGGCAGCATGAGCTGCTGGCGGTCATCAAACCTGTGCTGAAGCACGGCGGCTTTCAAGTCGTGGAGGACGGTTCACGGGGCGGGTATCCGGAGTTCAAGATGCTTGCCGGCAACTCGGCGGGCCGGCCCGCTCAGCTCGTTTTATTCGCGTCAACCGGCAGCTCCAAACCAGACCTGCGGATCAGCGAGGTCCTGGACCGCACAGTAGAGATCGTTGATGCCCACCACGTGCTCCGCTATGACCGAGCAGTTCCGGCTGAACACGGGCTCACCTGGGCAGCACTCCAGTCGTGGTGGGCCGACACGAACAGCCTCGATCGGGGCGCTCCAGCAACCAAGAAGAGGCTCTACCAGCGTCTGCTCGCCGGGATCCCTCAGACGTCGCCACCTCAACAACGTCTGTTCCGGGCCTATCACCAGTGGGTGGCCGATCAGGGGCTGGTGGACTTCCCGGTGTTGCTGCCGGAAGTGTGGCTCCACTGGGATCCGCAATCCACCCGGCAACGTGGTGACCAAGCGTTCCGCTCGCATCGCCTGGACTTCCTGCTGCTGCTGGCCGGCCACCGGCGGGTCGTGCTCGAGGTCGACGGCGCCCAGCACTACTCGACAGCCGATCGAAAGGCAAGCCCGGAGCTCTACGCGGCGACCATGCGGGCGGACCGGGAGTGTCAGAACTTCGGTGTAACTGATCTTGGTCATCAGTTGGTGGTGGTCGGATCGATCCGGCCTTCGAAGGTGACTGCGAACGCGTTCAACGCTGGTTTCCAGCGCATGACCCATCG
>JBBROB010000036.1:0-30015 GCA_038229825.1 Mycobacteriales bacterium
CTCCATTCCGTATGCGGCGCTCCTGTCCATCATGGTGGCTCTGTTCGACCTGGTCCCGGTGGTGGGGTCCAGCATCGCCGGCATCATCGTCGCCGCGGCCGCGCTGACCATTTCCCTGCCGATGTGCCTGGCCACCATCGCGTTCTTCATCATCTACCGCACCGCCGAGGACTACTACCTGGTGCCCCGGGTGATCGGCCGGGCCGTGAAAGTGCCCGCCCTGGTCACCGTCGTCGCGGTGCTGATCGGCGGGGCCCTGCTCGGCATCATCGGGGCCCTTGTCGCCATCCCGGTCGCGGCCGCCGTCCTGCTGATCACCAGAGAAATCCTGTTCCCGCGCCTGGACCAGGCATGACCGTTGGCCACCAGGGTGCGTTAGGGTCGGTGGTGAACTTCCGAAGCGCAACAGTCATTTTCAATCCGAACAGCACCGGCGGGGCGCAGGCACTGGCGGAGCAGCTGCGGCGCGACGTCGCCAGTCGGTTACCCGAGTTGTCGGTTCAGCTGTGCGGCACCGAGCGGGCCGGCCATGCCGTGGAACTGGCAGAGGCCGCCGCTCGCCGAGGCGGCTCGTTGATCGTGTCGGTGAGCGGAGACGGCGGCTATCACGAGGTCGTCAACGGCGTGATGCGGGCCGGCGACACCGACGCCGTGTGCGCTGTACTGGCGGCCGGCAATGCCAACGATCACCGCAGGATCACCCGGCGCGGGCCGCTGATCGATGCGATCGTGTCGGGTCGGGCTCACCCGGTGGATCTGTTGCGGTTCAGCACGTCCACTGCCGGCACATCGACTGTGCGGTATGCACACTCCTACATCGGGCTGGGTCTGACTGCACTGGTCGCGCTGAGCCTGGACGAGGGAAAGAAGGGGTCGCTGCGGGAGCTCGCCACCTCGATCAAAGCGTTCGCGCTCAGCCGCCCGTTCGAGATCGACGACGACAAAGGTCGACGGCGCAGCTTGGACAGCCTGGTGCTGGCCAATATCGCCGAGATGGCGAAATACGCCACCCTGAGCAGCGCCGGCCGCCCGGACGACGGAGTGTTCGAATTGATCGCCCTGCCGCACCGCAGCAAGGCAGCAACGATGATGACGGCGCTCAAGGCAGTGACCCGCGGCCTCGGTCAGCAACCGCAGGTCCGGGAGTTCCGTTTCACCACCGTCGGATCGGTCCCGGTCCAGCTCGACGGCGAGGCCGACGTCCTCACCGGCGGCAGTACCGTGGCCGTCACGATTGCGCCACAAGCATTGTCGGTGATCTCCTGACCGAAACCCGAGCATCGCCGACAATGCCATCGCCAACGAGCTGACCGGTCGCTGGTCCAGGCGGGCTGCGCCACATACGGTGGGTGCGTGCGTCAGGTGGTGCGTTCGGCGATGAAAACGTACTCGCATCCGGGGCGGTCCGCCGCTTCCCGGACCTCTACGGTGGTGAATCCGTTGGCGGCCAGGCTCTGTTCGATCTGCTCGCGGCTGCGAAACCGGAGCGTGGAGTCGGAGGTGAGGACACGGCCATCCCTGGTGAACCGGTAGTGACACCTGAACGAGACGAGCGGCAGGTCGACCTCGGTCACCTGCCGGCGTTGCTCTACCTCACCCACATCCGGCACCTCCAGGACGACCGGGTCGGTGTCGAGAGCCCATTCCTGCCAGGCACTTCGCTCGGGGCGTCTGGTCTCGAACACCAGGTGACCGTGCTCGGTGAGTGACTGACGGATGCCGCGCAGGGTGGCGGTCCAATCGTCGTCGGTCAGGAACACCTGGGCGACGTTGCCGGTCATCATCGCGACCTCGACCTGCAGCGGCGGCAAGGTGGTGGCGTCTCC
Source organism: Mycobacteriales bacterium (assembly GCA_038229825.1). GTDB lineage: Bacteria > Actinomycetota > Actinomycetes > Mycobacteriales > Nakamurellaceae > Nakamurella. The sequence continues at coordinate 1,827 of JBBROB010000036.1, forward strand.
GTGGATCCAGGTGACCCGGTCAGCCTGATGTTTGCCGCGGGCCACGTCCAGGGAGGCCGCTGCTGGGTCGACTCCGGTCACGGTGATACCGCTTCCGGCGAGAAGGATCGCGAGCGATCCAGTGCCACAACCGATGTCGAGCACGCTGCGGGCACCGAGCTCGTCCACGATGTCGACGTAGGCGTCGAGATCGTCGCGGTTCCCGTCGAAGGCGTCATAGATCCCGGCCAGCGCTGGATGGGCAAAAATTGGATCGGGCACGGCGGCGATGATAGCCAATTCCCCTGGCTCGGGCGATGCCGCCCAGTTGTTCTTCCTGACGCCTCGTTCTGGTGACCGCGTCGGCCGGTCAGATCGGCGAGCTCGATGGCCCCGAACTGATCCTCTGCGACACTGGCGATATGGAGCAGTTGCCGGTTCGGACACCGTACGTCGCCACGGTGGCGCAGGTCGCTGTGGTGGCCGGCCTGCTGGATGCTTTCAACCGGGAATACGGCACCCCGACGCCGGGAGAGGTGGTGCTGGGCACCCGGCTGCGCAGGCTTCTTGCCGGTAGGCAGGTGATCGCAGTGCTGACCGGGGATCCTGCGGTGGGCATTGCATTGCTGTCGCTGCGTCCCAACGTCTGGTACGACGGTCCGGTGGCCGTACTCGACGAGTTGTACATCGCGCCGCAGTTGCGCGGTGGAGGACTCGGCACTGCGCTGCTGAAAGCCGCCGAAGCCGTGGTCCGGCAGCGCGGCGGGGAGTTGCTCGAGATCAACGTCGACGGGGATGACATTGCCGCGCGCCGCTTCTACGAGCGGCATGGCTACACCAACCACGAGCCGGGCGACGACCAGCCGCTCCTCTACTTCTACCGGGAGCTCGATCCTGAGTGTCGCGCCCCATGCCGACCGTGTCGCGATTCGCAGGATCTTGTGTCCGGGTTGCCCGGATTTTCGCGACACGGTCCGGGCGAGCAAGGCGAGGTCCTCGTCGATGGCATCCGCCGGAAGGCGGTGTTGCCAGGCGGCGCAGGCCGGCCCTAGATCACCGGTGTCTTGCCCGGCGACCTGAGCAAGAGCCGGTTGAGGGCGACCGTGGGGACGCTACGAGAGCTGGCGGGCTGGTCGGCCCGCGGCGATCACGCGGCCGTACACCTGTGATTGTTGCTGGGCCAGCTCATCCCAGCGCAACCGCGACACCGCTGCCGGACCGGCCGCCCCCAGCCGGCGCCGGCGCTGCGGGTCCGCACTCATCGTCTCGATGGCGTCACCGAGATTCCTCGCGTCGATTCCGCGCACCAGCATCCCGGCCGCCGGAGTGACGATCGAATGCAGGCACGGAATATCGAACGCAACGACGGGGGTCGCCACTGCCAGCGCCTCGGCCGCCACCATGCCGAACGTCTCGTATCGGCTGGGCATGACGATCATTTCCCTGGCGGCCAACCAATCCAGGCGCTCCTCCATCGGAATGCGCCCCACGAAATGCACGCGATCGGCAATCCCGAGTGTGGCGGCAAGCTCTTCCAGTTGATGCCGGTCAGGACCGTCCCCCCCGAGAATCAGATCCTCGTCGACGTTCTCGCAAATATCGGCATATGCCTGGAGCAGCAGATCCAGCCCCTTCTGGGCGATTTCCAACCGGCCGAGGAAGCCGATATCGTGCCGCGGCAGCGACCGCGGAAGAAAAGCATCGTCATCGAGACCGTTGAGGACGGCGAAAACCTCGGCGTGCGGGTTCCGGCGTCGGAGCTCGGCGGCGAGGTCCTCGGAAACCGCCAGCAGGTGCCGGTGGGAGGCCAACCCGATGCGCTCGACAACACTGAAAGGCAGATGGTACTGCGCGGTTTTCTGGGCGGCGAAGAGCCACTGCACGACGCCGATGACCGGTCGCCGAGTCAGCCAGGGCACTGCGACCGACGAGAAGGGCGCGCTGAAATCTTCGACGACGAGATCGGAATCCCATCGTGCCAGGGCGTAGGGAATGCTCAGGAAGTAGCTGAGATTGCTCGCGATGCGCCCGAATCCGAGCCCCACATGGACGTACCGCACACCACCCTCGACCCTATCCACTGCACCCCGGTACTTGGCGCAGACCACCGTGATGTCGTACTCGCCCGCGAGGCGGCGGTTGATCTCGAAGGTACGGATCGAACCTCCGCCCGCTCCGGGGGACCGCGGGTCTTCGAAGGCGAGATGCAGGACCCGTGGCCGGCCGTGTACGCGTTCATTGCGAGCAGTGCGATCGGCGAACCGCAGCAGGTTCCGCAGCGCCGGCAACCCGACCACCACAGCGGCCCAGACCAACCACAGCACGGGCCGGCCGCGCAGCAGCACGAGCGGGGCAGCCAGCAGCAGCGGCCCGGCAGCGGCCACGGTGAGCCCACTCGTGCTGCCCGGCCAGGTGCGATGGGCGCGATGGGTCAGCACCACCGCACTGACGGCTGCACCAACGGCGACCGCCAGGGTGAGCCCGACAATGCCGTCGACGGCCAGGCCGGTCGCGACCAGCACGCCCTGCAGAATGATCGCGCCCCCCAGCAGAACGACGATTCGCGAGTACGTTTTCGACGCTTGGAAATAGGTGGTGACGAGGTTGATCGTTCCCATGAAAAAGCCGCCGACCGCCGCGAGGGGCAGGATTGCGGCGACGTTTCCGTAGTCAGCGGGGAAGAGATGACTGGTCAGCAGGTGCGGACGCGTTGCGGTGACCACAGTGATCGGAATGCACAGCTGCCCATAGAGAACCAGGGAGTCGCGGGTGGTGACCGCGATGTCCGCTCGACGCGCCACCAGGCGCGGGAATACCACCAGTGAGAGCGAACTGGCCACGAATACCGGTACCCGCGCGAGAATCTGAGCCGCCTGATAGGTCGCCAAATTGGTGGTGCTGAGGACGAGAAGGCTGGCCAGCACGATATCCAGGCTGGCGAGGACAGCAGTCGCCGCCTGGACGGTCAGCAGGCCACGGGTATCACGCCACAACCCTCGACTGGTGAGCGAACTGCGAACCCATCGCACATCGGGCTTCATCACCGCAAGGCTGACCCCGGCGACCACGGCCGCCCCAACGGCGAAGCCGGCAATGGCGCCACTGGCGCCCCACCCGAGCGCCACCAAGCCCAGGCCCAGTCCGGCCTTGACCACCACCTCAGCGATCCGCAGAGCGGTGACCAGGCCGAACCGTTCGAGACCTTCCAGGTAGCCCACCGCGGTGGCTGCCGTGAAGATCATCACCACGGCTGCGAAAACTGCTGCGACGGTTGCGTTGTCGGCGTAGTGCAAGGCGATCAGACCAGTTGCAAGTCCAGCCCCGACCGCCTGTACTGCGGTCACCACCAAGCAGAAGCTCACCGCCGCCCGCCGACGCGGCTGGTCGTCGCGCGCGCCGGCAATTTCCCGGCTCAACACCCAGGGGATCGAGGCACCCGAAATCGTCCCGCACACGAGCAGCAACGCCGAAGCCGATCCGACGATCGCATACTGCTCAGCCGGAAGCATCCAGATGAGGGCAAGTGTGTAGCCATAGTTGAGCACTGACACGATGGCTGTTGCGCCGATGATTTTCGCTTCGCCTGCCTTGGCCGGCGCCGGGACTGCGTCTACCCCGCCGCCTGCCACTGGTTCGACGGCACTCACGGCGAGGCGAAGTGTTCGCCGCAGACGCAGTAGAAGCGCAGACCGTCCTGCCCGGATCCCTTGCTCTGGAAGGTGAGGGTGGCCCGACTGTCCAGTTGCGTCTGGAAGGATTTGGTGGCGGTGCCGTAGCCCTGGTCCACCAGGGTGGTCGACAGCAGGACGTAGTCGACGTGGTGGGTTTGCAGATCGGCGATGGTGTGCCAGTCGCCCAGCACAGCACCGCGGATCAGGAACTGCGCAACATCTTCCGTCACCGAGATGATGCTGCCGGGCGGCACGTTGGTTGGCTCCCAGGCCAGGAATTGCTGATACGCGCCAGTGGGGCCGGTGTGAACCACTATCCAGACGCCACCGTTGATCAGCAGGGCCAGGGCCAGGATTCCGGCGCAGGCCTGCTGACAGATTCGCCGCCACGACGGGACACTCGACGAGGCCCACACGCACAGCGCAGCCACCGCCGGAAGCACCATGATGTAGAACATCTGTGCCTCCAGGGTGCCGAACGTGATGGCGTACAAGAGGTAGCCACACGCAGCGAGCGACCAGATGGTGACGAGCAGCCCGACCCGCTCCCTGGGAGCGGCGTTCGGTCGCCAGGTGGGTCGCCACGGCCGGAATCGCCGCAGCAGCAACAGCGTTGCCAGAAGGCCCAGTGCCAGTAGGGCATAGGTGACGCCGTTCGAGACCGCTTTGGCGAACAGTCGCGACAGGAACGAGACCCCGGTGGTGGCTGCGTTGAAGCCCGTCTGTTGATCGGCTCCCACGAGCCGGCGTACGCCCGCGAATTTCTCGTTCCACCACGGCCCGAATCCGGTGGCAAGGCCGACGCTCGTGACATACGCGGCGTATTCAGCTGCGGCAACCACCAGCACCAGGGCGATTTGACGCCGGGGCAGCACCCAGTTGGTCGCCAGCAACGCCAGCAGAGTCGCGATCACCACCAGCCCGAAGGTTTCCTTGGTGCAGATCACCAGGCCGCCGAAAACCCCTGCGGCACCCATGTACCAGCGCCCGGCACGACCCGTTGCCGAGGTGGCGGCGGCCAGGAAGCAGACCATCGCCACAGCGGCCGCCTGGGCGGGTGCCTCGAGCATCACTTCGCTGTTGTAGAGGATGACGAAAGGGCTGAGCCCGACCAACGCCGCCGCCGCCAGCGCATAGGGCCGGGCGGCGGCCTGCTGGACGAGGAGATAGGCACCCGCGCAGGCCAGGGCACCGAACACCGCGCTGACCGGGCGAAGATCGAGGAGCTGGTGCTCGAGATCGCCGTGAAGTCCGAACACCCTGATTACGGCGCCGAATACTCCCAGTGCCGCGGGCGGGTGAAGGTTGAAAGGAACGCCGTCGAGAGTGATGCCGTTGCCGTTGGCGATGTTGTCGGCGAGCCGGGTGTAGGTCACCTCGTCGATGAAGATGTCATAGACGCCGCGAACTCTGATCAGACACAGAACGAGTTCAGCCAGCACGATCACGCCGACCACGGCGGATCGGTGGTAGGCGAGCGCGCGCAGGCCGAGCGGGCTGAGCACGGTCACTTCCGGGTCAACCCGTCCGATCCCAGACCGTGCGTGGCGAGTTCGGTTGTGTCGAGCACGTCGAAAAGTTCGACGAGAGGGGATATCCGGTCACGGGGACGGGCCACGACCACCTGCACGTTGGGATCGTTGATGACCGCTTCGGGAAGGCCGGCGCGGCGCAATGCAGCCGCCGTTGTCTGGGTGTCCGCCCCCGGCAACAGAATCGCGAATCCCCTTGCATTCATCGTCCACTTGTCGTCGACGCGGAAGTTGGGGCGCCACCCAGGGGGCAGCATGCTTGTCGGCACATGCACCACGGTGGCGACATCCGTGCTGGTCCGTCGATCCTCCGAGTGCTGCAGGCGGCCGCGTTCGGATTGCAGGATCCCCATCATCTGGCTCGCCATCTCAGTCCAGGTGAAGGTGGTGGCCCAATGTCTGGCCCGTCCCCCGATCGCGTCAGCAAAGAGCGGATCCTGCAGTTCGGTCAGGGCCACCGTGATTGCCTCGGCCAGACCCTCCGTGTCATCGACCAGCCACCCGGTCTCACCGTCGAGAATCGAGTCGCGAAGTCCGGGACGGCGATAGGCCAGGGCCGGGACGCCGAACTGGTTGGCCTCCAGCACCGACAGTCCCCAACCCTCTCCGCGGGAGGCGTTCACGGTCATCCACGCCGTACTGAGCAGCCGGTCTCGCTCGGCGGCCTCGAGGGGTCCATGGATGGTCACCTGCGCCCCGATACCCAGCGCGTGCACCAGCTTTTCGAGGTCGCCACGCTCGGGGCCGTCGCCGACGATATGCAGCGCGATGGCCGGAAAGGTAGCCAATAGGGCCGGTATGGCCTGGACGATCAGGCTGGTGCGCTTGTGCACGACAAGCCTGCCGACACAGACGATGCTTTCGTGCTCGGTTCGCCGGCGAGGCTTGACGCGGTTGCCGCTGAGCAGGCTCAGACCCGGCGGGACCACATGAATCGGTCCACGAAGGTGCAGTTGCCGGCGCACTTCCTGACCGGTGGAAGGCGAAACAGCCGCGATCGCCCGTCTTCGGTAGACCAGTCGGCCACCAACCCGCTCCAGCCAGCGACCGACCGCCGCCATGGGCGGGGAGAAGTAGAGGCCGAACTGCTGCTGGTGTACGTGGTGCATGAGCAGAACGACCGGAGTCGACCGGCGGACCACGAGCGGGGTGAAGAACGGAATCCCGTTCTCGGAATCGATGACGCCCTCGAGTGACCGGCGATGCAACGCCAGCCAGAGCAGAGCCCACGGGTAGACGGTGAACCGGCTGCCCCGCCGTATCACCGTGTAGCCATCGCGTTGCTCGCTGGCCGGGGAACCGGCAACCGCGGCCGTCAACAGGATCACATCATGACCGTCGGCGGCGAAGAGGCCGGCAAGTTTCTCGCAGACCACCTCGGCACCCCCGGCGTCGGGATGACTGCTGTCCCGCCAGTTGGTGATGACAAGATACTGCCCGCTCCGGCCGAGAAAGGTAGCGCTCACAGCGATTCGGTTCGACGAGCACCCGCGTTGAGAGCAACGCCGACGGCATGCATTTCGCGGAATGCCGCAAGTCCGTCGGCGAGCGGACGGAAGGTGGAGCCCTCCTGGTCGCTCCACTCGATCGGCAGCTCGATCATCTTCAGGTGCAGCCGTCTCGCCCGGGCCAGGATCTCGACGTCGAACGCGAACCCATTCAGAACACTGCCTTCGAACAGCGTGCGGGCGACGTCGCCGCGGAAGAGCTTGAAACCACACTGTGTGTCGGAGATGGAGCCGGTGAATCGCCTCGCCATCGCGCGGAACGCCATGCCTCCCAGACGGCGCCGCAGCCGCTGCGCCTGCAGATATTCCACGCCCGCCGTTCGACGGGAGCCGATCACCACGTCCCAGCCCGACCGGAGCAGGTCGATCCCGGGCACGATGGCCGACGGTGGGGTCGACAGATCGGCGTCGTAGTACCCGACGAACGGCGCGTGGGAGTGCAGGATCCCGGTTCGGACAGCGGCTCCCTTGCCCCGGGTGCGACAACTGATGACTTGCAGCGGAACATCTGCCCGGCTGGCCAGATCGACCACCTCCGTCGTGGCATCGGAGCTGCCGTTGTCGACCACGACAATCCGGATGGCCCACGGCTGGCCGGCGATGACCTGACAGATCGCTGCCACTGTGGCACCGATCCGGAGTTCCTCGTTGAGGGCAGGGATGACCAGATCAAGCTGCGGCGACACGCTCTGCGCGCGCTCCTCAGTCCAGTCCATACCCTACCCATCGGACAGTGCCGCGTTCACTTGAGGCAATTCGGTGATGAATCTTGCGCTGGGCCACTTCGTCCGGTCGCGGGCCACCTCTGGCGAGGTCAAAACCTCCTGCCTCGCAGGGCCGATGGCGATGGCGCCGATCCGGCTTCAGCAACCGCTGCCATCAACCCTGGGCCGACCAGAGATGCCGGAATCACCGACTGGACCGTCCAGATTGCGCCGTCAAGGCTGACGCGGCCCACCCCGCTGGTCACGACACCACTGGTGTCGACACGCCTCGGATCGACCGACAGGCCCCTGCCGTCGGCTTTGAGAACAGCCTCCTTGGCCACCCACATCTGAAGACGAGTGCCGGCCCGGTCGATGTCCGGCAGCGAATCCAAGAGCGCGGATTCCTCTCCGGCCAGTACAGTCTGGGGTAAGTCGGGTGCGAAAGCCATTCGTGCATCCGTGATCTCGATGTCGACGCCGACGCGCGTGCAGGCGATTGCGACGACCGCGCGGCCACCGGAGGATGACACGCTGAACTCGATCGGCATCCCGATGATCTGTGGGCGTCCGTGGTCGCGCGCGCCGCAGACCGAACACCGGCGGACGATCTGAAGCTCGTCGAGCGGCAACCCGGTGCTGCGGGCAAGGAGGTGCCGAGTGGCCGCGCGTCTGGCGCTGAATCGTCGGCGCAGGGTTTCGGTCCCCAGTCTGCCGCCCAGTGACAGGTCAGTGGATGACAATGCCCGCAGCACCTCGGGACGCGTGGCGACGTCATCGAGATCGACGGACCACAGTTCGATTGTCATAGGTCCCTCCGGTCGATGCTAGTAGCATCGGGTTGGGGGTTGCGCCGTGGTCGCTTGGCTGGACGGGCCGAATGGGGAATAGGACAGACCATGAAAGTTGCGGAAGAGTCGATCGTGACCCTTCTGCGCGAGCAGTTGCGCAAGACTCCACAGGCGGTGGCGTTGTACGACGGCCTGCAGCGGTGGACCTACCAGGATCTGCACTCCAGGGCCGATGGAATCGCCGACCTGCTGCAGCGCAACGGTATCAGTCCTGGCGACCGGGTCGGCGTGTGCATGCCGCGGACGAATGCCGCGGTCGCCGCGATCATCGGTGTACTGCTCGCGGGTGGCGCTTACGTCCCATTGGACCCGGCCTACCCAACCGACAGGCTGGAGTTGATGTGCGAGCACGCCGGCATGAAACTGATCCTCGGGCCGGCGCCGCTGACGAGCCGGCTACCGATCGAGGCGCTCCGTCTCGACCCGGCCGGCAGCGCCGCTGATTCGACTGTGCATTCCGGACAACGTCCGGTCCCGGATGGGGCGTTGCCGGCCTACGTGCTGTTCACGTCGGGATCAACCGGGACGCCCAAGGGCGTGCAGGTCTCCCATGGCAACGTCGTGGCCTTGTTGCGGTGGGCCCGGACGACTTTCTCGCCCGGTGAGTTCGCCGTGACCGCTCTCGGCGCGTCGTTCAACTTCGACGTCTCGGTCTTCGAGATGTTTGCTCCGCTCACGGCCGGCGGCATGGTGCGGGTGCTCACCAACGCGCTGTCGCTGGGGGTGATGGGATCGGACGACCCCGTTACCCTGGCCTTCACCACACCCTCGGTGCTGGGTGAGCTGATGCGGTTGGGGCGCATTCCGGACACGCTGCGCACCCTCATCGTCGGCGGTGAAGTCTTTCCATCCATGTTGGCGCGCAGCGTCTTGGAGCAGACGTCGGTCGCCCGTCTGATGACCGTCTACGGTCCAACTGAAACCACGGTGCTCACGACCCGCTACGAGGTGACCCTCCCGGTCGACGAACCGCTGCCGATCGGACGAGAACTGCCGGGCACGCACCACTTCATCCTGAACGCACAACTCGACCCGGTGGCCGAGGGCGAAGTCGGTGAGATGTTCATCGCCGGCGATCAGGTTTCCGACGGCTACGTCGGCGACCCCGTGCAGACAGCCGAACGGTTCATCAACTGGGAGAGACCGCCGGGGCCGGCCCAGCGGATCTATCGGAGCGGGGATCTCGGCCGGCGACGACCGGACGGTGTGCTGGAGTTCCACGGACGCACCGACAAGCAGATCAAGCTGCGGGGCTACCGAATCGAGCCGGGGGAGATCGAGGCGGTGATGTCCGGCCAACCCGGCGTCGGACAGGCCTTCGTGCGGTCTGTGGGGGACGGCGCCGCCGCCAAACTCGTCGGCTACGTGGTCCCGGGAAGTGGCACGTTGGTGATCGAGGATCTGATGGCTGCCCTGCGGGCCGCCCTGACGCCCTACATGGTCCCGGTCGGGGTACTGACCGTTCCGAGGTTCTCGCTGAACCCGTCGGGAAAGCTCGACGAGGCCGCCCTGCCGGCATGGTCACCGGCGACGGCCGAACCCGATGCCCGGCCAGCACAGATTCTCGGCGAGGACGAAACGGTGGTGGCCTCGTTGATCTGCGAACAACTCGGCCTGCACCAACCGATCGGCCTCGACGTCGACTTCATCGACGACCTGGGGGGTACGTCGCTGCAGTTGGTGTATCTGCTGGCGGCGATGGAAAGTGCCTTTCACTGCCGGCTTCGGATCGACCAGGTGGTAGCCGATACCACGCTGTCCGGACTTGTCCGCCTGGTCCACGACGACACCGGAGCCACTGCTGCGCGGATGGTCCTCCATGGCGGCGGGACCAAGCCACCGCTCTTCCTTTTTCATGCCTACCTCGGGGCCGTCCTGCACTACCGCCGACTGGAGCCCTATCTGTCACCGGATCGACCGTTGGTCGCCATCTGTGCTCGGAACCAAGGCGCTACCGACAATGTGAAAACCATCGAGGACATGGCCCAACGGGTCCTGGCCCAGGTCCTTGAGGTGCAACCGACCGGACCGTACCGATTGGGTGGCCACTCGGCCGGCGGCCTCATCGCGTACGAAGTGGCCCGTCGGCTGGTCGAAATGGGCGAGGAGGTCAGCAATCTGATCATCCTCGACTCGCCGGTCAGTTCGCCGCGGTGGCGTTACTACTGGGCCGAGACGGTACTGAATTGGTCGGAGGTTCGACACGCCTCGACGGCCGTCCGTCTCGCCCGGATTCAGCGGGCAGTGATGAGCCGGCTCAGTCTTCACCGCCGCGGCAATGCGGAGAACAGGGTGGCAGTCGCGATCGAGCAGGCGAACCGACTCAGCAATTTGGCCTGCCTGCGCTATGTGACGCCACACTATTCCGGAGACATGTGCATCTTCCGCAGTGCGCAAGGTATCAGGATGGCGGCAGGCGATCGCTCGCTCGGCTGGGCGCGGTACGTCGGCGGGACTATCACCTATGTCGACATCGCCGGCGGGCACAGCACGATGTTCGAGCCAGAGTTCGTGGCGTCCCTGGCCGGACACATCAACGATGTGCTCGGAGACGAGCTGGCCATCGCCCGTTGATCGGTGGTCTGATGACAACGAGGGGACTGAAGATGAGGACGTTCTCGTTGAGGCAGACCAGCGCGCTGATGGCTGCCGTCGTGGCATTGATCGTGGAACTGCTGGCCTCGGCCAGGACACCGGTCGCCCTGGCGAGCGCGCCTTCGATCTGGTACGGCACCTTGCAGGCGAACACCTCGCAAACGCCGGCGTTGAAGTCGGCTCATCTGACGACGGTCAGCCTGGAGGTGGGATGGAATGTGCTGCAACCCCGGCCCGGTGCGCTTGACCTCACTGCCGTGGCCGCGGCGCGATCGCAATTGCGCATCTGGAGCGCTGCCGGCTTCCGCGTTCACCTGGATCTGGGTCTTCAGTATGCGCCGGACTGGGTTTTCGCGCTGAACAGCGCTACCCGGCTGCGGGACCAGTACGGCGACGTCTGGAAACCGGCCTCGGCCAGCGGTGGCAATTTCGCCAATGCGGTCTTCGACAATGGCGTTCGCACGGCGGAAGCCACCTACATCTCTTTACTGGCAAAGGCTCTTGCACCGGGTGTTCTGACCGGGGTGCGGGTCGGCGGACTCAACGCAGGCGAGTTGAGCTACCCACCGGCGATGAAGAATGAGTCTTCGCCCAGCAGCCGGGGCACCGGGCTGTGGATGTACGACTCCAGCGCCCAGACCGGCGCGCCGGCAGCGATCCGCGGCTGGAAGCCGGGTGGCAGCAATACGCAGGGCCAGGCACAGAAGGCACTCGATTACTACTTTGGCATGCTCACCGATTACACGGGTTGGCTCCTTTCAGTCGTGCACCGGGCTTTCCCGGCGGCAGACCTGCTGCTGATGCTCCCCGGTTGGGGACTTCGCCCCGGCCAGGAGGGCGCCGCGGTCAACGGCGACCTCAAGTACACCTCCGCCGGCGAGACGACCAACGGCATCACTCAGGGTCTGGACTGGACCGATCAGCTGAACACGTTGTCCGCCTACGGTTCACCGGGCATCGCCTACACCACCTGGCTGGATGGATGCTCCTCCGATTGCAACGACGCGACCCCGGCGTACGAAAGCCCCGCAGGCTATCTGCACTCCCTCTCCGTGCCCAGGCACCTTCGCCTGGCCGGCGAGAACACCGGCGGCAATGGCCGCACCGCGATGCCGCTGTGTCTGGCCAGGGTCCGCGCCCTGGGAATGGTCGGGATGATGTGGATGAGCGCGACCGGCGTGCTCGGCGATCCCACCCTCCTTCGCACCTATTCCGCTGCTACTTGACCTCGGCGGCGGCCAGGTGTCGCTCGAATTCGGCTTCAACGGCGAAGGCATCCTTTTCGAACGGGACACCCTTGTACGCCTGGTCGGCAATGTCGAAGGCGGCGTCGGCTTCTTTCAAACGATGCTGCGCCGCAGCGATCTCTTTGCTGAAGGGGTCGACGTCGAACCTTCCCGCCTTCCTCATGGTGTCATTCTTCAGTAGGAAAAGGTCCAACTTTGCATCGTCCCTGAGGCCCATCGCCTTGGCCCGACGGTCGATGATCGACCGGTATTTGCCGGTTCCCATGTACTTCTGGTTTGCCTGCGCCATGTCGAGACCGAATTTGCCCTGAGTGGATTCCACCGGCAGTGGTCGTGCTTTCGCTTGCTGAGCGATGTTCTGGTCCAGGTTCAGACCGCCGTCCTTGGACGGCAGCGTCATCGTGTCGACGTCCATTTCGCTCGCCCGGGCGGACAGGAAGCTCTGCTCCGCATGACGGCCCTCGTGCATCAGAGTCCGTCCCAGCTTGCCCGGATCGCCGCCGTTTGCGGTATCGGCGAGGAGGTCCGGGTTCACCTCCGTCGTCCAGTTGTGGGCCCTAAATCCGCCGTTGTCCGACGCAACCTCCATCGGAACCACCCGCATCTTTGGCACACCCTGTACCTCGAGCTCGGCGTTGACCTCGGCGGCCGCTTCGGCGAGCCGCTGCTCCGGCGTCAGAGAATCCCAGCGGCCACGCATCTTGTCCATCGTCCCGGCCACTCGCTTCATACCTTCGGCGTCCATCAATCCCGCCGCCTCACCTTTGGCCTGCGCCGTCAGCGCGGCCTCAACCTCGTCGACGCCACCGAGGCGCTCCAGCATTCCGGCCAACCGCTCGCCGCTACCCGCCGAGTCGAGCAGCTTGGTCAGCCTGGCCTGGTCGACGATGCGCTGACCGAGCTTTTCAAGCCGCGCCGCTCCACCGGCCTTGGTCAGCAGCGTCTCCAGCTCAGCGGGATTGGTGTACTTGCCCAGTAGTCCTTCGAGCTTCGTCACGTCTCCGGACTTGTTGGCCAGTCGGTAAAGCAGAGCCCTGTCGCTGACCACGCCGAGCAACTTGTCGAGCATGGCCGGCTCCGTGATCAATGTCTTGAGGCGGGCAAGCCGGATCGCGTCGATCAGTCTGACCCCACCGGCCACACCCAGAGTGATCGCGGTGATGACGGCAAGGACCCCGGCCTCGATCAGCGCGGATTCAGCCTTCGCCTTGGCCTCGTCGGCGACCGCCCGGTCCACCAGGTCGGTGCCGGCCACCGGGGTCGCCCGTGCCGCCTCCGCCTGGGCGGCCGCCTGCTTGTAGTCCACTGCCGCGGCGGTGACCGTGACCGCGACCGCCACCGCCTCCAGGACGGACCCGATACCGGTCGTCGCGAAGGGCGCCAGCATCACCGTGGCGATCGTTCCCAGCTCCGCGATCCTCTTGGCCATGCTGGGTTCTTTTTGGTGTTGGCTGGACACTGCCTTGGCGAAGTAGCCGTTGAATCCGGTGGCCCAGGTACCGCTTCCAGCACCCAGCCGGTCGATCATCGGCTGGAACGCCAGCAGGTCGATCTCGCCGCCGTTGACGCTGTCCTGCACCTTCTTGATCCGGTCGGACAGCGTCTGCAGCAACACCTTCTGCTGCTCGCCGAAGTTCTCCGGGATGACTCGCGAGAAGTTGAGCAATCCGTCGTCGTCGGCAGCGGCGACCAATTGGTAGATCTCCGGGTAGTCGCCGGCGGCCTCGGAAATCCCGCGCTGGGCATCGTCCCAGTCTGGCTTCATCTCCTTCCAGATCTCCAGCATGCCGGGATCAGTCGGCGGCTCCTTGGGGTCGAAGTAGACGGGTTCGTTCTCCTTGCCCAGCAGGGTCAACGGCAGGATGGGTAGGTAGATTGCGCTGCGCAAACGCTGACCTATCGGGGTCCGCTCCAGCTTGTGTTGGCTCTGCCTCTTGAACCACACTTCGTAGGCGATGCCCTGCATGGCTCTGCGCAGCTTGGTCAGATCCTCGGCCGACATCGGCTTCGCCGCTCCGGGTTTGAGGCCGAGTTGCTGCATGCGATTGTCGACATAGTCGACGTTCTGAGTGAGGTTCTTATCCGCCAGCGTTTTGACCGCGGACATGAATTCCCCGGTCCGGGTGGTCACCAGTTGGGGCGACATGATGGTGAATGGATCACCGAGCAGTGCGACGCTTGATGCCCACTGGTCGGGGTGGCGCATCATCACCTCCTGAAACTGCTCGTCGGTGAAGCTCCGCCAGATTTTGATGATGTGGCCCCCGGCTACGATCGCGCCAGATCTGGCGCCCACCATGACGTCCACGAATTTCATCCGGTCGATTTCGCTCGCCGCGCTGTAGTCGGTGATGGCAGCGACGTCCATCGGATCCGAGCTGGCGATCGCCTTGTCGATGACCGGATCGCGCTGCACCGGCAACGGGTTCGGCGTCCGCTGCACGGCGGGTGCGCGCTGCGTTGGCGGTGCAGGCAGCGCCGGCGGACGGGGTGGTACCGCCCGGCGAGCCAGCAGGGCCGCCACCGCACTGTTCCCGGCGCCGCGTTGCAGGGACAATATCGCTCCGGCGGCATGGCCGAACGGCGCCGAGGCGGAACTCTCGGACACGATGGGTTGCAGCTCATTTGGTGCGGTCGCATGTCGAGTGACGGGGGCGTCCTGACCTGCCACGGCAACGCCTGCAGCGAGCATGCTGGCTTTGTTCCCTTCGACCGCTGGTCGGCTCCACCCTTCAGTCGAATTGAGGATAGGCGACAGGTGGCGATTCTTGATCGCCTCAACGCCAACCGTGCCCCTTCGGGCATCGGAGAACGCGGCCGGCCCCTGGCGGCCCCGGCTGGCGGATCAAGCGGAAGCTGACCGGCAGGTCGAGCTCGGTCCATGCTCGATCGGCCGTGAGTACCTCAGCCGGGACGCTGCGTAGCGTGAGCGCCAGGCAGCAGCGGTCGTCCAATGACGGTGCCCGGCCGCCGGACAGGCTGAGCAACTCGCCTTAGCCGGGTGGGATCGACGTGAGCGTCGACAAGTCTGCCGACGACTTCGGCCGGATTCGTCGCGCCGGAACAGCTCCGTCGATCTGTCCGGCGACGAGGCACTTCCGGGTTCGCCGCCCGCACCTCCGCCGGGATCACCAGGCGCCCTTGCCGACCTGGTCGGGCCCACTCCGATCGACACTGGCCCTTCGGTTGCCCCGCTCAGCGGTGATCTTGTGCAAGACCGCAGGGAGCGAGGCGCTAACCTGGGTCCCGATGAGCGAGCACTCACTGCAGACGGGTGGTCAATGGAGACGCTGAGGACCCAGGCACGGCCGGGAAGTGCGGAATTCCGGAAGAACCGCGACGCCCAGCGCCTCCTGGTCGACGATCTGCGCAACCGGTTGGCCGATGTCGCCCTCGGTGGGCCGGTGAAGGCGCGGGAACGCCATGTGGCCAGGGGCAAACTGCTGCCACGGGACCGGATCGATCGGCTGCTCGATCGGGGAAGTCCGTTCCTGGAGATCGCCCCATTGGCGGCCAATGGCATGTACGACGGAGAGAGTCCCTCGGCGGGTCTGATCGTCGGGATCGGCATGGTCAGCTCCCGGCAGGTGATGATCGTCTGCAACGACGCCACGGTCAAGGGCGGCACCTACTACCCGATGACCGTCAAGAAACATCTGCGGGCCCAGGAGATCGCATCGGAGAACGAACTTCCCTGCGTCTATCTGGTGGACTCCGGCGGGGCGTTTCTGCCCCGGCAGGACGAGGTGTTCCCGGATCGCGAGCATTTCGGACGCATCTTCTACAACCAGGCGCGGATGTCGTCGCGGGGTATCGCCCAGATCGCGGCGGTGCTGGGTTCCAGCACCGCAGGCGGCGCCTACGTGCCGGCGATGAGCGACGAGACGATCATCGTCCGCAATCAGGGCACGATCTTCCTGGGCGGGCCACCGCTGGTGAAGGCGGCGACAGGGGAGATCGTCACCGCGGAGGATCTCGGCGGGGGAGTGACGCACGCCCGCCTGTCCGGCGTCGCCGACCACCTCGCCGACGACGACGAACATGCGCTGGACATCGTCCGGGATATCGTGGCCCAGTTGCCACCACCACGCGAAAGGGCATGGGATGTAATTGCTTCCGTTCAACCGACGGTCGATCCCGGTCAGCTCTACGGCGTCGTCCCGACCGAACTGCAAGTTCCCTATGACGCGCGGGAGGTGATCATGCGCATCGTCGACGGCAGCGAGTTCCACGAGTTCAAGTCCGAATTCGGCGCCACCCTGGTCACCGGGTTCGCCCGCATCCACGGCCACCCGATCGGCATCATCGCCAACAATGGGGTGCTGTTCTCCGAATCTGCGCTCAAGGGCGCGCATTTCATCGAATTGTGCGACAAGAGGAGAATCCCACTGTTGTTCCTGCAGAACATCACCGGCTTCATGGTGGGGCGCGAGTACGAGGTGGGCGGCATCGCCAAGCACGGAGCGAAGATGGTCAACGCGGTTGCGTGCGCCCGGGTTCCGAAGCTCACGGTGGTGATCGGCGGATCCTTCGGGGCCGGCAATTATTCGATGAGCGGCCGGAGCTACTCACCCCGTTTCATGTGGATGTGGCCGGCCGGCCGGATCTCGGTGATGGGCGGACCGCAGGCCGCAGCGGTGCTGTCGACCATCCGTCGTGACCAGATCCAGGGCAGCGGCGGGACCTGGTCCACCGAGGACGAGGACGCGTTCCGGGCGCCGATCCGTCAGCAGTACGAGGACCAGGGCAATCCCTACTATTCGACCGCCCGGATCTGGGACGATGGGATCATCGATCCGGTCGACACCCGCACGGTCGTCGGCCTGGCTCTCGAGGTCTGCTCCAGGGCGCCGATGGACGACGTCTCCTATGGCGTCTTCCGGATGTGACGCCCATGTTCCGCACGGTCCTCATCGCCAATCGCGGCGAAATCGCCTGCCGCGTCATCGATACGCTCCGCCGTCTCGGGATCACCTCGATCGCCGTCTTCTCGGACCCGGACGCCGGAGCCCGTCATGTGCAGATGGCGGACATCGCCGTCAACATCGGCCGGGCTGCCGCCGCCGACAGCTATCTCAACGCCGCGAAGATCATCGACGTGGCTCTGGCCCACCGCGTGCAGGCGATCCACCCCGGCTACGGATTCCTCGCCGAGAACGCCGAATTCGCCTCCCGCTGCCAGGACGCCGGCATCGTCTTCATCGGTCCCGGGGTGCCCGCGCTGGAGGTCATGGGCGACAAGATCCGTGCCAAGGCGCAGGTCAGCGCCCGCGGCGTGCCCACAGTTCCCGGGTTGGCCGAACCCGGACTGAGCAACGAACAGTTGGCCGCCGCGATCATCGAGATCGGTTTCCCGGCGCTGATCAAACCGTCGGCCGGTGGTGGCGGCAAGGGCATGCACCTGGTCAATTCGGCGTCCGAGGTCCCGGACGCGCTGGCCGCCGCCCGGCGGGAAGCTGCCTCGTCCTTCGGGGATGACGCCCTGTTCGTCGAGCGTTTCGTCCGCCACCCGCGCCACATCGAGGTGCAAGTCCTGGCCGACAACGATGGCAACACCGTGCATCTCGGCGAGCGGGAGTGCTCGCTCCAGCGCCGGCACCAGAAGGTCATCGAAGAGGCGCCGTCGGCACTGCTGGATGCTGCGACCCGGACCCGCATCGGGCAAGCCGCCTGCGAGACCGCCCGCAGCGTGCAGTACCGCGGCGCCGGCACCGTCGAATTCATCGTGTCGGCCGACGCGCCGGGTGAGTTCTTCTTCATGGAGATGAACACCCGACTGCAGGTGGAGCACCCGGTGACCGAAATGGTCACCGGCATCGATCTCGTCGAGTGGCAACTGCGGATCGCCGCGGGGGAGAGCCTGGACTTCGGTCAGGACGACGTGGTGCTGCGAGGTCACGCGGTCGAGGCCCGGGTGTACGCGGAGGACCCGGCGCACGGATTCCTGCCGACCGGCGGGCAGGTTGCCGGGCTCGTCGAACCCGTCGGCGACGGGATCAGAGTGGACACAGCACTGATCGAAGGGTTGACGGTCTCGTCCGACTACGACCCCATGCTGGCGAAGATCATCGCCTGGGCACCGACGAGATCACTGGCCCTGCAACGACTGCGTGTCGCTCTATTGGAGACCGCAGTGCTGGGCGTGCAGACGAACCTGGAATTTCTCGGGCTGCTGCTGGAAGATCCTGACGTCGCTGCCGGTCGGCTGGACACCGAACTGATCGGCCGGAAGATGGCGCACCTTCACTTCCGGGAGCCGGACGACCGGCTCTTCGCCGCCGGCGCTCTACTGCTGCGCCGGCGGGAGGCCGATAGCAGACAGCCGGGGCCGTGGGGGGCCGGCGACGGATGGCGACTCGGACGTCATCATCGGGCTGCCTACCGGTTGACCGTTGCGCCCGGCGGAGCCTGCGCGACCGTCCGGATCGACGGTCCACCCGAGAATGCAGTGGTGACGGTCGACCAGCGGGAGCCGCTCGGGGCCTCGCTGACGACCATCGGGTCCGATGCGCGGTTGAAGATCGCCGGCACGGGCAGCACTCTCCGATTCGCCTGGCAGGGCGACAACCTCTTTGTGAAGGACCGGGGTGCTGAATGGCAACTGACCGAGACCGCCCGCCAGCGAACAGGAGTCGATGCCGCGGCGAATCGGCCGGAAGTGCGATCGCCGATGCCCGGCTCCGTCGCGGCCATCGCCGTGGCCGAGGGGGACGCAGTGGAGGAGGGTGACGCGATCCTCGTCATCGAGGCGATGAAGATGGAACACCTGTTGCGGGCTCCGGTGGCCGGCGTGGTGTCCATCAACGTCGAGATCGGCGCTCAGGTTCAGCGGGACGAGGTCGTCGCAGTGGTCACGACGGCCGTGGTACCGGAATTGATGGCGGCAGCCGTAACGACAGTGGTAACGACACTTGTAACGACACTGGAGGGGAACAGCGCTGATGAGTGAAAAGCGAATCGTCCAGCGCGGTTTGTACTTCGAGGAATTCGAACTGGACACTGTCTATGTGCACAGTCCGGCGAGAACGGTCACCGAGACTGACAACGTCCTGTTCAGCACGCTGACGATGAACAGTCAGGCGCTGCACCTGGACGCGCAGTGGTCGGAATCGACGGAGTTCGGTGAGCGACTGGTCAACAGCATGTTCACCCTGGCGACGCTGGTCGGGACGTCCGTGGCGCAACTGACGCAGGGCACCATCGTGGCCAACCTGGGCTTCAAGGAAGTACGGTTCCCGCATCCGATGCGGCACGGCGACACCATGACCTCCACGACAAGGGTTCTGGACAAACGCCTTTCGAGAAGTCGACCAGGGCAGGGCATTCTGGAATTCGAGCATACCGCCACCAACCAACACGGACAGGTGGTGGCCACGGCCATCAGATCCGTCTTGATGCGCTGCCTGCCGGAGAGCGCGTGAGATGACTGCGATCACCGAACTGGGCCCGGCACTGCTGTTCTGCCCCGCTGACCGACCCGACCGCTACCAAAAGGCCGCAGCCGCAGCGGACGGGGTCATCCTGGACTTGGAGGATGCCGTCGCCCCCAGTGCCAAGGCCTCGGCCCGGGAGTGCCTGCTCGGATCGGACCTCGACCCGGCAAGGACGATCGTTCGGCTCAATGCGGCCTCGTCGGCCGAGTTCGGCGACGACCTGGCAGCGCTGGAGCGGACGCCGTACCGGACCGTCATGCTTGCCAAAGCCGAAACGCCCGACGATCTAAGGTTACTCGCTCCACTGCGGGTGATCGCGCTGTGCGAAAGCCCGCTCGGCATCAGGAACGCCGGTCTGCTCGCCGACCAGAGCAACGTCATCGCCCTGATGTGGGGCGCCGAGGATCTGGTCGCCGGCCTTGGCGGCAGCTCCAGTCGCCGAGCCGACGGCAGCTACCGGGATTTCGCGCGATATGCCCGATCTCAGGTGCTGATCGCGGCCGGGGCTGCCGGTAAGAATGCCTATGACGCAGTCCATCTGGACATCGCCGACGATTCAGGTCTGGGTGAGGAGGCGGCGGATGCCGCCGCATCCGGCTTCGTCGGCACCGTCTGCATCCACCCTCGCCAGGTCGGCATCGTTCGCGCCGCGTTCAGGCCGTCGCCCGAGAACGTCCAGTGGGCCAAGGAGGTACTTGCCGCCGCCGCGGCGGCCGGCGGCGGGGTGTTCAGCCACCGAGGCCGGATGGTCGACGCGCCCGTGTTGAGGCAGGCTCGGCGGGTGCTGGCGATGGATTCGGCCTGACACACCGGTGCGGGGCAAGGGCGTCACCGAAGCGGTGGATGGGATGGCCCGCCGAGCATCGACCCGATGAGCACGCGATCAATGGTAGTGAAGAACCGCACGACTCGCGGCGCCAGCAGCAGCATCACCACTCCGACTGCGGCAAGCAGGATGATCCTGGGCACGGTGTCGACGAAATAGTCTGGCCACCACTGCATTCCACGATGCCGACTGCCATCGGACGCGCTCTGATACGGCAGGTAGCGCCACCAGATCCAATAGGTGACCCCACCCAGCCCGCCAGCGTAGAAGCTGACCGCAAAAGCAAAAGTGAACGGGGCCAAGAGGATCTTCAGACATTGATAGCTGACCGCCCGCCAGCAACCGGGGTCGGTCAGGATGGCGGTGAGGACGCCGATCGGCCCGGACCTGCGCCTGCGGATCGGACCGGGCCCTGGGACCGCAAGGTCCAGGAGCACCGCGGCCAGGACGCGCTGCAGGTGCCCCCCCGCTCTGGCCATCAGCAGACCCACGGCCAGCACTGGCAGGCCGATGTAGATGACGGCCAAGCCGGCACCGGCAGCCAGGAGGGTGACTGTCAGCACGAAGAACACGATGGCCGGTATGAGATCGACGACGGCGTAGAGCAACTCGGCCCAGGACGCAGTGGAGAAGATCCCGCGTGAGCGGCGGTGCACCACCAGTGAAGCGATCCGCGACTGCTCTTGCTGCACCGGCGACTCGAACCAGTCGGACACCCAGTTCCAGTCGTTGCTGTCATTGACGGTCTGTGGACTCATGACCTGATCGTCCCGCTGCGTCAGTCCGGTCGGTATGGGACTGGACACCCGACGACGGGGGCCCAGGCCCACTATTCCTTCCGCCGATCAACCACTGTCAATGGGGCGAGCGGTCATGGAGCCGCACCAGGTTTCCGCCGGCACCCTTGGCCCGGTACATGGAGGCGTCCACGGCGCGAAAGAGTTCGTCCATGGTGGTGCCCGACATCGGGTACGCCGCCACACCACCACTGAGCGTGTAGCGGACTGTCCGGCAATCGACAACGATCGTGCTCAGCTCGCAGCGGTGGCGGATGTCATCTGCGAAGGCCATGCCCATGGTTTCATCGGCGCCGGGCAGTCCGACGAAGAACTCGTCCCCGCCCCACCGAGCCACCAGCGCGCCGGACGGGGCCCGCTCGCACATCAGCTGCGCGATCGCGACCAGCACTGCGTCGCCGGTCAGGTGGCCGTAGTCGTCATTGATGGACTTGAATCTGTCAATGTCGAAAAGGGCAACGGCCGCAGGCTCGCCGGTGCGCTCGGCCGCCGTGATCATCGCGGCGAATTCCCCCACCAGGTGACGTCGGTTGTGCAGCCCGGTCAGGGCATCTCGGCTGGCGAGCTCGGCCAGGTCGCCCCGGAGCCGCTCGATGGTCTGCATCTGGCGCACCAGCTCCGCATGCACGGCGGCGAGGCGGCGGCTCTGATTGTTGGCCTGGGTCACGTCACGCGCGACGAACACCGTCCCCAGCCCGCGGTTGTACCTGTCGATGAGCAGGGAGGCGCGCACCTGGAACTCGGTGCGGCCGCCGGCCGACTGCACCACGATCTCGGATTCCTCGGCGCCGGGACTGACGCCGGCCATGCTGTCACCGAACAGCACCCTGGCAGATGCTCCGTGCAGGTTGGCGGGGGCCTCCGGGTTCATCCCTCGCAGCAGGTCAATGGCCGCAGGGTTCAGGTCCAAGACCCGACCACCGGGGCTGACGACCACGATCGCATCACCGATCTGGTCGATGATCAGGGTCCTGGCGACCGGACTGAAGGCGAACAGGTCCTGCCGGAAGATCGCGTAGAAGATGACCGTGCCCGCCACGGCGAATCCGAATGGCGTCGGGTCGACGAAGTCGCCGAACCACCGGGAGAGGTAGACCAGGTTGGCCACCACCGGAACGAGGGTGGCAAGGAGGATGGTGAACCGCTGCCGCCGGAACGCCGGCGGCGCCTTCCACCAGCCCCAGGCGATGAAACCGATACCGATGAGGAGCGCCAGGTAGCTGTACCCGGTGTGCACCCAGAAAACCGGGCCGTACTGCCAGGTGGCCGATCCGGTCAGCTCCGCTGCACCCGGCCCGCGGTAGACCCACAGCGTGGAGGTGTTCGTTGCGACCGAAGCAGTGATCAGCAGCGGTTCGATCAGCAGCAGCGCAACGAACCACGGCCGCGGCGCCCACTGCGGCCGGATGACGCCGAGGGCGAGGCACGCGAAGGCCCCGGTGGCGATGCCCACACCGGGCAGGATCGCCAACGAAGCGATCGCCGCCGCCCTCTGGTCGGGCGTGATCACCGCCACGGCGTCCGCGACGGAGGACACTGCCAGCCCCATCATCACGACCGCCAGGAACGACGCAACGACGGGATTGTGGAACCGGCGCCGCCAGGTCAGAACCGTGACCCAGGCGAATACGGCAGCGGCGACCACATAGGCGATCCCGGTGAGGTCGCGCTGCACCTGTCACCCCCTCCGAGCACGGCATGCTGCCGTTGCTCGTTCCCGTCAAGTTCTGACTCTTAGTCCGAGATACGGATGAGCCCAGGGCCGCTGAGAATTTGTCCCCCCGGAGCCACTGCGGTCAGTCTATGGAGACTTTCGGCGCGGTGGGCCGGCTGTGGCCCCCGATCGGGGATGCGGTGGCGCACTGCCTGCGCGTCGGGGCGACTGCACAGGGGGCACCACCGCGGGGTTCTACACTCCCTCCCAGGCTCACGGACCGCGAACTCGGTCGTCGATTCGTCCACCTGCTGTGCGACGAGATGAACAATGGTCTGATCGTCCGGGAACTTCGCTGGCGACTGCAGGAACACCGATTCGCCCCTGTCGACACCTCCTCGGAAGTGCAGCTCTCCCACGAGCCGGGCGCGGCTTTCCAGTGGCTCATCGAACCGGGCTAGTTCCGTCCCGCCCAGCCGGGCGGATCGCCGGTCGCCACCGCAATGCCGAGCAGGGCGGCCACCAGCACGGGTACCGCGATGCCGGCGCCCCAACCGTGCCAGAGCAGCACACTTCCCAAGGTGAGGATCAGGAACACGATCGTGACAAGGACACCCTGCCAACTGGTCGGCGTCCAGCCCCAGCCGATCACCTTTTTCGGCCCGAACCACGGTGTCCTCGTCATCCGCTTCATCATCTGTCCACGATAGCGACGCGGGGCGGCCGCTGCCGCCGATTGCCACGATTAACCGGTTGTCCTGCAGCGACATCGGCGTGGAACGCACTACCTCTGCATCGGCGTCGAACGCTTCCGGCTCGCGCGGGGTGTGTTGCCGCCAAACATGGTCGTGACGATGGCCCGGATTCCGGCGAGCACGGCGTTCGTCTCGTCCAGATCGAAGTCGAACCGTGGTGCGTCGGGTTCTGCCACTGGGCTTCTGCATCCCCCGGTGCTTGCCTCGACAACCCCTTGCTGCTCGAAGAGTTCCCGACCAGGTGCATGATCGCCTGACTGGTAGACAAACGCAGAAAGGCCACCAATCTTGACCGTCGACACCTACTGGCAGCGCTACCGCCCGTCCACCGGTGTGTTGCCCGCCCGTGCCTGGTTCGGCTCGAGCGCACCACGCATTGACCTGTCCGGCCCTTGGTCCTTCAGATGGTCCACGCGCCCGGATGCTGACCTGGACTTCACCCAGCGGGCAAGGATGGACGACTGGGCGACGATCCCGATCCCGTCGCACTGGCAGTTGCACGGCTACGGCTCACCTGCGTACACCAACGTCCGGTACCCCATCCCGATGGATCCGCCGCGGGTTCCGACCGAGAACCCGACCGGCGACTACCAAAGGAGCTTCGACGTGCCGGCCGACTGGGCGGGAGCCCGGGTACTGCTCCGCTTCGAGGGCGTGGACTCCTGCGCGAAGGTGTGGTGCAACGGCGCCGAGGTCGGAGTCACCTCCGGCAGTCGCCTGCCGAGCGAATTCGACATCACCGCCCAGGTGAAAGTGGGCCAGGCGAACACCCTGGCGGTGCGGGTTCACCAATGGTCCTCCGGCACCTATCTGGAGGACCAGGACATGTGGTGGATGTCCGGAATTTTCCGGGAGGTCACCGTTCTGGCCCGGCCGGCGGGCGGGATTGACGACTTCTTCGTGCACGCCGACTACGACGCCTCATCTGGCAGCGGCACGCTGCAGGTCGACCCGACGACGCCGGCCCGCCTGGCGGTGCCCGAGTTGGGAATCGACGTCGAGTCCGGTTCGTCAGTGTCCGTCGATGCCGTCGAGCCGTGGTCCGCCGAGAACCCACGGTTGTACGACGGCGAGCTGTACAACGAAGTCGAACGGATTGCGTTCCGCATCGGCTTCCGCAGCGTTGCGGTGGTCGACGGACTCCTCAAAGTCAACGGGCGCCGGGTGCTGTTCAACGGAGTGAACCGCCACGAGTTCGACCCGGACGCCGGACGTGCCGTGTCCCGGCAGGTGATGGAGCAGGACGTGGTCCTGATGAAGCAGCACAACATCAACGCCGTTCGAACGAGCCACTATCCACCGCATCCGTACTTTCTCGATCTGTGTGACCAGTACGGTCTGTACGTCATCGACGAGTGCGATCTGGAAACGCACGGCTTTTTGACGGTGGAAGATCAGTCCGGGCCGGGTAATCCCGTATCGGATGTCGTCTGGCAGCCCGAAATGGTCGACCGCATGCGTCGGATGGTGGAGCGCGACAAGAATCATCCGAGCATCGTGATGTGGTCGCTGGGCAATGAAAGCGGAGCCGGCGAGAACCTCAGCGCCATGACGGAATGGACCCACCGGCGGGATCCGTCTCGGCGCGTGCACTACGAGCGTGATTTTACCGCAAGGGATGTCGACGTCTACAGCCGGATGTACACCAGCCATGCCGACGTCGAGATCATCGGTAGATACGCCGAGGCGCCCTTGCCGGATGCGGCCCTTGACGAGCACCGTCGTGGTCTGCCGTTCATTTTGTGTGAATATGGCCATGCCATGGGTAATGGACCGGGCGGCCTCACCGAATACCAGGACCTGTTCGAGCAGTACCCTCGCTGCCAGGGCGGCTTCATCTGGGAATGGATCGACCACGGACTGCGCGCCGGCAACGAACACGGCGACTACTTCGCCTACGGCGGTGACTTCGGCGAGGAAATGCACGACGGCAATTTTGTGGCCGACGGGTTGCTGTTTCCCGATCGCACCCCCTCACCTGGGCTCCTGGAATACAAAAAGGTGATCGAACCGGTGCGGATCTCTGTCGTCGATGACGAGCTGATCATCCACAATGCCTATGAGGTAAAGGATCTCGATCACCTGACCTTCACCTGGAGCTTCGAGGTGAACGGACTCGAAGTCGCCGCCGGCGAGCTGCCCCGGCAAACCGCGGCGGCCGGTACCACGGTGCGCGTGCGAAGGCCGGACCTTCCGATTGTATCCGCCGGCGAAGAGGGGTGGCTGACCGTCCGCGCTGTCTTGGCCGGCGATCAACTGTGGGGTTCGGCTGGTCATGAAATTGCCTGGGCACAGTCTCGTGTCGCGGAAGTGGTGCTCGAAATGGCAACGGGCGGAAGGACACGGCGCCGACCTGGGCACGATTTTAAAATTGGCGGCGGCATTTTCGATCCGTCGGACGGGAGGCTGCTGTCACTGGACGGCCTCCCGCTCCGCGGCCCGGAGTTGGACGTCTGGCGGGCGCCGATCGACAACGATCGCTGGTTTTCCCGGGAGCCGCTGGCGGTCACCTGGCGACAGTTGGGAATCGACCGGATGCATCACCGGGTCGACGACGTCCAGATCGTGGCGGATGAACTGATCGTTCGCACCCGGGTGGCGGCTGCCGCCCGCCGAGAGGCACTGCGGGTTGCCTACCGATGGTCCGGACTTGACAGCGGCCTGTTCCTGCGGGTCGATGTCGAGCCGGAGGGCGAGTGGACGGTCCAGCTGCCTCGGCTGGGCGTTCGGATGGGGCTGGCCGCGTCGTTCGACCAGGTTTCCTGGTTCGGAACAGGGCCGGGCGAGTCATACCCGGACTCGCGTCGCGCAGTCCGGGTCGGCCGGTATTCCAGCAGCGTTGCCAACTTGCAGACGCCGTACGTCTACCCCCAGGAGAATGGCAAGCGTTCCGACGTGCGGTGGATGACGGTGACCGACCTCGCCGGGCGAGGTATCAGGATCACCGGCGCGCCGACCGTGGACATCACCGTCAAACCCTGGTCAACTGCGCAACTGACGGCGGCGCGACATCCCAACGAACTCCGCGCCGGCGAGCACAACTGGATAAATATCGACTCGGCACAAAATGGGCTGGGATCGGCCTCGTGTGGACCCGGCGTGCTCGAGAAGTACCAACTCTGGCCCACCACCACCAGCTTCGCGTTCGAGTTGAGGACCGTGGGCGGTTGATCACTGTGCGCACTGGGCGGGGCTCGGGATGGCGTGGATCAACTTCGCAGGCGTGGACGAAATTCATCATTTTGGGACCGACATCCGACGCCGGGAAAGGCTCGGGAATGGGCGCAGGTACCGGGACCCGGCGCGGGCCGTCGGTACCCGGCGGACGGATGCTCAACCGTCCCGCTCGGAGGGCGGTGCAGTCGACCCGCGGACGATCAGGGTGGTTGCGAGTTCGACGTGGTGCGATTCGATCGCTTCACCGGTAGCCAATCGCAGCGCGGTGCGGAGCGCGACTCCGCCGATCTCCTTGAGCGGTTGGCGGACGGTAGTCAGGGGTGGGGCGGCCATCCGGGCAATCTGGGAGTCGTCGAAGCCGACGATGCTGATGTCCCGCGGGACGCTCAGTCCCCGGATACGCGCCGCCTCGATCACGCCCAGGGCGATCTCGTCGCAACCTGCAAAGATGGCCGTTGGCGGCGTGGACAGGTCGAACAGCCGCCCGCCGATGGTTGCGCCCGTCTCGTAGTCGAAACGGCCGGTCGTCACATATCCCGGCAGAATCGGGGCGTCGCCGCTCTCCATCGCAGCCCGATAACCGTGCACCCGCGCCTGATTGCAGGCCGCGGTCTCCGGTCCGCCGATGTAGGCGATCCGAAGATGGCCCAAGGCCAACAGGTGTCGGGTCGCCGTCAGCCCGCCGGCGAAATTGGTCGATCCGACGCTGTTCACTCTGGCGTGCGGCATCGTCATCGGGTCGATGACGACCAACGGTATCTTTGCCCTGCTCAACGCCCTCAGGTGCTCCGCAGTCAGTTTGCCGGTGACCGCGATGACGCCCCGGCGGCCGGAGGACTCGAGCGCGCGGGCCCACACCGCCGCTCGTTCGACCGGCCTGTTACCGCCGCTGCCGACATGACTGCTGACCACGACGGCCACGCCCATTTGCGACCCCGCGTCGATGACCCCTTGGACGACCTCGCAGGAGTAGGCGTTGAGCGCCCCATCCACCTCGATCTCAACGGTCGGGTGGGGAGACAAGTTCAACGGAGGAGGCGTGGAACGGACATAGTTGTGCTGCTGCAGCACTTCTTGAACGATGACGCGGGTAGCGGCAGCCACGTCGCTCCGGCCGTTGAGCACTTTGCTGACCGTGGCTACAGAGACGCCGGCGGAAGCGGCCACCGTTGCCAGCGTCGGCCTCGTCTGCTGGACCTCGGAGCCGACCATTGGCCGCCGTCACTCTCTCTCTACGCTGACGCGACGACTGGGATGACGTCCACCGGAGTCACCAGGCAACGGTCGTGGCCGACAGTCCGCAGCGAACCGGTGAGCCGGAAATCCCCGTGGCAGCGGATGTCCGATGCCGAGAACCCGACGAGCACCTCCAGATTACCCGGCTCGACGATCTGTGTCAGGTCGCGGCCGGTGAACGCCGTACGGTCGGCGTGGACGGTAAACGTCACGTCCACTGCCGC
>JBBROB010000037.1:0-28709 GCA_038229825.1 Mycobacteriales bacterium
ATACACCACCTGGTTGCGTCCGATGGTGAAGTCAGTGCTGACGTCGTCGCTCCCGTAGGCACCTGCCCCGTACCTGATCCCGTAGGTGTCGGCCTCCACGTGCACCTTCGTCCCGGCCGGCCAATAGCTTTTCGGCCGCCAGTCCAGCGCCCAGAGACCGTCGTCGTGCTGGATCCAAGCCCAGGCCCCCTCGACCTTCGGGGTCGTGGTGATCTTCACGTGCTTCTCGATCAGCGCGCGGTCGGTGGGTTCCATGCCGAACCGGACGATGACCGGGGCGGCGACACCGACCACCTCACCGTCGCCGGGCGAGACATTCACCCGCACCCGGGTGTCCGGCTCCACCGTCGTGTAGCTGCCGTTGATGGCGACGGTCTTGCCGTCAGAACCAATGGCCGACCCGGTCGCGGTGTAGACCTTGCCGTAACCCAGCACCTCACCAGATGTCCAGGCGGTGCGGTCCTTGGACAGCAGGCCATCGACGACCTTCCCCTCCGCATTGGTCAGGGCGAACTTGGTGATCGTGCCCTTGATCACCAAGACGATGATCGGCTGCGCAGGCGACATGTCGGCGGTCCCGAAGGCCGGCGAGGCCGTGACCCGCGCGACGGGTGGAACGATCACGACCTTCGAGATCGTGGTCGACGGGGCCGGGGTCGAGCGGGACGGCGAGGACAGCGGTGCACCGGTCTGCCCGGCGTTGGTGATCGCGGGCACCGAGACGGCCGTCGACACGCTCGTGGAGGTCGCTGTCGCTGAGGTGACCGCCGCTGAGGCCGGGGTGCCGGTACCGGACGCCGGGTTGCCGGAGGTACACGCGGCCAGCGACACCACCATTGCGATCAGCACGGCGACGGGGGCTATTCGACGTGCAGAGGACACCAGCAAATTCGCCTCACAGCTTCTTGATCCCGGGCGAACGATCGCACACCCCGCCGCACCGACAAACGTTAGTGACCAGAAGGATACCGTGCGCGACGCGCCGGGCGGCTCAGCGAAACAGCCGCCGGATGATCAGCACCCCGATTAGCGCTCCCGCCCCGATGAGGGCGTATTTGATCTTCGGATCGGCCAGCTTGGCCCGGACGGTCTGCTTCCCCTGCTCGATGATGCGCTTCGGGTTGGCCCTGGTGGTGAGTTCGTCGACGGTGACCGCCAATGCGTCTCGGGCGCGTTCGATTTCCGCCTGAATGGTGTCCGCGTCGCGGGCCACGGGGCCTCCCTGGTGTACAGGGCCGCTCGGAGAGCGGCTCACAGCTGATTACCCTATCGGCATGACGACCAACCTCCCCGACGTGGGCGACCCAGCCCCTGATTTCAGTCTCATGGACGCCAGCGGCACGCAGGTGCAGTTGGCCGACTTTGCCGGGCGGCGGGTGATCCTGTACTTCTACCCCGCCGCGATGACACCGGGATGCACGACGGAGGCGTGTGATTTCAGCGCTGCAAGGGCCGATCTGGAGCTGGCGGGGTACACGGTGCTGGGCGTGTCGCCCGACGCGCCCAGCAAGCTGGCCGCGTTCACCGAGAAGAGCGGGTTGGAGGTGATCCTGCTCAGCGATCCCGATCGCACGGTGTTGCAGAGCTACGGTGCCTATGGCCAGAAGCAGAACTACGGCCGGACCGTCATGGGCGTGATCCGCTCCACCTTCGTCATCGGGCCCGACGGGAAGATCGAAAAGGCGTGGCGCAATGTGAAGGCGACCGGCCACGTCGCCCGTGTGCTGAAGGAGATCGGCCTGGCCGCCTGACCGGAACGGGCTCGAAAGGCCGTGGCAGGTATGGTGATGCACGCCGCGTGAGCGGCGTGGGGCCGTAGCCCAATTGGCAGAGGCACACGGTTTAGGTCCGTGCCAGTGAGGGTTCGAGTCCCTCCGGCCCCACTGTTATATCTAACCCCACCGGTCCCACCGGCTCGGGGCGTGCTACGTTATCTCGACAAATCGGACTTAACATCCCATTACCTTTCGCCTCGGTCGGGTAGACGCCAGCGCGCCCACCGCGGAACCCCACCCACCGCACGGAGCTCCCTGATGCCTACCTCACGCCGAAACCCTGCTATCAGCCGCATCCTGATCGTCCTGGCAGCAGTCGCGGTCGGCACCACTGTTCTGGTTGCACCAGCAGCCTCGGCCGATTCACCTGGGGCATCCCTCGCGGGATCGAGGACATCCCTCGCCGGATCGAGTCCCGCCGCACCACTGGAGCTGGCGGCCTCCGCCACCACCCTGACGGTGGATTCCACGGCCACCCTGGTTGGCAAGCCCGTGCAGGCGACGGTGTCGGTCACCGGGGCTGACCCGACCGGGACCATCACCATCTCGCAGGACACTGTCGAGGGAAATCCGGTGACGCTGGAGAATGGGTCGGCGACATTCCTTTTCGACGCGCCGACCGCCGGCATTCACACACTCACGGCCACCTACCACGGCGATGACAACAACGGCCCTTCGACCTCGGAACCAGTCGTCGTCACCGTCAAAATGCAGGCTCAGGCGACGATCTCGGCTCCGGTGACGTCCGTCTGGGGCAACGATGTGACCGTGACAGGGTCTGTGATAGCCGGCTCGGTCGCCGCAGAGGGAAGCGTGCGCATTCAGCGGGCCGGCAGTGACATCGCTCTCGCCCAGCTGCGCCCGGACGGCAGCTATCTTGCCACCGTTCCGGCGGCGGCCCTGTCGATCGGGGACGGGCAACTCGGCGTGGTGTACGACGGAGACGCCACGTCGACCTCAGCCTCGGCCACACAGGATTTCGCGGTGACGGCTCGACCATCGATGACCACGGTCTCGTTCGAACCGGCCGCAATCAGTTACGGCAAGGCCGTCACTGCCACGGTCAGGGTGACCGCCGCCGGCCCGGTTCCGACCGGGTTCGTGACGCTCAGCGGGGCCGCCGCCGGCACCGCACCGCTGACGGACGGCGTCGCCGTCTTTCAACTCCCTATCGCCTTGACACCCGCCACCTATAGCGCGACCGCCGACTACACCGGCGACACCTGGACAGCCCCCAGCAGCGCCGACGGGACCTTTGCGGTCGCCAAGCTGGGCGCCACCATCACCGCAACGCCATCGGCCGCGTCGTACGGCACAGCCGGGTCCATCCGGCTGGCCGTCACGGGAGGGCAGCCTTTACCCTCCGGCTCGGTAGTTGTCACCGCCGACGGCGTGGCCGTCGGGCATGCCACCCTGACACCGACGGGGGCGGTTGTCGTGCTGCCCGCAAGCTGGAAGCCGGGTGCGCACACCGTCCAGCTGGCCTACTCCGGCGACCTGATTCATCTCCCGGCGACCGGGTCTGCGGTGATGACCGTCAACCGCGCAGCGACGTGGATCGCGGCATCGGCTGTGAACGCCGCATACGGCCTCGGATCACAGGTCCAGGTCGCGGTGCATGGCGCGGGTTCGGTCCCGGTCGGGGTCGTCGCCGTCTACGAGGGTGCCAGCCTCCTCGCGCACGCTGCCCTATCCAACGGGTCGGTCCGACTCCCGCTGCCGAAAGGCCTGCCGGTGGGTACGCACCTGCTGGCGGTCAGGTACTTCGGGAGCGGTCTGCATCTACCCGGCGCCGGCTCCGTCAGGGTCACCGTCACCCCCGGCGCGAGCACCGTCCGGGCGACGGCTGCCGCGAGCGGCTATGGCGTTCCGGCCAGCGTCAAGATCACGGTCAGCGGCGCACTGAGCAGGCCCACCGGCACGGCCCGGGTGTACTCGGGTGCGATTCTGCTCGCCGCCGTGAATCTGACCGCGGGCACGGCCACCGCGGCACTGCCGAGGAACCTCGGTGTCGGCGTCCACCTGTTGACCGTCAGATACTCCGGCAGCAGGACCCACCGGGCCAGTAGCGCGGTGTTTCGCCTCATCATCACCAAAGGGGCGACCAAACTGATCGCGACATCGTCCGCGCCCACCTACCCGGGGCAGGCACGGGTCTCGGTGAGGTTGACCGCCGGCCCCGCCGCACCAACCGGAAGAATCACCGTGCGGCGGATCGGGACCGGCTCGTGGACAACAACTCTGCGGTCCGGTACCGGCTCGATCCTGCTGCCAAAGATTGCTCCGGGCCTCTACCGGTTCACGGTGGACTACTCCGGTGATGTCCGCTACGTCGGCCGGTCGGTCACCGTCCTGGTCAGGGTGGTGGCGCCGACCGCGCGCCCGGCTCCCTATTACCAGAACTGCACCGACGTCTGGAACCACATCGGGCGACCCATCTACCGCTCCGATCCCGGATTTCGGGCCGCATTCGACCGGGACGGGGACGGGATCGGCTGCGAAACCAGACCACGCTGACTTCTCGGCTCCCGGTGGTGTTACTGCCGGCCAGTGAGGGTTCGAGTCCGTGAGCGGACTGGAGAGTGGATCGTTTGGACCGTGATCGGCGTCGGCACTGAACGGGACCGGGCCGCAGTCACATGCCGAATCGCGTGCGTTGCACCGCGGCGACCGCGGCAGCGGGGCCGTGCAGCTGGACGTGTGCCGCGCGCTGCCGTCCGAATATGTAGAGCAGCAGCTCCCCTGGCGGTCCGGAGATGCGGGCAGTGGGTTCTCCGCGTCGAGCTCGCACGGTCTTCGCGGTCCCCGCCCACTGCAGCTCGAGTCCTGCGCCACGCAACCGCCTTGTGAGGAACCAGGGTGCGAGATTGACGTTGCCCCAGAGGGCCTCGTCCATCGCAGCGGCGTTCGTTCGGGGTGCGCGACCGTTTGCTCTGCGTAGGTCCTCCTGGTGGACGAAGAGCTCGTTGAGGCTGGGGAACCGGCGCACCCATCGGAGCCGAAAGAAACCAGCCGGCGGACCAGATCGGATCGACGCGATAAGCCATGGAAAGTCCTTCTGCGCGAGCGCTTTTCGTCGCCGTTCGGCGAAGCGGCCCCAGGCACCGGGCAGGACGAGCCCGGGTCCAGCAAGATAGTCGTGCTCGCGCAAAACGAGGTGCGCGGCAAGATCGCGGGCGGTCCACGGCTGAAGGAGCGTTGGCGCCTGCGGCCCGAGTTCCTCGAACAGGTCGCACAGCTGCGCTCGCTCCACGCTGTCGAAGAGCACATCGGTCATATCGCCGAAGTGTATTCAAGGCTCGTCGCGGCGACCGTGCGGCGAGTCGACTTCAGGCGAGATAAGCCGCTATGCGGGGCCGCGACGGGCCCGTTGCCCGCGTGCTACTTCTTGAGGCGTCGGCTGCCGCCGTGCCAGTCCTCCTGCGCTCCGACGGCGTCCGGGTCGAGTCCGAAGCTTTGTAACTGGGGTCGTTCGCGCAGGCTGCGCTTGAGCTCGGCGAAGCCGGGGAATGAGGCAAGGCCGATCACGTGGTCCCACAACTGCACCGCTTGTTCCGGGCTGGGCAGCCGGCTGATGACCGGGCCGAAGAATGCGACGCCGTCGGGTGGGCGGAACTGGATGATCGGGGTGCCGACGTCCTTGCCGGTCAACGCGAGCGCTTCGTCGGTCTCGCGCCGTAGCTCGGCGTCGTAGGACTCATCGTCCAACGCCTGCGCCAACTCGAGCGGTAGCCCTGCTGCCACCAGCGCGGGCTCGAGGAACTGACGGGTACCTCGGTAGCCGCCGTCGCTGCCCTCCGGGTCGGCGGCGGTATCGAAGATCCGCTGCCCCAACGCCTCGTACAGGGGGCCGATGGCGGCACGGCCGTGCTCGGCCCTGGCCCGTGCGGCGACCCGCAGCAACCGCAGGCCGGCGGTGTGCCCGGCTTCGTAGCCGGCGGGGAAATGCGCGTCGTAGTCGATCGCGGAATTGATCAGCCGCAGTGAGATGAACCGCCAGTCCACCGCGTAGTCGCGTTGGGCCTGCACGCGGCGGACCCATTTGCTGGTCATCCAGGCGAACGGGCACACCGGGTCGAAGTAGAAGTTGATGTCGGCATCGCTCATGACCCCATCCTCTCTCGTCAGGCCGATGTCACGCTCTGCGATTGGACGTAGCGGATCATTCCGATGACGTCCTGGGGCACCAGCCGCCCGATCGCGCCACTGGAGTACACGCTGACCATCACGGCGCCGGTCGGATCGAGCACGAACCCGGTCGATTGCAGGAAGCCCCGTTCCGGGTCGACGAAGGCCCCCGTCGCCTCCGATACCGCCGCTGCGTCGGCGCCATAGCCGACGGGGAAGGTCAGGCCGTGCTTGGCGATCAGGTCGCTGGTCGTCGCTTCGTCATCGATGCTCAACGCGACCACCCGGGTACCGACCTCGGCCAACCCGTCACTGGCCCGTTGGAACGCGCGCAATTGGGCGTTGCAGTACGGGCACCACGAACCGCGATAGAACAACACCACCCCGAAACTGCCAACGAGAGCACTCGGCACCGTGAGTGGATCACCACCGGCCACGGCCATGGTCAACGACGGGAAGGTTTGGCCAGGGGCAAGAACGGGCATCGTGAGCTCCATTTTCAGCAGGCGGTCAACGGCCCAGTGGACAAGGGCAGCAGTGGCAGACGCAGACCTCGATCGGCCCGGTCGTCAGATGTTGGTGTCGCCGCGGGAGCCCAGTCTTACCCCGAATGAGCCGCATCCGGTGGCCGCCTTCGCCTCGTCAGCATCACGGCTTTGTCCAACCGCAGCGCGATCTACCAGGCGATGTTGGACGCCCGAGGTAAGTTTCGCTCTCCGGGCGCCGCTAACCGTTGCCTGCGCGATGCGGCGGTGACGAGGGTAGGTGACAATGACCCCGGTTCGCGGCGCATTTGCTGGCCTGCGGACCTTGCGACGACCACTACCGACAACCAGGAGAACCCCATGACCGTCCGACTCGGCATTCTTGCCCTCCTCCAAGCCAAGCACGACAAAGGCGCCGACCTCGCTGCGTTCCTCGAATCGGGACGCGCGATCGCCCTCGCCGAAGCCGGCACCGTCACCTGGTACGCGTTCAAGATCAGCGACACCACTTACGGCATCTTCGACACCTTCGAAACCGACGACGCACTCCAGGCCCATCTGGGCGGTCAGATCCCGCAGGCCCTCGCCCAGGTCGGACCCGACCTGCTTGCCGCCGACCCCGACATTCGCACCGTCGAGATCATCGCAGTGAAGTAACGCCACGGCACCCCGGCAGTCATCACGCTGAGCCGGTCCGTCGGCTTGACGCGCGCTCCGCATGCCAAACTCCCGTAGTGGACGCCGCCATGCTGCACATCACCCGAACCGACGCCGGACTGCTGCTGTCTGCCGCCGAGACCGCATGGAACCAGCCGGTACCCCATTGCCCGGAATGGGACCTGGCGCAGTTGGTACGACATACCGGCGGCATCTTCACCTGGGTGGCTGCCGTGGTCACGGCCAAGGAGCAGGTCAGCCGGCGCACGCTGCCCCCGGCCCCGCAGGAACCGGCAGACCTACCCATGTGGTACTCGCAACAGCTCGAGGAGACCCTCAACATCCTGTCCACGACCGACCCGGCCGCCAGGACGTGGACGTTCTCCAGCCTCGACGACCGGCGCACCGACTGGTGGATCAGGCGCCTGGCCGTCGAAGTTGCCATCCATCGGTGGGATGCCCAACACGCGAACGGCGTTGCCGAGGCGCCGAACCCCATTGAAGGTGAGGTTGCGGCCGCCGGCGTTCATGAATTCCTGACCGAGTTCCTGCCCGGTCTGCTGGCTCGCGCAAGTGACGGAAGCGGCCTGACCGGCACCCTGCACCTGCACGCCACCGACGGGCCCACCGAATGGTTCGTCGATCTCGATCACCCCGACCGCACGACGCCCGAGCACCGCAGAGCCGACACCGTTCTGCGGGGCACCCGATCAGACCTCCTGCTCTGGCTGACCAATCGGCAGCCGGCGAGTCTGGACGTCATCGGCAACCCCAGCACCCTGACCGGCTGGTCGCTGCTGAACCGGTAGTCGACTCGCTTCCCTCGCGACGAGCGAGCAGGAGCCAACATTGCCCGACTTTGACGGAACCAGCTCCACAGCCTTCCCTGCTGCCCGCTGGGTCAGCGATTCGGCGAATTCGCGAGAATGACCGTCGCCGTCCGATCACACCGGCCGGTCGGCACTGACTGCTCGACCGGCGGGATCAGCCAAGGCTGGCGGGTGCTTATCCGCCGGTGTCGGCGGGGTCGTCGTCGGTCCGGTGGGTGAGCGTGACCAGCCGTCGCAGGCAGGTGTCCCGCAGGGGTTCGGGAAAGTCGGCAGCGAGGCGGTTGTAGACGACGCGGCCCTGTTTGCGGGTGACGACCAGTCCGGCGGAGCGGAGCAGCCGCAGCGCGTAGGAAACCGAGTCCTCGCTGACCTCCAATGCCAGGGCCAGGTCGCCGACGCAAAGTTCTTCGGCGACGTCCAGGGCGTAGATCAGCCGCAGTCGCACCGGGTCGGCCATCATCGACAGCAGGCCGGTGAGCCGCGCAGCGTCATCGGCGGACGGCAGGCGCGATCGGGCGTGCGCGACCCGCTGCGGGTCGATCGGGTGCAGATGGTCAGTGACCGACATGCTGGTCTCCCTGCTCGCCGCGATGTACCGGGTCAAGGTAGCGGGCCGAATCGGCCACGAACGAGGTGCGGCAGCCCGCGCCGCAGAAGAAGAACTGCTTGCCCCCGATGGTGGCGGTGTTCTGCGCGGTGGCCGGGTCCACCGTCATCCCGCACACCGGGTCCACCGCGGACCCGGCCGCAGCCGGCGGCGGCGTGACGGTCGCCGGCCCCCGCCGCCCGGCCGGGCGGGTGCGCGGGGGGTCGGTGTCAAAGCGGTGCGCGCACCGGTCGGAGCAGAAGTAGACGCGCTCGCCGTCGACCGTGCGGCTGGCCGGGGCCTGCGCGATCTCCACCTGCATACCGCACATCGGGTCGTGGGCGTACCGCTGCGGCCCTGACGTGTCGCGACGCCGGTAGAGCCGGTACAGCACCGCGAACGCGGCCAGCGCGGCGACGTTCAGGAAAGTCGTGTAGTCCCAGCTGAACGCGGTGTGCACGATCATCGTCGGCCGTGGCGGGTCCGGGATCCGCAGCGCCTTGAACAGATATTCCACGGCCAGGCCGGCGACGCTCATCGTCGCCCAGAAGCTGGCGAGGATCCGCAGGGTGATCGCGGTGCCGAAGTACTTCCGGTAGATCAACAGCAGCGGCAGGGTGATCAGGTCGGCGAAGACGAACGCGACCACCCCGCCGAAACTGATGCCGCCCTGCCACAACGCCGCCGCCAGCGGGACATTGCCGACCGAGCAGACGAAGCTGATGATCGCCAGCAACGGCCCCAGGACCACATTTTCCAGGCTGGAGACGAAGCCGTGCCCGGTCAGAAACAGCGACTGCCAGAATCCGGCGGGCACCAGCGCGGCCAGGAAGCCAGCCACCAGGAACCCGATCACCAACTCCTTCCGGATCATGGTCAGGTCGCTGATCGTGTAGCCGGCGGCATCACCCCAACCCTTGCGGCTGCGGACCCGCCGGCGCAGCGGCTCGGCAGCCGCGGCGTCGCCCGCGCCGGCCGGCTGGCTGTGGTCGTGCCCGTGGTGGGCGTGCGGATCAGGGTCGGGCGCCGACAGGGCGGTGTCCTGGTTGAGGCGGTCCCGCGCGTCGGCGATCCACCGCTCCGGGATCACCCGGGGCAGCACCAGCCCGAGCAGGGCGATCATGATCGCGCCGCCGACGAACTCGGCCAGCGCGAACTGCCAGCCGATCAGCAGCCACAACACGATGCCCAACTCCACCACCAGATTGGTCGAGGCAATCATGAACACCATCGAGGCGGTGAAATCCGCGCCGCGGGAGAACAGGCTCTTCGCCAACGCCGATGCCGCGTACGAACAGGACGAGCTGATCACCCCGAAGAACGACGATTTCGCGAGCGTGCTCGGGCGGTGATCACCGAGCGCCCGTTGCATCTCCGTGCGGGACACGAACGCCTGGACCGCGCCGGACAAACCGAACCCGAGCACCAGCGCCCACAGCGTCTCCCAGAACATGAAGAACGCCTCGTCCAGGCCCTGCCAGATGCTGCTGAGAAATCCCATCGTCCTCACCCTTTTTATCCGGACAGATCTACGGATGTCACCAACGTTCTACGCCTTCCAACCATTCCCCGCAAGTCCGTACGGCTCTACGGGTAATGTCGGGGCATGCCTGCGCCATCTCCCCGCCAGCTCGCCCGGTGGGTACTGCTCGGCCTGGTCATCGCCGGGGTGCTGGCCATGCATGTGCTCGGCGATCACGACACCGGTGGGACCGCGGAACCAATGGCGATGGCGATGCACAGCACGCCGGGAGCGGCAGCGCCCGCCATGGCGATGACCCGCCGACCCGCCGGGGAGGCACCGGCAGTCGCGCCTGCAGCGCTCACCGCCGGGCACGGCGGGCCCGTGTCGGCCATGGACTGCTGCGTGCTGTTCCTGACCGCAGGCGGCGCCCTGCTGGTACTGCTGCGCACGGGAACTTCCGCCCCGGCGGTGACATTTTCGGCCGACTGGATCTTTTGGAACTGCGCGCGACGACGACCCCCGGCGGCCGGACCACTTCGCATCAGGCTGTGCGTGCTGCGGGTGTAGAGGCGCGCCGTACCCCGGACCTCATTGGCAAGTCGCGGGGTGCTTCGGCCGCCCAAATTCCGCTCACCACAAGCCTTGGAGCCCTATCTCATGGATATCCGACTCATCCCTGTCCGCAGCGCCCTCATCACCGCCGCCGCGGCATCCGTGTTCGCTGCTACAGCGTGCGGCAGCACCTCCACACCCGCCGCCGCGCCGTCCTCCACCGCCGGCACGCCGTCGGTGACTTCGTCACCGTCATCGACATCACCGGCACCGTCGTCGACGGCGGCGATGATGTCCTCGGCGGTCGGTGACCCGATGGGCACCGGCCCGGTCGGCCCGCACCAGCAGGCCGACGTGACCTTCGCCCAGCAGATGACTGTGCACCACCAGGGCGCGATCGCCATGGCCGACCTCGCCGCCACCCGCGCCGCAAGTCCCGCGGTGAAACAACTGGCCGCGGAGATCAAGGCCGCCCAAGACCCGGAAATCAAGCTGATGGCCGGCTGGCTCGCCGCGTGGGCGCCGGGCAGCGACATGAACGGCATGCCCGTCACCACCGCCACCTCCAGCCAGATGGGCGGCATGGCCGGCGGTACGGGCGGATTCGGCAGCACCGCGTCGGCGATGCCCGGGATGATGAGCGACGAACAGACGAGTGCGCTCACCGCGGCCACCGGCCCGGCGTTCGACAAACTGTTCCTGCAACTGATGATCGTCCACCACCAGGGCGCCCTGACCATGGCGACTACCGAAAAGACCCACGGCAGCAACCCAGCCGCCCTCGCCCTGGCCCAATCGATCATCACCAGCCAAACCGCGCAGATCAGCCAGATGCAGACCATGCTCCGGTGATTTCGCCGGTGCGATGCGGTGCCGTTCCCGGCAACGGTGAAGGGGCAGCACACCGTATCCCCCACGCACCGGAGGCATCCCATGAGCACCGCCGAACCTGTCCAGCACCCGATCGCACCGCCCGCCCCCCATTCCGGGCATCCCGGTCACCACCGTGACCTCGACGAAACGGCCTCGCCGCACCGGTCGTGGTCCGTCCTTGCGCTGGTGCTGGTCGCGCAAATACTTGTGGTGCTGGACATTTCGGTGGTCAACACGGCGCTGCCGACCATCGGCACCAAGCTGCAACTGGGTGGCAGCCAGCTGCAGTGGCTGGTCACGGCCTACCTGCTGATGTCCGGCGGCGGGCTGCTGCTCGGGGGGCGGATTGCCGATCTGCTCTCCCGTCGGCGGGTGTTGCTAACCGGCCTGTCCGTGTTCACCACCGCCTCGCTGGTCAGTGGGTTCGCATCGACCGCCGGTCTGTTGATCGGCGCCCGGGCCGCGCAGGGCCTGGGCGCGGCGCTGATGACACCGGCGGCCTTGGCGATCCTCATGACGACCTATTCCGGCGTTCAGCGGACCAGGGGCCTGGCGATGTGGGGCGCGGTGGGCGGACTCGGCATCGCCGCGGGCGTTCTGTTCGGCGGCATGATCACCACCTGGGCCGGCTGGCAAATGATCTTCTGGGTCAACGTGCCGATCGGCGCTGCCGCGATTGTCGCGGGACTGGTGCTGTTGCCGAAGAACGACTCAGCACGGCCCGGGCTGTCTCAACTCGACCTGCCGGGTGCGGCTGCTGCTGTAGCCGGACTGGCCGGCCTGGTGTACGGCATCGAAAGCGCCGCCGGAGACGGTTGGACGTCACCGAAAACATTGGCGGTGCTGGCTGTTTCCGCATTGCTGCTCGCAGCGTTCACGGTCATCGAACGACGGGTGCCACGCCCGTTGGTCCCGCCGCACACCTGGCGGATCAAAACCTTGGTCTCCGGGACAGCAGTGATGCTCGGGGTCACCGGCCTACTGGTCGGCGCGGTTTTCCTGGGCTCGATCTTCTTCCAGACGGTGCTCGGTTACTCCGCGCTGCAGGCCGGCCTTGCGTTCCTCCCGCTGGCGCTGATCATCATCGTCGGGACCAGGCTCGGCAGCCACCTGCTCGGCCGCACGTCGCCCCGCAACGTCGCAACCGGCGGGCTCGCATTGGCCGTGGGCGGGGCGCTGCTGCTGTCGACCGCACCGCACGATGCCCGATTCTTCGTCGACCTGCTGCCGGGCCTGCTGGTCTTCGGTCTCGGGGCCGGCCTGGTCTTCGTCGCGGTATCGATCACCGCGATGGCCGGCATCCCAACCGAACACGCGGGGATGGCCTCAGGTTTTCTGATGACCGGCCACGAGATCGGCGCGGCACTCGGTGTCGCGGTGCTGGCGGCCGTCGTCACCACGGCCGGTGATCTGACCACCCCTGCCGGGGCGGCCACCGGATTCTCCTGGGGGTTCCTGGCCGCCGCGATCATCGCCGCGACGTTTGCTGTAGTCGCATTCCTGACGATGCCCGCACAGCGAGCAAGCGGTCAGGCCCGCATGCACATGCACTGAGTTCCGGCAGTCAGACGGGGCGTCCCGACCCACTTGTCAGTGGGCCGGGACGCTGTCGAGCTCCAGCAGGGTGAGCTCGATACGAGAGCTGATCCCGGTCTTGGCGAAAACGTTGCGAAGGTGAAAGTCGATGGTTCGGGGACTCAGGAACAGCTTGGTGGCGACCTCGCGGTTTGACAACCCACTGGCGACGAACGACGCGACCTGGGACTCCTGCGCGGTCAGCGCGAGAACCGTTGAGGCATCACGTTTCCGGGCCGTCTCTCCGGACCCCCTCAGCTCCTGCTCCGCCCGCCGCGCCCACGGGGCGGCGCCCAGGTCATCGAAGGTCTGCAGCGCGGTCCGCAACTGTTCCCGGGCGTCGACCCGGCGTCGGGACCGCCGGAGGAACTCGCCGTAGGCCAGGTGGGTGCGGGCCCGTTCGAACGGTCGGCCCGCATCATGCGGATATCCCAGGGCCTCCACGAAGAAGGCTTCGGCGGCTACGGTGGAGTTCTTCGCGACCGCTGTCACCGCGCTCCCGTGGGCGACAACCATATGAGCGTGCGGAGTGTCGACGGCGTCGGCGAAAAGTTGAAGATCGGCCAGCCACCGCGCCGCCGTGTCAAGGTGTCCGGCCCGGATTGCCATGTCCAACCGGTCGTAGGCGGCCAGCCTGATCAGGGTGGGTTGGGTCATCTGCTCGAAATGCTGCAATGCCTCAGCCGGTCGGCCGGTCAGGGCTTCGCGGGACCCCTGCGCCCACAATCGGGTGTCCCGCATCAGGACACCGAGGATACCGACCAGCGGTCCAGCCGCTACCTGGTTCAGTTCGGCCATCAACGACTCGTATTGCTCGTCACCGCGGATCGTTGCGCACAGCGCCAGCTGGGCCAGCGGCATCGCTGCGAGCGCCGGTTGCCCGGTGCTCCTGGCGAGTTGCACGGCCTCGGCAGCGTTCGCCGCCGCGCCGGCCCAGTTGCCGGCGGACAGGTCGGCAAGAGCCAGCCGGGGCAAGGCGAACAGCACGAGTCCGATCGCCCCGTTGTCCCGGGACTGGTTCAGCATCCTGGTGAAGCCGCGGCGAAAACCCTTGTCGTCACCGAGGTGAAAGGTCGCGATGCCGAGGTTTGTCAGTAGATCGGTCTCGTCCAGATCCTCCCCCAGAATGATCGCCTCCCGCAGCTGCGGTACGGCCGCGGCCAGCCCTTCATGGTTCAGCAGATGGAACCCGATCAGCAGACTTCTGAAACACCGCGACCGGGCCGAGCCGTCCTGCACCGTTGACCCGAGGAGCAGTTCGTCCGGGTCGAGGTCCGTACGGTCCGCTTCGGGAAGGAATGTGGACCCGGCGGTGGCGATCATCCCGATCTCGCCGGCCAGTTGCGGGTCGGTCGCGGCGACCTCCCTTGCGGCCCTGCTCCAAATACGGATCGCCACCGGTACCGAGCCGACACTGAATTCGATCCGGCCGCGGAGCCGGTCCAGCTCTGCGCGCACAGCGGGATCGGGGGCCCCCGCCTGGGCATCGTTGGCCAACTGCGCTGCCCGCGGTAGTTGCGCTCCCCACCACGCGTTCGTCGCCGCAGCGAGAAGCCTGACCGTGCGGCTCTTTTCGTCCCGGGTCAGCTCGGCGGCACGTTCCAATGCGGCACTCGCGGCCTCGTAGCCACCCCGGCCCTGCGCCCGGTCCGCGGCCTGATCCAGAGCGGCGACGACGTTCTCGTCGGGTTCGTCCACTGCGGCGGCCAAGTGCCAGGCCCGACGGTCGGCGTCCTGGACGCCGGTCATCACCCGGGCCAACGCCCCGTGCGCCTGCTGCCGCTCCAAGGTTGTCGCCGCTTGATAGACGGCGGAGCGGACCAGTGGGTGCCGGAATTCGATCTCGGTCCCGGCGATCCTGACCAACCCGGAGCCTTCCGCCTCGGCGAACGCCGCCGGGCCTGCACCCAGCAGGTCCGCTGCCCGTCGCACCACGCTCACCCTGGTGGAATCGTCCGCGGCCGCCACACACAGCAGCGTCTGCGCCGGAGCCGACAGCCACCGGCACCGGTCCAGGAACACCCGTTGCACGCCTTCGGTCAGTGGCAATTCCGCCGGCAGGTGTTGCCGGCCGCTGAGCTGGGCCGCCGTCATCGCCCTGGGCAACTCGACCAGGGCAAGCGGATTGCCGCCGGTCTGCGCCATCAGCCGGTCCAGGACGTCGGCCGAAACGGGCTCACCGGTCTGCTCGGCCAGTAACCGGGTCGCCGACGCCACGTCCAGCCCACCCAGCAACAGGTCGGGCAGTTCACCGCTGTCGAAACGGCGGAGATCACCCTCCCGGGCGGCGAACAGCAGCGCCACCCGTTCCGATCCCAATCGGCGGGCCACGAACAACAGGGCAGCGGCGGAAGCGTCGTCCAACCAGTGGGCGTCGTCGATGACGCACAGCACCGGCGCTTGCTCCGCCGCCTCGGCGAGCAGACTCAAGGCGGCCAGAAAGATCAGGAACCGGTCGGTCGCCCCGACGGCGGTTTCGCCGAAGGCGGCCCGCAGTGCGCCGGCCTGCGGCGCGGGTAGCCGGTCAGCGTGCCGCATCGCCGGTCGCAGCAGCCGCTGCAATGCAGCGAAGGCCAACGGCGACTCGGATTCGATGCCTTGCGTCCGCAGTACCTGCATGCTGTCGGCCGATCGGACGGTGTCGGCCAGCAACGCCGATTTGCCCACCCCAGGTTGACCGCGGAGCACCAATGCGCCGCCCCGCGAACCGCGCGCGTCATCGAGCAGAACAGCGATGCGTTCCCGCTCCCGCTCTCGACCGTGCAACACCCCAACAGCGTAGGTCGCGGCGCAAGAGCCGATCGGCACGGACAACCCGGCGAATCCACCGGCGCGACCCACCATCGCCCGCACCCAGCCTGAATGGGCCCCATCCCGCACGCCCAGACGTTCCCCACCGTGACTAGGAGCCCGCAATGACCACCACTGAGAACCGTGCACGACCTGTCGACTCGCCGGTCGAGGTGATCGTGATCGGGGGCGGCCAATCCGGCCTGGCGATCGGACGACAGCTGCAACTGCAAGGGGTCAGGTTCATGATCGTGGACGCCGGCCCGGAGATCGGGCATGTCTGGCGATCACGATGGGACTCCCTCACCCTGTTCACCGCAGCCCGGTACTCCGGCCTCCCCGGCCTGCCCTTTCCCGGCGACCCGGCCGGCCATCCCACGAAAGATGCTGTTGCACAGTATCTTCGAGACTACGCCGACACGTTCGAACTGCCGGTAGTGCACAACACCAGGGTCGTCAGGGTCAGCAGGAACGGCGCGGCCTTCACTGTGCACACCGACGGTGGGACCTTCCGCGCCGGCCGGGTCGTGGTGGCCACCGGACCGTTCCAGACCCCGGTGATCCCGGCGGTCGCGGCAGCAATCAGCCCGCACATTCGGCAGCTGCACAGCTCCGCCTACCGGAACCCCGAGCAGCTACCCGCCGGGCCGGTCCTGGTCGTCGGCAACGCAAACTCCGGGCTGCAGATCGCCTCAGAACTGCACCGGAGCCGAGAA
Source organism: Mycobacteriales bacterium (assembly GCA_038229825.1). Lineage (GTDB taxonomy): Bacteria > Actinomycetota > Actinomycetes > Mycobacteriales > Nakamurellaceae > Nakamurella. Next base: position 16,433 of record JBBROB010000037.1, read on the forward strand.
GTGACGCTGTCCAGCGGATCTGCGACTCGCACACTGCCGCAACGGGTCCTCGGCCGGGACCTGTTCTGGTGGCTCACCACGACGGGATTGTTCACTGCACCTGCGCAGTCCCGGCTGGGCCGACGGTTCCGGAACAGCCCGGAGCTGGTGATCGGCAACAGCATCCGGCGACTGGCGCGGGCCGGTGTCACCGTGCGCCCCCGGGTCACCGAGGCCGACGGCACCACGGTGACTTTCGCCGACGCAACCTCGACCACCCCGGCGACGATCGTCTGGGCTACCGGCTACCGCCGCGATTACAAGTTCATCGACGTCACCGGCGTGACCGACAGCACCGGCGAACCGGTCCACCGGCGCGGAGTCAGCCCGGTGCCCGGCCTGTATTTCCTCGGCCTGCCCTGGCAGCACACCCGTGGATCGGCGCTGCTCGGCTTCGTCGGCGCCGACGCCGCCCACATCGCGGAGCACATCGCGGCCGCGCCGGCGACAGTGCCGGCCGGCTGATCGGCCGATCCCGGTGATTTCGCCGGCGCGACACCTACCTGTGCCGACCAAGACTCGACCACATCAGCACGTTCCCCTTTCCAGGTCAGGAGACCCTGTGATGTCACTGCACCGCAACACCATTCAGGAAACCGCCGCGCAGTCACCCGTGACGGCTGGCAGCGACAAACCGGCAGCGGAGGCGTCGCCCAATTCCGCCACCACGACCGGCCGGGCCAAGAATCCGACGAAGCGGTGGCCACCCCGGGGTCGCCGGCCGATGCGGGCGGTCGTCGCCGTGAGCCTGGTCGCCGGGCTCGCCGCGGCGGCCGCGGGGGTTGCCCTGTCGGCGGGCGGGACCGAACCGGTGGTCGACGGGCTTGTGTTGGTCGGCTTCGCCGCCGGGTGGGCGCTGCTACTGGTGCTGTCGGTGAGGTTCACCGACCGTCCGCAGCGGTGGGCAGGCGTTCCCGCCGCCGTGATGGGCGTCGGCGGTACCGCGCTGCTCGTCGTCCGCCCGAGCAGCGCCGCCCTGGACACACTGGGCTGGGTGTGGCCACCCGCCCTGCTCGGCCTCCTGGCCTGGATCACCATCCGGATCCGCCGGCAGCTCCCACGCCGCGGCGGCCGCTGGCTGCTCTACCCGGTCATCGCGGTGACGACGCTCGCCGCGTCCGGCGGCGGTTACCACACCGTTTCGCAGGCCATCGATCAGGCATCCGCAACCCCTGGGCAGCTCATCGATGTCGGCGACCACCGGCTCTACCTGTCCTGCACCGGCTCCGGCGAACCCACCGTCGTCCTGCAACCCGGCCTCGGCGAGACCTCCGCAGCCTGGGGATGGATCGCTCCCGCCGTTGCCGCGCACACCCGGGTCTGCGTCTACGACCGGGCCGGCCGTGGCCGGAGCGAGACCGCCCCGGCCGCCCAGGACGGCAACCAGATCTCCGCCGACCTGCACACTCTGCTGGACCGTGCGCACATCACCGGCCCGGTGGTGATGGCCGGGCATTCCGTCGGCGGCCTCTACGTACTCGACTACGCCGCCCGCTATCCCCAGCAGGTGGCCGGGATGGTGCTGCTGGACACCACCCCGCCCACCGCGTTCACCTCGCTGCCCGACTACCCGGGCATCTACCAGATGCTCCGCACCGCAACGGGGTTGTTCCCCGGCCTGGCCCGCATCGGCGTCAACTCTCTGGTCAACGCCTCGAGCCACACCGGGCTGCCCGCCCAGGCCAGGGAACAGGCACGGACCGATGCGTCGGCGGCCCGGCAGGCCCGCAGTCAACGCGACGAACTCGCGATGGTCCCCACGATGATGGCCCAGGCACGGGCCGTGACGGATCTGGGCGATCTGCCGCTGTATGTGCTCACCGCGCCGGTTGACAGCCAAACCGGTTGGCTCAGCGCCCAAACGGCCCTTGCCGCACTGTCCCGCAACAGCATCCACCTTGTCGTCGCCGGGGCCGAGCACCAGGCACTGCTCGACAGCGAATCCGCCGCCGCCGTCTCCGGACAGGCAATCATCCGGGTCGTCGACGCCGCCAGGACCGGAACACCGCTGACCGGGTCCTGACCGCCAAACCGTGCGCCGGCGCCCACACCTGCAGGAAGCCTGTCAGGTGTGGGCGTCGGCGGGGCTGACGTGGATGGTGGCGGCGGTCAGTCGGCGGACATCCGCCAGCAAATGCGATTCGGCGTGGTGGGCCAGGTCGTGGGCCTGTCCGACGGTGAGGTCGGCATCGACGGTGATGTCGGCCTCGGCTCGCAGCGTGTGACCGATCCAGCGGATCCGCAGCTCCCGGACCGCGTTGACCCCCGCGACGGAGGTGATCGCCGCGGTCGCCGTGTCGACCAGGGCCGGATCGACGGCATCCATCAGTCGGGCGCCGACCTGCCGCACCGCGGAGCGCAATACTCCGAGGATCGCGACCGTGATGAGCAGGCCGACGGCGGGATCGGCCCAGCGCCAACCCAGGGCGACCCCGCCGGCGCCCACCAGCACGGCGAGGCTGGTGAATCCGTCGGTGCGTGCGTGCAGCCCGTCGGCGACGAGGGCGGCCGAGCCGATCTGCCGCCCGACCCGGATCCGGTAGTGCGCGACGAGCTCGTTGCCCAGGAACCCGATCAGCCCGGCGGCGGCGACCGCCCACAGATGGGAGACGGTCCGCGGGTGGAAGAGACGGTCGACGGCTTCGTAAGCGGCCAGGACGCTGGACAGCAGCATCATCGCGATGACGAACAGGCCGGCGATGTCCTCGGATCGGCCGTAGCCGTAGGTGTATCGCTTCGTGGCGGGTCGGCGGGCCAGGGTGAAAGCGATCAGCAGCGGGACCGCGGTCAACGCATCGGCAAAGTTGTGCAGGGTGTCGCCCAGCAGCGCGACGGAGCCGGACAGGATCACCACGACGGCTTGGATCGCGGCGGTGACGGCCAACCCCACCAGGCTGATGATCAAGGCCCGGCGGCCGGCGTGGTCCGCCTCCAGGGCGTCGTCGATCTGGTCGGCAGTGTCGTGGGAGTGGCCGCCGACCAGCTCCGAGAAACCATGCCGCAGCCGCCCCCATCGGGAAGCGTCGTGGGCATGCTCGTGACCGTGCGGATGGTCGTGATCGTTATCAGGCAGATGGTCGTGGGTGAGGTGACTCATGGTGTGGCACCGATCCGGGGAGGCAGAAACAAGCAATGCGGAATCCGTCAACCATACCGTCATCTTCATAGTTGTATAGGTATGCAGGTGGCTTGATAGACTTCTCCCATGACGGTGTCCCCTTCGCCTGAGCTGTCGGCGGTCGCCGGCGGCGCGCATCCCGAGGAGCCTTCCGCAGCTCAGGTCAGTGCCGCTGTCACCTCGTTCGCGATGTTGGCCGATCCGACCAGGGTGCGGATCCTGTGGGCGTTGCGGAACGGGGCGATGGACGTCACCACGCTGGCCGCCGCGGCCGCCTGCTCCCCAACGACGGCCAGTCAGCATCTGTCGAAGCTGCGGTTGGCCAGCCTGGTGGAAGGCACCAGGGCCGGCCGCCGGGTGATGTATTCGCTCCGCGGCGGCCACGTGCGGAATCTGTTGCGGGAAGCCATGTTCCATGCCGATCATCAGATCACCGGCGCGCCCGTCCACGACTGAGCCCGAACACTTTCATGCAAGCAAGTTGGACCGCGGTGGGTCGCGGGGTGGCTCTTGCTGGTCGGAAACCGCGCAGCAGTCGCAGGTTCCGTCGCATCCGCCGGGCCGAGGTTCGATCTGGCCGGGTTCGATCAGGCCGGGTTCGATCAGGCCGGTGGTGGGTGCGCAGCAGCTGTCACCCTTCCAGGCGTCACGGCCTTCTTTGACCGCGACAATGGCGATGACCAGCGCAGCGAGCGGATCGGCCCACGACCATCCGAACAACGCGTTCACACCGAGCCCCACGAGCAGCACCGCGGACAGGTACGTACACAACAAGGTTTGTTTGGAATCGGCCACCGCCGTTCGTGAACCCAGCTGTCGGCCCGCCCGGCGTTGCCCGTAGGACAGGGTAGGCATCACGGCCAGGCTGACAGCGGCCAGGATGATTCCGACGGTGGAGTGCCCGGCCTCCTGGTGGCCGAGCAGCGACCGGATCGCGTCGATGCTGATGTAGGCGGCCAGCGCGAAGAACGAAAACGCGATCGTCCGCAACGCTGCCCTTTCCCGCGTTTCCGGGTCTTTGGCGGCGAACTGCCAGGCGACCGCCGCCGCGGAGGACACCTCGATGATCGAGTCCAGCCCGAACCCGATCAGGGCTGTCGAGGAAGCGGCCGTCCCGGCGGAGATCGCAACGATCGCTTCGACGACGTTGTAGCTGATCGTCGCCGCGACAAACCAGCGGACCTGGCGGGTCAGCGCCGCTCGCCGCGCCGACTCCGCGGCCACCGTGATGTCCATGGCAGTCATTCAGCAGCAACCGTTTTCGGCGGCGGATGCGCAATGGGTGGGATCCACCGCAAGGACAACGCCGAGCAGGTCGGCCAGAGCATGCCCGAGCCGCGCGTCGGCCAATTCGTAGCGGGTACGTCGGCCGGCGGGAACTGCCACGACCAGGCCGCAGCCCCGCAGACAGCTCAGATGATTGGACAGATTCTGCCGCGTCACTCCGATCAGATCCGCGAGATCTGCTGGATACGATGGACTTTCCCGTAACGCGAGCAGGATCTGGCACCGCGTGCCGTCGGAGAGCGCGTGACCGAAACGGGCCAGAACCGCACTGTGCGTCAGTGTCTGCATGAGCGGCAGCCTACAGCCTCCGCTGAATTCAGCAACGACTGAATGCCCTCCGGGCGACGCTACCCAGGCGTCCCGGCGACCACGATCTTTTTCCAGGCCCCCTCATAGCCCATCGGCACGAACCCGACCGCCTCGTTGACGTCGAGCATCGGCCGGTTCTCCTCGGCGTTGAAGGTGGTGATCGCTGGGTGTCCCGGGTGATCGCGCTGCAGCTGGAGGATGTTCGCGATCTTCATCCGGGTGCCCAGCCGGTGCCCCCGATGCTCGGGCATGACGAGCGTGTCCTCCTGGGTGACCACGCGCGTGGTCTCCGCCGGCACCGACAACATTGTCAGGCCGCAGAGTCGCCCGGTGGGCATGTGCTCGACAACGGCGAACAGACTGGTCCGGCCGTCGCCGGCCTCCAGTTCCTCCGTCTCGATCACCCGCTCCTCCGTCCAGACACTCTCCGGCTCCTCCAGACCGGCCGACGGCTCCTCGGTGCTCATCGCGGTGTACAGCAGGGCCATGTCTGCGCGCCACCGTGCAGGAATCCTGCCGGACCATTCGTGAAGCCGGTAATCCGATCCAGCTGCAGCGGCAGCAGCAGCGAGATGTGCTGTCAGGTCGGCACTGTCGACCGGAAGGGCAAGGCGGCTTCCGCGTTCGACCTGCTCGAGGGTGTACCCGCGACCAAGCAGAAAACGCACCTCCGGGTTGTTCCGTGGCACCGATCCGAACCCCGTTGGTGAGGCCAGCTGCATATCGGCGGACACGGAGGACACCGCGTACACGATCAGCTTCGTACGACCGTCCTCGACCGCGGCGGCCTCGACCGTTTCAGCCAGCGCCGTACCGATGCCCAGTCGCCGGCATTCCGGCAGCACCCGCACGTCCAGCCAGCAGGTGTCCGGCTCGTCCACCAGAGCCGTGATCGAGCCACGACCGACCACACGGTCGTCCAGCCGGGCGGCAAACATCCAGTTCTTCATGTGCCCGTCGAGCCACCGCGGCAGCATCTCCGCGGGCGAGAAGTTCAGTTCATCGGTGCCGTAGCTATGGGTCTCGACCGCATTGCGCACGTCGATCGCCGCGATGAAATCAGCAGCGTCCGGTGCGTCGATCGACCCGGGAATGTGCACCCGAGAGATGGTGAAGGCGCGCACGGTCGTCACGATGGCTGCTCCTCGTTGAATCCTGGTGGGCAGGCTCACGGCCCGCTCGCATGACGATCCTCTCGCGCAAGGACTCGCGCACCTGGTTTTTGCGGTTTGCCCGGTCCGGGCGTGGGGGTCCACAGCGTCAGCCCGATCTGCACCCGGTAGAGCGGACCGATCGCCGAGGGAATGAATCGGTCCGCCGGTCCTGTTGTTGGTTTCAGAACACCATGCCTCCACCGCTGCCGCCGCAAGAGAAAGAAGTCCAGTCATGTCCGACAAGCCAGTTCTCCAGCCGGGTCCGGACCATCCGATCACCCTGGTGGCCAACCCGAACCGGGTGATCGTCTCCGTCGCAGGCCGCGTGGTCGCCAACAGCAACAGCGCACTAGTCCTGCAGGAGGCCGCCTACCCGGCGGTGCAGTACCTCCCGATGGCCGACGTCGATCAGACCCTGTTGCAGCGCACCGACAATTCGACGTATTGCCCATACAAGGGTGACGCCAGCTACTACAGCATCACGGTCGGTGGCGAGCGTTCCGTCGATGCGATCTGGACCTACGAGTCGCCGTACGAAGCCGTGGCCGCGATCAAGGATCACGTCGCGTTCTACCCGGACCGCGTCGACGCGATCGCTGAACAGATCGCCGGCTGATCGGTCCGTGCGTCCACGCGTCCGGCGCGTATGAGCTATTTGAGTTTCGGGATCATCTTTCGATACAGCGCCACCGCGAAGCCCTGGGTGAAGGAGTTCTCCGAAGTCTGCAGCATGAGATCACCGACCCGGACGACGGTCAGGCCGCCTCCGCTGTAGGCCTCGTCGCCGAGTCCGGGAACCTTCTGCCCGTCTGAGTAGAGGGAGATGTTGTCGCCCGGCACGACATCGATCTCGATCGTGCCGGAAGCGCCCTCACCGTCGATGCTGAATTTGCAGCCCGACATCGGCGGACCCCCGGTCTGGTTGCTCACGACCTTGGTGGTCTTCAGGGTGTACTTGGTGTCCGCCGTCTGAGCACCGTTGAGCCCCCGTTCCCTGGCGACCGCGGCAGCATCGGCTTCGCTGAGCAGGGCACAGACATCGATGGCACCGGCCCGGCTCGAACCACCCGCCGAGACCGACGACCCGTCCTCCTGCGACTGGCTGGTGTCCGCCTGCGACTGGCTGGTGTCCGCCTGCGTCGATCCCGCGGGTTGGGCCGTCCCGGTCGCCGAGCCACCGCCGCACCCGACGAGAAGCGGCAGGAGAGTGGCAATGCACACCGAGCGCACGCGACACGAAGTCATAGAGAACAGTAAACCCGCTGCAACCAGACCATCCAGCCCTTGCGAGCCTGATTTCGGACGGCGGCCTATTTCGGATAGCCGGATATCAAATGCCGGTCAGCCCTCTGCTCGATGACTCGCAGGATCCGACGCGCGTGACAAATTGCGGCGGGCGACAGCAGCGCACCCTTTAATCGACGAGCGCGGCGACAACTTCGATCTCGACCAGCTGATTTTCCCAGCCCAGGACGGTCACGCCCATGAGCGTCCCCGGAACGTCGTGGGTCCCGAACGCGGCATGTACAACGTTCCACACGGTCCCGAGGTCAGGGCGAGAGTTCGAAGCGACGAGAACGCGTAGGAAGATGACATCCGAGATGGCCGCGCCTGCAGCGGCGAGTGCGACGTTCATGTTCTCGACACAGGCAGCCGCCTGGCCGGCGAAGTCGCCTACCGCAACCGTGCGCCCATCGGCGTCAAGCGGGCAGGCCCCCGCGAGGAAGACGAGCCTCGAGTTCTCGGTCGCCGTCGCTGCGTACGCGTACGGGACGGAAGCGCACAGCCCGTCGGCTCTGATGAGGTTCACCGCGTTGCTCACCTACCCATCATTGCCGAGGACCGTGCAGAGGGAAACTGAGAATGAAACCTCTGTTCCCACGAAGCCTCAATCATCGAGCCAGGGCGGCCGACTCACGGATCGGCAACTGCGCCTCATCCTCTGGGCTCCCTGCGAGCAACTCGATCCGATGTCCACCGGAGCGGCAACGTCGCGCGAACTCGAAATGCGCCCGCGAAAGCGGCTATCCGGACATTCACCGCACTTGTGGGTTGCCGGGGCGGGCATCGTCTTCATCGCGGCGGGAGCGGGCCGTCCAGTTACCGGCGATCGTCGCGCCGAGTCTCCGAGTCCGGGGGCCGCTTGCCCGTCGGAGTGCCGGGAGATGCTGCCGGCCGGCACGACAGTACGAGACGCGCTGGGCGCGGCCTCTTTTGGTGGTCAGCCGGTGACATCGGCGATCGCAGCTGGGTACTCGACGTGACCCTGTACGGCCGGATCGTATGCACGTAGGAGGAATACCTGGGCAGCCTCCGGAGGGGCCCACTTCGGTAGGTCGATGGTGATGCCATGATCTCCGGCGAAGCGGAATCCGAGCCTGCCGTAGTACCCGGGGCTGCCCTCCAGAACGACCAACGGCTCACCAAGGCGCTGGGCCGCGTGCAACGCGATACGAACCAGCTCGCCACCGATGCCGCGGTGCTGGTGGTCCGGTACCACCGCCAACGGCGTCAAGGTCAGCACCTCACGCCGGTCGCCGTTCTGACCGACCAGGTCGGTGCCGCTGAGCATCACGAAGCCAACGGGTTCGCCCCCCGAGTGCGCCACAAACGCGAGCCCGGGACGGTAGCGCCGCGACCGGCGGATGGCGGCCACCATATCCGCTACGGTCGGCTGGTTTTCGAACGCTCGGCGGACGAGCGCGGCGATAGCGGCGTGATCTTCCGGCGACTCCGGCTCGATAGTCAGGTCCTCCACACAGCTGACCGTAGGGCGAGACGCTCATCCGGGCGAGCGAATTTCGTGCTGCAGTCAACGGCCGAGATCTGCGGCCGGCGAACGCGTCAAGAGCGTCGAGCGCGCACGTATCGGGCCGACCGGCGGGTTCTGCTGGGACGGTGCCGTCGTGCCCTGGTGAATCACCTCGGAAATGCTCATGTGTCGGGGAGCAGGGCGGCGCTGAGGACTTCGACGTTTGGTAGCGACGTCCGCTCGTCGGCGGGAAGGGAGTCGTAGGTATACGTGGCCACCGACATCGGTGCCGCTGACGCCCGGAGCGCGTAGCGGACGACCCTTTCGTTGCGGCCCGAGCACGGCAGGATGCCGACGGTGGGGGCGGGCAATGCCGGCCGACGGAGCTCGTCATCGACCATGGCCACGTAGAAGCCCAGCTGACCGGCATACTCGTGACGAAACCGGCCCAGCTTGAGTTCGACGACCGCATAGCGACTTTGCTCGACATTGAAGAGCAGCAGGTCGACGAAGAACTCGTCTCCGTCGATGTCGAATCGGACCTGACGACCGACAAACGCAAATCCCGGCCGAACTCCAGCAGGGTTTCCTGGAGGCGGTTCGTCAGAGCCTGCCCCACATCGCGCTCGGATTTGCGGTCAGCCAGGTCCAGAAAGTCGAAGACATAAGGATCCTCGACGATCTCGCGGGCCAGCTCGGTGTCGTCAGGAGCGAGTTGCTCCGCAAAGTTGCTGGCCCCAGAACCGATCCGGCGGCGCAGATCGGTGGCGATATGGTGCTCCAGCACCTTGCGGGACCAGCCTGACTCGTCGGCCCGCGCGGCGTACCAGTTCCTTTCGGATCTGTCGTCCAACCGGTCCAGTAGGACCATCAAGTGACCCCAGGGCAATTGTCCAGCAGGCTGCTGGACAATTGCGGCCTCGGGCCAGGAGGCCTCGAGTTTTCGCATGTAGAACAAGCTCGACGGACTCAAGCCGGTCATGCTCGGAAATTCCCGCCGCAGGTCAACGGCGAGCTGACCGATGACGTTCGATCCCCAACCGCGCTCGGACCCTCGGTCCAGGATCAGTCGTCCGATCCGCCAGCATAGCATGATCAAATCGGTATTGACGACCCGGGCAGCCTGCACCCGAGCACGGCGAACTTCACTCCTGATCGCCTCGACAAGGTCGCCATACTCGGCCGGAAGGGGGATGTTTGGCTGACTATTCGTGCCCATGTCCAGAGACTCTCGCACGGCACCGATAGCCCGGTGCCTGACGGCACATTCACCGGAGCGGCAACTTCACCCAAGCTCGAAACGCTGCCGCGAAAGCGGCTATTCGGACATTCCTCCTACTTGCGGGTTCCAGGGATCGGAAATCGTCTTTATTGCCAGGACGCGTATCCGACGATTCACCAAAAGGCTGCCGCGCTGCTGCAGTCTGTCGTGTCAAACCACGCACTGATCGACGGCAACAAGAGACTGGGGCTCGCCGCCGTGATCGTCTTCTACGGTGTGAATGGCTACGAGCTGACGCTGGACAACGACGGTGCTTATGCCCTGATCATCGACCTGGCCGTCGGTCAGCTCACCGATGTGCAGGACATCGCCGCGCGACTTGAACGCGGTGTGAGCACCTCATGACCTCGCTCCGGGTCTCCTGGGCGGCCGAGGCGACGGAGTAGCTGCCCGCCACCAAGATGAACCTGGGTACCAACCCCAGTTCCCAACGGTCACGGACTACTCCGAGGCCGGTGACATCGCGTGAACGGCAGCAGTTACTCGCTGGTCAAGGTGGTGCTGAAAGCGTTGCTGCCCGAGTGCGGACGAACCCACCCGCCCGGCCGGCGGCAGGGGCAACCAACTCGAACTCGGTCATGACCTCGGGTCCCGTAGGTGTTCTTGATGCCGAGACAGTAGACATCAGCCAGATATCCGCACACCGCCACCTTGTCGAAGCGGTGGCTCCAACCCTGATTGAGCCAGCGGCCGATTACCGCAGGAGCGACGGCAATCTCGTCATGTTCGGCGGCCACCGCGCGCACCAGCGGGGCACCACGGACGGGCTCAGGCCCAGAATGCGCGCGATCTGCTTGGGCGCCTTCCCCTCTGCACGGAGTAGCCGAACACGCGCCAACAGCTCGAGGTCTGCCATCGGCGAAAAGCCTACTGGGCGGGTCGGCCCTATCAGATGCCCCGATGTAGCTCCGAGGCCAGGAGATGGAGACGTCAGACCCGAATGACCTGCGGGCCACCCACCGCTTCGATCGGATCGAAGTCGTCGTCCTGCGTCACCACCGGGAGGTCGTTCGCCAGCGCGACCGCGGCAATCCATAGGTCGTTGATCTTCGCGCGGCGACCTTCCTCGGCGAGCCGGACGCGCAGCAGGGCCCAGTACTGAGCCGCGGTGGTGTCGATGGTCAGCGGTTGCAGCACGCTCACCGCATCGAGCGTGGCCAGACGGATCGCACGCACGGCAGTGTCGCGGGCTGCGAGCACTCCGGCCTGCAACTCGGCAATCGTAATGACGCTGACGAATGCGTTGGCGGGCAATGCTTCCACCTGAAGCCGACGCCCCGACTCGTCGGCGATGAACACCGACGTGTCCAGCAGACCATTCGGGACCCTGCGGGTCACAGCGCTTCCAGATCGTCGGTGGTCTCGGCGGTCAACGCATTGAGATCGCTCCTCAAACCTGCGTCCGCCTGGTGCCGCGTGAGCAGCAGGATGAGATCCTCGCGCGACATGGAAGCGCGCCGGGACGTCGACGGCGGGATCAGTTCCGCGACGGGGGCGCCGTTCACCGTGATGGTCACCCGGTCGCCGGCAGCCACCCTTCGCAGTACGTCGGCCGTGTGATTCCGGAGATCGCGAGAGGCAACTGTGCTCATGTGCGTGATCGTAGCAGTCTTGCCACACCAATCTCAGCCGACTCGCTCGCCCGTCCGAACGCGGCCGGGACCGCTACCCACACGTTTCCACGAAAGCGGCGTTTCAGACAAATCACCCAAACCCCTACGATATTGCCCCAAACGCGCTCGAACTTCGAGAGCCACTTGCGTGAGGTGCCGGCGCTGCGAGCCAGGAGCTCCTGGCTGACCCCCAACTCCTGGCGACGACCTCGGACCGGCGCCTGGATGTGGTGCACAGCGGTCACCTGGATGGCTCGCGATGGTGTGTCACCGCACGGGGTCAACCGTTTGATATCACCGGACGGTGTCAAACGTCTCCTCACCGCACGGTGTCGAGAGAACGCCGCCCGCGACCACCGGCACAGACCGCCGCGACGCTTCAAGGTGGGGTCTGGTCCAACGGGTTTTTGCTGGACTCGTCTTCAGCTCAGCGCCGTCGGGAAACGGCGGCGAGCACTGCGCTCAGCGAACGCATCGAGAGCGTCCAGCACGGCATCGGATTTCCAGTGAAGACCGCGACGATGCACGTTGAAGCTCCTGACGGCGCCGCCGGCCCGCAGCTGGTCCATATATCGAGACGCATGATTGGCCGTGATCCCCAGTTCGCTGTTCAGGACGGCCGTGTTGAGAACCGGTTGCCGGAGCAGCAGATCCACGATCTTCCAGGTCGCCGAATCGGCACGGGCCTTGACCGACTCCCGCCAACTTTGACGGATCTGCCGG
>JBBROB010000038.1:0-27614 GCA_038229825.1 Mycobacteriales bacterium
GAAATCCCCGTGGCAGCGGATGTCCGATGCCGAGAACCCGACGAGCACCTCCAGATTACCCGGCTCGACGATCTGTGTCAGGTCGCGGCCGGTGAACGCCGTACGGTCGGCGTGGACGGTAAACGTCACGTCCACTGCCGCACCGGGTTCCAGGGTGAAGCGAACGAAGCCGGTGAGCTGCTTGACCGGGCGGGTCACGGCGGCCACAACGTCGCGCAGGTACAACTGGACCACCTCGTCACCGGCCCGCTCACCGGTGTTGATCACCCGGACCGTCACGGTGAGCTGGCCATCGGTCGCGATCTCCGCTTCGCTGATCCGCAGGTCGTCCATCGCGAAGGTGGTGTACGACCGCCCGTGGCCGAACGGGAACAATGGGGTCGGATCGAGGTTGCTGATGCCGAAATGCTCGGCGCCGAGCGGCGGTTGCAGATACGTCCCTGGTTGCCCGCCGGGTCCACGCGGGATCTGCACCGGCAATTTGCCGCCGGGCTGGACACGCCCGGAGATGACACCGGCGATCGCTCCGGCTCCCTCCTCACCGGGCATGAACGCCTGGATCAACCCCGCGGCCCCGGGATGTATCCCACCCAGTGCGTACGGACGTCCGGAAACCACCACCACCACCACCGGCGTGCCGGTGGCCACCAGTGCGGCAATCAGCTGCGCCTGGACGCCCGGCAGTTGCAGGTCCTCCGCATCGCATCCCTCACCGGACGTGCCGAGGCCGAACAGCCCGGCCAGATCACCGACGAGTGCGATGCACACGTCGGCCATCTGCGTGGCAGCGACGGCGGCGGCAAAACCGGACCGGTCCTCGCCCGCAATGGCGCAGCCCTGGGAGTAGCTGACATCGGCGTCCGGGAGTTCGGCCCGCAATGCCTCCACCGCGGAGGGCACTTCGACGCCCAGCCCACGGTCGGGGTATCGGGGCAGCACGTGGTTGGGGAACGCGTAGCAACCCATGAACGTGCGCGGGTCGTCCGCACACGGACCGACCACCGCGACCCGCCGGGGCGCCGATCGGTCGACCCCCGTCAGCGGCAATGCCGTGCCCGGATCCAGGAGAACGATGGAACGCTCGGCCATTTCCCGGGCGAGCGCCCGGTTCGATGGCGAGTCGAGGTCCGTGCCGGCCGCCGCGGCGACGGAAGCCTCCGGGGACCACTGCGGGTCGAGTAGCCCGAGCTCGATTTTTTGCCTCAGCAGCCGCCCGGCGGCGCGGTCGAGAAGTTCCTCGGGGATTTCCCCGGTCCGGACCCGGTCCACCAGATGCTGCCCGAAACCCAGCGTGTCAGGCAGTTCGACGTCCATGCCGGCGCGAAGCGCGAGCACACCGGCCTGCTCCGCGTCCGGTGCCAGCCGGTGCATCGTCGCCAGGAACGGGACCGCCCAATAGTCCGATACCACTGTTCCGGTGAAACCCCAACGTTCACGCAACATCTCGGTGAGGAGCCACGGATCAGCACCCGCCGGGACACCGTCGACATCGGAGTAGGAGTTCATCACCGATCGGGCACCACCGAGGGATATCGCCATTTCGAACGGCGGCAGGATGACGTCGAGTAGCTCGCGCCGACCCATCGACACCGGCGCGTGGTTCCGTGCGCCGCGGGAGGCCGAGTAGCCGGCGAAGTGCTTCAGGGTGGCGATCACGCCGGCGCTCTGCAGACCCCGCACATAGGCAGAGCCGAGCATGGAAACAAGGTACGGGTCCTCCCCGATGGTCTCCTCAACGCGCCCCCAGCGGTAGTCACGCACCACATCCAGGACTGGCGAGAGTCCCTGATGCACACCGAGTGCGGCCATGTCGCGTCCGATGGCGGCGGCCATCCGCTCGACCAGGTCGGAGTCGAACGTAGCGCCCCAGGCGATGGCCGCCGGGTACACGGTTGCTCCGAAGGTGGTAAACCCCGTCAGACACTCTTCGTGGACGAGGGCGGGGATGCGCAGGCGCGAATTCTCCAGCACCACACGGTGTTGACGGACGACTTCGGCCGCGCCCTCTGCGGCGGTGACCGGCACGCTGCCGTAGACGCGGGTGAGCTGGCCTAACCCATGGGCGCTGGCCTCGGCGAGACCGAGCCTGGTCGAGGCGGCGAAGACGTCCTGCATTGGAGCGACGTTGAAGGTCGGGTCGTCGTCGGCGGATTCGCCCGCTGTCGGGGAACTCTCTGCCTTCATGTCATTGCCCACCCACCGGCTGCCGAGCTGGCCGACCTTTTCCTCCAGGGTCATCTCGTTCAGCAGCAGCTCGACCCGATCGACGACCGCCAGCGTCGGGTCCCGCCAGTCCGGCGTCACCCGTTCCTCGGCAGCGGTCGACAGCGTTGTCATCTGGTCTCCTCGTTGTTCCACGGCCGGCTCGATCGGCGTCGAAAGATCTGCCCCAAGGTGCCGGTCACATTTTCGATACTTTTCGAGCCTCCCACCGAACGTACCGGTACCGCAAGGTCTGCGCATCCCGGGATATCGGCTGGCATCACGGCTGATGGGGTGGAGATGTGTCGATTCTTGGGACATCCTCGGTAACGGATGGGCGCGTCTATTGACACCCGGTTCGTCGAAATCTAGTGTTCCGTTTGCGATCAACGCAGACCGCCGCGGCGAGGCTGTGGCCCCCTTCGAGTACGAAGATCACTCTTCGAGTACGGAGATCAGTATGGATCCCAGCAGCACGTCGCGACGCAAGTTCTTCGGGCTCGCGCTGGCCGCCGGCGCAGGAGTTGGCCTCACCGCCTGCGGCGGGAATTCCGGGCCGAAATCGACAGCCGGCGCCGCAGCCGGCGCCACCGGCGGTGCCGCCGCCAGCGGTGCCGGCGGCGCCACCGGAAGCGCCAGCTACTGGTACCTCACCGGCGCCCCCGGCGAGGGAATCCGGACCAACACCGTCAAGCGCTTCAATACCGCGAATCCCAACACCCAGCTCAAGGCGACCACGTTCCAGAACGACGCCTACAAGACAAAGATCAAGACCGCCATCGGCGCAGGTCAGGCCCCGACCGTCATCTGGGGCTGGGGTGGCGGCGGGCTGAAGAGCTACGTCGACGCGAACCAGGTCGAGGACCTCACCGACTGGTTCACCCAGAACGCCGCCGTCAAGAGCCGGTTGTTCGCCTCGTCGTTCGGCGCGGCCACAGTCGGCGGCAAGATCTACGCGATGCCCTGCGAGACGGTGCAGCCGATCGTCCTGTACTACAACAAGACGGCATTCGAGAAAATCGGCGCGCAGCCCCCGCAGACCTGGGGCGACATCATGGACCTGGTGCCGAAATTCAATGCCAAGAATATTGCGCCGTTCTCCCTCGGCGGCCAATCGCGCTGGACCAACATGATGTGGCTGGAATTCCTCTTCGACCGCATCGGCGGCAGTGAAGTCTTCCAGGCGGTCTTCGACGGCCAGAAGAATGCCTGGTCCAACCCGGTGGCCATCCAGGCCCTGACCGAGATGCAGAAGCTCATCAAGGCCAACGGTTTCATCAAGGGATTCTCCTCGATCACGGCGGATAGCAACGCAGATCAGGCGCTGCTCTACACGGGCAAGGCCGCAATGATGCTGCACGGCTCATGGACCTACGGAAGCATGGCGACCGACGGCGGAGATTTCGTCTCCGGCGGTCACCTCGGCTACATGAATTTCCCGCCGGTGGACGGCGGAAAGGGCGACCCGACCGACACGGTAGGAAACCCGGGCCAGTACCTGTCGATCTCGTCGAAGGCTACCGCCGATCAGAAGGCCATTGCCAAGAAGTTCTTCTCCACTGCAGTGCTGTCCGACGCCGAGAACAAGGAGTGGGTCGACGCCGGCGCGGTCCCGATCGTCAACGGCAGCGACAAGCTTCTGACGGGCTCGAAAGATGCCGCCTGGCTCAAATGGATCTACGGCGTCGCCAGTGGCGCCAAGGTCTTCGCCCAGTCCTGGGACCAGGCGCTGAGCCCCACTGCCGCCGAAACCCTCCTGGACAACATTGCCAAGTTGTTCCAGCTGTCGGTGTCGCCGCAGCAGTTCGCCACCAACATGAATCAAGTGATCGGCACGTGAGCACCGGGGCGCGGACCGCTCCGCGCGCCAGTGCTCGTCAGTCGAGTACTCGGCGGGTCGGCAGTACCGGCTCGGTCGCGTGGATGATCATTCCTGCGCTGGCGATTTTTGTCGCCTTCGCGCTGGTCCCGCTGCTGGGCGTGATGGCGCTGAGTTTCACCCAGTGGGATGGCATCGGGGCGATCCACCCGGCAGGGCTGGACAGCTGGCGAGCGACTCTCAGCGATCCTGGTCTACTGCACGCTCTCTACATCACCTTCATGATCATGATTCTGTCGTGGGCGGTCCAGACGCCGGCGAGCATCCTGATCGGCGTCTTCCTGGCCGGTCACGAGCGCTATCGCGGTGTGCTCGCGGTGTTCTTCTTCATTCCAGTGCTGCTGAGCTCGGCCGCCATCGCGATTACCTTCAAGGCGCTGCTCGACCCCAATTTCGGGTTGGGGGCCGGACTGCACATAGACCTTCTTTCACAGGACTGGCTCGGAGTGGACAAACTGGCACTGGGAGTCGTGATCTTCATTGTGTCCTGGCAGTTCATCCCGTTCCACTCGCTGATCTACCAGGGCGCCGTGCGCCAGATCCCGAAGTCGATGTACGAGGCCTCGGAGATCGAGGGGGCCGGACGGGTTCGTCAGTTCTGGAGTATCACCCTGCCCCAACTCAAATATACGATCGTGACCTCGTCGACCCTGATGGTGGTCGGTTCGCTGACGTTCTTCGACCTGATCTTCGTGCTGACCGCCGGCGGCCCCGGCGACGCAACGCGGGTGCTGGCACTGGACATGTACGTCACCGGCTTCCAGGCCAACCTGATGGGGCCGGCCAGTGCGATCGCCGTAATCCTTGTCCTCGTCGGTCTCGGACTCGCTCTGCTCCTGCGCCGGCTCGGCGGTGGCGGAGTGACGGGCAGCCAGTTGGAAGGTGCTTGAGATGGCGGACACGCTCATCGCCCCGGTCGGCCAGCGGGCTGCCCCGCGCCCGACGAACCGAAGCCAGCGCCGGCACAGTCGCAATTGGCTGGGCGCATCGGCAGCCTGGATCTGGCTCGCCATTGTGGTCATTCCTATTTACTGGATCGTGATCACGAGTTTCAAGACGCAGGCCAACTACTACGACACCAACCCGTTGGCGCCCCCGACATCCCTTACTCTGGCGAACTACAAAAGCGTGCTGGACAAGGGCTTCACCGGATACTTCGTCAACAGCGTGATCGTGGCCGTTGGCTCCCTGATTCCCACCCTGCTGGTGTCGTTCATGGCGGCGTTTGCCATTGTCCGGAGCAGCAGTCGGTTCGTGAAGTCCGTGAACTGGCTCTTCCTGATGGGACTTGCGATACCATTGCAGGCGACCATCATTCCGGTCTATCTCATGATCATCAAGCTGAAGCTGTACGACAGCCTGCTGGCGATCATCCTGCCGTCCATCGCTTTCGCCATTCCGCTGTCGGTACTCGTCCTAGCCAACTTCATCCGAGATGTGCCGAAAGAACTCTTCGAGTCGATGCGGGTCGACGGGGCCAGCGAATGGACCACGCTGTGGCGGCTGTGTCTACCGTTGACCCGTCCGGCATTGGTCACCGTATCCATCTACAACGGTCTCGCGGTTTGGAACGGGTTTCTGCTCCCGCTGATCCTGACCCAGAGTCCAGGCAAGCGCACCCTTCCACTGGGCCTGTGGAGTTTTCAGGGCCAATACGGCGTCAATGTTCCTGCTGTGCTGGCCTCGGTCGTGCTGACCACACTGCCGATCCTGATCCTGTACGCCATCGGGCGTCGCCAGCTCCTGAGCGGCCTGACGGCCGGGTTCAGCAAATGACGGACATCGTTTGATCGGTCTTTCCACCGAATTTCAAGAACTGGAGAAAATCATTGCCCTCTCGTAAGAGAGCCCTCGTTGTCCGGGGTGGCTGGGACGGGCACCAACCCGTCGAAGCCACCGACCTGTTCATCCCCTACCTGCGCGCCGCCGACTACGACATCCACATCGAGGACTCGCCGAAGATCTACGCCGATGCCGATCAGATGGCCGGGGTGGACCTGATCATGCAGTGCATGACGATGTCCACCATCGAACCGGAAGAACTTGCCGGGCTCCGGGCAGCGGTCGAAGCGGGGACCGGCTTGGCCGGGTGGCACGGCGGGATCGCGGACTCCTACCGGAACAGCTCCGACTACCTGCACCTGATCGGCGGCCAGTTCGCCTGCCATCCCGGGAAACACCCGGACCTTCGAACCGGTGAGCAATCGGACAACTACGTGCCCTACACCGTCAACATGCTGCCGGTCGCCGCAACGCATCCGATCACCGCCGGCATCCACGACTTCGAGTTGACCACCGAGCAGTACTGGGTCCTCTGCGACTCCTACATCGATGTGCTGGCGACGACGACCCAGCCGGTCCGCCCCTGGGACCCGTGGACCAGACCGGTTGTATCGCCGGCGATCTGGACCAGACAGTGGGGTAAGGGCCGGATCTTCGTCACCACCGCCGGCCATCGGGTCGACATCCTGCAAGAGCGCAACGTGAAGCTGATCGTCGAAAGAGGGCTGCTGTGGGCGAGCCGCTGAGGATCGGCATCATCGGGCTCGGATCAATCAGCCTCCAGTACCTGAAAACCCTCGACCAGCTCGAATCTGTCGAGCTCGTTGCCGTCGCCGACCTCGACCATTCGCTGGCGCTGCGGGTTGCCGACGAACGCGCCGGAGTCCGGGCCTGCAGTGTCGAGGGGTTGCTGGCCGACACCGATGTCGAGATGGTCCTGAACCTGACCATCCCGGCCGCGCACGCCGAGATCGCACTCCAGGCAATCGGCGCCGGCAAGAGCGTCTACGGGGAGAAACCCCTGGCCCTGAACACCGCCGAGGCCAGGGAGATGCTCAGTGCGGCCAACGCGGCCGGGGTGGTGATCGGGTGCGCTCCGGACACCGTGTTGGGCACCGGGATCCAGACCGCCCGCAAAGCCATCGACGACGGTCTGATCGGCGCACCCATCGCGGCCACCGCCGTCATGGTGGTTCCCGGGCACGAACGTTGGCACCCGAATCCCGACTTCTACTACCGGCCCGGCGGCGGGCCCCTGCTCGACATGGGGCCCTACTACCTGACTGCGTTGGTCACCCTGCTGGGTCCGGTCACCTCGGTGATCGGGGCGTCCAGCCGCACCCGGCCTACCCGCACGATCGGCTCAGGGGCCCGCCAGGGCCAGACCATCCCGGTCGCCGTCGACACCCACATCACCGGAATCCTGACCCACGCATCGGGTGCTCTGACGACGCTGGTGATGAGTTTCGACGCTGTGGCGACCCGGTCCGCGAACATCGAGATCCACGGTGAAACGGGCACTCTCGCCGTTCCTGACCCCAATCACTTCAGTGGCGACGTGCAGATCCAGACCCTGAACGACAAAGCCTGGGTCACCCTGCCGGTCTCGGCCGGTTACACCAATGCCAGCCGGGGCGTTGGCATCGCCGACCTGGCGGCAACCCCGGCCGGAGATTCACCCAGGGCCGGGGGAGTGCTCGCCTACCACGTGCTGGACACCATGGAGGCCATTCTGAACTCGGCGCAGATAGGGCACGCCATGCACGTCCCGAGCACGGTTGCCCGGCCTGCGGCGGTACCGCTCGGGTCCGTGGGGTAGTCGGCAATGGTCGGCGGGCTGCTCAGATCCGGCCTGCGACTCCATTGTCATCAGGCATGTCCCCTGGCCGGCGGATGGCTGTTCTGACCGTCATGCGTTCACCGGGTCGCCCGAAGATGCTCAGAATCTCGGCGGGTTCCTCGCCGGTGCTGCCGAACCAGTGCGGCACCCTGGTGTCGAATGCGGCCACTTCGCCCGGCCCGAGCACCAGATCCTGGTCCCCGAGGACGAAACGCATGCGCCCGGACAGCACATAGATCCATTCGCCACCGTCGTGGACCCGCGGTTCCGGGGTGGCCTTGCTGGTCGGGATGACGATCTTCCAGGCCTGCATTCCATCCGGCTGCCGGGTCAATGGGATGACCGTTCTACCTTTGACACGACCAGGTTTGAGTCGTAGCCGCGGGTCACCCTCCTCTGGCGCCGCAACGAGGTCGTCCAATGGCACCCGATAGGCATGTGAAAGCGCGAGCAGCAGTTCCAGCGTGGGTCGCCGTTGCCCGGTTTCGAGGCGCGACAGCGTGCTCTTGGAGATCCCGGTCGACGTCGAGACACCCGTGAGGGTCAATCCCCGTTGTGTGCGCAGTCGCTTGAGCCGGGGCCCGACCTGCTCCAGCGCGGCTGCAATCCTGGCCGCCGAAATGTCGTCCACGAGGCTCATTTGACTCGGCTTTCCCAGAAACAGCAACGTTCGTAGGCGATCCGGCCGCCCGCCGCCAGCCTTGAGAGATGAACCAATACGACGTAGTCATCATCGGCGGCGGCGCCGCCGGCCTGTCCGCCGCTCTGGTGCTCTCCCGGGCCCACCGCAAAATTCTGGTCGTTGACGCCGGTAGCCCGCGCAACGCGCCGGCCGCTCACCTGCACGGCTACCTCTCCCGGGATGGCATGCCACCGAACGAACTGCTGGCCCGCGGCCGCGACGAGGTGACCGGCTACGGCGGAGACATCACTGACGGCACCGTCACCGACGTCCTTCTCGACGGTAACGGGTTCACCGCTCTGCTGGCCGGAGGGCGGCGGATCTCGTCACGGCGGGTGCTGGTAACGACCGGCCTACGTGACGAGCTGCCCAACATCCCGGGCCTTCGCGACCGGTGGGCCCGAGACGTCCTGCACTGCCCCTACTGTCACGGCCACGAGGTCAGCAACCGCCGGCTCGGCGTCATCGGCGGCACTGCGGGCGCAGTCCGGTATGCCCAGATCGTCCGTCAGTGGACCGATGACCTCACTTACTTCACTCCGCCCGACATCCTCACCGCCGCCTCGCGGACCCAGCTGTTCGCCCGCGGTATCGGCGTCGTCGAAGGCACCATCGTCCAACTGGTCATCGACAAACCCGACGAACTGCGGGGGGTTCACATGCAAGACGGCTGCGTCATTGCTGTTGACGCACTGTTCGTGCCGCCCCGCTTCGTCCCGAACAGCGCGCTGCTGCTCGGTATCGGTTGCGACGTTGACGTCGACGGCTGGGTCACCGTCGACAACACCGGGCGCACCAGTGTTGCCGGTGTCTGGGCCGCTGGAAACATCGTCGACCCGCGCGCCCAGGTGATCACTGCCGCGGGCGCGGGCTCGGCGGCCGCAATCGCGCTGAACGCCGACCTGGTCGACGAAGAGGTGCGCGACGCCGTCCGCGCGATCGACCAAGGAGTACCCCTCGTCCAACTCACGACCAGCTACCAGGAGTCAACATGACCACCCGACCGCCCCACCAGAACCCCGCCATCAATCCGACGCCGCGCCCGCTCCGGCCGCCGACGAAACACCAGCTGGCACTGATGATCTGGTTGGCAGTGTTCCCGACCCTGCTGGTCCTCAACCTGACCCTGGCTGATTGGCTCCGCACGCTGACCCTGGTGCTGCGCACCTTCGTGCTCGCGACCATTGCCGTGCCGATCGTCATCTATGGCCTGATGCCACGGCTGCACCAGCTCCGTAGACAACTGATTTCCCGGGATCGCAACCCGATACGCCTACAGACCGCCGGCCCGGCGTCCTCGCCGTCTCCGGACCACCCCGAACCCGTCCATCAGCACACAGGAGAACCGTCATGACGAGTACCAGAACGGCAACGAAGTCGGTGCCAGACGACCGGAAGGGCGCCCTCGTCGGGGTGTCACTGCCCCGTCTCTACCTCCTACGGCTCGGTTATCTGGTGATAGCCATCGGACTCGCTGCGACGAAGTGGCCGCTGATCATCGGCCATCACGGGCCGTGGCCGCTGATGGAAGGGGTGGAGACGTGCATGTTGGTGACGCTGTCTTTGCTATGGCTACTCGGGCTTCGTTACCCGATCCAGATGTTGCCCATCCTGCTGTTCGAAATCGGCTGGAAATGTATCTGGCTGGGCGTGATCGCCCTACCGCTGTTGACCGCGGACCAGATGGACCCGGCTACGTTGAATGTGCTTTATGCCTGCTTGTGGGTGGTGCTCGTGCTCGCCGTGATTCCCTGGCGCTACGTGGTCGGGCAGTACATCGTCAAGAAGGGTGACCCTTGGCGCTCCGGTCCACCGACCGCGCTTCCGGCTCGATCAGACGTCACCCGGGAGATCTGGGATGAAATATCGCCGGCTCCTGGCCGCGGGTGAATGATGACCGCGTGAGGGAACGGGGAGACGCCGACGGCGAACGCCGACGCGGGTCCGGCAGCCATCCAGGTCCGATGCAGTTGTGGCCGCCACCGGCCCGCACCGGCAATTTGGCTCGTCCAGCAAACAGGTGGTGGCCCCTGCTGCTCATCGGGCTCATCGCTGTCGTGGTCGTCGCGGTGGTCCTGCACCCGCGGGCGCCGCTGGCCACGCCGGCGCCGGTCCCGCCGCGGCCGGTGTCAACGCCATCGGTGGCGTCCAGAACTGCGACAACAACCACGATACCGCGGCCGTCGATGCCACCGCTGCTGAGCGACCCGGCGCCGGTAACACCACAAACGACCGACCTGGGTCGGCCGGTTCTGGGCGTCACCGCGGGGTGGGAACTGTTCGGGCGCGGACCCGACAGCATCGTCCGGATCGAAATGGCCAACGGCCGCCTCACCCGCACCGCCGCACCGGGTATTGGCAGCAGCGGCCCGGTCAGCTTTCTCGTCGGACCCGACCGGGCCGTCATCCGGCCGTTGGACTTCGTACCAGGATTCGCCGTCAACGACGGGCGCAATGCTGTCGCCCTCACCGGAGCGTTGGACCTCGGCCGGCCGTTGATTCCCGGCCCCGACACCGGCCACGTCTGGGCCGATACCGCAGCCAACGGCAGCCCCGACGTGATGACCCTGGTCGATTGGCAGGGCCGTGCAACACCAACACATTTCGGCGTCCCCGCAGGTTGGGCGGCGGTCGGTGCGAGGTCCGATGGCGCTGGGAACGTTCTGCTCACCGCGCCAAACGGCGGCACATATCAGGTGCGCCCCGACGGGCGGAGACTGATCACCGCAGGCACCCTGCTCGCAAGCGGTCCCACCGGCTATCTGGCCAGCGAATGCGACCCCGCCGGCAACTGCCGGACGTTCGTGATGGACCGGCGGACCCTCACGCGAAAGGTGTTGGCGGCCAAAGTCACCGGTGACCAGGGCTCGGCAGGCTTGATCTCACCGGACGGTAGGACAGCCGCCGTGATGGATGTCGCCAACGCGGAGTCCTCTGCCGTGCGACTCTCGCTGGTCGATCTCGTCTCCGGTGTCGAGCATCCGGTGGGTGCGGAGATCGGCACGCCGGTCAGCGAGAGCAGCATGGTCTGGGCCCCGGACAGTCGCCGGTTGTTCGTCGCCACCGGCACCGGCAGGATCGCCGTCGTCGACCGCGACACCAAGAAGGTCGACGACCTCGGACTGCGTCTCCCTTTCATCGAGCAACTGGCAATTCGGGCCGCACCGCGATAGCCCCCCGAATACGTCTTGATGAATCGAGTGCCAAATGCATCAAGTTGAACGGCGTCGGCCAAGACGGTCACGGTCCACTCGAACGCGGTGCAAATTCAAGACGGCCGGATGACAGGTTCGACGAAACGGCGTTTGGCCTTGGTGTCGGCGATCACCAAGTCAAAATCGCAGCCGGTCGGCGCAGTTCGGCACGAACGCTCACCCGTTCCCGCCGCCGTGCCGCCGGTCCTGCTGGACGCTGTGATCAGCGATGGCGGCTTCGGCCTCGCTCACCCGATCGTCGAACACCTGCGGGTAGGTGTCGGCCATCGCCGAAGGGTCGTCCGACTCGCCGGAATCGTCACCGGGATCACGGACATCGTCGGACTGGTCGACCACTTCCCGCTGGCTCTCTTACTTCGCGCTCATTCCGGAACTGTTGGTCACGGCTTCACCGTCCAGTCGATCTGTCAGCCGGCCTTGTGCGCGGACTCAATGAAGCATTTCCAACATTCCAGCTATTCCAAACCGTCGCCCTCGAGCGTCAACGGCGAAGCTTCTCGCGCAAAGTGTCAAGCAATGTGCGCCGCAACGAGACCGGATCGAAAGCGCGGGCGGCGGCTGTCAGGGATGCGACAGATTTCGTGTCCAGGTCGAGATCTGCTGCGGCAACGTTGGACTCGAGTTGCTCGACGCTCGAAGCACCGGGGATGACGACGACGTGGGGGAGACTCAGGAGCCAGGCCAGCGCCACCTGGGCCGGTTTCGCTTCGTGGGCGGCGGCGATCGTCCTCAGCAGGTCGAGCAGTGGTTCCACCCGCCGCAGGTTCTCGGTACCGAACAACGGGTTCATCGCGCGCACCCCGCCGGGTCGATGGTCCGCGGAGTACCGGCCGCCCAGCAAACCCTGGGCCAACGGGCTGTAGGCCATGATCATCCGGTGCTCCTGCCCGGCGAACGGCACCAGATCCTCCAGCGGCCCCGGACGAGCGAGAGAGAACTGCACCTGATTGCTCACCACCGGCCGGCCGAGTGCTGCATCGGCCTTGCGCCATCGCTGGAGGGAGTAGTTGGACACGCCGACCGCACCGATTCGGCCCTCGTCCAACAGGCTGCGCATGCCGGGCATGATCACCGAATCGGGCACCAGCGGATTGGGCTGATGGATCTGGTAGAGCGGGATCCGGTCGAGGCGCAGGCGGTCGGAGCTGCCCAACTCCCGGCGGCGGACCACCGGCGGGAACGGGGCGATCGGGAAGATCTTGCTGGCCACGATCACCTCATCGCGCGCGGCTCCGAGCGCCCTGCCCAGGATCCGTTCGCTCTTCCCGCCGCCGTAGACCTCTGCGGTGTCGAACAGATTCACGCCGAGTTCCCGGGCGCGGTGGACGATGTCTGCCGCAGCGCTGGAGGCGTAACCCTGGGGGTATCCCCACTCCCGGGAACCGAACTGCCACGTACCCAGCCCGACCCGGCTGACCTGACCAAGACCTTCGACTTCCAGAAACCTCATGCTGACATTCTTCCCCGGCGCCGTTGGACCGGCAGCCCTGCGCGGGCAATACACGGAACGGGACCCGCCATCTGGCGCGAGTTGCTTGCAAGGAGCGAGGTGCTGAGGGCCGCGGGGCGGTCCGCAACGGTGTCCCTCTTACTCGTCCTGGAAGCCGACGGCGTCGACCTTGCGGTGATAGCGGGTGCCAAGGGCACCTCCCAACAGCGCGCCGAGCAGCGCGGCCAGGATCGCCGCGGCGATAGCGATCAGACCGACAGTGGTGACACTGCCTTCGTCCACCGGAATTCGCGGCAACCGCAGCTGGGCGAGCACGTTGAATTTGGAGCCGGCGACGGCCGCGATGGCGGCGATGACAGCGGAGGTGACGATTGCCCACAGCCACACCGCGAAGCCCTGCTGGACACCGCTGAACCGAGCCATCCGGCCCGCCACGTAGCCGCCGCAGTAATAGGCCAGGAACAGGATGAGCAGGAGCACGATCGCGCCGACCAGGCCGACGGTTTTCGCTGTGCCGGTGGCGTTCTGCGATTCCTGGACGGCCTTGTCCACGTTGGCGGTGCTGGTGACGCCGAACGCGACGCCGGCGGCGGCCAGCACCGCAAGGAGTAGGACTGCCAGACCGGTGGCAGCAAGCCAGCCGAAGAAGGCCGAACCCAGTTTCATCCCGCCGAAATGATCGCGCTCACGGGCGAGGACGGTTTCCAGGTCGGGGCCAGGAACAGTGACTTGTGCCGGGTCAGCCGGGTTGCGCGCAATGGAGTCCAGAACGCCGTCCGACGGCGCTGCATTCGGGGCGTGCTGTTCGGGCGAACTGACTGCAGTCTGAGTTGCGCGACCGGGGTATTCCCTCGAAACCGATGGCTCGGCAGGGGAGTACCGAAGTTCTTCCTCGGCAGGATTCATCGGGCTGCTCATCAAGAGCTCCTTGGTTGCTGAAGGGACGGCGGGCCTGCCTGGTCCCGGTACCCGGTGCCTTTACGTCATAAACGGCGCCCGGGTCGGGCCCGAGCCGCTCGCGGACCCGCTGGCGAAGACCACGGTTTATCTTGTAAAGAATCGGCGAGTCAGGCGTTTGGCCGCTGGGGCAGCGGGCACATCACCACTTGCAGCCGCCCTTCCCGCCTGCGGCTGCCCATCCAGTTCAAGGAGAACGCATGACGAACGCACAGTCCCCCGAGGTTTACGTCGGCCGGAACGCCGTCGACCCGCAGGGCAACAAGATCGGTTCCGTCGGGCAGGTCTATGTCAACGACGAGTCAGGGGTGCCTGACTGGATCACCGTGAACACCGGCCTTTTCGGAATGAAGGAGAACTTTGCCCCGCTGCAGGGGTCCTCCCTGAGCGGCGATGATCTGATTCTGCCGTTCGACAAAGACGTGGTGAAGGACTCGCCGGAGGTGGCCGACTCCGCCCATCTGGACGGTGACGAGCAGCAGGCGCTGTACGCCTACTACCAGCAGTACGTCGGGGCCGGTTCCGCCGGGCGCAGCCGCGAAACCGAGTACGTCGACACCGACGCCCGCATCGACACCGACGGTAATGGTGTGCGGGGCGCCGGCTATGACACCTCCGGCCCCACCACCGACAACGCGATGACCCGCTCCGAGGAGCACCTGAACGTCGGCACCGAGCAGGTGGAAGCCGGCCGTGCACGGCTGCGCAAGTACATCGTCACCGAGCAGCAGACTGTCACGGTCCCCGTCTCCCACGAAGAGGTCCGAGTCGAGCGGGAAGCCATCACCGACGCCAACCGTGGCGACGCCCTGGACGGGCCGGCCATCTCCGAAGAGGAGCACGAGGTGATCCTGCACGCAGAGCGTCCGGTGGTGACCACCGAAGCGGTTGCCGTGGAACGGGTCCGCCTTGGCACCGAAACAGTGACCGAGCAGCAGGCCGTCTCCGGCGAGGTTCGCAAGGAGCAGATCGAAGTTCACGACGACGTTGTCGAGGGTTCGGGCGCACGCACCGAAAGCCGCTGAAACACCAATATCTCTGGAAAGGAACGATGATGAGCAGCAGCCCAGAGTTCGGTTCCTTCAACGCTGACGCCCCGGTCGGATATGCCCCCGGCGCGTTCGTGCCGACCACCCCGGCTGTCCCGACGGGTTTCAACCATCGAAACGAGACCAGCGGCGATCAGCCCTCGGCCACCGACGTGGCCAAGGATCAGGCCACGAACGTTGCCGGCGGCGCCGCGGCTGCGGCGCAGCATGTCGCCGGTGTCGCGAAAGAGCAGGCCGGGCAGGTCACCGCCGAGGCCGGCAAGCAGGCAAAGCAGCTTCTCGGGCAGGCGCAGTCGGAGCTGTCCGAGCAGGCGCAGGCACAGCAGAGCAAATTGGCCGGTGGCTTGCATAGCGTGGGTGACCAGCTGAAGGCCATGGCCACCGGATCCGATCAGCCCGGTACGGCAACTGATCTGGCGCACCAGGCGGCAGACAAGGCGCACCAGGTCGCCGGCTGGTTGGAGGATCGGGACCCGGCAGCGGTATTGGGCGAGGTCCGTTCGTTCGCCCGGCAGCGTCCGGGAACATTCCTCGCGCTTGCAGTGGGTGCCGGCCTGCTGGCGGGCCGATTGGCGCGCGGCCTGGCCGCTGACCCCGACGAGGTGTCGAGCAGCAGCCAGCCCGGCGCGAAGCACGTCGCCGCAATCCCGGCACATCGACCGGCGGCGATCGATTACCCGATCCCTGCGGGTGAGCTCCGGTGAGCTCACCGGCAGACCCGGGGACCGCCAGCCGGACTCCACCGGCCGGCGCCAACGCTGCCGGCCTGTACGCACCGAATTCTGCTTCGCTTCAGGGTGTTTCGAACGGAGCGCACGCGGATCCGGCAGACTCGTCGCCACGCTCGCTGGGGGAATTGATCAGCGAGATCACCACTGACCTGTCGACGCTGGTGCGCCAAGAAGTGGAGTTGGCCAAGGCGGAAGCGACCCAGTCGGCCAAGCGGGCCGGTAAGGGCGCCGGGATGTTCGGCGGCGCCGGGTTCGCCGGCTACTTCGTCCTGCTGTTCCTGTCCATAGCATTGTGGTGGGCCCTAGGGGACGGCATGGGTCACGGTTGGTCGGCCTTGATCGTCGCCGCACTGTGGGCGATCGCCGGCGTGATCCTGGCCCTGCGCGGGAAGAAGGAATTCGCCGATATTCGCGGCCTGGGCCGCACCACCGAGACACTGGCCAAAATCCCGAATGCTGTAAAGGGCAATGAGGAGGAGAACCGATGACGACGAGCAATGACCCCGATGTGATCCGGGCGCAGATCGAAGCCACCCGGGCCGGGCTGAGCAACGACGTGAACGAGTTGGGCGAGAAGGTCAGCCCCGCACAGATCGCCAAGCGGCAACGGGACAAAGTGGTGGGGGGTGTCATGGGCGTCAAGAACCACATCATGGGAGCCGCAGACAATGCGAAGGGCTCCACTGGGGACGTTGTGTCCTCCGTTGGCGACGCCGTCTCCGGGGCTCCTGGCACGGTTGCCCGACAGACGAAAGGCAGCCCACTGGCGGCCGGATTGATCGCTTTCGGTGCCGGCATGTTGCTCTCCGGGCTCATCCCCGCGTCGCGGCCGGAGGCCAAGGCCGCCGCGGCACTCAAGGAACAGGCGCAGCCGTTGGTCGACCAGTTGACCTCGACCGCGAAAGAGGCTGCCGGGAACCTGCAGGAGCCTGCGCAACAAGCGCTGGAGTCGGTGAAATCCACTGCTACCGATGCGGTGGATACCGTGAAAGACGAGGGCTCCTCGGCCGCCGGTGACGTGAAGGATCAGGCCCAGGACGCGAAAGAGACCGTGCAGCAGCACGCCTCCAACAGCTGATCAGGCTCGGCAACAGGACCACGGGCGGGACCCGCTACAGCGCGGGTCCCGCCTCCGGCGTACCCGTTGCTGGTGCGGCCGGTACCAAAAATTCAGAGGGGTTGTCGTGGAGCAGCAGAGCAGTGGCGTCAAGGCACGGACCGCACCGCATCAGGAAGACGGGCGCAAAGCCGACGAGATCACGGACCTGAGAAGACCGACCTGGAAATTCATCCTGAAGAAGACGCTTCGCGAATTCACCAAGGATCAGTGCACCGACCTGGCTGCCGCGCTCACCTACTACGCCGTGCTGGCGCTGTTTCCGGCGCTACTGGCGCTGGTCTCCCTGCTGAGTATTTTCGGGCAGGGTCAAAAGGGCACCGATGCGTTGATGGGCATCGTGAAGGACGTGGCGCCGAGCGCGGCGAACACCATGCAGGACGTGGTCACCCAGTTGAGCGCGAGCCACGCCGGCGGGCTCGGTCTCGTCATCGGACTGCTCGGCGCCCTGTGGTCGGCGTCGGGTTACATCGGGGCGTTCGGCAGGGCGATGAATCGCGTGTACGAGATCGACGAGGGACGGCCCTTCTACAAACTTCGGCCGACCATGCTGCTGGTCACCGTCATCGCCGTCATTCTCGCTGCACTGGTTGCTCTTTCGCTGGTGATCACCGGACCCGTGGCAGAGGCGGTCGGCTCGGCGGTGGGCGCGGGTGGCACCGTGGTCACCGTGTGGAACATTGCGAAATGGCCTGTCATGCTCGCGGTGGTCATCGCGGTGGTCGCGATACTGTACTACGCCACCCCGAACATCAAGCAGCCGAAGTTCCATTGGATCAGCCTCGGCGCGGTGATCGCCGTCATCGGCTGGATTCTCGCCTCTATCGGATTCGGGTTCTACGTCGCGAATTTCGCCAGCTACAACAAGACCTACGGCTCGCTCGCCGGCGTGATTGTTTTCTTGCTGTGGCTGTGGATCACCAATCTGGCACTCCTGTTCGGGGCCGAGGTCAACTCCGAAACCGAGCGCGGACGTCAACTTCAGGCCGGCATCGCCGCCGAGCAGACATTGCAACTCCCGCCCAGGAATACCAGGGCCAGCGACAAAGTCGCAGCCAAGGACGCCGCGGAACTTGCCGCAGCCCGCGAGATCCGCTCGGCATCGACGAATCTCGATCGCAACTGACTTTCAGCGAGGCGTTCAGCCGAGCGTCGGCGGGACCACCCTCGCTATCCACTCCTGCCCGTGGCCCCTGGCGAGGCGGTACTGCCCGTCCAGGTAATTGATGGTGTCACCGACGCCCGCCTCGGCTGCCGGCAGGTCGAAGACGTCGCCGTCGTGGTCCCCGCCCCGCACGGTGATGGTGAGCAGGTATTCCGGTTCGGTCATGTCGATTCCCTTTGCTGCTATTGGGTCTGATGTGGCTATAGTCCGGCAGCGATATCGATGGCTGCCCGCTCGAGTTCACTGCGCAGGTACGCCTCCTCGCCCGGCACGCTGCGCGGGCGGCCTTTCAGCGCGACGGTCTTCGGCTGCCGGGAGTGCCTGGTTTCGGCTTCGATCTCGCACTGGGGTTCGTTGGTGGCGACGGATTCCGAAGTCATCGTTGACTCTCTTTCAGTTGCGCGTGGCGACAAACGGCCGCTCCTAATGCTTTGCATGCTTTCAGTACCCCGATTGACGACAAATTAAAAGGTGCCGTGATAGTCGGAGAATCGGTAGCGGGCTGACCGCGAGTCGGGCGGCATGTCGACTCCCATTCCGATCGGGTCGGGTGCCCAAGCATCGTCCGGGGCCGGACCGCGCGCTAGGCCATCGGCGGTCCCCGGACCGTGCCGTCCTAGGCTGCAGGCATGTCCGATCCGGTGCAGATGCAGTTGGATGCCTACAATGCCCGGGATCTCGAGGCGTTCATCAGCTGCTACGCCGCCGATGTCGTCATCACCGAACCCGACGGCACACCGATGATCTCCGGGCATCCGGAGATGCGCATCCGGTACGGCGCCGTGTTCGATCGCCCCGGGGTCCTGCATGCCAGCCTGGTGCACCGTGTTCGCGCCGGGAGTTGGACGGTCGACGAGGAACGGTTGGTCAGCGGTGACCTGCAGATGGAGGCGCTGGTCGCCTATCAGGTCGTCGACGGGATCATCACGCGCGTGGTGATCCTGACCTAGCATGGCGCCGGCGCCAGATCGTTTTGCAGAGTCTTGTCGGCGTACCGGCTGTGGGCACCGGGCAGTATCCGATGCAGGCGGGAGTCCTTCCACTCGGCTTGCCGCTGTCGCCAGCCCCCATCTTCGAAACGAGGAACTTCACGATGTCAGGTATTCTTTTCGGCTCGATCAGCACCGTCGCTGACACCTCCGAACTGCAGCGGTGGGCGTTCAACCAGGCCTTCGCTGCTCACGGGCTCGACTGGCGTTGGGGCCAGGACCAGTACCGCGGAATGTTGGGCAGCAGTGGCGGCCGGGCACGAATTGTCGAGTACGCCGAGTCGGTCGGGCAGGCTGTCGACGCGAAGTCCGTGCACGAAATGAAATCCAAGATCTTCCAGGAGAGCTTGGCGACCGCGGAGCTGGTACCACGGGCCGGCGTCGTCGAGACCATCAAGAGCGCGAAGAGCAACGGCTGGAAAATTGGCCTGGTCACGACGACGTCGCCGGACAACGTCTCAGCCCTGCTGGACGCGCTCAGTCCGGACGTCCAACCCCAGGACTTCGACGTCATCGTGGACTCGTCGAGCGTCGAGCAGCCGAAACCCGACGCAGCGGCCTACTCGTTCGCGATGCAGAAGCTGGGAGAGGCCCCGGTTGACTGCGTGGCGATCGAGGACAACGCCGACGGCGTCAGGGCCGCAGTGGCGGCCGGCCTGCTCTGTGTTGCTTTCCCGAACGAGAACACGGCAGACCACGACATCGCAGGAGCCGCAAGCCGAGTCGACCGATTGGACGTCAGGGAGCTGCAGCTGCTGGTCAGCAGCAAGTAACCCCCGGACGCCGATACCGAGAGATCTGGAGATCGACCCATCATGACGAAGATCGCAGAACCCAGCTTCACCGCAACGGAGACCGCGTTCCACATCGAGGCCTTCGAGAAGATTGACTACTCGCTGCTCTACGTCGACGGCGCCTTCGCGATCGGGAACAGCGAGATCGCCGACAGCTATGCGCCGCTCGGACGTTGCCTGATGGTCGTCGACGACACCGTCTACGGTCTGCACGGCGAGCAGATCCGCGCCTATTTCGAGCACCACCACATCGACCTGACCGTTTTCCCCGTCGTCATCAGGGAAACCGACAAGACACTCCAGACGGTCGAGCGCATCGTCGACGAGTTCGAGGCCTTCGGACTGCTCCGTACGGAACCGGTGCTGGTGGTCGGCGGCGGCTTGACGACGGACGTTGCCGGCTTCGCCTGCGCGTCATACCGCCGCTCCAGCAACTACATCCGGGTTCCCACCACGCTGATCGGGTTGATCGACGCGAGCGTGTCCATCAAGGTGGCGGTGAACCACGGCAAGTCGAAGAATCGTCTCGGCGCCTACCACGCATCCCAGAAAGTCATCCTGGACTTCTCGTTCCTGAAGACCCTGCCGATCGACCAGATCCGCAATGGCATGGCCGAACTGATCAAGATCTCGACCGTCGCCAACAGCGGGATCTTCGAACTGCTGGAGAAGTACGGAGAGGATCTCCTCCTCACCCGCTTCGGGCACCTGGACGGAACGCCGGAACTGCGCGATATCGCGAATCGGGTGACCCACCAGGCCATCGACACCATGCTGGCCCTCGAGGTCCCCAACCTGCACGAACTCGACCTCGACCGGGTAATTGCCTTCGGTCACACCTGGAGTCCCGTTCTGGAGCTCAGTCCCGATATCCCGTTCTTCCACGGCCAGGCGATCAACATCGATATGGCGTTCTCGACCACCGTCGCCGAGCAGCGCGGCTACGTCTCCATCAGCGAACGTGACCGGATCTTCTGGTTGATGAGTCGGCTGGGACTCGCGCTGGACAGCCCGCACCTCACCGTCGACCTACTTCACAAGGGGACCGACTCGATCCTCCGGACTCGCGACGGGCAACTTCGCGCTGCCGTTCCCCGACCGATCGGAACCTGCTATTTCATCAACGATCTGACCGGCGATGAGCTGGAGGTCGCGCTGGCAAGCCACCGCGAGGTCTGCCGCAGGTACCCGCGCGGCGGAGACGGCGAAGAGATGTTCATCGCGTGACGGTCGTCTCCGAACCAGGCTCGCCGAGGCCGGTGACGCCGGCCAGCATTCTCGCGTCCCGGCTCGGGGTGCTGGCCGGCCTTGTCGATGCCGATGGCAGCGTCGACCAGGTCCTGAAGGACGAGCTGCACGAAATCCATTCCCTGGCAAGCGGTCTGGATCCGTATCTGAGCCGGTGGACGACGCCGGAATCCGCCGCCCTGACGTTGCTGACCCAGCGGACCCAGGACATGGACTGGCGTCGGCACTCTGGCGGCCAACCGCCCGGACACCTGGAGCAGGAGATGCTCTCCGGGCATGTCGAGGGTCAGCTGCTGAAGATGCTGGTGCACGCCACCCGGGCGAGGGAAGTACTCGAGATCGGCATGTTCACCGGGTATTCCGCGTTGGCCATGGCCGAGGCGCTGCCCGACGACGGCCGGGTGGTCGCCTGCGAGATCGATCCCCTGGTCGCCTGCTTTGCCCAGGAATGCTTCGGCGAATCTGCCGTTGGCCACAAGGTTCAGGTCGCAGTGGGGCCGGCAATCAAAACACTCAGGGAGTTGTCCGGGAACCGGGACAGCTTCGATCTGATCTTCATCGATGCGGACAAGGCCGGCTATGTCGACTACCTGGCCGCCGTCCTGGACAACGATCTGGTCTCGCCGCACGGCCTCATCTGCGTGGATAACACGCTGATGCAGGGTCAACCATGGCTGCCCGGCGAGTTGACCGCCAACGGGACTGCCATCGCCGAATTCAACCGGAGGGTGGCAGCCGATCCCCGGGTCGAACAGGTGATCATCCCGTTGCGCGATGGCCTGACTCTGATCCGCCGGGTGGATGTTCGTGACGCCTCCTGACGGCGGCCCCGCCGCCGAACCAATGCTGCGCTGGAAGGAAACACGATGCAGCTTGCTGCCCTGAATCCGATCGGACTGAGGATCACCGATCTGCCTCTTGGTGAGGTGGGCGCCGGCACCATCATCGATCTGCGCCGCCTCCTCGCCGACCACGGGGTGGTGGTGCTGCCGGGTCAGGACGTGGACGACGAAGCGTTCGTCGGTTTCCTGAAGCGGTTCGGCGAGCTCACCTTCTCGACCGGCGAGACACCAGTGCCCGGCTTCCCCGACCTCAATGTGATCAGCAACGTCGGCCGTGACACGCCGCCGCGCAGCGTCTTCCACGTCGACACCAGCTATGTGCGCCGACCACCCGCCTACACGGCGCTGCGCGCGGTCGAGATACCTTCGCAGGGCGGTGAAACATTGTTCACCAACCAGTACCGCGCGTTCGAAACCCTCCCGCCCGACGTTCGGGCCCAGCTGCACTGGCGGACGATCAGGCACGTCGTGACGGGGCTGCAACTTGGCCAGGACGATGAGAAGGTCGCCGAGCACGCGGTGTTCCGGACGCATCCGATCTCCGGCCGGACTGCCCTGTACCTGTCCACCCCCGAGCGATGCGTCGCCATCAGCGGCATGGGCCAAGCGGAGGGCAGGGAAATGATCGAATATCTCTACCTCCATTCCACTGCCGAGGACAACACCTTTCGCCACGCCTGGTCGTCCGGCGACCTGGTGATGTGGGACAACGGCTGCGTCATGCACCGCGCCGACCACTCGGGTGTCGTCGGGGACCGGGTGATGCATCGCGGCATGGTGACTGTGTGACAAGTGCATCCGGCGAACAGCGAGAACCAGTCGGCCGGCAGCGGATCAGGACGGTCTCGAAGACCCTCGGAACCCTGGTGCTGCTGCTCGCGGCGCTGCCGCCGAACCTGGCTCTGACCAGCGTCGCGCTGCTGAGGTCCGTCGTCGTCAAGGTGCCAAGGCAGGTGGCAGTCCACCCGAAGACCGTGATGATCAGCGGCGGGAAGATGACCAAAGCGCTGCAACTGGCCCGGTCGTTCCACATGGCAGGGCACCGGGTGATCCTGGTCGAGTCGAGCAAGTACTGGCTCACCGGACATCGGTTCTCGCGGGCCGTCGACCGGTTCTACACGGTCCCGAGGCCGCAGTCGGCCGGTTACGCCCAGGCGCTCCTGGCGATCGTGCGGAGCGAGGGGGTCGGCGTGTACGTGCCGGTCTGCAGCCCGGCGGCGAGCTATCACGATGCCCTGGCCAAGCCGCTGCTCACGCCGTACTGCGAAGTGCTGCACTGCGACCCGGATCTGATCCGCACCCTCGATGACAAGTCCGAGTTCGCCTCCACGGCCGCCGCTCTGGGTCTGTCGGTGCCCCATACCCACCGCATCACGACCCCCGGCCAGGTCGGGGATTTCAACTTCGACGAAGCCGAGCATTCGTACATCCTCAAGAGCATCGCCTACGACCCGGTCCACCGGATGGACCTGACCACGCTGCCGCGGCGCACCTGGCAGGAAACGGCGGCGTTCGCCTCGTCCAAGCCGATTTCCACCGACAACCCGTGGATCCTGCAGGCGATGATCCGCGGGCAGGAGTACTGCACGCACAGCACGGTTCGGGACGGCAGGATCCAGGTGTACGGCTGCTGCGAATCGTCGGCATTCCAGATCAATTATCAGATGGTGGACAAACCCGAGATCGAAGAGTGGGTCAGGAAATTCGTCGAGCCGCTGAACATCACCGGTCAGGTCAGCTTCGATTTCATCGAGGCCGACGACGGGCGGCTGTACGCCATCGAGTGCAACCCGCGCACCCACTCGGCGATCACCATGTTCTACGACCATCCCGACCTGGCGAGCGCCTACCTGAGCAACGAATTCCCCATGATCAAGCCGCTGGAGAACAGTCGGCCGACGTACTGGATCTATCACGAGCTCTGGCGGTTGGTGACGCACCCGAGGAATATCGGCGCTCGGCTGGCGATCATTCGCCGCGGTAAGGACGCGATTTTCGACTGGAACGACCCACTGCCTTTCCTGATGGTCCACCACGCCCAGATCCCGTGGCTGCTGATCAGGAATTTGTTGCGGCTCAAGTACTGGATACGCATCGATTTCAACATCGGCAAGCTCGTCGAGCCGGCCGGAGACTGACCGATGACACTGCGCGTCCTGCATCTGGGCGGTTCTGCGGTCAGTGAGTTCCTGGCCGACCTGTCCCGGCTCTATGCACAGGACTGCCTGGAATCGACGGCTGACCCGGTGCGCTACGAATTCCACATTGCCTACGTCTCGCCGGACCGGAGCTGGCGGTTTCCTACCGGACTGAGCCGTGAGGCGATCCAGGCAGCCACCGCAATGCCGTTGGCCGATGCGATGGTGCACCTGACCAGGCTGCGGATCGATGTCGTGGTGCCGCAGATGTTCTGCATGCCGGGGATGACCTCCTACCGTGCTCTGTTCGACGTGCTCGGAATTCCCTACGTCGGGAACACCCCCGACGTCATGGCCTTGGCTGCGAACAAGGCGAACGCGAAAGCGGTCGTCGCCGCGGCGGGTGTCCGGGTGCCGGCGGGGGAGACCCTGCGCCGCGGCGACCGCCCCTCGATCAGTCCTCCGGCAGTGGTCAAACCGGTCGATGGTGACAACTCGCTGGGGGTGACCCTGGTGCGCCACCGCGACGGGTACGACGTGGCACTGGACGCAGCCCTGGCCCACTCGAACGAGGCGCTGGTGGAGTCGTTCGTCGAACTCGGCCGAGAGGTGAGGTGCGGCGTTCTCGTCCGCGACGGCAAGCTGATCTGCCTGCCCTTGGAGGAGTACGACGTCGACGCCGTTGCGAGGCCGATCCGGAACTACGACGACAAGATCCGCCGGGATGGCGGCGGCGACCTGAATCTGGTCGCCAAGGAACGCACCAAAGCGTGGATCGTGGATACCCGAGATCCGATCACGCAACGGGTCTGGGACGTCGCGATGAAGTGTCACACCGCGTTGCGTTGCCGCGACTACAGCCTGTTCGACTTCCGGATCGACCCCACCGGGCAGCCCTGGTTCCTGGAAGCCGGCCTCTACTGTTCCTTCGCCGAGAAAAGCGTGCTCTCAGTGATGGCCACGGCGGCCGGAACACCGCTGAGCGAACTCTTCCACACGGCCATACAGCAGACCGCCGCTCGGTGACAGCGACGCCCGCACAATGTCAGGACGGTGGGTTCTCGCCGGCCGCCAGCAGACGCTGCCCCAGGACGCGGGCTGCTTTCCGGAGTTCGGCGCACCGGACGATCCGAAACTGAGCCGGGATCGCCGTGAGCTGCTCTGCATACCAGAACGGATCGCTCGTGGTGCCGACCAGGCGGGTGGTCTGGGCGTCGAGTGACTCGATCCGTCCGAGGGCGCCCGATACGCACCGCGCCACCAGATCGGCCCGCGCATCGATGATCACCTCGACGTCGTACTCCCAACCGACCGAGAGATGCTCCTCGAGCATGGAAACCGGGTCGAGATCGGCTGGCGGGTCGAAGGTGTCCAGGAGTACCTCGACCTCGCGGACCCGGTCGATCCGATATGCCCGGCGAGCGTCCGAGCTGTGCGACCGGCACAGGAGATACCACCGGCCGTGCCGGACGACGACTGCCCACGGGTCCACTTCGCTGACCCACTCCGACCCGGCCTCGGAGCGATAGCCGAGCCGGAGGCGCCGATGATTCGAGCAGGCCTGCACCAGAGTCAGGGTGATCGCCGGGTCAGGCCGGGCGGCGGCTCGGTCGGGGGCGGGTGCAGTGGTCCGACGGACGGCCTCGACCTGGGCCGCCACCGGCTCCGGCAGGGCCCGCACGATCTTGCTGAGCGCACTGCCGACCGGGTCGGTGACATCGCTGATGTCGTGGTGGCCGTCGAGCACGGCCATCACCAGACCCAGTGCCTCGGTGGCGGTGAACATCAGCGGCGGGAGCCTGGCGCCGCGACCGAGGCGGTAGCCGCCGTAGGGCCCCCTGACGGAATCGATTGGAATACCGGCTTCGCGGAGCACCGCGACGTACCGCCGGGCAGCCCGCTCCGAGATGCCGAGCTTGCCGGCCAGTCGGTCTGCGCTGATGCCCGGAATGTCCTGGATCAGTACGAGGGCGAGCAACGCTCTGGCGGTCGGGCTCTCGTCAGCTCTCATTCAAAACTCTCCGCATCCCGGAAGGAGAACGTCCGGAATGGAAATTAGCATCCTGCAGATGGTCGACGACAGCGTTCCGGACACCTCGATCTCGGAACCGGCGCCGTTCGCGGCCGAGCAACTGGCCATCGTGCCGGCGAACGAGGCATCTTGGCAGGACCTCGTCGCCATCTTCGGCACTGCCGACTACGCATGCCGATGTCAGTGCCAGCGTTTGAAGGTGCGCGGTTGGTTCTGGCGCGACACCACCCTGGACCAGCGACAGACGATGTTCCAAAGACAGACCGCCTGCGACGAGCCGAACTCGGTGGCCACCAGCGGACTGGTGGCCTACGTCGACGGTGAACCGGCAGGCTGGGTCGCCGTCGAGCCGCGCACGGCCTACCCCAAGTTGCGCACATCTCGGATCCCGTGGAGCGGCCGGCAGGAGGACAAGGACGACGACGGGGTCTGGGCGGTCACCTGCTTCGTGGTCCGCAAGCGCTACCGCGGCCGGGGCCTGACCTACCCCCTCGCCGTCGCGACCATCGACTTCGCCAGGAGGCGCGGTGCCAAGGCGCTGGAGGCGTACCCGATGATCAGCGAGCCCGGTAAGGACATCACCTGGGGCGAAATGCATGTCGGTGCCCGCCAGGTCTTTGCCGACGCGGGGTTCGCTCAGCTGACGCATCCCACCGCCCGGCGGGTAGTGATGCGGATGAACTTCGGGCCGGACCCCGGTCGGTCACAGTAGCGTGATCGCCGGTGGCGTCTTGGTCCTTGGCCAGGCCGCCGCGGACTTGCAGGACTCCTTTCCGGCTCGAACCCGACCGCTGGCGGTCCCGGGATGTGTTTCAGTGCTGCAGGTTTGACGAGCAGGGTGCCGGGTATACAGCCGAATGTGCGTGGCGATATGTCGAACACTGCGCCATATCGAACACTCCGCCGCGTATCCAGGTCGTCCACAAGGTGGACCTGCCGCCGTATGTCATCGAGGGGAAAGCTGTGAACGATGGAGCACAGTCCGGGGGTTCGGCAGACGAGATCAGCCCGGGACGCGGTCTGCAGGCGCCGGGTCCTCCAAGCCACTGGAGCGACGATCGGTGCGATGGCTTTGACGCCGATGCTCAGCGGCGAGGCGATCGCGGCGTCGCCTCCGGTAGCGGACACCGCGGTGGGCGCACCCGCCGCCGGCACTGCTGATGTCGACGACATCCCGGTCGCGGTCGGGAATCGGTTGACGACCAATCAGGGTCTGCGGATCTCGGATGATCAGAATCAGCTGCGTCACCAGGACCGGATCAACTCTGGCTGCCGGTTTCGTCGCCGCGGTGGCACAGGATCGGCATTGGACCCGGCACGGTACCGATACCGTGTCGGCCTGACGGCGGCGCGGTCGATCGAGTGATCGACCAGAAGTGTTCATCAGCGTTCAACTGACAGGGAAATTCAAGATGAGTGAGAACAAAACGCCGCATACCACCAACGATTCGGGTATCCCGGCACCGAGCGACGAATACTCGCTCACCGCCGGACCGGGCGGC
>JBBROB010000039.1:0-25848 GCA_038229825.1 Mycobacteriales bacterium
CCGACCGAGGCGATCAACGGCCGCCTCGAGCACCTCCGCGGGTCGGCATTGGGCTTCCGCAACCTCACCAACTACATCGCCCGCTCCCTGCTGGATGCCGGCGGATTCAGGCCAGGACTACACCGTCGATTGCGATGAGCCTCAAAACCCGTCCGAGGTCCCCGCTGTCGGGCGAAGTTGAACATGCGCTCGGTCCTGAAATGTGGAAGTGGACGTGGTCGGTGCCGCTGGGTGGATGGGCGAGTGTCGTCAGCTATACCGGGGCATGGCCGGGTTGACGGTCCAGCGGGCATGCGGACGCGATGTAGTTTCTGGTCGCGGTGGCGCCCAGCGGCCGGGACAGCAGGTATCCCTGGGCGCTGTGGCAGTGCATGCGGGTCAGCGCGTCGCGTTGAATTTCCTGTTCGACGCCTTCGGCGGTGACGGCGAGGCGGAGTTCGCGGGCAAGGGCGAGGATCGTCTGGACGAATGCGGCACCTTCGCCGGCGGCACTTTGCAGCGGATCGACAAAGCTTTTGTCGATCTTGAGGATGTCGACTGGGAATTGGCGCAGATAGGCCAGAGAGGAGTATCCGGAGCCGAAGTCATCGATGGCGATGCGGATTCCCATTGTCTTGAATTGCCGCAGTACCGTCGCAATGTCGTCGAGGTTGAGAATGAGCACGGTTTCGGTGATCTCCAGGATCAGCTGCCGTGGACTTAGGCCGCTGAAGGCCAGCGCGTTCTGGACGTCGTGGAAGAGTTGGGGGTCCTGCAGTTGCCGGCCGGATACGTTGACCGACACGGTCAGCGGTTGGCCCTGGACGGGTGCCCAGTTCGCGGCCTCCAGGCACGCCTGGTCCAGGATCCAACGGCCCAGCGGGACGATGAATCCGGTTTCCTCGGCCAGCGGGATGAAGCGGGCCGGCTCGATCCGGCCGAGGGTGGGATGCTGCCAGCGGACCAGGGCCTCGAAGCCTTCCAATGTGCCCGCTGCCAGGGCGTGTTCGGGTTGATATTCCAAGAAGAATTCGTTGCGCTGCAACGATCCTTGGAATGCATTCATTAACGCCATCCGTTCCACGGCGCGGGCGCGCATGAACGTCTCGAACACCACGTAGCGGTCTTTGCCATGCGCTTTCGCGTCATACATGGCGGCGTCGGCTTCGCTGAGCAGGCTCTCCGTAGTCGTCCCGGAGTCGGCGAACGCGAGCCCGACACTGGCCGACAGTTGGATCTGCTGATCGCCGACGATGGCGGGTTGCCGCAGCACGGTCACGATCCGATCGGCCAACGAAATGGCCCCGTCGATGTCGTCGATGTCCTCCAGCAGGATCGCGAACTCGTCGCCGCCGAGCCTGGCGACGGTGTCCCCGGGGCGGACGATGGTTGTCAGCCGTTTGCCGACGGCGTTGAGCAGGTCGTCGCCGAATTGGTGGCCGCGGCTGTCGTTGACGGCCTTGAAACCGTCCAGGTCGCAGAAGAACAGCGCGACTGTGCCGCTGAGCCGCGGGGAGGATTCCAGGGCGTGTTGGACGCGGTTGTGCAACAGGGCCCGGTTGGGGAGCCCGGTCAGGCTGTCATGAAATGCGCGGTGGCGCAGGTCACCTTCCAGGGCCTGCTGGGTAATCAACGCGGCTTGCAGAGATTCGCTCCGTCGTGTCAGCTCGCTGGTTTGGTGGCCCAGCCGGCCGAACAGCCAGTCGGTGCGCACCACGGCCAAACCGATCACGACCATGCAGGTTCCGGCCAGCACAGGGACGTCGACCGGAGTGCCGCCCAAACTGCTGATCAACAGGATCGCCGGGGAGAGGAACCCGGCCGCGGCGATCAGCGGCAGCCAGGACCGCCGTTCCTGGCGGTCCGCGACCTTGGGATGTGGCTCCGCTGCGCTGGGATGCGCCGCCGCCGCGGCGATGAAGACGTAATTGAGCAGGAATGCGGCATCTACCGGACCGCCGGCGGCGTAACTGCCGTGCAGCACCTGAAGGTCGTAGACGAAGTCGCCGATGAACAGCACCAGCAGTGCAACGGAGAGCAGCCGTTCCGCGGCGCGCCGACCGGTTCCGGCCATCATCGAATTGACGACCACGAACAGCACACCCAGGTCCATCACCGGATAGGCCATCGTCACCAACTTGCCAGCGGTGCTCAGGGTCGCGTCATGGGCGTAGGAACCCATCAGCAACTGCCACGACAATGCCAACGCACCGACGGATACCATCGCGGCGTCGAGCCGGGCCTCCCGCGAGCCGGCGGCCCCACGTGGTCTGCTGATGCGGAAGACGCCGGTGAACAGCAGCGGGTAGCCCGCCAGGTAGAAGGCGTCGGCCCAGGACGGAAATGGCAGCCCCGCCTGCAGGACGAGATCATAGAAATCACCGATCGCGTCGCCGAGTATGAAGCAAGCGTTCGCGGCAGCGACCAGGTACCAGCCGCGCCGCTGGACCGTCCGGCGACGCCGGGCCGCGTATGCCACGCAGACGGTCGACCCGATCCCGATCCCCAGATATGTCAGGTCGTGCGCATGAATACCGGGCACCAGGAAATACAGCCAGACGGCGGCCGCCCCGACCGCAAGCACCCACCTCCACACCGCAAACCTCACCACACCCCCATTTCCCTGCCCGGATAACGGCCCACGCGCGCTACCACGTCCAGCACCCAGGCCGTTGACAGCCGTCGGCGCCGGATTGCACACCGCCTCTGTCACTCGAACGCCAGAAGCACTCAGTCCCTGTTCACTCGCACAGGCTACCCATCGATCCTAAACGCGATTTGCTGCCCTCGCAATGAGGACAGAAAAGGTCACGGTTCTGAAACTGTGAGCCGTTGGACCACCCACCCGCCAACGGCTGCTGACCACCAGGCTCCACGGGGCGTCCAGCATGGACCGTCACTGCGGCCGGGCCGGATCTAAGGGCCGTGCCGTCGAACGGTCCATTGCCGGACCCCGGCCGGCGATCAAATCCTCCGCCGACGCCGCCACATCATCGATCGTGCAACTGAAATCAGACTTTCGAGTGAAACCCCCGCCGGCCGGGGTTCTGTCTGTGCTCACGGCGCGGGCACCTCATCGCAAGTGCGTCGGCCCTCGCAGCGGCGAGCAGCTCGGCCGGGTACTTCTTCGA
Source organism: Mycobacteriales bacterium (assembly GCA_038229825.1). Lineage (GTDB taxonomy): Bacteria > Actinomycetota > Actinomycetes > Mycobacteriales > Nakamurellaceae > Nakamurella. The sequence continues at coordinate 3,111 of JBBROB010000039.1, forward strand.
CGCGCTTGCCAAGACTCCATCCTTCCTAACAAGAGGAGTGTCCGGACATGCCGGGGCGGTTCAGGCCTCGCCCGCAGTGGCTGCCGGGTCGTCGCCACCACTGAGCGTCGCCCCGGCGACTTGCCCGGATCCGCTCATGGCCACGACAGCGGACAGGAACCGCGTTGCCCGACTAGAGGCTTTCGGCCCTTCGCGACGCACGGTGAGCCGAATACAGTGATGAGTCCGAGATCATCAATGTCGATGGGGTCTGACGTGTGCATGGCTCTGAAAGATCCGCACTGCCTTTCCCGCGATGGGGTGCTCCGATGAGCCGCGGCGCGAAGATCGGACCGGTGGCGACCGAATCCGCGAACATTCGTGGCCACGGAATCAATCTGGCCCTTGCGACGTGGACATTTGCGATCAATTTCTGGGCGTGGAATCTGATCGGCCCGCTGGCAGCGACCTATACGAAGCACATGTCGCTGACCAGCACACAGACAGCGCTGCTGGTCGCCACACCGATCCTGGTCGGCTCGGTCGGGCGCATTCCGGTTGGTGCCCTCACCGACCGATACGGCGGCCGCGTCATGTTCACCGTGATCTCGTTGGTGAGCATCGCCCCGGTCCTACTCGTCGCATTTGCGGGTTCGATCGATTCGTATGCTCTTTTGCTGGTCTTCGGATTCTTCCTCGGCATCGCGGGAACGACATTCGCGATCGGTATCCCGTTCGCCAAGGCCTGGTACCCGACTCGTCGCGGTTTCGCCACCGGCGTCTTCGGCGCCGGGATGGGCGGCACCGCGTTTTCGGCGTTCTTCACGCCGCGCCTCGTCGGCTGGTTCGGGTACATCCCTGCGCATGTCATCATCGCGGTGGCTCTTGCGCTGACCGCACTGCTGGTGTGGATGCGGATGAGGGATTCGCCGGAATGGCAGCCGAATACGGGTCCGGTACTGCCCAAGCTGGCGGCGGCCAGCAAGTTGGCCATCACCTGGCAGATGGCGGCCCTGTATGCGGTGGCCTTCGGTGGCTTCGTTGCTTTCAGCACTTATCTGCCGACCTATCTCAAGACGATCTACGACTTCTCGTTGACCGCTGCCGGCGCTCGCACGGCCGGCTTTGCGATCGCCGCTGTCATCGCCCGGCCGATCGGCGGCATCCTGTCCGACCGCATCCACCCGAAGATCGTGGTGATGATCTCGCTGGCCGGCACAGGCGTGATGGCGGTCCTGGTTTCGCTGCAACCACCGCCGGAGGTCGCGGCTGGTGCGGGTTTTGTCGCGATGGCCTTCTTCCTGGGCATCGGCACCGGCGGGGTGTTCGCCTGGTTGGCCCAGGCCTCACCCCCCGATAGAGTCGGTGCCGTCACCGGGATCGTTGGCGCGGCCGGTGGTCTGGGCGGGTTCTTCCCGCCGTTGGTCATGGGCGCAACCTACGACTCGATTGACAACAACTACACCACCGGGCTCGTCCTGCTCGGTCTGGTCAGCTTCCTGGCTCTGCTCTATACGGCCTGGCGACTACGCGACCGGCCGACGGCACCAATCACCGACCAGGTCAGTTCCTGAACAGCCCTGTCCACCAAGGGAAGGCAGACTATATGAGCGTTCACCCTGGTACTGATGGAGCCGTCGAGGATCTCCTCCTGCGCAGTGGCCGATTTTTCACTCGCAGTGACGTTTCGGCCGACCTGCGGACGGTGACCAAGATCGGCGGTCGGGAGGGCGATGTCTTCTACCGGGACAGGTGGAGCCATGACAAGGTGGTGCGGTCCACCCACGGGGTGAATTGCACCGGGTCCTGTTCGTGGAAGGTGTACGTCAAAGACGGCATCATCACTTGGGAGACCCAGGAAACCGACTACCCCACAGTGGGTCCGGACCGGCCCGAATACGAGCCCCGTGGCTGTCCTCGCGGCGCGGCATTCTCCTGGTACACCTACTCGCCCACTCGTGTGCGCTACCCGTATGGGCGGGGGGTGCTGATCGAGATGTTCCGGGAGGCCAGGGCGCGACTGGGAGACCCGGTGCTGGCCTGGGCGGAGATCCAGGACGACCCGGAGCGACGCCGGAAGTATCACCGGGCCCGCGGCAAGGGCGGTCTGATCCGGATTGGGTGGGACGAGGCCGCCGAGATCGCTGCGGCCGCCCACGTGCACACCATTGCCAGGTATGGACCAGACCGGATCGCCGGTTTCTCGCCGATTCCGGCGATGTCGATGGTGTCCCATGCGGCCGGCTCGCGATTCATCGAACTGCTGGGCGGTGCGATGACGTCGTTCTACGACTGGTACGCGGATCTGCCGGTCGCCTCGCCGCAGGTTTTCGGTGACCAGACCGACGTCCCGGAATCCGGCGACTGGTGGGACGCCTCGTACCTGATGATGTGGGGCTCCAACGTACCGGTGACGCGTACCCCCGATGCCCATTGGATGGCCGAGGTCCGTTACCGCGGAACGAAAATCGTCTCGGTGAGCCCGGACTACTCGGATAACACCAAGTTCGCCGACGAGTGGATGCCTTGCGCACCGGGCACCGACGGCGCGATGGCCATGGCTATGGGTCACGTCATCCTGTCGGAATTCCTGGTCGACAGGCGGACCCCGTCCTTCGTGGACTACATCCAGCGCTACACCGACCTACCATTCCTGGTGCGACTGGAGGAACGCGACGGCGCCTACGTCACCGGGAAAAACCTGACCGCCGCCGATCTCGGCGACACGAGCGAGGGCGCCGCCGTCAGACCTGTCCTCGTCGACGGCCGCACCGGCAAGGTGGTCGTCCCCAATGGCTCACTCGGCTTCCGGTACACCGACTCCGGAGTGGGCAAGTGGAACCTGGACCTAGGGGACATCGTCCCGCAGTTGACGGTGCTCGGCGACGACGCGGCAGTCGGTGGGGCCGGCTCGGTGACCCTCAGGCTGGCCAGGTTCGACACGCCGGACGGGCACGCCGAGGTGCTGACCCGCGGTGTCCCGGTCCGCGAGGTCGGGAACACTTTGTGCTGCACGGTGTTCGACCTGATGCTGGCCCAGTACGGGGTGTACCGGGAGGGGCTGCCGGGGGTCTGGCCGGCTGGCTGGGACGATCCGTCCGCGCCGTACACGCCCGCCTGGCAGGAGCCGATCACCGGGGTGAGCGCATCCCAAGTGGTCCGGATCGCCCAGGAGTTCGCGCACAACGCCGAGGAATCCGGCGGCCGTTCGATGATCATCATGGGTGCCGGGATCTGCCAGTGGTTCCACGGCGACGCCACGTACCGGGCGATCCTTGCGATGTTGATGCTGACTGGTTCGATGGGCCGCAATGGTGGCGGTTGGGCGCACTATGTCGGTCAGGAGAAGTGCCGGCCGATCACCGGTTGGGCGACCATGGCAGGTGCCACCGACTGGGTCAGACCGCCCCGTCAGATGATCGGCACCGCCTACTGGTACACGCATACGGATCAGTGGCGGTATGACGGCTACCGGGCGGATGCCCTGTCCACCCCGCTCGGTCGTGGCCGGTTCGCGGGCAAGCACACGATGGACGTGCTGGCCGCTTCGGTGGCGATGGGTTGGATGCCCTTCTTCCCGCAATTCGACAGCAGCAGTCTGGACGTCGCGGACCAGGCCGATGCAGCCGGAACGCCGGTCCCGCAATACGTTGCGCAGCAGCTCGCTTCGGGCGACTTGAAACTGGCGGTGATCGACCCGGACAATCCGAGGAATTGGCCGCGGGTGTTGACGGCGTGGCGGGCGAATCTGCTCGGCTCGTCGAGCAAGGGCAACGAATACTTCCTGCAGCACCTGCTGGGCACCACCAGGACGAACCTGCGGGCCACGCCGACCATCCCGGAGCTTCGGCCACGGGACGTGGAATGGGCCGACGGCATCCCCGAGGGCAAGTTGGATCTGATGCTCTCAATCGACTTCCGGATGACGTCGACCACCCTGCTCTCCGACATCGTCCTGCCGGCAGCCACCTGGTATGAGAAGAACGATCTCTCATCCACGGACATGCATCCGTTCGTGCACGCCTTCAGTCCGGCGATCGACCCACCCTGGGAGGCGCGATCGGACTTCGACGCGTTCCACAGCATCGCCCGGGTTTTTTCTCGGCTGGCCAAGATCCACCTCGGTGTGCGGCGGGACGTGGTGATGACGCCGATGCAGCACGACACGCCCGGCGAGACCGCTTACCCGGGCGGGATCGAAAACGACTGGCGGACAACCGGCGCCATCCCGGTACCCGGGAAGACCATGGCGAACATCGCGGTGGTCACCCGCGACTACCCCGCGTTGGCGGAGCAATGGGAAACCCTGGGGCCCTTGGTGGAGACCCTGGGCTTGACCACCAAGGGAGTCACCGTGATTCCCGATGTCGAGGTCAGGGACCTGGCTGCCAAGCACGGGGTGATGGGGCACGGAGCGGGAGCCGGGCGCCCGGCCATCGATACGGCGATCAAGATGTGCGACACAGTGCTCACCTTGTCCGGCACCACCAACGGCCGGCTCGCCGTGGAAGGCTTCAAGCAGCTGGAGCGCCGAACGGGACGTCGGCTGACGCACCTTTCCGAGGGCAGTGAGGAGAAGCGCATCACCTACGCGGACTGCCAGGCCAGGCCGGTCCCGGTGATCACCAGCCCGGAATGGTCCGGCAGTGAGTCCGGCGGCCGCCGGTATGCCCCGTTCACTGTCAACGTCGAGGAACTCAAGCCCTGGCACACCCTGACCGGGCGTATGCACTTCTTCCTCGACCACGACTGGATCGAAGAACTCGGTGAACAGCTGCCGGTGTACCGGCCACCTCTGGACATGGCCGCGCTGTTCGACGAACCCAAGATCGGCTCCACCACTGAGGGAATCGGGCTGTGCGTGCGGTACCTGACACCGCATTCGAAGTGGTCGATCCACTCGGAGTACCAGGACAACCTGTTCATGCTCTCGCTGTCCAGGGGTGGCCCGACGATGTGGATGAGCCCGCAGGACGCGGGCAAGATCGGGGCCAAGGACAACGAATGGGTGGAGGCGGTCAACCGCAACGGCGTCATGGTGCTCCGGCTGATCATCTCCCACCGGATGCCGGAAGGAACGGTGTTCGTGCACCATGCGCAGGAACGCACCATCGACGTGCCGTTGTCGGAGACGAACGGCAACCGCGGTGGTATCCACAATTCGCTCACCCGGCTGCTCGTCAAACCCAGTCACCTGGCCGGCGGGTATGCGCAGATGTCCTTCGCTTTCAACTATCTCGGGCCCACCGGGAACCAGCGCGATGAGGTCACCATGGTTCGCCGACGCTCCCAGGAGGTGCAGTACTGATGCACGTTATGGCTCAGCTGTCGATGGTGATGAACCTGGACAAGTGCATCGGGTGCCACACCTGCTCGGTGACCTGCAAGCAAGCCTGGACGAACCGGCCCGGTGTGGAATACGCCTGGTTCAACAATGTGGAAACCCGCCCCGGGCAGGGCTATCCACGCACATACGAGGATCAGGACCGCTGGGAGGGCGGCTGGATCCGGGACAAGCGCGGCCGGCTGCGACTGCGGGCGGGCGGCCGCATCAAGAAGCTCACCACGATCTTCTCCAACCCCAAGATGCCCTCCATTAACGACTACTACGAACCGTGGACCTACGACTACGAAAACCTCACCAGCGCCCCGCTGGGTGAGCAGATGCCGGTCGCACCGCCCCGGAGCCTGATCAGCGGCGAGCCGATGAAGGTGCAGTGGTCGGCCAACTGGGACGACAACCTTGGTGGCAGCACCGAAATTCTCGCCGGTGACCCGATCTTGGCCAAGGTCAGCCAGCAGGTGAGACTGGAACTTGAGCAGACCTTCATGTTCTACCTACCCCGGATCTGCGAGCACTGCCTGAATCCGTCGTGCGTAGCGTCGTGCCCATCCGGCGCGATGTACAAGCGGGTGGAGGACGGCGTGGTCCTGGTCGACCAGGACAAGTGCAAGGGCTGGCGCATGTGCGTCACCGGTTGCCCGTACAAGAAGGTGTACTTCAATCACCGCACCGGTAAGGCCGAGAAATGCACCTTCTGCTACCCGCGTATCGAGGTCGGCCTGCCGACCGTCTGCTCGGAAACCTGCGTCGGCCGCCTCCGGTACATCGGTCTGGTGCTGTATGACGCGGACCGGGTGTTGGAGGCCGCGTCGACAGCCAACGAAGCCGAGCTGTACGAGGCTCAACTCGGGGTCATGCTCGACCCGAACGATCCGGTGGTAGTCGCCGGCGCCCGGACGTCCGGGATATCCGACGAATGGATGGAGGCTGCCCGTCGATCACCGGTCTACGCCCTGGCAAAGACGTACCGCATCGCCCTCCCGCTGCATCCGGAATACCGCACGATGCCGATGGTCTGGTACGTGCCGCCGCTCTCGCCCGTGGTGGACGCCATCAGCCGCGACGGCCACGACGGCGAGGACCCGGCCAACCTCTTCGGCGCCATCGAGGCCCTGCGCATTCCCATCGAATACCTCGCTGGGTTGTTCAGTGCGGGCGACACCGCTGTTGTCACCGGTGTTCTCAAGAAGCTCGCTGCCATGCGGGCCTACATGCGGGACATCAACCTCGGCCGGGAACCACGAGCGGAGATCCCGGCATCCGTTGGCATGGACGAGGAGCTGATGTACGAGATGTACCGGCTGCTGGCGATCGCCAAGTACGAGGCCAGGTACGTGATCCCGACGGCCTATGCCACCGAGGGGCACCGCCTCGAGGAGAGCGTGACCGAATGTGCGCTCGACTTCGACGGCGGGCCCGGGATGTACACCACCGGTTCCGGGCCGTTCGGCGAAGCCAGTGGGCAACCGGTACCCATGGCCGTCGAGTCGTTCCAGGCTCTCAAGGAACGGCAGACCTCGGAAGACGTCGGCGTCGGCGCCGCCCGACCGTCTCGGGTCAACCTGTTGAACTGGGACGGCAAGGGTTCACCGGAGATCATGTTCACCCCGAGGCCCGGATCGCCGCGGCTGTCCGGCGGCGGCGAGTCCAGATGAGGCCGTCCCGCCGGACCACGTCGGCGTCCGCGCAGCGCCGGATCGTCTGGCAGACGGCCTCGTTGCTGCTCGCCTATCCCGATGGCGACCAGGAGCACCGACTCGACCTGATCGAGGGCGCGATCGTCGGCCTGGAGTCGCGGTTTCAACAGCCGCTCTCGACGGCAGTCCAGCATCTGCGCACCACCCCGTTGATCGAGGCGTCCGTGCAGTATGCGGACGTGTTTGACTGGAAACGCCGACGCACCCTGTTCCTGACCTACTACACGGCAGGGGACACCAGGAACAGGGGAATGGCGTTGCTCGCGTTCTCGGATATGTACCGGGCCGCCGGTGTAGTCCCCCCCACCCGTGAACTTCCCGATCACCTGGCTGTCCTACTCGAATTCGCCGCCACTGTCGACGAGGAGGCCGGTTACTGCCAACTCCGCAAGCACCGCACGCCCATCGATCTGCTCCACGACGGCCTGCTGCGCGTCTCACCGATCTACGCCGGGATCATCGAAGCCGTATCGGCGACTCTGCCGCCGGCGACGGCAGCAGACCTCGAGGAAGCTCGCAAGCTCGCCATGCAGGGCCCCCCGGTCGAATCAGTGGGCCTGGAGCCGTTCACGTTGACCATCGGAGTACGGGCAGGGGCCCGATGAACGGGGGTGCGGTGTTCTGGGACATCATCCCGTACGTGACCATCGCGATCCTCGTGGTCGGCACCTGGTGGCGGTATCGGTACGACAAATTCGGCTGGACCACCCGTTCCTCCCAGCTCTACGAAAGCCGCCTGCTCCGGATCGGCAGCCCGCTGTTCCATTTCGGCATCCTGGTGGTGATCTTCGGGCACATCATCGGCCTTGTCATCCCCGAGAGTTGGACCAGTGCAGTCGGTTTGAGCGAGAAGGGATACCACATCCAGGCCGTCGCACTGGGCAGCATCGCCGGGATCTCCACTCTGGCCGGTGCCGCGATCCTGGTCTACCGGCGTCGCACCAAGGGCCCGGTCTTCATGGCCACCACCAGGAACGACAAACTCATGTATGTGGTGCTCATCCTGGCCATCATCGCCGGTCTGACCACCACACTGATCGGGTCCGGACTGATCGGCGCGGAACACAACTACCGGGAGACGGTATCGGTCTGGTTCCGGTCGATCTTCATCCTGCAACCCGACGGCGAGGCGATGACCTTGGCGCCGCTGTCCTACCAGATCCACGCCCTGATCGGAATGGCACTATTTGCGATCTGGCCGTTCACCCGCCTGGTCCACGCCTTCAGCGCACCGGTCAAGTATCTGTTTCGCCCGTACATCGTCTACCGCTCCCGCGCCGCGGCCCGGCCCGGAGCGCCCATCGGCTCCGAGCCCCGACGACGGGGCTGGTGACAGATGTGCAGCTACTGCGGATGCCGCAACATCCCGATGATCGCCAAGCTCAACGCTGAACACGACGCCATCGTCAACAGCACCTCCGCACTCCGGATCGCGGTCCGCGAACAGGACACAGAATCGGCGAAATCCGCAGCTGAGATCCTCGGCGAATTACTGCACCCGCACACTCATCGCGAGCAGGTCGGCGTCTTCGCCGAAATGGCGAAGAACGAACTGTTCACCGAGCACATCGCCTCACTGTGCGCCGAGCACAACCAGTTGGACGCGGACCTGGCGGCCATCACCGCCGGCGACCTGACCCGTGTCCCAACGATGCTCACCCTGCTCAACAATCACATCGATCGGGAAGAGAACGGGCTGTTTCCCGCTGCGCTGACCTTCCTCGACGATGACCAATGGAACATCATCCACCGACCCGAACTCATGGACGACGACGCGCACGAACACCGACCACCCCAACGCGAATAGCGATGGCGGGTAGAGGCATCCGGCAAAGACGGCAGAACGCTGCCCGCTTTGGCAATCACTGGACTCCTTCCAAATAATTGTCCGTCACGGGCTGAGCCGGCCGGATCCCGCGCCGTGCCAGTCACCGATCAACGAATGGGAAGGTCAGAAATGTCGTCAACCGAAGTAGAGAGCCGGTCGTCCTTGTTGTCGGATCGGTCCGCCGCCGTCGTCGCGGCGACGGCGGGCGTGGTCGCCGCGCACGCCGAGCAGATCACGGGCAGGTTCTATCCGCGGATGTTCACCGAGCACCCAGAGTTGCTGCGGGTCTTCAACCAGGGCAACCAGGCCACCGGTGAACAGTCCCGGGCATTGGCCGCATCCGTCGTGGCGTACGCCGTGCAATTGATCGACCCGAACGCTCCATCCTTTGATCATGTTCTGGAACGCATCGCCTACAAACACATCTCGCTGGGTATCCGCCCGGAGCAGTACACCATCGTCGGGTATCACCTCCTCGCCGCCGTCGCTGAAGTACTCGGCGACGCGGTCACCCCGCAGATCGCCGACGCCTGGAACGAGGTGTACTGGCTGTTCGCGACCCAACTCGTCGCCGAAGAGGCCCGCCTCTACCAGCAGGCCGGGGTCGACCCTGCCCGGCCACTGCGCCCATACCGGGTCGTGCGCCGAATCGAGGAAACCCTGGACGTCATCTCCCTCATCCTGGAACCCGCCGACGGCGGTGACCTGCCGACGATCAGCCCCGGACAATACGTATCCGTGTTCGTGGACCTGCCGACCGGCCAGCGGCAACCCCGCCAATACACCGTGTCCTCCACAGGCCTGGGAAACCGGCTGCAAATCACCATCCGCCGGGTCCACGGGGTGAACGGTGCCCCCGACGGGCAGGTTTCCAGTCACCTGCACGACCGCACCACGGTCGGTGACGTGCTCGAGGTCAGCGCCCCGGCCGGCGACTTCGTCGTTCAACCGACCGACGTCCCGCTGCTGCTGGCCAGCGCCGGCGCCGGGATCACCACCGTGCTGCCCATTGTGGAGCACATAGCCCGCACCCAACCCGACCGCACCGTCATCGTCGCCCACGCCGACCGCACCGCCCATGATCACGCCCTCCGCGACACCGTCCTGCACGTCGGCCGCCAACTCGACGACTTCACCGCCTACACCTGGTATGAAACCGTCGCACCCGACGACCGGCGCTCACACCAAGGGCTCATGGACCTCTCCGATATCCCGCTACCGGCAGATATTCAGGTCTTCACCTGCGGCCCTCTTCCGTTCATGCGGCACATCCGAGCCACCCTCCTGGCAAGGGACGTGCCAGCGATCAGCATCCGTTACGAAGTCTTCGGCCCCGACCTGTGGGCCGCCCAGATACCCGACGAACCCACCGAACCCTGAACCCGGCGGGCCGGGCGGCCATCATCGTCATACCTGGGCAAACCCGCCGACGATGCGCGCGCCGGTCGTCGTCGTCGAAGAACCGTTCAACAAGCCGGGTCGTAGCGCCGCGGACGCCCGGATAGTCGCGGAACTCATCCGAATGAGTCAGGCGGGCGAGCATCACGTGCGACCGCACCCGACCACGCCCGAGGGTCCGAAATGACAGAACCCTGGAAGCCTGAACGAATCAAGGACAGTCGGCCGCTCCTCCAACGGAACGTCACTTGGCGAACGAATCATCACCCCGCGCAACCGCCGGCGGACTTGCCCCAGCGTCGCGGTCAGTGATTCCTCAGCGTCGCCAAACTGAGCAAGCCAGATCGATTCTCGTCCCGCCCGGCCGGGCGCTGCGCTGGCTGCACCGATAACGGGAAAAGGGCATTCTCGACGGGGACAGCAGCTACGCACCGGCAGCAGCCGTGACCGCGGCGACTCTCGCTTCAGGGTGAGTTAACCACTCTGCGCGTCAGCCAAAAACATTGCCTCTCCGCAAAAGAAGCGCGTTGAAAGTTCATACCCGACAAAGGACAGTGAGAATATGAAGGTTGAATCCGACCCGCCCGGTCGCGCCGATCCCCCGGCAGCCCAGCAACGATCCGGCCGTACCGTGCGCGAGGAAGGTGGCGACCCTGTGTGCTGGCTGGCCTGGACCTGCCAGGTCTGCGGCGCATTCGTCGGCGCGGACCCGCCCGAGAAATGCCCCCGCTGCGGCGACCCCCTCGCTAACCCGGGCACTCCATGACAAGCAGGTGGTTCATCGATAGGCGTCCACCCCACCGTGCAGGCCGTTCTTCCCCATAGGCGTAACGCTGAAGTGAACCCGGGGGACCGGGTGGCAGAGGACGCCGTCTTGCAGTACGAGGGATCTGAACGTAGGCGACCTTGTGCAAGATGGCGATGGCGTCCTGGTCGGTGCCAAAGGTCGCGTCCCTTCGAGCGCCAGCGGCCGGGTGCCGGTGTGGGCGAACTTCCGCACCATTTTTTGGGATGTACTTCCATGTCGGCTTGGCCAGCCATGTCGGCTTGGCCAGCCCGGTCAGCTTGTCAGTGCCTCGGGGCGCAAGGCTCCACGCCTTCGGCGCCGGCTCGCCGCTGCGCTGCCACCAACATCGCCTCTCGGCCGGTCAATCGAATGCAGTGACGTCCCTACGGCGGGACCGGCGCCGCGGGTCCCGCCCCTGCTCGCCCAGCCCGATCGCCTGCTCTTGAGATACGTTGCCGAGAGTGGCGTAGCCCATCAACCGCACCCACTGCCCAGATGGCTTCCTAGTGCGCGGCGGTGTCGAGTTCTACTCCAGTCCCGCGGCGAATGCGATCACAGCCGGGCCGACCAAATCGGGGCGCTGTGAATGCGGGTAGTGCCCAGCCTCTGCCACCATGAGCAGTTCACCATGCAGGGTGTCGGTGATCCAGCGGGCCTCGATGAGGGGATCCGGAAAGTCCGGGTCTTGATCGCCCATCACTATCAGTGCAGGTGCAGTGACCAGAGGCAACGCTTGTTCAGCTTTGTGGTGCCGGGTGCCGGTCGTGAGGGAAAATGCCCTGGCGTAACCGGGCCGGCGGATCGCTGCGGTCACCCCTGCCCGGTACTCGGCGAAGTCGGCTGGCCGGATCCCCGCGTAGAGCCTGGGCAGATACCAGTTCCACGCCGCGGCTGCCCACGATCTGCTCATCAGCACCCTGGTGGCCAGGCGCGTCAGTCCGGAGGCTTTTGGTTCGCGGACGAACGGGCCGAGCAGCACCACACCGCTGACCAGTTCCGGATGCTCGGCTGAACGAGCACCGCCGAGCCTGCCGCCATCGAGTTTCCCACCAGCATCGCCGGGCCACCGAGCTCGCGTGCGAGGGCCTCGATGTCACCGGCGGTCGGCCCGTCCCCGTATTCGGCGAAGGAATGGTCGCTGTCTCCGTGGCCGCGCAGGTCCATGATCGCCACCCTGAAGCCGGCAGCGACGGCGATCCGGGCGAGGCCGCCGAGGGCTGCGGCGGCCAAATCATCGAAGTCGTCCCCCCGGACGCGAGCCAGCCGAGATTCTCCGGCTGGGTCAGGATCGGGCGGAGGGTGCCGCTGCGCAGACCGATGGCGGCCGATATCTCCAGGCCGTACAGGACCGTGTCCCCTGCTTGGGCGACGACCGACCGATCGCCGTTCGGTAAGCCGAACGTCCTACGGCGACTGGAACGGCGCTCTGACGCAGCTGACGACCAAGATCACCAGCGCGTCGATTGGGATCCTCCTGCGACCACCAAGACCGTTTCGGGCGGCGGCCGTCACGGGCGGCCGTCGTGACCGGAGGACGTTCGTCGTAGAGGACGGCGTCGAGTGGCTCCGTCGGAACGGCAGCGGATGCATGGGGGTCGTTTCTTCCTTGGTCTACGAAACGGGTGACCTGGATGGCGACCAGATGGCCAGGGTCGGCAGCATGACCGACACGGCACGACCACTCCCATCGTCGCGAAAGCCAGGACCCTCCGACAGACCGGCCCGTGAACGGGGCGAGCGAAATAGTCCTCGACCACTGACCCGACGGGTAACCCGACGGGTAAAGCGACACCCCCGCCCATCAACTTCGCGATTTCGAGTGCCGAAGGGACATCTAGCTGGTGAAGCGAAAGGACTGCCGTATCGAATCGAACGTGCGACGATCCGCCGCCTTGTCGATGGCGATATCGGTGGCTAGAAAAAATATGTAGCCGCGATTCCCGTGCAGGGCGGCGAGCTTGAACACATTCGCGTCGCCCTCACACACCGTTGCCCAGGCGAGGGCCGGCTCGCCGCCCAGGATCGTCGTCTGCACCGACGGCGACTCCGAGCAGGCAGACGGCGCGGCGGCGACCATGGCCGCTCGCCACTGCGCCAGTTTCGTCCCCTTCGCTGCCGGGGCGGCGCCGACCACCAGCGTGCGGTCGATCGTATTGTCCGGAAAATTCGCGAAGGCGGACGACTCCGTGCCCTGGAGGAACGCGCCGTCCCAATCGACGCTCGCGTCCTGCTCTGACCACTCGTCGGTCAGGGTCACGCGGAAGCCGTACCGTTTGGAAACGAACTCCTTCGGTGCCGCCGCCGATGTGGCCGCCGATGCTTTTGCCGTCGGCGCTGTTGCCGATGCTGGTGTGGTCGGCGGCTTGGACGCGGCTTGGCTGGCCGAAATGCTGCCCGACGAACTGCATGCCACCGCGAACATCGCACTGGCAATCAATGCCATCGTGAAGGTCCATTTCCGGTTCATGCGCTGCCTCTCACGGCCTGCATCTTCAGTGCACGATTGGCGTCCAGACTAGCGAAGTGCACCCGGCAAGGCCGGGAATTTCCGGCTCCGCGCATTGGATCACCCAGCTTTCGGACCGGGATCTCACGCTGAGGCAGGCAGTCCCTTGGGCACACGTCACACCGAGCCGGTGGCACAAGAGTCCATGTGCGGGCTTCTTAAGTCCGCCGGGCAGATCTTGCTGGTACTGGGTCGCGATCCGTCGGCCGCCGCCGACAAGGCCATCGCCCAGTTCAACCCTGAGCCACCGACATGAGAACAGTCCGAGAAGCCGCCTACGGGAGGCTGAAGCGGACAGGGTCGGGTATTACGTCGGCCAGATCAACCAGCTGGTCGCCGTCGTGAAGGTTTGGACTGAAGCTCGTATTCGGACGGTCCTTGGATGAACCCGGAACGGGGACGACGTGATCTACGACCAGCTGACCTGCCTCAACATCGGTGGCTATCGGCATCGCCTCCACGCCAGCGATCCGACCCCCTGCCGACAAGCCTCCCAGTACTGGACCAACGGCTAAGGGATGTTGCAGCCGGCTGGTTCTGGTTGGGTGGTCTTGCGCGGCTGGCCTTGGGGGATGAACTGCACTGCGACCGTCTCCGCCGTCACGGTCCCCTCGTTGCGGAGCATGTGGACGTCGGTCCCGCCCGCGTCGGTGAAGGTCTGGCCCTGGGTGTACGTCACCCCGGCGCAGCCCGGGTTGCTGTTGTCGTAGTCGGTGATCGTCCCCGCCTTGACGAACACGATGCTCGGCCCGGGGTGGGAGTGCCAACCGGTCGAGGTGCCCAAGCCGAACACGTTGTCCACCACGTATGCGTCGGTCCAACCCGCAGTCAGGAGCAGCGCGCCCCAGGGCCTGTTCGCGGTGGTCCTGCCGTGACCCCACAGCGTCGTCGGCGCGAGCTGCCCCGCCGCCACGGAGCTCGAGCCCAGAGGCGGTGGAGTGGTGCTGGTGTCGGCGTGTGCCGGCATCGTCGCCAAGCCCACCGAGAGGAGGGCCAATGTCGCCACCAATGCCCATCGATTCCGGTTCATCCCTTTTGCCTCCGCTACCGGTTTGGCCGCTAATGCCTGGTGCACATGGGGTATGAGCGGAGCCACATTCCCCGTAACCCTGCCTGACGGGCGCAGAGCTGCCACAAACCCTGAGTGAGCGGCCGAGAGTTTCCGCCCTCTGCCGTACCAGCATTGCTGGGGTCCGGGCTCCTGGCCATCCGAGGAACGTCGTATGGCAGGGAACCACTTGTCGCTCTAGGATCTGCAGAGGAGGCGTGATGCCAGTTCATCCCCGGCTTCGCGACATCGATCTTCGTGCGCTGGCGCGCCTGGTTTCCGACGTCCCTGAGGACGTTCCGGCCACCGCCGGGCTGGCGCCCTCACAGCTGGTGGCGCTGAAGGACCACCTCCGTTGTGACGTTCTCGCCCTCGCCGAGTTCGACAGCGTTGAGCAGGGTTGCTCGTTCGTCCAGGCGATACCGGGGTTGCTCCCCATGCCGGCGATGCTGGTCGGTGCGCCGCTGTTCGGTTTCGACCCGGTCAACTGGGCGCACTATTGGGATTGCGATTGCTGCAGCTATCCAGACCGGACGGGCGACGTTCGCAGCGTGGTCACGATCGGTGACTTCTATTCCGATCGAGAATGGCGCGCGATGGGTACCCTCTGCGGCATCAACCGACCGTTGGGGTTCGCCCATGCGCTGATGCTCACCCTGCCGTCGGCCGGATCAGACCGCGGCTCAGGACGGACCCTGCGGCTCTTCGCCTTTCGCGGGTCGGGCCGCGACTTCATCGACGGCGACCGCGATCTCCTGACCCTGCTGAGGCCACACCTTCTCCAGTCCTACCGCGAAGCCGAACGCCGCCGGCACCCGTGCGTCAGCCTCACCCCGAGGCAGGGTGAACTGATGCGGCTCGTCGCCGAGGGACACACCAATACCCAGATCGCCCGGCGGCTCGGCATCTCCGAAGGCACCGTCCGGACCCACCTGGAACACGTGTTCGCGCGGTTGGGAGTCACCAACCGGACATCGGCAGCATTGGCCGTGTCCGCCGCCGGCGCCGTAGGCCAAACGCCCATCAAGCCAAAGTTTCTCGCCGCACAGCGTCGCTGAGCGCAGCGCGCTCTCACACGGACCCGGCCGCGGCCGTCGCCAGGTTAACCAACTCGGCCGCCCGGTCGGCCAGCGGTGACCCTTCCGGGCAACGTGTTGCTCAGACGGCGTTCTCGGATGATTTCGCGGAATCACCGAGCCATCAGCCGTCGCGATGCCCGCCCTGCCCGCTCATCGAACGTGTCACCCCCTGACTGCTGTTGCAGCCTCTCGTTCGCCGAGCTGGAGCAGCAGGTCTTGGAGCCGGTTGATCATGTGAACCCAGTCGGTGCCCGACGGCACGTAGGTCAAGAACCGAGTGCACCTGGATCTGAAGCCGGCCCAGGGCATCACTCGAGAGTTGGAGCTGGCGAGGCTGCTGGCGCTCGGGGCCCGGGAGGTCGCCGACCGACGCTGCCCGGACGGATCAGGCTGGGTGGTGCTGGCCGATCCTGAGGGCAACGAGTTCTGCATTCTGCGTAGCGACGCCGAGCGCGCAGCGGCAACGTGAATGACGCGAAGGAGTCAACCCTCTGCCGCTGCCCCAATAGTGGATCGGCGTTCGGGTCGAGGTGCCCAGGTGCAAGAATCGCATCCCAAGTCGAATCGGCGCACCGAGAGACTGGTCGGCTGTGAGCCAGCAGATGTCAGCCCTGTTCCAGAACATTTGCATTCGGTTACGCCGCGCCTGGTGGTCCACGACGGTGCCCAAGCTATCGAGTTCTATCGCGACGCCTCCGCCGCAGAGGAAATCGGCAAGCGGTTTACCGACCCCAACGGTGCCGTGATCCACGCCGAGATTCGCAGCGGCGACCCAGTGGTCATGATCACCGACGAAACCGGTGACGGCGCCCCAGTCCAGGGTCCCGCATCGCTCGACGGAGCCGTCACTGCGATGATGGCGACGTACTGGGCCGACCTCTACGCGGTCTGGGAGCGAGCTGTCGGGGCTGGAGCCGAGGTCTTTTATCCCCTGGCGGATCAGTTATACGGCAAGCGGGGAGGTCGCCTGCGGGACCCGTTCGGTCAGCAATGGATGCTGAGCCACCGCACCGAGAACCTGACCGCCCAGGAAATGAACCTTCGGACGACTAAGTTCCTCGGCTCAAGCTGACCCCGCCGCGTCATCCTCACCAGCGGCGTCTTCAGTTGCCCAGGTGGCTGACCATCCGGTCGACGTCGACGAGATGCTGGGCCCGGCCCAGACACGACGTCCAGGTCGAAGTCGGGCCCAGGCGCGATGTCGAGCCGCTGATCTTGCCTGTACCCCTGAAGGTCAGTTGTTGCGATGACCGCTGCAACCGGAGGGTCGCAATTTGCCGATTCGGACGCGGTAGAGCGGCCCGTACGGTGCGCCGTGCCAGCAGCGGCGAAATAGGACCAGGTTCCCGGCGAGGGTATGTGGCAGCTGCGTTCGGTCCGGCGGCCGATGACGGCGCCGCGCAGGTCATCAGCAGGTGACCATGTCGGTCTATCAGGTTGGGGAAGACTGATTGCTGGCTATCTTCTGCGGTCCTGGCACAAAGGGCGCTACTCTCCATGCGCGCTCACAACAGTGGACGCCGCCGCAGCCCTGCTGCTGCTTTCAGGCGAATCGAGGCCCAGCGGCCCAGGTTGTTCGTGGACCGGTGGCAGGCCGCACGGTGTGCCCGAGGACTGGCCGGTGGCTGGAAAGACGCGTAGGCGTCGGATCGGTAGGAGCTATGCCTGGACATTTCGGTATCTCGGAGACCGATGAGGACGGCTGCTATGCGGAGACCCAGTCGGGCGCGCATGTCGGGTTCTTCGGCAATAACAGCTCGGGGCAACCGGCCGCTGGCGGCGGTGCGGGCGGCGCGGGGGTGTTCGGACTGACCGTGAGTCCCGACGCGGCGGGGGTATTTGGCGCTAATAACGGCCCGAGCGGGGCGGGGGTGCAGGGAAATGGTCCCACCGCAGGAATCAGTGGTTTCAGTGAGTCGGGTTTCGGGGTACTCGGGCACAGCAACCACAACGACGGGGCTCAACTGTTTGCCCACGACGCCGCGCACAACGGGGTGCTCGGGCTCAATACTGATGCAGCGAATCAAGCGCCGGCCGGGGGGTCACCTGTTGGCAACGGCGTCTACGGGTATACCGACGTATCCAATGCCAGCGGAGTCGTGGGTGCGGTCGCGGCCTCCAATTCCGGCGGGGCGGGCATCACAGGCATGGGTCCGGTTGCTGGTCGTTTCTTCGGCGACGTGGTCGTCACAGGGGACGTGCAGCTCACCGGTGCCGACCTGGCCGAAGAATTCCACGTCATCGGCGACCTGCGGGCGGAACCCGGCTCGGTCGTCGTGCTGGCTGGAGACGACAACGTACGCGTCAGTGACACCGCCTACGACCATCGGGTGGCCGGGGTCATTTCCGGGGCCGGCGATTACCGGCCGGCTCTGGTGCTGGATCGGCGTCCGTCGGCGGCGGGTCGACACCCGTTGGCGCTCAATGGGAAAGTCTGGTGCAAGGTGGACGCCGACACCGCGCCGATCAGCGTCGGTGACCTGCTGACCACCTCTGACCGGCCAGGGCACGCGATGCGGGCCACCGATCGGGATCTGTCGTTTGGCGCGGTGATCGGTAAGGCGCTCGGTGACCTCCACGGCGGTCAGGGCCTGCTGCCCATCCTGGTGGCGTTGCAGTAGCGATGCTGAGCCTTCGAGCTACCAACGGGGTAGCGGTGCCCGCCTCGGTCCGTCACTTGATGCGGCAATCCGATCTCCCTCAGCCGTATTCCCTGCGGGCTCTGATCCGTCAGCAAGGGCGCCGCGGTCGGCAGGTCAAGGTTGCCCTGCTGCGATATTCCTGGCAGGTCCCCGCTCGACCCGGACCTCAGCAGTGGACCGATGACCAGGTTAAAGAGGTCTTTGCCGCCGAGAACTGCTGGAGTGCCTCGCAATACTGGTGGCGGGGAACCCTCGGCCTGGTCGAGTTGGTCTTCGACGTCTACCCGTGGCGGGCCCTGCCCGGCGTGCAGTCCGTCCTGGATACGACGCGCGGTTCGGTCAACACGCTTGTCCGAGCACAGGCCGCCGCCGATGGCGTTCCGTTGAGCAACTACCAACAGACCTGCACGGTGATCCAACCGCCACCAGGGGATCGCGGTGCATTAGGCGCGCATGGCGACGTAGTGGTCGATGAGGCACCGTTCAGCCTGGAGTTCTTCGAGCACGAGTTGGGGCACCTGATCGGCTACGAACACTCATTCGGACTCAGGGCAAGCGACGGCACCTGGCAGGCTTACCTCGACGACTTCGATGTCATGGGCTACAGCAAGGACAATGATCGCGGTATACCCGTGGGAATCGAATCGCTTCCGCTGCCGGCGGGAACCAATTTTTGGCGCAGCGGCCGGCGGCTCTCGGCGGCGTCGCTGTACCGGTACGAGCCAGTGTTCGCGGCATCTGGCGGTGTGGTCAGGATCCCCGCTGGGACTACCCAATCGATCAGGCTGCTGGCTTTGACGAGGGGACGATTCGGGGATCCGGTACTGGCCGTCGCAGGAACGCCGACCGGGGAGGTCACTGCCGAATACCGGACCTCGACGGAAGACGACCTCGGAATCGGGCAGGCCCCAGCCGTGGTACTCCACAGTATCGGACGCCGGCCGTTACCCCAGGGGGCGCACGAGGTGAATCCGGTTGTCTACGAGGCGTTCACCCCTGCCCTGGTAGGAAGCGAAGTGACGATCGCCGAACGTGACGTCACCGCAAGAGTGACATCAGTGAGCGGTGACGCCATCGTGATCGTTATCAGCAACGGCGCGTAGGTGAAGGTGCAGCCCGCCCGTGCACGGAGACCCGACCAGCCTGACGCCCTCGCCACTTGCTCGACTTCCCAACGACAACACCTAACGACCGTCTGGATCTGCAATACACCACCGGCGATAGGTTCGCCGACGAGCTGTGCAACCAACTGCGCCGGGCCGCCGCCGGAGGATCACACAAGCGCGGGCGGCGGGGGGACGGCCACCCGCCGTGCCTCCTCCGGTTATTCAAGAGCTCAGTGTCCAGAGCACCGAAACCTGTGGGCCCCAGCTCGGCGCCGCTCGCGGTCGACAGTTTCTCGCCAGCGGCCGTCGAGAGTTGCTCGACACCGGTGCATGTCACCTGCGCCGTTTCATCCGGCCCGATGCACCGGGTCACACCGATCCAGGGCCGCACCCCCGCATCAACAGTTTCCTGACCGACGGCGAGCTGACGGATATGAAGCTCGACGACCGCACCTCGCAGCTGTCCTACAGACGTACCTCGTCCTGACCACATCCGTCTCTACCGACGTTCCCCCGTCTCGCCTGGGTCGCACGCTGAGGAAAAGACGATGTGGGTATGCGATGACAGCCGCCCTCCGGCGACAGGCCCCGCAGATCGCGCTTGGCTCGCGGATGCCCCCAAGGAAATGGTCACCAGACTCCCACTTGTGCCGGAGTCTCGTCCCCGCGTGGGTGGTTCTGGCCCTTCAATCGAGCAGAGCACCGACCTGCGCGGCGCAGGCCATGAAGTCTTCCTGGCTCGGTTCGTCCTCGGTGGGTTGCAGCACAATTGTGTCGGCGCCCGCTTCCGCCCACCGGCGGACGTCCTCGGCGACCGACGAGACATCGCCGCTCACCGAACGATCGTCGTGACCGGACCATCCCCACCTGCGGCATTCATCGACGACCCGCTGCGCGGCGTTGGTCCCGAAGGCGGTGACAACGTAGACCGTCACTGAATAGTCCTCGGCTTGTCGACCAGCAGCGGTCCGTCCTTCGTCCAGCAGGCCTCGCGCCCGGCGAACTCCTTCCGGCGTCGTCCCACTGGTGAGAATGGCGCCGTCGGCGTGGGCGCCGACCAACTTCAGCGTCTTCGGTCCCTCGGCTCCGGCCAGGATCGGTGGCGGTGTGTGTGGTGGCCAGTCGAGTTTCACCCGGTCGAGGGTGACGTAGCGGCCGGCCACCGTCACTTCTTGGCCCGCGAGCAGTGCCCGGCTGCTCTCGAGATGTTCGGTCAGCAAGGTCAGCGGCGAGGCGACGCGCACCCCGACCTGCCCCATCCAGTCGAGAACGCCGTGCCCGAGGCCGATCAACGCCCGGCCCGGGAACAGGCGATCCAGCGTCGCCCACTCCATGGCGGTCAGGGCGACGTTGCGCAGCGGCACCGGAAGCAGTCCGATGCCGATCTTCAGGCGATCGGTCCACGCCAGGGCAGCAGCACCGGCGGCAATGCCGCTCTCGCGGAAACAGTCCTCCCACAACCACATCTGATCCAAGCCGGCCTGGTCAGCGGCGATCGCCACCGAGCGCAGCCGTTCTGGCGCAAGCTGAGGACGGAAGACGGCTCCCACCGCAGTCACCGCACACCGCCGGTGCAAGCCGTTCGCCAATTCGTCACATTGAAACCCTACTCACGGCAATTCAGGCAAAGCCCAGGCCAGGGCCGAACACAAGTGACCCGGTCCCGGTCACCGCCGAATACGTTGATGTTGTCCCGCACCCATTCCAGCGCGGCCACCTGATCGAGCAGACCCCCGTTCGCCGGTACCCCGCCGATCTGGGCGAAACCATCAAACCAGCCACATCGGCCTGGTAAATGCGGCCTGGGCCATTTCTGAGGCCGAACGAAGTTAGATATCACCTGCTGACGATTCCCTCGGGACACCATGTCGGGGTCGAACTCCAGATTGATCGGGCCCGAGTCCGGGGCTGGAACGAGTCACCGGGCAGCCCTCTTTTCCATCAATCGGGCCTGTCATGCACAGGATCGACAACAAGCGGCTGTTCTGGGCGGCCGTCTATCGATGACCTGTGGCCGGACCTGAGCGCGGCGACGAGTCAAGAGCGGCCGGACTTGACGGATCTGGCGGCATTTGGGTTGAGGAGGCCTGGATCGCAGCCGACCACCGGCCTTTTGACGGCTGGAACAAACGAGCACCATAGCCCTGATTGGCTACAGATCGAGCATTAGGACCGGTCATCATTCACCGATCGCGCGGTAGCTGGTCAGGTCGGCAGCTCGTCGCCGGCGCCCTCGCGAACCATGTAGAGCGCGTACCAGTCCGGCCATTCGGGGTCCTCCTGGCCGGTTCGTTCTTCGTGCTTGCCATGCGCTGTGGCCGCCCGGCGAAGCGCCTCGGCAAGGTCGTTCACGGACTCGTACGTCGTGGCCATCGCCTGCTCCCTCTCAGCGGCCCGGGAGCCGGGTCTTGATCTCCTGGAGCAGCCACCCGTTGCCGTCAGGATCGCTGAAGGCGGCGAACGAGCCGTAGTCGGCGTGCTCCGGCGCCGGCCCGTTGACCCGTCCCCGGGTCCCGGCGTGGTGGAAGATCCCGGTCGCGTCATGGAACAACTCGCTGACCTGCACTCCACGTTCGACGAGGTCGGCGCGGGCGTAGTCGATGGCGTGGACCGACAGCTGCAGACCTTCAGCCGAGCCGGGGAGGGCCGAGGTGACTCCGGTACCGAAAATGATCGAGCAGCCGGAACCGTTGGGCGTCAGCTGCACCACCCGGTAGCCGGCATCCACGGCGAGGTCGGCGTCGAGCCGCCACCCGAGCGACTCGTAGAAGTGCTTGGCCCGATCGACGTCCGAGACGGGCACCAGCACGACTTCCAGCCTCATCTCGCCTGCCTTGACAGGTGGACTGCCGGTCTCGGTTCCCGGGGCTACCTCGGCACTCATCACGGCCCCTATCCGATGGCGACGCGCTCACCCGCTCCGCCGACCTTTGACCGAGAACACGTCGTTTAGGTGCGACAACTTTGGCCCCGCCCGATACGCGATGTCAAGGGTGGGCCCGCCTCTGATCGCATAGTAAGGGTGGCTATATACATTCTGCGGCGAACAACGGCAGGCTCAGCACCCGTCGATCCGATGCTGCGTCGAGTGGTTCCGGTCCGAGCGAAGGAGGGCGGAGCATCGTCTACATCCGCCCGGTGCGGCCAGCAGCGCTTCCCGCGCCGTCACCAGGGCACTAGCCTCAATACCGTTTACTTAAGCTCCAGCGACGGCGAGCTGCCAGTTCACGGGTGTTGCGCCGCGGTGGAAGGGGTGTTTGACCTGGTAGACGGACATTTTGCGTTTGACGACCCTGGGGTTGGCGCGGTGGGTGCGGGCGGGGA
>JBBROB010000040.1:0-24974 GCA_038229825.1 Mycobacteriales bacterium
CCGGCTGTTCGTGCTGTCGGGCCCGTCGGGGGTGGGGAAGAGCACGGTGCTGGCCAGGCTGCGGCGGGATGTTCCGCAGCTGTGGTACTCGGTATCGGCCACCACCCGGCCGCCGCGGCCTGGTGAGACTCACGGCCTGAATTACTTCTTCGTCACCCCGGAGGAATTCGCCGATCTGATCGGCGGTGGCCAGATGTTGGAGCACGCGGTCTTCGCCGGCAACCACTACGGGACACCACGCGGCCCGGTCGAGGAGCACCTGGCGGCAGGCGAGGACGTTCTGCTCGAGATCGATGTGCAGGGCGCCCGCCAGGTCAGGTCCGCTCCGGGACTTGGATCGGCCGCCGTACTCGTCTTCCTGGCCCCGCCGTCGTTCGACGAACTGGCCCGCAGGTTGGTCGGCCGGGGGACCGAGGACGACGCCGGGACGGCCGCCCGACTCTCCGCGGCACGTCACGAGCTGGCCTCCGAGCCGGAGTTCGACCACACCGTGGTCAACACGAGTGTCGAGGACGCCACCGCGGGCTTGGTAGCATTGCTGGCTGAGCCGTGCTCGGGGACCATCCCCGGCTGACCCGGCTTCGAAGGTCCGGACCAGTTTCCGATACTCCGGACGATCTTTCTCCGGCCGACAATTTTCGGTCGCCGGACTGCGGCACGTTAAACGAGGAGTTCCCTGTGAGCACTGCATCCGGCACCCAGTCCGAAGTCATTCCTGCGGCACCCATGACCGCATCGCAGATCGCCGCTGCCGGTATCACCTACCCGCCGATCGACGAGTTGCTCACCCACACCAGCTCCAAGTACGGACTGTCGATCTTCGCGGCCAAACGCGCCCGCCAGATCAACGACTACTACGCCCAGTTGGGCGAGGGTCTGCTGGAGTACGTCGGCCCGCTCGTCGAGCCGCTGCCCAAGGAGAAGCCGCTGTCGATCGCGCTGCGGGAGATCAACGCCGGGCTGCTCGAGCACACCGAAGGCGAGTGACCCCGCGGTTGCAATCGATTGCGGACCCGGTCGACGTGAGCGGCGCGGTGGGCGTTGTCGCGCCGCCCAGGGTGCTGCTGGGGGTCTCCGGAGGTATCGCGGCCTACAAGGCGTGTGAGGTCCTGCGATTGCTGCGCTCGGCCGGAGCCGACGTCACCGTCCTGCCCACTCCGGCGGCCCTGCAGTTCGTCGGGGCTGCCACCTTCGAGGCCCTCTCCGGCCATCCGGTGGCCACTGACGTCTTCACCGACGTGCCGAGGGTCGCCCACGTGGCAACCGGCCAGCAGGCCGATCTGGTGGTGATCGCCCCGGCTACCGCCGATCTGCTCTCCAGGGCCGCCGCCGGGCGTGCGGACGACCTGCTGACGGCCAGCCTGCTGGTCACCAGGGCCCCCGTCCTGATCGCGCCCGCGATGCACACCGAAATGTGGACCCATCCGGCGACCCGGGCGAACGTCGACCTGCTCCGCAGCCGTGGCATCATCGTGCTCGACCCGGCGGTGGGTCGGCTGACGGGCGCCGACACCGGGGCCGGTCGACTGCCCGAACCCGATCACATCGTCGCGATGGCCCTGCTGCTGCTGACCCGCCCGGACGCGCTGCCCCGGGATCTCGTCGGACGCCGGGTGCTGGTGACGGCCGGCGGCACCAGGGAGCCGCTGGACCCGGTGCGTTACCTGGGTAACCGCTCGTCGGGCAAGCAGGGGTTTGCCATCGCCCTGACGGCGGCCTGCCGCGGCGCCGAAGTCTCCTTGATCGCCGCCAACACGGCGCTGGTCGGCCCGCCCGGAGTGACGGTGGTGCCGGTCAGCGATGCACGCGAGCTGCAACGGGCCGTCGCCAACCTGGTGGACGACATGGACGCCGTGGTGATGGCGGCGGCGGTCGCGGACTTCCGGCCGAGGTCGATGGTCGGCGCAAAGATCAAGAAGATCGCCGGTAGCGAGTCGCTGGCATTGGAACTCGTCGTCAACCCGGACATCCTGGCCGGGCTGGCCGTCGCCAGGAGCCCGAAGCTTCAGGTGATCGTCGGCTTCGCCGCTGAGACCGGCGACGAGCACGGGTCGGTGCTCGACTACGGCCGCACCAAACTGGCGCGGAAGGGCTGCGATCTGCTGGTTGTCAACGATGTCGATGCCGGTCGCGGGTTCGAGGTCGACGAGAACGCCGCTGTCATCCTGGCCGCCGACGGGTCTGATCCGGTCGACGTCCCGCTGGGCCCGAAGACCAGGCTGGCCGCCGTCATCTGTGACGAGGTGTACCGGCGGCTGCATTGAGTCGATGCAGGTCGAATCCCATTTCCCGCGTATTCTCTCCCCGGAGAGTTCCACCGCGGCGGTCATTGGTCGGGGGTAGCCGTTGCGCTGCCGCCGGCACAGTCCGACCGCATTCCCCCGAGTTTCTGATTTCCCGTCGCGGGCCAGGCCCGCTCGATCGTCCTAGGAGTTTTCGTCGTGACTTCCCGCCTGTTCACGTCCGAATCGGTCACCGAGGGTCATCCGGACAAGATCTGCGATGCGATCAGCGATTCGATCCTGGATGAGTTGCTCCGGCAGGACAGCTCCAGCCGGGTCGCCGTGGAGACGATGGTCACCACCGGGCAGGTGCACGTTGCCGGTGAGGTGACCACCACGGCGTACGCCGATATCCCCAAGATCGTCCGCGACACCGTGCTGGCGATCGGCTACGACAGCTCGTCCAAGGGCTTCGACGGTGCCTCCTGCGGCGTCAACGTGGCGATCGGAGCCCAGTCGCCCGACATCGCCCAGGGGGTTGACACGGCGCGGGAGTCCAGGGTCGACGGCCTGACCGACGAGATCGATCAGCAGGGTGCCGGTGACCAGGGCCTGATGTTCGGCTACGCCTGCTCGGACACGCCGGAGCTGATGCCGCTGCCGATCGCACTCGCCCACCGGCTGGCGCGACGGCTGTCCGCGGTCCGCAAGTCCGGCGCTGTGCCCTACCTCCGCCCCGATGGCAAGACCCAGGTCACCATCGAATACGTCGGTGACCGACCGATCCGGCTGGACACCGTGGTGCTGTCCACCCAGCACGCCGAGGACATCGACCTGGAGAAGCTGCTCTGGGTCGACATCGCCGATCAGGTCGTCACGCCCGAGATCGAGCTGCTGGACATCGACGTCTCCGACTTCCGGCTGCTGGTCAATCCGACCGGCCGGTTCGTCATCGGCGGGCCGATGGGCGACGCCGGTGTGACCGGGCGGAAGATCATCGTCGACACCTACGGCGGCATGTCCCGGCACGGTGGCGGCGCCTTCTCCGGCAAGGACCCGTCCAAGGTCGACCGCTCGGCCGCCTACGCGATGCGCTGGGTGGCCAAGAACGCCGTCGCGGCCGGTTTGGCCGACCGGCTCGAAGTGCAGGTCGCCTACGCGATCGGTGTGGCGGCGCCGGTCGGGCTGTTCGTCGAGACCTTCGGCACCGAGCAGGTAGACCCGGACAAGATCGCCGATGCGATCAAGCAGGTCTTCGATCTCCGACCGGCCGCGATCATCCGCGACCTGGACCTCAAGCGCCCGATCTACGCCCAGACCGCCGCCTACGGTCACTTCGGTCGCACCGACATCGAGCTCCCCTGGGAGCAGCTGGACCGGGTCGACGCCCTCAAGGCCTACCTCGGCTTCTGACGCCTCGACCTGCCCGCTGCCCTGGCTTGACTGCGCCACGGCGCTGACGGCCCGGTCTGATATTCAGGAGCAATGAGCCCAGCACCCACTCGCACCCGGCGAGCGACGGCCGGCGCGAGGGTGGCCGCCGCGGTGCTGCCGATCGCCAGGGTCGCAGTCGACGTCTCGCTGGCGCATCTGGACCGGACGTTCGACTATCAGGTGTCCGAGTCCGACGCCGATGCCGCGCAGCCAGGGACGCGGGTGCGGGTGCGTTTCGCCGGCCGGTTGTTGGATGGGTTCGTCCTGGAGCGGGCGGCGCACTCCGATCACGATGGCCAACTCGGCTTCATCGAGCGCGTCGTCTCGCCCGAGCGGATCCTGACGCCCGAAGTGGCCAAACTGGCCAGGGCGGTGGCCGACCGCTACGCCGGCTCGCTGGCCGACGTGCTGCGGCTGGCCGTCCCGCCACGGCATGCCAGGGTGGAGGGCCCGACGGCACGAAAAGTCGTCACGGAGGATCAGAACGATCCCGTCGTTGCACCCCCGGCCGATGAGGCACCCGCGGCCGACAAGGCCGTACCCCCGCAGCAGATCGACCGAACAGCCTGGCGGGCCTACGCGGCCGGGGACGCATTCCTGACTGCGGTGCAGCAGGGCCGGCCGGTCCGGGCGGTCTGGCAGGCCCTGCCCGGCGAGGATTGGCCGGCTCGGCTGGCCGAGACGGCCGCGCTGGCCCTACAAGGCGGCCGTGGTGCCCTGCTGGTGGTGCCCGACGCCCGCGACCTGGAGCGACTCGACGCAGCCCTGAAGAACCTGCTGACGCCGACCGACTATGTCACCCTCGCCGCGGATCTCGGCCCGGCGGAACGGTACCGCCGGTATCTGCGGCTCAGTCGCGGCCAGGTGAAGGTCGCAGCGGGCACCAGGGCGGCAGCCTTTGCTCCCATCTCGGACCTGGCGCTGGTCGCGGTCTTCGACGACGGTGACGACCTGCTGGCCGAGCCGCGAGCCCCCTACCCGCACACCAGGGAGGTGCTGATGCTCCGCTCCGCGGCCCAGCGCTGCGCCCTGCTGGTGGGCGGCTACTCCCGGACAGCCGAAGCGCAGTTGCTGGTCGGCAGCGGCTGGGCCAGGCCGATCACCGCGGACCGGTCCACTGTCAGGGCCAGGTCACCGCGGATCGAGGCGGCCGGGGACGAGTACGCCACCGGCGCGGACTCGGCTGCGGCCGGCGCCCGGCTGTCCCCGGCGGCCTTCGCAGCGGCCAGGGCCGCGCTGGCCGCCGGCCGGCCGGTGCTGGTGCAAGTGCCGCGGCGGGGCTACCTGCCATCCCTTTCCTGCGGGCGCTGCCGCCGGCCGGCGCGTTGCCGGCACTGTCACGGACCGCTGGCCATGGGGGCTGCCCACCGGTTGCCCGCCTGCCGCTGGTGCGGTGTGCCGGAGGCGCATTTCAACTGCCCGGCCTGCGGGTCCACCGAGTTCCGGACGACGGTGATCGGGGCAAGGCGGACGGCAGAGGAGTTGGGGAGGGCCTTTCCCGGCGTGGCGCTGATCACCTCCGCCGGCGACACCATCCGCGCGCAGATTCCGGACGAGCCGGCGATCGTCGTCGCCACCCCCGGCGCCGAACCCATCGGACGCTATGGAGCGGCGTTGCTGCTGGACGGATTCGCGCTGCTGGGTCGGGCCGACCTACGGGCCGCGCAGGAGGCACTCCGGCGGTGGATGACGGCGGCGGCGCTGGTGGTTCCATCCGGAGACGGCGGGCGGGTGGTGGTCGGCGCGGACAGTTCGCTGCCGACCGTGCAGGCCCTGATCCGGTGGGATCCGGCCGGGCATGCTGCGGCCGAACTCGCCGGGCGGACCGAACTCGGCTTTCCGCCGGCGGTGGCGATGGCGTCGATCCAGGGGCCGGAGCCGGAGGTCGGAGCCGCCGCCGAGGGTCTGCAGCTGCCACTGGGTGGTGAGATCCTCGGCCCAGTGCTGCTGGAGGATCTGCCGCCGCCGACGGGCGCCCGCGCCCGCGGCACGGCGCCGCCGATCGGCACCGCGCGGGTGCTGGTGCGGGTGCCCTCGGCTGGCCGGAAACAACTGGTCGCTCAGATCAAGGCGCTGGCCGCCGCCAGGTCAGTCCGCAAGCAGGACGAAAACCTGCGCCTGCGGATCGACCCCGATGAGCTGTTCTAGACCCTTGAGAAGGTGACTCAGGCGAGCCGCTCCACCAGTCCGGCCCGCACTGCCGGCCATTCGTCGGCCAGGATCGAGTAGACGACGGTGTCCCGGAAGCTGCCGTCCGCACGTCGCATGTGCCGGCGCAGCACGCCCTCGCGGATGGCGCCCAGCCGCTCGATGGCGGCCTGCGACCGCTCGTTGACCAGATCGGTCTGCAGCTGCACCCGGCCGAAACCGCAGTCGGTGAATGCGTGCTCGAGCAGTAGCAACTTGCATTCCGGGTTCACCTGGGTGCCCCAGACCGATGGCGCATAGCCGGTCCAGCCGAGGTGGATCCGTTCGTCCGGCAGGGAGAGTTTGGCCAGGCTGCTCGTGCCGACGACGTCGCCGGCGGCCCCGAGATCCCCTTCGCCGGTCAACCGGACCGTGTAGGGGGTACGTCCCGGAGTGGACAGTGCCGCGCCCAGTACCGCGCCCATCTTCTCGTGGCTGGCCGGCCTCCCGGCCGGGCCACCCATGAAGTTGCCCGCATAGACACGGTCGTCGTCCAGTGCCGTGAACAGGGCCGGCGAGTCGGCCAGGACCGATCGATCGAGACGGACGTAACGGCCTATCAGCGCGCGGCCGTCCGGTGCGAATACGGACATCGATCCTCCGAGAGAATTCCAGCAATCGGCGGAACCGGCACTCCGCTGACTGCGGAGCGCGTCGGCAGGTTCCGCGCAGACCTATGATCCCGCATCCGACACTGTGCGGATCACGCCGGCCGAGTGGGATGAGACGCACGTGCCCGGTACGTAGACTTCTCGGGCACGGTTCCGGCGCGATCCGACAGAACAGCAGTGCCCCGGAATTCGTGGGCTGTCGCCGCGAGCAGCGGAGTCTTCACCAACCAGAACACACCGGGAAATCGACCCAGGGCAGGAGGCGCCGTGCGCATCGTCTTCGCCGGTACCCCGGCGCCGGCGGTCCCCTCACTCCGGGCACTGATCGATTCCGGACATCAGGTCGTCGCGGTGGTCAGCCGGCCGGACGCCCCGGCCGGCCGTGGCCGGCGGGCGACGAGTTCGCCGGTCGCCGAACTCGCCAGGCAGGCCGGCCTCGAACTGCTGACCCCGGACACCGCGCGGGAGCCCGAGTTCGTGTCCCGATTGGCGGAATTGGCGCCCGACGCGGCCGCGGTGGTCGCCTACGGGGCGATTCTGCGGCCCAACGTGCTGCAGGTGCCGACGAACGGCTGGGTCAACCTGCACTTCTCGCTGCTCCCGGCGTGGCGGGGTGCTGCGCCGGTGCAAGCGGCCATCCGGGCCGGCGATGACATCACCGGAGCCAGCACCTTCCGGCTGGAGGCAGGGCTGGATACCGGCCCGGTGTACGGCCTGGTCACCGAGCCCATCGGACCGCGGGATACTGCGGGCTCCCTGCTGGACCGGCTGTCGGTGTCCGGCGCCCGGCTGCTGGTGGCCACCATGGACGGCATCGCCGACGGCTCGCTACAACCGGTTCCGCAAACCACGGATGGGGTCAGTCATGCGGCGAAGATCACTGTTGCTGATGCCCAGATCCGCTGGGATGCACCCGCAGCCGCGGTCGACCGGATGATCCGTTCGGTGACGCCTCTGCCGGGAGCCTGGACCCCGTCACCCTGGGGGCGGCTGGCAGTCGGCCCGGTGCAGCCCACCGACGTGACCGGCCTGCGCGCCGGTGAGCTGTCGGTGGAGAAGAAGCAGGTACTCGTAGGTACCGGCGGCCGGGCGGTCCGGCTGGGAGACGTCCAGCCGACGGGCCGGCGACCGATGCCGGCCGCGGACTGGGCCAGAGGATTGCGACCGGACCCCGGCACGCTGCTGGGCACCGACCGATGAGCTCTGTCGATCGACCCGGTCGGGGTGGCGGGCGGCCCAGTCAGGGTCCGCGCGGCGGCCGGTCCGCGGAGCCACGGCGAGGCGGCGACGGCCCACCGCGGCGGCCGCAGACCAGGCGACCGCCGGAGATCGACCATGCCCGGCAGGCGGCGCTGGACCTGCTGGCGGCGGTCCGCGTGCGCAGTGCGTACGCCAACCTGACCCTGCCCGGTCTATTGAACGACCGTGGATTGTCCGGCCGCGACGCGGCGCTGGCCACCGAACTCGCCTACGGCGCCTGCCGTGCCCTCGGTCAGTTGGATGCAGTGATCGGTGCCTGCTGCGACCGGCCGCTGGCCGATCTCGACGGTCCGGTGCTGGACGCCCTGCGGCTGGCGGTCTACCAGTTGCTGCACACCCGCATCCCCGACCACGCCGCCGTCTCGGTGACGGTCGACCTGGTCAGGGCCGGCCCCAACCCCGGCGCTGCCGGATTCGTGAATGCCGTGCTGCGCAAGGTCTCTCGCAACGACCTGGCCGGCTGGATCGCCGAGATCGGCCCGGACCGATCCTCCGATCCGCTGGGCTACCTCGCGTTGGCGACTGCCCACCCGCGCTGGATCGTCACCGCCATCCAGGCCGCCCTCGGCGCGGGCGCAGATGAGCAGGGTTACGCCGAGCTGGAAGCCGCCCTGGCCGCCAACGATGTTGCGCCGCTGGTGCACCTGCTGGCCAAACCCGGTCGGATCAGCCAGGACGAGCTGATGATCGCCGCCGGCGGCGAGCGCGCGAGGTACTCGCCGTTCGGTGTCTACCTGCCGACAGGCGACCCCGGCCGGATCTCCGCCGTGACCGACGGCCGCGCGGCCGTGCAGGACGAGGGCTCGCAACTGGTCGCGCTGGCGCTGGCCGGCGCCGAACTGGACGGGCCGGACCGGCGGTGGCTGGATCTGGCCGCCGGGCCGGGTGGCAAGGCTGCGCTGCTGGGTGCCTGGGCCTCGCAATGCGGCGCCAGGGTCGATGCCGTCGAGATCACTCCGCACCGCGCGGACCTGGTGCGGCAGGCGACCGCCGGGCTGCCGGTCGCGGTGCACACCGCCGACGGCCGTGACTCCGGGTTGCCCGCCGGCGCCTTCGACCGGGTGTTGCTGGACGCTCCGTGTACCGGCCTCGGCGCGCTACGTCGGCGGCCGGAAGCACGCTGGCGCCGGCAACAGAGCGATGTCGCACCCCTGGTGCGGCTGCAGCGCGAGCTGCTTGCCGCGGCCGCCACTCTGGTGCGACCTGGCGGCCTTGTCGGATATGTGACCTGCTCACCGCACCTGTCGGAGACCGTCGGCGTCATCTCCAAGCGCCCCGCCGAACTCGAGTTGATCGACGCCCGCCCCTACCTGACGGGGGTCCCTGACCTCGGCGGCGGTCCGACGGCTCAGCTGTGGCCGCACCGGCAGGGCACCGACGGCATGTTCCTGGCACTGATGCGCCGGACCGGGTAGCCGGCAGCCCTCAGGACGGCCGCCGCCCGAAGGTGTAGCGGATGTCCTGGTCGAAAGTGATGCGCCCGTCCGGATCGCGGAGCCCGTCCAACATCGAGAAGGTGGCCCGTTCGATCTCCGGACGACGGTCCTGCGGGACCGCCTCCCACATCGCCCGCTGCCCGTGCGACCAGCTGAACGCGACCCAGTGCGCCGGATCGTTGAAGACCGGCCTCACCGCCAGGTGCGCGGTGTGCACCTCGGCCAGTCCGGCCCCGGACAGCAGCGCCTCGACCCCGGCGTCGGAGGCGAACGGTCCGCGGCGTCCGGAGGTGCGTGCATCGAGCATGCCCTGCGGTAGGTACGGGGTGAACAGCTCGTCCACCGCGGCCCACTTCGGGTCCTGTGGACCGAACGTCGCGATCCCGAGCCGGCCACCAGGGACCAGCAGTTCGGCCCATGACCGGACGGCTGCCCCCGGTTCGGGCAGGAAGAACAGCACCAGCGACGACGCGAGGACGTCGAAGGAGCCGGTGAGACCGGGCGAGGATGCGTCGGCGACCACTACCTGCACCTGCGGAAGATCGGACAGGTCGGCGGCGGTCGCCTCGACCATCCGCGGCGACAGATCGATGCCCAGGGCCAGTCCGGCGCTGCCGACGGCAACGGCCAGCGGCAGTAGCGCCGCCCCGCGTCCGCACCCGATGTCCAGCGCCCGTTCGCCCGGGGTGGGCTGCAGACGGTCGACCAGTCCTCTTGCGATAGGTCCGAACCAGTCCACCCCGACGGCATCGTAGGTGTCAGCTGCCCGGTCGAAAACGCCGACGATGCCGGTGACAGGCTCACTCATCTGCAGAACCCTCCCAGACCCCGAAACCCCCGGCACCTTGACGTTCGACCCGGCTACCGGCAGGTCATTAGGCTGACCCGCGTGGCCCCAATGATCGCACCGAGCATCCTGTCCGCCGACTTCGCCCGACTCGCCGACGAGGCGGCCGCAGTGGCCGGCGCCGATTGGCTGCACGTCGACGTAATGGACAACCACTTCGTGCCCAACCTCACGTTGGGGCTGCCGGTCGTCAAGTCCCTGCTGAACGCAACGGACATCCCGCTCGACTGCCACCTGATGATCGACGACCCGGACCGCTGGGCGGTGGCCTACGCGGAGGCCGGCGCCTACAACGTCACCGTGCACGCGGAGGCGGTCGCCGACCCGGTCACCATGGCCGTCGACCTGCGGGCCGCCGGCGCGAAGGCCGGACTCTCGCTGAAACCGGGGACGCCGCTGGACGACTGGATCGAGGTGCTGCCCAACTACGACACCCTGCTGATCATGACGGTGGAGCCCGGATTCGGTGGCCAGGCGTTCATGCCGGAGATGATGGACAAGGTGGCCAGAGCCCGTCGGATGGTCGAGACCGGCCATCTCAACGTCATCGTGCAGGTGGACGGTGGTATCGACCTGGAGACCATCGAGCGCGCGGCCGAGGCCGGCGCCGACTGCTTCGTCGCCGGTTCCGCGGTGTACGGGATGGCGAACCCGGCAGCCGCCGTGGCCGGGCTTCGGGCCAGGGCAGTCCAGCACGCACGCCCGCCGGGGCAGGTCCGGTGGGACTGAAAGATCACTCCCCGTTGTTGCACCGGGTCTCGCCAACCGAGCATTGCCGGCCCGCGATGGGGGATCATGGGGGTAGTGCGCCGGCATCACCGATCGGCGCCGGGAAGTTTGCCAGCGGAATTGCCAGGCAGCGGAATGGATGACACATGTTCACCGGGATCGTCGAAGAACGCGGCGAAGTGGTTGCGCTGGAGCTTGCCCCCGACGGGGCTGACGCCCGCGTCACCGTTCGCGGGCCGGTGGTCACCCAGGATGTCCACCACGGCGACTCGATCGCCGTGTCTGGTGTCTGCCTGACGGTGGTGGCGATCGAGGACGGCACCTTCACCGCCGACGTGATGGCGGAAACCCTGCTGCGCACCAGCGCCAAGGAATGGGCCCCGGGATGGCCGGTCAACCTCGAGCGGTCGGTAACTCCGGCCACCCGGCTAGGCGGCCACGTCGTGCAGGGCCACATCGACGGGGTCGGGACCATCGTCTCCCGGGTGCCGCACGACGGTTATGACGAGTTCGCCATCGCCGTCGGGCCGGACCTGGCCCGCTACATCGCGAGCAAGGGATCCGTTGCCGTTGACGGGATTTCACTGACCGTCATCGACGTCGTCGACTCGCCCCAGGGCGCGGTGTTCACCCTTGGCATCATTCCCGAGACCCGGGCGGCGACGACGCTCGGTCTGGCGGTGGTCGGTGCGGCCGTCAACATCGAGGTCGACGTGATGGCGAAATACGTCGAACGGCTGCTGTCGTTCCGGGGGACGGATGTCAACAGCGTGAACGCGGTGGAGCAGTCATGAGCCTCAGCACCGGAGTGGAGCGGCCGCGGAGCGCAGCCGGATTCGACACCGTGAAATTTGCGGTCGCCGAGATCGCCGCCGGGCACGCGGTGATCGTTGTCGACGACGAGGACCGGGAGAACGAGGGCGATCTGATCTTCGCCGCCGAACTCGCCACGCCGGAGTTGGTGGCCTTCACCGTCCGGCATTCCTCCGGCCTGATCTGCGTCCCGATGACGGGGGAGGACTGCGACCGGCTCGGCCTGCCACCGATGTACCACGTCAACCAGGACCGCAAGGGCACCGCCTACACAGTCTCCGTCGATGCCAAAGATGGTGTGACCACAGGAATCTCGGCGACTGACCGGGCCCTGACGATGCGCGTGCTGGCCAACCCCGGTACTACGGCAGACGACCTGACCCGGCCGGGGCATGTGCTGCCGCTGCGGGCCCGCGAGGGTGGTGTGCTGGTTCGTCCCGGCCACACCGAAGCGGCCGTCGACCTGGCCAAGCTGGCCGGTCTGCAACCGGTCGGCGGCATCTGCGAAATTGTCTCCTCGTCCAGCGTCGGCGAGATGGCCAGGCTGCCCGAGTTGAAGGAATTCGCCGTTGCGCATGATCTCGCTCTGATCTCGATCGCCGACCTGGTCGCCTACCGGAGGGCCAGGGAGGTGCAGGTGACCAGGGTGGCCAATGCCAGGCTGCCACTGCCGCAGGGCGACTTCCGCGCCGTCGGCTACATGAGCAAGGTGACCGGCCGGGAGCTGATCGCCCTGGTGCACGGCGATATCGCCGACGGTGACGACGTGCTGGTCCGGGTGCACTCGGAATGCCTGACCGGCGACGTGCTGGGCTCGCTGCGCTGCGACTGCGGACCGCAGTTGCACGCCGCCCTTGACGCCGTGGTCGCAGAAGGTCGAGGCGTGGTGCTGTACATCCGCGGCCACGAGGGCCGCGGCATCGGGTTGCTGGACAAGCTGCGGGCCTACGAGCTGCAGGACGAAGGCGCCGACACCGTCGATGCCAACCTCGCCCTCGGCCTGCCGTCGGACTCCCGCGAATACGGTACCGGCGCGCAGGTGCTGGCCGATCTCGGCATCAAGTCGATGCGGCTGCTCACCAACAACCCCGCCAAGCGCGCCGGGCTGGAGGGCTACGGCCTGCACATCCTGGGCCGGGTGCCACTGGCGGTGTCGGTCAATCCGGAGAACCTGCGATACCTGACCACCAAGCGGGACCGGATGGGTCACGACATCGAAGAGCTCGGACATGCCTGACGCCGCCCCGGATGCAGTCCGATGAGCGGGGACGGCCGCCCTGACCTGGTGGTTCCGACCGCCCGCGGCCTGCGGGTGGGCATCGTGTCGACGTCCTGGAACTCCTCGATCACCGACGTCATGCTCGAGCGTGCACTCGCCGTCTGTCAGCAGGCCGGCACCTCGAAGCCGACCGTGGTGCGGGTCCCGGGTGCGATCGAGCTCGCTGTGGTGGCCCAGCAATTGGCCTCCGACCATGACGTGGTGGTGGCACTGGGAGTGGTGATCCGCGGCGGCACGCCGCACTTCGGCTACGTCTGCGATGCGGTCACCGCCGGTCTGACGCGGGTGGCGCTGGACTCCGGGGTGCCGGTCGGCAATGGCGTGCTGACCTGCGACACCGTCGAGCAGGCGCTGGATCGCAGCGGCAGTCCCGATGCGCAGGAGGACAAGGGCGGCGAGGCTGCGGTGGCTGCACTGGAGACCGCGCTGGTGCTGCGCAAGCTTCGCGGGGTCGGCAGCGGAATGGGGTTCGGACGATGAGCGATGAGCGCCGCGGGCAGACCGGATCGGAGCGAAAAGTATGAGCACGGCAACGTGAGCACGAACGGTAAGCCGACAACCGAGCCACTACTGGTGGTGCGGCCGCGCCGGATCGCGATCTACGCCAGTATCTCGGCCTCGGTGGTCGTCGCCACGATGGTGGTGGTGGGCCTGCTGCTGCGCAACACCAACGACGGAGTGTCCTTCCAGGCATCGGACCAGATCGGCCTGATCGGTCTGGGGATCTTGATCGGCGTGGCCATCTTGATGATGGCCAGGCCCAACCTGAAGGTGTTCGAGCAGGGATTGCTCGTGCGCAACATCCTGGGTGAGAATTTCTACGAATGGCCTCTGGTGTACGGGATCTCGTTCCCACAGGGCGCCCAGTGGGCACTCCTGCGGATGCCCGACGACGAGACACATCCGGTGATGGCGATCCAATTGCTCGACCGAGGCCGGGCGGTCGAATCGCTGCAGGCCGTCCGCAGGCTGCATGAAAAGTACGCACCGCCACCACCGAAGTCGTCGGTGCCGGACGAGGAGGCGATGCGTCGGCTGGAGGAGCAGGAGAACAACCGGCCGCTCGGTCGCCTGGAGATCATCGACCGGGTGAAGGCGGCCGACGCAAAGACTGCCAACGGTACGACGGCCAACGGAACGATGCCGCCGACCAAGTGACGGGCCGACGGTGAAAGTGGCGATGCTGGCGCCGGTCGCCTGGCGTACCCCACCGCGCCACTACGGGCCGTGGGAACTGGTCACCAGCCTGCTCACCGAAGGCCTGGTCGCCAGGGGCGTCGAGGTAACCCTGTTCGCAACGCTGGATTCGGTCACCTCGGCAATGCTCGACGGGGTCAGCCCGCACGGCTACGCGGAGGATCCGTCGATGGACGGACGGGTCTGGGAGGCGCTGCACGTCTCGCACGCGCTGGCCAGGTCAGCCGAGTTCGACCTGGTGCACAACCAGATGGATTGGCTGCCATTGGCTTTCGCTGGCCACTGCGCCGCGCCGATGGTCACCACGATTCATGGATTCTCCGGCCCCGGCATCCTGCCGGCCTACCGCGGCGCAGCTTCGGCGTATGTGGCGATCTCCGACGCCGACCGCTCGCCCGATCTGGACTACGTCGCGACCATCCATCACGGCATCGACCTGGGTGTGCTGCCGTTCGCCGCAACCCCGGGAGACGGCCTGGTGGTGTTCGGCCGGATTCATCCCGACAAGGGCACCGCCGAGGCCATCCGGATCGCTGCTGACGCCGGCCGGCGCCTGGTGATCTGCGGGATCGTCCAGGACCAGACCTATTTCGCCGAGCAGGTCGAACCCTTCATCGATGGCGACCGGGTCACCTTCCTTGGTTCGGTCGGTCCGCAGGAGCGGGCGCAGGTGCTGGGTTCGGCCGCGGTGTTGTTGCACCCCATCGGTTTCGACGAACCGTTCGGCCTGTCCGTGGTGGAGGCCTTTGCCTGCGGGACGCCGGTGGTGGCCTACCGTCGCGGTTCGATGTCCGAGGTGATCGACGAGGGCATCACCGGCTACGCCGTCGCCGATCGATCCGAAGCCGTTGCGGCGGTTGACAAGGCGGCCAGGTTGGACCGCGGGAAGGTGCGCGAGCAGGCGCAACGCCGATTCGGTGTCGACCGGATGGTGCAGGAATATCTGCGGGCGTACCAACAGCTGATCGGATCAGCCGCGGACCGGTGACATGGCCGCAAGCAGGTCGCCGACCGACGCCCAGGCCACTGCGATCCTGGCATCGCCGATGCCGTACGGGAGCCACAGCCGCCCGTCGTGCACCACCCCGCCGCAGGAGTAGACGACGTGCGGCACGTAGCCCTCGCGCTCCGTCGGCCCCGGCTGCAGCAGCGGTTGCTCCAGACGCCGCAGCACCCTGGTCGGATCGTCCAGATCGAGCAGCATTGCGCCGATCCGGTACACCCGCATCGGACCGACACCGTGCGTCAGCACCAACCAGCCGTCCGGCGTTTCTATCGGCGGCCCGCAGTTGCCGACCTGCAACGTCTCCCACGGCTGCTCCGGTTGCTGGACCAACTCCGCCGTGCCCCAGCTCAGTCCGTCGGCGGAGGATGCGACGAAGGTGCTCTCACCATCCGAGCGGCACAGCGACCAGTGTCGCCCGCCGATCAGCCGGGGGAACAGCGCCATGCCCTTGTTCCGGGCGGCCGGCCCGGCGAGTCGCTGCGTGTGGAAGGTTCGCAGATCTGTCGTGGTCAGCAGGCGCGAGGCGATGTGGGTTCCGTCGTATGCCGTGTAGGTCGCACGGTATTCGACGTCGCCGGAAGGCCCGGTGAATCGGACGAACCGGGCGTCCTCTACGCCGTTGCTCTCCTCGGCGGTGACCGGCATCAGGGTGCGGGAGCTGAGCTCGACGTCCGCCGAGAATTCGACGTCGTAGGCGGAGGCGAGAAGTCGACGCAGCAGGTCGGTGGTTGCCTGGCCGCCGTGTCGGCCGAGCACACCCTGCCCGGCATCGGACAGCGCCTGATCGAGATCCAGGCCGGTGAACGTGTCCGGCAGTGCGGCGAGCACGGCGTGCGCCAGTTCGTCGATCCGCCCCTGATCGGTCAGCACTGCGCGGAGGTGTTCCCGGCGCCAGCGACCGAGCTTGTTGACCCCGACCACGGCCGGCTTGGCCCGCGGTTCGAAGACCCAGTCGGCGCCGGGACCGATGACCGCCGAGACGAACCCGATGGACGACACGTGTCCCTCGCCGATGCAGCGCAAGCTCACCGCCACCCGCAGTTGCCCTGGGGACAGGCCGGTCTGGTCGGGCGATGGCACCGCACTGGGATTGCACAGCGCTGCGCCCTCCAGGGTGTATTCCGCGGTGAAGCTGGCGCCGAGCACCAACGTCCTGGCCGGCGACAGGGCGACTTCGTTGTCGACCCTGGAACTCACGGCAGCAGCGT
Source organism: Mycobacteriales bacterium (assembly GCA_038229825.1). Classification (GTDB taxonomy): domain Bacteria; phylum Actinomycetota; class Actinomycetes; order Mycobacteriales; family Nakamurellaceae; genus Nakamurella. Next base: position 16,230 of record JBBROB010000040.1, read on the forward strand.
GCGCGGTGAGCATCTCCGGATAGTTGCGGTGACGGGAACCGAAATCCCGGAGCAGACCGGCCGCCATCTGCTCCACCTGCGGCTCGGGCAACGCCAGCACCCGTTGGACCACGGCTGCCGCTCTCGAGGGGCCCGGTGGCAGTTCCTCGCCTGGCAGGAACAGCCGGCCTACCACGCGGTCCGGCTGCGGCCGCAGTGCGGCGGCGCTGTGGTGGACGAGGGTTCCTGTCAGATCAGCGCTCGCCGTCATCCAAGGAGCCCGGAGCGCTGCGCGTGCTGGGCGGTGGACAGGGCGGCCAGGGTCGACTCGGCGCCCTGGTTGCGATTGCAGCCGACCTCCTGCAAGCCGTCGAACCCGCCGCCGGTGCGGTCGTCGATCATCGGCGTGCCGTTGTCGTTGTCTCCCTGGAACCAGGCCCAGGCCAGCGCCACCCCGCCCGGCCAGCGCGAATCGGCACTGCACTGTGCCGCCCGCGCGCAGGCGTCGGCCAGCGCGGCCACCTCGATGGGTTGCTGGTCGAAGCCGGGCACGGCATCCGCCGGCCCCCGGCCGCCGACCGGCGTCACCGAGAGGTGACCGTCGACGGTCTCGGTCCGCAGCAGGAACGCCAGCAGCTCGAGACCCAGCGCCAGCGCGTCCGGGTCGGGCAGTTCGGTGCCGGCCAGCAGCAGCGCCTCGACCAGCGAGCCGTTGCCGTAGGTCAGGCGCTCCTCCGGCCACGGCCACGACGAGCCGACGGCGTCCGCCCCGGGTCCATGGGAGGTGATCGTCACCACGGCATCCTGCAGCAGGTCCCTGGCGCTGATCTCGGTCGGTCGGGCGCGCAGCAGCTCCCCGGCGCCGAGCGCCGCGTAGACCATGGCGTGCAGGTGTGGCGACCGGCGCCGGGCGGCGGTGCGGAAGCCGAGCAACGCCCGGCCCCGCATGGCGGCGGTCGGCGCGTTCGCCGCGGCGACCCCGAGCCCCCAGAGGGCCCGGCCCCACCAGTCGCCGACCGCCGGGCGGTCGGTCCAATTGCCCTTGACGTCCATCCGGTTGTGGCAGCTGCCGTCCGGCTGCACCGCCGCCAGGGTGAATTCCAGGTACCGCCGGCCCAGTCGGTGCAGGACCGCGGAGGCATCCGGCTCGTGGCTGATGACCACCAGGCCGCGGGCGACGTCGTCGAGGCAGTAGCCGTGCTCGGGGCGCGGATCTGCGTGCAGTGCGTGCTCGAACAGTCCCCGTTGGTCGGTCATCCTGACCAGATGATCGAAGACCGGTCTGGCGACGACGCCGGCGGCGGTCACGCCGCGACGCTGGCCCTGATCAACTGATCGGCCAGCTCGCGGTAGCGGCGGGCGACAGCTGGCCACAGCAGCTCGGGTGCGGTCACCCCGGCTGCCTTGGTCATCCCGGCCGCGACGTCCTGCTGGGTGAGCAGGGTGCGCAGGGCGGTGGCCATCGCGGCGTAATCCCGCTGCGGGACCAGCAGGCCCGCGCCGCCGGAGAGCAGTTCGATGGCATGGGGGAATCGGGTGGCGACGACCGGCTTGAGCGCGGCCACCGCCTCGATCAGCACGCCGGAGGTGACCTGATCCGTGGAGTCGTACGGCAGCAGGATCACATCGGCGGAATCGACCAGCTCGGCCAGCGCGGCCGGGTGCCGGTAGTGGCTGTCGAAGGTGACGATGCTGGACAGGCCGAGCCGACGAACCTGCTCGATCAGCCCATTGCGGTACGCCTCGCCCTCGTGGGCCAGTACCTTCGGGTGGGTCTGACCGGCCACGATGTAACTGGGCGCCAGGTCTTTGAGCCCGGCCATCGCCTCGATGGCCCATTCGATGCCCTTGCCGGGCCCGATCAGGCCCCAGGTCAGCACGGTGGGGCGGCCGGTCCGGAACAGCGGCGAATGGTTGACGCGGGTGGCCGGTGCTCCGTGGGCAATGATGCAGACCTTGCTCATGTCGACCGCATATCCGGCGGCCAGCCTGTCCCGCGCGGTCGCCGTCATGGTGACCACAGCGTCGGCGAGCCGGCAGACGTTCTCCAGCACGGTGCGCTGGTGAGCGGTGGGCGAGGTCAGCACGGTGTGCAGGACGACGATCGACGGAACGGTCAGATCGGCGAGCAATTCCAGGATCTCGTCGCCGTCCGAACCGCCGTACACGCCGTACTCGTGCTGCAGGATCACCACGTCGGTGCCCTCCAGCAGGCGGGCGGCGCGGCGCGGGCCGCCGGCCGTGCCGGCGACGAGGTCGCCGACGACATGCGGGTCATCCGCGGCCGGCTGCGGTTCGTCCAGCAGCCGAACCACCGCGCCGGTGTCGCCGCGCTGCGTGACCAGCTCGGTGCGCAGCGCCGCGGTGAAGGTCGCCAGCCCGCACAGGGTGGGCGGATAGGTACTGATGAATCCGAAATTGGTCGTCAACGTGGGCGGCCTTCCCGTTTGGACGGCGCCGCGGCCCCCGACGAAGCATTGGCGGCGAGCGCGAAGCCGTGCTGATGAAACCGAGCTGGACGCTGGTCTGTACCCGGGCACGTCGGCGGCCGCGGATTTCGCAAGCTGCCGGGCGCAAACACCAGAGTCAGCACCTGTCGGGCGACTCACTGCTCTCGATCTGATGTGACATCGAGAGGGCGACCGAAGGGCATGGCCCCCGTCCAAGCCGACCGTACCGCCCCGGTGATCCGATCCGGGGCATTTGTCGTGCCCGTCACGCTGGTTTTTCACCACAGTAATCGCTGCGCGTACTCTCGGTTTTGGCGATGAAGGGGAAAAAATGACGCTGGATGAGTTGAATCAACGGTTTCGGGTCATCGAAGATATGTGGAAGATCGGGTCGGCCCAGGAGCAGGAAGATTATCTCGCCGAGCTGACCGACATGAAACTGGAGTTGGCCAAGATCACCGGCGCGCAGGCGGACAGCGCCGCATGGCTCCGTCGCACGGTGGATCGGTTGTCCCGCAACATCTCCCTGGCTCAGGCCAGAATCTGATCCACCGCAATGTCGATTATTCGCCGGTCTGTGCGGTTGATGATCGGTCGCGCGGAGCATTGGCCGCAGCGGTTGCATTTCATGTCCGCGGAGAAATGCCGACAGGCACGGCCGATCGGTACCGATCAGCGTCGCGCCGCCGTGCGTCCAAGACTTTCGCCCGGCCCGGCGCCCGGGGCGTCAGGCACGATCGAGTAATCCCGGAAGGCACCTTGCAGCGCCTGCAGTCCGTCCCTGAAGGCAGCGGCGTGTGGTCCCAGATCGGGCAGCGAGGCCTGCAGCAGACCGGCCAGTGCGGTGATCAGAGTTCTGGCCTCGTCCAGATCACGATGGTCGGGGTCCGAGGTGTCGGCCGAGGCCAGGCCGAGCTGTTCGGCGGCAGCGGACATCAGCATCACGGCCGCCCGGCTGATCACCTCGACGGCCGCAACATCGACCAGATCGCGATCCTCGAAGCGGTGTTCGTGCTGATCCGGTGCGGTGGCGGTGGCCTGATCGGGCGTTGGTGGGGGAGTACTCACACCGTGTAGAGTGTCAGGCGCGACCAGCCCCTGTTTCATTGGGGGCAGCGTCCCTGCGTGAGCAGGGACAGTCCAGGACGGGCACCTCACGGCGACCGGCCACGGACAGCACAAGTGGAGCCCGACTCCCACCCGAGCGTGCGGTGTGTCACCGAGTGATCGGCGACGCGCTTGCGGCCGGGTCCCGGTCCATCGAGCTGGTATCGATGGCGCACACCCCCGATCGGGGTGAGCTGACGGGTCGTTTCGGGCTCTGCGTGTCCATGCCGCGGGGCTCTTTCGTCGTTCGACGGGGCTTCGAGGCCTGGAGAAGCACGCGGGTCGTGCCTCATCGCAAGCACAGCCCCACCCCTCACGTCCGCAGGTAAACAGGAGGATTCAATCAGCGTCGAGCCACGTATCAACGACAGGATTCGCGTTCCAGAAATTCGTCTCGTCGGAGCAGCCGGAGAACAGATCGGCATCGTCACCGTCACCGAAGCACTTCGCATGGCCCAGGAGCAGGACCTCGACCTGGTCGAGGTGGCACCGGAGGCACGTCCGCCGGTCGCCAAGCTCATGGACTACGGCAAGTTCAAGTACGAGAGTGCGCAGAAGGCCCGCGAAGCCCGTCGTAATCAGGTCCTGACGGTCATCAAGGAAATGAAGCTTCGGCCGAAGATCGACTCGCACGACTACGAGACCAAGAAGGGTCACGTCGAGCGGTTCCTCAAGGCCGGGGACAAGGTCAAGGTCACCATCATGTTCCGCGGTCGCGAGCAGTCGCGTCCGGAACTCGGATTTCGACTGCTGCAACGACTGTCGGTCGATGTCGCGGAACTGGGATTCGTGGAGAGTGCACCCAAGCAGGACGGCCGGAACATGATCATGGTTCTGGCTCCGCACAAGACGGCCAAGGCCAAGACCGCTCCGACGCCGGCTCCGGCCGTCGCAGCGGAGTAGCACCAGCACCACCCGCTCGAGAGACCGCTACCGGCCCCGCGAACTGCGGCCCTACCGGTGGCGGGTTGATTGCTGCTCGCTGACCGATCGCTCGGTCCTGCGGGTGCGCTCCGGCGGTCACGTCCGCGGTCTGGACCAGCAAGGTCCGGACCAACAAGAGCAGAGGAATGTCATGCCCAAGAACAAGACCCACTCCGGGATGAAGAAGCGGGTCAAGGTCACCGGCACCGGAAAGATCATGCACCAGGGTTCCGGCAAGCGTCACAACCTGGAGAACAAGTCCACCAAGCGCATCCGCCAGATGGACAGCTCGACCACCATCGCAGCTGTCGACGTCCCGCGCGTCAAGCGCATGCTCGGTATCTGAGCTTCTCCGCCTCCCGGGTTGGTCCGGGCCCCGAAATTTTGTCCCCCGGCCGTAGAGCGACCTGCTCGAACGGCCACCGAAGTAGAAAGACAGGTGTCCCGTGGCACGCGTCAAAAGGGCAGTCAACGCCCACAAGAAGCGCCGCACGATTCTCGAGCACGCCAGCGGTTACCGCGGCCAGCGCTCCCGGTTGTACCGCAAGGCCAAAGAGCAGGTGCTGCACTCGCTCAACTACGCCTACAACGACCGTCGCAAGCGCAAGAACGACTTCCGCAAGCTCTGGATCGCTCGCATCAACGCTGCGGCTCGCGCTCACGGGATGACCTACAACCGGTTCATGCAGGGTCTCAAGCTGGCCGGCGTAGAGGTCGATCGCAAGGTACTGGCCGAGCTGGCCGTACACGACGATTCCGCATTCGCCGCCCTGGTCGTCATTGCGCGCGAGGCCGTTCCGTCGGTCGCCGACGCCAATGACGCCGCCATCCTCGCCGCCGATGCCGCCGCTGACGGGGACGCAGCCTGAGTCCCCGAGAAGACTCCCGCAATCGCCCCGCCCGGGATGCCGCCGCCGGCGCGCCCTCGGCGGGGCGGTCGGCTTCCGGCGCCCGGTCGGAGGCTCCGGCCCGCCGGGACGGTTCGACCGCCCGCCGGCCCGATGTTCAGGGACGCCGGCCCGACCGCTCGGGTTCCGGCGACCGCAAGGGCGAGCCGGCTCGCGGCAACCGCGTGCCCGATCCCACCGTGCAGGCCGTGTCGACGCCGCGCAGCCGGCGCGCCGAGCAGGCCGCCGCCGATCGCCAGCGCACGTCTCCCGGCAATTCAGCCGAGTCAACTGAGCCGACCGCCGAGTTCGAGGAGGGCGTGCTCACTGACAAGTCCAGCCGCATCGCAGCGGCCCATCGGCTGTTGCGCAAGCCGCGCCGGGTCGAGTCCGGCGAGTTCCTGGCGGAGGGATCGCAGGCCGTTGCCGAGGCGGTCGCCGCTGAGTTGCGCGCGCCCGGCACCGTGAAAGAGCTGTATATCACCAAGGACGCCGGCAGTAAGAATGTCGAACTGGTGCGGGCCGCTTTCGCTGCCCGGATCGAGGTGACCCAGGTGACCGAGCGAGCCGCTGCCGCGTTGTCGGACACCGTCTCGCCGCAGGGCATCGTCGCCAGGTGCGCGATGACGCTGACCGATGTCGCCGACGTGGTCGGGTCGGCCCCGCGGTTGATCGCCGTGCTTGTCGAGACCAACGATCCCGGCAACGCCGGCACCATCGTCCGGCTCGCCGACGCGGCCGGTGCCGACGCTGTCATCTTCGCCGGTGAATCCGTTGACCCGTTCAATCCGAAAGCGGTGCGGGCCTCCACCGGGAGTCTGTTCCACCTGCCGGTCGTTCGGGCGGCGGACGTCACCGGGCTCATCGCGTTGCTGTCCGACGCCGGCTTGTCCGTGCTCGCCACGACCGGCGGCGATGCGAACACCGACCTGGACAAGGCGACCGACGACGGCATTCTGGATCTGCCGACCGCCTGGCTGTTCGGATCCGAGGCCCACGGGCTCCCGGCCGAGGTGATCGCCGCAGCCGACGAATCGATCAGCGTCCCGATCTACGGCTCCGCCGAATCGCTCAACCTGGCCACCGCCGCCGCGATCTGCCTCTACGCCAGCGCCCGCGCCCACCGCTCCGGCTGACTCCCGCCCCGCTCGGACCCGCTGTGCCATCGCCCGTGGGGCTTGTGGACCCGGGTGGCGTGGATCAACTTCGCAGGCATGGGCGAAATTGACGACTCCTATCATGCCCGCCACAAATCGGCAGAGTTGATCGATGCATCATCCCGGCGGGGCCGGCGGCGCAGCGACGCGCGTTGCGGCCCGCGATGTTCGACGGCCTCGATGGCGACACGCCGAGAGCCGATGCCGAGGTGAGTTCGATGGCGGGTGCGGTGGCAACCGCTGTCGCGGTGAGTGCGAGTTGAGTCCACTTCTTCCTGGTGGTCTCCGGTAGTACTTCGTGGGTGAACGCCGACGGCCGGTGCTACTGGCTACGGGTCGGGCGGGCGGCGGGTAGCAGCGAATCGGCCGCCGGCGGCGAACCAATCAAGTTCTCGACGCGTCAACGCACGGCGCGAGAGTTTCGAGCGAGGCACGACCATGGGCGTCGGGCGCACGCCCGACATGGGTCGTAACATTTGCAGGATGTCGCCGCCACCGGATGCAACAATCAGGGTCCCGAACGCGTCCGATTCCGATGCGATCGGCCGAGTCCATTTCGAATGCTTCTGCGAAACCTATTCTGCAACATTGCCCACAAAATTCTTCGATGACCGCTCACGGCAGGACAAAGTGCAGATGTGGAAGCGGGAACTCGGCAGGGATATACCCGGCCGGGAGATCAGGGTGGCAGAGCAGGGCGGTCACATGGTGGGCTTGGCGGCTGCCCTGCCATCTCGCGAACCAACGGCGCTTCCCGATCTCCAATTGGCCGTGATCTACGTCCTCGCCCGCGCCCACGGCTCCGGGATAGGACAGCAACTGCTGGACGCGACGCTGGGTGATCGTGCTGCCGCGCTCTGGATGGCCGAGGACAACCCGCGGGCATTGGCGTTCTATCGACGTAATCGTTTCGAACCCACCGGCGAACGACGGCTGGACGAGGCATTCGACGGTCTGCCCGAGATCCGGCTGGTCCGGCCAATGCTCTGATTTCGGCCGGATGGAACAATCGGCCGGGTAGTGGTGTTCGATGAGGTGACGGTCTCCTGGACATGCCCCGGGTACCACCCCTTCAGTCGCCAAGAGCGACCACGTGCCGAGAGGCGCACTGGCAGGGGCCGTCACCGCGAACCGCCCGACCTCCGGTCGGGCGGCTTTTGCGTTGAGGCGGAGGTCCGGTCTCGTCCGGTCAGGTCCAGCCGTATCGCACTTTGAGCCGGTCGGCAACCTTCTGGAAGGGTGCCCGGCCGAGCGCGGCGGCCTCGCGTCGCATCCCATCGGGGTGGACCCGCAGTACTCGCTCCAGGTTCACCCACGACTCCCGGTGCGAGGAATCCCAGTCGCCGGCCCCGACCGAGACGAACTCACTGTCCTCGTCGTGGTCTTTGCTGGTGAGTTGGACCACCAGCACCGTTCCGCCACGTTCGGCGGCAACCACCAGGACCGGTCGGTCCTTCCCCTGCCCGTCGTTTTCCTGGAAGGGCACCCAGGTCCAGACGATCTCGCCTGGGTCGGGATCTCCGTCGGTGACAGGGGAGTAGGACATGCGCACCTTGCCGATGCTGACCGGATCGATCTCCACCGTCCGCGTCGGTCCGGATCGGCCCGGTGTGGCGGTCTGTTGTCCAGCCGGGACGGTCCCGGCGGGGAATGTTCTGGTTGGGCCAGCCGAAGGGCGCCCTGACCCGGCCGGACGCGTCGTGCTCTGCGGCGACCGCGGGGTTGCCGTTGGTTCCGGGCGCGCGGCCGCTCGTCTTGCCGGGGCGAAGGCATTCATCAACTTCGAGAAGAAGGACACAGCAGCACCTTACGTCCAAGATCGATCAGGTCAGATAGAACGGTCTCCCCTGCAGATGCCGACCTGTTTGGGGTTGGTCTGGTTTATCCGCCGGGGTTGGCGACGAGGCTGCTGCGCCATTCGCCGATGGCGACTTGTTGGGTGGTGGTGGGGGTCAGTGGTTGGGGCAGGGTGGCGCCGGTGCCGTCGGATGCGGTCCAGGTGACGGTCCAGTTGGTGGTGGCGGTCAGTGGCCAGGTTCCGCTGCCGGCGGTGCGGTTGGTCAGGGATTTCCAGATGTAGGTGTAGCCGCAGGGTGGGGTGGTTTTCGGGGCTGGGTTGGCTGGGGCTGGTGTGCCGGTCCGGGTGCAGGTGAAGGTGGGGACTTTGCTGGTGGGGTTGGCGGGGTTGATGGGTTCGCCGGCGGACCAGGTGGTGGAGGTGAGGGTGGCGGTGACGGTGAC
>JBBROB010000041.1:0-22381 GCA_038229825.1 Mycobacteriales bacterium
AGCACGACCGTGTCGAAGCCCAGCGACTCGGCGACCGCAAGATCCCGTACGAAGGCCGGCGTGCCGTCGTCGCTTCGGGCGGGAAACGTCGAGGCCAGCACCAGGAGCCGACGGCTCATGCGGCCGGCGACGGTTGCCGGGTCGTTGCGTCGATCATGGGCGACGCTCCTGATCTATCGACCGATACCTGCCCGGGGGCGGTGTCCATCAGGTCTCGACAGGCATTGCCCGCTTCTCGGCAAGAATCAAACGACCCGCTCTGCGTGGGCCCGGAGTGACTCGCCTGCCCATTCCCACTTGCCCGGATGGCCGCAATGGCATTGAGCCCGAGTCCCCGGTGCTGTCCGGACCGGTCGTGGCCTGTCAGGCCGTTACGATGTCCTTCGCTGTGCTGTTCACCGACTCGGTTGGCGCTGTTGGCAAGGGCCGACCGACCACCGAACGGACCAGTCCCTGACCCGAGCCATCAAGGAGTCCAATGCCTCGCGCCCTCATCACCGGCATCACCGGGCAGGACGGTCTGTACCTGGCCGAACTGCTGCTGTCCAAGGGATATCGGGTGTTCGGTTTGATCCGCGGGCAGAACAACCCCAAGCGCGCGCTGGTCGAGGCCGAGCTACCCGATGTCACCCTGTTGACGGGGGACATCACCGACCTGTCCAGTCTCATCCGCGCCTACAACGTGGCCAAGCCCGACGAGGTCTACAACCTCGGTGCGATTTCGTTCGTCGCCTACTCCTGGGAGAACGCCGCCCTGACCAGCGACGTCACCGGAATCGGCGTACTGAACATGCTGGAGGCCACCCGGTTGTACGCCGGCGACGAGATCTCGAAGGTGCGTTTCTACCAGGCATCGTCGTCGGAGATGTTCGGCAAGGTGCAGCACGTGCCGCAGAGTGAGTCAACGCTGCTGTGGCCACGCTCGCCGTACGGCGTCGCCAAGGTCTACGGCCACTACATGACGATCAACTACCGCGAGTCCTATGGCATGCACGCATCCTCCGGCATCCTGTTCAACCACGAGTCGCCGCGCCGCGGGTCGGAATTCGTCACTCGCAAAATCACCAAGGCGGTCGCCCGGATCAGCCTCGGGCTGCAGGACAAGCTGTCGTTGGGCAACCTGGATGCCAAGCGCGACTGGGGATTTGCCGGTGACTATGTGGAGGCGATGTGGCGGATGCTGCAGGCCGACACTGCCGACGACTACGTGATCTCCACCGGCGAGACGCATTCGATCCGGGAGTTTTTGGACATCGCTTTCGCCAGGGTCGGCATCGAGCAATGGGAGGACTACGTGTTCGTCGACCCGAAGTTCTTCCGCCCGGCCGAGGTCGACCTGCTCATCGGCGACTCCAGCAAGGCCAGGGACAACCTGGGCTGGGCGCCGACGGTGACCTTCGCCGAGCTGGTGCACATGATGGTCGACTCCGATCTGGCCGAGCAGCGCATGCTGTCCGGCAAGTAGCCCGCCCAGCATGGCTGTTGTTTTCGTCACCGGTGTGTCGGGCCAGGACGGCGGATATCTTGCCGAGCAGCTGCTGGCCGGTGGCGACGAGGTACACGGACTGGTGCGTGAGCAGGATCAGACGCCGGTGGATGTGACCGGGTGGGGGTTCGGCCCGCAGTTGGACGATGTGCACCTGCACGTGGCCGATCTCACCGATTTCCCCCTGGTCAGTGCACTGATCAAGGACATCGCTCCGGACGAGATCTACAACCTGGCGGGGATGTCCTCGGTGGCCACGTCCTGGGTCGAGCCGCTGGCCACCGGTGAGGTCTCCGGCCTGGCGGCGGCGGCGGTGCTGCAGGCGGCCTGGGACCTGTCCGAACTGCGCGGCAACACCGTGCGGGTGGTGCAGCCGTCCAGTGCCGAGATCTTCGGCAACCCCGGGGTCAGCCCACAGAACGAATGGGCGCCCATTGCTCCGGTCAGCCCGTACGGAGCCGCGAAGGCCTACGCCCACCACATGGTCGGCGTCTACCGGGGCCGAGGCCTGCACGCCGTCTCGGCGATTCTCTACAACCACGAGTCACCGCGCCGACCCACCACTTTCGTCACCCGCAAGATCACCCGAACCGTGGCGATGATCGCCCGCGGCGAGGCCGACGAACTGGCCATGGGCAATCTGGACGCACGACGGGACTGGGGCTGGGCGCCGGACTACGTCGATGCGATGGTCAGGGCGGCCCGGCACGACGTGCCCGCCGACTACGTCGTTGCTACCGGTGTGCCGCATTCTGTCGCCGAGTTCGTCGCGGCTGCGTTCGCGCGTGCCGGGATCGACGACTGGGAGCGATATGTTCGGGTCGACCCGGCCTTCGTCCGGCCGGTGGACGCCGTCGAGCTCACCGGCGACGCGACGAGGGCGCGGACCGAGCTTGGTTGGGCACCGACCATGACCTTCGAGCAGATCATCGCCGCGATGGTCGACGCCGACCTGCAGGAATAGCCGGTGGCCGGTCAATCAGGGACACCCGGCTCGAACGAGAGGACCACCATGGCCACACGTGGAAAGCAACTCGCGTACAGCGAGCTTCAGTCAGAGATGTCCAGGGTCGAGACCAGGATGCAGAAGGCGGCGAAGATCCAGTCCGTCCTGGACCATTTTCTGGGTGACGGGTGGGCGCCGGGCGCCAAATTGCTGGACATCGGCGCCTCATTGGGATGGACGGTGGAGGCAGCCGCCAAGCGCGGCGCTCTGAGCATCGGTGTCGACATCGATGTGCCGGGTTTGGCAAAGGCGAAGCAGGAACGCGATCCCCGGTGCTTCTTCGCATGTGCCGACGGCGAGCAACTGCCGTTTCCGGACAGCAGCATGGACGTCGTGGTGTTCAATCACATCTACGAACACGTCGTCGATCCGGATGCCGTGATGGCCGAGATCCGCCGGGTGCTCACCCCCACCGGGGTGGTCTATCTGGGCCTTGCCAATCGACTCGGCGTGATCGAACCGCATTACAAGCTTCCGTTCCTGTCCTGGCTGCCGCAGGGCCTGGCAGATCGATACATCAAGGCAGCCGGCAAGGCCGACGTCTATTACGAGCATTTCCGCACCATCCCCGGTCTGCAGAAGATGGCAGGGGGGCTCTACATCCACGATTACTCGTTCAGCATCATCGCGAATCCGGATCGGTTCGGCGCCAGAGATCTGGTCGGCGGGGTCGTCCCGGGAATGATGCGGAGGCTGCCCCGATCGCTTTTCGCCTCGGCCCGGATGGTTCTGCCCACCGTCATCTGGATCGGCAGCAAGTCACCACAACCCCCCAGGGGCCCTGAACTCGACGTCCCACCCCAACCGGTCGCCACCAAGATGCTGGCAACCCGCTGACGCCGTGATCCACAACATGGACGACGACCGCGTGAGGTCTGAACCCGGCCTGCCGGAGGTGCCGTCGCCCGGTCAGCTGGATGATCCGCCGGGTCCGCTGCTGCGGCTGATCAGGGACCAGCGCATCGCATTCCTGCTGGTCGGTGGGTTGAATACGGCCGTCGGCCTGGTGGGTTTCGTGCTGTTCAGCAGGTTCATCCACCTCTGGGGCGGAGACGGCGCGGTGCTTGCCGCACAGGCGATCGCCATTCCGTTCGCGTTCGTCCTGCATCGGCGGTTCGTGTTCAAGGTCACCGGACACGTGCTGCGCGATTTCTCCAGATTCGTGCTGGTGAACGTCATCCCGGTCAGCGTCAACCTGGCGGTACTCCCGGTGCTGACCAAAGTCTTCGGCTGGCACGAGTTGCCGGCCCAGCTTGCCTTTACCGTGGTATGGGTGCTGGCCAGCTTCTTCATCCACCGCGGGTTCTCCTTCCGGCGCGGCGCCGCCGACCAGGCGGAGGCGGTCGGGGACCCGGCCGGGGACAGGGGACAGGAATGACGCAAAAGGCGACACCGAGGGTGTCGGTAGTGGTGCCGGCGTTCAACAACGGCGCCTATATCGAAGCCACCGTGCACTCCATTCTTTCCCAGACTTTCACCGATTTCGAGTTGATCATTTCCGACCATTCCTCGACCGACGACACCTGGGCGAAGCTGCAGTCGATTGTCACCGACCCCCGGGTCCGGTTGATGAGCATCCCGGCGGGCGGCGGGGCACCGGCGAACTGGAACGCGGTCACCGCGCAGGCCAACGGCGAGTTGATCAAGCTGGTCTGCGGCGACGATCTGCTCTATCCGACCAGCCTGGCCGAGCAGGTGGCCGCCTTCGATCAGCATCCGGAGGCCGTGCTGGTGGCCTCGCAGCGGGACATCGTCGACGACACCGGGGTGCCGGTGGTCCGGGCCCGCGGCGTGCAGCACCTGCACGGCGTTGTGGCCGGCACCACCGCGATCCGCCGGACGGTCAGAGCGGGAACCAATGTTTTCGGCGAGCCCGCATGTGTGATGATGCGCCGGCAGGTGCTGATGGACAGCGGCGGCTGGGATGCCAGATCTCCGTACCTGATCGACCAGGCCACCTGCTCCCGGGTACTGCTGCACGGGCCGATGGTGGCGGTCCGCCGCCCGCTCGCCGGGTTCCGGATCAGTGCCCAGCAATGGAGTGTCGCACTGTCCAAGGAACAGTCCGAACATGCCAGGACCTTCCACCGGATGATCTCGCAGGAGCATGCCGGCCTGCTGAGCGGATGGGACGTGCGGTTGGGCGATGCGCGGGCCACCCTGATGGCCTGGAAGCGTCGCGCCGCCTACGTGTGGTTGCGCCGCCGAATGGGCCGCTGACCTGCTGCTGCCGGTGTGCGGGCGAAGCGCATGCCGTTGCGCACTGGCGGATCGAACTTCCCGACAACGCGCCGAGCAAGGCAACTTGGGGCGGTTCAGTATGCCCAGGTCGCGCTATCTCCGGTCGGCCGGAATTTCGTAGAGCTTGATCGTGGGGCCGCTGAGCCCCCCACCTCCGATTCCGGCGATGTACCCAAAATTGCGCCAAATTGCAACTACATCGAAAATAATGGGCTTGGGCTCTGGCACGGGGTTATAAGTCGTGACCAGGACAAACTGGTGTGCCAACATCTGGTAGAAACGCTGCTCCGAGCTATACCGTGGATCGGAATCCCACCTGTCGTACAGGGTACTGCTCACTGCGACGTACCGCTTTCCTGCGCCATCCCTCTCCGTGGTGCTGAGCATCAGACGGCCGCCGATCACTTCGAACTGGTCGAAGATGTCTGCCGGCCCGCCGGGGCGAAGTGGCGTATATCCCTCGAAGACGGTGTTTGTCGCGTCGATATGGCGTGCAGCAAAGTCCTGGGCGCCGACGTTCTCGGTGGTTGTCGCCGCGTATTGCGCTAACGCGGCAACCGATCCGGTCAGAAGGTTCGCGACCATCAGCACCCCCAGCGCTGCAGCGACGCCACGCAACCACCCCGCAGCGCCGTGATCGAGGATGTAACTGGCGGAGTAGTAGATGCCGATCGGTGCGATAAGAAGCGGCGTGAGATACATCGGCAGGCCCCACCTGGGCCAGTGCAGGCCCACGTGCGAGAGTAGTGGCCAGACCAGAGCCCCGGTCCACAACGGCACCGTTTGCGAAAGCCGCAGTCGGACACTCCACACGATGCCCAGCGCAAAGCACAACACCAGAATGATACCTACGGAGGTTGCAAGATCTGCGACGTAGAAGCCCATGTTTCCCAGCCAGCCCAGGCCGTCCCCGCCTAAGTGGTTACCCCCGGCCTCGTTTGAAAAACTGGCCACCACAACTCGAGCATTTGTGAACAGCACGGGAGAGATCAGGAAGAGGAAGCCGACGACTGCCCCCACTGCCGCTGTTCCGCGCTTGAAAATCAGTCGCCAGTCCCGAGCCTGTATCCCGCTCACCATTACGGTGATCCCGATCATGGCGGCACCGATGGCCCCCGGGTATTTGACCGCGATCGCCACCGAAACCCCGGCGCAGGACAACAGCAGGTTGCGCCACGAAGGAGCAACCAGATACCGCATACACCCCACGATGACGACCATGAGGGCGAAACTGAGCGGGACGTCAGGGGTCGCAAAATGGGAGTTGACAACGAAAGGCGGGAAGAAGGCGATGAGGAACGCTGTAGTGATCCCGATCACCCGGTTGAAGCGAACGCCGATCCGGTACCCAAGGACAATCATGCCGACACCAAAGCACTCGGTGATCAGTCGCGATATCAAGAAGAATGGTGCCTGGACAGTCGCAAAAAGTCTTCCAGGCGACGTCCCGTGGAACAAGTAGGAGTAGCCGAGATAGGCCAGATTGCTGAGCTGCATCTCGACATGGTCTGGCCGGTAATAGTACCCGGGCTCGAACGAATGTCTCCTGGCCATGTCGATCGCGCCGTCCACGATGACCCACTCGTCCGGATGGAGCTGCAGCGGAAGTCCCCAGTTCACGCCGACCAACCGGACCACGGTTCCGCCCAGGATGATCAAGGTGAGCGCGATCGGCACCCAGTGCTGGCGCAACACCCTCCGCCGTTCGCCTCGGGGGACCGGCGACGAATCCGCGGTCGGGACAGGTTGTCTATCAGCGCCGGCGATTGCCGTCACTGCTGAATCTCGGTAATCGCGGCGGCAAACGCAGCCCGTTGTGAAGCAGTGGTTGTTCTGTCGAGCTCATCGATGGCCCTGGTCAGCGGGATGTAGCTGTACTGCTTGTCCGGGCTGATGAGCGTCGGCGGCCCGAGCAGCGGGGCGAGCGAGGCCTCCCATTTCTTGCCCTTGTCCACCAGCGCGGCTCGATGGATGGAGATGCCGACGAATCCGATCACGGCCAGGTCGTGGGCCATCTGGGCGGGGGTTTCCCGCACCACCTTCCCCGGCCACGCCGTCTGGGGGCGCCCCTTGATGCCGCCGCCCGACCAGCGCAGGGTGGTGGAATGCAGCCAGAGCTTCATCTGGTCGCTCTCCGGTAGACCGTTCAAGCGGCCCGACTCCGGGAACGGCTGCCACGGCAGGATGAAGATCATGGACTTCGCCGGCAAACGGGCCTGCAGGTCGTCGACGTACTGCTGGTCGGACGTGCTGCCGGCCTTGTTCTGCGCATACGGCGGCACAGCGCCGGTGATCGATTGGTCGGCGCTGCCCATCAGCAGCACGACCACCGCAATCACCGGCACGACGGCCCCGGCAATGCGTGCCGGCCGCCGACCGGCCGGTCCCGAACCGGAATCGACTGCGGCAGGCCGGGAGCGGACCCGCGCGGCGAGCCGTTCGCCAAGGCCGTCGAGCATCAAGCCGAGGCCGGCCAGGCCGAACAACACGATGACGATGGAGATGCGGTTCCAACCGCGGATGCTGGCTGTGAAGAACGACACGATGGTGCCGAGGCCACCGATGGTTCCCACGCAGAAGGCGATCCAGGTCAGGAAGGAGAGGCTGAACAAGGTGGCGCGGCGAGCATCCTGCCTCGTCGTGCGGCGCGATGGCGCGGCACGGCCGGTCAGCGCCAGGAAGGCGACCCCGAGCAGCAACACGAATCCGATGGCCGCCATCAGCCCGAGGACTGGCCGCTCGCTGGAAAGCGGATATTTCGAGTCGTAGAGGAAGCGGGCCTTGGCGAACAGCGGAATGGGGTGGCCCGGGGCAGGGAGCACCAGTGACGCGAATTTCAGCGCGTACTGCTCCGCAGCGGTCCGCGCCCGCACCAGGCCGGCGGTGTCGATCCCGTTGGCCCGCTCATAGAGACTGTCCGGAAGCATTGCCAGCACGAAGAAGAACAGCACGGTGCCACCCGCGCACGCGAGCCCGAACAGCCGCCGCCAGCTCCATTTCCGCAACAGCGCGAACATGCCGCCGAAGGCCAGCAGGAAGGCGGTGAAAAGCCCGTAGTAGGCGCCGGAGTAGACCACCAGCGCGAGGATGAGGATCGAGCCGGCTCCTCGACCGGTCAGCACCGACAGCACCGGATTGACACCGCGGCGGCGCGCCCACAGGCCGTCCCCTCTGGTAGCTCGCACCACCAGCACCATCGCCAGTGGGATGCAGTAGTAGGAGGCCAGGAACAGATGATTCTCGTTTCTGATGAAGTGGTACGGCGTGACGGCATACAGCACGGACAGCACCACCGCCATCCAGGAGCCGACGCCGCAGAACCGGAAGAACCAGACCGCGGTCAGGGCGGCCAGCAGGAAACCCAGCAGATAGTAGGAGTTGAAGGCAACCGCCCAGTTGCTGGTGAAGAGGCTGATCACCTTGGCCATCGCCGGATTGAGGTCGTCGGCGAACGGGAAGTCGTGATAGTGCTGACCGTAGGGGGCGCCGAGGTTGGGTTGGTTCTCGTACCAGCCGACCTGGATGACGTCCTTGAAATAGGCGGCGCTGGCGACCGCGTCGCCGGAGTAGTAGAACGGGGCCGACAGGGTGGCCCGCCACAGTCGCATCACCCAGGTCAGCACCGCAGCGGTGACGACCAGGCTGTATAGGTACAGCGGGAAGTCGGATTTCCAGACGGCGGAGACGATCCGGCGTGGGCGGCCGGGGGTCGTGGCCGGTGCGGATGGTAGATCGGTGCCGGTGTCCGGGTTGTTCGCCGCCTGCACTGGGCGCCCATTGCTGTCGGTGCCCACCAGTTGCCCGGTGTCTTCGTCCGGGAGGGGATGCACCCCCGTCGTTTCGCTCACTGACCCACCCTGCCGCACTTGCTGTGTGTTTCCGGTTGCCTTCCTTGGTCCATCACGGACGAGAGCATCACACTCTGGCCAGCTGGGTCGACCGCATGATGCCGGCGGCGGTCGCGGCAATCCCGGCCGGCAGCGGCATTAACGCCCGGCTGTCGATCTCCGTCCACACCACCGATCGCAAACGCAGGTCGCGGACCTGGAACCGGGCGTTGGCCGAAGTTCCGAGCACCACCTGCGGTGCGCGTTTGAAGACCTGTCGGCACGCCGCGATCAGCGCGGCGATGGTGACTCCCTGCTGGGAAGCCAGCACCTTGATCGCCGGTTCCGCGGCGCCACCGTGCGGGCGCCCGAGATCCAGCAGGTCGCTCACCATCGCGGCGCAGTCGTCGACGTAGAGGTAGTCGCGGATCGTATCCAGCGAGACGTACACCGAGATCGGTTGCCTGGTGATGTTGCTCCGGCAGAGGTGGGAGATCAGCCCCTGCGCCTTGGCGAGGTTCTGGCCCGGCCCGTAGAGGTTCGCGATCCGACCGATCCGGGCAGCGTTGCCGGTGCCAGACGCGTGTGCCAGCAGCGCTCGTTCCGCCGCCAACTTGGCGTGGCCGTAAGCGGAGATCGGCACCGGAACGTCATGTTCGGTGTACGGGCCGTCGGTGGTGCAGCCGGCGTAGAGCCCGCCCGCGGACGAAGCCAGGAACACGGTGCCGGGCCCGATCGCGTCGCTGCGAGTGGCCAGGTCGGCCAGGAACGCGGTGAAGGTGGCCACCTCGCGGTCCAGATCAGCGTCGGAGGTGCCGGTGACGCCGGCCCCGGCGCACCAGGCAATGCGCCAGGGCACGTCGTACTCGCGCGCAGCGGCGGTCAGCCGGTCCAGCCCGACGGCCAGATCCGTCGCCACCTCCGGGCTCGACCAACGGATCACGGGCATGCGGACAACGGCAGTACCTCTCGACCCCAGAGTCGCGGTCAGGGCCGACCCGAGCAGCCCACCGGAGCCGACCACCATGGTCGCCGTCGTCACCGGAGCGCACCGGTGACGACCGGGTACCGAAGCGGTGCCGGCTGTCACTTCAGGGCCGGACGCGTCGGCCCCGTCGTCGGAGTGGGCTCGGCAGCAGACGCCGGCGCCGACCGGCGTCCGTTGCCGCTGATCGCCCCGGGTTCTGGGATCTGAGGCGGTGCCGGAGGGTCGGGGGTCGCCACGCGACCCAGCGGTCCGCTGCTCGGATCGCTGACGATCAGGTACAGCGGCTTGCCCATCGCCATGTTGACGGCGACACCGACATACTCGGCGATCACCCCCAGGGAGAAAAGAATGGCGCCGCTGCAGACCAGCAGGGCAACCATCAGCGACGGCCAGCCCTGCGGACTGCTGACATCCCAGAACAGCGAGGCGACGATCAGATAGATCGCGAGCACGAACCCGCCGAGGGCGAAGAGCACCCCGAGCAGACTCACCATCCGCAGCGCCCGGGTGCCGCTGGAGAGCACCATCCGCCAGAAGTGGGAGAACAGTGTCCGCAGCGAGTAGCCGGACGCCCGGCTGCCCTCCTCCCGTAACTCCACCGGGCAGGTCGCCACCTTCTTGGCCACCCAGCCGAGCGCGACATCCAGGTAGACCCCGGCGCCGGCGTAGGCGGCCACACTGCGGCTGATCTCGCCGAGCACGAGACGGTAGCTCTGAAATTCCGTCGCCTTGGCCTGGCTGGTGGAGAAACTGAGCAACTTCTTGGAAGTCCGGGATGCGAGATTCCGCACAAAACTGTGCGGCGGATCATTCACCGGACGCGCGTAGACCACGTCCGCCAGCTCGCGCATCGCCACGTCCAGCATGGGTCCGATGAAAGCCGGATCATGCTGACCGTCCTCGTCCATGGTGACGATCCAGTCGCCGCCCGACGACGCCATCCCGGCCAGGGTGGCCGGATGCTGGCCGAAGTTCCGGCTCAGCCACACGGTGCGGACGAACTCGTACCGCTGCGCGAGTTCCCGCATCACCTCGGCGGAGGCGTCCGGGCCATTGTCGTGAACCAGTAACACTTCTGCCACCCGCAGGTGGTGGCCCGCGGGACTGCAGAACATTTCGGTCAACGGTGCAATTTCGGCCAGCAACCCGCCCAGCGTTCGTGCGCCTTGATAAACCGGGATGACAATGGAGACCGAATGCGGCCGGTCGATGTCCTCGGTGCTGTGCGCAACCATTGACGTACTCTAACCAGTCGGGGACGCGGGGCAGCGCATCGACGCGATCCACGGCGGCCCGCGCACCTCGTCCTTCCGGTGTCCGTCTTCGCAGCTTTCGTGCGGCAGATCACGCCGACGAGACTCCAGCGATGCTCGCTGTTCACCTTCGAGTGTGGCGGCCACCGTATATTCCTGTTCTTCACCTGGTCCGCGCATCGCAAAATGCGAAAGATGTGCGATCTGCTGGAGCGCAACAGGATGCAAGAGACCGCAACAGGACGCAAGAGACAATGGCACGAGATGGTGCCAGTGACAGTGGCAACAGAGAAACAGTGGCAACAGAGATGAGGAAGAGGAACCTGATGGAACACGGCCGGGATGTCGATGCAGTCGTACTCGTCGGCGGGCAGGGGACGAGGCTCCGGCCGCTGACCCTTTCAGCGCCCAAGCCGATGCTGCCCACCGCCGGTGTGCCATTCCTGGAGCACCTGCTGTCCCGCATCCGCGAAGCCGGGATCAAGCACGTCGTGCTGGGCACGTCCTATCGGGCGGAGACGTTCACCGACTACTTCGGAGACGGTTCGGCGTTCGGCCTGGAGATCGACTACGTGGTGGAGGATGTTCCGCTGGGCACCGGTGGTGCGATCCGCAATGTGTACGACAAGTTGCGGGCAACGGACGTGATGGTGTTCAACGGGGACATCCTGTCCGGTGTCGACCTGAACGGACTGCTCTCCACGCACCGCGACAACGCCGCCGACGTCACCCTGCATCTGGTCAAGGTCCCGGATCCGCGCGCCTTCGGGTGCGTGCCGACCGATGCGGACGGCCGGGTACTGGAGTTCGTCGAGAAGTCGGAGAACCCGCAGACCGACCAGATCAACGCCGGTTGCTACGTGTTCCGCCGCGAGGTCATCGCCGGGATCGCCGCCGACACCGTGGTATCGGTGGAACGGGAGACCTTCCCCGGTCTACTCGCCGCCGGCGCCAAGTTGGTCGGCCACGTCGACACCAGCTACTGGCTGGACCTCGGTACGCCGGCGGCCTTCGTGCAGGGCTCGGCCGATCTGGTCAGGGGTATTGCGCCGACGAATGCCCTGCCGCGGCCGGCAGCCGACTTCCTGGCCCTGGAAGGATCTGCGGTCGGTGTCGGGTCAGTGATCAGCGGCGGTACCGCGCTCGGTCGTGACGTGCTGGTCGGCGAGGGTGTCACCGTGCACGGGTCGATCGTGTTCGACAAGGCAGAGATCGCCGATGGTGCCCACGTCATCGACTCGGTCATCGGTCATGGCGCGGTGATCGGCGCCGGTGCCGTGATCAATGGCGCGGTGGTCGGCGACGGGGCCGTGGTCGGCGCCGGTTGCGAGCTGCTGCACGGACTGCGGGTATGGCCGGGAATCGAGATCCCGGCCGGCGGGATCCGGTTCTCCGCTCCCAGCTGACACCCTGCCCCGCGTCCGAGCCGGTGACCCGACCGACTCGCGCCGCCCGGTTACAGGATCCGGAATTCCTCGCCCAGCACCACCGGCCGCCGCGGCTCCAGCGGTTCGACCGGGTGGCCGATCCCGATGGCGCCCAACGGTTCCCAGTCGCCGGGTAACCCGAGGACCGAACGCACCACGACCGGGGCGAAGATGGTCGACGAGATCCACGCCGACCCGATGCCCTCGGCCGCCAGCGCCACCAGCAAGGCCTGCACTGCGGCCCCGCCGGCCACCGTGAACATCGTGTGTTCGGCCTGCCGACGACGCTCGTCCGGATAGTCATGCCGGCCGTCGCCGGTGACGAACGGGATGACGATCTCGGTCGCCTGATCCAGGACCTGCCCTCTGGCTGTGCGACGGCCGATCCGGTCGTCGGCCCAGCCGTCGCCCGACAGGTCGGCCTCCCATTCCGCGAGCATCGACTGCAACAGCGCCTGCCGGTGCTCTCGGACCAGCACGAACCGGACCGGCCTGGTGTGGTGCGGGGCCGGCGCGGTCAACGCGACACCGATGCAGCGCCGCAGCGTTTCCAGGTCCACCGGCGCGCCGGTGAAGTTGCGCACGGTGCGGCGGAGCAGGACCGCCTCCTGCCGTCCCTGCGCGATCGACAGGTCGGTGCCGAGGCGGAACAGGTCCTCGTGGTGTGGGCGCAGGAGTGACCTGCCGCACTGGCCGGCACCCGGCCCCGGCGGGGCCAGCCCGCGGACGACGGCGACCGGCACCCCGGCGAGCTTGCCCTTGACCAGGTCGGCGGCGGCCGCAATCTCGTCGCCGAGTCCGACCTGGGTGACGACGAGTTCGTTGCCGAACGAATCCACCCCACCGCGGTGGTCTTCGAGCACCCGCACGCCGGCCGCGCCGATGGCGACGTCGGTGACGCCGTTGCGCCAGGCCCGGCCCTGGGTGTCGGTGATGATCACCCCGACCTGCCGGCCGACGTCGGCGAAGGCGGCGACGATGGCGGCCGCCGAGGCATCTGGGTCTTCCGGCAGCAGAGCGATCTCGTTCAGCTGGACGTTCGAGGCGTCGACGCCGGCCGCCGCCGCGATGATGCCAAGGCGGTTCTCGACGATCTTGGTGCGGCCCACCTGCGCGACCAGTCGGACCGTCTCGATGTCGATCAACTCGCGCCGGAATTCTTCGCGTTCCGTCGGGTCGGTCGGTGAGGACAGCAGCCGGCCCTCGACCTTGGAGACGATCTTCGAGGTGATCACCAGTACGTCACCATCAGCGATCCACGGCGCAGCGTCGGCAATCGCCGCGACCAGGTCGTCCCCTGGTCGGAAATCGGGCAGTCCGGTGACCGGCAGCACCTGCAGGCCGGCGGGCGCCGCCGGCAGGCCGTCCGGGATCGGCCCGGTCCAGTGGGTACCTGCGGGCCCGGTCATCGGGACAGTTCCAGACAGGCGGCCACCATCGCCGCAGTCAACGTCGGGTTGGTCATCATCAGCGGCGCCTCCTGCACCCGGACCCCTGGAATCGTGACGTCCTCGCCCTCGGCCACCAGGAACCCGTCAAGTATCCCGCCGGCGGACCTGGCGCCATAGTGCCGGCCGACGCCCTGGGCACTGCACTCGACACCGATCGCCGCCAGGCAGGCGTCGGCGTGCCCCCGCAGGGGTTTGCCGGCGATCAGCGGTGACACCCCGACGACCGGGGCGGTAGTGGCGGCCACCGCCTCCCGGATTCCCGGCACCGCCAGGATCGGACCGACCGAGACCACCGGGTTGGACGGGGCGATCAGCACCAGGTCGGCCTCGGCGATCGCAGCCAGCACGTCGGCACCGGGCCGGGCGTCCTGCGCCCCGACCGACAGGAACGCCTTCGCCGGAATTCCCGCGCGGTAGCGGGTCCACCACTCCTGGAAGTGCAGCGCCACATCCGGGGCGTCCGGATCGTCGCTCGAGGGTTGCGGGTCGGTGACAACGACGTGGGTCTCCACCCGCTGATCCGACATCGGCAGCAGCGTCACCCCCGGGTGCCACTTCGCTGCCAGTGCGGCCGTCACCGCCGACAGCGGGTAGCCGGCGTCCAGCATCCGGGTGCGCATCAAATGGGTGGCGATGTCCTTGTCACCGAGGGAAAACCACGGCGCCTCGGCGCCGTAGGACGCGAGTTCGGCGGCAACGGTCCAGGTTTCGTCCTGGCGGCCCCACCCGCGTTCGGTGTCGGCGACACCCGACAGGGTGTACAGGCACGAGTCCAGGTCCGGGCAGATCTGCAGGCCGTGCAATCGGATGTCGTCGCCGGTATTGACCACTGCGATGATTCGGTCCGCACCGTCCGCCGGGCCGGGCCCGGTCGGATCGAAACCGAGAAAGGCCTTGACGCCCAGTAGGAACTTGGCCCCACCGACCCCGCCGGTGAGCACAGTGATCTTCACGCTGGCGATCCTGCCACGCCGGCCGGCGCCCTCCACCCGGCACGGGTCAGCACAGCGGGCTCACTTCCAGAACTGGAAGGAACCGGCGCCGGCTGAGGCGGCGTAGCTGATGAACGGGTTGCCGAGGCCTTCCATCAGCCGGTAGGCCGGTTCGAACAGATACCCGCTGGCGCCCGGAATGGAGAACAGGACGACGAAGACCAGCAGCGGCGCCCAGCCGCGAACCGGCGCGATGGCCCGCATGGTGGCCGCCGACAGAAACGGGGCGATGACTCCGAAGCCGTCGAATCCGGGCACCGGCAGGATGTTCAGGATCGCGGTGACGAACTGGAGCAGGGCCAGGAACGACAGCGCCTGATACAACCCGTTCGGGGTGAAGCGCCCGTTCGCGAACTCCAGCGGTAGCGTCCTGGTGACGAGGATCAGCACGACGCCGATGGCCAGGTTGGTCGCCGGTCCGGCCAGGGACACCACACTGGACCACCATCGGGTGCGCAGACGGTGGTTCTCGATCAGTACCGCCCCGCCCGGCAGGGGGATGCCGCCGATCACCAGGACGATCACCGGGATGACGACGCTGTAGGCGGCATTGACGTATCTGAACGGGTTCAGGGTGAGGTAACCCCTTGCCCTCACCGAGATGTCACCACCGGCCAACGCGGTCGCCGCGTGGGCGAATTCGTGCAGGCACAGCGTGATGACCCAGCCGGCCAGCACGAAGACGAAGATCCAGAGGCCCAGCGGCTTCGTGTCGGTCGCCGCGGCATATCCGGCAGCGGCGGCGATCCCGACCAGGCCGGGGAAGACCCATCTGCCAGCAGTCTGCTTACTCAGAGAACCGGTCATCGCTCCAGTGTGCGGCAGGAATTTGTGCTGATAGCACGCACACCGCTTGACGCGATGCGGGACACACCTGTGTAATCACATCGATGTCATTATCTGATCGCGCACATCGTTGCGCACCCTGTGGTGTCGCACTTCGAAGTTGATCTAGGTCGATCACTCAAGGCCATCCGTGGCCAAAATCTTTGCCCGGCTTCGGAGTACCGGCGCCGAAATCGTTGAAAGGACTCGACTGGTGTCGAACCTGGGGGAGTACTCAGCAGTGCAGAACGTGTTCACGGCTACCGAGCTGTTCAGGGGGTCCGAGATCGGCACCGAGTTGCTGATCGACGACGAAACCGACTGGCACGAAAGGGCCCTGTGCGCCCAGACGGATCCGGAGGCGTTCTTCCCGGAGAAGGGCGGCTCCACCAGGGAGGCGAAGAAGATCTGCACGGGCTGCGAGGTGCGGTCGGAGTGCCTGTCATACGCGCTGGCCAACGACGAACGGTTCGGCATCTGGGGCGGCCTCAGCGAACGTGAACGGCGCCGGCTCAAGCGCACCGGCTGAGTCGGCCGCGCCGGTGCGGCAGGAACCGACGCCGATCACGCCGCGGGGATCATCCTGCCGACCCGGAGCTGCCCTCGCCCAACACAGCGGTGAGCTGTTCGCCGAGCACCTCGGCCACCAGGTCACCGAGATCGCCGGAGTCAGCGGCCCTGACCTCGAGCGGCCGCCGATAGACCACGACTCTGGCCTTGGTCGCCCGGCCCCTGGCGTCGACGCCGGGGGGCGAGAATCTGGTCAGTGGTACTCCCCCGTCCAGCACCACATCGGACGACGGCGCGACGCTTCCGGCCGGCAGCGACGGCACTTCATCCACCGCGAATTCGATCGAGGCGAGTTCGTTCGGCCACCGGTCCTCCAGGTCAGCGACTGCCTCGAGCACGGCTTGGTCGAACTGCTGGGCCCGCGTTCGGGCGGCCGGGAGCTGCGCCGGAAGCAGCGGAGTGCGCAGCCCTCGGCCGCGCCGATCGCGCGCTGCGCGCCGTCGGATCGGCGCTCCGCCGGGTCCACTCGGCGCACCGCCGGCTGTCGCGGCGGCGGAACCGCCGGCCAGGTTGCTGCTCGGCCCGCTGCGCGCGTTGCCGCCGCCCGCCCGCCTGGTGTGCTGGCCTTCTGGGATGAGGTTGCCGCTGTGCTCCGCCATCACGCGCCCAGTGTAGGAGTCGACGGTGTGGGAGCAGTCCCACGGCGCGCCGCCGCGGTGCGGCGCGCGCCCAGGAGTTACTGTCCCCGGGTGGTCAGATCGCGGCGTTGCTCACGGACCGGGTGCTCCGAACCGGCCGTCGCCACGCTGACCTATGCCTATGCCGAGTCGACCGCGGTCGTCGGTCCGCTGGCCACTGCTGCCGAGCCGCACTCCTACGACCTGTGTTCCGAGCATGCCGTCCACCTGACCGCACCGAAAGGGTGGGAAGTTGTCCGGCCGGACGCCGATTTCGACGACCTCCGCAGCTCCGACGATCTCGAGGCGTTGGCCGACGCGGTGCGCGAGGCCGGCCGGGCGGAACGGGTCCACGAGCCGGCCCCCTCCACGACGGGTCGACGCGGCCATCTTCGGGTGCTGCGTTTCCCTCCTGAGTAAGACCTCGGTGGCCCGACCGGTTGGTCGCCCACCGGATCGAGCTGTCGGGCAGACGCGATCGGCCGCAGGACGGGATCGGCGATAGCAGACAAAGCGGCCCGATCAGGTCCTTACGCCGTCCGTCAGTTCGGAGTTGCAGCTACCGATCGGCAACACCGAACGGCTGCCGGGACCTAGTGTGGAACCTGCCGTACCGGCCAACAGGGCCGACCAATGGAGACGCAATGCTCGCGCTGATCGGATTCCGGGCCATGCCCGATGAAGCGACTCGTGGGGCGGGATGAAGGGAGTTGACGGACGCATGGCAGTTCAATTGGATCCGGTTCTGCTCGAGGTGCTGGCCTGCCCGGCCGACTACGCGGCGCTGATCATCGGCGCCCCTGGCGATCCGGACGCCGCGGCGCTCACCTGCACCGAATGTGGACGGGTTTTTCCGGTCCGCAACGACATCCCGGTGATGCTGCTCGACGAGACTACCGGTGGACCCGCACCCGAAGCGGCCGGCGCGACGACATGACCGATCGACTTGGCCTGGCCATCCTCCGTGAGCCGGGCCTTGGCGCCTTCGATCGGGCCGGACTTCTCCCGGCTGCAGCGGCCGCCGGTGCGCAGGTCCGCTCGGTGCTGTCCGCTGCCGCCGACCTGCCGTCGCTGGAGCGTCCACGGGCGATGGTGGTGGTCGGCGGTGACGTCGCGGTGGACGTGGCGTTCCTCACTGCGCTGACCGGCCGGACTGCACCGGCGCCGATCGTCGCCGCCGGGTTCCTGCCGCCCTGGGTCGGGCCGCTGGACCTGGTGGTGGTGCTGGCCGGTGGGCCCGACGACGAATCGGCTGCCGAGGCCGCGGGCGTGGCCAGGCGTCGCGGCGCGACCATCGTGGTCAGGGGTGCCGAGCACGGCCCGGTGGGGGATGCGGCCGGCCCGTCGCTGATTGCACCGACCGTTGCCGTTCCGGAGGCGCTGGCCGCCTGCGCGAGGTGGTCGCTGCTCACCCTGGTGGCAGCCCGGGCCGGACTCGCGCCCCGGGTCGATCTCGCCCGCACGGCCGATCTGCTGGACGCCACCGCTCTTGCCTGCCATCCGGGCGCCGAGACCTTCCTCAATCCGGGGGTCAACCTGGCCGAGTACCTGAGTGAGGGAATGCCGGTGCTGATCGGCTGCGACCGCCTCGGGGACGCCATCGCCGGTCATGCCGCCCGGGTGTTGGGCGGTCTCGGCGGAATTGCCTCATCCGTGGTGACCGCAGCCCAGGCCGGCGCATCACCCGCGCTGCTGCGGCGGGCCGGGCGGCCCAAGGATCTGTTCGCCGATCCGTTCGACGACGACGAGCCAGGTCAACTACTCAGGCCCTTGTTGGTGTCGACCACCCCCGAACGGCGGGCCGGTCTGCCCAATGCGGAGGAGGTGGCCGCCGACCGCATGGTGCTGGCCGGCCTGCTCCGGTCGTTCTCCGGGGCGATGCACCTGGACGGCTCGTCCGACGCGCTGTCGTCGGTAGCCGGGATGCCGGAATGGGGAACGACCCCGGAGCCCGGTTCGTTGGCCCGTCAGGAGGGGACTGCTGCCGCCGGTCAACCGGCCGACGGATTCGACGCGGCCGTCGCCGCCGGCGTCCGGATGGACTTCGCTGCCGTGTATGTGGGAATCGCCACCGGTCAGCTGGTTCCGCTGGACTTCCCGGACGGGCTGGGCCGCGTCGGTGGAACCCGCTGGGCCGTGCGGCCCGCCATCGTCGGGGGTTCGCCAGAACGAGAGCAGGGCATGACCACATGGAATTGATGGACAACCGAATCCGGCCATACGCCTGGGGATCCAGGACGGCGATTGCCGACCTGATCGGGGCGACCAGTCCGGCGGCGCATCCGCAGGCCGAGCTGTGGATGGGCGCCCACCCGGGTGACCCGTCGATGCTCGTCGACGGCGCCGGTGAGCGGTCGCTGCTCCAGGCCATCGCCGACAAGCCAGTGCTGATGCTCGGTGAGCGGGTGGAGGCCGAATTCGGTCCCCGCCTGCCGTTCCTGTTCAAGGTGCTGGCAGCGGCCGAGCCGCTGTCCCTGCAGGCGCACCCGTCTGCGGCGCAGGCCGCCCGTGGGTTCGCGCTGGAGGAGGCGACCGGGGTTCCGCTGGGCGCCAACGGCCGCAACTACAAGGACAGCAGCCACAAACCGGAGCTGATCTGCGCGCTCACCGAGTTCCACGCGCTGTGCGGTTTCCGCGATCCGGTGACGACCGTCCAGCTGTTGGCCGATCTGGGTGTGCCGCAGTTGGACCACTATCTGTCCCTGCTGTCGGGGCAGCCCGACGCCAACGGGGTGAGGGCGTTGTTCTCGTCGATCCTGACGATCCCATCGGCGATGTTGACGCCGATGCTGACCGCGGTACTGGCTGCCTGTGTCCGGCTGGTGCGCGAGGAGTCGCCTTTCTCACTCGAATACCGGACCGCGCTGGAGCTGGGGGAGCGCTATCCGGGGGATCCCGGCGTGCTGGCTTCCCTGCTGCTCAACCGGGTGACATTGGCGCCGGGACAGGCGCTGTACCTGGCTGCCGGCAACCTGCACGCCTACCTGGCCGGCGTCGGCGTCGAGCTGATGGCCAACTCGGACAACGTGCTGCGTGGTGGCCTGACGCCCAAGCACGTCGACGTGCCGGAGCTGATGAAGGTCCTGGACTTCTCCGCGGGCGACGTGGAGATCCTCACCGGCGACGAGGTCCGGCCCGGTGAGCTGGTCTACCGCACCCCGGTCCCGGAATTCCGGCTGTCCAGGATCTCGCTGTCGGACGAGCCGCTCGACCTGACCCACGACGGCCCGCAGGTGGTGCTGGTGGTCGAGGGCTCGGCCACCGTCATCGACCGTCAGGGGCAGAGCATCGATCTCCGCCGCGGCCGGTCGGTGTGGGTGGCCGCCGGCGACAGTGGCGCCACCATTACCGGCTCCGGTCTTGCGTTCCGCGCCACCGACGGCCTCGTCACTCCCTGAACCCGCGAAATCCTGCGCTTATCAACTTCGCCGGCGCGCCTGATCGTGTCGGAAATGTGACTGGAGTGACGCGCGTCGCCGATTTCGGGCGCGCGATGAAAGATGATAAGCGCCGAACCCGGGTGCGCGTGGCCGGATGTCAGGCCGTCACACGATGCATCGCGCGTCCTCCGACGGCCCCGAAAGGACCTTTCGATGTTCGAATCTGTGCTGGTCGCCAACCGCGGCGAGATCGCACGGCGGGTGATCCGCACCGCCAAACGGATGGGCTTGCGGACCATTGCCGTCTACTCCGAGGCGGACGCCGGCCTGCCGTTCGTGCTGGAGGCCGACGAGGCCGTGCTGATCGGCCCGGCCAACCCCGCCGAGTCCTACCGCAATGCCGCTGCGGTGCTCGCCGCGGCCAGGGCGACCGGAGCGGCCGCCGTCCATCCCGGGTACGGATTCCTCTCCGAGAACACCGACTTCGCTCGCGAAGTGGTGGCGACCGGGCTCATCTGGATCGGGCCGAGCCCAGCGGCGATCACCGCGATGGGTGACAAGATCGCGGCCAGGAACCTGATGGCAGCCGCAGGTGTGCCGGTCGCACCCGGCACCGAGGACCCCGTCGAAACAGCCGAGGCGGCGTCGGCGGCGGCCGCCGAGATCGGCTATCCGGTGATGATCAAAGCGGCGGCCGGAGGCGGCGGCATGGGCATGGCGGTGGTCGCCGACCCGGTGAACATGGCTGCCGAATACGAAAAGGTGACCGCGTTCGCCGGCCGGCTGTTCGGAGATCCCTCGGTGTTCGTCGAGCGCTACTTCCCGCGGGTGAGGCACGTCGAGGTACAGATCCTCGGACTGGCCGACGGCCGGGTGCTGGCCCTGGGTGAGCGGGACTGCTCCGTGCAGCGGCGCAACCAGAAAGTGGCCGAGGAGACGCCGTCGCCGGCCCTGACCGACGACCTGCGCGCCCGGATGCTCGAGGCCGCGCGCAAGGCCGGTGAAGCCGTTGGATACGAGGGTGCCGGGACCGTCGAGTTCCTGCTGGCACCCGCCGCCGACGGTCGAGGTCCGGAGTTCTACTTCCTGGAGATGAATACCCGCCTGCAGGTCGAGCATCCGATCACCGAGGCGGTCCTTGGCATCGACCTGGTGGAGGCGCAGTTGCGGATCGCCGCCGGCGAGCAGCCGGGTTTTGACCCGGCCACGCTGAGGGTGAACGGGCACGCCATCGAACTCCGGATCAACGCCGAGGACTCGAAGCGGTTCCTGCCGGGCCCCGGGGTGATCAGGGAGTGGGTGGAGCCGACCGGCGAGGGCATCCGGGTGGATGCCGGCTATGCGGCCGGTACCACGGTCACTCCTTCCTACGACTCGTTGATGGCCAAGGTGGTCGTGCATGCCGCCGACCGCCCGGCCGCGCTGGCGCTGGCCCGGCAGGCGGTGGCCGGGTTTGTGGTCGTCGGCCCCAAGTCGAATCTGGCGTTTCACGCGGAGTTGCTCGATCACCCCGAGTTCGTTTCCGGCGACTACGACACCGCGCTGGTCGCCCGCATGCGTGCCTGACGGAAGGGCTCGGACAACGTCGGGTACCTTGACCGGAACGCGGTGAGCTGCCGCCGGGCTCCCTTGCTGATCTCTGACGTCCCGGTGGTCGGCAGTGGGCGTCATTTGCCCCGGCCGTCACCCGCTGGGTAGGTTCGAAGAGCATCCGCGCTGGTCACACCGATAGGCCCAAACGCAGTTGACGCGCCGGCCACCGGTGCGCACCCGAGTTGTACTGTCCGATTGAACGATCTAAAACGAGAAGTGAGGCCGAAGTGGCACTGCCCCAGTTGACCCCAGAGCAGCGTTCAGCGGCGTTGGAGAAGGCGGCCGCGGCACGCCGTGTGCGCGCGGAACTCAAAGAGCGCCTCAAGCGTGGTGGGACCACCCTGAAGCAGGTTCTGATCGACGCAGAGACCGACGACGCGCTCGCCAAGCTCAAGGTGTCGGCACTGCTCGAGGCACTGCCCGGTGTCGGCAAGGTGCGAGCTGCCGCCCTGATGGAGCAGTTCGAGATTGCCGCCAGCCGACGGGTGCGCGGCCTTGGCGAACGGCAGCGGCAGGCGTTGCTGACCGAGTTCGGCTCCTGAGTCCGACCCTGCGGACCCGATGACGGATCTGCCGAGGCGGGGCCGGCTGTTCGTGCTGTCGGGCCCGTCGGGGGTGGGGAAGAGCACGGTGCTGGCCAGGCTGCGGCGGGATGTTCCGCAGCTGTGGTACTCGGTATCGGCCACCACCCGGCCGCCGCGGCCTGGTGAGACTCACGGCCTGAA
>JBBROB010000042.1:0-22018 GCA_038229825.1 Mycobacteriales bacterium
GCAGACACGGCGCCAACGAGCCCGGAGGTCGGTGGGTGCTGCGCGTGCATCGGCGGCTTCCACCGCCGAACCGAGCGCGTCATAGGCATCGATGATCAGGGCCGTCAGCAGATCGTCCCGGGTCGGAAAATATCGGTACACGGCCGACGACACCATGCCGACCTCCCGAGCGACGGCCCGCACCGACAACTTGGCCGCCCCGTCCACCGCGACCTGGTGCCGGGCCGCGTCCTTGATGGCGGTCCGAATGTTGGCCCTGGCCAACTCTCTGGCGGTCACGCTCGCGTTCATCTGTTCAGCATGCCCCAATCCGGAGCACTGATCAACAATGAGATCAGTGCTCTTGACATTGCCGCGAATCGTGGTGTTCACTGATCCATAACGAGAGCACCGCTCTCGTCGTAGTCACCAGTCGCCTGTCACCGCCATGAGGAGATCGCCATGTCAGACACCCGCTACGTCAAGCCGGGCCGGGTCACCCGAGTCTTCAATTCGCTGGTTGCGCTGTGCACCCGGCTCGGTATCACCGTCTGGGGCAGCCGCCAACTCTACGTCCGTGGTCGATCAAGCGGCGAGCTCCGCCAGACGCCCGTGAACCTGCTGACGTTCCAGGGTCAGCAATACCTGATCGCACCTCGCGGCGTGACCCAGTGGGTGCGGAACCTGCGGGTCGCGGGCGAGGGCGAATTGCGACTCGGCCGACGGACGGAGACGTTCACCCCCGCCGAGCTCACCGACGACCAGAAGCCCGCCGTGCTTCGGGCGTACCTCAAGCGGTGGAAGTTCGAGATCGGCGTCTTCTTCGACGGTGTCGGCCCGGACGCGTCGGACGAGCAGCTGCTGGCGATCGCCAGCGGCTACCCGGTGTTCCGGATCGTCACACACTGACGGCAGCCCGGCGGAACCGGACGTACTCTGACCGCAAGGCGGGCGCCTCCCGCGGGTTGACCTGTTTGCAGTGAGGCAGAGGTTCGAGTAAGGCTGACTACCGTGACTGATCTTTCGACCGGCCTCTGGGTCGCCGGCGGCGTCACCGCTGTCGTATGGGTGTTGTCGCTGGTGACCGGTGACCACTCGTGGGTCGACCGGATCTGGTCGATCATCCCGGTGGCGTACCTGTGGCTCTTTGCCGCCGGTGCCGACCTCGCTGACCCCCGACTGGACCTGATGGCAGTCCTGGTCACCCTGTGGGGTGTCCGGCTGACCTTCAACTTCGCACGCAAGGGTGGGTACACCAGAGGCGGCGAGGACTACCGGTGGGCGGTCTTGCGCGCCCGGATGACGCCCTGGCAGTTCCATGTCTTCAACCTGTCGTTCATTGCCGCCTACCAGAACGCGCTGCTGCTCGCGATCACCCTGCCGGCCCTGACCGCCCAGCGGCACCGCGGCGGATTCGGCGTCGCCGACGTCGTCGCCGGACTGCTGTTCGTCGGATTGCTGACCGTCGAGACGATCGCGGATCAGCAGCAATGGAACTTCCACCAGCGGAAGAAGGTCGAGGCCGCCGCCGCACGACCAACGGGTATCGGGTTCCTGCGGATGGGGTTGTTCCGGTACAGCCGTCACCCCAACTACTTCTGCGAGATCGCCCTCTGGTGGGTGATCTTCTGCTTCGGTGCCATTGCGGCCGGATCCGTTGCCCAGTGGACGATCGCCGGAGCGGCGCTACTGACCCTGCTGTTCGTCGGTTCGACGGTTTTCACCGAGACGATCAGCGGAGCCAAATACCCGCAGTACGCGGATTACCGGCGGGCGACCTCGGCGATCGTCCCGTGGTTCCCCAAGCGCATCCCGGCGCGGCGAACCAGCCGGGCCTGACCTGCTCAGACCGCCGGGATCGGCCGCCGAAGGGACATCAGCCTGGAGACAGCGGAGTGGCACAGCCAGGCGATCAGACCGCCGAGAACCCACCCGGCCAGGACATCCGTGGTCCAGTGCGCGGCCAGATAGACCATGCACAGACCGACATTCACCACAGCCGCCAGCACCACACCCGCCAGCAGCCGCCCTGCCCAGCCGGCCCCCAGCACCAGCGCAAGGCCGCCGGCCGCGGTGACGGCCCCGTCGCTGGACGGCATCGAGAATCCACCCGCGTGCGCCAGCGCCAGGTCTGCCGGAGGACGGGACCGACCGATGGCAAGCTTCAACCCGGCGCAGGACACAGATGCGAAGACGACCGACGCGATGACGGTGATCGCCAGGGTCCAGCGCTTGGCGAGTACCACGTAGGTCAGCGCCGCGATACCGAACACGGCCAACACCACCATGTTCGTGCCGACCCACATGGTGAGGCGGGCCAGCCAGGTCGCCCATCCCGTGCGGTGGCCGACCATCCAGTCCAGCACCGCGGAGTCCAGCGTCGTCACCTCCGCAGTTTATGTGGCGCTCAGCTGCAACAACTTTGTCACGGTCGACCAGTTGCGCATGGTGACCGTCACACCGAGCTTGCGATCCCAGTCCACTGCGGCGAACAGGGACGAGTGCACGCCCTGCGGACACCAGAGGTAGCAGTGGTCGGCAATGATCCGATACCGGCCGGCGGTCTGCGGATCGAATTTCCGCCCGGCAACGAACTGCTCGAAGGCGGAGATCGTCGCCGAGTCCGGGACGGCCGAGAAGAAGCCGAGCAGGTGTCTGGCCGGGTCGACTGCGATGTCCGGGTAGGGATCGGCCTCGATGGCAGCGGCCAGTTGGGTGTGGGTGCGCACCACGACCCTCACGTCGACACCGAGTACGTCCCGCAATCCGGATTCCACCGCGGCCCGCACCGCGGCCGCGGCGCCCGCTGCGGTGAACGCCGCGTTGCCGCTCTGCAGATGAGTCCGTACGTCCTGGTAGCCCAGGCCGGCGAGCATCGCCCTCAGGTCGGCCATCGCGACCCGCTTCGCGCCGCCGACGTTGACGCCCTTCAGCAGGGCGACATATCTGGTGTTCGACATCGTTCCTCCCCGGACCGCTGTGTTCCCGGTGGGCCTGGTGGTATCGCCGACAGTCTCCCCCGAACCCATTTGTCGACCGAAGGTGGTCCGGGACACCCGTCAGCGTCCACAATGATCGAGTGAACGACAGCACCCCGACCGCGCAGACCGTCACGTCCAACGGACAGCACGACTCGAGGGGGCCCGAACAGGGCACCTTCACCTCGACGCTCCCCGCGGCGGTTGTCGGGGCGGACGGTGCCCGGCTGCAGCATTTCGGCACCAGCAACTTCCCGAACATCGCGGACTACGCCTTCCTGTCCGATTGCGAGACCAACTGTCTGATCGCCCCCTCCGGGGCCGTCGAGTGGTTCTGCCTGCCGCGACCGGATTCGCCGAGTGTGTTCACCGCCCTGCTGGACCGCTCCGGCGGCTCGTTCCGGGTCGGGCCGTTCGGCGTCCAGGTGCCGGCCGCGCGTCGGTATCTCCCCGGCACCCTGGTGCTGGAAACAACCTGGCAGACCCCGACCGGCTGGGTGGTGGTCCGGGATGCGCTGATCGTCGGCCCGTGGCACAACGTCGACGAGCGATCCAAGACCCACCGCCGTTCGCCCACCGACGTCGACGCGGCGCACTGCCTGTTGCGCACCATCCGGTGCATCTACGGCACGGTGGACCTGTCAATGGTGTGCGAGCCGGTGTTCGACTACGCCCGGATCGGCGCCACCTGGACCTACCCGAACGCCGACTACTCCCGGGTGGTCGCGACAGGAGACGGCCAGCCGAGTCTGACGCTGACCAGCTCCCTGCGGATCGGTGTGGAGGGCCGCGCGGCGATGGCCAGGACCAAGATGTCGGTCGGTGACTCGCATTTCGTGGCCCTGACATTCTCCGAACTTCCACCCCCGACGACGACGGCACAGGCGCACGAGAAGATCGACAAGACGGGCGAGTACTGGCGGGAGTGGCTCACCCAGGGCTCGTTCCCCGACCATCCGTGGCGGGTCTTCCTGCAGTCGTCGGCGTTGGCGCTGAAGGGCTTGTCCTATGCACCGACCGGTGCGCTGTTGGCGGCGGCAACCACCTCGCTGCCGGAGACCCCGCGCGGCGAGCGGAACTGGGACTACCGCTACACCTGGATCCGCGATTCAACTTTCGCGCTGTGGGGTTTGTACACCCTGGGCTTCGACCGCGAGGCCAACGACTTCTTCTTCTTCATCCACGACGTGTGCCGCGATAATCCGGACGACCTGCAGATCATGTACGGGGTCGGTGGGGAGCGGCAGCTGGAGGAGTCGACACTGGACCATCTCAGCGGCTACGACGACGCGCGGCCCGTCCGCATCGGCAACGGCGCCTTCGGCCAGCAGCAACACGATGTCTGGGGTGCGCTGCTGGATTCCATCTATCTGCACACCCGCTCGCGGGAGCAGATGCCGGAGGAGCTGTGGCCGATCGTCGTCGCCCAGGTCGAGCAGGCCACCGCGCACTGGCGCGAACCGGATCGGGGCATGTGGGAGGTGCGCGGCGAGCCGCAGCACTTCACCTCGTCGAAGATCATGTGCTGGGTGGCGCTCGACCGCGGTGTCCGGCTGGCACGTCTGCACGATTCGAACACCACCGCCGACAAGTGGCAGGCGGTGGCCGATGAGATCCACGCGGACATCCTGGACAACGGCGTGGACGATCGCGGCGCGCTGGTGCAGCGCTACGGCGCAACGGCACTGGACGCCTCGCTGCTGATGGCGCCGCTGGTGCGGTTCCTGCCCCCGGACGACCCGCGGATCCGGGCGACCGTGCTGGCCATCGCCGACGAGTTGACCCACGAGGGCATGGTGCTGCGGTACCGCGTCGAGCAGACCGACGACGGCCTGTTCGGCGAGGAAGGCACCTTCACCATCTGTTCGTTCTGGCTGGTGTCCGCGCTGGTGGAGATCGGCGAGGTGGACCGGGCACACGGGCTGTGCGAGCGGCTGCTCTCGCATGCGTCCAGCCTCGGCCTGTACGCGGAGGAACTCGATCCGGAGACCGGCCGACACCTCGGCAACTTTCCGCAGGCGTTCACCCACCTGGCGCTCATCAATGCCGTCACGCACGTGATCAGGGCAGAGGAGAGCTCGCACGCTTCCGGCTTCAACCCCGCCAACCGTCAGGGCTGACGGGGGCGGAGCGGGTCCGGCCGCGGGGGCCGGCGCGCAGTCAGCGGGCCGTAAGTGGTCATGTGCCCTTGACACCGGCCAGCAACATCATCGCCACGTCGACGACCTCCACCCCGGCACCGACCGGTTCCGGCTGGCCCTGCCGAGCGGTCAGCCCGTCGGTGAGCATGACCCGGCAGAACGGGCAGCCGGTGACGATCTTCTCCGGCTTCGTGTCCAGCGCCAGCGCCTCGTCGACCCGCTCGAGATTGATCCGCTTGCCGATCTTCTCCTCCATCCACATGCGAGCCCCGCCGGCGCCGCAGCACATGGATCTCGCCGAGTTCCGCGGCATCTCGGTCAAGGTCGCCCCGGTAGCGCCGATCAGTTCCCGGGGCGGCGCATAGACCTTGTTGTGCCTGCCCAGGTAGCACGGGTCGTGGTAGGTGACATTTCCAAAGCCGGCTCCGGCGACATCAGCTTTGCGGACCAATCGCTTGTCCCGCACCAACTTGTTGAGCAACTGGGTGTGGTGCACCACCTCGTATTCACCGCCGAGTTGCGGATATTCGTTCAGCAGGGTGTTGAAACAATGCGCACAGGACACCACGATCTTCTTCTGCGCGCGGTCGCCGAACGCGGCATTGATGGTCTCCACATTCTGCTGAGCGAGCATCTGGAAAAGGAATTCGTTGCCGGCCCGCCGCGCCGGGTCACCGGTACAGGTCTCACCCGTCCCCAGCACCGCGAAACCGACCCCGGCGATGTGCAGCAGTTCCGCGATCGCCCTGGTGGTCTTCTTCGCTTTGTCCTCGAAGGCCCCGGCGCAGCCGACCCAGAACAGATACTCGTGATCGTCACCCAGCACGTCCGACGCCACCGGGACGTCGAAGTCCAGACCCTTCGCCCAGTCCATCCGGTCACGCTGGTTCTGCC
The DNA here is from genome assembly GCA_038229825.1 of Mycobacteriales bacterium. Taxonomy (GTDB): domain Bacteria; phylum Actinomycetota; class Actinomycetes; order Mycobacteriales; family Nakamurellaceae; genus Nakamurella. Next base: position 5,993 of record JBBROB010000042.1, read on the forward strand.
CCCAGGGATTGCCCTTGTTCTCCAGGTTCCGGAACAGACCGCCGAGTTCGGAGGGGAACTCCGACTCGATCATCACCTGATAGCGGCGCATGTCCACGATGTGATCGACATGCTCGATGTCCACCGGGCACTGCTCGACGCAGGCACCGCAGGTGGTGCAGTCCCACAACACTTCCGGGTCGATGATGCCGTTGACCTCAGGGCCACCGATCAACGGCCGACCGGCCTCCAGCATGGCCAGCGGGTCGCTGTGCGCCAACGACTGGAGGTCGGCCTCACTGAGTCGTTCGGTGCCCGCCATATCCGTGCCGCCGCCGGCGGCCAGATAGGGCGCTTTGGCAAAGGCATGGTTCCGTAGTGCCAGCATCACCAATTTCGGTGACAACGGCTTCGCGGTATTCCACGCCGGGCACTGGGACTGGCAGCGTCCACATTCTGTGCAGGTGGCGAAATCCAACCAACCCTTCCAGGTGAAATCCTCGATCTTGCCGGCGCCGAACGTGTCCTTTTCCGGGTCCGCCTTCTCGAAATCCAGGGGGACACCGCCGGACATCATCGGCCGCAGCGCGCCCAGCGCGGTCCGGCCCGAATCCTCGCGCTTGAAATAGATGTTGAAGAACGCCAGGAACCGATGCCAGGCAACGCCCATCGTCAGATTCCGGGCGATCACGATCGCCCACGCCATCGAAATGATGACCTTGATCAGGGCGACCACGCTGACGGCGCCCAGCGACGCCGGAAGAATGTTGCCAAGGCCATGCGAAATCGGCGCCGCCCAGGTGGGGTACGGCAGATTTCCGGTGGCCGCCTTGAAGCCCCTGATCAGGAAGATGCAGATGCCGATCGACAGGATCACCGACTCGACGAAATACGCCTGGCCGAAGTTCGATCCGGCGAACCTCGAGCGACGACTCGACCGGCGCGGGTGGGCCAACTGCCGAATGACGATGAGCGTGCCGATCCCCAGCACCGTGGTCAGCCCGATCAGCTCCACGAACAACCCGTACCACGCCTGATGACCGAGCCATGGGATCTCGAACCGCGGGTAGAACGTCTCGCCGACCGCCTCGACGAGCGTCAGCACCAAGGCACCGAACCCGACCATCACGAACCAGTGCGCCACTCCGACGATGCCCCACTTGAGCATCCGGGTATGCCCGAGGAACTCCTTCGCCAGCGTCCTGAGCCGGGCCGCGACCGGGCCGCCCCTGGTCGGGTCCGGCTGGCCCAACCGCACCGTCCGGTAGATCTGCAACGAGGCCCGGACGAGCATCGCAAACCCGACCACGATGAATGCCGAAGCGACCGGACCGGCGATCCAGGAGATGACGCTCACCGTCCAGCTCCGCGTCGGGCGGCCGGGCTGATCGCGTTGTGCACCATGGGCGGTCGCTCCTTCGCGGGCCCGATTCCTCGCGGAGGACCCAATATTTGTTCATCACCGCACGCACAAGCTCGGTGACCCTCCGGACACTACGAGGTTACCCGTCGGTGACTCGCCACCGACGGGTGCGGAATCGAGCCAGTGGCACGGGTCACCACGTTGGCGTCCGCGGACGGAGTGGCTGGTCAGCGGTGGGTGTCGTCCCGGCGGAAGTTCAGGTGGGATCGCGACGGGGTGGGGCCGCGCTGCCCCTGATAGCGGGAGCCGTATTCGGCCGAGCCGTACGGATGCAGCGACGCCGACGTGAGCCGGAACATGCACAACTGACCCACCTTCATGCCCGGCCAGAGGGTGATCGGCAGGTTGGCGGCGTTGGACAGCTCCAAGGTGATGTGCCCGGTGAAACCGGGGTCGATGAAACCGGCCGTCGAGTGGGTGAGCAGTCCGAGGCGACCGAGCGACGACTTGCCTTCCAACCGGCCGGCCAGCGTATCCGGGACCGTCACCGCTTCGAAGGTCGATCCCAGCACGAACTCCCCCGGATGCAGCACGAATGCGGCGTCTGGTTCCACCTCCACCAGGGTCGTCAACTCGTCCTGTTGCGACTGCGGGTCGATGTGCGTGTACTTCGAGTTGTTGAAGACCCGGAAGAACCGATCCAACCGCACGTCGATACTCGCCGGCTGGATCAGCGTCGGGTCGAACGGATCCAGGACGAGGGCGCCGGATTCGATCTCGGCGAGCAGGTCGCGGTCGGACAGCAGCATGGCGGTCACCCTATCTGGGTTCGCCGGCGCACCTGCCCGGGCGCCTCGGCGCTCGGGTGTCGATTGCTTCGGTTGGGTGTCGATTTCGGTTGGGTATAGTGGCACGACCATGCGGGTGTAGTTCAGTGGCAGAACTTCAGCTTCCCAAGCTGATAGCGCGAGTTCGATTCTCGTCACCCGCTCCAGACTCAGACGAGCCCGATTTTCTCCCTTGCGTCTAATGTCAACGTGTGGTTACGTAACCGATGATGGACGCTATTGAGGCACTGGCCGATCCGACACGACGACGAGTGATCGAGCTGCTGGGCCATGGTGAGCTGACAGCCGGGCAGATCGCTGCGCAATTCGCATCATCGCGACCGGCCGTCTCCCGTCATCTCCGGCTGCTTCGAGAAGCCGGGCTGGTCAGCGTGCGGGAAGACGGCACGCGCCGGCTCTACCAAGTAGAACGGCAGCCTCTCGCCGATATCGAACGCTGGCTATCACAGCGGCTGGATGCCCTCGACACAGAAATAAGAAGAGGAAATCATGACGGATGAACTTCGCAGTTCCGGCGACCGCCGTTCCGTGCATCTCGAGCGCGACTACAACACAACGCCGCTCGATCTGTGGCAGGCCTGGACCAACCCTGACCGGCTGGCCCGCTGGCTCGGCACGCCCGCCGGCCCGATCGTCGGAACCACCGGTCCGGTCCGAATCTCCATGGGCGCCAACGAGAACGACTGGGTCGATGTCGCTGTCGTTGCCGCCGATCCCCCGCGACTTCTGCAGTTGAGCTGGGAGTTCACCGGTGAAGCCGCAGGTCGGCTGCGAGTGCAGCTGGTGCCGATCACACAGAACCGGACCCGGCTGATCCTCGACCATGACGGGCTGGACGCATCGTCGACCGGATATGGGGCCGGTTGGCAGGCCTTCCTGGAAGGGCCGCTCGCCGCACTGTTCGGCGAGCCCGATGACCAAGCCTGGACCGTCCGGTTCGACCGGGCGCTTCCCGACTGGCGCGCCAAGAAACTGCTGCGCCAGGGGTGACCCGCCGATTTCGCCCGGTGCGGATCCGCCGGGCTCAGTAGCCGACGTCGTGCAGGTGGTGTTCGATGTCGTGCAGGTAATACCGGCCGAGGGTCTCCATGGTGAACACCGAACCATTGCTGCGGCGGCCGGTTCGCCCCCATTGCCGGTCGGTGAGGCCGGTGAACGCCTCCGCTGCCTGTACTGCCTCACTGTCGATCTCGGCTGCGACCCGGGCAGCGTCCGCCTGCCAGTACCGTCCGGTGACGGGGGTCTCGTCCTGGTCCCAGTTCGCGAACTGTGGGTCATCCCGATCCAGGATGAGCCCGGCCCGACCGCGGAAGATCTTGTGGACATCCCTGACGTGACAGGCATATTCAAGGATCGACCAGACCTGCTGCGCCGGCCGGGCGCCGGCGTCCGACCGGCGCAGGGCCGACCGCCAGCGGCCGGTCGTGGCCAGCAGCCGGTCGGGAATCGTCGTCCGCTCGACTGACGAGGAATCGAAACCGCATTCCTGGCACCTTTCCTGTAGGACCCAGGTCCAATCCTTGTCGTCCGGTTGCGGTGTGGCAGGCGGAATCTGGGCCGTCCAGCCGACCACCCCGGTCACCCGCGAGATGACCACCACTCCGTTCGGCCGACGCTCGCGGTATTGGCCGTACTTGGCCGCCAATCCATCCACCGCGCGGTCGTACATGGAACCGGACGTCGCCGGCTCCGCTCGGGCGTCGACCCGCACCCACCACAGGTGCGTCCAGTCATCCTGGTATTCCTGCGCCAGAAAACTGACCACCGGGTTCACCGCGATGTTGGCCAGCCGCCGCAGCCTGGTCGTGGTCTTGGGTTTGTGGTCGACCGCGAAGACGACGAAGTCGTCCACCAGCGCGAACGTCACCGGCACAAGATGCGGCGCCCCGGTGTCGTCGGCGGTGCCCAGCACCGCGGCCCCGCTGGCGGCAAAGCGCTGCAGTGCAGCCGCTTCGGTCATAGATGCCATGCCCCAGGTATCCCGTCAGCCCAGGCCGACTCGGATTTTGAGGGTCGCGGCCGCAGTGATCAGCAGCCCCGCTGCGCTGTCGACGCTGATGCGCCAGCTGTCGACCACCCGGTCGACTGGGCCTGCCTTGGCAGGTGAACCAGGCGAAATGTGCCATGGTCCTGGACGGTCACACCGTCGATGCGCAAACTGCCGGTCAGCGGGAATTCGAGTCGATGCCCAGCCAAACGCAGTCCGGCAGCCGTGACGTAGCTGTCGTCGCTCTGCCAGGGCATGGGCGCCACCCTGATCTGTATCTGGCGGGCCCGATCGGTCACGCCCTTGCGGAGCAGTGATCTGTTGCCCCCGTGGAGCACAGAGAGTGAATACCAACGTCCACGATCGGGTAACTGAGCCCATGTCGCCCATCGGATGGGTGGACAAACCCGGTCCGGCCACCCATCCCCCACGGTGGTGACCCCGAATCCCCACCCATGTGGGTTGCTCAGCGTGCCTGGAAGCGATCACTGCTGCAAAAGAGCCGGGCACCGACAACGACGTCACAGGCACCATCGTCCCGCGGAACCCATACCACCGGAAGGCAGACCAATGCAAAGAACACCCATGCGCAAGAAAATACTCGTCCTCTGCGGAGTCGCGGGTCTGTCGGTCTGTGGTGCATTGTTCACCCCGACCGCCGCGTCGGCGGCGGATACCCTCGACTTCTACGCCGCGCTGAATCCGGTCGCCGTCAATCACGTCAGCGGCAGCGGCGGGGTCTGGATCTCCCTCACCGGCGAGTCGGCGAAGTTCACCCTCCAGGTGGATGGCCTGCTGACCGGTGCTCCCCACCCGGCCCAGCTCTATGTCGGTTCCGGTGCCCAGTGCCCGACCGCCGGCGAGGCCTCCGCCTACAACGGCCATCCATTTCTCGCCTACGGCACCCCGTCGCTCGGTACACCGGAGGTGGCCCTGACCACCTCGGGTGACACCTCGGCCAGTTCCGCCCTGGCCATGGACCGTTTCCCCACCGCCGGCGACTACACCTACACCCGGACCTTCGACGTTCCGCCCTCGGTGGTCGCGGCGGTGAAGCAGGGCTCGGCCGTGTTGGTCGTGCATGGGGTCGACTACGACGGCAACGGCCGGTACGACAGTGTGCTCGGCGCGACCATCGGCGCACCATCGTTGCCAGCCGAGGCAACAGACCCAGCGCTGTGCGGCAGTTTCGTGGCGGCACAGATGAAGCAAACCGTACCCACCGGCAGCGCCGACACCGGCGGCGGTTGGGCCGACACCTCCGCGCCTGCCGAAATCACCGCCGGATCCCTGGCGCTGCTGGCGGCGATGTGCGCCGCCGTCGTCGCGGTCCGCCGCCGGCCCGCCGGCCAATCCGCGGAAGTGGCGGTGACGAACAGCTTTCGGAGGATGATTCGATGAGACACGATTCGACGACAAAGCTGCGACGCCGGTATTCACCGGCGACCAGCCGGCGCCTGCCCGCCATTGCCGCCGCCGGCCTCGCCCTGGTCGGTGCTCTGCTGATCACCCTGGCGGCGTGCGGGGCACGGTCGGGGCCGCCGCAGCCGACGGCAGCGGCCGCCGGCGTGATCGATGCCGGAACGTCCAGCGCGCGGCCGACAGCATCAGCTCCGCTGCCGACCGCCGGCTCCGCGAGCGGCAGCGCACCGGCCACCACCGCAACCCGGTTGCCGTCATCCCCAGGCCAGAGTCCGGCACCGGCCACTCGGCCGGCCGCTCCGTCCAAGACCGCGCCGATCGTCGTCCCATCCTTCGCCGACGCTGCCAAGGGGCCGGTACTGCAGAGTTCTCAGCCGGTTTCCCTGAGCATCCCCTCCCTGGGGGTGAAATCAGCAGTCCTGGATCTGGGTCTCAATCCGGACGGTACCGTCCAGGTTCCGTCCCTGGACGACCCGGACTCCAAGGCCGGTTGGTACCGGAACTCACCGGCTCCCGGCTCGGTGGGCCCGGCAATCATCCTCGGGCACATCGACTCCAAGAAATACGGCCCAGGGGTTTTCTACGAATTGGGCAACCTCAAACCCGGCCAGGAGATCGACGTGACCCGGAAGGACGGGACCGTGGCAGTCTTCAAGGTCGACGGCGTCAGGTCATACCCGAAAGCCCAGTTCCCGACCAAGGAGGTCTACGGGAACATCGATCACGCCGGCCTGCGGCTGATCACCTGCGGGGGGACTTTCGACCCGTCCAAGTCCAGCTACGAGAGCAACATCATCGCCTTCGCCAGCCTGGTCTCGTCGCATCCCGCCTAGTTCGTCGAGCATCATTTCGCATCGGCGTAGCAGGCGACCGTCACCGGCCGGACCGGGGTCGCCGCGCTGGTGCCGGGAAAGACCAACCGCCTTGCGGATTCTGCGGCGGCAACGGTCAGATCGCCGACCTGCGCTGCGGTCTCGATCGGCGTGTGCACCAACAGCTCGTCGTGCTGGAAGAAGACCAGCTCGGCCCCTGGCACCGCCCGTAGATCGCGACGCAGCCCGGACAGCCAGACACCGGCCCAGTCGGCGGCAGAGCCCTGCACCACGAAGTTGCGGGTGAATCGCCCTCTGTCCCTGGCGATCTGCCTCGACCGGCGCTCCTGCGCCGGTGTCGCGTCGGGCAACGACCCGGCCTGCAGCTGGTCCCACCACTCCCGGCTCGGCCCCGGGCAGGTGCGGCCCAGAACAGAGCTGACGACGCCGCCCAGTTCACCCTGCCTCGCCGCTTCTTCCACGCACGCCATCGCGATCGGATACCGCCTGCGCAGGGTGCCGAGCAGTCGACCGGCCTCGCCGGCGGTGGCGCCGTACATCGCGCCGAGCATCGCCACCTTCGCATGCGCCCTGTCGCCGCCGAAACCATCGGCGGCCAGTGCCGTATAGAGATCATTCTGCTGTGAAACCGCCTGCAGGACAGGATCTCCGGAGATCGCCGCCAAGACCCTTGGTTCCAGCTGCGCCGCGTCGGCGACAACGAAGACATACCCGGGGTCGGCGATCACCGCGTGCCGCACAAGTTTCGGGATCTGCAGGGCACCGCCGCCGCGAGCGGCCCACCGCCCCGACACCACCCCGCCTGGCAGATACCCGGCGTGGAATCGTCCGTCACGCACCCACTCGGCCAACCAGTTCCACCCGTTCGCGGTGAACAGCCGGGACATCTCCTTGTAGGCCAGCACAGGTGCGACCGCGGGATGGTCGAGATCCCGGATCAGGAAGGAGCGGGTGGATTCGATGTCGAATCCGGCGCGGTTGAACGCCGCCCGCAGATCCGCCGGTGAGTCCGGATTGACCGATGTTCCGAAGGCCCTATCGATCTCGGTGGACAGCGCGGTCATCTTCGCCGGCCGACCGCCGGGGCGCACCCGCGGACCGAGCGTCTGGGTCAGGATGCGGTCCAACACCTCCGAACGCAGCGGGAGTCCGAGATGGCCCATCTCGACGGCCGCCAGCGCAGCCGCGGACTCGGCCGCCAGCAACAACTTCAACGGACTGTCCGACTGTGTCCTGGCCACCTGGTCGACGTAGGCCTCCCGCACCGCATCCAGTTGATCGGTGGCCGCCGGGGACGCCGGCGTGGCATCGAACAGCGCCGGGTGCGCTGCGGCCGTTTCCGCCGACTGGTCGGCCGGCGGGTCGGCCGGCACGGGTAACCCCCGTCGCCGGGCGTGGACCGCGGCCGCCGAGGACGGAGCGCCGTGCCGACCCTCCCGGCCCAGCAGAATTCTCTCGGTCAGGGTCACGTCGTGGCACCGCAACGGACTGAACCCGGCCGCGAGCAGCGGTCGGTAGATCGGCTCCGTGCTGTCCCACAACCACCGCACCCCGGCTGTCTCCCACTGCTGCAACCCCGCTACCGAGCCAACGGGCTCCGGCTGGGCAACTGGGCTGCCGTCGTCCTCGAGCAGCTGTAGCAGCCAACCGGGGTCCGCAGGTCCCCGTGACACCAATGCCGCGATCACACCGGCTCAGTCCGCAACCGTGCCGATGATCCAGGTGTCCTTCGCGCCGCCGCCCTGCGAGGAATTGACCACCATGCTTCCCGGCGGCGCCACCCTGGTCAGCGCCAGATCGGCCACTTCAACATCGGGCGGTCCGGTCCCGCTCAGGTAGACGAAGGCCCGGAGGTCCACATAACGCGGCTGCAGATCCCGGCCGCCGAAGGTCGGGTGCGAGGACAGCGCGACCAGTTCCTGCGCCACCCAGCCGGACGGGTTGGCGGCGATCACCCGCCGCCGGGCGGCCACCTCGGATGCCGAGGCATTCGGCCCGATCAGCACGCCTACGCCGCCGTACCCGTCGATGGGTTTGGTGACGAGCTCGCCAACCCGCTCGAGTACCGCGCGGCGCTCCTCGGGGTCCGCACAGCGATACGTCGGCACCGACTCCAGCATCGGCCGCTCGCCCAGGTAGTAGGAGATCAGATCTGGCAGGTAGCAGTACATCGCCTTGTCGTCGGCCAAGCCGTTGCCCGGTGCGTTCGCCAGCGCCACGGAGCCGAGGGCGGCCGCCTGGAGGAGCTCGGCCCCGATGGGCCGGCCGTCATCGTCACGCAGGTCGGACAGCTCGACATCCAGCCGTAGATACAGCACGTCGATGCGCTGTCCCTCCGCCGTCAGGACCAGCTGGTCCGTCACGGACAGGTCGCCCGGCTCAACCAACAGCAGGCCGGCTCGGCGCGCCAGCAGCTGATGCTCGAACCAGGCGGAATTGCCCGACCCATCCGACAACAGGGCCACCGTGTCACCGACGTTGCGCGAGCAGGCCCGGAGCGCCCGGCCCAACTGCCCGGCGGCGGCTGCCGGATCCAGGAGATCGGCCGGCCTCGCCAGATCCGGCGCGACCGCATCCATCAGATCCCGCATCGCGATGGCGAATCCGGCACCCGAGGGCACCCGCACGTTGTCCTCCAACACCCGCCAGCCACCGAGTTCGTTGCGCACCAGGTCGAAACCCATGACCGGCGCCCGCACCACATCGCGCGGCAGCTGCCTGGCCTCGTCGCGCCACCCGACGCAACCGCGCAAGGTCTCCGCCGGCAGCAGGCCGTCCTTCACGAGATCACCTGGGCCGTAGGCATCGCCCAGAAAGGACTCGACCGCCCTGGCCCGCTGGCGCAGACCCTCGCTGAGGTGTCTCCACTCGTGTGCCGGAATGATCCGCGGCAGCAGGTCGACCGGAAAAGGTCGATGCTCGCCGGCCACACCGAACGTCATCCCGGCATCGACAGCCCAGGCCTCGCGCTCGCGACCGCGGTCGGCGAGGTCGTCCAGTCCATTGGCGGCGATGGAGGCGAACAACTCGCGATAGGCCGGCCGGGGCTCACCCCGGCCGGTGAACGCCTCGTCGCCGGCCCTGGCCCGGTAGCTGCGAGGGGCGACGCGGGCCGCACCGGCCAGACCGGACAACCCGCGGGTCTCGGACACCACCGAGTCGACCACATCGGCCATCGCGCCGCGCTCGGCCAGTGCCGTTCGCTGCCTGTCCGCCGAGTTGCCGCGGGCGAGCGTCCCTTCGACGAGCTCGCTCACGGTGTCCCAGTCATCCAGGCGTTCCAGCGCCGGGCGCAGCCGCACCAGCAGGTCGCGGATGGCGACCGTGGCCGGCACCGGCTGCGGCCGGGCTGCGCCGTCGAGCAGGTCGCCGCGCAGACCGCTGCGCGCAGCCCGCCACATGGCGGCCCGATGCAACGGGGCGGCCAGCAGGTTCATCGGATCGCCACGCAGCGACGCCTGCTCGGCCTCGGCGACCATCGCCCGGAACAGACCGGCGATGCCGATGGCGTCGTCGACGATGGGGCAGGCATCGCACACCCTCAGCTCCACGGTGGGCGCATGCGAGGACGGCCGGACGTCGAAATAGGCCATCTTCGCGTCGGCGATCACCCCGGAGCTGATCAGGTCGGCCAGCAGATCGTCGTACTCCGCCGCGGACTGCAGTGGCCCGGTGGCTCCGGCGGTCGGCCACCGCTGCCAGATGATCGTGCGGATGCTGGAGTATCCGGTGTCCGCACCGTGCCAGTACGGCGAACTGGCGGACAACGCCAGCAACAGCGGCAGGTCCCGGCCGATCCGCTGGGTGATCTCGACAGCCAGGTCGCGGTGGTCGACGCCGACATGCACCTGCAGACCGCAGATCAGTTGCTCATCGACCAGCAGCCGATATTCCTGCTGCATCCGGCTGAACCGGCCCGATGCCGTCAATTCGAAATCCTCGGCCGACGACAGCGGCGGCGTGCCGACGGCGGCCACCATCAGGCCTTCGCCGGCGGCCGCATCGATCAGCTTCCCGCGCAGCCCGACGATGTCGTCGCGGAGTTCGGTGAGCGTGTTCCAGACGCGGGTGTTGGTCTCCACCGTGGTCCGTTGCAACTCGGCACCGAAACTCTCCGGCGGCAGTGCGGCAAGGAGTTGGGGTGCCCGGGCGGCCAGCAGTGAAGTCCGCGGGTCGACGAGGTGCAGTTCCTCCTCGACGCCGAGTGTCAGAGCTGAGGCCATCGGCCCAAGCTACGTCGAGCACGTTGCGGGCACGTGTCATCCCCCCGTCAAGCGCTGAGCGAACCGGCCTGCCGCATCGAGGGTGCCCTCGATAAGCTGGACCGGTGCAGAAGACCCCGCTACCGGGCCGGCGGTTCAGTTGGTGAGCTCGCCCGCCGAATCCGTTCGCCGCGCGGCGATCCTGACCGTCGACGACGATCCGGCCGTCTCCAGGGCCGTCGCCCGTGATCTGCGCCGCAGATACGCCGAGAGATACCGCATCGTGCGGGCCGAGTCCGGTGCTGACGCCCTTCGGGCGCTGGCCGAGATGAAGTTGCGGGGTGACGAAGTCGCCGTGCTGCTGGCCGACTACCGGATGCCGCAGCTGAGCGGTATCGAGTTCCTCGAGCAGGCGATGGATCTGTATCCATGGGCGCGGCGGGTACTGCTGACGGCCTACGCCGACACCGGTGCCGCCATCGAGGCGATCAACGTGGTCGACCTCGACCACTACCTGCTCAAGCCGTGGGACCCACCGGAGGAAAAGCTGTACCCGGTGCTCGACGCCCAATTGGAAGCCTGGCTGGCCTCCGATCGCAGGCCTGTCTCGGAGATCAAGGTCATCGGCCACCGCTGGAATGCAAGGTCGTCCGAAGTGCGAGAGTTTCTGGCGCGCAACCAGATTCCCTACCATTGGTACCAGAGCAACGAGCCGGAGGCCGCCCGGCTGCTGGCCGCCGCCGGCTTGGACGCGCTGAATCTACCGGTGGTGATCGCGCCGGACGGGGCAGTCTCGGTGGCGCCGACGGACTCCGAACTGGCGGTCGCCGTTGGACTGACCACCTCACCGGTCGGCGACTTCTACGACATCGTGGTGATCGGCGGCGGACCCGCCGGCCTGGGCGCCGCCGTCTACGGGGCCTCCGAGGGACTGCGCACCGTCCTGGTGGAACGGACGGCGACCGGTGGCCAGGCCGGCCAGAGCTCACGGATCGAGAACTACCTCGGCTTCCCGGACGGCGTCTCCGGCTCCCAGTTGACCGAGCGGGCCCGCCGGCAGGCGACCAAGTTCGGTGCCGAACTCATCACCACCAGAGACGTGGTCGGCCTGGAGGTCAACGGACCGTCGAGAGTGGTGCGGTTCGCCGACGGCGCCTCCATCGCCGCTCACACCGTCATCCTGGCCACCGGCGTCTCCTACCGTCGACTTGGCGCGCCCGGCCTGGCCGACTTCACCGGCCTCGGGGTCTTCTACGGCTCCGCGCTGACCGAGGCGGCGAGCTGCGCCCAGCACGACGTGTACATCGTCGGCGGGGCCAATTCCGCCGGTCAGGCGGCGGTCTACCTGGCCAAGACCGCCCGTTCGGTGACCATCGTCGTGCGAGCCGCGTCGCTGGAGGCATCCATGTCCTACTACCTGATCCAGCAGATCGCCAACGTCGACAACATCACCGTGCGGACCGGGACCGAGGTGGTCGAAGCCACCGGGTCGGACCACCTGGAGCGACTGACATTGCGCGACAGCGACTCCGGCGCTACCGAGACAATCGACGCCGGCTGGCTCTTCATCTTCGCCGGCGCCGCACCGCACACCGACTGGCTGGAGGGCGTCGTCCTGCGCGACGGGCACGGCTTCGTCCTGACCGGTCCCGACCTGGCCCCCGACGGACGTCCGGCCGGTTGGACCCTGGACCGGGCTCCCTATCACCTGGAAACCAGTGTGCCGGGCGTCTTCGTGGCCGGCGATGCCCGCGCCGAATCGGCGAAGCGGGTCGCCTCGGCGGTGGGCGAAGGGGCAATGGCCGTCATGTTCGTCCACCGCTACCTGGAGAAACTGTGAGTCGCCAGATGACCATCACGAGCGATCCGATCCCCTGCGACATCGATGAACTGCGCACGCTGTTCCTGTTCGAGAAACTCAACGCCGACCAGCTGGACTGGTTGTGCCGACACGGCCACACCATCCGGATCGAGCCCGGCCAGGTGTATGCCGAGGGCGAGCCGGCCACCTGCTTCTACGTTCTGCTCGAGGGCACGCTGGTGATGTCGAAGATGGTCGGCGGCGACGACGTCGAGGTGACCCGGTCATCGCAGATCGGCGCCTACACCGGTGCCTGGTACGCCTACATGGGCGACCGGGTGCCGCAGGTCTACAACAATTCGATGCGGGTGACCCAGGCCTCCCGGATGCTGGTGCTGGACGCGCAGGACCTGGCGCTGATCATGCGGGACTGGTTCCCCATGGCGCTGCATCTGCTGGAGGGTATTTTCTGGGGCAACCAGAATTTCCGGCAGGCGACCGATCAGCGGGAACGGCTGCTGGCCCTGGGATCGCTCTCCGCAGGTCTGACGCACGAGCTGAACAATCCGGCCGCAGCCGCGGTGCGGGCGACCTCGGCTCTGCGCGATCGGGTCGCCGCGATGCGGCACAAGCTCGGCAGTATCGCCGCCGGGCCATGGGATCGGCTCACCCTGGAACAGCTGATGAAGCTGCAGGAGAACGCCGTGGAACTGGTCGCGAAGGCGCCGACGCTCAGTCCGATGGAGACCAGCGACCGGGAGGACGCGCTCGCCGACTGGTTCGACCTTCATTCAATTTCCGGCGGCTGGGACCTGGCGCCCACCTTCGTCCAGGCCGGCCTCGCCGCCGACTGGCTCGACGAGGTCGAGGCGGTGGTCGGACCCGGCGTGCTGGAAGGCGCGGTCCGGTGGATCAACTACTCGGTCGAGACCGAGCTGCTGATGAACGAGATCGAGGATTCGGTCACCCGAATCTCGACCCTGGTGCAGTCGGCCAAGCAGTATTCCCAGCTGGACCGGGCGCCCTATCAGGTCATCGACGTACACGAACTCCTGGACGCCACGCTGTTGATGCTGAGCGCGAAGATCGGTGCGGACATCACCGTCGTCAAGGCCTACGACCGGACGTTGCCGCAGATCCCGGCCTATGCCGCCGAGCTGAATCAGGTGTGGACCAACACCATCGACAACGCCGTCCAGTCGATTGCCGGGATGGGGACGCTGACCATCAGGACGGCACGCGACGACGACTGGCTGCTGGTCGAGATCGGGGACACCGGGCCGGGCGTGCCGGACGCGATCAAGGACCGCATCTTCGAGCCGTTCTTCACCACCAAACCGGTCGGACAGGGCACCGGGCTCGGTCTGGACATCTCCTGGCGGATCGTCGTCAAGAAGCATCACGGCGACATGAAGCTGATCTCGGCGCCCGGTGACACCCGCTTCCAGATCCGGCTGCCTCTCGTCCCGCCCGCGGCCGGCCCCGAGTGACCCCCGGCCCGGCCGACTTTGGGACGATTTGTATGCGCAGCAACGGATCCACCCCGACATGCACCCGTTCCCGGAGGAGATGACAGATGACGGACATCGCCGGCATCAACCCTGAAATGCCGCCCAGCGGTGCAGGCTGCGTGGAGTGCGATGCCGCCGGCGGCTGGTGGGTGCACCTGCGGCGCTGCGCGGAATGCGGCCACATCGGCTGCTGCGACAGCTCGCCCTCACAACACGCCAGCGCCCATGCGGGGGCAACCGAGCACCCGTTCATCCAAAGCTACGAGCCCGGCGAGGACTGGTTCTACAACTACCGGACGGAGGAGATGTACGAGGGGCCCGAGTTGGCCCCGCCGGCCCACCATCCGCTGGCCCAACCAACTCCTGGTCCGGCCGGGCGGGTGCCGGCCGACTGGATGCAGCACATTCACTGAATCCGCCGGACCCGCCCGTACTGCCTGCTGCGCGGAAGACGATCCCGGGCGGCCGTCAATTGGGCAGAACTGTCTGCGCCGGGAGTCAGACCCACTCGGCGGGAGCTGATCCCAGCGGAGCGGCGGGCACGGTCCAGCTCATCTGGGCCGACCCCACCACCACCGGTCCCGGCAGCCGTTTGCCGGGACCCCAATATGTCTGCTCGGGCTGTGCCCCACTCCGATCGAGCTTCTGGACCGGTGCCCGATCTGGATTGGTCCGGAAGTCCTGCAGCAGCAGTGCGGTCCGGGCCAACGACACCCGGCTGACACTCCCGAGTCCGGTCCGACGACGCTCGCACAGCCCGCGCAGGGCCGCCGTCGCCGCGAGATAACCGGTGCTGTGATCCAGGGCCTGCACCGGGAGCGGAGTCGGCGGCGCGGCGGGATCCCCGTCCGCGGGAAAGGCGATCCCGCTGCTCATCTGCACCAGGCTGTCGAACCCACGACGACCACGCCACGGACCGGACCAGCCGTACGCGTCGAGCATCACCTCGACCAATCCGGGTCGAACAGCATGCAACTGACCTTCCGACAGGCCGAGCCCGTCCATGGCACCCGGGCGATAGCCGTGGATCAACACGTCCGCCTGTGACAGCAGCTCCAGCAACCAGTCGCGGTGCAGCCGGAGATCCACTCGAGCACAGTTCTTCCCCAGGGTCATCTCCACCTCCAGGGCCGGCTCATCGCGATCCGGTGGATCGATCCGCAACACTTGTGCTCCGAAACCCGCCAGAAAGCGAGTCGCCACCGGCCCGGCCAGCACCCTGGTCAGATCCAGCACCTTCAGGCCGGCCAGTGGTCGCTCGGCCGGCCCGGAAACGGTTGCAGTAGCGGAGATGTCGGTGAACACTCTGGACGCGAGATGATCGTGAGCCACCGCCATGCCCTGGTGATGGTTGCGCCACGCCTCCGGCGTCCGGAGCTCCGCCGCGCACCCGCCGGCGATCACCACTGCTGCCTCCAATGCCTGGCCGGCCCAACCCAGGACGGCAGCTGCGACAGCGGACCGATCGGCCGGGCGCTCCGGTGAGTCCGCCACCCCGAGCACGCCGAGAGCGACGGCCCGATGCCGGGAGTCGTTGGTGTGCAGGCGGATCCACCCGTCCACACATCGATAGTCACCGGCCACCGCGTCCCAGACCGCCGGCAGTTCCCACCCTGACGGCAGGAAGGTCGGCCCAAACCAGGCGGCCGCCAACGGGCGGTCGACGGTGACGCTCACACAGGTCCCGGAATCAGCGGCGAACTCGGCCACCGCCAGCCCGGCGGACGCCACCGCCGCCGACGCCAGATCAGCCACCGGGTATCGAGAGCTGAGCACCCGACCGCCCCGGAAGGAAACGGCCCCTGCCAGATCGACGGGCCCCCCGACCGCCGACCAGAGGTGGTCGAGCAGGGTCCCATCGATCCAGGTCATGAACTCGATAGTGCCAGGGGCGACGTCAGCGCAGGTCAGCAGTCCTCGCCGGCGTTTATGGTGCGAAGGAGGGGTATTCGTTGTTGCCGGGTTGGTGGGTGGTGATTTCGGTGAGTTGGGTGCCGTTGGGGGTGATGCGGTAGATGTCGAATTTGGTGTCGCCGGGGGCGATGCGGTGGGTGTAGATGTGTTGGCTGTCGGGGGTCCA
>JBBROB010000043.1:0-21514 GCA_038229825.1 Mycobacteriales bacterium
AACCGCATCTGAAGGAGATTGCCCCTTCTGGTTCGGCCTATCAACTGCGGGAAGGGTCATCTTCGGCGCCCTACGCCTGACCGGCCAACGAATCGATCTGCGTGGCCGCCGCCGTCAGCGCTGCCTTCGGATCCGACTTGCCGAAAATCACCGAACCGGACCAGGCATCGCGGAAGGTCTGCCAGATCTGCACCGAGTTGGCAACATTGGGAACCTCGACGGTACGAGCGGCTTGATCAGCAAACAGCTTGTAGTCCGGGTTTGCGGTCAGATAGCCGGCGAAGACGGTGGACACGTCCTTCCGCAGCGGCATCTGGCCGGTCAACGTCAACAGTTGAGAGTCCTGATCCTGACTGGTGGAGAACTTCATGAATTCCCACGCAGTGCCGCGATTCTTGCAGGAGGCGTACATCGCCACGTTCTTTGCGTCGGAGAAGGTGTGGATCTTGTCCGCCGTCATGCCAACGGATGTCGGCACCGGTACGACACCCCAGTCGACCTTGCCCTTGTAGTTGGCGATCGCCCAGGGCCCCACCACGGCCATGGACGCGACACCGTCGGCGAAGGCATCACCGTTGTAGGCTTCGGTCCCGGCCAGTTTCTGACTGTAGAGCTGCTGCCAAAAGGCAGCGACCGCCTGACCATTGGCGTCATTGAATGAGGACTTCTTGTCGACCACCAACTGCTTGCCGCCTGTTTCGGCCGCGTACAGAGGATAGAAATCGAACCAGGACTGATAGAACTGGCTACTGGGCGAAGGGAAGATCGCGTACTTCGCAGCACCGGAGGACACCACCTTCTTGGCGGTGGCCAGGAACTGGGCATAGGTGCCCAACGGTGGAGCTGTGGTGCTGATACCGGCCTTCGCGAAGATCTTCTTGTTGTAGAAGATCATCACCGGGTTCGACTTCCACGGCAGCTGATAGTAGTGGCCGTCCGATGACTTGTACTGCTGGGCCAGATCGCCCGTCCTGGCCTCGATGTATGAGGCGCCGTCGGCGAAACCGGTGAGATCGACCAACCCGCCCTGCTTCTGGAACTGCGGGACCGATGCCGGGGAGGTGTTGTAGATCAGGCAAGGCTCGGTCCCGGCGGTGATGGCGGCGCCGATGACCTCTTCGGACGACTTGCCGGCCGGCACCTCCTGGGCAGTGATGGTCTGATCCGCATGTGCCTTGTTCCAGGCTGCGACCGCCTGCTTGCCCCACGACACCTCCTGGGCATTGTTGGAGTACCAGATGGTGATGGGTCCGTTGGTGGCGGACCCGGCGGCGGCCCCCGTGCTGCCGGATCCGCAAGCTGTCAGGGCGATGGTGGCGGTGAGCAGGCCGGCGATGGCCAGGGTGGTGCGTTTCATGACGACTCCTTTGTCGTGCTGTCGGAAAATGGCTGTGATGTGCTGAGATCGGTCGGATCAGGGCGGTGATGCGGTGGATTCGCGGAGAACGAAGACACCGGCCGGAAGATGCACATCGGTCACCTGTTCCCCGGCCAGTTGAGCCAGCAGGGCCTTGGCGGCGGCCTGTCCCCAGCCGAAGGCATCGGTCCGGATAGTGGTCAACGGCGGGTGCAGATAAGCGGACAATTCGGAATCATCGAAGCCGATGATCGACAAGTCGTGCGGGACCCGAAGGCCGCGCCGACTGACCTCAGCCATCCCCGCCGCCGCCATGAGGTCGTTGGCGTAGAGGATCGCCGTGGGAAGCGGAGGCGCCTGAAGAAGTTGAGCGGTAGCTCGCGCACCGCCGGCGGCCGTGAAGTCTGCCTCGAGGAACGGGCCCGGCGGAAGTCCGGCGGCAGCAAGTGCCGTGGCCCATTGTCGCCGACGGCTGTCGACATGCAGATAGCGACGGGGACCACCGACGTGCGCAATGCGGCGGTGCCCCAAGCCGATGAGGTGTTCCATCGCCGCCAGCACACCGGGAGCGTCATCCATGCACACCGCCGCAATTGGCAGTCGCTTCGTCGGCCGATTGAGCGTGACCGCCGGCAATCCCAGGCCGGTGAGCAATGCGGGTCGTGGGTCGCGGCGCCGGATATCGGTCACGATGACACCGTCGACGCGGCCGTTCGCCAACTCTGTGTACGCCACCTTCTCGGCTGCGGCATCCGGCACGAACCGGAGCATCAGCGACATTCCGGCCGGCGCGATCACCTGCTCGACACCGGCGATGAACGGCGGAAAGAAGGCGTCCGCGCGGAGCATTTCGGGTCGACGAGCCAACACCAACCCGAACGCGAACGTGCGGGAGCTGGAAAGAGCCCTGGCCGCCCGGCTCGGCGTGAACCCGAGCTCGTCGACAGCCAACAGGATCCGCGCTCTGGTCCCGGCCGACACACCAGGACGATTGTTCAGCGCGAACGACACCGCACCCTTGGACACGCCCGCCCGCAGAGCGACATCGGAGATCGTAGGCTTCGACGCCATCCCCCTGGTCCTTTCGTCAACAACAGGATCAGCTAAAACGGTTTAGAAAGATCCTGTCAATAGAAGGAGGGTTCACCCACCCATATGGCGCAGCGGAAATCAACCCCTGGGAATCAACCGACGCGGAGTCGGTGTCGCTCGGAGTGATCTGCCAGTAGTTCGTGCGTTCGCGCCGCTGCCGCCGGCAATGATCCGATATCGGACCGATTCGGTCGGCCATACCGGCACAAAATGCTGGTGATCGCCGATAGGCCTCGCGGTCATCGACATCGCGTCCCGGTTCTTCACCGACACACCCGTAATTCCTGCCGACCGCTATGGAGAAAGTGACGGCTGCACTGTCTCGGTGACCGACTCTGCACGGGCCTCGAGGATCACGCCTGCTCGACGACGTCGGAATTCCGCAGCCATACGTAGACCGGCGGGCTGCCGATCGCGACCATCGTGTGGCCCTGCGCGTACCGCACGCTCCGCCCGCGCACCCACTCGTCCGTGCCGTCGAGGTACACCGCATGAACGAGCACTGCCTGAGATTCGCCACCCCCGCGCACCGGAATGACAACCGGCCGGGCCTCGTTCGCAAGCTCCATGCTCACACCCTATACGAACGGGTGTTCGAGATGATGCGACGGTACCGGTCTCGTTGCCACGGATGGCCGGTCTCGCCCTGGATCTCAGTCGAGGAGCAGGCGGGTCCAGGCGTCGGTGAGAAACTGCCGGAATTGTTCGGGTGTCCAGGACCGTTCACGGACAAGAAGATCCCAGTATTCGGCCGCATTCATGCTCCAGATGATATCGGCCACTTGGTCATTGGTCAGGTCGGTGCGGAGTTCTCCTGTGCTACCGAGGCTTTCGGCCATTCTCCGCATGTTGGCGGCTCGCCGCTCGGCGATCTGAGCCCACATGGATGCACAGTCCCGGTCGGTGGCGGCGGCGTCACGTAGCGCCAGGAAGACCGGCGCCATGCGCTGCTGGATGCCGGTGATCGCCTGGGCATAGATGGCGATCTTTCCCCGTGCAGTGGGGGCGGCGGCCACGCGCATGACGTAGTCGCGCTGTTCGGGGGGCAGTGCCTGGTCGGTGCCGGAGATCGCGGTTTCGACAAGTTCACGCAGCAGTGCCGGTTTCCTGCCCACGGTGGCGTAGATCGTGTCCACCGAGACCCTCGCCTTGGCTGCGATCTCGGCGATCGTGGTGGCTGTGTAGCCGTCGGAGACGAACAGCGCCCGCGCGGCGGCGAGTATGTCCCGACGGGTGGCCGCGGCCTGCTCGGCCCGCCGCGGCGAGCGGTAGCTCCGTTTGTTGGTGGATTGCCCATTGACGTCATCGCTCATCGGTCGTACGGTCACCTTATTCATCCGAAGCACATTCGGCGAATCTATCAGGAGGATCCAGTCATGGTCTACGCATTCACCCAGGATGTTCCCATCGGCGAGGGCCTGTACCGACGCATCATCGAAGAGATCGGCCCCGAACCGATGACCGGATCGCTACTGCACCTGTGTGTCCGACTGCCTGATGGCGCACTGCAGTACATCGATGTATGGGAGTCCGAGGAGGCTTGCGGTCTGGCGTTCGAACAGCGGATCCATCCAGCCGTCGACGCCGCGTTCGGCGGCAACCGGCCCGGCACCGAGCCCACCGTCCATGGCCTTGATGTGCTGCATGCCAGCGGAGCGCTCCTGCAGGAGAGTTGGGCGTGACTGCAACCGGGCCCTGACCACCTGGCGCCGCGTCTACCGGATCACACCTGAGATCGAGCTGAGAGTGGCCGCAAAACGCCGGGTTCCCCGAACTCGGGTACCCGGCGTTTTCGCTGATCCGCTGGCGGTAGCGGAGGGATTTGAACCCTCGGAGGCTCTCACCTCACACGCTTTCGAGGCGTGCTCCTTAGGCCGCTCGGACACGCTACCGCCGAGAAGTATAGGTGAGTCAGGGGCGGGCCGAAGACCACTGCCGCACCCGGACGGGCGGCGAACGGGGCGGGGAGGGCTGGTCAGCGGCGAGTCGCGAAGAAGTCGGTGAGCAGGGCGGCGCATTCGTCGGCCAACACTCCGCCGCGGACTTCGACCCGGTGGGTGAGTCGCCGATCACGTAGCACGTCCCAGAGTGAACCGGCGGCCCCGGTCTTGGGCTCCCAGCAGCCGAACACCACCACCGAGATCCGGGCCAGCACGATCGCCCCGGCGCACATCGTGCAGGGCTCGGCCGTCACGGCCAAGGTCGATCCGGCCAGATTCCAGGTGCCGGCCAGGCGGGCCGCGGCCCGCAGGACCAGTATCTCGGCGTGAGCGGTCGGGTCCGAGGTCGCTTCCCTGGCATTGCAGGCGGCCGCCACCGCCACGCCGGCCGGGTCGAGAAGTACCGCCCCGATCGGCACGTCATCCGTCGCCGCCGCGGCTCCGGCCGCCGCCAGCGCCTTCCGGATCAGCACCTCGTCGGCCAGCCGGTCGGCCGCGAATCCGACCACGTCAGCCGTCAGACCTTCACACTTTTTCCAGCAGGGCGGCGAACTGGTCACCGAATCCGCAGCGCTGCGCGATCAGTGTCAACTGTTCGTCGGGGTAGAGGTCGACCTCACCGACGATCAGCTGCATCTCCTGCTCCGGTATCCCCAGGTCGGCCAGCAGGCTCAGGTCGCCCTCCGGCCAGGGTTCGTCATCCACGTCGTCATCTTCCGGCAGGGCGATCTCCAGCAGGTCGAGGACGTCTGCGGCGATGTCGTAGTCGAGCGCGGCCGTGGCGTCTGACAACAACAGGGACGCGCCGCCTGGAATCGGCCGGACGACGACGAAGAACTCGTCGTCGACAGCCGCCAGCCCAAAGACTGCACCGGCGGTGGCGAGTCGGCGCAGGGCGCTGATCAGTCCGTCCAGGTCCTCCAGCAGTTCCTCGGCGAGCGCCGAACATTTCCAGGCGCCGTCCTCTCGGACGACGGCCGCGGCGAACCCGTCGATAGTCACAGGCCAGACGTTACGCAGGTTCGGCGCTCGAGGCACGCCCGACCCATTGCAGGCGATGATGAGCACATGACAGTCGCCACTGGAGACACCGCAGCGCTGCCCGCCGTCTTCGTTCTCGGTCTCGGCCTCATCGGCGGGTCGCTGCTGCGGGCCGCCGCGCCCCTCACCGAGGTGGCCGGCTGGTCGCCCAGTCCCGACACCAGAGCGGCGGCTGCTGGCGACGGGTTCGTGGTGTTCGACACCCTGGACGAGACCATCGAACAGTCCGCCCGGCAGGACGGTCTGCTGGTCCTCGCGGCACCCCTGACCGGCTTCGACACCATGCTGACCCGGATCGCCGAGTTGGCGCCCACGGCGAAGCTGACCGATGTCGCGTCCGTCAAAGGCGCGGTCGCCGAACAGGTGCAGTGGCTGTGCGGCCAGGCCAGGTACGTCGGCTCGCACCCGATGGCCGGGACCCAATTCAGCGGCTGGGCCGCCGGCTGGCCCGGCTTGTTCGACCAGGCGCCCTGGGTGACCTGCCTGGATGAGAATTCCGACCTCGAGGTGTGGAGCGAGGTGGCCGGGCTGGCACTGGCGATCGGGAGCCGGGTGGTCCCGGCCGAAGCGGACGCGCACGACGACGCCGTGGCCAGGATCTCCCACCTGCCGCACCTGTTGGCCCTCGCGCTGGCCCAGGTCGGCGGGGCCGGCGGATCGCTGGCGCTGTCGTTGGCAGCGTCGTCGTTCCAGGACGGAACGAGAGTCGCCGGTACCCGCCCCGAGCTCGTCAGAGCCATGTGCGAATCGAACCGCGGCGCCCTGATCGACGCGCTCGACGATGTGCTGGCGATCCTCGGCGTGGCCAGGGGGTCGTTGGCCTCCACCGGATCGCTGCAGAAGTTGACCTCCGGCGGTCACGATGCCCGCCGTGCCTTCGAGTCGAGGGCTGACGGGTTCAGCCCGTTGACCCTGTCCGGCGAAGAGATGGTCGATCAGCTGATCTCGGTCGGACTGGCCGGCGGACACATCACCGGCATCCGGGGGTCCCGGGCGAACCTTGAAGTGGAAGCCTGGTATCCGGAACAGGCCGACGAGGACGATTGAGACGGGTTGGGCATCGACCGGGCCTAGGCTTTCCAAACGGAGCGTGCCGGACGGGACGGGAAACCACGACGAGAACGAAGGGCACTGGCATGCGACGGCTGGCTGGGTTCATGCGCACCTACTGGAGCCGCGGCGAGCCGGGTCGAGTGACGCCCCGATCGTTGGCCGTCTTCATGCAGCGCATGTGGATCGTCGCCCTTGCTTTCAAGCTGTTGGGCTCCTCGTGGGACGTGTCCTGGCATTTCAAATGGCTGCGTGATGACTTCGCACCGCCGCACCTGCTCAACACCGTCGGTACCGGGACGGCGATCGGCCTGGTTCTGGCCCATTCGTTCACCGGATTCGGCGTGGAGCGCCGCTCACTGCGCATCATGCAGTGGGGCACCGGGATCTTCGTGGTCGCCGGGCCCATCGACGTGGTCAACCACCGGATCAACGGTCTCGACCTGACCGCCTGGTCGCCGTCGCACCTGTTGTTGTACACCGGCACCGCAGTGATGGTGATCGGCGTCATCCGCAACTGGTACCGGACGTACCCGCGAGACGGAGTCTTCGCCCGTCAGTGGGCCGTCGGGTTGATTGCTCTGTTCGCATTCCTGTTCGAGGACCTCTACTTCCCGACGGGTCAACAGGAATACGGCGTCCTGGAGGTTGCATCGTGGTTGCGGGGCAGTCCCTACGCTGAGCCGTCGCTCTTGAACTTCGCTGCCCAGCAGCTCGGCCGGCCGGTCGATGATGTTGCCTTGCAACACTTCGCGATGCCGATCTCGCCGTGGGTCTATCCGGTCTGGGTGCTCGCCGTCTGCATGGCGATGCTGGCTTTCGCCCGGATCACGGTCGGCCGCCGCTGGACCGCCACCTTGGTGGTCACCGGCTACGTCGCCTACCGATGCGTCATCTGGCCGATCCTGACCCTTGGCACCTTTCCACCCAGTTATCTTCCGGTGTGGCTCCTGCCACTGGGAGTGGCGGTGGACCTCGTTTTTCTCATCGCGGTCAGCCCCTACCTGCGGGCAGCGGTCGGGGCGATCGGGTTGACGGGTCTGGGCTACGGGATGCTCTGGCTCAGTGCGGTGATCACCGGAACGCCGACGAACCTGGCCGCGATGAACATCGCCGGCATCCGGGCAGCCGTCGACAACGGCGCGCACCTGCTCACCCCGCCGATCGCCTGGTCATCGATCTGGCTCACCCTGCCGCTCTCAGCGCTCACCTGGGGCTTCGCCGTCTGGTTTGCCGGCACGACGATCGGGCTGAAGACCCCACGCCCGCCGGGCATCAGCGTCGATTTCGCTGCGGAGCCACGCCGGGACGCCAACGGCGTCCTCGACGGCTGGAACGAGGCGCTCCGCCCGCAGCCGTCCTAGCACTCAGAACGGGGTAACCGAGGCCCTGGTCAACGCCACCGCAATGCCGAAGGCCGCGCCGAGGGTGAGCACTTCCCAGCCGCACCAGAGTCCGATGGCCGTCCGCTTCCGGGCGGTGACCCTGGGCAGGATCCGGCGACGGACCTGAATCGCGATGACCGCGACGATCACCATGCATGAAGCCTTGGCCAGCAGCAGCACGCCGTACCGGGTGGTGAAGATCGAAGCCGGCAGCGCAGTGATCGGGGAGAGCGACAGTTCCAGCAGACCGTTGAAGATCCCGGTGACCCCGACGACGAAGACGCACCAGGTCGCCAGCTTCGAGAACCGCGGGAGCGCGACGGCCAGCAGGTTCGGTTCGCGGGTCAGGAAGATGACCACCGCAGCCAGTCCGCCGGCCCAGGCGGTCGCGGCGACCACGTGCAACTCCATCGAGACCATCGACAGGTCGTGGTAGTACCAGTTGGCCGCGTGCCCGGTGAGCGGCAGCGGCAGCAGGCCGAAGAGCACGATGCCGATCCGCAGCTCGGCTGGCACCTTCTCGCCGTGACGCACGGCGACCCGACACAACCACCAGGACAGCAGGGCGCAGCCGGCCGACATCAGCAGGCCCTTGCCCGTCGCGATATTGCTGATGTAGCCCCAGACCGAGGACACCGACGGGGTCCTGGCCGGATCCAGCTCGACCGACAGCGCCACGATCGACAGCAGCGCTGCGACGGCCCACAGCGCGGAGGCCCAGACGGCAAGTCGACGAGCCCGGCCGACAACGGCCTCGGTTCGCTCCGGCCGGTCGAATCCGACCAATTTGGGCAGCAGTGCCAGACCGGCGACGGACACCGCGCCGAGATCCAGCAGCGTCCGCAGCACCGGGATGCCGAACCGGACGATCCACGGTGGCGCCGCGATACCGACGACCGGGGCGGTCTGGGTCACGTCGGTGCCGACGACCGCGGCGACCAGGCCCGCGGCGATCACCAACGCGACGAACAGTCCGCCGGATCTCACCAGCCCGGCGAACCTCACCTGGCCGGCCGAGCTCACCGCACGGGATCCTCCGGCCGGAGCCCGCAGAGCGGTAGCGGTCTTGGCCGGGGACTCCCCCCGTCGCCCCGGCGCTCTGCTCACCCGATCATCGTGACACGGCAGACCCGGATCGACAGCCCCGGCGAACGGCCGCCGCCGGATCAGCGAGCCCGCTGCACCCGGGCAACCTCCCAGACCGGCTGGTCGCAACGGCTCACCGATCCGCCCGCGTCGAAAATCAGGAACGCGTCGAAGGTCCGAGCGAACGCCCGGTCGTGGGTGACCGCCACCACCGTGCCGTCGAACGCGTCGAGCGCCTGCTCGAGCGACTCGGCCGAGTGCAGGTCGAGATTGTCGGTCGGTTCGTCCAGCAGCAGCAGCGTGGCACCCGACAGTTCCAGCAGCAGGATCTGCAGCCGGGCCTGCTGCCCCCCGGACAGCGTGTCGAAGGTCTGCTCCCCCGCCCTGGCCAACCCGTAACGGTCAAGAGCCCTGGCAGCCTGCTCCCGCCCCATGCCGGCCCGGTGGTCGTCACCCCGGTGCAGGATCTCCAGCAGGGTGCGGCCGGCCAGCTCGGGATGTGCGTGGGTCTGCCGGAAGTAGCCGGGCCGGACACGCGAGCCCAGCGCCACGGTCCCGGAATGCCTGACCGGGTCGACCACGGCGTCGGTGACCGGCCGGTGCTCGATGTCCGGGTCTGATCCGCCGGCCGCCAGCAGCCGGAGGAAGTGTGATTTGCCGGAGCCGTTGGCTCCGAGCACGGCGAGCCGCTCGCCGTAGAAGATCTCCAGGTCGAACGGCTTCATCAAACCGGTCAGTTCGAGCCGGCTGCAGACGACGGCCCGCTTCGCGGTGCGGCCGCCGGCCAACCGCATCGTCACCTTCTGGGTCAGCGGCAATTCCTCGGGCGGCCCGGCCTCCTCGAACTTGAACAGCCGGGTCTTCGCCGCCTGGTAGCGCGACGCCAGGCCGTCGTTGAAGGTGGCCTTGACCTTGTACATCAGCACCAGGGCCTTGATCTTTGCGTGTTCCTCGTCCCATCGCCGACGCAATTCCTCCAACCGGGAGTTGCGGTCCGCTCTGGCCTGGCGGTAGTTGGTGAAAGATCCGCCGTGCACCCAGGAGACCGCGCCGGCGACACCGGGTTCGAGCGTGACGATGCGGGTCGCCGACCTCGTCAGCAGTTCCCGATCGTGACTGACCAGCAGTACCGCCTTCGTGGTCTCGGCCAGCTTTCCCTCCAGCCAGATCTTGCCCGGCACGTCGAGGTAGTTGTCCGGTTCGTCCAGCAGCAACACCTCGTCCGGGCCGGACAGGAGGAGCTCCAGGACCAGCCGCTTCTGCTCTCCTCCGGAGAGCGTGGTCACTGCGCGGAACTTTGCCCTGTCGTACGGCAGCCCGAGTGCGGCAACGCACGCGACGTCGAACGCGGTCTCCTGCTCATAGCCGTGCACGTCGGCCCAGTCCGCGAGAGCCTGCGCATATCGCATCGATTTCGCATCATCGCCGGGGCCGCCGTCCAGGTCCATCATCTCCAGCTCGCTGGCGTCGATCTCGGCGGCCACCACGCGGACCGGCGAGGAGCAGACGGACAGCAGCAGGTCGCGCACCGTCGAGTCGTCGCTGACCGAGCCGATGAACTGAGGCATCACCCCGAGGCCGCCTGTCCGGGTGATGGCCCCTTCTTCGGCGGAGAGTTCACCGGTGATGATCCGCAGCAACGTCGTCTTGCCGGTGCCGTTCGGCCCGATCAGGGCGGTGACGCTGCCCTGGCCGATCCGGAAGGTGACATCGGCGAGCAGCGGCCTGCCGTCGGCAAGGGAGTAGGCGATGCCGGCAACGTCGAGATGTCCCACGCCGATCACAGTCGCCGACCGCGACGAGCTTCGTCAACTCCAATTACCGGCCCGAGGCACGGGTGCGCAGGTGGGAGCCCCGGTCGGCCCGGCCAGCGAGCCGATGCACAGCGCGCAATCGAGTGACGATGTTCGCGGAACGGGCCCAGGGGATTCGGTTCCCGGCGCGACGGTTTAACGTCTGGGTCTGTGACTAACACCTCGACTTCCACCCGGATGCTGGCCTGGACCTCTGACGACCAGCATCGGCTGGAAACAGTACGGGTGGTGCTGACCGATCGCGGGATGCGGGCCAGCGGGCACATCGTGAGCGCGGCCGGAGACCCTTTCGGTGTCTGGTATTCGCTGCTGGCCGACCCGGAGGGCCGAACACGCCGGCTCACCGTCCAGACCGACTCCGGCACCGGAGAACGGACGCTGGCCCTGTCGCGCGTGCCCGGCGGGCAGTGGGTGGCCGACTATGGCAGCGGACCCCGCACCCTTACGCAGGTGGAGGCCGCGCTTGATGCCGACCTGCTGGCCTCCGCGTTCACGAATTCGCTGGCGATCCGGCGCCTGGGCCTGCATCGGACCGTCGGTTCGGCACTGTTGACAGTCGCATCGGTGGGTGGTCCGGATCCCGAGGTCACTCCGGTGCAGCATCACTATCGGACCATCTCCGCCGACAGCTACGGCGCCGTGATCGAATACACCGGCCCGCTGGGCGAGCGGGAGCTGACCATCGATGCCGATGGGTTCGTCGTCCATTTCCCAGGATTGTCCGATCGTCTACGGTGGGGCGAGTAAAGACCGGGCAATGCCGCCGGGTGCGGCACGGCCGCGGAACGGACGTCGACGAGATGGGACTGCACATGGTGGATTTCGGTGAGCTCAGGGACAAGGCCGAAGGTCTGGTTCACGACCACGGGGACCAGATCAAGCAGGGCCTTGGCAAGGTCGGCGACTTCGTCGGCGACCGGATCGGCCACGACAAGGTGGATCCCATCGAGGACAAACTGTCCGGTTTCGTCGATTCACTGGCCCGGGACAGGCCGGCCACCGACACGCCCAACGTTCCCCCGACCGAGTAGCGCATCCCAGGTGGGTTCAGCGGCTCAGCGCAGCGATCGCCGTCCGTAGGCGTTTGGCCGAGACCGGGACCGCGGTGCGCATCGGCTGCGCAAAACTGGCGATCCGGTACTCGGCGAGCAACCGCCGGACGGCCGTCACGTCCGGATCGGCGGCCCGTTCCGGCCGCAGAGATCCCACCGCGACATCGATCTCGGCGGCCAACTGGTTGATCTCGATCATCCGCTGCCGGTCGCGGTCGGGGTTCTCCCGGAGCCGGCCGGCCCGGACGGTCAGCGCCTGCAGGTACCTGGTCAGATCCGGAAGGTGCGCTGCGGTCGTCTCGGTCAGAAACCCCGGATGTACCAGCCTGCGCAGTTCGGCCTTCATGTCGGCGGCCTGTTCGGCCAGCGCGGTGCCGGAAATGGCATCGACCGCAAGTTCGGCCGCCTGCGCCTGTTTCAGGGCCGCTTCGGCGGAGATGACGATGTCCAGCACGGCCCGGTCCAGGTGCGGGGCCAGCTTCCGCACCAGCGCGGCGTAGGCCGCCGCCGTGTAGCCCGGACCCCCGGCCCAGTCCAGGAGCGCGTCGATCGCCGCCGCGGTCGCATCCGTTAGCAGCGCCCCGACGCTGCCGTGCGGGGTGACGCTGAGGGTGAGCATCTGGTCCCGGGTCAGACCGTTGCGCACATGGGCCAGCGGGTTCTTCGCGGTCCGGGCGATCAGGCGGCGGGTCCCGGCACGCATCGCCCGGCTCTGGTCGGCTGCCGAGGTGAACACCGTGATGCCAACGGTGTCGCCCTCGTCGACCAGCGCCGGGAATCCGGTGACTTCATGGGCGCCGACCGAACTGGTCACCGTCCGCAGGATGCCGGCGGCGGGGAACTCGGTCAATCCGGTGCGCTCCAGCGCGCCGGAGGCCTTGGCGACCGCCTTCCGGCCGTCGGCGCGCAGGGTGTCCTGCAGAGCGGTCAGATCCTTGCCGGACGCGACGGCGCGGCCGGTGTCGTCCACCACGCGGAAGCCCATCCGAAGGTGGTCGGGGACCTTCTCCTGGTCGAAATCCTCGGCTCGGACGACGATCCCGGTCATCGCGGTCAACCTGGCCGCAAGCGTGGCACCCAGCGCGGCGACCCCGTCGTCAGGCATCTGCGACAGGGCGGCGGCGGCGAAGTCGGGTGCCGGGACGAAGTTGCGGCGCAGCGTCTTCGGCAGTGACCTGATCAGCGCGACGGCGAGATCCTTGCGCAGACCCGGGATCTGCGCCTCGAAGGCGGCCGGGTCGATGCGGGCCAGCACGGCGAGCGGGATGGTCACCGTGACCCCGTCGTCGGCCCGACCTGGTTCGAAGACGTAGTCCAGCCCGAAATCCACGTCGCCCGCGGTGAACCTGTCCGGATAGGCGGCTGCGTCGACGTCCCTGGCACCTTCGGCCAGCAGCATGTCGGGGGTGAAGGTCAGCAGATCAGGTGCGGTCCGAGAAGCCTTGCGCCACCAACTGTCGAAGTGGCGGGAGGAGGTGACCTCGGCCGGGATCCGCTGGTCGTACAGGGCATAGAGGGACTCGTCGTCGATGACGATGTCCCGGCGTCTTGCCCGGTCCTCGCGTTCGGCGACCTCGTCAAGGGCCGCCAGGTTGGCGGCGAAGAAGGGATGCCGGGTCTCCCAGTCGGCCTCCACCAGGGCGTGCCGGATGAACATCTCCCGACTGAGCACCGGGTCGATGCGGTCGAACTGGATCGAACGTGCGCCGATCAGCGTGACACCCAGCAGGGTCACCTTCTCGGTGGCCGTCACCTGACCGCGTCTTGCATCCCAACGCGGCTCGGAATAGCTGCGCCGCAACAGCTCTCCCCCGACCTGTTCAACCCAGGTCGGGTCGATGGCGGCCGCGATCCGGCCCCACAGCCGGGACGTCTCGACCAGTTCCGCCGCCATCACCAGCCGCGGCCCCGCCTTGGCCAGCGCCGAACCTGGCCAGATGACGAACTTCGTGCCGCGGGTGCCCTGATATTCCCGACCAGGCTCCAACCGGAGACCGATATGTGAGAGCAGGCCGGCGAGCAGCGCGGTGTGTACCCGCTCGGTGTCGATGAATGCCAACCCGGACCCGGCCGCCTGTGACTCGGTGAGCGCGGCGACCGCCGGTGGCGCAGCCTCCAGCCGCTGCGGGGTGCGCTCCACCGGTCTGCGACCGCGGCGACGACCGCCGGCGGCCGAACTCCGGCCCGATGCCGAACGACTTCCCTGCTGGTGCCCGGCCGTCGTCGACCCGGTCGGTGGGCCGGATTCGACCTTGACCGCGGCGGCGCCGACCACGGCGTGCGACTCGGTGTCCATCTTCAGGCCGCGGGCGACCTGGCGCAGCTGGGAGTGCAGGTCCTGCCATTCCCTGATCCGCAGGTAGTGCAGGTATTCGGCTCGGCACATCCGACGAAACGCGTTCCCGGACCGGGCCGTCGCCTCGTCGGCGAGGTAGTGCCACAGATTGAGCAACGACAGGAAGTCCGACTTCGGGTCGGCGAATCTGGCATGCGCCGCGGTCGCCCGGTCCCGGTCCTCCAGCGGGTACTCCCGGACGTCCTGAATGGCCAGCGCAGCGGTGATCACCAGTACGTCGGCCAGGCAACCGCGCAGATCGGCTTCGACGATCATCCTGGCCAGCCGCGGATCCAGCGGGAGCGCGGCCAGCGAACGGCCGATGTCCGTCAGCCGTACCCGGTCGTCGTCGCCGCTTCGGTCCAGCGCGCCGAGTTCGGTGAGAACCGTTATGCCGTCAGTGATCTGGCGGGTGTCCGGCGGCTCGAGGAAGGGGAACGACGCGATGTCGCCCAGGTCGAGGGAGGCCATTTGCAGGATGACCGACGCGAGCGAGGTGCGGGCGATCTCCGGGTCGGTGTACGCGGGCCGGCCGGCGAAGTCCTCTTCCGAATAGAGCCTGATGCACACCCCGTCGGCCACCCGGCCGCACCGGCCGGCCCGCTGGCCGGCGGACGCCTGCGAGATCGGCTCGATCGGCAGCCGCTGCACTTTTGTGCGGGGTGAGTAACGGGAGATCCGGGCCGTCCCGGGATCGATGACATAACGAATGCCGGGGACCGTCAGCGACGTTTCCGCCACGTTCGTTGACAGCACGATGCGACGGCCGCTGTGAGCCGAGAAGACCTTGTGCTGATCGGCAGCCGACAGCCGGCCGTAGAGCGGAAGGACCTCGGTCACTCCGGGCCGCGACGCCAGATGTCCGCGCAGTACCTCTGCGGTGTCGGTGATCTCGCGCTCACCCGACAGGAACACCAGCACGTCGCCGTCACCTTCCCTGGCCAGTTCGTCGGTGGCATCGACGATCGCCTGCCCCAGGTCACGGGTCTGGTCGCCACTTCTGGCCGGCGCCGGGTTTCTGGCGGACGTGACCGGGTCGCCGTCGTCGTCCTCGTCGTCGACGTTGTCGGCCCCGTACGGCCGGTAGCGGATCTCGACCGGGTAGGTGCGACCGGACACCTCGACAATCGGGGCATCGCCGAAATGCCGGGAGAACCGGTGCGGGTCGATTGTTGCCGAGGTGATGATCACTTTCAGATCCGGGCGCCGCGGCAGCAGCTGCACCAGGTAACCGAGCAGGAAGTCGATGTTCAGGCTCCGCTCGTGGGCCTCGTCGATGATGATGGTGTCGTAGGCGGACAGATTCCGGTCGCGGCCGATCTCGGCGAGCAGGATGCCGTCGGTCATCAATTTCACCAACGTGGCCGGTCCGGTGTGGTCGCCGAAGCGGATGGTGTAGCCGATCGCGCCACCCAGTTCGGTGCCGGTCTCTTCGGCGATCCGTTCGGCCAACGCCCTGGCCGCGATCCGCCGAGGTTGGGTGTGCCCGATCAGACCGCGCACACCGCGCCCGATGGACAGGCAGATCTTCGGCAGCTGGGTGGATTTCCCCGATCCGGTCTCGCCTGCGACGATGACCACCTGGTGGTCCCGGATGGCAGCGGCGAGGTCGTCCACCCGCTCGGACACCGGCAGCTCGGGCGGGAAGGTGATGTCCGGCACCGCAGCCAGGCGTCGGGTGAGCTTCTGTTCGGCGGCAGCCAGCTGACGGTCGAGATCCACCAGGGCCCGATCGCGTTTGCCCTTGTCAGACGTACGGCGCAGACCCTCGAGGCGTCGGCCGAGCCGTGCCGCATCGGCGCTCATGACCATCCCGAGCCGGCCGGCCAGGTCGGCGGCCGATGGTGGCGAGATCGGCGGTGCGGGTTCATCGGGCAGCTCGCGTGGGGTGTCACTCATGTCGGATGCAGACTATGTGAGGCCACCGTCTGGGAGCATTGCAAAGGTGATCATCGGATACCTGCTGGCCGTGATGGCGGCCCTGGGCTCCGGTGTCGGGTCGGTACTGGAGTCCACCGCGATCCGGCGGGCCGGAGCGTTCGGTGGCGACTCGGACGACCTCGGCAGGATCGGACGGCAGCCGCTCTACGTCACCGGAGTGGCCATCGACATCTTCGGCTTCATCGCGGGTGCAGCCGCGCTGCACCGGCTCCCGCTGTTCCTGGTCCAGTCGATGCTCGCCTTCAGCGTCGGGGTGACCGCGACCATCTCGGTGTTCCTTGGCATGAAGCTCGGCCGAATGGGATGGATCAGCCTCGGGATCGCGGCGGTGGGCCTCATCACCCTGGGACTGTCGGCCGAGCCGGGACCGGCGCTCTCGCTGCCGACGCCCTGGCGGGTCATCATCTTGTGCACCGTTGTTCCGGTGTGCCTGATCGGCCACTACGGCAGCCGCTCCGCCTTGCGGCTGTCCGTGGCCCTGTTGGCCTTCGGAGCTGGGCTCGGGTTCACGGCAGTCGCCGTCTCGGCCCGGACCCTGCACCTCCCGGACGATTTCTGGCGATGGTTCGTCGAACCGTCAGTCTGGGCGATCATCCTCAACGGGGTGGCCGCCACCATCGTTTTCGCGCTCGCGCTGCAGAAGGGCACCGCGACCACTGTTTCTGCGGTCATGTTCACCACCAATACGGTGCTGCCATCGGTGATCGGGTTGACACTCCTCGGTGACGGCATCCGACCGGGCTGGCCGATCCCTGCTGCGATCGCATTCACGTTGGCAGTCTCCGGTGCAGTGGCGCTCGCACACTTCTCCGCCATCCGTCCGCTGGAGATCCGGCCACCACATCGGCTGCACCGGAATGCGGACGGTGGCGACGGACGACTCGCGGTCGACCGGGCCTGACAGCGCCCCGGTCGGGCCGTCGGGATCAACTGCCGGCCATGCCGCAGGCGTGCCAGAATCGGACCTGACGGGCGCAGCGGCGAAAGGGCGTGACGATGGCTCAGTTCGACCTCAAGAAGCTGTTCCGCGTGCCGCCTCCCGAGCAGCGGGTGGCCGCCATGGGACTGCGGCCCGACCTGGCAAGGGCGGCCGTGGACGTGGCCTTCGACCAGCGTTTCGACCCCGAGATCCAGCAGCTCGAAACCTGTCTGCTCGAGACGGAATCCGTCGTCTTCATGGTCGAAGGCCGGTACCGGCGGCAACTCGGGATTCTGGTGTTGACGACTGGGCGGGTGCTCTTCCGGCCGCACGGCGCGAGAGCCGGTCAGGCCTGGATTGTTCCGCTTGCACAGATCTGCTCGGTCGACTTCCAGGTCAGGTCGATGACCGGCCGGGTACTGATCGGCCGGGTCGACACCCCCTTCGAGGTCGACAAGATCCTGGGTCAGTTGGCGGCGCAGTTCGTCGAGGCAGTCCGGCGTCAACTGGCCGACCCGGGCAGGCTTGACGATCGCCGGTGAGATAGGTCAGGGCGGCTGTCCCGCTTGGTTTTTCAGGCGCTGCCCGATTCGATCGCAAGTTGTCGATCGGCGATCTACCGTCGCGTGCACTAGGCCGAATGGGTGTAATGACTTGCAAGATCCCCCCCGGATTTCTGTCTTCAGTCGGGGACGTGGAATACTTATTCGTGGTTACAGTTCTTGAGTTCGTGTCATAGCGGTCCCAAGGCAGTCGAACTACTTGGGACCTCTCGGATCTTGTGTCCGAAAGTGTCGCACTCGTCGACGAACCCGGAGAGACGATCCACGTCTTTCTGATCGGATACATGCAAGGAGAAACATCATGGCACAGGGCACAGTCAAGTGGTTCAACGCTGAAAAGGGCTTCGGCTTCATCACCCCCGAGGGTGACGGACCGGATGTCTTCGTCCACTACTCGGAGATCCAGTCGGGCGGCTACCGCTCGCTCGAGGAGAACCAGAAGGTGACCTACACCGTCACCCAGGGCGCCAAGGGTCCGCAGGCTACTGGCGTCACCGCCATCTGATCTGCGACACCCGTGCAGTATTGCTGCACCAGGACGCTCAGGTCCTTGATCTTCAGCTTTCAGGGTGGTCACCTCTTCGGAGGTGACCACCCTGAAGTGTTTTCGAGCCGCAGTAGCTGCTGAATCTCCCGGACGGCCAGTCGGCCCGCTCGATTCGCGCCGATGGTCGATGCCGAAGGCCCGTAGCCCACCAGGTGGATGCGCCGGTCGGCCGCGACGGCCGTGCCGTCCATCACGATGCCGCCTCCCTTGCCGCGTAGGTGCAGTGGTCCGAGATGATCGAGGGCAGCCCGGAAACCGGTGCACCAGAACAAGGTGTCGGCAGCCCGGGTCCGGCCGCCCGCCCACCGCACCCCGTCGCGGGTGATGGTTTCGAACATTTCCTCGCGGACCAGGATCCCGGCTGCCCTGGCGGCCACCACCGCCGGGGTCAAGCCGAGCCCGGTGACGGAGACGACCGACCGTGGCGGCAGGCCCCGACTGACCCGCTCGATGACCATCGCGACGGCCGCACGACCCAGCTCCGAGGTGAACTCGCGCTCCACCCACACCGGTGGCCGGCGGGTCACCCAGGTGTGCGAAGCCGTCTGCGGGGCGATCTCGATCAGCATCTGCACAGCCGAGATCCCGCCCCCGATGACGATGACCCGCGCGCCGGCGAAGTCGGCTGGGCCGCGGTAGTCGTGGGTGTGCAACTGCCGCCCGGCGAAGGCGGTGGCACCCGGATAGTGCGGCCAGAACGGCCGGGTCCAGGTACCGGTGGCATTGATCAGTGCCTTGGACAGGATTGTCACGCGGTCTGTCGTGGTGGTCAGCAGCAGCTCACCGACCGCTTCGACCCGGTGGACCCTGACCGGTCGCTGGATGTTCAGTGCGAGTTCGGTCTCGTAAGCAGCGAAGTACTCCGGGATCGCCTGCCGGGCCGGCGTGTCGGGAGCAGTGTGCGGGACCGTTGAACCGGGCAGCTCACGGATGCCGTTGACGGTCGCCATGGTCAGCGTCGGCCAACGGTGCTGCCACGCACCCCCCGGGGCTGATTCCGCATCCAGCACCTGGTAGTCGATGCCGGCCCTTTGTAGGTGGAACGCCGCAGACAGGCCCGCCTGACCGGCGCCGATGACGAGCACGTCGGTCGCGGTGTCCACGCCGGCCCCTTCCGGTGGTCGCGGCTGCCCGACCGGCGCCGGCCGACCTGCCGCATCGTCGGGGCCAGTGGAACCTTAGCCGGTGCCGAGGTCGGTCAGGCGACGTTGTTGTGGGCAGCCAGTCGCCGGATCGGCTCGGCGGCCGGATCGGCCTTTTCCGGCCCGTTGGTCAAGGCAACGTGATGGGCTGCGACGTCCCGCAGTTTGGTGTTGGTGTGTTGGGACTCCCGCACCAACAAGGAGTAGGCCTGCTCTGCGCTGATCCGCTGGGTGGCCATCAGCATGCCCTTGGCCTGCTCGATCACCGTTCGGGCCTGCAGCACGGTCAGCAGTTCGGCCACCTGACCGAGTATCTCCTCGGTGTCCCGGCCGCCGCGGCCGGCGTCGGTCAGGTATTCGGCGAAGTTCTGCAACCCGGCCGAGGTCAGTGGATGTCCGTTGTCGAGCTCCGTGGTCAATGTGGCGATACTGGCCGCGAACAGGCCGCGGGCGGCGGTGACGTCCAGGATTCGCATCGACAGGTGCTGCACAGTCCCATCAGGAGCCAGTATCGGCGAGTTCACGACGCTCCAGTACCTTCGCCGCAGACTGCGGCGGGGTCCGGTCGGCAGATCGTAGCGATGCACCTCGACGACATGGGCGTTGCCGGTCGAGATCACGCTGATCAGCGATGCGCGCAGCTGACGACGACCGTCGAGTGCCTCACCGGCCGGTGGATCTGGGAAGACGTCGTCCAGAAGTCGTCGGTCGAGCAGCTCTTCGCTGCGCAGACCCGTCGTGGACAGGAAGGCGTCGTTGGCGGCACGTACCGTCAGATCCGAACTGAGTACCAGACACGGATCGGGTAGGGCCTGTAGAAAGGCACGAAAGTCAGGCTGATCGTTCACGGTGTATCTCCACGCCTACGCCGATTCGAGATCCCCGCCTGTTTTGAGGGACACATAAATCTAATCTTCCCGCGTAAGAGTCGGCAAGATGAAACTATGCAAACGAGTGGCCGAGGCTCTACCAGCGGCATGCAACGTGCCGATGATTCGATCCGTCTTCAGTGGCGAGGGCCGCACGAAGGAGGACCAACCGATGTCCAGTCTCGTCTCTGTGCTCAGGGGTCTTGTCCTGCTCGGATTACTCGCATCGTGCGCGAGCCAACCGGTCGCCACCACCCGGCCAAGTCCGGCCCCGGCAAGCTCGGCTCCGGCAAGTTCGGCTCCTGTCGGCTCGACGCCGGCCAGTTCCGTGCCGGCCAGTTCGGTCAGCACGACCGACGGGGCCGGTCCGTCGACACCGGCGGTCCCGTCACTGACCACTCGCCCGCTGGTGCCACCGGTTGCCGGCCAACAGCTGACCCTCACCGGAACGATCGAGGAGGGTGTCGAGCACGGCTGCCTGCTCCTCACCGACACCGCGACCGGTCGGCGGTACAACCTCACCGGCGGAAATCCGGCGATCATCAAGGTCGGGGTCAAGGTCAAGGTGGTGGGGGTGATCCGTAAGGACCTGATGAGCTACTGCCAGCAGGGCGCGATCTTCCAGGTGCTGACCGGCACGGCCGGCTGACCCCTCGCCGATCTGCCCCAGAAATGCACAAGGCCCCGGTGGCCGGTGGCACCGAAAGCCTGCGGTGGACAAGGCCCTGCGCCCGTCGGGGCTACCCGATCGCTCGAGTCAGGCGACGCGGTACTCGGTGGGGGACAGCACGCGTTCGCTGATCAGCTCTTCGATCTGATCGTCAAGACCGTCGGCATTGCGCTCCAGGATTGCGGAGAGTTCGGCCTTCTCGGACTCGGTGACGAAATTGGCGAGTTCATGCTCGATCCTGCGGTGCTCGACGGCCTCGTGGTGACGCTCGGTGTGTGCTGACCAGAGCGCTGAAATTCCTGACGGGTGGGTGCTCATGTTGACTTGCTCCGTGCGGTCGGGCCTGCGTGGTGTGCCACTTCATCTGAGATAGCCGCAGGTAGAACCATCTGAATCGATTATGAACCCACAACAGATCGAGCGTCGGATGCCAGCGCCGGAATGCACTGCCGGCGGCCGCTCCGATAGCCGCCGGGAGACTCCGACGGGTCGCGGAAAGGAGCTGGACCAGCCGGAACGGGACTGATCGGCGGTTATCGAACGAAGCGGGTGATCTGGCTCTCCAGGAGGGCACCGACCCTGGTCAACCCTGGCGCAACCGGTCGACAGCCGGCCCGGTCAGCACTGCAGGACCGTGCGTCCGTGGCCAGGCTGCGGCCGTTCGTCGTGGTCATCGCCGGTCCTCCGACTCGTCATCACGAGACTTCCGCT
>JBBROB010000044.1:0-21141 GCA_038229825.1 Mycobacteriales bacterium
CTTGCCATGGTGATGGCATATACCTGCTGGCGGGGCAGGCATTTCGACCTTGCCCTGCTCGGCCTGACCACCCTGCTCGGGGTCGACCTGATCGACACCGTCGGCAAATTGGTGGTGGCGCGAGCGCGGCCTCCGCTCACCTTCCGGGTCCCCGGGGTGAGCGCTTCGGGTCTGTCCTTCCCCTCCGGACACGCCATCCAATCGGCCGCCGTCTACGGGGTCATCGCGGTGATCGCCTGGCGGACGGAGCCGCGCATCCGACCCCTGGTGGCCGGATCTCTGGCCGCGGTGATGATCGTCGCGGTCGCGGCGGCCCGGGTCTATCTCGGCGTGCACTGGATCAGCGATGTCCTGGCCGGGGCCCTGTTCGGGGTGCTCTGGCTGGCCGTCGTGCTGACCGGTGATGCGACACTGAGAAACCATCGGGTGCGTCGGAAGGCGACGGCACAGCTACACCCCAGGGCACTGTGACACCGCACGGCACTGTGACACCGCACGGCACTGTGACACATTGTGGCCATGCGACAAACCGATCAGGCACCTGACATCTCGACGGTCCCGGCCACCGACTCGGTGCCGAGGTCGGTGGACGTCGCGCTTCGCAGGCTGACCCTGTCGGCCAACCACGGGGTGCTGTGGTTCGGCATCGGAGCCGTCGGAGTGCTGGCCGGCGGCCGGTACCGGCGGGCCGCCCTGCGGGGCATGTCCTCGGTGGCGATGGCGAGCTTCGTGTCCAACAGCGTGGTGAAACCGCTGGTCGGACGCCGTCGACCGGATGCCAAGCGCACCTCCGCAGCCCGGCGGATCGGGCGGGTCCCGTGGACTTCGTCCTTCCCGTCCGGGCACTCGGCGTCCGCAGCGGCATTTGCGACCGGTGCTGCGCTGGAATTGCCGGCGGCCGGTGCGCTGCTGGGGCCGCTGGCCGCGGCGGTGGCCTACAGCCGGGTGCATGTTGGTGTCCACTACCGCTCCGACGCGGTCGTCGGGGTGGCACTGGGTGCCGGCCTTGCCCTCGTCGGGCGATACCTCTGGCCGGTCAAACCCCACCATGCGGCCGAGACGGCGGCCGGAACAGCTCCCGCCCTGACTCGAGGTGCGGGCTTGGCCATTGTCATCAACGAGGCCGCCGGAACCTCCCGTGGGGCGGGCGACTCGCTGGCCGCCCTGCTGCCCGACGCCGTGATTGTCGAATGGGACCCAACCACGCAGGAATTGCCCGACCTCGTCCCGGACGGAATCGCCGCGGTGGGGGTGGCCGGCGGCGACGGAACGGTCGCATCGGTGGCCCAACTCGCCCTGGCCAGGGGGCTTCCGCTGGCGGTCTTCCCGCGGGGCACACTGAACCACTTCGCCGGGGCCCTCGGCCTGCACACCGACGGTGACACCGCGAACAGCGTGCAAGCCGGTTCCGCGGGCCAGGTGGACATCGCCGCCATCAACGGAACGTCGTTCCTCAACACCGCCAGCATCGGCGGGTATCCCCAACTCGTGAAGCGCCGCGACCGGCTGTCCCACCGGATGGGTAAGTGGCCCGCCGCCGCATACGCCATGTATCGCACCATGAAGCACCAGACGCCGATGGATCTGACGATCAACGGGCGGAAGATGCGCATCTGGATCGTGTTCGTCGGGAACGGGGTCTACCGTCCCCGCGGCCTTGCACCGGCCTGGCGCGACAAGTTGGACTCCGGACTGCTGGACGTGCAGTACCTGCGCGCAGACCGGCGGTTGGCCAGGACCAAGGCAGTCGTGTTGTCGTTCCTGGGTTTGGTCGAGCGCAGCCAGGTGTTCGGCACCCTGGAGGTGCCGGCGGTGACCATCACGTCCACGACCGGACCGCTGCCCGCGGCACACGACGGCGAGGTCACCGATCCGGTGGACACGATCACCCTGACGATCGCCGACCGCCGGCTGACCGTCTACCACTGACGCCGACCTGACACCGGCCGCGGTTTCGGGTTCGCGGAGTACGGGTACCAGAGAGGGTGCCAATGTCGGCCCGGCGGCGGCGACTGATCGCTGCCCGGTTCATCCGGGCAACCACGGCGAGCAAAGGACATCAGCGATGACAGGCGCACAGCGTGCACGAGCAACGGCGACACGAGCAGGCGGACAGGCCGAGCAGGCCGGTCATCAGGTGGAGAACAGCAAATCGTTCAGCCTGCTGGTGACGGTCGGGCTGACGGCGTACGGCGTGGTTCATCTGGTGGTCGCCTGGATCGCTCTCCAACTCGCCTGGACCGGCACCAAACAGCAAGCCTCGCAGAAGGGGGCGTTCCAACAGATGGCGTCCAACCCACTGGGCCTGATCCTGTTGTGGGTCACTGCCGTCGGGCTGTTCGCCCTGGTGCTGTGGCAGGTTTTCGAGGCCGTCTGGGGGCATCGCGACCGTGAGCAGGGCCGTAAGCGCATCACCAAGCGCCTCGGTTCGGCCGGGAAGGCGGTGGTGTACCTGGTACTGGGGCTGAGCGCCGCGTCCACTGCCGCCGGATCGTCCTCGAACAGCGGCAACGGCCAGAAGACGATGACGGCAAAGTTGATGTCGGTGACGTTCGGGCGCCTGCTGGTGATCGCCATCGGCATTGCTGTTGTGGTCGTCGCCGGCCGACTGGTCTACCGCGGTGTCAGCAAGAAGTTCACCAAGGATCTCGCCGGCGGGGTTGGCAACGGGGTCATCAGACTCGGCCAGATCGGTTACACGGCCAAGGGAATCGCACTCGCCATCGTCGGCGTGCTGTTCATCGTGGCAGCAGTCACCTTCGACCCGAACAAGGCCGGTGGGCTCGACGCCGCCCTTCGCACGCTGCGCCAACAGGCGTTCGGACCGGTCCTGCTCACTCTGATGGCGCTGGGCATCGCCTGCTTCGGCCTGTATTGCTTCGCCTGGTCCCGCCACGTCAAGAAGACCTGAGGTACGGACCGAATTGCGTTGAGGTGCCGAAGTTCATCCGGAAGAGTTTGCTCGGGAGGACTGATTTCACAGACCGGTGGGTAAAGTGGAATCGTCTTTTCCAATGACGACAATCATTCAAAAAAGGAGTGTGTGTCAGATGGGTATCGGTCTCGGAGTTTTTCTGATCATCGCGGGTGCCGTGCTCGCTTTCGGGGTGAAGGCCGACATCAGCAATTTCGACCTCACCACGATCGGGTACATCCTGATGGGCGGCGGCGTGCTGGTTATCCTGCTGTCGATGCTCGTGTTCATGCCCCGAACCAGGCGCGCCCGCAGCACCGCCGTCACCACCGATGCCTACGGCCGGCAGGCAGTCGTCGAGCGCGACGACCGGATCAGCGGAGTCTGACCCGCCGGCGGGCGGCGCTAGCCGCTCACCACCAGAAGAATGGCGAGCGCGACGACGAAAACCAAATTCGTCATGAACTTATGGCGTTGGAAGAAGTTGCCACGACGGAATGCGGGCAACTGGCGGGTAGGTGGTGTGGTGTGGTGTGGTGTGGTGTGGTGTGGCGTCGGTGGGGTCGCGAAAACGGGTCCCAGCGCCAGCGGCCGGATCACGCCGGGCGCTTAGAATTCGGTTCGTGGACGCTGTCCTGGGACCTCTCGTCTGATCCGGTCAGGCCGTGGTCGGCTGCCGGTTGTCCGGATGACGCTTCGCCGATAGCTGTTCGGCAACACATTCGATGCGGAGGAGTCGAGGCTCAGGAGCAGGGTCATGGTGGTCCTTCCGGTAGGGGCGGGATCCAGTGCGGCCCGAGGGTGCGTCGCACCGGAAACCCGAACTCCATTCGCTCGGTAGGAGCGATTCCGTAGTTACGGATTACACCACCAACGGTAGTCGTTCTTCGTGATTACTTAGTTCAGCTAAGACGGCCGACTCACAGATAGGTTTGCGCACAGCGATAATACCGGCCAAATATCGCCCACCACCTGTGGCCCGCGGATGCAGCAAACCGTGCCCTGTGCCTCCAGAGGTCACCCGCCGTCAAAGGCCACCGGGCAATGATCACTCTGCTGAGGCCGAGCGTGAGGAGTCAAAGCGGCGAGCGGCGACTGCCAGGGCATCATTGGAACTATCGGAACAGCGGCCGACTGGTTGCCGGCGCCGGGATGACATCGAATCCAACGGAGGCACCCGCTGTCGGCGACAATCGATCGCCGGGTGGACCGAATTGTCCGGTCGTCGAAGGGACCACGCGGCCCCGGTCGGGATCCATTGGAATGCTGCCGAAATGTGCTCCGGACAGCACGAAGAAGACGACCAGGACAATCACGAAAATGATAGTGGTGACGAGCCTATGCCGCCGAAAGTAGTTGCTGCTCATGGGTCTTGCAGCGGACTCGCGACTGCTGCCAGTCTGTTGCAAGACGCCTGCGATCCGTTCGGAAGTTCCGATCTGGATAGTCATGTTTGTCCCTGTCGGTGGGCGCGTCCGACACGCCCGAGCTCAGCCGCGCCAGGCACACGTATCCAGTCGCTCGGCACAAGTGAACCCGTGGGTACGGGCTACAGCCACCACCCTACGTTGTCGACCCAACACCTGCCGTAACCCGCTCTGGCGATTTCAGGACGCTCCCGCCCTGCGTCACCGAATCGGCGGCCCTTCGGCCGCTCCGGCGCCCGCGATCCTGCTGTTGAGGTGAACTCGCGGGCCGAATGTCTCAACTGTGCGATTCACCGAGGACGTAGCAGTCGGATCGAGCCTCAGCGGCACGATCGATTGAACAATGCCGCCGCGTTCGCGGAACTGGAGGTGTTGCCGAAACTATGGGGCAGGCTACTCCAACGCTAG
This sequence comes from Mycobacteriales bacterium, assembly GCA_038229825.1. Lineage (GTDB taxonomy): Bacteria > Actinomycetota > Actinomycetes > Mycobacteriales > Nakamurellaceae > Nakamurella. Next base: position 4,750 of record JBBROB010000044.1, read on the forward strand.
TGGTCGAGTGTGTACCCAGCGCGGTCGGATCAAGTCGACATTCGCCCAGCGAATTGCTCTCTATTGTCCAGTCGACTGCCGCGGTCAGCTTTGCCGGCCGTCAGATACCCACCGGCAGTCGGCGCGGGCCGCGCAAGGTGGTCCCGGGTCGCATGACCACCGTCCCGGCCACCTTCAGTGTCGGGAAGCGGACGGCCAGCGCGCGGAACGCGGCGGCCAGTTCCATCCGTGCCAGCGCGGCTCCCAGGCAGTAGTGGATGCCGCCCGAGAACGCCAGGTGATCGGCGGCGTTGGCCCGGGTAACGTCAAAACGGCCCGGCTCGGTGAACACGGCCGGGTCGCGGTTCGCCGCCGCGAGCATCAGCAAGATCCACTGCCCCGATCGCGCGCGCACCCCGGCCAGTTCCGTTGGCCCCGCAGCGGACAGCAGGACCCTGGCCGTCTGCTGCACCGGCGGGTCGTATCGCAGTACCTCTTCCACTACTGCCGGAGCCCGAGAGGGATCCTGCACCAGCAACTCCCACTGCTCCCGGTTGGCCAGCAACGCGCGCACCCCGTTGCCGATTGCGTTCACTGTGGTCTCGAAGCCGGCCAGCAGCAACAGACCTACCAGCGAGGACAACTCGGCCGTGGTGATCTCTTCGCCCTGCAGGGCCAGCAGGGCCGATGTCAGGTCGTCCCCTGGCTCGTTGGCCGCCCTGACCAGCAATGCGGCAAAGCTCGCCTGCATCTCGCGGTCGGCGAGAAACAGTTGCACCGCATGGCGGATCGAGTGCACCCCATCCAATGCAGAGGCAACGGTTGCGCCCAGTTTGCGCAGCCGACCCGGCTCGTCGGCCAATCCCAGCATTTTCGTGATCACCGCGATCGGCAGCGGCGAAGCGAACGCCGACACCAACTCGAACTGGTCCCGTCCGGAAACCTGGCCCAGCAGCCGATCGATGGCTGCTTCGACCAGCGTCTCATAGCCGGCCATCCGCCGAGGGGTGAACGCCGGCGCGGCCAACCGGCGCAACCGGGTGTGGTCGGGGGGGTTGAGCGCCAGCAGGGACAGATCGAGCATTTCCTCGCCAGGGCGGGGCGCGGCCGGATCGCTCACCCCGAACGACCGGCTTCGCAACACCTGTTGGCACACCTCGTAACTCGTGGTGCTCAGATTTCCCAACCGGGTGCCCAGCACCGGGCCTCGCGCTCGCATCCGCTCGTACACCGCATGCGGGTCGGCCCGCCCCATTGCCAGGTGCAGCTGGCTCATCGGGTCACCCCTGACCAGCCCGTGGTAGGCGTTCTGGGCCCGATTGGCGTAGATCCCGAGTGCGAATCGGCCGACCCCGATCGCCTGACGGGTCACCTGCTGCACACTCACGGCCATTCATCCAGTATGCCGCGGACGCCATGCCGGCGATGGAGGAAAGTTCTGAAGACGGGCTCCCCGCTGCGGATGGCAAAGCAAAGGTAACGGTGGCAGACTCTACTGCGTAAGTCGTGGGCTATGACTGGTTCTCGGTAGCGGGTAAGGCGGTGTGACGGTGACTTTCCCGCGGCAACCGCCGCTGTTCGACGGTCCGGGAGACATCCGCGGCCTGTGCCGGTCGATGGATTGGGCGGCCACGCCGCTCGGCCCGGTCCGGACCTGGTCGGCCACGCTCCGGTCGACTCTTGCGCTGTGCCTGGATTCGGGTTTTCCGATTCTGCTGAATTGGGGTTCCGACCTGGTCGCCGTCTACAACGACGCGTTCACGCCACTGATCGGCGGAAAACATCCGGAAGCTCTCGGCCGACCGGCGAAGGAGGTCTGGCCGGAATCGTGGGATGCTGTCGGCGCCCGACTGGATGAGGTACTGGTTCGCGGACGGACACTGCGGTTCACCGACGAACGACAAATCCTGGAGCGCAACGGCTATCCCGAGGAGTGCTACTTCACCTTCTCGCACAGCCCGATTCGCGACGTCGACGGCACCATCGTCGGTCTGTTCACCGCCTCGACCGAAACGACCGCCCAGGTGGTCGGCGAGCGCCGGATGCGCATTCTCCGAGAGGTGGGCGGTGTCTCCACAACTGACGGCAATACCATTGCCGACGCCTGCCGTTCAGCGCTGCAGGTACTGGCCCGGACGCCGGAGACGGTCCCGTTCGCGGTCGCGTATCTCGCCGAAGGTGAGGACACCGAGCTGCGGCAGATCGCCGCCTACGGGTTGGCCGACGCCGGCGACGCCGCGGGCAGCGTGTCGACCGGCGCCGGTGCAGTTGCTGTCACCGAGGTGATCGGCCGGGTGATCCGCACCGGTCGGGCGGAGTCCGTGGGGGATCTGCGAAACCGGTTCCCCGGTGCATTCGCGCCCGGTCCGATCGGGCCGCTGACGCCGGATGAGGCGGTGGCGGTTCCGTTTACCGTCAGCGGCCGGTCCCGGCCGATCGGTGCGGCCCTGTTCGGGGTCAATCCGTACCGCCGGTTGAACGAAGAGTTCCAGGAATTCTTCGCAATGCTGGCCCGGCAGATCCGGGACACTCTCACTGACGTCGTCGCATACGAGGCGGAGCGGCACCGCGTGGAGGTGCTGGCCGACCTGGATCGAGCCAAGACCGAGTTCTTCCAGAACGTCAGCCATGAGTTGCGGACACCGTTGACGTTGTTGCTCGGTCCCCTCCAGGATCTGCTGGCCAGGCAGCGAAGGCAGCCGGCGGCCGGCCTGTCGCCGGCGGAGTGGGACAGCGTGGAGACGGCGGTGCGGGCAGGGCAGCGGCTGCGCGGTCTGGTCGGTGACCTGTTGAAGGTCTCGGGCGCGGAGACCGGCGGGGTTTTCCCCGACCGGCGGGCCGTCGACCTGGCCGAAGTGACCGTCGGTGTCGCCGGCATGTTTCGGTCCTGGGCCGAACACGCCGGCCTGCGGTTCGACATCGCTGTACCGGACGAACAGCTCACCGCTCTCGTCGACCCCGCGATGTGGTCGACGATTGTGACGAACCTGCTGTCCAACGCGGTGAAATACACCCAACTGGGCGCAGTCACCCTCACCCTCGCCGCTGACGAGGATGAGGTCATGCTGACCATCACCGATACCGGCTCCGGAATTCCGCTGGCGGACCGGCGGCGCGTCTTCGACAGGTTTTACCGGGTAACCACGAGCGAGCCGCAGGAAGGGTCGGGCATCGGCCTGGCGCTCGTCGCCGAACTGGTGGCGGCGCACGGCGGACACATCGGTCTGACGAGCAGGCCAGGGATGGGCAGCACCTTCACGGTGATCATCCCGGTCGGCGACGTCCCGGCCGGCCACGAAACTTTCGGTCCAACTTCGGCCCAGCATGCCGACCCGGACCTGGACCGGTTCGCCGAGCAGGACATCGTCACCTCACCCCCGCTGGATACGGCCGCCGCCGGTCAGGTCACCACAGCTGACCCAAGCGCGCCACGGCTGCTGCTGGTCGAGGACGACGACGACCTGCGGGCCTACCTGACCCGGCTGATCGCCGCGGACGGCTGGGCCGTCCAGGATGTACCCGACGCGGAGACGGCCCTGTCGGTCGTCGCAGGACGGCCACACCTGCCGCCCGATCTCGTGGTGACCGACGTGATGCTTCCCGGCCGCAGCGGCCTGCAACTCGTGACCGAACTGCGGGCGGCCCCCTCGACTGCTCGGCTACCGGTCATCGTGCTGACCGCATTGGGTGGCAATGAGGCCGCCATACAGGGCTTTGCTGCCGGAGCCGACGACTACATCACCAAGCCTTTCCAGTCACCGGAACTACTCGCCCGGATCCGGGCGAATCATCGCCTCCACCAACTGCGCGAACAAGCCATCGGCGACGCGGAAGACCGGGCGGAACAAATCCGCGGTGCGTTGGACTCCAGCCGGGTCATCGGCACCGCCATCGGCATCCTGATGGCTGTCCACCGGCTGAACTCGACCGATGCGTTTCAACTTCTGCTCGCCGCAAGCCAGAACAGCAACCGCAAGCTACGGAGCCTGGCGGCAGACGTCGTCCAGTCGGGGACGTTGCCATTCCGGCCCACCGAGACCGACGCCCTGCTACTCCGGATCGCCCGACCACGATGAGGCAGCGCCGCCCACCCTGCCGCTGCCACGACCCTTCATCACCGCGGACACCACGGGCGACCGACGAGACGAGGAGGCCTACCCGTGGAGCAGCGGACACCGGGCGCGGCAATCGTTCTGAACGGAACGTCCAGCGCGGGTAAATCCTCACTGCTGCGTGCCCTGCAGGACATCCTCCCGGGCGGACCTTGGCTGGACGTCGGGCTCGACCACACGCTGCGGGCGCTACCGCGGGAGTTCCTCACCAGCCGTTGGAAGGACGTTTTCGAATACACCTACGCCGACGACGGCACCGTCTGCGCTGTGCGCCCCGGCCCGGTGGGTAATCAGCTCGTCGACGGCATGCACCGCGCGGCAGCCGCCTACCAGGCGTGCGGATTCAATGTCATCCTCGATCACGTCGCGCTCACCATGGACTGGGCCACCGGTTGCCGGACCGTGTTGATCAGCCCGGTGATCGTCGGGGTGCGCTGCGCCGTCGAGACAGTCGAACAACGCGAGGCCGGCCGCAAAGACCGGACCCTGGGCCAGGCCAGGGCCCAACACGCGGCCGTGCACACCTATCTCACCTACGACCTCGAAGTCGACACCGCCATCGACACCCCGACGGAATGTGCTGCATACATCAGGCAGCGGCTCGCGGAGCGCTCCGCGACCCGCGGCTGAGCGCTCGCTGCTTCCATTGGTGCCGGTACGCCTCGACCGGTTTCACCCGACACGGTGGCCGGCGATGATGACCCGGCCGCTGCCGAAGTTGGCCTGATGGGCGCCTAACCCGCCGCACCAGGCCACTCCACCGGCGCATCCCAATCAATGGCGTATCGCTGTTCCCAGCCCATGCTCTTCTCCGGGTTCATCGCCCTGAACATGACGGGCATCGTCCACTGCATGATCTTTCGTGCGATCGGACCTGGCGCCTTGGCGTGATTGATGCGCGCGCCTCGCTTGGTGATCTTCTGCACCCGGGCGCGTCGCAGTCCTTCGTAGGCCGCGAACCCGGACGAGTAATCCGGCAGATCGCGAAGGCACCGAGCCAACTGGACGGCGCTTTCAATAGCCAGTGATGCACCCTGTCCGGTGCTGTTGGACGGAGCATGGACGGCATCGCCGACCAGGACCATCCGCCCGCGGGACCAGTGCGGCACCGGAGGCATGATGTGGATGTCGCCGAGGACTTCCAACGACTGTGCGGTGGTGCCCTCGGCGAGCATCTGACCGGGGGTATCACCTGCGTAGGCCCGGCGCAGTGTGCGCAACCAGTCCGCGGCGGACACGGCTCGGGCCTGGGCCAGTGTCAGGTATTCCTTCGAAGGCAGATTCGCTCCCCAGGCGACCCGGCCGTCCGGCATCGTCCAGTACAGGTAGTAGGCGCGGGTGCCGAAAGCAAAGACCATGGTGCCGGGGTCGAGGGACACATCGGCCTCCACAATGCCGCCGAACCCCAGCAGGCCGGTGTAGCCGGCTCCGGGTGCTTCCAGGTCGATCAGCGTGCGGACGGTCGAGCGGACACCGTCGGCGCCGATGAGAACCTCGGCCGTGGCACTGCTTCCATCGGCGAACCTGGCCGTCACGGCATCCGGACTCTCCTGTACGCCGATCAGACGCTTGTCGTATTCGAATCCCACACCGACTCCGGCGGCCCGATCCTGTAGCACCCGGTGCAGGTCACCCCGGTCGACCATCTGCAGCGCGGGCAGATCGGGCAGTGACGGGAGCGCACCCAGATTCTTACCAGCGACGGACATCGCAGTCGAGGTGATGGGGAACGCGGTGCGGCGGACGGCCTCCTCGGCGCCGATGATGCCCAGGGCGGCCAAACCGTTGGGCGCCAAAGCAAGTGCGCTGCCGATACCGTTCGAATGTGCCGGATAGGCTTCGTAGACGGTGACCTCGAGGCCGGCCCGGCGCAGCGCGGCTGCAGCCACCGGTCCAGCGATGCCGCTACCGATCACGAGTGCGGTTCTTACTGCGGACATGAGTTTCTCCAAAAGTGGTGGGGATCGGTCATGCCGCCCACGGGAGAAAGCCCGGCTATCCTGTCTGTGCCAACTCGTGGCCGGGTTCGTCTCTATTAGGCGTCGGTTCGAGGAAAGGTCCCGGTCGTGGTGTTCCAGCACCGCGCCGGGGCCTGGTACGGCTAGTCCATAACGGAACCCCTTTCGGCGAGTTCGGCCAGATCTGTTGGCATTTCCCCGGTCTGATGCCATGCCCGCCACCGGTCGAGATCCGGGTAGGTGCCGGAAGCCAGTTCGTCGAGCAAGGACCGGACCCATGCCGCCTCGGCCGTCACGATCGCCACCCGGTACTCGTTCTCGATCAGGAACAACCGCGGGATCTGCCCGCCGGCCTGGCCGAGACCGGACCGCAGGTCGGCAATCGACGCGTTCAGACTGTCGAGTCGGATCTGCAGGAGTTCGATGACCTCGTTCGGCGGCAAAGCGGAAAGCACCGAGAGGCCGGCCGCGAATCGCGGGTGTTCCGCGTCCACAGTGGAAAGCAGCTCACGGGTCCAGTCCAGCAGCTCCCGCTTGCCTGCCTCGGTGATCCGGTAGACGGTCCGCTCCGGACGGGCGCCTTGCCGGGTGTTGCCCGCCTTCTCCAGAAAGCCGTGCTTGGCCAGGTTGTCGACGACCGTGTACAGCGAGCCCCACTTGATGTCCATGTCCTGCTCTTTGCCGCGGGCGCGCATGATCGATGCCATCTCGTAGCGGTGCATGGGGCGTTGGAAGACCGTCGACAAGACTGCCAGCGCCAACAGGTTGGCCACCTTGCGTAGTGCGGCTATCTTCGTCTCCTCCGATATTTGTACACGAATATACGTCGCCGAATAACGAACGGCAAGCCTCGCGGCTCGCGGTGTCCGCTCCACTGAGCTGTTGCAGGAGATCTGCTTCCAGGCCTCTTTTCGCAGTAGCCGCAGACTGTTGAGTCCGGGCCGATCCGCCATGACCCCCACTGGAACACATGTACTTACCTTCATGTGTTCATCGATGTGACCTGTTAGGTTGACCCGATGGGTCATGGAGTGGACGGGCCGTGTACATGGAACAGTCCGCGGTGTCCCACCAACTCCGGCGCGTGACATCGCTACCTTGGCTCGATGCCTCCGCTGTCGCATCGCTGGTGACGTGGCAGGCGGCACAGCGGGCGTTGGAGACGGCACTGCGCGGCGGGTTGGATCTCGGGGCCTCGCTCCCCCGAGCGGCAGTGCCCACCAGGTCCGGTGAGCTGCTGCTGATGCCGGCCGAGTCGGATCAGGCGGTCGGCTTCAAGTTGCTCTCGCTCGCCCCGGGCAATCCCTCGATCGGAGCCCCCCGGATCCAGGGCCTGTACGTGCTGTTCGACGCTGCCACCCTCACCCCGCAGCTGCTGATCGACGGACCCGCGTTGACGTCACGGCGGACGGCGGCAGTGTCGGCGCTGGCCATTGCACATCTCGCCGTCCCGGAAGCTAGGGCGCTGACCATCCTCGGCACCGGCCCCCAGTCATTGGCGCACGCGCGGGCCATCGCCTCGATCCGGCCGATCGCAGCCGTCCGAATCGTGCCGCGTCAAGATGGTGGTGCGGACTCTATCTGCGCTGTCCTGCGTGACGAGGGAATACCCGCCGAACCGGGCGGACGCGGCTCCCTCCGGGGCGCCGACATCGTCGTGTGCGCGACCACCTCGGCAGTGCCGCTGTTCGACGGGGACCTGCTCAACGGGCATGCCTGCGTGGTCGCCATCGGATCCCACCAGGCCCGGGTGCGTGAACTGGACGGCCGCGTGTTCGCGCGCGCCTCGCGGGTGGTGGTCGAGGACCGCGCTACGGCGCTGCGGGAGGCCGGTGATGTCATCCAGGCCATCGAGTCCGGAGCGATCGCCGCCTCGGATCTGATCGATCTGGGCGAGATGATCGCCCTCGACCGGGCATCGGGGCTGTCGGTGTTCAAGAGCGTGGGTATGGGCTGGCAGGACCTGGTCCTGGCCGAAACCCTCTATGCGGCCTGGATGTCCGGGGCGCCCGGATGACGGCCGGAACGAGCGGCGCGCTGCCAGGGGTCACGGGTGCCGTGCGGTACAGATCGGACCAGCTGGAAACATTCCCGCGCGGCTTCGCGCTGTGACGCCAGCAATGTCGCTCTCGGCGCTGATCCTGCCAGATCGTCACCCACCGCGGGTCTTTCTGTACGATGTCGGCGAGGCCGAGCGCTCCGGCGTGCGGACTGTCTGGACCTACGATCACCTGACCTGGCCGCTGTTGCAAGACGGTCCCTGGTACGGGAGCGTGCCGCTATTGGCGGCAGCCGCAGTGGCGACCTCCCGTGTGCGGCTGGGAATCCAGGTGGCCACGCCCAACTTTCGTCATCCGGTGCCCTTCGCCAAAGAGTTGATGACGCTCGACCAGCTATCCGGCGGCCGGTTGGAGGTCGGACTGGGGGCGGGTTCGGAAGGTCCGGACGCTTCTGTCCTGGGCGACCGACCGCGCACCCGCCGGGAACGAACCGACCGTTTCTTCGAGTGGATGTCGCTGCTGGATCGGCTGCTGCGGGAACCGGTGACAACCGTGCGCGGCCGGCGCTTCTCTGCGGTTGAGGCGCACCAGCTACCGGGATGCGTGCAGCAGCCGCGGGTTCCGTTCACGGTGGCCGCCGCCGGGCGCCGCGCGTTCGACCTGACCGCGCGCTATGCGCAGGCCTGGGTCACCTACGGGCCGTACGGGCCGCAAGTTGGGCCGGAGGGGTGGTTCACCGCATTGGGCGGGCAGTCCCGTGGGTTGTCCGAAGCCCTGGCCGCGGTCGGCCGCGGTCCGGACTCGGTGCGACGAATTGCCCAGTTCGCGCTGGATGCCCGCTGGCCGTTCGAGAGTCCCGGCCGCTATGCCGACACTCTCGGCCGCCTTGCCGGACTCGGCTTCGACGAGGTCACCATGCACTGGCCCCGGCCCGACGGACTCGGCATGCCGATCGGGGCGATGGCCGACGTCCTCTCGGCACACGGCCTGTGACCCGCGGCGGCTACCGGACAACCCCGCCCTGGATCACGGTCCGATGTTCGGACCCGGCCCACAGCACTGCAGGCTTTTCCATGACGTTCGCGTCGACGACCAGCAGATCGGCGACGCAGCCCTCCTGGACGCGGCCGAGGTCAGGCCGTCGGATCAGATCGGCATTGACCGAGGTGGCGGACTGCAGGGCCAGGAACACGCCGTCGACCTCGACCTGCACCCGCAGACCGTTCAGCTGCTCGTCCTCCAGCGCCCCCATCAAATCCGTTCCGAAACCGACTCGCACACCGGCGCCGCGAGCCAGCTCGACCGCCTTGCGGCCGGCCTCGAGCACCTCACTGTTCTTCCGCCGGGACACCGCCGCCATCCCCAGCTCCCCACCCCGACGTTCCATGGCTTCGTAGGTGACCAGGGTCGGAACCAGGAACGCACCCGCCGCCGCCATTGCCACCGCTGTTTCGGCGTCCAGCAGGTTGCCGTGTTCGATTGTCCGAACGCCGTTGTCGATCGAGTGCATGATGGCCTCCGGCGAATAGGCATGTGCCGCAACGTAACTGCCGCGCCTCGCCGCCTCGGCCGTGACAGCCCGGATCTCCTCCGGCGAATACTGCGGAACCCGGATGGGATCGCTCAGCGAGACCACGCCGCCGGAGGTCATGATCTTGATGGCATGCGCACCGCGCCGGAACCGCTCCCGGACTGCCCGTCGCAGTGGGTCGACGCCGTCGACCACCTCGCACGTATGCGCGGCGCACCCGCAGATCTCGCCGTCGGGACTGCGGGCATCGCCGTGCCCACCGGTCTGACTCAGCGCCGCGCCCAGCCATAGATATCGCGGCGACGGCACCAGACCTTCGGCGATGGCTCTGGCCAGACCGGCATCACCACCGGCCGGATCCCGGATGGTGGTGAACCCCCTTGCCAGTGACGCAGCCAGTCGACGGGCACCGGCGAGTGCCACATAGCTCAACGGCAGGGACTCCAGCGCCAGCATGTTCAGATCGATGCCGTAGGCGTGGCAGTGCGCGTCGATCAAACCAGGAAGCACCGTGCCGCCACGGGCGTCGATCACCCGGTCCGCCGGTTCCGCCGGTTGCACGGGTGAGTTGACAGAGGCGATCCGGCCGTCGACAACGTGAACCGGACCGTCGATCAACGCACTGGAAACGCCGTCGAAGACCAGCCCGTTGACGATCGACAGGGTGCTCACCGCAATGCGCTTCGGCGGACGTCGGTGGCCGGTCCGTCGACGAGAAAACTCGACGGGTCGACCACCACGCCGTACTCGCTCTCGGCTGCCTGGACCGTGACGAATCCGTTGCGCACATCGTGTGCCACCCGGGACGGTTCCCGCAGCAACGGATCACCGTAGCCGCCGCCACCTCCGGTATTGTTGACCAGCACATCGCCTGTGCCCATGTGGTTGTAGCTGCCGCCCTGCACCACCTCCCGGTCGGTCCCGGGATTGAGGATGACGTGATTGTTGTCCCCCTCCCGGCCACCGTCGATCGCCCACGGCTTGGTCTTGGTCTTGTACACCAGGCAGATCCCGATGGACGGGGCGGTGAACCGGTACACCCGGCCGACACCGACGCCGCCGCGGTGCCGGCCGGCGCCGCCGCTGTCCGGGCGGTAGCCGTAGGACTCGATGAACATCGGCGATTTGGTTTCCAGCACCTCCACCGGATTGTTGCGGCAACCGGGTTCGGTCAGGTGCATGATCCCGTCCGACCCGTCACCGCCGGCGTGACCGCCGAAGCCGACCGCCTCGTTGGTGGCCTCCAGCCACGCCTCGCCGTTGCGTGGGTTGATCCCCAGGCCCATCATCGAGCAGACGTCGCCGCCCGAGCAGGCAGGCACCAGTTCGGGCATGCCCTGGGCAAGCGCCTTGAGCACCACCTCGCCGCCGATCAGTGCGGTCCACAAGGTGAAGGTCGGCATGGGGGGGACGGCGTGCATCACCGAACCCGGTTCGGTGATCACCCGCAGCGGGCGGAAGTTGCCTGCTACCACGGAGGTATCGGGCGTGGTCAACGATTTGAAGATCAGGCTGCAGAACGCCTCGGTCTGTCCGACGGGCAGGTTGATCGGGCCGCGCACGTCGCGTGCGCTTCCGGTCCAGTCGATCACCATCTCGGAGTCGGTGACGGTGACGGTGACATTCATCTTCACCAGCCGGTCCAGGTCGATCCCGTCGGAGTCCATGAAGTCGTGGGCCGTCCAGGTGCCGTTGGGCAGCTTGGCCAGCGCCAGCCGCGCCAACCGCTCACCGTGGTCGTTGATCGCCTCCATAGCCTTGACCAGGGTCGAGGTGCCGTATTTCGCGGCGATCTCCTGGGTTCGCCGGACACCCGTGAAACACGCCGAGACCTGAGCCTGCAGGTCGCCGATGGTTCGCTCAGGAAGTCGGGAGTTGTACCGCACGATGTTGAAGATGTCCTCGTTCGGCTCACCCTCGCGGTACAGCTTGGTGGCCGGGAAGAAGAGCCCCTCCTGGTACATGTCGGTGGAGTCCAGGACGTAACCGGGGTCCTTCTGCTTCAGATCCAGGACGTGGATCCGGCAGGAGGCGAACGCAATGATCTGCCCGTCGACATGGACAGGGGCGAACACCAGCGGATCCAATGTGTGGGCCGAGGACCAGTAGGGGTAATTGAGCAGGAAGACGTCCCCCGGCAACATCTTTGCCTTGCCGAGAAAGTTGATCGCCTCCTTGATCCCGTGATCGTTGCCGCGGGTGAACACGGCGATGCCGGGCGCATCAGCGACGACATCGCCGGCGGCGTCGTGGATACCGATGCCGTAGTCGTGGATCTCATAGACGACAGTGTTGTAAGCCGTACGACACAGATTGCGCGCCATCTCTTCTGCGCCGGCCAGCAAACCGTGACGGATGATCTCGGTGGTGATCGTGTCGCTCATCTTGAATCAGGCCTTCCCGGCTGGGTTGAGGGCGGCGACGGTGATGACCATCTCGCCGTGTTCGCCGACCGACATGTGATCGCCGATGTGTATGACGGTGGTGGCCGTGTGTTCGGCAATGACGGCCGGCCCGGCGATCTCATCGCCGGCGAACAGTTCTTCCCGCGAGTACAGGGCGTACGGCACCGCCGGTTCGTCGGCCGACAGATAGACCGGTCGCCACCCGGCGGACACGAGGGCACCGCCGGCGCGACTGGCCATCCTAGGCAGCGTCGGCTTCTCCACCAGCCCGGTCGCCCGCAGACGCATCGTGGTGAGCTCGATGGGATCGTCCATACCGTGGCCGTACTGACGCTCGTGCAGGTCGGTGAACTCCTTCTCGATGGCCGCCGGGATGTCGTTCGAGGGCACATCCGGGATCGGCACCGTCACCGTGTGCTCCTGCCCGCTGTACCGGACATCGACGCTGCGTATGAGTACCTGCTCGGTGGCGTCGAAGCCCTCCGACGTCAGCACCGCCGTCGCCTGATCGGTCATCGGGCCGTAGCTGGCGGACAGCATTGTTTCGTCCAGCTCGGCGAGCGGAATCACCGCAGTTCGGGAGAAGTCATGCTGCACATCGGCCATCAGCATGCCGAACGCTGAGAAGGCCCCCTGTCCGGGAGGCACGACCACCAGTCCGATCCCGAGTTCGCGCGCCACGTCCAGCGCCACCAGGCCACCGCCACCGCCGAAGGACAGCAGCGCGAAGTCTTTTGGATCGCGGCCCACCTCGACCGTGATCGCCCGCACCGCACCCATGATCTTCGTGGTGGAGATCCGGACGATACCGCGCGCCAATTCCAGCGGCACGAGTCCCAGTTCGGCGGCCAGCGGCTCGATCGCGCCGATCGCCAGGTCGGCATCCAGCGTCAGCCGGCCACCCAGCGGGGTGCCGGCTTCCATGTAACCCACGGCCAGTGCGGCGTCGGTGAAGGTGGCCCTGGTTCCGCCGCGGCCGTAGGACGCCGGACCGGGTGCGGCTCCGGCGCTCTGCGGCCCGACCTGGAGCGCACCGGCGCCGTCCAACCAGGCGATCGATCCGCCACCCGCTCCGATGGTGTGGATGTACAGCGACGGCGTATTGATCGGCAGCGATTCGAATTCCGCCCCCTGGTGGAGCACCGGCTTGTTGTCGACGATCAGCGAGGCGTCCAGGCTGGTCCCGCCCATGTCGATGGTGATCAGGTTCGGCTGGCCGATCAGTCGGGCGAACGCCGCGGCGCCGATCACCCCGCCCGCCGGGCCGGAGAGGATCAGGCTGACCGGCTGCTCGCGGGCCGCGGTCGCGGTCATCGCGCCGCCGCCGGAGCGGGTCATCAAGAATTGCCCGGCGAACCCGCCGTCGGCCAGTCTGTCCTGCAGCGCCGTCAGGTAGCGACGGACGATCGGCTTGACGTAGGCGTCGAGCACCGCTGTGCTGGTCCGTTCGTACTCCCGGTACTCCCGGGACAGTTCGTGCGACAGCGAAACCACCACGTCTGGAGCAGCTTTTGCGAGAATGTCGCGCATCTGCAGCTCGTGGTCGGGATTTGCGTAGGAATGCAGAAACGCGACCGCGACGGAGTCGTAGCCGCGTTCGGCCACAGTGGCGGCGACCGCGCCGGCGGCCTCCATGTCCAGCGGGCGGTACACCGAGCCGTCGAACAGGCTCCGCTCCGGTACCTCGAAGGTGTCGTAACGCTCGAACAGGGCGGTCGGCGGCTTGTAGGTCAGGCTGTACATCGGCCGCCGATCGGTCCGTCCGAGCAGGTAGACGTCACGAAAGCCCAGCGTGCCGATCACCGCCATCCGTGCTCCGGTGCGGGTGAGGAGTGCATTGAGGCCGAGGGTGGTGCCGTGGGTGAACATGGTCACCTGGTCCAATGCAGCCGACGTGACCTCGAACGCGGCGAGCACGCCGGTTGTCGGTTCGTCCGGAGTGGTCGGCACTTTGTCGAAGGTGAGCTCGCCGGTGTCCGAGGACCATTCCACGACATCGGTGAACGTGCCTCCGACATCGATGGCGATTCTGCTCGTGCGGTTCATCGCTGCGGGCCTTCCCTGATGGTCGGATTTCCGACGGTGCGCGGCGCGCGACGTCGCCGGACGTGGCGATGCGACCGCGATGGGTTTCTGGATGAGTGTGCGAAAGCGCACGCCGAAGATCGGCAAGACGCCCAACCGGTTGGCACGGCAGGGACATAGCACGCTTGCACATCCGTTCTCGGGCTGTCAACCGTCACTGGCCGTGATCCTGACCCGGCCAGGGTGCGAATCGGACCCCGCCAGCGAGGTCGCAAGGAGTTGTCGCACAGCGGACGCGCGCGGCGCTGTGCTGGCCGCACATGGGCGCGGGATGCGGACCCGTCAGCATTTGGCCACTCGACGATCACAGACTCCGGGAGTGCCCTTGATCCGCAGCCTTCTCACGCTCCGCGCCGCGACCGGCAAAGCCCAAGCGCTCGAAGACTTCTACGCGGACCGAGGAATCCTGGAACGGGCCCGCTCATTTGCAGGTTGTCGAGAGGCAGTTCTCCTGCGATCCACCAGAGACGCCGGAGCCACGCATCTGGTCACCGCCGATTGGGACACGGCGGCGGACTACCAGCGGTGGGTCGATGACCCATGGCGAGTGGCTGTCACCCGACAGCTTCTTCCACTGCTGGACATCGGGAAAGACGAACCTGTCGTTGGCAGACTCTACGAGTTCGTCTGAAACCCAAATGTCCTGAAGCGAGATTCGTCCAGAACTGTGCCCCACCCAGCCCCGCTGTCCCCCCGGCAAAGGAGTGACCAGAGTGAACCGCACCACGAGATTTCTGGCGGCAGGTACCGCCGCTCTCGCATTGACCCTCGCGGCATGTAGCTCGTCCTCGACGGGCTCCAGTTCGAGTTCGAGTTCGAGTTCCAGCTCGAGTTCCTCCGGCAGCGTCGCCGCGTCCGCACCCAGCTCGACCGCATCCAGTGCCGCACAGTCAACTACGGCCGCGGTGTCCAGTGCGGTGTCCAGCGCCATCGCCAGTTCGCCGGCGGCCAGTTCGGCCGCCGCTTCGGTCGACGAGTCGAAGAAGCTGAGCATCGGGTTCTTCGGGTTCGCCAAGGCCAACTCCTTCGCCCAGGCCGCCTGGGCGGGTGTCCAGCAATACGCCGCCGCCCACAACGCTTCCGCTGAATTCCTCGATTCCAACTTCGACGGTCCGACGCAGGTCAACCAGCTGCAGGATGCCGTCACGTCCAAGCGTTTCAACGTGGCCATCGTCCAGGCCAACGACGGAACTGCCATCGCCGCCCCGGTCAAGCAGGCCCTGGCCGCGGGTATCACCGTCGTCATTGAGTTCACCCCGGTCGGCGGCAAGTTCGACACCATCCAGCCCCAAATCCCCGGCACCATCAATGTCATCGACCCGCCGACCGTCAACGGCGTCGGTCTGGCGAAGCTTGCGCTGGACGCCTGCAAGGCGGGCGGCCACACCACCGACTGCCAGGTCGCGTACCTGCAGGGCTTCGCCAACTACCCGTTGGACGGCGCCCGCACCGCCGCTGCGGTCGATGCGCTCAAGGCCGGAGGCGCAGCCAAGGTCGTCTCCAACCTGGTCGGCGGATACACCCCGGACACCGGCCGGACGGCGATGCAGAACCTGCTGCAATCCAACCCGGGCATCAATGTCGTGATCGGTTCCTCGCAGGCTTTGGAGGGGGCCACCCCGTTGGCCAAGGGCAAGAGCATCCAGTTCGTGGGCAACGGCGGCTCGACCCAGGCCTTCGCCTTCAGCGCGGCCGGAACCTGGTACGGGACCTATGATGTGCCGGAGAAGAAGGAGGGCGCGAAGGCAGCCGAACTCGGACTGCTCAAGGCCCGTGGCGGCAACCCGCCCGTGGCCTCCAACGCCTGCACCGTGCTGACCACGTTCGAGTGTCTCGGGACCAAGGCAACCCTGGCCGGACTGACCGCGGACTACTCCGACTGATCATCCGAGTCGCCGGGGGTGGGTGTCGTTACCTCGACCCAGACACCCACCCCCGGACAGGGCTTTGCGCCTTGATCAGCCGAGATCAGAAGGGAGTGGGCATGACTGAGCCTGGCGGCGCGCATGGTCGCCGATCGCCCCAGATCTCCATTCGGGGAATCGGCAAGAGTTACAGCGGAGTCAGCGTTCTGCGCGACATCAACCTGGACATCGCACCAGGCGAGGTGCACGGCCTGGTCGGTGAGAACGGCGCCGGCAAGAGCACTCTGCTCAAGATCCTCGGCGGTGCCATCCGAGCCGACAGTGGCAGCGTGCAGTTCGATGGCGAGCCAGTGCAGCTCGGACGTCCCCGCGATGCCATTGCCCACGGCGTCAGCCTGATCTCACAGGAGGGCACTCTGGTGCCATCCCGACCGGTCCTGGAAAATGTCTTTCTCGC
>JBBROB010000045.1:0-18834 GCA_038229825.1 Mycobacteriales bacterium
GAACGTCATGAAGGAGAAGAACGGCAGCAGGACGGCGCCGGTGGCGAACATGTGGTGGGCCCACACTGCCACCGACAGAGCGGCGATGCCGAACGTGGCATACACCAGGCCGCGGTAGCCGAAGACAGGTTTGCGGGAGAACACGGGGATCACTTCGGTGACGATGCCGAAGAACGGCAGCGCGACGATGTACACCTCGGGGTGGCCGAAGAACCAGAACAGGTGCTGCCACAAGATGGCGCCGCCGTTGGCCGGGTCGAACACGTGTGAGCCGAAGTGCCGGTCGGCTTCCAGACCCAGCAGTGCTGCAGTGAGGACGGGGAAGGCGATGAGGATGAGGATGGCGGTGGCCAGTATTTCCCAGGTGAACACCGGCATCCGCCACATCGTCATCCCGGGGCAGCGCAGGCAGATGATGGTGGTGATCATGTTGACGGCGCCCAGGATGGTGCCCAGCCCGGCGATGACCAGTCCCATGATCCACAGGTCGCCGCCGGCGCCGGGTGAGTTGCTGGCGTTGGACAGCGGGTTGTAGGCGGTCCATCCGAATGCAGGCGCACCGTTGGGGGTGAAGAAACCTGACACGGTGACGATGGCGCCGAACAGGTACAGCCAGTACGAGAAGGCGTTCAGGCGTGGGAAGGCGACGTCCGGGGCGCCGATCTGCAGCGGCACGATGTAGTTGGCGAACCCGAACACGATGGGGGTGGCGTACAGCAGCAGCATGATGGTGCCGTGCATGGTGAACAGCTGGTTGTACTGCTCAGGGGAAAGGAACTGCAAACCTGGCCTGGCAAGTTCGGCGCGCATCAGCAGGGCAAGAACCCCGCCGAGGAGGAAGAAGAACAGGGCCGTGACGATGTACATGACGCCGAGCTCTTTCGGATCGGTCGTCTTGAGGTAGCTCAGCGCTTTTATCCCGGGGTGGGTGCGTTTCACCGGGTAGGGCCGGGTGGGGCGCGGCGTCACGGCGGTCATGGTCGTTTCTCCAATCTGATCCAGAACGGTTGCTGCTACAAGGCGATAGCGGGGCCCCGGGCCAGGCGGGCGGAGGTTTCCAGGTGCAGGGCGTGCACGAACGCCTGCGGCAGGTTTCCCCGGAGTTGATGTTCGCGGGTGTCGAACTCTTCGGAGTACAGCTCGGCCGGCCCGCACGCGGCGCGGGTCCTCTCATACCAGCGGCCGGCGTCGACGTACCGGCCCTGTTGGTGCAGCGCCAACGCGGTGAGGAAGCCGCAGAGCACGAACGATCCTTCGGCTTCGGCCAGTGGACGGGAGTCGTGCCGGAACCGGTATGCGTAGCCGTCAACGGTCAACTCGGCCAGATAGGCCTCCAGCGTGCCCAGTGTCCGCGGATCACCCGCCGGCACTGCTCCGCGCAGCGGCGGGAGCAGCAGCGCCGCGTCCAGGTTCGGGTCGGTGCGGGACCGTTGCCAGCGGCCGGTGGGGTGGGTGGCGTTCGCTGCGGTGTCGGCGACGATTGCGTCGGCCAAGCCGAGCCACCCCGAGGTGGCGGGCCCGGTGGGCAGGACAGCGGCGATCGCCCGCAGACCCGCTGCGCAGATCAGCCGGCTGTGCGTCCACGGTTGGTTGTCGATCTCCCAGATGCCGGCGTCGGGTTGTGTCCAGCGGGCGGCGATGGCGTCCGCGGCGACCGTTGCCGCGGTGAGGTTGTCGGTGTCGAGTCGGTCGTGTCGGCCGGCGGCGGCCAGCAGCAGCAGCGATTCGCCGAATGCGTCGAGCTGGAATTGCTGGTTGACCCAATTCCCGATCTGGTCGTGCCCGCCGGGGTAGCCGGGCAGCTGCAGCGGCCGCTGGTCGGGTACCGGGTCACCGGTGATGGTGTACGCCGGTGCCAGGTCAGGTCCGTGGTCGAGCAGCCGAGCGGTGACGAACCGCACCGCGTCATCCAACAAGGGGTATCCGCCGGCGGCGGCGACTGCCTGCCCGGCGTAGCACTGGTCCCGGATCCACACGTACCGGTAGTCGTAGTTGCGGCCCGCTTCGGCGTGTTCGGGCAGGCTGGTGGTCGCCGCGGCGACCATTCCGCCGCCAGCGGAGGTCAACCCCCGAAGGACGGCGTAGGAGCGGCGACTGTCCCGACCGTTGAGCGTGTGACCTAGCTCGGGAACTGCCGTGTCCCAGTTACTTTGCGTAGATCGCCAGGCGATGTCGGCATCGACTGGCTCGGTGGGCAGCGGCTGGTCGCTGATCTCCAACACCACGTCGTGGTGTTGCCCGGCCGGCACGATCAGCTCGCCGACCAGACCTTGCCGGGAATCAAAGCTGGGTTGACAGAATGGCGCCCCGGACCAGCGCAGTGAGAGCCCGCCGCTGGTCGCGGTCCACACCCCGTTCTGCGATTTCAGGTCGGTGAGTGGCCGCTGGTCGAACCCGGCGCGCGGGTTCAGGGCGATCTGCACGCGGGCGTCGCCGTCGACGGCCAGGACGCGGCGGAGCAGGACCGCCCGATGCGCCTCGCCGGGGAAGGCCAGCGCCTCGCGGCATTCGATGATGCCAGTCACGGTGATCCAGCGGCTCCGCCAGATAAGGCTGCCTTGTTCGTAGAAGCCGCCCCAGACGAACCGCCCAATCGGGGTGATCGAGTATCGGCTGGTGCCGCCCAACAGCGCACTGAACAGAGCGTCGCTGTCCCACCGCGGCGCGCACATCCACACGATGTCACCGCGCGGCCCGACGAGGGCGCCGCGTTCTCCGTCTGCCAACAACGCATACTCCCGCAACACCTGCGGCGGGAACGCCGCCGCTGTCATGGCCGCAGGCGGCTGATCAGGCCGCCGACGACCGCGGAGGAGCCGGCCACTGCGGCACTGGCCAACGCCGGACGCCGGTACCGGGGCCACCACCGAGCAGCGGCGAGCATGCTGCCGGCGTGCAGCGCATCGACGACACTGCCGCCGGTCAGCAGGAGATGGGAGTCGGGGAGGATCACCACCGCGACGCCTTGGACGAGTTGTCTGGCGCCCAGCACCCGCACCACCCCCGCAGGTGGGGTCGACGCGCCGCCCGAAACCACCCCCGCTACCGCCGCGGGCCGAACCAACATTGCCGCGCCCAACACCGCGAGCGCGGCGCCCCAACTGCGCGCGGCAAGCGGCCGGTTCATCGCCGCCGCCCGAGCAGCACCGCGGCGGCGGCGGTCAGTGCGCCGGCCGCCGAGAGCAGGGCGGCGTGGTGGTGCGATGCCCACAGTTGCCCGGCCCCGTTGGTGGCCTTGTCGTCGAAGATGCCGTGGGGGCCGAAGTCTTTGCCTTCTGGCCCGTCGGCGGGTTCCCACAGGTTGACCGGGGCGTGAGTGTCCCGGCGTTGCTTGGTTTGCTGCGATTTGAACCCGGTTCTTCCTAGGTAGCGGTCGAGCAGTCCGGGCGCGATGGCATTCGCCGCAAGCGTTCCTGCGGTCGACCCGCCCACCCAATACTCCCGCCTACGTGGGTGGTCCGCCGCGTACAGGACGCCGCGGGCGGCGTATTCGGGTTGATAGATCGGCGGCACCGGTTGCGCTTGGTGCGGCAGCCTGGACAACACCCACGAGAACTGCGGTGTGTTCACCGCCGGCATCTGCACCATCGTGACGTGCACGCCGCTTTTCTCGTGCAGTAATTCGCAGCGCAACGCCTCGTGGAACCCTTGGATGGCGTGTTTGGCGCCGCAGTACGCGGTTTGCAGCGGAATGCCGCGGTAGGCCAACGCGGACCCGACGTGCACGATGGTGCCTCGGTTCCGCGCCTTCATTTTCGGCAGCACCGCCATGGTGGCGTAGACATAGCCGAGGTAGCTGACCTCGGTGACCCGGCGGTATTCCTGCGGGGTGATCTGGTCGAACGGAGCGAACACCGAGGTGAACGCAACGTTGACCCAGACGTCGATCGGTCCCAGCTGTTCCTCTACCCGGTCGACCGCAGCGGCCACCGCATTGGGATCGGCCACATCCACCGGGACGATCAGCGGCGTTCCGCCGGCGGACCGGACGTCGTCGGCGGCGCCCTGCAGGCCCTTTTCTCCCCGAGCTAACAGGGCAACCTTCGCGCCCCGGGCCCCGAAAGCTGCTGCCACTGCCCGCCCGATGCCGCCGCTGGCGCCGGTGACGGCCACCACCTGTGCTGCCACGTTGAACTCCTTCGCTTCTGGTGCGTTTGTGGTGACGACACGGTCCGGCCGGCCACATCGCCCGGTCGAACCCGTCGGTACGGTCTAGACTTGCGCGCGCAACGGGTGTGGTCAGGACTGCGCTGCAGCGTCGGGGCCGGTGGTCCAGCCGACTGACCACAGGTCCTGCTCCGGCGGTTCCCCACCGGCTGCGGCGAACTGGTTGAGCGCTTCCGTGAGCCGATGTCGATCCGCTTGCGGCATCCGGACTAGGAGCTTGTTGATGGCCGCGCGGCGGCGTTGCATGACCCCATCGACCAGTCGCTGACCTTTACGGGTGAGAGTCAGCTGCAGATGTCGCCGGTCGGCCGGGTTGTCCCGCCGGTCCAACAGGCCGGTCGCCACCAGCCGGTCGCAAGTACGGGTGGCGTTCGAAGGGTGAACGCCCATCGCCTCGGCCAGCGCAGCGGAATGCAACGGGCCACGGCTGGCGATGATGACCATGACCCGAAACTGGTTCACCCCTACCGATCCTTCGGCGGCCGCGATGGACTGCGCCGCGACGCCGACCAGGACCCGGGCCGCGGCCAGCACCGCGTCGGTCAGCTCGTGCAGCTCTTCGGCTGCGGCCTGCGGCTCCTTCACGACCCCTCCACACTCATACGATCAGTATGGAGCAACCCTTGCATTGATGCAAGGGTTAGGCGTAGACCTGTGGGGGACAGTCGGCGAGCTGCACCGGATCCGGGGCGTCGACGGACGCGCGGAGGGCACCAGCTCACCGTAGCGCTGACTCCACGACCGAGGAAGGGAAAATCGTCATGTCCGAGAAGGTTGCTGATGTGTTATTGGCGCGGCTGCGGGAGTGGGGTGTCAAGCAGGTCTTCGGGTACCCGGGGGACGGCATCAACGGGTTGTTGGCGGCGTGGGGCCGGGCCGATGACGACCCGGAGTTCGTGCAGGCCCGGCACGAGGAGATGGCGGCGTTCTCGGCGGTCGGGTTCGCGAAGTTCTCCGGGAAGGTCGGGGTGTGTGTGGCGACCAGCGGCCCCGGCGCGGTTCACCTGCTGAACGGGCTGTACGACGCGAAACTCGACCACGTGCCGGTAGTGGCGATCGTCGGGCAGACGGAACGCTCGGCGATGGGCGGTTCCTACCAGCAGGAAGTGGATTTGCTCAGCCTGTTCAAGGACGTCTGCTCCGATTACGTGCAGATGTGCACCGTGCCGCAGCAGCTGCCGAACCTGATCGACCGGGCCATCCGGGTGGCGATGACCGAACACGCCCCGACGTGCATCATCATTCCCTCCGATGTGTTCGACCTGCCCTACGAGGCGCCCGGGCACGTCTTCAAGCAGGTGCCCTCCAGCCTCGGCCTGGCGCCGGCCACCGCGACCCCGGAACCGCAAGCGGTGCGGGACGTCGCCGATCTGCTGAATGCCGGCAGCAAGGTCGCTCTGCTGGTCGGGCAGGGCGCCCGCGGCTGTGTGGAGGACCTGACCAGCGTCGCCGAGCTGCTCGGCGCCGGCGCGGCGAAGGCGCTGCTGGGCAAGGACGTACTGCCGGACACGTTGCCGTGGGTGACCGGTTCGATCGGGCTGTTGGGGACGACGGCGAGCTACAAGATGATGATGGATTGCGACACGTTGCTCACGGTCGGCTCTAACTTCCCGTACACCCAGTTCCTGCCCAAGCTGGACCAGGCGCGGGGGGTGCAGATCGACCGGTCCGGCAAGTGGATCGGCATGCGCTACCCGTACGAGATCAACCTGGTCGGTGACGCCAAGGCGACTCTGCAGGCGTTGATCCCGCTGCTGCACCGTAAAGCCGGCCGCAGCTGGCGGGAGAAGATTGAAGCCGATGTGACCGACTGGTGGCAGACGGTGGAACGCCGCGCCATGACCGGCGCTAACCCGATCAACCCGATGCGGATCTTCCACGAACTGTCGATGCGCCTACCCAGCAACGCCATCGTCGCCTCGGATTCCGGGAGCGCCGCGAACTGGTACGCCCGGCACCTCAAATTTCACGGCGACATCCGCGGCTCGCTGTCCGGGACGTTGGCCACCATGGGCCCGGGTGTGCCGTACGTGATCGGCGCGAAATGGGCGCACCCGGACCGCCCCGCCATCGCGCTGGTCGGCGACGGCGCGATGCAGATGAACGGCATGGCCGAGCTGATCACCATCGCCCACTACTGGTCGCAGTGGGCCGATCCCCGCCTGATCGTGGCGATCCTGCACAACAACGACCTCAACCAGGTGACCTGGGAGATGCGCGCCATGGAGGGCGCCCCGAAGTTCGCCGAATCCCAAACCCTGCCAGACGTCGACTTCGCCGCATTCGCCCGCAGCCTCGGATTGGACGGCATCAACATCGACGACCCCGACGACATCGGCCCGGCCTGGGACCGGGCGTTGCACGCCGCCCGGCCCACCGTGCTGGACATCCAGTGCGACCCCGACGTGCCGCCGATCCCGCCGCACGCCACCTTCGCGCAGGTGAAGTCAGTCGCCGGCGCGATCCTACACGGCGACGAGAACGCCTGGGGATTCGTGAGACAAGGCGTCAAACAGAAGGCGCAAGAATTCCTGCCCGGTAGGAAAGGTCACTGACGAGATGAAAGCGTTGCACGGCAACACCGTCGACGCGTCGCTGCTACGGCGGGCGTTGATCAATGTGCAGACCGGCCGGTTCGAACGGTCACTGTCGGCGTTGACCGCCGTCGGCGCCGCGGTCACCTCCGCTGAGGTGTTCATGTCCCACGACGGCGCCAGCTTCGGCAACAAGATGATGTGGTGGCCGGTGATCATCGTGCCCACCGCGATACCCGCCGGAATCGCGGCCGTGTTCTCCGCGCGGGCCGCCCGCACCGTGCTGCCGCTCGCCTCCGCCGCCATCGTCGTCAACGGTGTTCAGGGCACCTACCTGCATTGGCGGGGAACCGCTCAGCGCCCGGGCGGCTGGACCCGCTACAACATGGAAGCCGGCCCGCCGATGTTCGCGCCGCTGCTGGCATCCCTGGTCGGCGGGATGGGCCTGCTCGCGGCGGTTCTCCGGCGTGAAGGGCAGCACCGGTCATGACCTACCGCAGCCCCGACCGCCGCAACACCACCCCGCAGCACAAGGGCCGCTACCCCGGCTTCGACGTCCTGGACCAGGTCGGCGTGTGGGACGACGAGACCGCCGGGGTGGTGCTGGCCCGGCTCGCCCCGCCGGACGCCCTGAGCTTCTTCACCCCCGCGGAACAGGCCACCGCGGCGCCGCTGCTGGACCTGCTCCTGGCGCAGGACAGCGAACCGCGGGTACCGGTGCTGGCATTGATCGACACCCGGCTGGCGATCGGAGAAACCGACGGATGGCACTACGACGACCTGCCGCAGGACGACGACGCGTGGCGGCAAACGCTGGCGTTCCTCGACCTGGACGCCGCCGACAAGCACAGCACCATCTTCGGGCAACTAACCCCAGGGCACCAGGCCGCCCTGATCCAGTCGGTACAGGACCTCGCCGCCCAGAAAGCCCGGTGGCACGACTTCCCGGCCGAGCAGGTGTGGAGTTTGTGGACCCGGTACGCGTGCACCGCTTTCTACTCCCATCCGTGGGCGTGGAACGAGATCGGCTTCCCCGGACCCGCCTACCCCCGCGGCTACCTCAACCCCGGGGTGAACGCCCGGGAACGGTGGGAGGTCGCCGACCACCACGACGCCGACCCCATCCCGTTCGTCGACCGCACCGAACGGGCCCGCCGCGCCCACGACAACCTGACCGGAACGAATCATCATGAGTGAATACGGAAAGATTCAGGCGCGCAACGACTCCGCGTGGCTGCTCCCTAACGACGGGTCCCGCACCAACCACCGGCTGCGCGCGGACATGCGCCGCTTCGCTGACACCGACGAGGTGGATCTGGTGGTGATCGGCGCCGGCGCCGGCGGCAGCGTGCTGACCCAACGGCTCGCGCGGGACGGCTGGTCGGTGGTGTGCATGGACGCCGGGCCGTTCTGGGATCCGGACAAGGACTGGGTCAGCGACGAACGCGGCTCCCACACCCTGTACTGGACCGAGCCCCGGCAGATCGGCGGCGAAACGCCCGTCCCATTGGGGTCCAACAACTCCGGCCGCGGTGTGGGCGGGTCGATGGTGCATTACGCCGGGTACACGCCCCGGTTCCACCCGTCCGACTTCCAAACTTTCACCGGCGACGGTGTCGGCGCCGACTGGCCCATCAGCTACCAACACCTCAAGGGCTACTACGAGCTGATCGAAGCCGAACTGCCCGTCGCCGGGCAGGACTGGCCGTGGGGCGATCCGCACACCTACCCCCACCACGCCCACCCGGTCAGCGGCAACGGCGACATCTTCCTCCGCGGCGCAGCCGCGGCCGGCATCCAGGCCAGGGTAGGGCCGGTCGCCATCCCCAACGGCCGGTTCGGGAACCGGCCGCACTGCATCTACCGCGGATTCTGCCTCCAAGGGTGCAAGGTCAACGCCAAAGCCAGCCCACTGATCACCCACATCCCCGACGCCATGGCCCACGGCGCGGAGATCCGACCCGACAGCATGGTCGCCTCGATCACGGTCGACGACCGCAGCGGCGCGGCCACCGGCGTCACCTACTTCCGGAACGGGGTCGAGCATCACCAGCGGGCCCGGGCGGTGGCGGTGGCCGGGTACAGCATCGAAACACCGCGGCTACTGCTGCTCTCGGCGAGTAAACGATTCCCCGATGGTCTGGGCAACGAGCACGACCAGGTCGGGCGTTACCTGATGGTGCAGGGCGCGCCGCAGACCGCCGGCCGGTTCGCCGACGAAATCCGCATGTACAAGGCGCCCCCACCGGAAGTGTCCTCCGAACAGTTCTACGAAACCGACCCGAGCAAACCGTACAAGCGGGGATGGTCGGTGCAGACGGTCAGCCCGCTACCGATCACCTGGGCCGAACACGTCACAGCCCAGGGGCACTGGGGTGAGCCGCTCCGGGAATACATGCGCGACTACGTGCACTGGGCCACGCTCGGCGCGCTGTGCGAATTCCTGCCCCAGGCCCGCAACCGGGTCACCCTGGCCGACGAGACCGACCGGCACGGCCTGAAAGTCGCGCACTTCGCCTACAGCCAATGCGACAACGACAAACAACTGATGAGAGCCGCGCAGGCATCGATGGAAACAATCCTGCACGCCGCCGGCGCACAGGAAGTCATCACCATCGACCGGTACGCCCACCTCGTCGGCGGCGCCCGGATGGCCACCAAAGCCGAAGACGGCGTCGTCGACACCGACCACCGCGTCTTCGGGATGCCGAACCTGTTCATCGTCGACGGCAGCGTGCTGCCCACCCAAGGTGCGGCGAACCCGGCGCTGACCATCATGGCCCTCGCGGCCCGGGCCGCCGACCGGATGACCGCCCTCGGCAAAGGCGCCTCCTTGCAGTCGCCCGACGGGATGCGGTGATGACCACCCCACCGGCGGTCATCACCGCCGTCACCACCGGGGTCTACACGTTCCCCACTCCCGAGCCGGAAGCGGACGGAACGTTGACCTGGGAGGCGACCACCGCTGTCACCGTGCAGATCGACGCCGGCTGGGCGCAGGGACTGGGCTGGACCTACAGCACTCCCGCCGCGGCCGCGGTCATCCACGACAAACTGGTCCCGGCGATCCGCGGGCGGGACCCGTTCGACATCGCCGGGTGCTGGTCGGCGATGCACCGCGCCTGCCGCAACATCGGCACGACGGGCCTGGTGATGCAGGCGATCAGCGCCGTCGACATCGCCCTGTGGGACCTCAAAGCCCGCCTGCTGGACGTTTCGTTGATGACGTTGTTCGGTGCCGTCCGCCATTCGGTGCCGGTCTACGGGTCCGGCGGCTTCACCTCCCTATCCGACCACCAACTCGCCGAACAGGTTCAGGACTGGGCCGAAGCGGGCTGCACCGCAATGAAAATCAAGATCGGCCAGAACTGGGGCGGGGCGACCGATCGGGATTTGCTGCGGGTCCGGCAGCTACGCGAGTACGCCGATTCCGACGTCGCCCTGATGGTCGACGCCAACGGCGGCTACACCGTCGGTCAAGCCCGCCGGATCGGACTAGCCCTGGACGATCTGGGCGTCACCTGGTTCGAGGAACCCGTCTCCAGCGACGACCTACGCGGTCTGGCTGCCGTCCGTGTCACAGCGAACTGTGACGTTGCAGCGGGGGAGTACGCCGCAGACGTGTTCGCCATGTCCCGGCTGATTCCGGTAGTTGACTGTCTGCAGCTGGACGTCACCCGTTGCGGCGGGTACACCGGCTGGTTCCGCGGCGCAGCATTGGCCGCCGCCCACAACCTCGACGTCTCCGCGCACTGCGCCCCCTCACTGCACGCCCCCATCGCCGCCGCCATCCCCAACCTGCGGCACGTGGAATGGTTCATCGACCACGCCCGACTGGAACCGCTCCTGGTGGACGGCGCCCCAACGGTGACCGGCGGCGCACTGCACCCCGACCCCACCATCCCCGGTCACGGCATGCACCTGAACGCAACCGCGACCAGCTACCAACGCCACTGAGCCGGGGTCGGGGTCAACTGACATGGGCCTGACTGAACGGGAACAACCCACATCACCTTCGAAGTCGAGGCAGCGGAGGTGACGGTCGATGGTCGGATGCGCTGAGCGCGGCGGTGAAGTCCGAACTCCAGACCATCAGTGCCGCCACATCGACGCCGAAAGGTCCGACAGGGCCGCACTTTTCTATTGCCGTCGCCCCTCGTGTGACCAGGGCGGCGGCTCCACGAGGGTTGCCGCGGGCGGAGTGGGTGAGGCCGACAGCGAGCTGTGCCAGCACTTTCCACAGCTCCCGCTCCGGCGCCGGTGCCATCTTCCACGCGTCCTCGAACACCTCGTGGGCGTGGAACGGGCTTCCGGCGTCGAGTAGGCGCTGCGCTTCGTCGAGGGTCTCCTGCGCGGAGCGCCGGATCCCTTCCGGCTGCCGCGGCACATCCACCGACCCGTACGGCAACGGGCGCCCCAACGCATCACGCGGCCGGGCGTTACGAGCCCGACCATCGGCGCCACGATCACGTCCGGTCACGCCGCCACCCACGCCGGAAGTCGGTGCTGCCATCCCCGCGACTTCCCCCAACACGGAAGGAGCTCGACCCTGACGCGGCTGGGCGACACCGATCGATAGGCGTTGGCCACATCACCCGCGGCGTAGACGCACCGTCGCAGGTCTGGAAGCTCAATCATGCGTCTTCTGGGTGCTCGTGGGTCATGCCACATGACGCTACTGGGGTGATGATGGGCGCGCTACGCTCAGCGCAACCCGGCGACGTCATCGAAGCCACGTTGCGGTCGGGGCTGTTACGGCTGGCGTCCGAATTCGTTTCGCCGGTGTCTGTCGCGGTGTTGGTCGCCCTCGATGTAGGTAGTTTCGCGACGGTCAGCAGCACTGCTGCGTCCTCTACTGATTCGAGGCTGGGTCGCGCGTCGGGGACGATCAGCAAATCGCCGGGGGCACCGTCCCAGGACGTCGCGCCGGTGACCAATCGGATTCGCCCGTGCAGGACCTGGACGGTAGCCTCACCGGGGTTTTCGTGCTCACTGAGGCACTGTCCAGCCATCAGTGCGATCAGCGTCTGCCGTAGTACGCGCTGGTGGCCACCGTAGACGGTGCAGGCACTTCGCCCACTGGGCGCCGTCTTGGCCTCGGCCAATTGGTGCCGGGCCAGCGCGGTGAGCGAGGATTTCTCCATCGGTGTCGCCTTCCTTGGTGCCTCTGGATGGGTGTCACCCATGCGCGGTCAGATGGTCTGGCGATAGCCGAACAGGCGGACCCTCAGCATGCTCCGTATACCTGTGGGTGTGCTCGAGGGTATGGAACGCGCGCTGGTCACCCCCTCAACGGTATGCCGCGAAGGTCGTCACCCTGGTTCTCCTTGAATCGGGTTCGTCGTCGAGTCGGAAGTGTCGGAGCCTGCCGTCAAGTGCGCGATGGGTCAGGTGATCGCCGCCCCAGTCAGTGGCGGACGCTTCGTGCGGGCTGCCCAGGGTCCGTGTGTCGGGGTTGGACTGGTCGAATCCGAGAAGGCGGGGCGACCAGCCCCAAAATGTCCAGGAAGTGCTCTTCCTGGGAGGACTACGCCAAATAGATGGAGGATTACACCGCCGGCCCGCGATGCAGAAGTTGGGCGAGGACAGCGGCTTCACTCAGATCGGGGTTTTTCGTCGCAGTGAGCAACGTCAGCGGGCCGGCCTTGCAGAGCTCGTGTAGGTGCTGGAGGGCGGCTGCCCGCTCGGGATCTTGCAGTTCCTGCGTGTAGCGGGCAGCGAACTCGCAGAACAGTTCCGGGACGTGGCCATACCACTTCTGCAGAGCCGTGGACGGGGCGACGGCTTTGCACCATTCGTCCAGGTGAGCCCGGTCCTTGCTCAATCCACGCGGCCAGAGCCGGTCAACCAGGACCCGCGCGCCGTCGGTGGCCCGAGGCTCGTCGTATACACGGCGGACGACGACCGTCCTGTCAATCACAGACTTCGCCGTCCCATCAGCTTGTCGGGTCTCAACTGCGGATGTCTCACCGTTCGCCTGCACCTCGTCGGCGGCCTGAGCGTCGCCGCCAGACGCGCCCGGTGATGGTAGTTCCCTTGGCCGCGGTGGGGTTACTGTCCGATCTATGGACGCTTCCTCCGACGTTCCGCCCACCACGCCGGGTTCAAATGCGCAGGGGATACCGGCGGGTTTCCGGTCGGAGCTGGACTCCACGCGATACACGGCGGTGGACAAGGACTGGGCCGGCGGCGTGGCCGCCCAGTACGGGGTGGCCCCGAGGCTGCGGATCGGCAGGTCCAAATGGTTCAACCTGCTGTGGTTGATACCGATCGGGTTCCTCCTGCTGCTCGTCGCGGTCGCTGTCGCCAAAGGAATCAGGGGGCTGCCGGGGGTGCAGACCTTCCTGCACCGCTATCCAGGCATGTCCGAGCTGCCGTCGAACACACCGACCGGATTCCCCGGGTGGCTGGGGTGGCAGCACTTCCTCAACCTGTTTTTCATGGTGTTCATCATCCGCTCCGGGGCGACGATTCTGGCCGATCATCCCCGGCTGTACTGGACCCGGCACAGCACCCCAGGCCGGGACTGGTTCCGCATCCAGAAGCCGATCCCCACCGACCCGCTGTACACCGCCAAACAGGACTCGATCACCCTCCCGGGCGGCGTCGGGCTGCCCGGCCGGCGGCACTCCATCGGGCTGGCCCGCTGGTGGCACCTGGGCATCGACGTGCTCTGGCTGGGCAACGGCATCGTCTTCTTCGTTCTGCTGTTCACCACCGGGCAGTGGATGCGGCTGGTCCCACTGCACTGGGACGTCATCCCCAACGCGGTCTCCGTCGCCATCCAGTACCTGTCCCTGAACTGGCCCACCGAGAGCGGGTGGAACAACTACAACAGCCTGCAGCTGATCGCCTACTTCGTCACCGTCTTCCTCGCCGCACCGCTGGCGGTGTTGTCCGGGCTGGGCATGTCACCGGCGCTGTCCACCCGGTTTCGACGGATCAGTTCCGTATTGAACATCCAGTTCGCCCGATCGGTGCACTTTCTGGTGCTCTGCTGGTTTGTGCTGTTCATCATCGTCCACGTCGCGTTGGTGATCACCACCGGTGCGCTGCGCAACTTCAACCACATGTACGCCGCCCGCAACAGCGAATCGTGGACCGGGTTCTGGGTGTTCGCGGCGTCGATGGTGGTGGTCATCGTGGGATGGGTGGCGGCAACGCCGTTCACCTACCGGCACCCGCGACTGGTACAGAAGGTGGGCTTCGCGTTGATCGGGCCTGCGCAGCGACTGTTCGAACATCTCGACGCCCGCCCCGGCCAGTACACCGAGAAGGACATCTCCCCCTACTTCTGGCACAACGGCAACTACCCGGACACCCAGGAGTACCGGCAGCTGGCCGACGCCGACTTCGCCGACTACCACCTCATGGTCAACGGCCTGGTCAACCACCAGGCGGAGCTGACCCTGGACCAACTGCGGGCGCTTGCACATCACGAGCAGATCACCCAGCACTTCTGCATCCAGGGCTGGTCCGGCGTCGCGAAGTGGGGTGGTGTGTCCATGCAAACCATCCTCGACCTGGTCCGGCCGATGCCCGAGGCCAGGTGGGTGATCTTCTACTCCTTCGCATCGGGCCCCGAAGGTGGACTGTATTACGACGTACAACCGATCGAGCAGATGGCCTATCACCTGACGATGCTGGCCTACGACATGAATGATGAACCGGTGTCCTTCGGACACGGGGCGCCACTTCGGCTGCGGAACGAAACCGAACTCGGCTTCAAGATGGTGAAATGGATTAAAGGCATCGAATTCGTAGCCAACTTCTCCGACATCGGCGGCGGACTCGGCGGCTACAACAACGACCACGAATTCTTCGGCTACCGGCAGTCGATCTGATCCCCCCGGAAAAGGGGCAACCCGGCAACCGGGCCCGCACCGGCACAATCAGATACCCGGTCATCAACATTTCCGCCCGGATCTCCTACTACGCCAAAGAACTCTTGATGCACCTACCCACCAATTCACGCCCTTCCGGACCCTCTAGATCCGCCACCTGGATCGGCAGTGCAGTTTCGGCGACCTCGCCGCACGGCCCTTCGCCCAGAGTGAACTGCAGCTCGTTGAGTTGCTCGATCAGCGCTCGGCAGAACCTAGCCCGCGACTGATCGCCCCGTCATAGCCAAGCGACAGCTCAGCGCCTTGGACATCGAGCAGCTCCACGCACGCCGCGCAGAGCCGTGTGGCGACGGGGCGGGCGCGTCGCCGACCGCCGACGGCCGCGAAAAGACCTTCCCGCACCCGAACTGCGTTGTCAGCCACAGCGTCGCCCTCCCCAGCTCGCACAGTACGGAAGGCAGTACGGCTGTGGCCACCGTGCCCATGACCGCAGATGATACGAGACGTCCGTCGTTCACCACACAATGTCCTTGTCAGTCCGCACACAGCAGGGTGCGAGCACGTGCGCTGCAGCCATTGCCATCATCCCTTGACCGAGCCGACACCTACTTGGACCGGCTGGACGTCGGCGCCGACCGAACCCCCCAGACGTCCGGAACCGGACCGCGCATGAGTGCGTCGGTCGGCGGGCAACACCGCCGAGCGGACATGGCCCAATTTCAGAGCATTTCGCCGGGTCAACCTACTACGGTCACCCGGATCCGACGCATTGGTTCAGGTTCCTGTCGGCGACGGTGCGGCTCGAGGTGTAGGTGGGGCTGAATCCCATGCACGGTTTGACCTCCCACCGCACCGATGATGTGCGCGGACTGGACCGCATCTGCACCGAGTTTACTGAACGGCTGACTCAACGCTCCGCACGTGCATTTGACGAGGACTGCGATCGGGTGGCTTCGCACTTTCTGGGCGCGGCAGCGATAGCCGAAAGCTACCCGATCCTCTGACGCAGACATCGTGGTGACGGCGGCCCATGAAGGTGTACCGCGGTCAGCACGGTTGCGCTCGTACCGCCGCCGCAGACGAAGGGCTTGGGCAGCAGTAGATCATCAGTGATCTCCTACGAAGGTCCCGGTCCCGGTCCCGGTCCCGGTTCCGGTTCCGGCGCTGCGCGAGGCGCCGTCACGTCGGCCGCCGGGTCGCATCGGCCGCGTTGGGTTGGGCGTCGGGTGGTCGTTCTGAGTCGGCGCCGAGCAGGTCGTCGATGCGGCGGAGCAGGGCGGTCTGGGCTTTTTGGTCGTGGACGTCGCCCAGCAGTTCGGCCAGGGTGCGCAGGGCCAGGACGTTGACGTCGAAGTCGTGCTCAGCTTTGATGCGGTCCGTTTCGGCGGTGCGGTTCTGGCTGAGCAGGATCAGCGGGGCGGCGTAGGCGGCCTGGGTGGAGAACAGCAGGTTGAGCAGGATGAACGGGTAGGGGTCGAACGCGCCGCCGTGCAGGTAGTGGATGGCGACGTAGCCGTTGTAGCCGAGCCAGATGATGATCAGCACACTTTGGGTGATGATGAAACCCCAGGAACCGAATACGGCGGTGACCCGGTCGGCGACCCGCGCCGAGAGCGGAAGATTGTCGTGCCGGTACTGGTTGGCCGGTGATCGGTGCCGGGCCGGCCGGGACTGCCGCGTTGGAGGGTGTTTCATGGTGTGCTCCGGTGTGATCATTTCCCCGGTCAGCGCAGGTCAGCGCACCGCGGACACTGGGGGTGCCGGGTGGCCAGGCCGGCGCGGTTGAGGCAGGAAACGACGATGCTCCAGGCCGGGACGATCGCCACTTGCTGATAGTTGTACATCCGCGTTCGCTGCAGAACCCCGGGATGACGGGACGCGCTTTGTGCACTCGGGTTTGGCCGTGTTCGGCAACAGGTGAGGCTGACCTGGTGGTTCAGGCTGCCCATCGCCAAGCTGGCCAGTCGACTGCGGACGTTGCGGGAGTGAGGAACTTGCCGGTGGAAGATGTCGATCCACCCAGCATGCCTCACGGCT
This sequence comes from Mycobacteriales bacterium, assembly GCA_038229825.1. Classification (GTDB taxonomy): domain Bacteria; phylum Actinomycetota; class Actinomycetes; order Mycobacteriales; family Nakamurellaceae; genus Nakamurella. The sequence goes on from JBBROB010000045.1 coordinate 16,583, forward strand.
GGCATGCCGACGTGGCTCGCCGCGAGAGCCACGCCCAGATACATGCCGGTGACCCTCCGCTGCACAGGCAGTCGGGCATACTGGCCACCTGGGTAACTCGGCGAACATTGGCAGCGGCACGCGGTTGGTCGACAAGTTGCTGGCAGGATCCGCCGTCGGCGAAGCCGATCGCGGCTGACAGACTGACATCTGACCCGATGAAGTGGTGGCGCACATGCTTCGACTCCTCACGCTTAACGGTTCTGCAGTGCCGGTCCCGACGTTGATCGTCAGCCTTGGCATGCCACGTCAGGCGCCGGGCATGGGGATCAAAGATCCGGCGTCACCTGAACGGCTCTGCGCGTTGTTGGGCAGTTCTCATCGGGAGCGCCACTGTCAACGGCAACTCGAGACCCTGCGCCGACTCTGATAATGCAGCATCGGGCAGGTGGGGCGGACACCAGTAGTGGTCGCCGGCGGTGGACCGGGGGGCGGTGCTCACGTCGTTGCCGGCAAATTACGAGGTACTCACCGCCGCTGCAGAAGCGGTCCCGGAGCCCCCAGATTGATTCCCGCGACCGGTGGCCGCCCGATGCTCTGGGGTATCCACCGAGCCGCCTCACCCTGATCGCGGCGGGGTTGGCCGCCTTCGCCGTGCTGGAACTTATCGAAGGAGTCGGGTTCGGGTGCTTGGGCGCCGGTGCCCGCCGCTCCGTCCGGGGACAGGGTCGGATGCATATGGTTGGGTGGAGGTGAGTTGGGGGTGGCTGAAAGAGACGGTCACCTTGTTGCTCGATCACATGGTGGAGGTCCTTCGAGCGGGCTGCCGGTTTAGCATCCTGGTGTCGGGGTATTTACGCCGTGTTGCCCAGATTGAAGTTGGTGGCCGACAACTCGTGCAGAGGCGCCGTGAGGATGCGGCGATGAGTGAAGCTGAGGCCAGCGCGGACAAAGCCGGGAAATCGAAGGGCGGACCGGACGCCCAGAGTATGCCGGTCTTGAATGCAGATCCGAGGACTATCGCCACCCGATTGATCCCGACCAAACGGCCAGAAACGCTGCATCAGAGTCACCGAGTTGATCCGATCGTCGGTTCGTCGGTACTCTCCGATCTACATCCAACCTGATTGACCCGGTGAAATTCGACACTACTGTGAATATTCAGACGTTGGGCCACCGCACACCGAGAAAGGAATAACCGCGAGATGACCAGTCAAGAATCGACCGAGCCCACCACCGGCGAACATCGTGAGGCGAGCGCTCTGGACCGGGCAGCCGCCCAGGGGCCTCTACCCGAACCCAGCGGCGATCAAGAACCAGGCGGCGGAACCGAAGAACACGTCGAAGACTCGACCGAAGAGGAATCCCGCAGCTCATTCCTGGGAATCCACCTCAACCCCTGAGCAACCTGCCGCATCGACAAATAACCCTTCCTCGACGCGGAAGGGGCAGTATTAATGACAGAAGGTAGCGTCGAGCCCGGGTCGAACACGACGACGCACCTGCCCGTATCGACCGAACGCGGCAATCGGTCCGGTGTTTTGTTCATCGATGGCCGTACGCGGACACCTACACCGCGCCCGGCAATCGATGAACACGGTTTCAACCCACCAGACGATCCTAAGGCTGAGCACCTCTCAGGGCCGGCTGCGCCGGTGCTGCCGGACAGCACACCCGGTGACCGCACCACCGTCGCCATCGTCCTCTACCATTATGTGGTTGGGTGGACTCGGATAGCACCCTCCCCAAGGCGCTTCCGACTTCGTGGTAACGCGGTCGAGCTCCGCCGCGAAGGAAATTGACGCAGCCTTCAATATCTCGTTTGCCCGCTTCAATTCACGATTCTCGGCGCGCAGCCGGCGGTTCTCCGCCGATTCCCCGCTCGTCAACCCGGGCCGCTCACCAGAATCGACCTGCGCCTTCCGAATCCAGTTCATCAAGGTCTGCGCCGAGCCGATACCGAGTTTCTGAGCCACCGACTCAACTGCCGCCCACTCCGACGGATGGTCCGGCCGCACCTCCGCCACCATCCCTACAGCCCGTTCCCGCAACTCCAGCGGATAGTTGCTTGATCGTCTGCCCATGACTTCATCGTCTCAAGAAGTGGAGTCTCCGGACTTCCCGGGGTGGTTCAGAGCTCGGTCACTGCCGGAACGATCTTTCACCGGATCCGCACGCCGCTGTCGACATGGTTCGCTGCAATCTGGTTCATCACTTCGCAGAAAAACGGCATGTCTGCTCAGGGTCTGCAACGGGTGCTGGGATTCGGTTCC
>JBBROB010000046.1:0-18314 GCA_038229825.1 Mycobacteriales bacterium
GGATACGAACCCTCGTTCCTACCCAACGGACAAATGGCGGGCCTACCCGAAGATGCCCTGGACTGCGCCTGCGGCCTCTACCTCGGCGACCCCACTGCGTGGACCTGAACCACCGACGAACTTACGATTGTGACCACTTAGCCGAATCCACCGGCGCCGCCACTTCGCAGGTCCGGGCAGTCCTCGCCGGCGTGCTCGTTGGCCTGGGCGATCTCGGCGGCCAGGTGCTGACGATGCACAGCACCCGCGCGGCGCTGGCGTGGTCAGTGCAATCGATGCAGACCCAGCCGGAATACGCGCACAACAAGACCACCGGAGAAAGTGGCCCGACCGGGCGTTACGAATCCACGATCACCCTTCAAGTCCTCGTGCGGGACTTCGCCCTCCTGGAACGGGTCTCGGCGGCCATGACGAGTGAGGATGCGGTGCGTGTTCATTCGGTGTCGTGGTCGGTTGACGAGGACAACGGTGAATGGGCCCAGGTCCGCGCCGACGCTATCCGTGCCGCGCTGCTGAAGGGGCAGGACTATGCCGCTGCGCTCGGCGGGAGGATCATCAGGGTCGATCACGTCGCCGATGCCGGACTGCTCGGGTGCGACAGCGGCGGATGGGCCACAAGGACACGAGGGGTTGCGTTGAGCGCGATGGGGTCCAGCGGAGAGGGCGTGTCCCTGGATCCTGTGCCCCAGGTGTTGCACGCGACCATCGAGGCCCGCTTTACCGCCGAGGTGAGCGCAGTACCTGAACGGTGACGATGAATTCGGCTCAGATGGGACCCTCTCAACCACGAGCTGCGGTTCTGCCACAAGGGGATCGGCGAGCGGTCACTCACTGTGCTGACCTGCCGCTCACTACCCATCCCGGCCAATCCGCTGCATCGATTACGCAGAAGCGATTGCCCCTCAGGGTCTTCCATGATGATGTAGTCGGCGTCGGGTGGCCGTCTTTCCCATTGCACATCTCGAGCGCCCAGCTCAGGCAAACGCGCGGCCTCTGCGAGTTGGTCCTTCGCGTAGAGGTCAAGATGGATGCGCGGCGGCAGAATCCGGTCGGAGGGGTGAGCATCCAGCGAGACGTTCGGTCCGCGGCCATCTTGTGGATGCAGTAACGCGAAGTCATCACTGACCGGCTCGCGAACGGCGTAGTTGAGCGCATTCGACCAGAGCTGACTCTGAGCGTCGAGGTTGCCCACCCGTATGACTACAGAGCCGATGACGAGCATCGCCGAAACCTAAGACAGCGCAGTCTACGGTCGCAACCGGCCCCTCCAGATCCCACATTCCGATGGCCGATCGGTGACCGGTCACCGATCGGTGAGTGGGACGTTCGTGATCTTGGTCGTCAACGGCGAATCCGTCGCCGTAGGGACGTTTGTCTTGCGGGCCGGCAAAGTGGTCGAATCCGGCCGGAACTAGCAAGTCGGCGCCGGGCGGTATGCGCGGGAGCTAGGCAGGATTAATCGCTGGCCCTCCTCGAAGTTCGGTGATCGACAGCCGGGGTGCAGAAGACTCTCGAGTTCCCCGAGGTGCTCAAACTCATCGATGAGCGGTCGTCGGTGTTCCGCGCCGTGGTGCAGGCCGCGCCTGATCTCGGCGTGCCGGTGCCTACTTGTCCGGGGTGGACGATGCTGGATCTGGCCCGGCACCTGGGCGGCGCGCAGCGCCGGTGGGCGGCCGTCGTCACTGCCGGTCCGGACGGCTCCGCGCCGACCCAGTCTTCGTCGGAGATCGGCGAGGCCGCGCCCGCGGAGCGAGAGGCGCTGCTGCAGTGGGTGTCCGAGTCGACCCTGGAGCTGCTGGACGCACTGCGTGCAGCCGGCCCGGACCGCGGCTGCTGGACGTGGTGGGGTCACACCGAATCGCCGGAAACCTCCGGCGCCGCCGGGCGGCACCAGGTGCACGAGGTCGCGGTGCACACCTACGACGCCCAACTGGGCCGCCGGGGCCGCGCAGCCGGTGCCAGTTGACATCGCGATCGACGGCGTCGAAGAGTTCAACGTCACCTGCGGCACAACCACCCAGGCGTGGCCGTACGACCCCGCCCTCGTCGACATCCACGCCGCCGAGGGCCCGTCGTGGCGCGTGACGCTGTCGGCCGAAGGCGCGAGCGTGAGTCGCCTGGATGGGTCTGCGTCCGAAACTGGCTCGGACGCCGCGGCGGCCTACGCATCGGTGCGCGGCTCTGCGAGCGACCTGGTCCTGATGTTCTACGGCCGGATTCCGCTGGAGTCGGTGGAGCTCGGCGGCGACGTGAATGTGCTTACCCTGCTGCGCGGCTGGGAAACGTAGCCGAAGACGGAAGCCATGACCACGAAGACGAACGATCATCCCGCCTGGGTCGCGCCCTACCTGGACAAGCTCGGCGTCAACGACCTCGAGTCCCTCTGCGCTCCGTCTCTGGACACCCTGCGCCGGCTTCACCGCGCACACGTCGAGCTCATCGCCTTCGAGAACTTCGACATCCTGCTCGGCCGCCCGCAGGGCATCGACCCGACCGCGTCCATCACCCGGATCCTGGCCGGCCGGGGCGGCTACTGCTTCAACCTGAACAACGCCTTCAGCGAACTGCTGACCGCCCTCGGGTACGACGTCACCGTGCACCGCGGCCACATCAACGGCTCCGCCGCGACCGCCAAAGCGACCGCCGACGAATACGACACGCACATGGCCCTCACCGTCGTCATCGACGGCGAACGCTGGTCGGTCGACGTCGGCTTGGCCAACTCCCACCACGAGCCCATCCCGCTGCGGGAGGGCGTCCACGTCCAGGGGCCCTTCCGGTTCGAGCTGCGCACTCTGCCAGAGATCGGCCCGGACGCCTGGCGGTTCCTCACCGACCCCGCGCAGACGACCTTCCACAGCATGGACTTCACGCTGGCGCCGGCCACCTGGGAGGACTTCAGGAGTCGCCACACCGAGTTGTCGACGTCGCCGCAATCTCCCTACGTCAGATGGTTGGAGCTCTTTCGCCGCGACGCGGGCTGCGCCGAGTTCGTGCTGGATGAGGAATACACCCGCGATGGGGGAGCCGGACGGCGCACGACACGGACCCTCGAGTCCGCGCAGGAGCTGTTCAAGATCGCAACGGACGTGTTCCACCTGGACCTGTCGGCCATCGCTGACCGGTCAGCGTTCCACTTGCGTGACGGGACAGCGCACCGGTACTCAGACCGTCGTCGGACTCCTCGCAAGGTGGATCCGGGCTGCGAGCATGACGTCGGCGCACCTCCAGTCATACCCAGTTATACTTAGGCCATGAAGACAGCCATCTCGGTGCCCGACGAGACCTTCGAGAAGGCGTCACGCCGGGCGCATGAACTTGGAGTGAGCCGATCAGAGTTTTTCAGTCGAGCGGCCGCCCGCTATGTAGACGAGCTCGATGCGGTATCGATCACCGAGCAGATCAACCAGGCCGTCGAGACGCAGACTCGACGCGATGACTCTGCGTCGGCTGCAGTGGCGGCCGGCCATCGCGTGCTGGACGACGGCTCAGACGAGTGGTGATCGAACGAGGGGCGATCTACTGGTCTGACCTGGGCGCGCCTGTGGGCTCGCGACCAGCCAAGCGCCGACCCGTAGTGGTGATTTCGGCTGACAGCTACAACTCCAGCCGGCTGGCCACCGTGATTGCTGCGGTCATGACGTCCAACACCAGCTTGGCCACCATGCCCGGCAACGTTTTCTTACCGGCCACCGCGACCGGGCTATCGCGGGACTCGGTAGTCAATGTCACGGCGCTGGTCACGTTGAACAAGACCGATCTCGACCAGCACGCCGGCCGCGCCCCGCTGAGCCTGCTCCAGGAAATCGATCGCGGCCTGCGAACATCCCTCGGCCTGTAGAGATGCCTTCGGCACCCGTGGACGGCCGGCCGCGTCGTTCCGTAGACGACACCTCTGCGGGACGACGCTGCTGAGCGCTAGATTTTGCCGCAATGTGCCCCGTGGGACGTTCCCCTTGCGGTGCGAGCGCTCGCTCGACTGCTTCTGCGTTGCCGTCGGTCCCTGACCGGACCGCTCGTCACTGGCGTTCCGCTACCCACACGACTGCGGGGAAACTACCGATGCCCAGGGCCGAAGGATGTTGAAGCCTGTCAGCCATGTTGAGGTTGATTGGTCCTGGTGGGCATGCAACGGCATCTGCTGCTGCCTCCGTCTTTTGCCTGGTAGCACCCGATGACCCCGGAGGTTGGCATGCGTAGGCGAGATCTGCTTCGAACCGTCGGATGGGTCGGGCTGATGTCAGCTGTTCCGGTGGCCGGATGTGCCGCTGGCGGTGACAAGGCTGCGACGATCTCGAAGTCCGGTTCCCCGGCCGTGACCACTCAGCTGCCCTCGACGTCGTCGACATCGGCTTCTGCGAGGACGCCGACTCCAGTGGCTACACCCGGTGGGCAACTGGTGCAGGGCGATGCGAAGCGCGACCCGGCACCGCCTGCCACGGTGGCCCGGCACCGGCTGCTCCCATTCTCGGCCGCGCTCTACAAAGCGGCGCTCACCGGGCAGGGCAACGCGGTGCTCAGTCCCTACTCGGTCGTCTCGGCGTTGGGCATGCTGGCGCTCGGGGCGCGGGGGGCGACCGCCACAAAATTGGCCGAAGCACTCGGGGCAGACGCAGCAACGGTCGCCCGATGGGTGGGTGGTGCCGACGCCGCTTTGGGCCGTGCCGTTGCCGCCAGCACGCAGGCCTGGGACGGCGGACCGGCAGCGGAGCCGACCGTCGTCGAACCGGCCAACGTGCTCTTCCTGCAGCAGGGCGCCGCCGTTCGAGCCGCCTATTTGACGGCGTTGGCCGGCGGCTACGGCACCGGCGTCCGTCAGCTCGACTTCGCCGACAGCGACGTCGCCCGCTCCGCCATCAACGAGTGGGTGGCGGAGCGCACCCGCCATCTCATCCTGCAGTTGCTGCCCGCGGGCTTCGTGGACGCCAGCACCTTGCTGGTCCTGGTGAATGCGCTGTACCTCAAGGCAGCGTGGGCGAATCCCTTCGATCCTGGCACCACCGACGAGCAGTTCACCACCCTGAACGACGGCAAGGTCCCCGTTCCCTTGATGACCAGGTCCGACAAGATGAACTATGCGACCGGCGCGAACTGGCAGGCCGTGTCCATCCCGCTGGTGGACAACCTGGCGATGACGGTGATCGTGCCCAATGCCGGGTCCTTCACTGCAGTCAGCAACAACCTGGACGCCGCCCTGCTGACCGCCGCCACCAGCGGTCAGGAACGACAGGTGGACCTGGCGATGCCCGCCTTCAGCACCGACACCCCCACCGACCTGATCAAACCGCTACGGGCTTTGGGTCTGGGTTCGCTGTTCGATCACCCCGACCTATCCGGAATCGCCGGTGCCCCCGGCAGCTTGTTCGTTTCCGGCGCGATGCACCAAGCTCGGATCGTGGTCGATGACAAAGGAGTCGAGGCGGCAGCGGCCACCGCGATCGGTGTCGCCGCGAGTGGCGCGCCCCCGGCAAGTTTGCGGGTGGACCGATCTTTCCTATACCTGATCCACGATGTGGAAACCGTGACACCACTGTTCCTGGGACGTATCACGAACCCCACCGCGTGATGAGATCGTCCGCGGTAGGTGGTTGTCCGCGAGCAAAATGGCAGCTCAGTCACCGAACAAAGCTTCAGATGACTGTCGTCCCGTTGCTGAAAATCACCGGACAGCGCAGCTTCAAACCGGCCGTGACGTCACGCCCGTCACGCAACCGTAGGACCATCCATGACCGGGAACGTGATGCCGACCATCTCGGCCCGAGCCGCCGAACCGTCACCGCCCGGTGTAGCGGCGGCGCCAGATGGTCAGAGCCAGATCGCAAGCACGGAACCACCCGCGGGAGGGCACACGATGATGCGTGGCCCGGGCCGATTGATCACCCATGCTTCGAACGCTAGATCCTCGGGCACCTCGATGACCGCGCCGTTGGTGAACTTCAGCCGCAACGTCAGATCCGGACCGATCGTCGCCGACAACACGGTCCCGGGATAGATAGCCAAGCAGCTCAACATTGACGGCACACCATCGATCAGTGGGTGATAGCCGGGAACTCGGCCTGCGCCCGGGCCAGTTCCCGGGTCCACCAGCGTGGTCGACCGAAGGCCCGACGGGCCAGGTCGGAGACGTCTCCGCCGGCTGCGCCGCTGGTGAAGTGGACGTACTCGCCCCAGGTCAGATCTCTCAGGTAGTGCGTGTTCGCGCCGCGTGGGATGTGTTCCGCGAGCAGCTCGAAATAGCGCACCATGACCTGCGCGCTGCCGCCGGTTTCCGTCCGCAGTGGCGACCACCAGTCACGAAACCAGTGAGTGTTTCCCCGGGGAAAGGTGTCTGAGTTCCGGTCGAACGCCGTCGCCGCGTCCAGCGCCCATTGATTCTGTCCGAGGGCGGTGTACACGTCATGGATGAAGAACTCCGCCCATTTGCTGTCGCCCCAGATCGGGAACGCGGGGGATCCCCACCCCCGTTGTTGGCGCCCTCGACCACGTGCGAGATCTCGTGGGTGACCATGTCGTAGACGCCGCGGTCGCCTTGTCGGTACGGGCCCGCGCCGCAGTCGGTGACGTTGCGGTTGTCGTGGCTGGGGTCCTGGTAGGTGGACGGATGCCCACCTCCGTAACGGCCCTGTGAAAGATCGCGTACACCAATGGATCCGGTCCGAACTCCCCGTAGGTCTGCTTGGTGTACTGCCAGACGTCGTCCAGGTACGGCAGCAGCCAACCCGCGTTGTCCTCGTTCCCGTCCGGATCGAGGTAGATCGCGACGTGGCCGGTCGTTCCGACCAGGTGCAGCAACTGGTCATGTTCGAACCAGTGCTCCTGCCACCTGGCCGGCGGATCGCTGCTCATGTCCCATTCTCTCCCGCCCCATGTCACCACAGCCGATGTGGACACGTCTGCGTAGGGGGTACGCGTCGAAATGGGACGTGCTCGACGAACGCCTGTGCTCTACCGCGCTTGTCAAACGGCGCGTGATGGACCCGAGCTGGACCACGTCACCGTTCCGCATCGGCTGCCGTTCGGGGATGCGCTGCCCGCTTAGCACCGTTCCGTTCGCGGAGCCCCGATCACCGATGAACATGCGACCGTTGCCCTCGTCGGTGATGCGCCCTTGGTGGCGGAACAGCCGCGGATCCCCGCCCAGATCGCCCTGCAACGCCGCCTCGCGGCCGAAGTCATACTGTCCCGCGGGTGCTGGAATCACGGTGCCCTGCGCTGCCCCGGCCAGCACGAGAAACGAGGGCGCAGAGGGCGGTTTAGAGCCCCGGCCGTCTGCCATGCTTGGGTTTTGGCGGTGCTCGCAACACCTAGGGGCGTCGCTGTCACCGCTGGCTGTGGCCGTCGACGCAGCAGGTGCGCTGTCACACTTGGGAAACTCCGAGGACAGCTTGAAGTGGCCCAACCTGGGAAAAGCAGCCCCGGTCGTCGACACCAAGGGCCCCGATCATGAGCCGCGCCCGGGCAGTTGTTGTCGCGGGCATTTCAGCCGTGGATCCCCTTCTGGTCGAGCCAGGTCTTTCCGATCAGGTCCACGATCTCCGCACCGAAAGGGCTGCTGGACTGCTCGTTCACCACCTCTCGGACGAACGAATCCAGCTTGCCCTCCTGGCTGGCAGTAACGATGAGGTCGCGCGCCAGCGCCTCGGGACGCTGTTTCCAGCTGATCGCACTGAAATCGAGATCGGTTGTGCTGGCCAGCCCCTCGAGATCCTGAAGCCGTGGATAAGCTCCGCTGATACTCAGAGCGAACTGCTGAAGTGTCGGATCCGAGAAGTCGAGTTCGCCGTCGAGGAAGTGGACGGTCGGGTCTGTCCCGGGTGCCGTATCGGGGCCGGCGGACCAGGAGGGCTGGCCGATCGGCGGCTGTCCGGGCGGCCGTGGGAACGTCGGATTCGGATCGAGGCCCCACCACAGGTAGATGGTTCGGAGCGGTTCCAATACCGCGGCCGGCGGCTCGCCACGGACCCACAGCGAATCGAGCACCGTTCCGCTCTGCGGTCCGAGGCCACCGATCGCCTGGTACCAGGCGCGTTCGAGGCTGGAGGCCGATCCGTCGGTCGTGATACCGATGGCGGCGGCCAGTGATCCTGGGTGTTCCTGCTGCCCGTCCCAGGTCGCGATCGCCGTCACCAGCGAGTCGACATAGGCGGAATAGTTGGTCGTGCCCAGCCCCATTTCCCGGGCAGCAGCGCGGATCAGCGACGGCTCGTCCCGGCCGAGCGTCGCCGCCAGCAGTCTGGTCAGTGCGGTGGTGTTGCGGAGCACGTCAGGCCGAACACGCTGGAGCAGTGCGCGGGCGTCGAGGTCGAGCAGCCAGGTGTCCTCGTCAAGCCCCGCCCGCTCCAGCATGGCCATGCGATGCAGATGCAGTTCCAGCCGCAACGCAGGTTGCCCACTCAACAACGGGACGTCATCGGCCGCTCGGAACACCTCTGCCCCGGAGAAGCCGCCGACCGTCCGTTCTTCGAGCAGCGCGCACCTTGCCACGGCGGCGGCATACCGGACGGCATCACCCGAAGCGGCGGCCGCGTTCACATCCAGCCGGGCAACCGACCGGGCTCGGTCGACATCGCCGATCGATTCGTACAGCGCCGCGTCGAGTCGGTGCAACGTCGTTGCCGTGCTGCGGCCGGTCCGCTCGGCGAGCAGATCCGCGGCCTCTTCGTACCTGGCGGCGTCCAACGCCAGTTGGGCCCGCCATTCGACGCCGACCTCCCAGCGGCGTTGCTCCAGCGCATCGTCGAGTTCATGATCGTCGTCCAGCGCCGATTGCAACTGCTCCCTGGTCACGTCCGGAAAGTCGGCAAAGGATCGTTCCAGACCACGCAGGGCGGAGAGGGCGAGCTGGCCCGGCTCGAAACCCTCGATCGGTCGGCCAAGAGCGAGCAGGTGATAGACCCGCTCAGCGGCTGATCCCGGCAGGTCGGGCCACTGGGCGTAGTACTGGGCGGCGCGGCGGTGAACGTCCGCGACCATGTCCGGCGCTTCGAATCCAACTGCCCGCAACGCCGGCCCGCGCAGTTCCTCGCGCAACCGGAGACGATTGCCGTCGACCTCGACGAAGCCCTTCTCGACCCGCAGATCGGCCATCAGGACCGCGGGCTCGACGCCCGTCACGTTGGCGGCCGGTAACAGGACCGATGCCATCAGATCCTCGGTCAGGTATCGCAGCGCAAGGCTCGCCTTGGCGGCCAACCGGAGCGCGTCCCGCTCCCGCAGGTCGGATCTCCGGGTGAACTGGGAGGAGCCTCCCGGCCCGGTGGCCGTGGTCTGCCGTAGCGTGCCGAAAAGGTGGTCCAGGATTCGGTTGTACAGGAAACCACGGATGAATTCCTGACGGACACGGCCGAGTACGCCTCCTCGGCTCGCCGCATCGGTGACGCCAGCAGCACCGTCCTCGACCAGAACCCGGGCGGCCAGCCGCAAGGTCAAAGGGCTGCCACCGACGGTGTCGACGACCTGGGCAGCGAGACTGGGATTGAGCTGCGGGGTCGGGCTCGGGGTCGGGGGTCGGGCGTGGGTCGCCTCGCCCTGATAGAGATGATCAAGCACCTCGATGGCAGTAGTACCGCGGAATTCGTCGACCCGGAGCATTTGATCCGCCGCATTCGGCACGATGAACGGCGCTGCGGGAGCACGCCCTGAGACCACCAACCGGAATCGGTCGGTCTGCACCGAGAGCGCCAGGAACATGTCGAAAAGGGCGACGTCCTGACTGTTCTCGGCGCGCTGCAGTTCTTCGAAGGTGTCGAGGATGACCAACAATCGCCCGTCCCGCAGACTGTTGACGGCACTCGCGAGCTGGGGCAGCACCGCACGCCAGGATTCCCGATATTCTGAGTCGATCCCGAATCCGTGGGAACTTTCCGAGACTGTCGATCCCGACCGGGCAAGATACCGCTGAGCCTGCGGAATTTGGGTGCCGACCTGCCGGATGATGTCGGTCAGGATCGTCGCCGGGTCGTAGGACGACAGGGTGGGGCGGTCGAGATCCAGGTACACCCAGGCCGTCTGGTGCTGATCGGCCGCCAGGTCGAGGACGAATTGCGCGACCAGCGTGGATTTCCCGACGCCGCCGATGCCGTAGACCAGCTGTGGCGGTAGCTCGAGCAGCGAACGGCCCACGGCGTCCTGCAGGGTGTAACGCCTCAGCTGCGACAGCTCTCGCTGGCGACCCACGCAGCCGTCGGCGGTGATGTCCTGCAACGGACGGACGATGTCCAGCTGCGCCAGCAGGCCCTCGATGGGCTCCCGCTCGAACCCGGACGGCAGAAATTGCTGCCGCGCTGCCGCTCCCGCCGACGTGCACCATCGGCCCACGTGCAAGGCCGCTACCAGTTCATCCTCGGTGAGCTCCGTGATGTCCAATTCCCGACCGTCGATAGCAACGTCCAGCAGGTGTTGCAACGGGCCGTCGTAGCCGCCCTGAGCCACCGCTCGGATCGACCGCAGGCGCCCCCGGCCACCGGTTTGCAGCAGGCGGGTGAGGATTTGCACCCGATGCGATTCCTTCAGCATCCATTCCCGGCGCCCGTCCCGGTTCGCCAACTCATCGCACAACAGCCGCCGCCCGGGCTCGGTTTTGATCCGGTCCGGGTCGAAGGTGGCCAGCACCGCCAACTGTTCGGTGTCCGGCGCCAGAGCCAACGCGCTCAGAGCGGCCGCGCTGGAGGCCCATTCTTTCGCCATTGTCCTGGACTGTTCTTCAGCCGGATCAGTCATCACTGACCTCGAAAACGGCCGCCGGAAGTGCGAGTTGAAGTTCGGCCAGACGCGGCGCGGCGAGTCCATGAGGAAATAGAACATCCAGCGTGGCAGCCAGTTTCAGCTGGTTCAACCGTTTGCCTTCTTCGTCCACCCGACGTTCGAGCCACGTCCTGGTGTGTTCCCTGGAAAGACCCAGCGCCTCGTCCTTCTCTGCCCAGGGCACGGATGGATGCGGGAACTGGCGGGCCTCCCGCCCGGCGAGAACGATCCGGAAGTTCATCTGATCGTCCTCGGAGATCGAGATCAGCGCGGCCAGCAGCTCGTCGATGCCCTGTTGTGACACTGCGGCCACCGCGTCGATGCTGTCGAGGAATATCCACCACTGCTTGTCGCTCTTCCGCAGCAACGTCTCGCATCTGGTCTTGAAGGTGGATACGTCCTTCGCCAGCTGCGCCAGTGTCTGCTCCGATGACTTTCCGCTCAAACGCACATAGATGCGGTCCATGATGAAGCGTCGAACCTCCTTGGCACCGGCGCTCATCTTCTCCCGCAGATCCACCATCACGACCTCGAGCCCGCCCGGAACCAGTTCCCGCAGGGCGGGTGTGGCATCCCATCGGGACGCCACATGCGAGAGCAGTCGGTAGGAAGCCGAGACTCCGCTCTCACTTGCGCCGGAAATCACCATCAGCCGCTTACCGGTGGCCGCGGTCATCTCCTCCACGCGGGTGCGCAGTGGTTCTCTGTCGACATATGGGCGCTGCTGGATCACCAGCACCTTGAAAGGATCGCGGGCCGCGGCGTCCGGTTCGACGGGCAGTGCCGCCCGTGGGGCGTTGACAGTCGCCGACTCGCCGTCGCCGGCGAAGAAGCGGGCGAACTCACCGGCGAGCAGCTCCTTGGCGATGACATCCACCGGAACAGCTTGGCGCTTGGCCGATGTCGAATAATGGTGAAGACCGACGAGCCGGCCAGATTCGTCCACCAGCGGCGCACCCGAAGAGCCCTTGTCGGTATTGCTGAGGTAACGAAAACGGGTCCTGGCGGCATTAGTCTCGAACGCACCCTGCGTCAGCGAGCGGGTCTGCACCAATCCGAGCGGATGGTGGAAGACGCTCAGGACGGGTGAGCCGGCGAAGTTGTACGGCACGTCGCTGAGTCGGTAGTGGCCCCGCCGCCCGTGGTCGGCCGATTCCTGGGCGCCGATCGGTCGGGCCAGTTGCAGCAGTGCGAAGTCCAGTCGGTCGGCCGCTGCCTCCCACACCGAAGACTGACCCGGCAGAAGCTCTCCCGGAGCCGGCGGGCTACCGGTCAGATATTTGACGATCGGAACGGTCGTTCCGGTCTCCTCCGCACTGGAGCGCTGGTCGTAGAAATCGAATCGGGCCTCCATCTCGGTGACATCTGTCGGTGGCCAGGTCGACATATCGAGAACGTGTGCAGCAGTGAGCAGCAGGTCGTCACCGACCAGGAAGCCGGTGCCGGCCGCCCGGCCGCCGCGCAGGATCATGGCGATGCGACGCCTGGCGTCGAGATAAACGCGAATGACCTGCTCGAGGTTGGGCAACCCGGCGCCTGGCACCGTGATCGACTGCAGGCCGGTCGATCCAGGGCTGCCGGGGCTCAGGTCGGTCACCGGCAGTGTCTCGACGAGCTGCTTGGTGATCTCGGTGTTGACCGGTAACCCGTAGCGGAATATTCTGCGTTGATTCGCCGCACCGAAAAAGTCACCGAGCAACTGCTGAAGCTTGACGTGGAAATAACTCCGGTCGCTGTCGTTCAGCAATTCCGCCGCGATATCCAGGAGGCGATCCTTCTCCGCAGCGGACACCAGCAGCCAGATCCAGGCGTCATGCACGGCCCTGGGCGGTTCCGGGGAATCCGGCCATTCGATGCCGGTAGTCCTCGCCAATTCCCGTATGTCGTGACGGTCGGCGTAGGCACGCTCGAACAGCTGCACCGCCCGCAGACCGTCTCCGGATTGCCAATCGACCGACGTCGAATCCCAGATGCTCACAGCGGCACCTCAGGTGTGTGCGGCCATGAGAGCGGATACCACCGGGGCTTGCACAGCGTAGTTCTGACCGCGCTCGATACCGCCAAAATGCAAACCCATTGCCCGTCCGGAGTCGAGGTGGATCACCACGGAGCCGGAGTTACCGCCCAGTGTGGTTGCGTCGTGCCGGATCTGGCCGTCGGGCGACACGGACATGACGGTGCCGGGCGCGAGTCGCTTCACCGAGTAGATACCGTCGAAGATGCGCTGTTGATCGGCGAGATCGTTGTAACTGGAATGCGCCGGATATCCGATGACGGCCACCCATTCCCCGACCAGCGAGGTCATTTCCTCCGCGGTCATGAGCGGTATCGCCGGGGGAACGTCCGCGATATCGCGCGGGTCGACACGCAGGAAGGCGATATCCGGCCCACCATCGGGCTCGATCCACAGCACGCCGTCCAATCGGAGGACGAGCTCATCCGGTCGCAGGTATTCCCGTCGCAGATCCAGGCTCGGCTGCGCGATTCGGTTCGCACTCGTTGCGCGGAGCGGAAAGCCGGCCGGCGACCTGGCCGCGAATTCCTCGGCGACATGACGATTGGTGACCACGACGTCGGGCTTCACCAGCCAGCCCGTGCCGACCCACTCATTGCGATGGTTCCGCACGTCGATCCGGCCGACGCTGGGGATCGCCTGCTCCAGACCGGTTCTCGCGTCGGCTAGTCGGCCGGCTACTACCTCACTGAGCGGGAGGCCGGTCGGTGCCGGGGCGAAGGTCGAGTCCTGAATGAGCAGAACCGGGCGGCCGAACTGCAGGATGATCGCCTCCAGCCCGTCGGACCCACTGCTCCCGGTACCTTCGGCGATCCTATCGACCTCGTCGATCAGCAAGGCGGTCGGCAGGCCACCTTCCAGTCCCTCGAAGCCGGACGGTACGTGGGCCAACAGTTCCGGTAGACGATCGATCAGCTCGGCCTTGAAGTCCTGGTCGGCGAGTGCGTGCTGCGCATCCATCTCCATCTCCTCGAACGAGCGGCCGTACGATCGCCGGTCCGCAGTCTCCTACGGTGGGCCCACGTGACATGCAGACTCAGGTGGAGCATAACGAGCGCCCGGTGCGATGTGCGGAGAATGCGGATATCGGCACCGGCCGGAGCTTCCCTTCCTGGCTCAGACCCCGGTCGAAGGTTTCTGGTTGGCGACGGACGTGATCACCGTGGTGACCCCACCGACTGTCAGGTCGATGGCGAACGCCCAGGTGAAGACGGTGAAGATGCCCTTCGCGTCACCGATCCAGTCCGGTCCGAACAGCACGTAGGCGGACAGGACCAGCGCGATGGACAGGATGACCAGCTGAGCGAACTGGACGAAAATGATTGCGGTCCAGGCGATCGCACGTGCGGGCGCGGCGGCGGCCCTGATCTGGAACGGTGTCGGCGGAACCAGCCCGGCAATCGCGGCGCCGTCGGATATCACCGGGGCTGTCAGTTGGCTCGGTATCAGCGGCACGGTGGGCGGTGTGATGCCCTCCAGAACCGGCTGGGTGGCCGCTCGAGCCGCTCCGACGAAGTCGCCGGCCTTCTTCGAGTCGGCGACGCCAGGGGCGTTCGAGACGGAGTCGATGGCCGTGCCGATCGCCGCGAGAAGGTCCGGGACTGCGCGGGCGATGTCGGCAGGGTCTACGAGAGCCGAGAATGCGGTGACGTCGGATTGCAGTTCTGGACCGGCGGACGGCGGAGCCTGGCCGTTCTGTCCGGCAGTCGTGAGGATGTCCGCCACCCGGCCGGCTTCCAGCCCGAACGCCGACGCCGCCTTCTGGAACGTCGGAAAGACCGACCGGGCCGCTTCGATTGCCCTGAGCGAGACAACCGGGTCGGCGTCCTTGGGTACCGTGGCGTGATCGGTGATCTGGCCGGCCTTCCAGTCGAGTTCTCTGATGGATCCGGCGATGCGGCCGGTGGCGTCCGGATCGATCGAGCCGAAGGCACGAGTCAGATCGGCGAGATGGTCGGCAGCGCCGGTCTTCAGGTCGTCGGCACGCTGATGGGCGGTGGTCAGATCCGTGGCGGCCCCGTCGGCATCGGCGGCGGCGAGGTGTTCCCGGGCACCGGCCAGGGCTGATCGCAGCCCAGCGAGCTTGTCCAGCAGCTGCGGCGGTAGGTCGAAGGGCCGGTCGAGGTTGGTGAGCGTCGCATAGTCGGATTGCGCTTTGGCGATTCGGGCGTCGAGCCCGTCCTGAGCCGTGGTGAGCTGTTGTTGAATCGTGTCGATGTTGGTGTTGCGGGCTGCGGCCGATCCTCGGACGCTGCTGAGCTCCGCTCGCAGATTCACCAGGGTGTTCTTGAGAGTGGCGTCCTTGGTGCCGCTTTCCAGGCCGGAGATCGTTTCCCGCAGGTCAAGGGCGCGCTGCTTGGCGTGCAGCCAGGCCAGGAGTCGAACGAGAACGATCCGGCTCAGACCACCGAGGAACAAGCCGCCGCCGACGATTGCCGCAATCAGGCTTTCCGGTCGTCGGGTGGTGACATCGAAGACGACGGTCACCGGCGCCCCCAGCTGCGGCGACTTCAGTTGGACCGTTCGGGAGGTGATGCCGAGCTCGAAGCTGTCGTTCAGTTGGTATAGCACCTCTTTGCCATCGGGCCCGATCGGTCCCACCGGCGTGATGGTGATCGATCCTGCCGCAGCGTCCGTCTGTTGCCCTGTCAGCAGGGTCAATTTGTCGTCCTGTCCGGGTACCACGAGCAGCTTCGGTGTCGAGTTTGCTCCGCTGAATTTCCACCAGGGTCGGGTGATGACGACGGGAACATGAGCCGGGGCAACGAGACTGGCAACCGGTCGCGTGACGGTCAGCGTGACAAGCTGCGACGCAGTGCCGGCAGCGAGTTTGACGGCGACGGTGTAGGCGCCCTGAGCCGCAACCGATGCGATCTTGACGTTCAGAACCAGGGCCGGAATGGCGGGGTCCCATTTCGGGGTAAAGGCCGCGGCTTCGGTTGCGCTCTGCGCGCCGTTCCGTGATACCGACACCAAAGTAGGGATTATCGGGGACGAGCTGACCGCTGAGAGTACAACCGGGAAGATCAACCGGCTGTCGTCGGTCTGGGAAAGGGTGGCCGTCGTCACCGTCACCGTGCCGATGTCCTGGGTGGCGATGATTTGGGCGCTGGTGTTTTGGGCGCCGGTGTTCTGGGTGCTGGTGTGCTGGGAGCTGATGTTCTGGGAGCTGATGTCCGCGTTCGCCGCGGCCGCCAGCGATATCGGTACCAGCAGCGTCAGCCCGGCCACGGTGCCTGCTCGGAGCAGCAACCGCCTGACCGGCAACGGCACCCGACCCTGCCACGACAACCACGTGTTGGTGTGGGTGCTTGTTCTCATCGGAACAGTGTGCTCGATGGTAGGACCACGGGATAGACCCACCGGAGCAGTGTCCACTCGGTCAGTGCGTGGTCGGCCGGGCGCCCCTGTCGGGTAGCAGCGGGCGACGAGCGGTTTGTTGGGCGACCGGCGACCCGCTTGCTGTCCGGCTTTCCCGGTGTAGCCAGCGGGGCAGCTGCTCGGCGGCCGCGGTGGACACAGGACGTCATGAGGCTACGCCACAGCAGCGATCCACCCGGCCGCCTTGAGCACACAGAACCATCCCTGTCGCGCTTGAGCGCATCGAGATGCCCGGCGGCGGCCAGGAGCGTGTCGTTCGGTGACCGCCTAAATCGATAGCGAAGGCATAGTAAGGGGGTTCGACGGCCGAGATCAGCCGATAAGCAGTACAGCCTAGGCCTTCCGTTTAACGGGACTGGGCCGGCTTGAGGGGGACGCTGCGGCCGGCGATGATCAGCTCGGCTCCGCGGTACAGCCCGGCGATGATGGTTTCAGGTGCGGTGATCGGCCCAGTGACGGCGCCGATGATGACCTCAGCTGTCTCGCGGGTCTTGTACTTGGACCACCGCCGGGCGCCGGGTTCGTACCGGGTGCCCGCTCCCTTGATGACGAGACCCTCCATGCCGGCGGCCCGGTAGCCGGCCATCCAGTCGGTGGCAACGTCCAGGTCGTCGGTCAGCGGCGACAGGTGCAGTGGCGGCTCGAGGTGGGCTGCGAGGTCTTCCAGCCGTACGCGGCGTTCCCGCAGCGGCAGTGGGCGTAGATCCTGGCCGCCGAGGGCGAGCAGGTCGAACATCACGTATGAGGCGGGGTGTTCCCAGACCTGCTGGGCGATCTTGCCGGGACCGCCGGTGAGGCGCCGTTGCAGCAGGTCGAAATCCAACGTCGCACCGTTCCAGATCACCACCTCGCTTGTCCAGCACCGTCCCGATCGGCAGTGCGGTGGCCGCGGCGATGATCTCGGGGAACTGCGCAGACAGGTCTTTGCCTTGCCGGGACCACAGCAGGGTTTCGGTGCGGTCCCGAACGAGGGCACCGCGGTAGCCGTCCCACTTCAGTTCGTAGCAGCTCCCTCCGGAGAGCGCATGTGTGTCGGGCACTCTGTCCTCTGCTCGGGCCAGCGCGACGTCTACGGGTCCGGCCAGCCCTGCTGGCAAACTGTCCAGCACTTCGCGTACTGATCGTCGACCCCTGCGAGTCGGCTGAGGATCCGCAGGTGGGGGTACTGGCCGGGTGGGTACTGGTCGACGGCCGGCGCTGACTGCGGGGCGCCTTGAGATCGGGCGTGCGATCGGGGTCGGATTGCCCGCGGCGGCCAGCAGCTCGTCGTCATCGGTGGTGAGCAGGTCGGCCAACGGATCCAGGCGGGCCGCTACACGGTCCAGGACCTCCCGGTACTCCAAGTGGGTCAGACCTGGTTCGGTCAGCTCGTCCCAGGTTCGCGGGGCCGCGACAGTCGGCCGGGAACAGCCGCGCAGGGAGTACGGCGCAATCGTGGTTTTCTTCGGATGGTTCTGGGACCAGTCGATCAACACCTTTCCTGGACGCAGCGTTTTGGCCATCTTCGACACCACCAAAGTGGGCATCGCTTGTTCGATCTGCTCGTCGACAATTCGATCTGCCCGTCGACAAGTCGGGGCCAGTCCGAGGCCTGCTCGCTGTTGATCGATCCGCCCATCGGCACGTAGGTGTGCAGACCATTTGACCCGGAAGTAACTGGTACCAGCCGCTGGCCGAGTTGGCCCAGCCGTTCTCGTAGGTAAAGGGCGACTTCGACGCATTCGTCGAGGCCGGCGCCGGGGCCGGGTCCAAGTCGAACACGACCCGATCCGGAAATCCCGTGGAACTGCTGGTCGTCGCCGCGGATGGCCCGACGGGGGGTGCGATCCGCCATTGCGGGACGTGCAGCTCCAGTGCCGCGACCTGACCCAGCCAGCCCAGGCCGGCCGGGGTGTCGATTATCGGATAGAACTTCGGGCCGGAGTGGTGACGGATTTGCACTCGGGTCAGCCACGCTGGGGTACCCAGTTCGAGATCTTTGGCGAAGAACTCTGGCCCGGTGGTCCCGTCTGGCCACCGTTTGCGGGTCGCCGGACCCCTCCCTGTCAGGCTCGAGTGAGACATCCGGAAGGCGCGGGTGACACCCTGAGGGCGTGACGGGAGACAGTGCGATGAGCAGCGTGCAGGCAGCAGAGGTTGGTAGTAGCGGTCCGGCCGATTCGGATCTGGTGGCTGA
>JBBROB010000047.1:0-18178 GCA_038229825.1 Mycobacteriales bacterium
GTCGTAGGTGGGGTCGTGGGTCAGGGCGGTGACGTGGGTGCCGTCGGGGTTCATGGTGAACAGTTCGAAGTTGCCGGTGCGGTCGGAGTCGAAGGCGATCGTGTCGGCGGGTAGTGGCACCGCGGACCGGCTCAACACCGACGGCGGCTCGAACACGGCCGCTGCAGGAAGTACTGAAGGCGACGCGAGAGCGTCAGCCTGGTGCGACGGGGCCGCCACGACTGCCGCTTCGGCCGTGCTCCCAAGAGGCGTGGAACAGGCCGCCGCACTGCCGAGCAACGCGACCACCATGGCGGTTGTCGCCAGCGGGTGTCGCCAACGCCGGTCGGCGACGCGGCTGGTCACGGCGCCGGCCGCTTTTCGCGCGGCGTCCTCTACGGGTGTGTGGGTCACTACGCCGCTATCGTCATAAGTTTGCCCCCAGGATGCTGGTGACTACTCTACGCTGCGATAGTCATACGGAGTGTAGTGATGAGATCAGCGAAACGGGTTGGATCGTTGGATCGACCCGTGGGAAATCGACCCGTCCTGCGTCCGGGACGATCCAGCGACGCTGCTGCGTATTCACCCCTTTGCCTGCTGGATGGTTCGAATCGTGGGCCACGCGCGTGGAGGGTCCGGTCCGATAGTCATGCCCAGCCGTCATCGCCGTCGGCTCGACTGTGGCTCGCCGGATGGGCCGGACCACATATCCGGTTGGTCCGCATCCCTTGGTCCCGACCAACGCCCGGCGCATTGGCACCGGCGATTCGCGGTGGGTGAAACCCGGCGATCTCCGAGTTTGAGCCGGGCGGTTGGGAGTGGCACCGGCTCGACCGAAAGAGGACCTTACAGGGACTTAACATAGAGGGCGGCCAGAGCATCATTGAGTGACTGATTTCGGTCATTCATGCCATTTCTACCATTCCAGCAATGCCAGGTCTGCCCTACCGGCGACGCCGGGAATGATCCGTCGGGACTGCCAGCGAACTCCCGCTGACGAGTGCCGGGAGGCGATGCCCCCGCCCTCGGCTGATCGACCGACCGTCGGCCCGGCAGGTCTACCACGGTGCTGGGTGGCCGACCGCCGGCGGTGTGTTGACGCACGTGCGCGGGTTGTCGCCCTGGCCGATCGGATACGTGGCGGGATACTCCGCTGCCGGGTCCCGCGGCTGGCTGTAGCCAGGACTGTGGACGACGATTGAGTTCCGGTAGCAGGTCCGTCAACTTCCGGCACCACCAGAAATGCGCTGGAATGAGCGCGGGCGGTGCCTGCCACCATCCATTTATCGGGAACAATCCGGGTGGGAGTAAGCATCGATTGTCAGAAATGGAGGCAGGTGAAAACCGACCGATTCAAGCGGTCGTAGCAGGAGTCAAAGAAACGGAAAGACGTTGACGTCTCCGGCCCACGCGGAGAAACCACGGCGGGGTTAAAGCCACGGTCACTGTTCCGGACATTCTCGCTCTTTGCCACATTCTGCCGATTTCATTTGTCAGGCGGCCGCGACGACCGCACCTCCGACCGGCGGAT
Organism: Mycobacteriales bacterium; assembly: GCA_038229825.1. Lineage (GTDB taxonomy): Bacteria > Actinomycetota > Actinomycetes > Mycobacteriales > Nakamurellaceae > Nakamurella. The sequence goes on from JBBROB010000047.1 coordinate 1,514, forward strand.
GCGCCATCGGAGGATTGAGCGGGGGCGTCCAAATGGTGAGCGAGTCAGTCTTACAGCCTATTGCCACAGGTTGGCGCATCCGTAACGCCTTCCACGCGACCAACACTGCGTTCCCGTGCGCCTCATCGTCGAGCGATCAGCACCCCGGTGACCAGGATGATGACGATCATCGACAAGGCAATTAGTGACATGGTTGTACTTTCCGAATCGGCCGGTCGGGCAATGGGGCGGTTCGTTGCGCTGAGTAACAACCTCGAGTGTTCTGGTGTTCACCCATCGACGGCCAGATTACCCGGAGGAAAATTCTTGTTGGACGCTGTGGCGTTTCCCAGTAACAGATGTCATCATCATCGCAAGTTGCGATGCCTTGCCGGCCGCCGAACCGTCCTTCATCCGAGACGGCGATGCAACCTGACCCGAGCCGCACCTGAAGGGAGTTCCGTATGGTCGGTCCGCCTGCCGTGAGGCCGATTACGACCCCCGGTCTTCCGGGCTCAGGATCCCGCGACCCGGTATGGACGGCCGATTCAGGGATTACCGCGGAACGCTGGATGAAAGGATTCCACGGGGCTGTCCAAAGTGCAGGTCTCCACCGTCCCGGAGAGCTGTCCGTTCGCGATATGGCCATGTCACGCCGGTCCCTGGGCGTCCAGCGAATGGCCATTCTGACGGAACTGCCGAAGCCGATCGACAGGGGTGTGGTGCCGTCCAGCACTTCGAACGCCAAACACGTCGGCTTCAACGGCCACCCCGGGCGGTCAACCACTGGGACCCCTTCCGTCGCAGGCCAGAACGCCGAGGACGAGGCGAAACCGGCCAGGGCCTCGCCCGCGAGCCGACGGCCGTCCCACCACTGTTGGGACGGCGCGGAGCCGTTGACCGAATTCATCGACCGGCGGCTGCTAGATGCACGAATTCTGCTGCTGCCCAACAGAAGTCGCACCTACGCTTTCGTGAAGCGATTCGTCGACATCGTCGGCTCGCTGACCCTGATCGTGCTCGCGATGCCGATCCTGGTCGTGCTGACGATTCTCATCCGGCTCGATTCACCGGGTCCGGCGATCTTCCGCCAGACCAGGGTGACCGCCGGCGGGCGCACCTTCCGCTTCTACAAGTTCCGCACGATGTGGGTGGACGCGAGACGACGGTTTCCCGAGTTGTACGACTACGATTTCGCCGACACCGAGTTCGACCAGAGCTACTACAAGCTGTCCGACGATCCGCGCAACACATCGGTCGGACGTTGGCTCCGCCGAACCACCCTGGACGAGCTGCCGAATCTGTTCAATGTGCTCAAGGGCGATCTGAGCCTGGTAGGGCCAAGACCCGAGCTTCCCGAGCTGGTTCAGTACTACCGACCTGAGGAATTGGTGTGCTTCTTCACGAAGGCCGGCCTCACTGGGTTGGCCCAGGTGGCCGGCCGTAGCCTGTTGACAGTCCGACAACGACTCACCCTGGACATGCGGTACGTATCGCAGCAGACATTCCTGCTCGACCAGCGAATCCTATGGCGCACGGCCATTGTCGTGCTGCTGCGCAGGGGAGCGTTTTGATTCCCGCAGCGCCGGCCAGTGCTGTGCCGAGTCAGGCGAGGTCGAGTCCGAAGCGCGATCGGGAAATGCCGGAGACGTCGAGGGCCACCGCCCGTCGGGTAGTCGACGTCGTCATCGTCGCCTATCGCAGTCGCGAACTCGTTCTGGCCTGCCTTGACAGCCTGGCCAGATTCGCCGGCGAGATGACCGCCTCCGTGACGGTGGTCGACAACGACTCCGGCGATGGGACGATCCAGGCCATCGCCGAGTCCGCGCCGGAAGTGGCACTGATCGACATGGGTGCCAACACGGGTTTCGCGCGGGCCAACAACCGCGGGATCGCTGCGGGAGTGGCGACGTACGTCCTGGTCCTCAATCCGGACACGGTCATCACCACAGGTGCACTCGAGAACCTGGTTTCCTGGGCCGATGCTCACCCGAGCGCGGGAGTGGTGGCCCCCAGGCTGGTCAACCCCGACGGGACCGACCAGCAGACTGCCCGATCGTTTCCCACCCCGGCGGCCGCGATTTTCGGCCGCCGGTCTCCGCTGACGAAGTGGTTCCCGCGCAACAGATGGTCCTCGCGATTCCTGGCCGGCCGCGATCACAGCGGCGATGAGCCGTTCGAGATCGACTGGGTGTCGGGCGCCTGCATGCTGGTGCCCCGCCGGGTGATCGATGAAGTCGGCGGGTTCGACGAAGGGTTCTTCCTTTTCTGGGAGGACGCCGACTGGTGCAGGCGGATCAAGGACTTCGGGTACGGAGTGTGGTGTGTGCCGGAGTCCCGCGTCCATCACGACGAGGGCGGGACTCGCGGACACGGCTGGCCGCCACCTGCGATCCGATGGTTCCACGCCGGCGCCTACCGGTACTGGATGAAGCACCACGCGCCGCAGGCCTGGAATCCGTTGCGCTGGCTCGCCTATGCGTTGCTGGCCGGACGGGCGGCGGTGCTTCTCGGGCGTTACCGAATCCGTAGGCAGTTCGACGAGTCACGATGGCGAGGAAACGTATGACGACATCTACACAATCCGGCACATCATTCGTCGGCCGGTACTGGCGGATAGCTGCCGTTGGTGTGCTGGGCGCCGTTCTCGCATTTGCCGGGTCGTTCCTGATCCAGCCGACCTACATCTCCGCCACCAGGTTGCTGATCCAGGCGCAGGACACCACGTTCCTCAGTAGCACCGGCCAGGATCTCTCCTCCGCAACAGGTGTGGCCAACTCCGACACCTCCAAGACGATTGCCGAGACCTATGCCGCGGTCGCCACCAGTCGCAGCGTCGCCGTCGCAGTCGTCGACCGACTCCACCTTGACAAGCCGAAGCCCGGCGGTTCTGGATCTTTCGCCTCCCTCGGCCGGGCTTTCGCAAACGCCTACCGATGCACGCGAGCCTTCCTCAGCTCTGGATATTGTGCGGCGGTCGATCCGCGGGAGAAGGCAATCACCTACGTGCAGACCGGCACCACCGCAGGGCAACTCGGTTCCACGGTCGGCTCGGCCGCTGGGCTGCCAGGTTCCTACGTGCTTGAGGTGGACGCTTCCGGGACGACGGCCGCCGATGCGCAGGCGATCACCGATGCCGTTGCCGACCAATTGGTACAGATGAGCAGTGACAGCTTCAAACAATCCGCCGACCAGTACACCCAGAACCTGCAGCGGCAGCTAACCGCTGCGAACGCCAATGTGGCCAACCAATCCAAGACGCTCGCCGCCTTCAAGACGGCCAATGGCATTACCGTATCCGACGAGCAGCAGGCGCTTTCGGCCAACTCGCTGGAGACTCTGCGCAACAGCCTGCTGCAGGCGCAGGCAGATGTCTCGGACAATCAGGCCCAGCTCAATTCCATCAACGCCTCGCTCACGGCCACTTCGGCGGATCAGTCCTCCACCCAGCGCATCGGCACAGGGCGCTCCGACACCCAGATCGACACGAAGGGGAGCAATCCCGTCTATCAGAGCCTCCAGACGCAGAAGAGCACGATTGCCGCCACCCTGAACGGTCTGCACGCCAGAGTGACTCAGTTGGAGAAGCAGATCAACGATGCCAAGCCGCTGGTACTGAACGACACCCAGTCCAAACTTTCCCAGCTCGAGCAGAATGTCACTCTGGCCAACACCAATCAGGCCAAGCTGGCCGCGCAGGTACAGGCGGCACAGAGCAACGCGCTCAGCGGCAGTGTCGACCTCCGCCGCATCGACTCGGCCGCTTTGCCGCCGTATCCGATCGCCCCCAAGCGACTCATCTATCTGTTGCTGGGACTGCTCATCGGCGCGTTGGCGGGCGGCGGACTTACCTGGTTGACGATGCGGCGGCGCGGTCCGGTCGGACATCCCGACGGCGACCAGGCCGAAGCTGACGGCGACGCCGTCGAGGACGACGAGACTGCCCGGCAGTCGGAGGAACTGGTCAGTGCCATCGTGGGAGCCAGAGCCCCGGTCAACGGGCGGGCACCGGCACATCAGCACGATGACGATCGGCGAGCGTTGACGGCAAGCGGAGCCGAGCGTAGCGATCCGGGTGACGGCAGCGACAATCACGTTTCGGCGATGTCAGGCGAGAGCGCCTGACGATGAGCGAGCGGAATGTCAGGAGCACGGCGCACCGGGTCGTTGTCAGCACCAGCGCGCAATTGCTGGCCAAGGTGCTGCATCTCGGCTTCAACCTGGTATCGACCTTGGCCATCGTGCGGTACCTGACACCGGACTCCTACGGCGCTTTCGTGCTGGTGATGACCGTGACCGCTCTTGTCGGTCTGGTCACCGATTTCGGCCTCGGTAGTCTTGCCGTCCGTGAGATCAGCGGCACTGGTGCCGATGAGAATCAGCTGGTCGGAACAGTGGTGGTGATGAGGCTGGTGTTGGGGCTGTTGGCCATGGGCGGCGCCCAAGTGGCACTGACCCTGATGCAGCAGAGCCATCTGGTGCATGTCGCGGCAGCGGTGGCCTCGGCGGTCTGCCTCGCCGACGCGGTGCTCGGCACCACGGTCGTGCTGTTCCAGGTCCGGCTCCTGCAGCATTACGAGGCCTTCATCCGCATCGTCATGGAGGCAATCGAAACCGCCATCGTGCTGGTTCTGGTGGCCCATCGGGCGAGCCTGCCCCTGCTGGTGGTGGCCCCACTTGTCGGGTCCGTCATCGGGGCGGTGCTGGCCTTCGGTCTGGCCAGGTCAAGGTACGGGTTGCGCCCGGTGCTGCGGGCCGGACTGATTCGCCGGTTGACCATCGCCGCGCTGCCCATCGGACCGGCATTGTTCCTGGGCGTGGTGTACCTGAAGATGGACAATCTGGTGCTGGCGGTGATGCGCCCATCGCGGGACGTCGGCCTGTACGGCTCGGCCTATCAGCCGATCGAGTACCTTTTCCTGGCATCGGCTGTCGTCATCGGGGTGATCTTTCCGCTGCTGTCCGCCGCCCATGGCCGCGGCGACCATGAGGCTTTCGTGCGGCTGTACCGCCGTGGCACGGAAATCCTCGTCATTGTGACGCTCGGGGTGCCGGTCGTCATGCTGTTCGTGGCGGAGCCGTTGGTGACGTTGGTCTTCGGGAAAGCGTATGCGGCGGCTGCCGATCCACTTCAACTGCTGTCGGTGGTGCTGGTCCTCATGACGGTGAATGCGTGGCAGTCCATGGTGTTGCTGGCCGGCGGCCTGCAGGCCGTCACTCTGAAGTACAACGCGGTGGCGCTGGCCATCTCGCTCTGTCTGTGCGTCTCCCTGGTGGCTGCCAGGGGTTTGATCGGAGCTGCATTGGCAGCCTTCGGAACGGCGCTGTTCGTGCTGTATGCGTCGACGTCGGCGGTGCGTCGCCATCTCGATGCGACGCTGGACTGGGGTCGTCTGACGAAGATCATCCTTGCTGGAGCATTCACTGTCATTGTGCTGCAGGGTAGTCGGGCTCTGGGAGCGCCCTGGATGCTGCTCGGGTTCCTGGCCGTGCCGCCCTATCTGGTAGCACTGCTCGGCCTGCGACTGCACCGCCAGTTCAAGGAGGCTCTGACATGACCAAACCGGTCGGAGTCTCGATCATTCTGCCCACCTACAACCGCTGCGATGTCGTCGAAACGACCCTGCTGCGGTTCATGGCACAGAGCTATCCGGCCCATCTGACGGAGATACTGGTGGCCGACAATTCCAGCGACGGTACCCCGGACATGGTGCGGCGATTGGCCGAAGATTCACCCATTCCCATTCGACTGATCACCAGCACTGAACGGCTGCCGGCGGTCAAGCGCAACCAGGCTCTCCACCTCGCGACCGGTGACCTGGTCATCTGGATGAACGACGACGTCTGGGTCGGGTCGGACTTCGTGCAACGGCACGTCGACGCGCACGCCAGGGCGTCCGCTCCGGTGGCTGTGGTCGGTCTTGTGGAGCAGTCGAAAAGCATGCCCGACAACCCTTTCACCCGCTGGTATCGACCGTTCGCCTACGGCGAGATCACCGATCGGGCGGGCCGGGCGGTTTCCTACCGATATCACTGGTCGATGAATCTGAGCATGCCCCGGCAGGTCATGCTCGCCCGCAATCTGATCTTTCACCAGGATTGGGCCAATATCGGTCATGAAGACGTCGAGCTCGGCTACCGGTGGACGCGGGCCGGCTATCAGGTGATCTTCGAACCGGCGGCCTGGGGTGAGCACTACCACCCGCACGATCTGAACAGCGCCTGCCGCTTGCAGGACTCCATCGGGCGGGGGCTTCGTGACCTGGAGGTGCTGATACCCGAGCCGGACCTGCTGGAGCGATACGGTGTGCTCAGCGCGACCGCATCGGCCAAGGGCAAACTCAGGATGACTCTGCGCCGGGCGTTGTTCAACCGGCTGACGGTGCCGCCGCTGCAGCGGCGCTTTTCGGGTATCGAGAAGCGAAGCCGGCTGGCCGAATGGTCGTACTGGAAAATCATGATGCATCATGCCGAGCGGGGTTATCGCAGCGCCGCCCCGCGCTCACCGGTGCCGACGCCCACCCTCGCGGTGGATGCCGGATGAACGTCGGTGCCACCGGTTCAGGCGCCGGACGGATCAAGTCCGGCGTCTACGTCGTCATCGGCGCTGTGCTTGCGGCCGCTCTGGCGATCACGGTGGCCCCGGCAGGGTCCGTCGGGCTCTACGTGCTGGCCGGCGTGACTGCTTGCGGCCTGCTGCTGTTCGCCGTCCGGTCAGATCTGGCACCCGCGCTGACCACCACCCGGGCTCGCCTTCACATCCGCAGGTTCACCTCGCGACGATCGCCCGGTGTGCGCCTTCTCGGCGCAGCTTCGCTGGTGATGCTCGCCGGCGTGCTGGCCTTCGCGCTGGCCGGCGCCGGCACGAAGGCGATGCTCGCCGCCGCGGCCGTCCTTGCGATCGGGGCGGCGCTGTGGCTTTTCTGGCCGCTGCTCGGCGACCTGATGACCTCACCTCCGACCGACCTCCCACCCAGGACGAAGCCGTTGCCCAGCAGGCGAAAGGGCGGTGCCCCGGTGACCAGGGCGCTCGGGCTGGCCGCGGTCGCCGTGGCGGCGGCCATCGGCGCCTTTATCGCCGCCGGCTTGGGTATCTCCGGCCTGCTCGCCCTGTTCTGCGCTGCCGGCGTCATCGCCCTATTGGTCTTCGTCAAGGACCGTTCTGTCTTCTTCACCTTCGCCGCGGTCTGCTCGTTGACCTTTGTCCTGCACAAGTCCTTCAGCCCGCAGGATCTCCAGCAGTCCGGGGGCGCCATCTCGATCTACCTGACCACCTTCGACCTGGTGCTGCTGGTCATGTACGGCATCTGGATGGCCGAAGGCACCCTGGTGGCCGACGTGAAGGCCAACTTCTCGAAGCCGGTGATCTGGATTCCGTTGGCCGGAGCGCTCTTCCTGCTGCCCAGCCTGCTGGGGGCGCCGAGCCTGGAGCATGCGGCAGCCGAGCTGTTCCGGATGTGCTGGATGTACCTGCTGTACTTCTACTTCGCGGTTCGGATCCGGACTCGCCGGCATGTCTGGGCCGTGCTCGGCGGGCTGTCCGTATTCGCCGTGATCGAGCTTGTCATTGTCCTACTGCAATGGACCACCGGCGGCGTGTTGGGTTTGTCTTTTCTCGGCGTGCCAACAGTTCTCGGTGACCGGACCACCGACTCGACCGATATCGGCCGGCCGTTCGGGACCATCATCCACCCGGTATTCATGGGTGCGGTCCTCGGGTCGCTGGCCCTGGTCGCCCTGGCGATGGGCATCGAGCTGAGGCGATCGACCACGAAGCTGGTGGCGGTGCTGCTGGTGCCGGTCTGCCTGGTCCCGTTGTACATTGCCCAGACTCGCGCATCGCTGGTGGCTGTGGCCGCCGCCGCCGCCGGTATCGTGGTTGCCGCTCTGGTTCGGAAACATCTGCAGTGGAGAACCATTCGAATCGGCGCCGTCGTGGCCGCCATCGCCGCAGCCGTGTTCTTCCCCCAGCTGCAGAAGCTGTACGAACAGAACTTCGGTACCAATCACTACAGCGAGGAAGTCGCCTCCCGGTTGGAATTGAACGACATCGCCGGGCACATGATTTCCGACCATTGGCTCCTCGGTGTTGGCCTGAACAACTTCGAATTGGTCGAGCCCGCGTACGAGCCCTACCGTGTCATCTTCTTCGGCAACCCCGTCCACAACCTCTACCTGCTCTTCCTCGCCGAGACCGGCATTGTCGGCTTCACCGGGGTCGTGCTCGTCGGCCTCACCCTCTACAACGTGGCACTTCGCCTGGCCCGCAGCCGTGATCGACTACTGGGTGGAGTCGGCATCGGCGTCGCCGGGGCAATGGCCTTCCTGATGATCGAGGAGCTCCTGGGGTTTTCGCTGCGCCAGGACATCCCGCTGGCGATGTACTGGCTGCTGGGCGGCCTTGCGGTGTCCTGCCATCGGTTGGCCGGGCCGGACGTGAAACGGACCGGGCTGCTGGGCCGGACCCGCCCGGCCGCACCAGAGCCACGTCGGCGTCTTGCCGGGCCGGTCGGTGAGCGCCCGCGGAAGACCTTTGGACCAACAGGTTTCGCGGTTCCACCGACCCGCATGATGACCACCGCGCTGCGCCGTCGCCGGGTCAGCGTGGTGACCGCCCTCGTGGTCCTGGTCACCGCAGTGGCCATCGCGCCCTCGTCAGCGGCGGCCACGACAACGGCGGCCGACCCGCTGAAGATCACCTTCACCGCCGTCGAGCGGGCAACCGGCGTGCAGGGTATTTTCACCGCCAACGGGGACGGGACCGGCATCCGGCGGATCACCCCCGCCGACGGCCGGTTCTACAACTGGCCGCGATGGGCGTTCGGTGGGTCCAGAATCGTCTTCACCGTTCGGACCGGCTCGGCCGGCTCACCGGAGGACATCGAGACGATGAATCCCGACGGGTCGGATGTCCGGCTGATCCAGCACTTCGAGTATCGGGTCGCGCAGCCCTCCATCGATCCCACCGGTCGATGGTTGACGTTCACCGCGCAGGTGCCCTGGTTCGCCGAGGTGGCGGTGTTCCGGATGGACCTGCGGCAACTACTGAGCGCCAACCTCACCGCGGTCACCAGTCCGTTGGGCGGCTTCGACTCCGATCCCACCCTGACCAGATCGGGCGGCCGGATCGTGCTGGCTACCAGTGATGGCACCAAGACCGCAGTGGAGCTGATGGACCTCGACGGTACGAACCGTCAGACGGTCACCCACGACCCGTACTTCAACGCAGACCCGGACATCTCCCCAGACGAGCAGCAGGTGGTGGCGACGTCCTATCGGGGTTCCGGCAACCCGAGTGCGGCGATCGCCGGCGCCGGTCAGTTTGTCGGCGTGCACTCCGGCAATTGGCATCTGGTTCTGGATACGGTGGCGACCGGATCCGAGAAGGTTCTCACCGCAGGCGCCGACTGCACTGTCCGGACCTCCGCCGATCCCTGCACGGTGCCGGAGATGCCGGCGTTCGTGCCCCGATTCACTCCGGACGGCCGGACCATCGGGTTCACCGGGGCACTGAACAGCACGGTGACGTGTATCTGCGCCCTGAATAGTGACGGCAGCAAGCCAAGGGCGATCATTCTCTCGGCCGACCTGGCCATCGACTGGTTCGACTGGGTGGTGCCGTCCGCATCGACCGCCGACCCCCGGCAGATCGGCACGGCAGCGCAGAGTTCCCGGATCCTGCTGACCCTGAGCCAGGGCAGTGGCCGGAATCAGCTCGTCGCGGCGTCCGCAGACCTCATGCATCGCAACCCCATCGCGCTGCCTGCCGGGCTCGAGCCGGATCAGGCACGGTGGGGCCCGGATCGGTCATCCATCGTATTCACCGCGCGGGTGCCGGTACCGAATGTGCCTGCGGCGCCCCATCCTTCGGCCCCGGTCGGCACCAGCCGGCGGGACCACTTCACCCTCAGCGATCTCGATCCGACAGCCCTGGCAGCCCGACTTGAGAACCTGGCCACTCTCGATCCGACAACCGCCCAGCAGCAGGTGTTTCTGCGGACAGCCGATGGCAACGTACGCCAACTCACCGATCCCTGGATAGAGGACTATCAGGACGGGGTCGGTCCCGGAGACGCACGCTCCAACACCAACCCGGTCTTCTCTCCGGACGGCCGATACGCGGTGGTGACGAATACCTCGACCACGACCGGCGAGTCGTTTCTGCTGCGGATCGATCTGCGCACGGGTGCGGTGCTCAATCTGACCAACGCCACCTCCGGGGCGATCCCGGTGACCGATGCCGATGCGGCCTATTCCCCCGATGGCAGCAGGATCGCCTTTGCCTGGACCGACGGCACCGACCGCAACATCTACCTGATGAACGCAGCCGACGGGTCGAACGTCACTCCGGTGACGACTGAGAGTTCCCCCGACTCCACTCCGGAGTGGCTTCCGGACGGATCTGGGCTGATCTTCACCAGCGCAAGGACCGCGGGCTACTCCCTTGTGCAAACGGGCGTCTCGTCGGCCAGCAGGAGCGTTTCGCTGACCGTACCCACCGCAGCACCGACACGGGCGGTGGTGGCGCCGGACGGAATGAGGGCCGTTTTCGTCGCTCCGTCCGCCGCTGGTCTGAGCCTCTTCGTCGTCCCGCTGAATGCCGGCGCGAATCCGCTTCCCCAACTGTTGCAGGCTGACCCGGTCGACATCATCCACTTCGCGGACTGGAGATGACGATGGCGCAGACTGCGACCTCACTGACCACCATTGTGGTGAACTGGAACACCGTTGGTCTGCTGGACGACTGTCTGACGAGCATTGTGCAGCACACACCCGACCACGTCCTGAACGAGATCATCGTGGTGGACAACGCTTCCGCTGACGGCTCGGTAGCGCACCTGGCCGCCCGCTGGCCCAGCGTACGGGTGATCGCGAACACCGAGAACGTCGGATTCTGCCGGGCGAACAACCAGGCGATCCGCGACAGCGTCGGCGACTTCCTGATGCTGGTCAACACCGACGCCCGGATACACCGCGGTGGCATCGAAGCGCTGCTTCGCTATTTCGAACGCGACGACCGCGCGGCGGTCGTCGGCCCGCGACTGGTCTACGGTGACGGCACCTTTCAACGGTGGACGGCGGGTCGCCCGCTGACGCTGGGCTCGGCGGTCAACTACTTCCTGAGCATCGACAGATTGGCGCCCCGCAGGCCGGCGGCGGCGGGACTCTACCTGCCGGTGGACACCGACCTACCGTTCCAGCCCGGATGGGTGTCCAGCGCGGTGATGGCGCTGCGCCGCAGGGCCATCGACCAGATCGGGGCGCTGGACGACAGCATCTTTCTGTACATGGACGATGTCGATCTGTGCCAGCGGGCCCGCGACGGGGGCTGGAACGTCTGGTACGCGGCCGACACCACTGCCACCCATCTGATGGGGGCATCCTCGAGGCGCACTACCGGAAAGGCGTCGCCGGAAGCCCTGCGAGCACTGAACCGCTGGTATGTGCGCCGACACGGCCGGGCGTCCGGCGTCGCCCTTCGAGCCGTTGAGGTCCTGGGATTCGGCGCCAGGGCCACCGCCTACGGCGCGAAGGCAGTGCTCCGTCGCTCACCGGATGCACGCCGCCAGATGGCGGCCCACCTCACCCATCTCCGACTAGCCCTGGAGCCTATCCGTGTCTGACATCGCTACCCATCCGGCGGACGCCGCCCACGCCCATCTCCACGAGCATGCCGCGCTGCTGACCAAGCAGGACCGGCACGACCACGAGGCGCACACGTATGACGCGATGGCCCATACCATCCTCCAGACCTGGTCGGACGACGCCTATCTGGTCGATCCGCTGGCGATTCCCTTCGCCAACCGCGAGCACGTCGACTATCTGACGGACGCCGTCAACCAGATCCGCCCGCTCGCCGGCAAACGGATCCTGGAGGTGGGCGCCGGGTCGGGTTCACTGGCGGTCTGGCTGGCCCAGCAGGGTGCGGAAGTGGTCGGAATCGATGTCTCCGCCGGAATTCTCCAGGTGGCCGGCAAGCGGGCGGAACTGAACAGGGTGGCCGAACGGACCACGTTTGTGCACTCGCCGATCGAAACCTTCGACCCGCGAGCGGAAGGACTCGACCATGACACCTACGACGCCATCATCGGCAATAATGTGGTGCACCATTTCGAGCGCGACGAGGCAATGGCCAGTCTCAGCCGACTGCTGGCCCCCGGAGCCATCGCCGTGTTCTGCGAGCCGGTCCTGTTCGTGCCGGAATGGATCCGCCGGCTGCGCTATGCCAGACCGGTGGCCAAGCGGTTCCCGCCGCACGTCCATACCCCGGATGAGAGATCTTTGACAGCAGCTGATTTCGCTATCATGCGCCACTGGTTCCGTCATGTGCAATGGAAACCGTTCCAGGTGCTGTCCCGTTTGCAGAATTTCATCGAGCTGTCAGACCCGGTCTGGAACTCTCTCGAGGCCATCGACCGCCGTATTCTCCGGGCGGTTCCGGCTGCCAGCAAAGTCTGCCGCATGGTCGTCGTGACCGTCGGCCTGCCCAGAAGGAGTGCGTCATGAAGATCCTCGCCACCGGCACAGCTGGAATGCTCGGGAGCTCACTGGTTCCGGCTCTGATCGCCGCCGGACACATCGTCACCGCGACGGATGTCAATGTCAGTGACCGCCACCCCTGGGGGGTCGCCGGGCCGGAGTTGCAGCTGCTCGACGTGCGGGAACGGGACGACGTCAGGGACGCCATCACCTCGGTGCGGCCGGACATGGTGGTGCATCTGGCAGCCGAGACCGACCTGGAGCTCAGTGACGCCAACCCCGACCATGCCTACCTCACCAACACGGTCGCCACCAAATATGTTGCGCTGCAATGTCGACGGGTTGGTATCCCGATGACCTACATCTCCACGGCCGGCGTGTTCGACGGCAAGAAATCCGAACCCTATACCGAGTTCGACACTGCCAATCCACTGAACACCTATGGGGCATCGAAATACGAGGGCGAATTGATCGTCGAGAAACTCGTCGAACAGCACTACATCATCCGCGCCGGCTGGATGGTCGGCGGCGGCAGTAAGAAGGACCACAAGTTCGTATCGCGAATTCTCCGGCAATTACGGGACGGCGCGACCACCATCTATGCGGTGACCGACAAACTCGGAACGCCCACCTACACCCCGGACTTCGCCAAGTGCTTTCTTGGCCTGATCGAATCGGAGATCTTCGGGCTCTACCACATGGCCTGCCAGGGTGAGGGAACCCGGTACGACGTGGCGGCGCGCATTCTGCAGGCGCTCGGCCGCGCTGACGTCGAACTCGTCGGAGTCGGTTCCGAGCACTTCGCCGCGGAGTTCTCGTCCGTGCGGCCGAGATCGGAAATCATGCGGAATCTGGTGCTGGATCTGCAGGGCATGAACACGATGCGGCCCTGGGAGGAAGTGATCTGGGAATACCTGCACACCGAATTCGCGGAGTTGGTCTCGGAAGTCCGCGTCGCCTGACCAGCCACCACCTTCCGTACATCCGGGCCTCATCCCCGACAGCATTGTCGTCACCATCTCTCCCGAGGAGTCCTTCATGACCGAGACCGTGATATCCGTCCAGACAGGGCTGGCCGTCCCGTCACCTTCCGACCAGAATCCGATCTCCACCGACGGGCGGTCGGTGTGCGTGGTAATCCCCATGCCGAACGATCCGCCTTGGGAGCTCTTCGACGCGATCCCCACCGACATCCCCATCATCGTCAGCGATGACAGCGACGGACGACTCGCGCCACCACCACGCGAGAACGTCTACTACTACGACTATGCGGCCCAGGAGCGGTACGCGGGCGTCCACTACGCGGCAATGCCGCATCGCAGCGCGGCGAGCCGGAACATCGGTCACTACATCGCCTATCGGGAGGGTTTTGATGTCATCGTCGCTCTCGATTACGACTGTGGCACCTCCGCCGATTGGCTGGCGACGCATCTGGCCGCTCTCAGCGCAGTGGTGGAGGCGCCTGCGCTCGCACCGGTCACCGCCAACGGCTGGGTGAACTCCATCAATCAGACCTTCCCGGACGGAGAGGCGGTCTACGCGCGCGGCTATCCCTACGAGTTGAGGACTCCGGAGCTCGCCGGGGTGGTCCCGTCGACGGCGAGCGGCGAGGTGAAGCTGAACATGGGTGTGTGGGAAGGCATTCTCGACCTCAACGGTATCGACAAGCTCTACGGCGGCGAGCCCGGCGACCCGGGCGTGGCGACAGGCGCCAATCAGATCGCCCTTGGCAACATTCCGGTGTGCGGGATGAACACGGCATTCGCAGCCGAGATCACACCGGCGTATTTCTTCCTGCCGGACCTGTGGGTGAACGGCTGGCAACTCAGCCGGCACGATGACATCTGGGGCGGCTACATCGTGAAGAAGCTGATGGACCGTCGCGGCGACCTGTTCGCCTTCGGTGGGCCCGTCGTCCGGCACACCAAGCAGACCCGGCTCGAACGCGTTGTCGTGCTGGAACAGTGGATGCATCTGATGGCGATGCCGTTCTACGACATCGTGGACGAGGCGGTCGGGCGGGTGGACTCCGGAAGTTATGTCGACATGTACCGCCAGTTCGTCGAGGAGTACCACCGAGCGCTCGAGCGGAGCCGTGCCCCGATCCACTACCGGGCGGTCTATTCGCAGCTTGGCGACTGGATGGCTCGCTGGTCCAAGGCATTCCGGTGACCGCAACACCGGCGGCACCGTTCTTCTCGGCGGTCCGAAAGGATATGGCCGAGTTGGCCAAGACCAAAGGAACGCCCTATCCATCCATCGGTGGATACGTGGATGTGCTGACCCTGCCGGGCTTTTGGGCCGTCTTCCTGTGGCGGTTGGCGAACGTGCTGCACGGCGGAGGTCTGCGGCCGCTGTCCAGGCTGATCTATTTCCTCAACCTCGTGGTGTTCGGTGCCGACCTACCCGCCGGCGCGTTGGTCGGTGCAGGCCTGGTCATGCCGCATCCGGTCGGCGTCGCCTTCGCCAGCGACGTGGTGATCGGCGCCCGCTGCCGCGTCATGGGGATGGCGCGGGTCGGTGGTGGTGCGAATCCGAACAATCCCGGGCATCCGGTGATCGGCAATGACGTCTGGTTGATGGACGGCTGCAAGGTGCTGGGGCCGGTGACCATCGGTGACCGGACCATCGTCGGCGCTGCGGCCATCGTGGCGAACGACGTTGCGGCGGACATGTTCGTCTTCGGACCGCGCACCGCGGCGGTGATCCGGCCGCTGGCCGAATTGGGCCTGGCCGACCATGGCGGCGCACTCCATCGGGAGGAGGTCTAGTTGCGCGGACCTCGAGGCTGCCTGGACGGCGCATGATCATCGCGATGGATGCGACCTCGATCGGATCCGGCCTCGGCGGCGACGAGACACTGGTCGCCGGGATGCTGCGCGGGCTGGCGATGATGATGCTCCCCGGCGATTCGCTACGACTGCTGGCTTCGGTCGACGGCCGGCTGCCGCAGGAGATCACCGGAGACGAGCGGGTCAGCATCGATCGGGTGATCAGACGTCCCGGCATTGCGCACTTCACGCTCGTGCTACCCAGATGGCTGTGGTCGATGAGGAGTGCGGGGCGGCGGCCGGACGTCATCGTGACCAACACCCACGCTCCACTCTTTCCGCCGGCTCCGGTGGCGCTGATGGTGACCGATCTTTCCTTCCTGCACCTACCGGCCGGCTATCCCCGCGTCACCAGGCTGCGGTTGCAAATCGCCGTCCGCCGTCAGGTCCGGCAGGTGGCTGCGGTCCTGACCATCAGCCAATTCTGTCGACAGGATCTCATCGACAGCTACAGCTTGGACCCGGACAAGGTGCACGTGGTGCCGCTGACTCCGGATCCGCCGAGCACGCCGACCCAGGCGGCGCGCGATCGGTTGACGGCTCGCGGCATCCATCAGCCCTACCTGGTCTATCTGGGGAATCTGCATCCGAGAAAGAATGTGGCTCGGGGTATTCGGGCATTCCTGGCCGCGCGGCCGCAGCATGAATCGATGTCCGGGATGAGCCTGGTGATCGCCGGCGGCCGATGGTTCAAAGGCAGCGAGGAGGAACTCGCCGCAGCGGCGGCTCCGTCGGGTGTCGTGACGTTCCTCGGCAGGGTCGACGACGACGAGCGCGAGGTGCTGCTGAGAGACGCAACCGCCCTGCTGTACCTGTCGACCTTCGAAGGTTTCGGCCTGCCGCCGTTGGAAGCGATGGTCAGGGGCACACCGGTGCTGGCCGCTGACCGGACCGCCATCCCGGAGGTCTGCGGAGACGCGGCTCTGCTGGTGGATCCGATGGATGAGCGCGCGGTCGAGTCGGCCATCGCCCAGATCGCGACGAATCCCGACCTCCGTGAGTCGTTGGTGGCCAACGGGGTCACCCGGGCGGGGCATTACACGGTGGCCAGAACCGGCACTGCGCTGCGCTCTGCGCTGGCCGTCGCGGTCGTGGGGCGCGGGTGACTCGGCGGAGGGTGAAACGGGTGCTGCTGATCATTCCGCTGGTACTGGTCGTCACGGCGGTGTTGTTCCTGGTGATCCTGAAGCTGAAGGATCAGCCGGCCGCGGTCAGCCCGGGATTCGAGCCGCCCTCGGTGTTGAGCCGGTCCGCGGTGCCACTACCCGCCGACACGATCGCCTTCGACTCCGACCGCACCGGCAACTTCGAACTGTTCACCATGAACCCCGACGGCACCCACGTCACCGCCCTGACCCACGACCCCACCTACGAC
>JBBROB010000048.1:0-17015 GCA_038229825.1 Mycobacteriales bacterium
ACGACAGCGGCGGGATTCAGGTCGTCGGGGAATGCTCCGACGGTGACCAGGTCTGCGACATCGCCGCAGCGGTTCGGCCTCATGTGGTGCTGATGGATATCCTGATGCCGGTGATGTCGGGCCTGGATGCCACTGCGGCCCTGCTGGCCGGCCAACCGGATGTCCGGGTGCTGTTCCACACCGGCTCGCTGGTCATGCCGGCGCTCATTCGAGCCCTTCAGGTCGGTGGATCCGGATTTATGCTCAAGGGCAGTCCGGACGGGCTGGTCAGTGCGGTGCGGACAGTGGCCGCCGGCGGCGCCGTGTGGCCGCCCGAGCTGCCCTCCTACTCCTCCGGCTGAGTCAGAGGGGCATCGACACGGAGACGGCGCCGATCGGCAACTTCGCCGCGGTCAGCGAAGGGTCGAGGCCGACAGTGGTTCAACGAGACCGTGCAACCGCATCGACATCCGCCGGGACCCCAGTCGATCGATCCGAATTCCTATCTGCTGACCTGCTGCGACGGTATCGGTGGAAATACGGGCCGACGTCACGTTATTTCGGAGTAATTCGGCGGCGTACCCCCGGCACTTTCGCGCCCTGCGATTGATGTTCGTTGACTTTGGCGGCGCGGGAAGATTCCGTCGGCGGTGCTTGATCCGGGTAAAGGGATGGGCGGTCTCTTTCCAGGCGTCGATGAATCAAGGTGCTGGCCGGCGCAGAGGGACGACTTTGTCGGGTTTCACGACCCGGACGGACGAGAATGGTCCCTTTACGCAGTCACCGACCGCGGCAGTGTCAGCGCCGACGCGCTACGCCGCGTCCGTGCTCCGCAGCCGCCAACAGCAATCCAGTCATGCCTTTCGTCAGCCCCCCGGCCCGCGCCGACCGCTGGCCGGGGCGGGTGGCAGTCCGGGAGGTGGCCGGAGGCACTGTTCCTTTGTGAGCGTTGACTACACCCCTCCCTCAGGGCGAGCGTCGGGTGCGGGCGGCCACCCACTCGCTAAAGTCGTTGCTTCGGAGGGTTTAGAACCAGTGTTTGCGTCCGCCGACGGCCCGGCCTGTCGTTCCGAGGAGTAGCAGGATGGCGCCGATGACAAGGATGACGATTCCGATGGTCCAGAGGATGGGGATTTTGGCGACGAACCCGACGATGAGCAGGATGACTCCGAGGATGATCACGGTGATTCCTTTCAGTTGAAGCGGGCCGGCAGCTGATCTGCTGGTCCCGTACCAGGGACGGCGAAGTCCTCGCCGGCCGGTGGAGCTGGGTGATGCTGCGATGCGGGGCAGAGCGTCCGGACCGGACGCTGCCCCGCGCGCCGGACCAGCGGCGTATCTGTGGGAGCAGATTCCCTGCTCAGGCTGCGTCCAGGCGGGGGAACAGGATTTCTCTGGTGATCAGCAGGACGGCGGCCGCCACGGGGATGGCGACAAGGGCCCCGACGATGCCCAGCAGCGCCCCGCCGATCAGCACGGCGACGACGGTGACCAGGGCGGGCACTTTCACGGCGCGGCCGATGACGCGGGGCACCATGTAGTAGTCCTCGGCGGTGCGGTAGATGATGAAGAACGCGATGGTGGCCAGGCACATCGGCAGGGAAATGGTCAGCGCGGCCGCGGCGACGATGATGCCGGCGATGCTGGACCCGACCACCGGGACCAGGTCGAACAGGGCCACCATGATGGACAGCAGCGCCGCATACGGAATGGAGAAGATCATCAGCCAGCCGAAGGTCAACCCGCCGGCGATCAGCGAGATCAGCAGGTTGCCAAGGACGTAGGCGCCGACCTTGGCCAGGATGTCGTCGCCCATCAGGATGGCGCGGGGTCGGCGGGTGTGCGGCACCATCCGGTAGATCAGGGCCCGGATGCGGGGCATGTCGGCCAGGAAGTAGATGGTCAGGATCAGCACGATGAAGGTGTCGGTGAGGGCGGAGAAGACCGCTGCCCCGGCGGACAGGATGCCGTTGAAGCTGACCGAGCCGGGTGAGGTGATCAGTGATTGCAGTTTCTGCGTCAGGTGCAGGCGGTCGTTGATTTTGCCGACGTAGCTGCTGTGGTCCTGCGCCTGTTGCAGGTAGTGCGGGGCGTTGTTGATCAGTTGCTGGCCCTGGGCGATCAACGCAGGAATGGCGGCGGCGAGGAATCCGCCCAGGACGCCGATGATCAGCAGCAGGATGGCGGTGACCCCGAGCCACCGCGGCCAGCGGTGTTTCACCAGGAACGACACCGCCGGTTCCATGCCGATTGCCAGGAACAAGGCCAGTCCGATCAGGATCAGCACGTTGCCGGCCAGCAGCAGCAGTTGGATGAGTCCGTAGGTGACGGCCACGCCGGCGGCGGCGGTCATCCCGATGTAGAAGGGTGCCTTCCGGTCGAACCGCCGACCGACGGTGCCCATCGGCTGTTCCTCGGTGCTGATCGCGGCGGCCACCGCCTCGGCCTGGGCAACCGGCCCCTCGGCGACATCGTCGTGGGGTTGGCCGACGAAGTCGTTGTGCCCTTCGGCCGGTTCGCCGACCGGTCTGCTGCCGCCGCTGTGCAGGCGGGCCGCTGTCTGAGTTTGAGGGTGCACGGGAGTCCTTCCTGGTCACGTCAAGAAGACCACCCGCGGGGCTGTACCGGTACACCCCTAGGGGGGTGAGAATCCTGCCGCCTCACCGTTTAGACTCATCGGGTGAGCGCTGCTGCAAATTCCACCCCGATCACGGTGGCATTGGTGGATGACTACGACGTAGTGCTCGTCGGCGTGGCCCACATGTTCGACCGGTACCGGGATCGGATCGTCATCGCCGAGATCGACGCGAACAAGCCGTTGGTGGACCAGGTCGACATCGTGCTGTACGACTCCTTCGCCCAACCGGAGTCGGACTACGCCGAGATCCGGGTACTGATGGAAAACCCGAGTGCACGACGAGTAGTGGTGTACACGTGGAACTTTCACCCCGACCTGATCAGCACCGCCCGGCAGCAGGGGGTCCACGGCTACCTGTCGAAGGCGTTGCCGGCCCGTGAGCTCGTGGCTGCGCTGGAGGCTGTCCACGCCGGTGAGGTCGTAGTCAGCGACCCACCGCCGCGGGCCCCGAGCAGCAGCGGGTTGAACTGGCCCGGACGGGGTGAAGGACTGAGCGACCGCGAGTCGGAGATCCTCGCGCTGATCACCCAGGGCAAGAGCAACGCCGACGTCGCCAAGTTGACGTATCTCAGCCCGAACACCGTGAAGTCCTACATCCGGACGATCTACCGCAAGATCGAGGTCGGCAGCCGCACCCAGGCGGTCCTGTGGGGTGTGCGCAACGGATTCAGTCCCGACCATCATCGGATCGATCACTGGCGGGGCGGACCCTGACCGTCGCGGCCCTGGCCGTCAACCTTCCCGCGTACGACAGCTAGCGGTCATCTTCCCGGGCGTGCCAGACTAACCACGACGACGAAGGGCGGCCGATCATGAGGGCCACGTGGGCAGAGCATGAACCGGAAGTTCGGGCCCGGGACTCGGTAGTGTCCATGCCCAGTCCGGTGGTGGTCAGCGAACCGGATGCAGCGGTTGAAGCTTGGCCGGCGCCGATTGCAGGGACACGCGATACGCAGGCCACGTCGCTGCGTCGTCACAGCGACCCGAAAGATCCGTTGGGCGGATCCCGGCTCAGCCCAGCGGTCGAGGGCGTGCTCACCCGCAGGCGCGGCAAGGGTCAGCCACTTCCGGTGGACATCGCCCGTTCGATGGGCGAAGCGATGGGCGTCGACTTGAGCGACGTTCGGGTGCATACGGGCCCGGAACCCGCTGAGCTCGCCCGATCGGTGCAGGCGACGGCGTTCACTCAGGGGTCGGACATCTACTTCGGCGCCGACACGTACGCGCCGCGGACGCCGTCGGGTCAGCGGTTGCTCGCACACGAGCTGGCGCACACGGCGCAACGGGGCGGCGCTGACGGCGGCGTGGGTGTCGGCCCGATCATCGGCCGGGCTGCGGACCCAGCCGAAGCCGAGGCGGATCGGGTCGCGGACGGCGTCATGCGGGTCCTGCGGCGTCGCGCCACCGACCCAACCGGTGGCCCGGTACCCAGCGGTGCCGAGCGGCGTGACCCGATGGGGGGCGACCATCGGCCGATGACCGTGCCCATTTCGCGACTCCGGCGGCTGTCCGGCCATCAGCCGGGGGCGCTGGTCCCATTGTCGCAGCAGGCGGGGGTCATTCGGCGGGCCGGCGACAAGATCGCGTTCGAAGCCAAGAAGCCTCCAACTGAGGCCGACGAACCATTGATTGCGAAGATCGACAAGGCCGTCAAGGTCTACCAGAGTGGTAAGAGAAAGTACAAGGACGCCATCGAGCGGGACAAAGATCGGCAAATCGAAGAGATCTCGAAAAAGGAGGAGGCGGATGTCGCCAAACTCCCCAAAAATCTCGCCGACGGTGAGTTCAAGAACAAGCGCCAGGAAATTCAAGATCCGGCCAAGGCCGCGAAGGTCCAGGTCCTGAAGGAGTTCCACGAGGCCTATCAGAAATCTGGCTGGCAGCTGGAGGCGCTTCGGGAGGCGGTCCTGCAGGCCACCGAGAACCTGGTCGAGTTCGGCCCCCCAGTCGGCGATGAAATCCCCATCCTGAACGCGAAGACAAAACAACAGCTATACGCCATTCTGACGAAGGAGGGCCGATTCGAACCGCCTGTCGCTCGAGAGGGGGATACGGATCTGATCAATCCGGCATTTGAAAAAAAGGGCACCAAGAAACAGTATGTCAAGGATGCGCGAGGACTGGCCATCGGGCGCTTCGTCTACCGGGGCTGTGACTCGACCCAGATGATGGATCTTTTCAAGACAGGCAAAATGCACCCGCGCAACCAGACGGACGTGATCGGCAAGCAAATCGAAAAGTTCAACTTCGGGGACCGAAAGGCAACCGAGAAGATAACCCAGGCCGAGCGGGAGTACCTGCAACAGCGGGACGGCAGTGGTGACGACCAACGAATGCTGTCCGTGACCCACGCCAAGCCGACCCGCAAGGTCCACAGCAATCACGGCGAGGAATTCACCAGCACGGCCACGATCAAGATAGACCTGGCGAAAGTGGATGCGAGTCTCATCTACAACCTTCACCTCCCGGAGTCGCATGCCTTCAAGACGTCACTGGCCCGCAAGGACCAGAAGAAGTCTGCTCGACAGGAGATGAAGCTCTACGTCTACAGCGCCGAGAAGAACAGGGAGACCCTGCTGATCGCCGTTCCCGAGGAGGCGGTCGTCGAAGTGCAGATCGCCAACAAGGCGTCCATGACGCCCTATGCTGCCAAACGCATGTACAACGTAGAATTCAACAAACAGGAGCTCGCCCGCGAGAAAAAGCAGCGAGACGACGAAGCGGCGAAGGAACGCGAAGCCATCGCCGCCAAAAAGAAGCAGCAGCAGCAGGCGGACGCGGAGGCAAGCGCCAAGGCCGAGGCCGAGAAGAAGGGCATCGCCGCGGGGGCGGAGGTCAAGCGACTGAAGTTGATCGAGGACGAGTTGGCGGACCAGGCCTCCAAGCAGGTGAGAAAACTCAAGGGTTCGGCGACAGAATTGGAAAAACTCTGGTCGGACGCAGCCACCTACCTCGCTGCCTATGAAAAGAAGCGCGGCAAGCAGTTGAATCCCAGCCTGATCATGCTGACCGACCTGCAGGACGTGCTCAAGTTCGTCAAAGAGAGCAAGCTCTGATCGGGCTTGCTCGTTGATCGCCAAACCGAGCGCCACGGGTGCACCGGCCGGAACTTGTTGCGCTGGCCCCGATCAGCACCGTCCTGGACGACGATTCGTTCCAGAGTTTGAAGGCGCCGCGATTGGCGACGACTTTCAAGGTCGAGCAGGTCATCAACGAAGCGTTTGGTGGTCGGTAGTCCGCGCCGGCTCCATCCTTGCCGGCCGCCCGTAGCGGCGTGCCGGCATTGTCGAAATACAGATCGTTGATCGCCACCGAGTAGGTCCAGTCGGCGCCGAGTTTCGACACGAGCGATGAGAACTCCTGCGGTGTCCGGGTTCCGGCGTCGGGGATCGGAATGTTCTCGATCTGCAGGACTTTGACCGTACTGCAGGTTTTCAAGGCCGTTTCCAGCATCGTCGCCTTGCCGGCGGCGAACGGAATGGAATTGTCGGTGAATACCACCACGCCGGCCGCCCCGTTGGACTTGGCGATGATCCACTGCACACTGATCTTTGCGACGTCGGCCACCGGCGTCGTCACGTTGGAGAACAGCTTCGGATCGGTGCTGGGGCCGGGATCGGACAGTGCGTGCCAGCCGATGATCGGGATGTTGGCGGCATTCGCCTGGGTGATCTCAGCCTTGATGCTGTTCGGGTCGAAACCGCCGACCACGATGCCTGCGGGTTTGAGGGCCAGGGCCTGACCGAATGCGGCCTGGATCCCGGCGGCATCACCCTGACCGTCGATCACCCGCGCGTCCCAGCCGATCGCCTTGGCGGCATCCTGCACGCCCTTGGCCGCGCCGGCCACACCGGGGTTGGTGAGAGTTTGCGCGACGTAGACGATCTGCTTGGCAGCGGCGGCCTTGGGTCCGGTGGTCGGGCCGGCCCAGGCCGGCTTCGGGTCGGTGGCGGCAGCCACCGCGGTCGTGGCGGCGCTCACCACGTCCGGGCAACCACCGGCAGCAGCGGACGACGCCGTGGTCGATGCACCGGCGGTGTCCGATCCTTGCTGATCGGCATCACCGCGTTCGTCCTGCTGCGAGCCGGACGATCGACCCGCTTCGGCGCCCTGCTGGTCCGGTTGCAGGACACCACCGCCGAGATCCGGGTCCGGCTCGCGGTCGTGCTTCTCGTCGCCTTCGTGGCCCTGGCCACGCGCTTCGGCCTGGAGAGCATCCTCGGCGCCTTCCTGGCCGGAGCAGTCGTGAGCCTGGTCGACCGCGATTCGTCGTCGCACCCGCGCTTCCGGACCAAGCTGGAGGCCATCGGTTTCGGCTTCGTTGTGCCGGTGTTCTTCGTCAGCTCGGGCATCCGACTCGATCTTGCCGGCCTGATGCACAGTCCGGGAGCGCTCGCCCGGGTACCGGTGTTTCTCGCAGCCCTTCTCCTGGTGCGTGGCGTCCCGGCCCTACTCGGGCTGAGCGCACTTGGCGGCCGGGCCACCGCCGCGGCCGCGTTGCTGCAGGCGACATCGCTGCCGTTTCTCGTCACTGCGACCCAGATCGGTCTGGTGCTCGGCAAGATCACCCCGGTGACGGCGGCGGCCCTGGTGTGCGCCGGACTGCTGTCGGTTCTGCTGTTCCCGCCGGCCGCACTCGCGTTGCTGAAGGGTCAGCCCGGATCCGCCGGACGGGACGACCGCCACGAGCGGAAGGCGTCCATGAGCTGATCGCGGGCCTCGGGCGAGATCGTGTCGATCGAGACGCGACCCAGCAGCCGGGCCGATTCGCCCATCTGGTCCAGGTAGCGCGCGCAACCAGGGCATTCGGCGACGTGTTCCTCGAAACGCGTCCGGGATTGAGCGTCGAGTCGATTCTCGAGGTATTCGGTCACGAGCTCGACGAATTCCCTGCAGGTGATGCTGCCGAACTCCTCGCTCATCACGTACTCGCGAAATAGTCGGCGAGCGCGTCACGGACCCGCGTCCGGCCCCGGTGCAGCAGGACGCGCTGGTTCGTCGCGGTGAGCGCGAGCAGCGCGCAGACCTCGTCCGAACCGTAGCCGTGCACGTCGCGCAACGTGACCACGATCCGCTGCTGTTCAGGCAGCTGGGCGAGCTCGCAGCGCACGAGGTCCAGCGCCTCGGCCGACAGCAGGCGGTGTTCGGGCGATTCGCGCCACGGCGCCGGGAAGCGCACCCAGTGGTCGGGCCAGGGATCGTCCCCGGACCGGAAGTTCTCGGGGCCGCTGGTGGGACGTTGGGCGGCGGCATGCATGTCGACCGGGGTGCTCCGCTTCTCGCGCACACCACGGGTCTTGGCGATGTTCACCAGAACGCGAAACATCCAGGTCTGCAGACTCGAGCGCCCCTCGAACCGGTCGATTCCCTTGAGAAGCGCCAGCCAGGTGTCCTGCACGACGTCCTCGGCGATCTCGCGGGACGCGACATGCGTGCGAGCGACTGCGAGCATCGACGGGCTGTACCGGTCGACGAGTTCGGCGAAGGCCCGCTCGTCGCCGGCGCGCAACCGGTCAACGATGTCCTCATTCGAACTGCTCACCCGTACCTCCGGCGCCCACCATATGGGCGGCGGAGGGTGCAGGAGAAGCTTCCGGTGCAACATGTCCCAGATACGTAAGGTTCGGATACGGACTGCCACCGGGGCGGTCCCGGTCAGCGGTACTCGGGGTTCTCGTAGTCGAAGCGACATCCGGCGTCCCATTGCGAGCGCTGGTTCCCGTACGCCGGGATGCCGCCGGCGTCCTTCAGGATCCGGGCAAGGTGGATGAGGTTCCACGTCATGAATGCGGTATTGCGGTTGGTGAAGTCGTTCTCCGGTCCGCCGGAGCCAGGGTCGAGGTAGGAGGGCCCAGGGCCGGCCTCGCCGATCCACCCGGCATCGGCCTGGGGCGGGATCGTGTAACCGATGTGCTGCAACGTGTACAGGACGTTCATCGCGCAATGCTTGATGCCGTCCTCGTTACCGGTGATGAAGCAGCCCGCAACCCGTCCGTAGTAGAGGTACTGACCGGCGTCGTTCAGCAGGTGCGAGCCGCCGTAGAGCCGTTCGTGCACTCGCTTCATGACAGAACTGTTGTCCCCCAGCCAGATGGGCCCGGCCAGCACGAGGATGTCCGCTGCCAGCACCTGCTGGAAGATCGGGGGCCAGTCGTCGCTCGCCGCTCCGTGCTCGCGCATGTCCGGCCAGACACCGGTGGCAATGTCGTGGTCGACGGCCCGCACGATGTCCACCCCGATACCGTGCTCCCGCATGATGTGTGCACTCGCGTCGATCAGGCCCTGGGTGTTGCTCGGCTCGGGCGATCGCTTCAGCGTGCAGTTGATGAACAGTGCCCTGAGGTCGGTGTAGTCGGGCAGCGTGGCGGTCATCGTCGTCCTTTCCGGACAAGAAGTCAGAGGAGTTGGGCGTCCTGCTGTACACACAGCAGGGCAGGTCCTTCGGTGGTGAACATTTCGGTCAGCGCATCGTCGAGTTGCTCGCGTCGATCGACCCGGATCCCGGTGGCACCGCACAGCTGCGAGTAGGCGGCCCAGTCCGGATTGTGCAGCGAGGTGTGCCAGACCGGGAAGTCCGCCGCCAACTGCTCCTTACTGATCTTGCCCAGCGAATGGTTGTCCAGCAGTAGGTGTTTGACAGGTATTCCGTATTTCACCGCGGTCAGCAGTTCGGCGCTGTACTGGCCGAAGCCGCCGTCACCGGTGACGGCGACGATCGGGCGCCCGGGGGCGGCGGCCCAGGCACCAAGGGCCGCCGGATAGCCGAAACCGATCGAGCCGAGATAGCCGGACATGAGGACCGGCTGGCCGGCCGACTCCAGGTAGCGGCCGAGGGAGTACGCATGGTTGCCGACATCGACGGTCAGCACCGCATCGGCCGGCAGATGTCGGGCCAGTGCGTCGAAAACGGCAGCGGCCGAGACGCCTTCGCCCCGGTCGTCGGCCACCCGCCGTGCCTTCTCGGCCCGCCAGATCGCCCAGCGTTCGGCGACGTCTCCCCGTTGGTCCTTCGCCTTCGCCTGACCGACCCGGGCGTCGAGGGCGGCGACGGTGAGAGCCGCGTCGCCGAGCAGGTGCTCGGTGACGGCGTCGAAACGGCCGATCGCGGTGTGCGCATCGTCGATCTGCACGGTGGGTTTGTAGGCCGCGATGCCGGTGTGGTTGGAGAACGACGCGCCGACGACGACCAGCAGGTCCGACTCGTTCATCAGCCAACTCGCCACCGGTGTGCCGCTGCGGCCGAGCACCCCGGCGCCGAGCGGATGGGTGTCCGGGATCAGTCCCTTCGCCTTGAACGTGGTCAGTACCGGGGCGCCGAGACGTTCAGCCAGGGCTGCGATCTCGCCCCGCGCGCCGCGAGCGCCGTGGCCCACCACGAACACCGGACGCCGGGCGTCCCGAACCAGCGCAGCCGACCGGTCGAGCGAATCCGAGTCGGGCAGGATCCGTCGGCCGGTCAGCCGGCCGGCCGGCCGGGCGGCGGGCTGCGTGCTGGCCCGCACCTGCACTTCGTCGGGCAGTACGAGGTGGGCGACGCCCCGCCCGTCGATGGCCCGCTTCACCGCCAGGGCGGCCAACTCGGCGTGGTCGCTGCCGGCCAGTACGACCTGGGTCGACACGGCGACGTCGGAGAAGACGCTCGTCAGATCGAGGTCCTGGAAGGCGCCCCGCCCACGCACCGACGACGGCACCTGGCCGGACACGGCCACGACCGGTGACCCGTCGAGCTTGGCGTCGTACAGACCGGTCAGCAGGTTGGTCGAGCCGGGGCCGGCGATCGCGAAGCACATGGCCGGTCGCCCGGCGAGCTTGCCGTAGGCACTCGCCGCGAACGCCGCGGCGCCCTCGTGCCTGATGCCGATGTAGGTGATCTCTCCGCGCTCCTCGGCCCGGCGCAGCGCGTCGGCGAAACCGAGATTGGAGTGACCGACCATTCCGAACACGTGTGAAATGCCGAAGGCCACAAGGGTCTCGACCAGCGTGTCGCCGACGGTGCGGACGTGCGGGACCGAGTCGGGCAGTTCGATGTAGACGCCGTCGGCTCGCTCGTCGACCGGATAGCTCGCCGGGGCGTCGCTGAACCCGCCGGGCGGCCGACCGGTGACCGGGTCGTAGTCGTAGCCGTGCCACGGACACCGCAGCAGACCCTTCTCGATCGACCCCTCGCCGAGCGGACCGCCCTGGTGCGGGCAATGATTCTCCAGCGCACCGAGACGGTCGCCGCAGCGCGCAAGGGCGATCGAATGGCCATCGACCTCGACACTGCGGACCCGGCCCTCGTCCGGCACGTCACCGTCCTCGACCCGATGCCACCGGGTACCCGGATCGCCCATCGTCGCCTCCTCCTTCGCCAACGTTGCGGTGCAGTATCCGCAGATCCGGAAAGCGTTACAGCCGATTCGGCGTTGCTCCGGGCTCGCGCGCTCATCATCGGGTCGACTCCAATCACTCAGTCCCCAGAACGGCAACGATGAGGAGCGCCGGCGAAGATGATGAGCGCGGACCAGTGGGGGGCCGGCCGGATTCAGTGCGTGCCAAGGTCAACGATCGAGATGAGCCGTTGGATGGCGCTCTGGCGTTCCGCAGCGTCGAGGTCGCGCAGGGGTCCATCCAGCAGCAGGACGGCAAGCCCGTGAACGGCGGCCCAGGCGGCGATGTCGGCGTAGGGCCGGTGCGCGGGGGCGAGGCTCCCGGTCTCGACCAACTCGTCCAGACAGCTGGCCAAGAGTGCGAACGGCGGTGACTGCGTCGTGCGGTCCAAGGGGGTTGGCACCGTTGCCGCCTGCATCTGGAAGGCCACTGCGAACAGACCGGATTCAGTGAGAGCGAACTCCAGATAGGCAACCCCGGTGGCGCAGAACCGGGCCCGCGCCCGTTCGGCAGGGTCGCCCGAGATGGCCGCCGCGGCGATGCCGGTGCGCATCCGCTCGGCCATCTGGTCTGCGGCATAGTCGGAGATCGCGCTCAGCAGCGCAGCCCGGTCGGCGAAGTGCCGGTAGGCCGCGGAGTTGGAGACTCCGGCGCGGCGTTGCACCTCGCGTAGTGAAACCGCCTCGGCCCCACCGGATCGGGCGAGCGCAATGCCCTCCCGCAGCAGGCTCGCGCGGAGATCCTGCTTCGGTCGATCGCGGTCGGGCACTGCTGTCACCTGGTCGGTCATGGACCTATCTTCGCATGTTGACAGTGCTAACACGGTGTGGCACGCTGGCCTTGTTGACACTGCTAACACCAACGGAGGCGGATCCTCATGACCAGAACGCAGGAATTCCCAGCACCCACCGATCGGTCGGCGTCCTCCCGAAGTCCCGGTCGCGGTCGATCTGGTGGCCGGAGTGGGAAACCGGTGGTCGTGCTCGTCGTGGTGTTGCTGGCGGCATTGGCGATCAATGTCGAGACCACGGTCGTGAACGTGGCGCTGCCCACGCTCAACGTCGCGCTGGGCTCGTCGACACGTGGCCTGCAGTGGATAGTCGATGGCTACAACCTGGCTTTTGCCGCACTGGTGCTGGCCGGCGGCACGGTCGGTGACCGGTTCGGTCGACGCGGAACCCTGGTGGTCGGCCTGTTGTTGTTCGCCGGGTCAAGCGTCGCGGCGGCCTACTGCACCTCGACGGGACCTCTGGTCGCTGCCCGGTTCGCGATGGGTGCTTCCTCGGCGCTGATCTACCCCACGACGTTGGCCATCATCACCAACACTTTCCGCGACCGGAAACAGCGGGCCGCGGCGATCGGGGCCTGGGGTGCAGTCAGCGGCCTCGGGGTGGCGATCGGGCCGATCCTGGGCGGCGCGTTGCTGCAGGTGTTCTGGTGGGGCAGCTTGTTCCTGGCGTTGGCACCGGCCGCCGTCCTCGCCGCCGTCGCGGCGTGGCGGGTGGTGCCGGACTCGCGCGAGCCGCGCCGGCCCGGGCTGGACGTTGCGGGCCTGCTGCTGTCGGTAATCGCTCTGGGAGTGCTTGTGTACACAGTTATCTCGGCCCCTGACCGAGGTTGGACCTCCTGGCCGACGTTGTCCGGATTTGCTGTGGCCGCGGTCGCATTGGCGGTGTTCGTAGTGGTGGAACGACGGCAGGCGGAGCCGCTGATCGACGTCACCCTGTTCACCAATCTGCGGTTCAGCGCGGCCAGCGGTGCCGTCACCGTGGCGTTCTTCGCGCTGTTCGGCTTCATCTTCCTGATCACCCAGTTCATGCAGGAACTGCAGAATCTCAGCCCGCTGGCCACCGGAGTGCGGATCCTGCCCGTCGCGGTGTCCATCGCGGTCGGCTCAGTGGTCGGTACCCGCTTGGGTGTGAGCCGGTTCGGCACCAAGGCTGTCGTCGCGCTCGGTCTGGTGCTGCTGGCCGCGGCGTTCGCGTGGACCGCCTTCCTAGAGCCGTCGCTACCTTATGCGCAGGTCGCGGCCCAGATGGTGCTGCTCGGCGGTGGTCTGGGGCTGACCACCGCCCCGGCCACCGACTCGATCATGGGGGTGGTCCGGCCCGAACAGGCCGGTGCCGGGTCCGCGGTGAACGACGCCACCCGGCAGATCGGCGGCACCTTGGGAGTGGCTGTCATCGGCAGCATCTACTCCACCCTGTACCTGCAGCACCTCGACCGATCGGCGCTGCTGGCCGCACTGCCCCCGGCGGCCAGGGACACCGCCCGGCAGGGCTTGGCCCAGGGACTGGCGGTTGCTGATCAGGCCCCGAACCAGATCGCCGCCGCTGTCCGGTCAACAGTCAGCGATGGGTTCCTCAGCGGGCTGCACACCGGATGCGCGACCGCAGCGGTCATCTGCCTGCTCGGCGCGGTGGCGGTGGCACTGCTGCTGCCGGCCCACCTGGCCGCGCCTGCCGAGCCCGCACCCGGACGTCTGATCCTGCCCGCATCACCGCGCGGCCGGGCTCAGACCCTCGCCGGTTCTGCGACAGGCGAATCAACCCTGGCGTAGAGGTCGCGCAGCAGTGCGATCTCGGCGCCGTGGTGGATGATCTCGCGATGGATGTGCAGGATCAGCCCCGCCATCGATGCGGTTTCGAACCCATCCTCGCCGCAGGGCGAGGCGAGGTCGTCCGGGGACAGCGATCGAACGCCGGCCACCCACTGGGCTTCCAGTTCATCGAGCCGGGACAACGCGTCGTCGGCATGGGCCGGGTAGTCGTATGACATGTAGTCCGTCGAGGGGCCCGAGAAGTGGGAGGCGATCCGCATACCCAGCACTCCGACCAGGAGATGTCCGATCCGCCATGCAATCGTGGTGACCGGCGCGGGAACGGGCGCCGGAAAGGCGTAGTCCATCAGGTATTCGCCGGATCCCGCTGCCATCGCACCTCTGGCCTGGGCGCGGGGCCGCAGGCTCCAGGCGTCCTCGACCGGCTCCCAGAAGTACTCCTCGTCGCTCAGGCCGGTCAGGCGCGGCCGCAATTGTGCGTCCCAGTGCCAGGTCAGCTGGTCCAACAGCTCGGTGTTCCAGTCAAGGGTCATGGTGCGGTTCCTTTCGGTGGTGATCCGGCTCGGTGAACGGTCAGGCTGAGTCTGCGGCCGATACAGGACAGTTGGAGTCCTGTATCGGGCGCAAACTACGGAGATGATCGAAACCTCCGCCGGGCTTCTCCAACTGCTCGGTCTGTTGCAGTCCGGCGAGGAGTGGTCGGGTCCGCGGCTGGCCGACCGCTCGTGCTGGTCATCCCGACGGCCGAGAATGTCGTCACAACCGCTTTCGCGGGAGCGTTTTCCAGGCGCCGCACAGTCGAGATCCTGGCGGCAGCCCCGCATGGGTATCCTCAGCGTGCCGCAACGGCCGTGATGGGCAGGACTTCTGACTGTGTTTCCGCGACAGGAGAAATGGGACTGTGATGATGGACCGGAAAAAGCCCAACAAGCTCGTCCTCGTGCTGGTTGGGGTGATCCATCTGGCGGTGACGTCCCTGACCTGGCGGGACATCAGCCGCCGACCGGCGAACGAGATCCGGGGCAGCAAGATGCTGTGGCGGATCATCAGCGGAGCAAACACCGGCGGCTCGCTCGCCTACATTCTCGTCGGACGACGACGTTCGCCGACGCAGTGATCAGGGGTCGGGAGCCGAGACCTGCCACTCGCCCAGGTGTTCCGTGTTGGAACACCTGCCGATCCGGGCGCTCTGGAACGAGTCGACTCCCCTACCACCAGCCACATTTTCGCGACGTTCAGGCGCGCCGGGGAAGATGATGAGCGCCGGTCCGGGCTCGGGTCCTCCCGCGGGCGGATCCGGAGCACGCTGCACCGCACTACCGTTGGCCCGGTGCGCACGGCCTTGTACCGCTGGTTCGAGCAGCACGTCTGGGCCGGTGACGCCATCCTGGGCGGGCTGGTGCTCATCGCGCTCGCGTTCAACGCGCTCGACTACCGCAACACCGAACCGACCGCTGTGCCCATCCTGCTGGCGAGCGCGACCCCGCTCTTCCTGCGGCGCAGCTTCCCGGAGTGGGCCTTCCTGTTGGGCGCCGGACTTCTCGTCCTGAACGTGCGAGTGCTGGCCTCGCCGAATGTCGCAGTCGTGCTGGCCCCGATCTTGGTCCACTCCTCCGTCGCGCACACCCGGAGCCGGGTGTGGGGACGCGCCGCGCTGACGCTCGGGCTGGTCGGATCGTTCCTGGCCCCGCTCCGCTGGGGCTACCGGGACTCCGACCCGACCGTGCTCGCGATGGCCGTCGGTAGCTGCGCGATCACCGTCGTCGCCGCCTTCATCCTCGGCGAGCGGCAGCGCGACCGGGTGGACCGTCAGGCCGAGCGGCTGCGCGCCATGACCGAGCGGGCCTCGATGCTGGCCGCCGAACGTGACCAGCGATTGAAGATCGCGGCCTCCACCGAGCGGGCCAGGATCGCCAGGGAACTGCACGACATCGTCGCGCACTCGCTGTCGGTAGTCATCGTCCAGGCCGACGGGGCAGCCGCGGCGGTGGCGGCCAGGCCAGAACTCGCCATCACGGTGTTGAACACCATCGCCGAGACCAGCCGGGAGGCGTTGTCGGAGATGCGGCGTCTGGTCGGCGTGCTGCGGACGGACCCGGCCGAGCCCGGCAGTTACGCCCCGGCCCAGGGCGTCGGCGACCTGACCTCCCTGGTCGAGCAGGTGCGGCAGACCGGAACAGCGGTGGAACTGCGGGTCAGTGGTGCAGGTCAGCAGCTGCCGGCAGGGCTCGATCTCACCATCTACCGACTGGTCCAGGAGGCGCTGACCAACGTCCTCAAACACGCCGGGCCCGTGGCCGCCGCCGTGGTCGAACTCACCTACCAGCGCGGATCGGTCCGGGTTGCGGTCATCGATGACGGACGCGGCGCCGCGAGCACTCCGGGGCCCGTCGATGGGCACGGTCTGCTGGGTATGCGGGAGCGGGTCTGGCTGCAGGGCGGTCGGCTGACCGTCGGACCCCGCACCGGCGGCGGCTTCGAGGTGGAGGCCTGGTTCGAGCTGCCGGGCCTGCCGACCACCGCGACAACGGCTCCGATCACGAGGATCAGGTGAGTATCCGGGTGTTCCTAGTGGACGACCAGGCGCTGGTCCGGTCCGGGTTCGCGATGCTGCTGTCGGCACAGCCGGACATCACGGTGGTGGGCGAGGCCGGCGATGGCGCCGCCGCGCTGGCCGCGCTCGCCGTCACCTCGGCGGACGTGGTGCTGATGGACATCCGGATGCCGGTGATGGACGGGGTGCAGGCCACCCGGCGGTTGCTCGCCGACCTTCCGGCTGCGCCGCGGGTGCTCGTGCTCACCACCTTCGACCTGGACGAATACGTCTTCGCCGCGCTCGGGGCCGGTGCATCGGGCTTCCTGCTCAAGGACGCCCGCCCGGACGATCTGCTGGCCGCCATCCGGGCGGTGGCGGCCGGCGATGCGGTGATCGCGCCATCGGCGACCCGCCGGCTGCTCGAGCACGTTGCACCGTCTCTCCCGTGCGGCCCGCGGCCGGTGGACCCGCTGCTGGCGCTGCTGACCGTCCGGGAGGCGCAGGTGCTGGCCCAGGTGGCCAGAGGCCTGACGAACGGCGAAATCGCCACCACGCTGTTCATGGCCGAGTCCACCGTCAAGACCCACATCGGCAGCCTGCTGGCCAAGCTCAACTGCCGGGACCGGGTGTCCCTGGTGCTGCTCGCGTTCCGGGCCGGCGTCATCGGGTTGACCGATCTCGGTCCCGTCTGATCCAGCCTCCCCCCGCGGGACTAGTCCGAGACGGTCCTGGGTGCCGTCACCGGGCCGAGGGTCGGTCCCGCGCTCCGATGTTCGGCGGAGCCGACCTCCCTAGTGCTCCGTCTGTGATTTGATCTGGTTGAGGGTGGCGCGTCCCCGGCGGACTTTGGTGATGATGTCCTCGGCGGTAGCTTTCCAGATGAATGGTTTTGGATCTTGGTTCCAGTGCTCGGCCCAGGTGGTGATCGCGGC
>JBBROB010000049.1:0-15671 GCA_038229825.1 Mycobacteriales bacterium
AGCAGCATCTGAATCAACCCGCGCCACCGGAGAGCCGGCACACCGGCAGCTCAGCTACGCCCCTCAACAGGACCTACAAAACCAAGATCAACTCGCTCCGCCCGGACCATCGTCGGACCTGGGTCGGTGGATCTAGGTTAAGACCCGCCTCCATCAGAATCCACGACACAGCTGGACGCCGAACGACATCAGCGACATAGACGCCATCTCGGTCGCATACGCCTATTGCGAGGCGGTCTTCCCGGACAAGGCAATGCGTGCCGCTCTGACCAACTCGAGCGAACTGCGAAGTCTGGAAACGTTCGTCCCTCGCCGGCCGCAAGAACTTACGGAATGGCTCGACGCACTCCCTGGCCTGTTCGCACCCGACCTGATCGTGCCGCACCCGTTGAACCGTTCCGGCGCGTGAGCATGTTGCGCTGGGTCCTCACTCGTAGATCGCCTGGTCACGCCTTGTCCCGCTAGCGAACCTGCTGCCGCACGGGCGAGGCGTTTAGCGCCTGGATCACCAGCCACCGGTCACGGACGGTCACGGATCCCTCCGGCAGCGGCGGCGGTTCGGGGTCATGGCTTCGGGACCAGTGTTCAGGGGTCTACATCGGGTCAAAGTTGGACCGCCGTTCGCGCACGCGCGCCACGACCGTGGCGACTTGGGCGTCGAAAGCGTCAAGTTGCTCAGCTTCGGCAGCGCTCAGGACGAAGGGCCGGCGATCGCAGGCTATGCCCGCACGCCATATCCGCGAACGTCGTCCGGTGACCGTAACGCGCCCCGCCTCGCGACAAGAGCAAGATCAACATCGTCACCGCTCGCGGATGGGCTTGCGGACGCCCCGCCCCTTCGGACGGTTACCGGGGGCGCGGCGCGCCGCGACCGGTGTTCAGACACACGCCGGCGTATCGGGCTGGCGGCGCGAGGTAACAGGTGCTCAATGCGTCAGGTGCGGGTTCGTTGACGGGCTGGCACGGCGGTGTGACGATGAAAGTCGTGGTGAAGCTGTCGTCCTTGGTCTGCGCCAGTCTGTTGATGTTGGCGGCCTGCACCGGTAAGTCCACCTCACCAACACCTGCATCGCGCGCGACCGTGCCGGCCCCGGTGGCTTCGGGCCCGCCCTCGGCTCCGACCGTTCGGGCGAGCCTTGTGCCGCTCGGCCAACCGGGTTGCGCGCCGCCCTCGCCTATCAATTGGGGCGCGGGCTTTCCCGAGGTCGAGGGCAGTAGTAGCAAGGTTCAACTGTGGGGGCTGATCATGGCCGAGCGACCTGACAGGCCAGTGCGGGTAAACGAGGAGGTGAAGATCGTCTGGAGAATCACCGGCGCTGGTGAGGTTGCTCTGACCAGCATTGCCCCCGATGGCCGGACGCAGCCGCTCCATTGGGGACCCGATCAGCATCTGAGCAGCACTTATCGCCGACCCGGTCAGGAATGGGGGGCCGGTTACCTGTTCACCCAACCGGGCTGCTGGGACCTGCACGCCGTCCGCGGCAATGCAACCGCCGACGTCTGGCTGAACGTCGCGCAGTGAGGAATCGATCAGCGGGACGATGGCCGACGGCTGGCAGACCCGCCCGCGACGACCCAGCCCCGACAGGTCCCAACGCACCGGCAGCAGCGCCACCCACCGCCCGATCAGGTCAGCGGTCCGGTCGTGTCGGTGGTAGATCGTCCAGTCGTTGTCGCGTGAGTCGTTCCAGCAGCTCCAGGAGAGCACCAGAGGATGTCTCTCCGACGAGCTGCCTGCGGCACTCGGTGGCGACCTGTTCGATGACGGCGAACGTGTGGCGACACTCGTAGGCCGCGAACAGTCGCTCAAGGGTGTCGGTATAGGAATCAGCGCTCACCAAGCCATTGTCGCCGCCGGCCGCCCTTGTCCCATCCGTACGGCCGGCGTTACCCGGTTCACCCTCCTACCGTGGACCCACCGCTGACGGATTCTCCATCGTGCAGCTGTTGAAAACCAACATCGCGCAATCGTCGTTTGGGCATCCTCGTCCGATGAACGATCCGCTACCGCGCAGAGGCGTGGGCATCACAGAAGAATGGATTACGCAGACAGGACTTTGTGCCCTGGCGACAACGCGGGCTTGGCTGGAACCGTAGTCCGCGTTGCTCGAGATGTGCATCATCTCGATCCTGTGGGTCGGTCGTCGTGCGCTCAACCAAGGGTGCACCTGCTATCAACGCATCTTTGAAGGAGCAGTTTTCATCGTGAAACTCACGCCACAGTCCGCACAGATCGTTACGGCCACCGCAGGGGTCGTCGCCGAGCACGCCGAGGAGATCACCAGGACCTTCTACCCCGACATGTTCGCCGCGCACCCGGAACTGATGCGCGTGTTCAACAAGGCCAACCAGGCGATCGGGGAACAGCCCAAAGCCCTCGCTGCGTCCGTCGTCGCGTACGCCGTGAACCTGATCGATCCGGACGCGCCCGACTTCACGCCGATCATGCAGCGGATCGCACACAAGCACGTATCGCTGGGCATCCGGGCTCAGGAATACACGATCGTGGGTCACCACCTGCTCAAGGTGGTCGGGACCGTCCTCGGGGACGCCGTGACCCCGCAGGTCGCCGCAGCATGGGACGAGGTCTACTGGTTGTTCGCCTGTTCCCTGATCGCCGAGGAGGGCAAACTGTACGCCCTCGGCGGTACTGACCCGGCCCGCCCGTGGCGTCCGTACCGGGTAGTGGAGCGGTTCGACGACACCGACCAGCTGTTTTCGCTGATCCTGGCACCTGTCACCGGTCAGACACCACGGCACCGCACCGGCCAGTACGTCGCCATCGCCGTCGATCTGCCGAACGGGGAACGCCAGCCGCGGCAATACACGATCTCTTCCGGGCCGCGTGGCGATGCGCTGCGGGTCACGATCAAGCGCGTGGTCTGGGTGTGTCAGGTTTGGTCGGCCCCACCTGAGCAGGAAGTGTCGATTTTGACTGGCCCCACCTGCGACTCGCCGGGCAGCTTCTGTCAGGTTTGAGTGGCCCCACCTGATCGTAATCGGCAATTGCGGTTGCCGATTCGTTCAGGAGGTCTGGAATGAGGTCCAGGGTGGTGCTGTTCGAGCAGATCCGACGCGACTCGCGGGTGGACGGTTTGTCGGTGCGCGGGTTGGCGAAACGCCATGGGGTGCACCGAAGGACGGTGCGGCAAGCCCTGGCCTCGGCGGTGCCGCCGCCGCCGGCCCGGCGGGTCTGGGCGAAGACGAAGATCAGCCCGTTCACTGCCGCTGTTGACGAGATGCTTCGGACGGATCTGACTGCCCCGCGCAAGCAGCGACATACTGTGGTCCGGATCCTGGACCGCCTCGTCGATGAGCACGGGGCGGTCGATCTGACCTATGGCACCGTCCGTGCCTATGTCGCGCAGCGTCGGCCGGAGATCGACGTCGAGGCCGGGCGGCCGGCGGCTGAGGTGTTCATCGCGCAGACTCATGAACCGGGTGCGGAGGCGGAGGTCGACTTCGCCGAGCTGTGGGTGGATCTGCCGGCGGGCCGGACCAAGTGCTACTTGTTCACGATGCGGCTGTGCTTCTCCGGCCGTGCGGTCACCGCGTGTATGCCACCCAGTCCCAGGAGGCGTTCCTGGAAGGCCACATCGAGGCGTTCACCGAGCTCGGCGGGATCCCAACAAAGCACGTCAAGTACGACAACCTCAAGTCGGCGGTCACGACAGTGCTGTTCGGCACCGACCGGCGCAGGACGGAAAACGACCGGTGGGTGCTGTTCCGTTCCCACCGGGTTCGACTCGTTCTACTGCAAGCCCGGCGTCGAAGGCGCCCACGAGAAGGGCGGCGTCGAGGGGGAAGGCGGCCGGTTCCGCCGCAACCACCTGGTCCCGGTCCCGAGGGTGAAAACCCTGGCGGAGTTGAACACCCGGCTGGCCAAGGCCGACCGGGCCGATGACCACCGCCGGATCCACGGGCAGGTCCGCATCGTCGGTGACATGTTCACCATCGAACGAGACCTGCTGCGAGCATTACCCTCTGAGGTCTTCGAACCGGGCCTGTCGTTGAACCCGCGGGTGGATCGACATTCGAGGATCATGGTTCGCAACGTGCAGTACTCGGTGCCGGCCCGGTTCATCAACCGCCGCGTTCGGGTGCACCTGCGGTCCAACGGGGTCATCGTCTTGGACGGCCGGACCGTGATCGCCGAGCACGAACGGTCCAGTCGTAAAGGCTCCCAGGTGCTGGTGCTCGACCACTATCTGGAGGTTTTGAAATACAAGCCGGGTGCGCTGCCCGGTGCGACCGCGCTGGTGCAGGCCCGCGCGAACGGGTCGTTCACCACCGCTCATGAGGCGTTCTGGGCTGCCGCCCGCAAAGCCCACGGTGACGGACCGGGCACCCGGGAGCTGATCGATGTGCTGCTGCTTCACCGGCACATGAACCACGCCGACGTCGTCGCCGGCCTGCAAGCGGCCCTGTCGGTCGGGGCCAACAACGCTGATGTCGTCGCGGTCGAGGCGCGTAAACACCAGGTCCCAGGTGGGGCCGACCAGCCTGAAGATCTCGACGACCAGAGCGTGGTGCTCGAGCAAAGAGTGTCAGCCTCACTGAACGGCGCTTGGCAGATCCGGCAGCGGTCATCGCCGGGTTGCCCCCGGACCCGCGGCCGTTGCCGTCGGTCGCCGCCTACGACGAGCTGCTCCGCCGCCGCACCAACACCGCCAACGGCGACACCGAAAACGTAGCCACCGCAGGCAGAACGAGGAAGAATGGACAGGTGTCATGAATCAGCCGATGCGTCGCCGTCGAGGCTTGACCGAGCAGGCCGCCGCGACCGCGATCGACCAGGCCTGCCGGCAGCTCAGGCTCCCCACGGTTCGTGGCCTGGTCCCGGACCTGGCCGTGGTCGCGGAGAAGGAACAACTCACCTACCAGGGGTTCCTGGCCGGGCTGCTGCTGTCCGAGTGCGATGACCGGAACCGTCGCCGTTCGGTCCGGCGGGTCAAGGCCGCCGGGTTCCCGCGGGAGAAGTGGCTGGCCGACTTCGACTTCGACGCGAACCCGAACATCACGGCCACGATCCACACTCTGGCCAGTTGCGGCTGGATCCGCACCGGTCAGCCGTTGTGTCTGATCGGTGACTCCGGAACAGGAAAGTCCCACCTGCTGATCGGGTTGGGCACCGTCGCTGCCGTGAACGAGTTCCGGGTCAAGTACACCCTGGCCACCAAGCTGGTCAACGAGCTGGTCGAGGCAGCCGATGAGAAGGTGCTGGCGAAGACGATCGCCCGTTACGGCCGGGTCGACCTGCTCTGCATCGACGAGCTTGGCTACATGGAGCTCGACAAGCGTGGCGCTGAAATACTTTTTCAAGTGTTGACCGAGCGGGAGGAGAAGAACTCGGTGGCCATCGCCTCCAACGAATCGTTCTCGGGCTGGACGAAGACGTTCACCGATCCGCGGCTCTGCGCCGCCATCGTCGACCGACTGACCTTCGGCGGCAACATCATCGAGACCGGCACCCAATCGTTCCGGCTATCGCACGCCAGAGCCGCCCAACTCGCCGCGAGCTGACCCGCGTCAAACGCCCGGACACGGAGCGAGAACCGCAGAACGGGAACCGCCGATCGGTCAAACCTGGATTGAGGTGTTCCCGCCCGAGCTAGACCAACGTCAGCTGTCCTACGGGGGTCAACTATCGGCTGGCTCCAGCAGCAAGGGCATCAGTTGCAGTATGGCAGCGGGTACGCGTGGCTTTCGATGGGGCCGGACCGCACGTCCCCCCCGGTGTCACAAATCAATACCAGTTGAAACTATTGACAACACATCGATGATTGACCGGGCTTCTGATCGCCACTGGCGGCCACCTCCTGTAAGCCACCAGTCCCATCTCGCCTCCGCCCTGCTCGCCATGCGTGGGAGGCACTGATGCCGCTAGGGTTCTCCACACGGTCATCGGATGGCGCCGGTCAGCCCGAGCCTCGCCGGAGCAGGTGGCTGTCGTCGTGCCAGGTGTGAGGAGACGTTCATGCAGCTTCGGAGTCATGCGGCCCGTTCGTACCTGTTGTTGGGGATGATCGCACTGACTTTCGCGACGATCAGCATCAGCGGTAGTGGTTCTGCGCGAGCGGTCCCACCTGGATCTGCGCCCAAGTCCACGGCGCCGGCAACTGACGTCACAACAAGCTGCCCGCATCCAGGAACACTGTCAGCCCCGTCGACCCAGGTCGTGGACGAACCAGGAGAGCCTGCCGGAACCACGATGCAGGCGACGATCTACACAACGAGCAACGGCACGGACACCGCACAGCAGCGGATCCCGCCCACCGGTTGGAAACCGGCCACCGCAACACAATTCGAGTTGACGTACTTCAACATACCGCCCCGGCCGGCCGCAACCGATCCGACCTACGCGGCTTGGAAAGACGAATGGGTTGACCACTATTCCGGTATCGAACCGGCCACCTTATGCCAACGCATCGGTAGTGGATCAGCCGGCAACCCCTGGGATGGTCAAATTAACCGAAACCCGTGGGCAGGTGTGATCAGCACCGCGGCGCCTATCACGGAGACCTACGGCTCTACCGAGTGGAACCCGGGCACTCCATGCGCTGCGCAACCCGACGGCTACACAAATTGGGTCGGAATAGGCGGCGTGGGCCTCGATCATGGCCTACTGCAAAACGGTTTCTGGAGCTCGCACCAAACTGGATCCAGCAACCTGTTCTACGAGGCGATCATCACGGGAACTACGAGCCTCGACACCACCCCCGTTCCGCTGCAGGTCGCCAATATGAATCGGTACGATCTCTTCAACATCTCGACCACCTATAGTCAGGCAGCCAAGACCGTCACGTTTGGCTGGCATGACCTGACCACGGGAGCGGTTGCTTCTTTCGGCCCGTATGACGGGTTCTATGTCAACGGGACTCGGTATGCACTTTCATTCTGGTACGACCCGTCTACGGGTGAAGCGATCGACGAGCACCAGTACGCGCACATGCGCAACTTCGGCACCGACGTGTGGTCGAATGTGCAGGTGCGCACCAACGGTGGCAGCCTTCAACTTATCCGGAATGTCGCCCATTACGGCGCCTACTCAACCAACGGGTCAACAGGTTTCGCGTATGTCGGATCCGGCGGCGGGGGTGGCAGCTTCAACGACATCTGGAACAGCTGCTGACCACTTCCAACTGGCTGCCCATGACGAACCGCACAGACCCTGTGATCAACACCTGCAGATGATTATGATGTATGTCGGGATCTTGACACCAAGCTATCCAAACACCTAGGGGCGGCTGCCAATTTTCAGTGTGAGCAGCTCACAGTGCGACGATTTGAAGAACCCGAGTAATCGACACACGGAATTTTGGCCGGTGTAGATGTGCGCGGTTCCCGGATGCCGGGCGAGAATGATGTTTCCGCTCACCGTCACCAGCTCGTCGGGCGTTGCCGATAACGGACCAGGGTGCAAGCCGGGTTGGGCGGTCATGCGAACATTGTCACCAACCTGCATGGTGATCGTTCCCACTTCGCCCGAGACAGGACAGGACGCCACCCCCATCTCCTGGGGGTAAGGATAGGTATATGTGGGTTCCACGGGTTCGAAATCAAAAACAATGATGGACGGAGGGCAAGACCCGGCCGACGTGACCGTCGTCTGGTCTGTGTCAGTCGGCCCGGTCGACCGACCACCCGCAGCGGTCGGCGCAGCAGTGGCCAGGCTGGATGCTGAAGACGAGCCATTCATGGTCATGGACGTGGTCGGACCCGGGGTCGTCGTGTCCGTGCTTGTCAAGATTGATCGCCGCACCGACGACGACACTGCGGCTGCGGGGACGCTGCGGTCGTGGGACGAGCACCCGACCAGCGACACAAAAGCCAACAGCCCAAGGAGCGCAACCATCAGGCGAAAGTATTCGCGAGCTGTCATGGTACGAATCTCCTTCTGGACAGGCCCGGTGTGTTGGCGACTCACTGTGTAGACGTCAGATAGGGCCAGATCCGGTTGCATGGCCCCGGGGGCGCCGTGGAAACCATCTCACGGTCCTGACTGCTCTGCCGGTCGCAGTCGTGGTATCTCGACCATCCCGCACTTGTGCTGGCTCCTTTGCCGGGCAGGTCGTCTCCACGCCGATCCCGGAACTGAGGTCTCCTCAACTCCAACGGCCGAATACGGCGGATGCACTTACTGGCCTGTCCCCGGCCTGGAAATGGAGTTCTACAAACCCGAACATCTGCCACCAGAGCCACGGCCATGCGAGGCGTCGCCCACCGAATCAAACGGATCTTCAACCGCGGCGGGCGCCGCCCATCGCTCAACATCACCACCCCGGTTCGGTCTGAACAGCTCCACCGTCAGGCCGCAGAAGCGGCCTGACCCGCCGGTCACCAGTCCGGGCAACCCTCAGACTTCGTGACAGCGCTCAAGGTTCGTCATCGCACTCGAAAAGCTGGTGGCCAGTTCCGGGTGGGGCCAACCAAACTCGATGGTCCGGGGTCAAACCTCCTTGACAAACTCAGTGGACGGGGAGGACGGCCATCCCGACGGTCAGGTCTCGACCTGGCTGCACGAGCACGCGACACCCGGGACGGTGCTCGAGGTCAGCCAGCCTGCCGGAGACGTCGTCCTGGATGAGTCGGACGGCCCGATCGTTCTGGTCTCGGCCGGTATCGGCATCACTCCGGTCGCGGCGGTTCTGGAGGACCTGTCCCGGCGTCAGCCGAGTCGGAAAGTGCGGTTGTTCCACGCCGACCGCAGCCACCACGACCACGCGTTGTACGCCGATCTGCGCCGTCAGGTGCTTGCGATGGACGACGCCACGGCGCAGAACTGGTACGAGACCGACGCCGAGAACGCACCCACTCTGCACCCCGCTCGTCCCGGGCGGATGGACCTCAGCGACATCGACGTACCGAGCGAGGCACAAGTGTTCATGTGCGGCCCGTTGCCGTTCATGCAGGAAGCCCGACAGGTATTGCTGGGCAAGGGCATCCTGTCCGAGCACATCCACTACGAGGTCTTCGGACCGGACCTGTGGGCACACAACCCAGACGCAGCGATCGTCTGAACCGCGTCCACGGTGATCGGTGGAAAATCCAAGCCGTCGCTTGATCGGAACGACCGACTGAGCCCTGCTGACGAAATCCGGCCGGGCACGCCACGAAGACGCCGCCGCCATCAGCCAAAGCCTCAACGGCGACCGCACCCTGCTCGACGCTCCCTACATTCCCGTGATGTGATCCCTGCGCAGACCAGTACCGGGCCACTGACCCGATAGACGATCGGTGACCGGTAAGGGTTCGGCGGACATGACGGCGGTGCATTCCTCGGCAGTTGCATTTCCGACACAAGTGGGTCACGGCGCGAGGATGGGGTCATGGCCGTAGTTGACTCACCCGATGGGCAGCAGAACCGGCCGTATCGCGGCGACCGTCATCCTGGTCGGCAGTGCGCTGACCGCCGGCGCCTGCACGAGCACCGATTGTTCGGCAGTGCTTTTTCTCGATGCAGTAGTCGTCCACTTCGCCCCAGCTGCCAACACGGACAAGCTGACCACCATTAGGGCGTGTGCGGGCGACACTTGTGCCGAAAGTGCTCTCGATCCGACTAACGCCGACCAGAGCATCCCGATCCCGATGGGTGCTGGCGAGGTCACCGTGACTGTCACGGGCCGCACAACCACCGGGCAACAACTGTTCGCCGGCTCCACCACAGTCACCCCCATAATCAGCCAGCCAGACGGCCCCGACTGCCAGTCCGCCTACCTTGCAAAGGTCACCGTCACCAGATCTGGAGTCAGCCCTACCAGTTGACCAGAGCCGCCGCGATCCGCTCGGGCAGTCGTCCCCGGCAATTCGGCAACCGTCAGGTCAGCGGACCACCGATGGCTAAAGAAGTTCGGCGACCAATCGCTGACCGGTCACCGATCGTCTATCGGCCGCGGGGTTGACCGAGCTGGACGAAGGTTCGGCAGCGCGTCTGACTTGGGTCAATGATCCTGCCAGCCGAATCGGGCAATCAGGACTAGCGCAAACACGACGACCACCAAGCTCATAGTGATCAGTCCCCACCATCCGCCCGTGCCGATCATCGCCTCGGAGTGCGTGAACAGTCCTACGATCAGCGGGCCGACCAAGGCGACCACGATGAAGGTGCAGCCCACGGTGAGCAACCGAATCCTGTCCGGCTGTCTGCGCCTCCACCACGAAGTTGTCATGTTCAGCAGTCTGCACCCATTGTCGGATCAGGCGAAGAAGGCCGCGATACGACCTCAATCGCCATTGGCGCGTCCCCGTCTGGAGCCGCCCGGTGGAGGATCGTCGGCCGGAAGCCGCCGGTCACGGCCAGGACCGAGAGCTCAACACGAGGCGGTGTCCGGCCAGGCCACCATGGGTGAAAGTGAGGACGAAACGATGAGTGGGCCGGTCGACTGATCGCCCGGTGAAATCGCGAATGCGGCAACCTTGACGGTGGGGTCGAGCGCTTGCCATACCTCATCAAATCAGCCGCGAGCGAGTGTCGGCGGCCACCGTCAGACCTATGTTCCGGAAAGTGGGACAGCTAGCACGGTCATCTACGTGAACCACCGACGTACAAGGGGCCCCTTGACCCTGGTCATCGCTGCACCGTAAGCCGAACCATGACCGACCAAGGGCAGCGCGAGCCGGGCAATCCGGCGACAGCGTCAAGCTGACCGGTTTTCAACCGGCATGATTGCGGACTATGCGATGGTTCAAACCTAGAGGACGGTACTCGACGTTGGTGTCGGCAGGTTCGGGCGCGGACTCCGGTCGGCTACGTAACTCGTTCGACCGTGACAACGTCACCCCCGCTCACCGTGAATTGCTGATCCGCCTCGGGGCGGCGCAGAACCCGAGTTGGTCCGCCTTGGCGCTCTTGGCGTGTTTGGAGGAACTGCAATACAGCGTCATCACCGAGGCTGTCGAGGTCCAAGTTGAGCATGGCTGGGTCGACGGGCCGGACGCGTTCTGCATCATCTACACACCGCCGTACGAACCCGGCCACCGCGTCGGCCTGCGACGCCAAGCCAGCGATGACGTCCAGGAGTATGCCTACGGGCTCACCTCCGTGCTCTACCTCGAACACATCAAAATGGCACCGCACGACGCACCGCTACCAGGGGAGATCCCGCACCCTGTTGCCTTCGGCGTGGCCGTCGCCGCGTTTGAGATAAGCGAGCCAGGCACACCTGATCCGTTGCGCGAGGACGAAGGCGGTGTCGGCTGGTGGGGCACCCTCGAGGCGGACCTACCAGACCCCGATCGGTGACCGGTCAGCGAACGTCTTGCGG
Organism: Mycobacteriales bacterium; assembly: GCA_038229825.1. Classification (GTDB taxonomy): domain Bacteria; phylum Actinomycetota; class Actinomycetes; order Mycobacteriales; family Nakamurellaceae; genus Nakamurella. The sequence continues at coordinate 11,265 of JBBROB010000049.1, forward strand.
TGACGCAAGGGTGCTCGGACGCAGCCGTCGACCAAAATCACGATCGCGTCGATTGGCGATCCCCAACCGGGTCGAGGATCGACCTTTGGCGGGATAATTCAAGCCTGGCAATCTGAAGGAGACGCGAGGTGCTGGCGCACCACGCCTGTGGCGCTGACAAGCATGCTTGGTCACTTCTGATTCCAGCAGTGCCCCGCTCACGCCGCGTGCACCGGGAGACGCGCTGAGCTATGCCAGGTTCAGCGGTTACTGAAGGGCCTGACTACGGTGACCGCATGGCGGACGACGAGTCACAGTGGGCAAATGCGATGCGCGACATGGCTACGCAGGCTCACCTGCGCCCACTATTCGACGAAGCGCTCACGCTGTTCGGCGAGAGACTGACGGATTCGTATTTCGGTGGTCCGGACACCGTTCGCCTGTCGGTGTTCAACCTCGATGAGGCCGACAAGCCAGCCATTCTGGCAGCGGCGCGCCAGCTCGGAATCGACGAAACTGCCGTAGAGATCGAAAAGTCGGACCCCGCCGCATTGGAAGCCTGGGACCGATTGTGCCCCGAACTGGACGAACTTCACCGGCTCCGCCCGGGCGTCCTTCAGGTGAGCCCATCCACCGACCAACGCTTTTGCCACCCGCCGTTCGACATCCACCTGTCGGCCGACGCCGAGGCCACGGCCGAAGAGCTCCACCGGCACTACGGAAAATTTGTCTCTCTAAGCGTTGGCGCACTCGCCTACCCACCGACCACAGACGAATACGAGTCCAACCAGAGCAGCGACCCCGCCACGACCGCCGATCCTGATGAACTGCGGGCCGAGTTGGACGGGCCGCTCAGCATCAAACGTGGACAGACGGCTGTTCACCACCTGCACGTCACCAATCTGAGCAACCAGTCCATCGAGATCCACACCAACGGAAATATCACGGCCACGATCATCGACCCAGCCACAGGCACCACCGTTGGCGGATATTGGGGCTACCAGCACCTTCCCCTGATCATCTTCACCGCCGCACCAGCCGAAACCGTGCGCATCCCGCTCCTCGTCGGGACTGCCAGCTTCCGGCCGACCCTCGGCTACACCGTGCCGTCCGGGACCTGGGGTCTCCTCGCGCCACTGCACCTTGGTGACGGCCGACGCCTTCTGTGCGGACCGATGGACTTGACCATCACCGACTGAAAACCCGGCCTCCTCCAGGCGCGGACTGTCGGATTGTTGGAACGACCCAGCGTCAGCCCCCCTTTCGTAGCCAAGGACATGCCCTGGGCCAACGTCATCCGGTGACCGCAGAGCGCTCCGGCTCGGGACCCGACCAAGATCAGGACCGTCACCGCGACGGGATCCTCACCCGGCCGCAGAATCCCGCCGGGGAGCACGCCGGCGCAACAAAACCAGTCAGCGAATAGCCAACCCCGATCATCTGAACGACGAGCGTCTTGCCCTGGCCCCTCACGACGTGTGCGCCTCGTCGTCGAAGGTGTCGGCAAACCCCGGCCAGGGGGCCCACGGAGATCGCCTGCTCGATCTCATCGGTGTGGGACGTCGACCCCGTCAGCACGAGCCGTGTCAACGACCCACGGGACCCAGTTTTCAGCCACCCATCGGAACGGTCTCGCCAACCTCGACGCTGACGCCGGCCCTGAACCCGGGACAGCCGCGGGCCAGTGCCACGGCATCGTCGATGTCCGCCGCTTCCACCACCACGTAGCCAGTGAGGACCTCCGTCGCAATGTCCTCGGTATGTTCGGCATTCAGTCGTTCGACCCGACCGACCTGGTTCCCGAAACCGACGACACGCGCGCCGAGTCCGCCGAACCACGCTCCCCATGACTCGTTCTCGCCCTGCCCCGAATCTCTGTCCGGCTGACCGCGGAAAGCCAGCACATACTTCGACATCGTTCCTCCTCCTATCCGCCAGTGGCCGTCACCGACTCACCTACTAGACGGACGAGCAAACGCCGAATCGACAGCCAGGTGTCCCAATCAGCCAACGTCATCCGGCGCCCGAAGAACGTCCGCGCCGAGACGAAATTTAGATCAGCACCCGTGTCGGGTAGCCCCGGCGCATTGCTGCGCCGGGGCACGCTAACCAACCATGGACATATCGGAACTTGTATAATACGGTCTTGTGAAGCCGATCGAGTTCGTTGGCACCTCCCTCGATGACCTCCGCGGGTTCCCCGTCGGTGCTCGTCGTGAGTGTGGCTACCAGCTCGATCGGGTACAGCAGGGGTTCGACCCAGTCGACTTCAAGCCCATGCCGACGGTGGGCAACGGCGTCCGGGAGGTACGGGTGCGCGAGCAGGGTGGCGCGTTCCGGGTCATCTACGTGGCGAACGTGGCCGAGCGTGTCTACGTGCTCCACTGCTTCCAGAAACGGACGCAGCAGACGGCCAGGACAGACCTCGAACTCGCCACTAGGCGGTACAAGCAGATCGTCTCCGCGGTTCAGGACAGGGCAGGTGAGCGAACGTGAGCAACGAGCAGTTCGACAGCGTGTGGGATGCGATCGAAGACACGCCGCAGGAGGCGGAGAACATGAGGCTGCGCTCTCGACTGATGGTGGCGCTCGCCGAGCGGATCACGGCCGAGGCGTGGACCCAGAAGGAAGCCGCCGCCCGGCTCGGCGTTACCCAGCCCCGCATCTCCGATCTGGTGCGCGGCAAGATCGACCTGTTCGGCTTGGACTCGCTGGTCAACATGGTGGGCGCCGCAGGCCTCCACGTCGAGATGAGCGTGGAGCACGCAGCGTGAACGAGTCAGAGCTGCCGGGCCGGGCGAACGAACCGACGCCTCGATAGCGGATTCCTGACCGGTCACCGATCCTTGACCGGGACGACCGTGTCAGCGCCGGTAGGCGTCGCGTCGATGATCGATATCGAGTACGTACACGACGCCCTCCGTGTGGTCGATGCGGTAGCGAACGCGATATTCCCCCCGTCGGGCGCGCCACTGTCCGGCAAACGGCGGACGCAGCTCGGCACCGACGCGAAGCGGATTGTCGGCCAAGGGACCGAACAAGAACTCGACGCAGGCGGCGGCCACCGCCTCGGGAAGCCCCGCGGCCAGCTGGCGTGCGGCAGTCCGGGTCACGACGACCCGAAAGCTCATTCAGTCGCCGCCGACTTCGAGAGAAGCGCTCGTACGGCTTGTTCGTCAAGCACCCGCCCATGCTCGATGTCTTGCTCTGCACTCTGGAGTCGTGCGATGGCGTCAGGGTCGCTGAGCAGCTCAATGGTTGCTTCGATCGACTCGAGATCGTCGGCGGCGAGCAGGACGACGTAGTCGCGGCCATTTCGAGTGATTTGGACGCGCTCGTGGGTCGTCGCGACTTGCTCGGCGATCTCTGACAGTCGCGCTTTGACCTCGGACAGCGGCAGCGTAGTCATAGACCAGAATTATAGTCTGAATGTGGTCTCTGCGTGGGGACACGGGCTGTTCCGGCTACGGATCGGCTTGTGGCTGCGGACGACGGCAAAAACTGGCGGTTGGTCCGCGACCGAGCAGCGCCGGACCGTGCAACGCTATGCAGATGACCGCGCGAACGAGGGCAGGCTGGTCTGAGGAACCAGGTCATCGCATCGTCAGCGATGCGTTCACAATTGCCGGCCGCGCCGGTACCGAGTGTCGGCCGGTCCACCTGCTACAGGCACTCGCTGAGGTGGACGGGCCCATCGGAGAGGCCCTGCAGTCGCTCCGCCTGAGTTCAAGCGAGCGAACAGGTCTTTCACCCGGCGCGGGATCGACCTACGTATTCGGTCAGACCCAAGGTGCGGCCGCTCAGTTCGCCGCGGCCCGCGGTGAGCCGATGGATTCGCCGCACCTGCTAGTGGCGCTGGTGGACCAGGACGACGCCGAGACGATGCGAGTGCTCGCCGGGGCGCACGTCAATACCAATGAACTGCGGAAGATCGCCTTGCAAATGCTGGGCGCACCAGCGGATCTCCCAGGGATCCGGGTACCGCCCCCGACACCGGCGGGCACCCTGGACCGGCCCGCACTCGATGTTGCCGACCTCGATCCGCGGGCCTGGCGGGTGCTGAGCTGGCGGCAGGATCACCTGCCGCTGGACCGGGTCCGTACCAAGGCAGATGTCGCCGCGCTGACATCGATGGAGCAGCGGGCCGTGTGGCGGGTCGCCGGCCAGGCCGGGGTAGGTGAGGACCAGCGCTACTCGCTGGTCTCACGCCATTACGACGCGGTCGACCAGCGTGTGCGTGCGACACACCCCCAGCTCGTCGAGCCGAGGCCGCTGGCTCGGCATGTCACCGGGGTGATCTACGACCAACGGTTCCGACGTCGTCGCATGGTCCCTGGCTGGATGGTGGGCTGGCCGACGTGGTTCGGGAACCGCAAGCGCGGCATACGAGATCGCTGGTTCAGACTGAAAACCCGGTCTGCATTCCGC
>JBBROB010000050.1:0-15606 GCA_038229825.1 Mycobacteriales bacterium
CATCAGCACCAGCGCGCAGACGGCCGGCTTGCGGAAGCGACGCGGGCGGCGGACACGATGCCCGGCAGTTCCCGGCGTCGAACCCTGTCCACTGCTGATCCCGCCGCGAAGATGCATAGCACGCTCAGTCATACGAGGTCCCTCACGATCGGGGCAAACAGGACAAGGCGGACCGCCTCGGGGTGGAGCATGCGGTTCCCCAGACGTCCTTGTCACTGATCCTGACGACATTGTCATGAGCCGTCGGCTTCGCGTTGTGACCGATTTCTGACGTTATTCCTGCCAGATTCGGCGGTGATTAGGACTGCCTTTACCGAGCTGTATTCAGTACCTTTACTGCATGTCAGCCGGTGCGTTTACCCGAAAGGGCAGGACGCATTTCTGGTGAGATCGGATCGCCATTCCAGTAATGCGGAGGTAATCAATTTCTCCCCTGCGCAGGGCGCTCGGAACGACACCGTCATCAAAATCGGAGCGCGTTTACCATTGGAAAAGTGCAAGGCACATTACCGGCTGACGAGTTCCTTCTCGACCGACTGCCCGTCCGGCGCACCGGCTCCGACAGCGCATCGTCGCCTGCGTCGAGCAACCAGGGCCGCACCGGCGCAGCCGAGACCCAGGAGAGCCGCCAGCGCGTCGAGCAGCGCGGCCAACGGCCGGTCGCTGAGCACCTGGCCAGGTACCCCCGACTGCCGACTGCCGGCGGTCCATACGGGTTGCCAGGTGGCGTTGGCCAGACCCGGCCGGGAGATGGAGAGGGTGACCCGCCAGGCACCGGTCTGGTCAAATCCGATGCCGCCCAGTTGCCATCGATTCGAGGCGCCCGCCCGCGTCAGGGCCCGAGCGGGCAGGGACTGACCGGCGGGGCCGTGCAACGCCACCGCCACCGCCGTGATCGGGGCGCGGGCCGGGCGCCGGGTGTCGTCGACGGCGACCCTCACCCAGTTGTCGCCGATGCTGCCGGGCGAGAAGTCCAGGGTGAGCAACAGACCGTCGACCTCGGTGACCAGCTGGGTCTGCGGCGTCGGCACCGCCGGCGCGAAGGCGGGCCCGCGCGGTGGCGAACTCAGGCTCAGGGCGGCGGCGGCACCGAGGACCAGCACCAAGACCGAACCCTCCAGGACAGTCCGGTGCGCGAATCTTCGCTGGGGGACAGGGTCATCCCTGCCGTGCACCTGGCGAAATCTGACATAGGTCGAGAAGCCGAGCAGGCCGGCCGCAGCGACCAACACCAGTTTGATGATCAAGATGCGGCCATAGCTGCTGCCGATCAGCGCGTCCGCGCTGGCAACCTGCCGAGCCCCTAGGGCCAGGCCGGTGGTGACGACGACCGCAACGCACGACGCTGCCGGGACCGCGAACGCCTTCACGACGGCGATCACCTGCTCACGGAGCCGGGATCGGATCGTGGCGACTGTCAGCAGCACGACCGCGCCGGCCCAGCCGCAGCCGGCGGCGAGGTGGATCCCGAGCAGGGCTGCGGCCAGCGGGCGATCGCCGCCCGTTCCGACATGGCTGCCGGCCGCCAACCCCGCGATGGCGGCCAGCACGGCCGACAAGATCAACACCCGACCCATTCGGCTGGTCGGACGGCGGCTGAGGACGAACACGCCGACCAGACCGGCCACGTGCACCAGCCACAGGTGCCCGAACGCGGTCGACGTCACAATGTGGCCGACCAGGCCGACGTCTCCCGCGGAGTCGATGAGGACGGCCACCGCCATGATCACCCCGATGCCGGCCGAGAAATGAACCACCTGCCGGCCGTCATCGAGCCAGCGCACCCGCTGCCGCTCCCCCATGGTGGAGCGTGGCACCGTTCCCGCAGCCAGCAGCAGGGCGCCGAGCAGGAAGGCCAGCGCCACCAGGTCGAGCCAGCGCAGCAACGTACCGCCGGCGGCGGGAAGGGGTCCGACCCGATCGACGGCCGATGGGCCGACCGCCTGCCCGACCCCGAACACGATGGATCCGGTACTGCGGTGCAGATCGTCGGCCGACTGGACCTGCCAGTCGAGTGCGAAAGCTCCGGCGCCGAGCGGCGGCAGCGACACTGTCAGACGAGCCGATGGGCCGGTACCCAGGTCGCCCACGATGCCAAGAGGGTGCGCGCCGGCCCCGGATCGGGCCAGCACCGCGCCCTGACCCGAGTACAGGATCATCTCGGCCGACTCCGGCAGCACCTGTTCGTCGAAGGCCAATGTCATCGACGTCGGCGCCGTCGGCAGGTCAGCTCCGTCGGTCGGTGAGCTGGACACCAGCACGGCGTGGGCGCTTGCCGCATTCGCGGCGAACATCATCGTCGCCAACACCAGGACGACGACGGCGACGATGCGCCTCATGATCGATACCGGTACGGGCGCCCGACCACCCGTACCGGCAGGGCGGAACCCCGGCCCGCGACTTCGAGGGGCCGTGCTCCCCCCCGGGGTTCCGCAGTCATGCGAGCGCCGTCGCCACAACAGCCGGTGGACGGCGGCGAACAGAGCACTGAATCACAGGCGAAGCCTCACGACCGGGCAAACAGGACAAGGCGGGCAGCCTCGCGGGGTGAGCGTGACACCGACCGGTTCCGTTGTCACGGGTTCCTGACGAGGTTGTCATCAAGTCACTGTGCGTGCTGGTCAGCGTGTGGTGTTCACCCGCAGACCGGACGGACCGCCTACGCTGCCGCCATGACCAACGCGGCTGTTCCCCAGACCCGAGGCGGCACCGGCACCAGGAGCCAGATCGCCGCCTGGGGTTTGTGGGAGTGGGGCTCGTCCGGGTTCAACACGGTGATCGTCACCTTCGTGTTCTCGGTCTACCTGACCAGTTCGGTCGGCAATGGACTTCCCGGCGTGTCCGCGAGTACCTGGTACGGGATCTCGATCGGGATCGCCGGGCTGTTCATCGCAGTGCTGGCGCCGGTGACAGGGCAGCGAGCCGACGCCGAAGGTCATCGACGCCGGTCACTGGCGATCTTCTCAGGACTCGTCGTCGTGTCGGTGATCGGCCTGTTCTGGGTGCGCGACGACTACCACTACTTCTTCCTGGGCGCGGCCCTCATCGGCCTCGGTTCGATCTTCTTCGAGATCGCCACCGTCTTCTACAACTCCATGCTGCGGCAGATCTCCAGCCCGGCCAACATCGGGCGGATCTCTGGCTTCGGCTGGTCGATGGGCTACTTCGGCGGGATCTTCCTACTGCTGTTCTGCTACTACGGCTTCATCTCCGGCGACGGTGATACCAGGGGCTTCTTCGCGGTCAGCACCGCCGGCGGGCTGAACATCCGCCTGGTAGCGCTGATCGCCGCCGTCTGGTTCGGGCTGTCCGCACTGCCGGTGCTGTTCAAGATCCCGGAGATTCCGGCAGGGCCGCAGCAGGCTCGGGTCAGCTTCCTGGCGTCCTATCGATTGCTGTTCGCCGACATCTCCCGGCTGATCAGACACGACCGGCAGGCGGCCGCCTTCCTGCTGGCCAGTGCGATCTTTCGGGACGGTCTGGCCGGAGTGTTCCATTTTGGTGCCATCCTGGCGGCCACCGTGTACGGGTTCACCTCCGGCAACGTGTTGATCTTCGGGGTGGCCGCGAATGTGGTCGCCGCGCTGGGGGCGCTGCTGGCCGGGAAATTCGATGATGCGGTCGGCCCGAAGGCGGTCATCGTCATCTCGCTGAGCGGACTGCTGCTCAGCGGGTTCGTGCTGATGTTCCTGTCCGGGCGGGGCGCGTTCTGGGTCCTCGGTCTGCTGCTGAGCCTGTTCGTCGGTCCCGCCCAGTCCTCGTCGCGCACGTTCCTGGCCAGGCTCACCGACCCCGGGAACGAGGGCCAGATGTTCGGCCTCTATGCGACCACCGGCCGGGCCGTGTCCTTCCTCTCCCCGCTGCTGTTCGCCGCCTTCACCGGGATCTTCGCCGCGGACCGGGCCGGGATCGCCGGGATCCTGCTGGTACTGGCGGTCGGATTGATACTGCTGCTGCGAGTGGGCAAACCGGCCGACCGGGCGCTGCCCGCGGGCGGCTGAGCAATTCGGCGGTGGCGGTTACCGGAATGGTCCGACCCACCGCGGGGTTGCTTCTGGGGCAGTGCGCAACGGGGCTGTTCAACATTCTGGAAGCGGGCAAGATGCACGGTGAGTACAAGGTTCCCGGCGGCAAGCTGGTGGCCGCCGACGTTGAAGTGATCGATGGGGCCCTGTCCGCAGTGGCCATTTCCGGTGACTTCTTCCTGGAGCCGGACGAAGCCCTGGACGAGATCAACGCCGCCCTGACCGGGCTGCCGGCCGACGCCGGTGCGGCCGCGCTGACGGCCGCAGTCCAGGCGGCTCTTTCTCCCCAGGTGTCGATGATCGGCTTCTCGCCGGAATCGGTCGCGATCGCGGTCCGGCGGGCGCTCGGCCGGGCCACCGGTTGGCACGATCACCACTTCGAGTTGGTCAGCGCCGGTCCGCAGCACCCGACCATGCAGATGGCGATCGACGAGGTGCTGGCCAGGCAGGTCGGGGCCGGCACCCGCAATCCGTCCCTGCGCATCTGGGAGTGGGCGTCCAACGCGGTGATCATCGGCTCGTTCCAGTCGCTGAGCAACGAGGTCGATCTGGTGGCCGCGGCCCGTAACGATGTGACGGTGGTACGGCGGATCTCCGGTGGCGGCGCGATGTTCGTCGAACCGGGAAACACCATCACCTACTCGCTCTACGTGCCGGGTTCGCTCGTCGAGGGCCTGTCGTTCGCCGCTTCGTACGCGTTCCTCGACGACTGGGTGCTCGGTGCCCTGGCCGACGTGGGGATCGCGGCAAAATACGTCCCTCTGAATGACATCGCCTCTCCGGCCGGCAAGATCGCCGGAGCCGCGCAGAAGCGACTGGGCGGCGGGGCGGTGCTGCACCACGTGACGATGGCCTACGACATCGACGCCGACAAGATGCTGCAGGTGCTGCGGATCGGCCGGGAGAAGATCTCGGACAAGGGCATCAAGAGTGCGAACAAGCGGGTCGATCCACTGCGGTCGCAGACCGGCCTGTCCCGCGAGGCCATCATCGGCGCGATGGTCGCCCACTTCGACGGCCGCTACGGGCTGACCCCGGTGGAACTGGACGCGGCGACGGTGACCGAGGCAAAGGCATTGGCGGACAGCAAGTTCGCCACTCAGCAGTGGACCGCCCGGGTTCCGTGAGGCGCGTCCTGAGTCGGTCACCGCCGCGGAGCAGGCACCACCGATTCCGACCAGCCCTGGGTGTTCCCGGCGGATTTCACCAGTAGATCCACCATCGTGGGGGTGCGCTGCACGGTCGTCGAGCCGTTCGACGCGCCGAGATCCCCGCACACCGACAACCGCGCGATGACGACGACCGACGGGCCGCTCGCGTAGCGGGCCTGCACCCGGTACGCCTCGGCGTCACTGCCGTCCAGCGCCGTGGACACCCCGATCTGTTCGCCGGGACTGCGGCAGAGGGCTTTCGTGTAATTCGCCGTCGGGGTGCGTGAGGGGCCAAGTGGGGCGCTGTTCATCGCGTGCACGAACGCCACGACCTTGGCCTTCGGCACGGCAGCGCTCTCTTCGAGCAGACCGGCGAGGTAGCGGCAGACGCTGATCTCCGCGGGACTGCCGGGGAGCAGGGTGGCGTCGGCCCCCGATCGAACAGGCGCCCTGCCGTTCGGCAGAGCGGCGACGTCGTCGGCGATCGCACGGCATCCGTTCCCGTCGACATCGGTCACCAGCAGGGTGGCGGCCAGGCCCTCGGCGACACTCCGGGCCTGCGCGGTGATCTGAACAGAAGCATGCAGCGGCGGTACATCGACGAGGATGACGAAAGGCACCGATCCGGGGGCGCTGGATGTTCGGATTGCGGCGACCTTCCGGTCGCCGACGATCGTGATCTGCCTCTTCACGGCACCGTTGCCGAAGGCCGGTGCGACCGCCGGACTCAGCCCGAAGACGACCGACGTGACCTTCGGCGCCGGCGAGATCAAACACGCCGGCGAAGGCCCGGGCAGGACGACCGTGTCGTGGATCGGCGTCCCACACGTGGTGTCGCCGATCTTCCAGGTACTGGGCACGGCGACGGTCAGGCCGTGGTAGGTCACCGACCGCCGGCCGGGCGGTCCTGCCTGAGCCGATGTCGCCGCCGATGTACTGGCCGCCGCCGACGTACTGGGCGCCGCCGACGAGCTGGGCGCCGCCGACGAGCTGGCGACCGGCGCCGCCGCCGGCGCGGCACAGCCGGTGTACAGAGCCATCAGGCACAACAGCGCGACCGCTCGGGCCCGACGTAAGCGCATCTGTTTACATCCTCTTCGGTCGTTACTCACCCCGATTGTGTTCTTCACCGGCGCAGTGCGCCCGGCAGCCGCCGTCGGGCCGAGGCCCCACCCCCGCGAGCAGCGGACTGATCGGCGGATGAAACCATCTGGCAATGAGTACACCGGCCAACGCCGTGACCCTTGGGATTGTCGGAACAGGTTGGCGGGCGGAGTTTTTCGCCAAGCTTGCGCGGGCAATGCCGGAGCGATTCACCTTGGTCGGGGTGGCAGCCCGGCGGCCGGAGTCGGCCGACAAGGCCGGCCTGCGCTGGGGCGTCCCGGCATTTGTCGACCCGCAAGAACTGCAGCGCCGCCAGCGGCCCGATTTCGTGGTCAGCTCGGTGCCCTGGGACGCCAGCCCTGGCGTGGTCACCGGCTTGGTGGCGGCCGGCGGGAAGGTACTGACCGAAACGCCACCCGCGCCCGATGCAGCAGGTCTGCGGCAACTCTGGGAGGCCGTCGGCGGCAGTGGACGCGTGCAGGTGGCCGAGCAGTACCTGATGTTGCCCGGCCACGCGGCCAGATTGGCGGTCGTCCGCAGCGGTGCCATCGGCACACCGACCTCGGTGCAGGTCTCGTCGACCCACGGCTACCACGCGGTGTCGATGATCCGCGGATTCCTCGGGGCCGGCTGCGGCCCGGTCACCGTGTCGGCCCGCGCCTTCACGGCCCCGCTGGTCGATCCGATCAGCCGCGACGGCTGGACCGATGACGACCGGCCGAAGGATGCCACCACCACGCTGGCGACGTTCGACTTCGGTGACGGCCGGTCCGGGCTCTACGACTTCACCGACAACCAGTGGCACAACCAACTGCGTTTCCGGCGCATCCTGGTCCGCGGCAGCCGGGGCGAGCTGGCCGACGACACCGTCATCAGGCTGGCGGAGCGACGGGCGATCGTGACGTCGGACCTGCGCCGCTATCAGCTGGGGCACGATCTGAACCTGGACGGCAACGACACCGAGCACATCTCTTTCGACGGCCGGGTCGTCTACCGCAACCCGTTCGTCGGGCAGCGTCTGATGGATGAGGAGATCGCGATCGCCACCCTGATGGCCGCCACCGGCGCCTGGGCCAACGAGGAGGGGCCGGCGCCGTACAGCCTGGCCGACGGATGCCAGGATCACCTGGTTTCGCTGGCCATCGACGAATCTCTTGCCACCGACGCACCGGTCACCACCGTCGTCGAGGCCTGGGCGGCAGGGTGAATCGGGCCGTTCGCGCTCCGTAAGATGCCCGATTTGGGGCGGGTGTGACAGGAGTCGAGCATTTCGGGAGCGTTCGCGAAGTTGATAAGCGCGGTTCGTCGTCAACCGACAGCGAGGACGAAGGGGAAGACCGCGGCTGCGCCGGCCCGGCGGAGTTCACGGGCCGCGACGGCCAACGTCCAGCCGCTGTCGGTGCGATCGTCGACCACCAGGATTCGGCGTCCGGCGACGGCGGTCGGCTCACTGAGCCGATGACGACTCAGAATGCCCCTGAGCCGCTGCGCCGAGTTGACCGCGGAGGGCGGGGGTGGCCCGTCACCGACCAGCACGAACCGGGCGAGCACCGGGACCTTGCGGTACCTGGCCATCCCGGCAGCCAGATGCTCGACCAGCCCGGGACGCGTCACCGACTCCAGATAGACGACACCGTCGATCTGGGCTACCTCCGGCCAGGAGTCGAGCACCTGGACTGCGGCGTGCCGCAAGGGCACCGGCGTCTGACCATCCGGGGCGTCCGCCCGCAGCGCGTCCCGCAGCGCCGCGCCCCAGCCGATCCCGTCCAGCCTGCCGACAGCCCGACCCTGCTCGGCGCGCTCACCCACCGGAATCTTTCCGGACAGCTGGATCCCCATCGCCGACATTCCGGTCGGCCACTGGCCACGCGGATCCACCGGAACGCCCGGCACCGACAGCCTGGTTCTGGCCGCCTCAACCGCGGCATTGTCGGTATCACCGGACAGGATCAGACCCCCGCAGTTGTCGCAGCGACCGCAGCCCACGTCGCCGGGATCGTCGTCCAGCTGCGACCGGAGGTAGTTCATCCGGCAACCCGTGGTCTCCTGGTAGCCGATCATCGCCTGCTCTTCGGTGCTCCTGGCCTGCGCGACCCGCGCGTACCGGGCACCGTCATAGGTCCACGGCTGACCGGTCGCCGTCCAGCCGCCCGCCACACGCCGGACGGCCCCGTCCACGTCGAGTACCTTCAGCATCATCTCCAGCCTGGACCGTCGCAATTGCACGCGGGGCTCGAGGGCGGGCACCGACATCGGCCGGCCCGCCGACTCCAGCTCCGAGAGTGTCTGCAGCACATCGAACTCAGCAGGGAACGCCAGCGATCCGAAGTAGCTCCAGATGTCCTGGTCCTCCATTCCCGGCAACAGCACCACGCTCGCCCTGTCGACGCCGCGTCCGGCCCGGCCGACCTGCTGGTAGTAGGCGATCGGTGAGTTCGGCGCGCCCAGGTGCACGACGAATCCCAGATCTGGCTTGTCGAAACCCATCCCGAGCGCCGAAGTGGCAATCAGGGCCTTGACCCGGTTGTTCAAAAGGTCCTCTTCGGCCTGCAGCCGATCCGACTGTTCGGTCTGCCCCGAGTAGGACGCGACCTGGAATCCGTTGCCGCGCAGGAAATCCGCGACCTGCTCCGTCGTTGCCACGGTCAGGCAGTAGATGATGCCGGAGCCGGGCAACTCGGGCAGGTGCTGGGCCAGCCAGGCCAACCGCGACGGCTGATCCGGCAACTTGACGACGCCGAGGTACAGCGACGCCCGGTCCAGCGTCCCGCGTAGCACGAGAACCGTTTCGGCGTCGGCGATCTGCAACTGCTCGGCGACGTCTGCGGTCACCCGCGCATTAGCGGTCGCCGTGGTCGCGAGCACCGGGATCCCGGCCGGCAGGTCGGCCAACAGGGTGCGGATGCGGCGATAATCCGGCCGGAAATCGTGGCCCCAGTCGGAGATGCAGTGCGCTTCGTCGATCACCACCAGTCCCGCTGTCGCGGCCAGTTGCGGCAGCACCTCGTCCCGGAAGCCGGGATTGTTCAGTCGCTCCGGCGACACCAGCAGCACGTCCACCTCACCGGAGCGGACCTGCTGATGGACCACCGCCCATTGCTCCGAGTTGGCGGAATTGATCGTGACAGCCCGGATCCCGGCCCGCGAGGCAGCGGCGATCTGGTTGCGCATCAGGGACAGCAGCGGCGAGATGATCACGGTCGGGCCGGACCCCTGCTCTCGCAGCAGGGCAGTGGCGACGAAGTACACCGCCGACTTCCCCCAACCGGTGCGCTGCACCACCAACGCCCGGCGGCGCCCAGCCACCAGCGCCTCGATCGCAGTCCACTGATCGTCACGAAGCACCGCCAGATCGGAACCGACCAGCGCGCGCAGATGCTGCTCTGCTTGGTCCCGCAGCGTTCCCGTCCCGACCGTCAGCGTCGCGACGTTCGTGGCATCGGACCTGTCGGTCCCCGTACCGCCTCTGTTCATGAGCTGCCCCGCCTGCCGTCAGTTCCGTCCGCCGGAGATCTGCCGGCTCCGCCAGCCTAGGCGGCGGCACCGACAACGCAGCTGATCGATCCGCACCACCCCGGCCGCGAGGGCGGCCGGCGATCGACCGTGATCTTCCTCAGCTGCGGACCACTCCTGCATAGTTTCGCGCCAAAAACCGTCTATCGGCCGTCAGTACTATCGCCACCATGAGCACCTGCCACCTAGACGATGTCACATGCCGGTGACCCTGGTCGACGAGTTCGTTGTCCTGCTGGACGACAGTGGCGCCCCGGTTGGCGCGGAACGCAAAGTCGCGGTCCACCACGAATCCACCCCGCTGCACCTTGCCTTCTCCCTGTACCTGTTCAATGCCGCAGGCGAATTGCTGCTGACCCGGCGGGCGTTGGGAAAGAAGACCTGGCCCGGGGTGTGGACCAACTCCTGCTGCGGCCACCCTGCCCCCGGTGAGGCCCTGGCCGACGCTGTGCGGCGACGACTCCAGGACGAGCTCGGCCTCGACGTCACCGGACTGGAGTGCACCCTTCCCGGGTTCGCCTATCGGGCCCGGGATGCGAGCGGCATCTGGGAAAACGAGGTCTGTCCGGTCTTCGTCGGTCACACCACGCAGTCGGCTGCCGTGGTGCGACCCAACGCCGCAGAGGTAGCCGAATTCGCCTGGGTGCGGTGGGCGGACATCCGCGCAGCCGTCGCGGCCACACCATTCGCCTTCAGTCCCTGGGCGGTCACCCAGATCGGTGAGCTGGGGCAGGTCGTCGAATTCGGTGGCCCGACCACGACCGTCGCCCGGACCACCGGCTCAGCGGAAGGGCACTGAACGCGTGCACTCGACTACCTTGAGGTGGAAAGCGTGAACGGGCAACCGATCGCCGCGTCGCGGGCCTGCTACGACTACCAGCTGCGACCGACACTCGGCGAGCCGGTCCAACTGCCGGACTGTGTCACCGGGTACCTGGGCGACGTGGATCGGACCATCAAGGACATTCAGGGCGACCTTGGCCTGTTGTGGTCCTCGTTGAGCGCCGAATCGGATCAACTCGATGTGCTGGGCCGGAACGACCTGCCACAGATGCTGATCACGCTGATCGGCGCCGGCGGCAAGCGGATCCGTCCGGTGATGTGCCACCTCGGCTGGCTGGCAGCGGGCGGACAAGATGGCGGCACCGGCTCTCTCGACGTCGTCCGGGCTGGCGCTGCCCTGGAATTGCTGCAGCTCTTCGCGCTGATCCACGACGACGTGATGGACGAGTCGGCATCACGGCGGGGCATGCCCACTGCGCATGCCGAGGTGGAGCGACTGCACCGACGCAGTGCCGCCCGCGGCGATGCGCGCAGGTTCGGAGAGAACATCGCCGTCCTGCTGGGGGATCTGGCGCACGCAGAGGCAGACATGCTGGCCGCGGAGCTCCCGGCATCCATGCGGCGGCTCTGGCGGGTACTGGTGGTCGAATTGGTGTGTGGTCAGCGCAGCGACCTCGTCGGCAGCGCCGCCGGGTGGAAGGACCCGGAGCGGGCACGCCAGGTCGCCAGGATGAAATCCGGCCGCTACACCGTGGAGCGTCCATTGCAATTGGGCGTGGCCGCGGCCGGTGGTGACCACCGGCACGCAGGTGAGGCCCTTGCCCGGTACGGCGAAGCAGTGGGCGACGCTTTTGCACTCCGCGACGATCTACTCGGCGTCTGGGGAGACTCGTCGCTGACCGGCAAACCGGCCGGCGACGACCTGCTGGCCGGAAAGCCGACGATCATCGTCTCGCTGGCAGCGGAGCGGCTCCGCTCCCCGTCCGCTCGCCGGGCGCTGGCCAGGGTTGGCACGCCGGACATCCGACCGCGGGACGTGGTACTGCTGCGTCACGAACTCGTCGATGTCGGCGTGGTGGACACCGTGGAGGAGATGATCACCGACCACGTCGCCGCTGCCCGCGAGGCCCTGCAGGACCCGGCCATCGAGCCGGCGGCAGTGGGCCCGCTGACTGTGATGGCCCACCGGATCGCCTGGCGCGACAAGTGAATCGAGTGATCGTGATCGGCGCAGGTCTGGCCGGTCTGGCCGCCGCCTGTCACCTGTCGGCGGCCGGACACCCGGTCACCGTGATCGAGCGGGAGCCCATCCCCGGTGGCCGGTCCGGCCTCCTGGTACAGGACGGGTTCACCTTCGACACCGGGCCCTCGGTCCTGACCATGAAGGATCTCATCGCCGATGTGCTGACCGCGGTCGGCGCCCGGATCGACGACGTGCTGCCGATGCACCGGCTGGATCCGGCCTACCGGGCCTGCTTTGCCGACGGCAGCGAGATCCGGGTCCGGTACGGCCGCGACGCCATGCGCGAGGAGATCCGGCAGACCTGCGGCAGCGTCGACGCGGCCGCCTTCGACGGGTTCGTCGACTGGTTGCAGAAGTTGTACCTGACGGAGATGCCCAACTACATCGACCGCAATTTCGACTCGCCGATGGGTTTGCTGTCCCCGCCGCTGGCTGCTGCAAAGCTCCTGCGACTAGGTGCTTTCGGCAAACTCGGCCCGGCGATCCGACGACGGTTCAAGGATCAGCGGCTGCACCGGCTGTTCGGCTTCCAGGCGCTCTACGCCGGCCTTTCCCCGGAGTCGGCGCTGGCGCTGTATGCCGTCATCACCTACATGGACAGCATCGAGGGGGTGTGGTTCCCCGACGGCGGGATGCACGCCGTGCCGGCGGCCATCGCGGCGGCGGCCGAAAAGGCCGGGGTCGAGTTCAGGTATGGCGAATCGGTGTCGGCCGTGCTGCGACGCTCCGGTAGCGGCGGGGTGGCCGGCGTCCGGCTGGATTCCGGCGAGCAGATCGCCGCCGACGCGGTGATCTGCACGCTGGACCTGCCGGTCGCCTACGAGCAGCTGCTGCCCGATCTCGCACCACCGCGCCGGTTGGCCAAAGCCAGGTATTCCCCGTCTGCAGTCGTCTGGCACGTCGGGGTGCGCGGCACGCCACCGGCGGGCACCGGCCACCACAACATCCATTTTGGCCACGAGTGGGAATCCTCGTTCGCCGCCCTGCTGGACCGCGGCGAGTTGATGCCCGACCCGTCCCGGCTGGTGACCATCCCCTCGATCGACGAGCCCGGACTGGCCCCTGACGGCTGCACCACCCTGTTCGTGCTGGAGCCCGCCCCCAACCTCAACGGGCGGGTGGACTGGGACCGGGAGACGCGGCCGATGCGAGATCGCCTGCACGCCTTCCTGTCCGACTCGGGTTATCCGTCGGACGTCGTCACCGAGCAGATCGTCACGCCACTGGACTGGAAGGCGCGGGGGATGGCGGCCGGAACACCGTTCTCGCTGGCGCACACCTTCGCGCAGACCGGCCCGTTCCGACCACCGAACCACGACAAGCGTCTGACCGGGATGTTCTTCGCCGGATCGGGCACGGTGCCCGGTGTTGGCGTGCCGATGGTGCTGGTATCGGGGAAACTGGCCGCCGCCCGCGTCGACGAGTTCCTGTCCCAGGTCCGATGACAGCGCCGGATCCGTTGCTGGAGAAGGGCTATCGTCGTTGCGCCGAGCTGACGAAACAGTACGGCACCACCTACTACTGGGGTGCTCTGTTGCTGCCCCGCAATCGGCGCCGGCACGTTCACGCGGTCTACGCGCTGTGCCGACTGGCCGACGACATCGTCGACGGGCCGGACGGTACCGTCGCCGACCCGGTTGCGGCCGGTGCCCGTCTCGCCAGGTTCGCCGACGACTTCCGGGCAGCACTGCGCGCCGGCACATCGTCCGACCCGGTGCTGGCCGCGGTGGTCGACGCGGTGCAGAACGCTCGCATCGACCCGGAGTGCTTCGACCGATTCTTCGGCGCCATGGCGATGGATCTGACCATCTCGCAGTTCCAGACCTGGGACGACCTCTGCGGCTACATGGAGGGATCCGCGGCCGTCATCGGCGAGATGATGCTGCCGGTGCTGGAACCGGCCGACTCGGCGGCGAGGGAACCGGCCAGGGCGCTGGGACTGGCCTTCCAGCTCACCAACTTCCTGCGGGACGTCGACGAGGACCTCGACCGCGGACGGGTCTACCTGCCACAGGAGGACCTGCACCGGTTCGGAGTGGACCTGCAGGCGCGCACGGTCACGCCTTCGTGGCGGGCGCTGATGGCGTTCGAGATCGACCGGAACCGGAAGCTCTATGACGTCGCCGACTCCGGCATCGCCATGCTCCCGCCGCGGTCGGCCCGCTGCGTCGGCGCGGCCAGGGTGCTGTACTCGCGGATTCTGGACCACATCGAAGCGGCGGAGTACGACGTGTTCACCCACCGGGCCAGGGTGCCCACCTGGCGCAAGGCCACCACCGCCGGCCGGATCCTGATCACCGGCCCGACCGCCGCCCGTTCCGCCAACCGATCAGCCACCCGACCCGAAAGGGGCATCGCCGATGTCGCTTGAGCCGCGGAAGGTCGGGCTACCGGCCGTGCCGACCCGCGGCGGGCGGGCGCTGGCTGCGGTGCGGTCGCGGATCCCGATCGCCCGGTTGCCGCAGCCGACCGAACCGCGGATGCGGCCGACCTGGCGGCAGGCGAAGCCATCCAGGATCAGCGCTGCGCTCGCCGTTGCCCAGTCCCGCGATCCTGGCGGCTGGCTGGTGGTCGGGTCCAGCACCGACGTCGGCAGCAAGCTGTCGATCACCCGCAGCATGGGCGGCCGGGAGATCGTGCTGTGGCGGGACAAGGACGGTAGCTTGCTGGCCGGTCCGGGCGCGTGCCCGCACCTGGGGGCGCTGCTCAACCGGTGCAGCGTCAACGATGGCACGCTGTACTGCCGCTGGCACGGGTACCCGCTGACGGCGAGCGGCGACATGTCGTGGCGACCGTTCGCCGCCCACGACGATGGGGTGCTGATCTGGGTTCGCCTCGCGATGGACGGGGAGCACCCGACCGACCAACCGGCGCTGCCGCTGCGGCCGTCGCCGGCCACCTCGGTGGCCGCAGTGATGCACGTCATCGGCAGCTGCGAACCGCAGGACGTCATCGCCAACCGGCTGGATCCCTGGCACGGCGCCTGGTTCCACCCCTATTCGTTCAGCCACCTGGTGGTCGACGACGACGCCAGCGACGAGCGCACCCTGACCGTTGATGTGACATTCCGACTCGGCCGCACCTGGGGCGTGCCGGTACGCGCCGAATTCACCTGCCCGGACGCGCGCACCATCGTGATGACCATCACCCGGGGCGAGGGCGAGGGCAGTGTGGTGGAGACGCACGCCACACCGCTGGCACCCGATGCCCAGGGTCGCCCGCGCACGATGATCACCGAGGCCACCATCGCCCAGTCCGACCGAGCCGGCTTTGCGGTCGCCCGCTTCCTGGCGCCGGCGTTGCGACCGGCCATGAAGCGCACCGCCGCCCGGCTCTGGGTGGACGATCTGCTCTACGCCGAGCGCCGCTACGCGCTGCGGGCGCGGGGGGAGTTCCCGGGCTGACCCCTGTGGTTGCCATCCGGCAACACGCGCCCGGCGGGAAGATCAACCGGGCAGTGCCCGATGGGCGATCCTGGCCGCCGTGTGCCGTCCGCGCATCGGGACCGACCACAGGTCGTGGCCGGCCAGGCCGAATCCGGCCAGTAGGGCATTCGCGGCCAGGAACCCGGTGGTGGCAGCACGTTCCATCAGCGCGACCGGCAGATCGCAGCGGACGCCGTCGCCGGCGAGCACCACCCTGGCATCGGGCGTGACCACTTCCGGGCGCAAGGCCCACGGCCGGGTATCTGCCAGCGGGCAATCGTCCAGGACCAACCACTCCTGCGCGAGGATCTCCGCTGCAGCGCTTTCCGGATACACCCTGGCCAGTTCGGCGCGCAGCCGGC
>JBBROB010000051.1:0-14810 GCA_038229825.1 Mycobacteriales bacterium
CAGAGCTCGGTCACTGCCGGAACGATCTTTCACCGGATCCGCACGCCGCTGTCGACATGGTTCGCTGCAATCTGGTTCATCACTTCGCAGAAAAACGGCATGTCTGCTCAGGGTCTGCAACGGGTGCTGGGATTCGGTTCCTACGAGACCGCGTGGGCGTGGCTGCAGAAGCTGCGCCGGGCGATGGTCCGCCCGGAACGGGACCTGTTGTCCGGAGTGGTCGAACTGGACGAAGTGTTTATCGGCAACGAGTCCCGCGGCCGCGCAGCGGGATTCAAAGACAGTTGTGCAGCGATGGTCGCCGTGGAGTCGATGCCCGGCCGCCAGCTCGGCCGTGTCCGGATCGAACTCGCCCAGATCGCCCGATCCATCGACCTCGTACTCTTCGCCGACCGCGTAGTCGAACCCGGCACGCTGATCAAGACCGACGGTGCCCGCCAACTCCGCAGGCTGTCCACCATGGGCTTCGAACACCAATATTTCACCGGCCTCGACACCAAGACACCGGCGCACGTCAACCTGCCAGGCGTGCACATGGTCGCCTCCCTACTCAAGCGGTGGCTCACCGGCACCCTGCACTACGCCGTCACCCAGGAGCACCTGGCCTACTACCTGGACGAATACACCTTCCGGTTCAACCGGCGCGCATCGAAAAGCCGCGGACTGTTGTTTTACCGACTCCCACAACAAGCCGTTGAAACCGACCCACACCCGCTGGCGCAACTACGTAATCCCGTTGCAGGCGTTGACGTTACGTTTTGAACTTGACTTAAGCAGCCACCCAGTACTGTTGTGCTACTGATGGGAGTCTGGATGAGTACGGCGGGTGTCGCATCTGTCCGGCGGCCGACGCAGTCCAAAGCTGCGCTGGCCCGGAAGGTCAAGGAGCAGCGCCGTGGTTACGCCCGAGCCGTGTTGGCCGCCTTGGCCCGTTCCCTACAAGGACGGCCCACGCCGCAGATCCGCCGCATCGTGAAGAATTCTCTGCAGCCCTTGGGTGTTCGGCTGTCCACCGTGGAATTACAAGCAATCGCCAAAGGCATCAGCGGGGGGCACCCGGTGCAGCTGCCGGGGTAACGAACCACCCCGCGAATGTGAAGCCCGACCAGCCGGTGTCGGACCAGCGCAAAGCGGCAGCCGAATCAACGGCTGCGGCCAAGCTGAGGGCCCGGGCCTACCCGGGCCGGCCTCACGGCGCCTTCACTGAACCCCAGCTTCGGACCGTCACCTGCAGAAACAGCCAGGTCCAGTGTCAACTCGGATCTGTCGGGTCGTCCAAGTCGATGTGGTCGACGTAGCCGACGGCGAACTGATGTTGCAGCACTTCGATCACCTCGGGCGGCCCGGTCAGCTGCAGCCAGAGGTCCGGGCTGCCCGAGCCGTCCGAGTGCTGCCGGATGTGCCTGCCGCTCAGGACCGGCCGAGCGGTCCATCTGTCCGGCGCGGTATCCAAGGTGTCGAGCGTCCCCTCCGCGGACGCCGCGTACGTGCACCAGGTGTTGACGAACCTGACCGGGTTGCAACGGCAGGCGCTTCGCCTCACCTACGTTGAGGATCACAGCGCCGAACAGGACAGCGACCTGCTGGGCGTTCCTGTCTCTACCCCTCAAGAGCCGGGGTCGGAGCGGCCTGGCATGGCCTGGTTCCGATCGCCGCAGCGATGCACCTGACCCGCCTCATCCGCCCGCGTTGTCGTCGTCGACAGTTGCTTGGAAGCACACCCCGCCCCGACGCTGGGTGGCTCGTCGCACCGGGAGAATCGGCTTGGACATCGGATCTCCTGGAGGGCACCGGTCGGGTGACGGCCATCGTCCAGGACCCGGTCGAGTAGTGAAGGCGGCTGCGGGTTCCGCCCGGATTGCGGGTGAGGCAACAGACGATCGGGTCGTTGGTGCTTCGGGCATCGCGCTCCGTCGCCGCATCGAGTACGCCGATTTGCGGCCGCGGGTATGTCGGCTCTTCTAGTGGCAGGCGCCACCGCGATGCCTGCACCGTCAGGGGCCGCCGGTAACGACCACGGCCCGTCCGATGAGCACAGCGCTGCGCCTGGCTGCGGAATTGATGTACTTCGGCAGCTTGCGTCGGCGCGCCAAATCGATGACGTCCACCACGATCACCGTGCAATGGCCTCCATCGCGTTGCACCGCCTCCCGCCAACCGGCCGGCACATCAGGCGCGTCGTCGGCGGTCAGCACGCCACCGTTCACCTCGGTGTGGGTGGTGAGCCGCATCCCCGAAGCGTCGATGGTCAGCTCAGCAACTACCGCACCGTCCGAACCTGTGGAAACCGGCACGGGCGCCGCTGCCAGTGTCCAGCCGATGTTGAGCATGAGCTCGAACAGCCTGCCCGCCGGGGGGACCACCCGTGGCATGCCCACGCTGACGATCACAGCGGGAACCGGTCGAGCTTTTCCACCGGATGCGAAGCAGTTAAAAACGTGGGCCATGTGTCTCTCAGTGCCCAATGCGCTGCACCCTCACCACCCCTTCGAACGCCCGCCAACGGTGGAGACGGTCATCCGGAACGGGGACGGGTCCCTGACAGCTGTCGACCCGACGGCGTCGCCGCCGAGCAGTTAGGGTGCGCCATCTGGCACCACCCACGCACGCCACGGTGCGCGGCGGGTGGAAGGAAGGTCCGCCGCTCTGCCCACCGATCACTGATCGGTCGATGTCGGCGGCCAGCCCGGGCAGGCTTCAACGGACCCACGAACCGTTCATGTACCTGTTGGCTGCCACAGCTCCCGGGTCGGTTCGGTCGGGTGGTAGCGCGGGCGCCGCCAAGCTCAGGGGTTGAGGTGGATGCCCAGGAATGAGGCGTGGGCTTCCTGTTCAGTTGAGTCCTCGACCTCCTCGCGGGCTCCGCCGCCCGGTTCGTCATCGTCGACGGCTTCTGGTAGCGGCCCTTGAGCGGCGGCTCGGTCCAGGGCGCTGTCGTGAGGCTGGTCGCCGGTGCTCCCACCGGTCGTTTCGTGGCTGGTCATCTGGATGCTCCGTTCCCTTCAGAACTGCTGTTGAGGTCGGCGGGTCGGCTGTGGGCAGTGAGGCAGCTGGACCAGTGGGTGAACCCTCACTCCGCCGGCGGCGGCGCCAGCGTGGCATCGAGATTTCGAACTCGTCGATCTGCCCTGGCCGACCAGGTTTGTCCCGGTCGTCAAACCCTCAGCCAAGTAACGACTGCGCGCCAGGGGATCACCGTCGGCTTGGTCAGCCCCCGCCCGCTGCACAATGTCGCTGGTGCTGGTGCTGGTGCTGGTGCTGGTGCTGGTGCTGGTGCCTACACCGTCGGCGGCCAGCAGCACGATCCAGGCTTGTTTCACCACACCCGGGGATAGATCTTCGACGGAGGGCAGCAGTACCATCGGTGTAGCACTATTGCAGTCAAGCAGAATCGAGCGAAAGTCCGTGATCACCCTCCTGATCTTTTTGATTCTCTGGATGCCGTATCTGGTGAAGCGGTTACTGTCCGCCGCTCAGCAGACCCGCACCCCAACCAAGAGCCCCTCAGCGCGGGTTTCCCCGAATCCTCCCACCTACGCCCTGAGCGGTACCGGCAGCCAGGACTGGCAGACCTGGAGCACGCTGGATGACCGACAGCTGACCCGCCTGTTGGTCGACTCCGCCCCGCCAACCACCTCCGAACAGGATTCCGTGTGACACGAAGCCAGCTGTCCACCGCCGCTGCCATGGATCTGGAATTTCCCATGTCCCTCGGTGTCTACCAGCGCGGCGCCAACGCCCCAACAGGCCGTCGACTATCTCGCCGACCAGAGCTTTCCGGTGCAGAATTTGGAGATCGTGGCAACTGAACTCGGTTCTGTGGAACGCGTCACCGGGCGCTTGACCCGCGGCAAGATCGCCGCCGCAGGCACCCTGTCCGGACTGTGGAGCGGGCTGTTCGTCGGGATCGGGTTCAACCTGTTCAGCGACCCAACCAGTACGGTTTCCTGATCAGCACTCCGCTGCTCGGAGCGGTGTTCGGATCGGTGTGGAGCCAGCTCGGCTACAGCGCCGCCAGCCGCCGCGGCACCCGCGACTTCGCCTCGGTCAACCAGATCCACGCGACCAAGTACGAACTGCTGGTGGAACACCGGCACGCCGCTCGCGCTCATGAACTCCTGGCCACCATGCCGGGGGAGGCGACGATCTGACGCTTCCACGCCGCACAGCCCCGGGACCGCAACCGGCGGGCCGGAGAGCAATTCAGTACTTACAGTCGAGGGGGACGAACAGTCGATGACCAGTAATGACAAGTCCACTTTGTACACGCTCGGGGACCGCGGTCAAACGGTCAAAGGACCGGCAAACGACGTCCGCGGCCGCGAGGTGAAGGACAAAGACGGGGCCAGCATCGGAAAGGTGGCCGATCTCCTCGTCGACGAGCACGAGCACAAGGTCCGGTTTCTGCTCGTCGAACACGGCGGCTTCCTCGGCTTCGGTGAGAAGAAACCCCTGATCCCCGTCGACGCCGTCACCAAAATCACCGAGGACGAGGTGCTCATCAACCAACCGGGCGAGCGGGTCGCGGCGGCGCCCGGCTACGACCCGGACCTCGTCGACGACCGGACCTACCACGCCAACGTCTACAACTATTACGGGTATGCGCCGTACTGGGGAGCGGGCTACATGTATCCCATGGGCATCGGTATGGGTATGGGAGGTTCGTCTTGCGGAGCGAGCATGGTCGCCGACTGAGTGGCTTCGACGCCGCGCCGGGTGAGCTACGTCGTCCACTCGCTGGCGAGGATCGCGAAGTCGAGCTCGTCGCTCCACTGGCCCTTGAACCACTCGTTCTCGACCAGGTGCGCTTCTTGGCGCATCCCAAGCCGACGCAGTACGGCGATCGAGGCAATGTTGCGGGCATCAGTGCGAGCGATGATGCGGTGCAGACCCAGATCAGCGAAGCCGACACGCACCAGCTCGCGAACCGCCTCGGTCGCATATCCGTGCCCAGCATAGTCAGGGTTGAAGACGTAACCGATCTCGCCGGTGCCGTGGTCACGACTGGCCCAGTACAGCATCACGTCGCCGATGACTGGGCCTGCCTGGCGCAACTGCACAGCGAGCAGTAGCGCGTCACCAGGCTTTTCGATTGTCGAACGGGCGTGCGGGTGTGCCGTGCGCTCGGCCACTAAGACGTGGACCGCAAGCCGAACGGTCTGCGACATTGGCCGCCATCACCACCGGCGTCACCAATAAGTTTCCCGCGCGGGTTCAGGTCTTTGAGGGAGATCTGTCTTGAGTGGGCTGCTGGTTCAGCCGAGCTGGAGCAGGGCGGGGGCGAGGTGTTCGAACCGGTCGACTCCGGCGGCGAAGTCGCTACCGATGGGCAGGACGGCGACGACGTGATCGGCCCCGGCCGACAGGTGTTGGCCGATCCGGGTGGTCAGCGCTGCGTCGTGGTCGGGTCCGGCGTCGACAAGTAAGACCAGTAGTTTGTCCGGGCCGAGGATCCGGCGGGCGTCGGCGGTGAATTCCGGCGGCACCATGGCCGGGAGTGCCCCGTCGGCCATCTCGCCGGCCAGCGTCAGCATGTTCGGTCCGTTGGCCGCGACAAGTCGGGGATAAGTCACGTCCGGGTCGGGGCCATCGCGGGTACGTCGATGTGCTCGAGGTAGCTCCGCATGGTGGCCAATGCGCGGCCGAACACCCGGCCGGCGGCCGCGGCCTGGGCGGGGTAGCCGACACCCAGTCCGAGGACGAAACGGCCCGGGTAGGCCTGCGCCAGCAGTGCCGCCGCACCGCGGACCGTGGCGGCCGACCGGGTCCAGATGTTGGCGATCCCGGTACCGACCACGACCCGGCCGGTCGACGCGAGCAGCACCGACGCTTGGACGAGGGCGTCCTTGCCGGGCACTTCGTTGACCCAGATGGCGCGGTGGCCGGCCGCTTCCCACCGCCGCACCGCGCCGATCTGATCGGCGGCCGACGGCGCGTGCAAGGTCGGGAACGGCAGGAACACTCCGACCGGCCCGATCACCCGGCGGGTCTGTTGGACTATGGCGGCGCCGGCGGGGTTCACAGAGACACCACGATCTTCTCGGCCGACACGCCTTTTCGTTGCACGTCCAGGGCGTGTTGGATGAGTCCGAGTCCGTGTCCGATGACCCGGGCGGGCGGGGCGGCGGTGTAGCGGCCCTGCGCCAGGGCATCAGGCAGGAAGTCGGCATAGATCGCCGGGCCGACTTCGTTGTCCATCAGCGTGCTACCGAAGATGGCTTTGGTCTTGATCCGGTTACTGCGCATCAGATGTGCCACCCGTACCCCGGACAGCAGTATTCCGATCAGCCGCGGCGCGACCTGGGTGAGGAACCTGGGCCGATCCGGCAGGCCGTCGAAGGAACCCGCGGTGGCGGTGGAAATGAATTTGTTGCCGCCGACCGCCCGCACGATCTTGGCGCATTGGGAGGCTGATCCGTCGCCGATGGCCAACGCTCCGGCGCTTTTGCGCCCGTTGAATGCGGCGATGATGTCCTGGACGACGGTGGGACTGCGGTAGTCGAAGACCTGGCCGGCTCCGAGTCCGCGGACGTAGTCGAAGTTTTTCGGTGACGCGGTGGTGATCACCTCGTATCCGGCGGCGACGGCGAGTTGGATCGCGTTGGCGCCCACACTGGTCGACCCGCCCCAGATCAGCACGGTCTCACCCGTGGGGGTGGCGTCCACTCGTGGATGCGCCAGGGCCAGGTGGTCGGACTGGAACAGTCCGCACGCGGCGGTGGACAGCGCCAGTGGCAGCACCGCGGCCTGCTCGAAGGAGAGATCCGCAGGGATCGGTGCGGCCAGGTTGGCCAACACCACGGTGTAGGTCTGGAATGACCCTTCGGCGGCGGAGTTCCGTTTCTTGTCGGTGCCCACGGCGTGGCCGAGCACCCGGTCACCGACTCGGAACCGGGTGACATCCGCCCCGACCGCACAGACTTCACCGGCCAGGTCGGCGCCCAGCACGAATGGATACTTGATCCAGGAGAACAGGGTGGTGCCGATGAGTTGGATGATCCAGTCGATCGGGTTGATGGCCACCGCCCGGTTTTCGACCACGATCTCTCCTGCCCTGGGGTGCGGGTAGGGCGCCGGCCCCACCTGAAGGTGGGCCTTTGTGGCTGGTAACCAGGCGGCGGTGTTCGACAGTTCGTTGGGCATGAGGCTTATCCGATCGTTTCGGTGGAGGTGGACTCAGTAGGGGTTGGTTCGGTGGGCGATGTGCAGTTCGCCGCCGACCGCTTCGGCCAGTGCGGACCTGAACAGCGCACCCGGGGTGTGGGCGCCGGGGCGGCCCTGCCCGTGGCGTAGCCGGATCGCCACCTCAGCCGCCACTGCGGCAGACGAGGGCCGCGGTCGGGTGATGCTGTCAGCGGGGATCGGGCCACCAGGTGCGCGGACAGCCGGCCTGAACCGGGCAGCGCGAAGATCGGGCCGATCGCCGGGAGCAGCGCCCGCACCACGGGTTGGCCGGCGCAGCCGACGAACCCGCGATCACCACCTCGGCGTGGCTCGCCCGCCAGGCGGCGATCAACTCACCGTTGGCGCCGCTGCCGGTCCCCAACACCTCACCGTCCGGGGCCCGCAACTGCTGCCACCTTCTGCTGGCGGGTGGCGAAGGGGTGCAGGAGCAATTCACGGTGGAGCAGGAACAGCGGGAACGTGAACGCCAAGGCCGACGGCAGCGCCAACACTGGGTAGGCCCAGGGGGCTTTCATACCCACCCGACGACCCTCGACGACCATGAAGACGCCTGAGACGCCGAACACGGTGAGCAGGTCCACCGCCGCCGAGGACGCGGCGGGGTTGGCGAACCACGCGCGGAAGTATCCGACGGGGAAGCCGCCGGGAAGCGAGCGTGCGCGCAGGTTGTAGAACCAGGTACCGCCGAGTCCGGCGACCGCGCTCAGGGCGTAGAAAGCGACCAACCCAGGCCGCCCCCGGGTACCGGCCTGCTCCAACGGGTTCACTGCTGTGGGCCTTCCCATCAGAGCACCCCGGCGATCGCCGTGGGGCGCCGGGCAGAAAGAGCCCCGGCGCCGGCCGCCGCCGCCGCAGCAACACCCACCAGCCCGCCACTACCCGAAAGCACAGGGGCACCGGTGAGGGCCTGACCGGTCAGCGCGATCACCAGCCCACCCATACCCCAGGTCAACGAACGCACGGCGGTCAGACGAGTGGAAACCGGCGCATGTCGCAGTAGAGAGGAGGCGATGATCAGAGCCTGCAGTCCGTGCAGACCCACGAAATGAGCCGGCCGCAGATCACCGGCGACGGTGGACCAACCCACCAGGGGCAGACCCGGACCGCCGTCGGTGGTTCCCACCGAATGGCCGCCCAGGGCCAGCATGACCCCGCCGACGACGAACCCGAGCAGCAGCACACCCAAGCCGGACCTGGCCACGCTGGTCATCACCGGGTCAAGCGGCGGCCGCAACGCAAAAATGACCGCCAGACCGATCGTGGCGATCCCGACGCCGCCCGCCAGAGATGCCCCCATGCCCGCGAAAACCGCGCCGTCGAAGGGAGTGTCGGTATTGAAGTGGCTACGGACCCCGCGGGCGGCCTGCAACACGATCAGGGCCTGCTCCACCGCCAGGCCCACCGCCGAGAGCAAGGTGGCCTCCCGCACGAACGGTGACGCCGGGCTTCGCCGGGCCAACCACAGCAGCGCAGCACCATTGAGCCCAATGGAAACGCTGAACTTCAGCGGCTTGATCCAGACCGGCTCACCCATCACGGTGCGCGGATCCAGCGCCGCAGCGACGGCCAGCGCCGCGGTCACCGGCACATAGCTCACGACCAGGGCCCGGAGCAGCTTGAGCAGCCTGGGGGAGGACGCAGAAGATGCTCCCCTGCGGCGCAGTCGGCCAGCACTCCGCGTTCCGGACAGCCCGAGGGTTCGCGGATTGGTCCATGCGGCGAAACGCGCGACCACGGCCAGGCGCCCCACAGTGAAGGTCACCGTCAGACCATCCTGTGCTGCGCGCAGATGACGTGACGCCGGAGGCCGAAGGTCCTCTGGACACCGCCCCGGTCACTTCCCACGACACGCGCTGGGAAGGCCGCCGGTTGACCGTTCGCGAAGTCCAAAACCGCACACGGTAGGAGCTTCCCGGCCCGCACGGCAGCGCATCCAGCCACCCGAGCAGCCCTGGCTTCCCGGCCCGGACCGCCGGTGCTCATCTCCCACATCTGGTGGCTCATCGTTGACTCCTCGTTTCGAACCTGGCACAACCCGGATGACACTGTCTGTCATCACCATAGCGCATCGATGACACGGCATGCCGTCGGCTAGGCTTCTCGGGATGAGCCGTTGGGAACCGCATGCGCGTGAGCGCCTGGAGCAGGCCGCGTTGCAGCTGTTCACCGAACAGGGTTTCGGCAACACCTCGGTGCCCCAGATCACCGAGCGGGCCGGGCTGACCACCCGCACGTTCTTCCGCCACTTCGTCGACAAACGAGAAGTGCTATTCGCCCACGAGGCCGACTTCCCCGAACTCGTCGCCGCACTGATGACCCAGGCCCCGCCGTCCCTGAGCCCGATGCAACTGATCGCCCACGGGCTGCACGCCGTGGCGGCGCTGCGTTTCGACGGTCACCGGGACATCCTGGCGACCCGTCATCACGTCATCGCCGCCGACACCGGCCTTCTGGAACGGGAGATGCGCAAATACGCTGCGCTGGCCGCGGCCATCACCGACTGCCTCCGCCGCCGCGGCACAGGCGACATCGAAGCGATGCTGACCGCCGACATCGCGGTCACCGTGCTCCGCATCGCGGTCACCCAGTGGCTGGACCCGACCGAAAACCGGCCCCTGACTGCACTTCTCGACCAGACCCTGATCGCATTGGCGTCGGTGACGCGAGCCGCCCGACCCGTCGGCTGAACACCGCCGCCGAGAATGACTGCAGGACAGCGCCGTGACAGGAATGGCCATGCCCGTCTGGGGCCAGGACGGTGGTACAAAGCTCTGCCGCAACCGGTACCCCGCCGGCGCGGCACATCGCCGGGAAAGCCGGGGCCGCAGAAGCGGAGCAGTCGACCCGGTACCGCGGGCGCCGCGCCGGCACCCATCTGCTCATGTGAGGCACCGAATTGACGACACGCCATGTCATTAATACAATGATGACATAGTGTGTCATTGGCTGGGTCGGGTAGAGCTCCGACCATGGATCGTCAGGAGTTCTCGTGGAGCACATCGGTAAGCCGGTGCTGGTGATCGGGGCCACCGGCTTTGTCGGTCACCGGGTGGTCGACTCGTTGATCGCCGCGGGCAGACCGGTGCGCGCGTTGGTTCGCCGTCCCGAACGCGCAGGTGATCTGGCCGCTCTGGGGGTGGATATCGTGGATGGTGACATGCTCGACCCTGCGCCGGTCGTCCAGGCTGCGCAGGGTGTGGCCGCTGTGATCGTGTGCGTGCACACCCTGTCGGCGCAGACCGCCCGCGAACCCGGACAGGACTTCATGGACGTCGAGGAGGCCGGTCTGCGCAACATCGTGGAGGCCTGCCGGACCAACGACGTGCGCCGCCTGGTGTATGTCACGGCGATCGGTGCGGCTCCAGATGCGCTCAGCACGTGGAGCCGGGGGCGGTGGCGCACCGAGCAGATGCTCCTGGCATCGGGTTTGGATGTCACCGTGCTACGTCCGGGGATGATCATGGGCCGCGGCGGGGACGGGTTCGGCAGGATCGACAAGGGCGCCCGCCAACGCGTCGCGTTCCTTCTCGCCTCCCGAACCCAACGTTTCCGAACGATCGCCGTCAACGACCTGGCCCAACAACTCGTGGACCTGCTCGAGGATCCGCGATCCTTCGGACGTGCCTTCGACGTCGGCTCCGATGACATCTACACCATGGACGAGATGATCGATCTGGCCGCCGAGTACCTCGAGCGCAAGCACCCGGCCAAGATTCACCTGCCCCGCCGGCTCATCGCCGGGCTTGCGCCGGTCTTGGAACGCGCCGCGAAGATGCCGCCGGGCGCCCTCGGCGGGATCGTGGGTCCGGGCAGTGACTCCGACATGGTCGGTGACATCACACCGGTCCAAGCTCTGCTCACCCACCCCGCCCGGCCCTTCCGCGAAGTCCTACCAGAATCCTTGGCATAACCTCTGAAGGCGCCGTTCCGGTCCAGCGCCAGGGGTTTCGCCGGGCCGGTGAAATGCTCGCGTGCCGGCGCACCACGCGGAGGTCCGCTCGCTTTCAGGTTCGGTGCGGGGCGAGGTGGGCCGACCCTCGTGCAGTGGCGCACCATCCGCCGCAGCCGCCGGCACCGCGCCGCCACCGGATGCTTTCCCACCGCTGACGGGCGTTTCATCGTTCCTGGACCCGGTGGTCAGCCCGACGTTTTGACGTGCTGGCCGCCGCTGGTCAGGATGTCCGCTCCCGGCCGCTGCGGGAACGCCGAACCATTCTCGAGCAGGTGTTGTCGGGCGTCGCCTCACTGATCGTGTTGTGCCAGCAGACCGACGACGTGATTGCGCTGCTCGGCCGCGAGGCGGTGCTGACCCGGCGCCAGCCCTAGTCCTCACCTGCGGCACGCGGCCGCCCTTGGGAGGGACTTACCGCGACAGCCCGGGGTCCGGTGGCGACTGTTCCTTGAACTGCAATGGCGACCGAGCAACCTGCCCTGATGGTCCGAGCCAGTCGCTCCTCAGGCGACCTTCACGCCGAAGATCTCGTCGCGGGGCTGCCCCTCCTCGTCGAGGACGGTCTCCATCCCTGCGACGGAGTAGACGTGGGCGTCGAAGCCGACGAGCTCGTGAGCTCCCAGGTAGTCAACCATCGCCCGATAGGAGGAGTGGCGGAGATGGGCCCCTAATGCGGCTTCGGACGCCCAGGACTCAAACGCGTGCATCCGACCCGGGAGCAGCGGGTCCACAGTCCAGTCGTAGGCGATGCAGCCCACTTCCTGACGACTATCCTCAAGTGAAACGAGTGCTGATGCAAAACGCATCGGTTCGCATCGGCCTGGCTAGTATGGCGGGATGACGAAAGCTATCACTGTGCGCCTCGACGAGGCCGATCACGAGGCTCTGGCTCGGCAAGCCGACCAGCTACAGGTCTCTCCCGGCACTCTGGCTCGCATGCTCGTCCACGCCGGCCTCGGTGATGACATGCCGGCGCGCCAGGAAGCCAGGCAAGCAATTGATCGGCTGGTGCGGCGCTCTCGGCAGCGTCCGCCGGGCGACGCTGTCGCGCTGGTCGAAGACGCACGGACCGCCCTCGGCTCACTCGGGTGAGCGTGGTTGTCGATGCCAGCCTGATCGTGGCGCTGGTAGTCGCAGACGATCGACAAGCCGCGGTCCAGGATCATCTCGAACGCTGGGTCGATGCCGGCGAGGTCTTGCACGCACCGGCTGTGCTGCCGTACGAGGTCGCCAACGTTCTTGCGCGGCTGACCTTCGACGGCGACCTGGCAGCCGACGACATCAGCGATACCTGGTCCGACCTGTCGGCCCTCGACCTGATACTGCACCCGTTCGACTTCGCCCAAGACGGTCCCGCCATTGCGGCGATCACCACGCAGCTGCGGCGGCGCCACGCGACCGACTCGACCTACCTTCGACTGGCAATACAGCTCGATACAGAGGTGTGGACTCTGGACGGCGCACTTGCTCGCAACGCCGCCGGCGTCGGCCTACCCGTCAAACTCATCACCTGACGGTTCCCGCAACACGATCCCCGTGCGGTCAGAACAACCTGCTCGCGAACTGGCCGACGCCAGGCTCGGTCATCTGACAGCCTCCATGTGATTATTGCGCCGTGAAGTTCTCAGAGATTGTCGCTCGCGTGAACGGGGTGAGTACGCCGATCTTCGGCGTCTCGTGGACCCCGCCAACTGTGGACGTAGCCGTCGCTCGCCGAGTGGTGGTAGCGGTAGAGAGCCGCCGGGTTCTGTTCTCGACATACGCCGACGAGGTCCCACAGGAGTGTGTCGAATCCGTCCTGCAGATTCGGGCGCTTCTCAGCGAGATCATTGGCAGTGGGGGGTCTCGCCACGGAGCTTGTGGACCCGCTCCGGCTGATGCGGCGCTACTGCGTGAAATTTCTTGAACGCGTCGGTGTCAGCGAGGACCGGCGCGACGACCAGGCGAGCAGGCGGCATCTGTTCCGGGATCCGCGCTGGAGCATGCACGACTACTGGTTTGGCGTGGCGCTGGGTGAGCTGCGCGCCGGCGTCGGCCTTCAAGTCGCGATCGTCGCTGCTTCATACGGGCTCGACGTCGAAGACGAGCTTGCACGCACGCTTCCTAACCCATAGAGGATCCCCAAACGACACATGGATCGAGTCCGACCGACCCCGCCTCGATCATGTGCCGCTGACCGTTCCGCATACGGGGCACGCCGGTTGCGGGCGGGGATCACCTGATGCCGCGTGTTCGGTAGAACCGGCCAGGCAATTCGAAGACGACGACGATGACGGTGGTGGGGCCTTCGAAGGCCGGGTTGATCCCGGCGTGGGATCTGACAACGCACGCGATGCAGCGTTTGGGCGACCTGGCGGCATTGGACAGGTGACACGGTGACGTCGAGGAAGGACTGGTCTTGGAGTTCGAGGGGTTCATCAAGGCTGAGCTGGCCGGATTCACCCGATTCGCCGGGGTCCTGACCGGCGACCGGCAGCTGGCCCACGACGTCCTGATCGACGCATTACTGGTCGTGTCCGGCAGATGGGCTGACATCAGTTCCATGGAGCGTCCCGCCGCATATGTCCGCCGGATTGTTGTCACGACCTTCCTGGCCGATCATCGCAAGACCGTTCGTCGGCGGACGACGCCGTCGGGTGACAACGACCTTCTGGATGTGGTCCAGCGCGATGACTTCGCCCGGGTGGAGGACCAGCAGGTCCTGGACGGGCTGCTCCGCAAGCTCCCGCCGCAACAACGCATCGCGGTGGTGTTGCGCTATTACCTGGACTATGACGACGCGAGCATCGCCGAAGCGATGGCTACCTCGACCAGCGGAGTGCGATCCAACATTTCCCGCGCCTTGGCCACCCTGCGCGTGATTCCGGACGTTCTGCAACTCAAGGAGGGCTCCTGATGAGCACCACCCATGACCTTCGCGATGCGCTCCGTAGACAGGAGCGCCACGCCCCAACCGAAGCCGACGTCCTAGCCGAATTGAACCGCAGACGCCGCCCACACCGGCTATCACGTTGGAGCGTAAGTATTCTGGCTGCCGCCACCGTCGCTCTGATCGTGATCGGAGTGAGTGCTCTCGCCCGCCCCCACACCACCATCACCACCATCCCCGCCACCCCCGGTAGCCTCACCGCGCCGGCAACGACGTCCTCGCCGACCACCGCGCCGACCACCCAGCAGAGCATCAACCTCCACAATGCGCAGGAACAGGCAACCCGCGACTTGCAGTCCCTGCAGCTGCAGGCGCAGCAAGCCGCCAGGTCAGCCCAGAACTCGGCGGCAGCAGCCAGAGCCTGCACCCAGGCAACATCCTCGACGCCCCTGATGGTGAACGGCCACCTCGACGCGACCAGGATCGAGTCCACGATTGCTTCGTGTGCCCGCGCCTACGGCGCCCGCGCCGGGTACACCGCCCAATGGGTCCAGACCACGGCGGGGGCTCTGTCCACGCTGACTACCGGGCACCCCCAACGTGACACCACAGCGATTGTCGCTGCGCAGATCCACGGCACCTTCACGACCAGCGGCCAAAGCGGGGAGTGTCAGAACTTCGGTGTAACTGATCTTGGTCATCAGTTGGTGGTGGTCGGATCGATCCGGCCTTCGAAGGTGACTGCGAACGCGTTCAACGCTGGTTTCCAGCGCATGACCCATCGTGCTCTTCCCCGGCCGGTGG
>JBBROB010000052.1:0-14805 GCA_038229825.1 Mycobacteriales bacterium
CTGCTTGGTGAACACGTCGAAGTAGGCGTGACTGAGGTCCACGAGGGCAGCGATGTTCAAGGTGATCAGCTGCTGCAGCCGTTCGGGGTCCTCCTCGCCGAACGGGTTGTGGGTGCCGAAGCCGGCGTTGTTGACCAGGCCAGTGGCGTAGATGCCGCGTGTCTCGAGCTCTGCGCGGAGGGTGCGTCCGGCGTCCGGCCGGTCGAGTTCGCGGGCGATGGTGGTCACGGTGATCCCGTCGCGGGCGGTCAGCTCAGCGGCAAGGGCCTGCAACCGGTCTTCGCGGCGGGCTACTAGAACCAGGCTCGCGCCGCGGGCGGCCAATTGGCGGGCGAACTCCGCGCCCAGGCCGGAGCTGGCGCCGGTGACGATGACGATCTGTGTGGTGTAGTCGATTTTACTCATCCGTACATCCTACGCACAGAGATGCACTCCATGCAAGTTGATGCGTCGGCTGCAATGTCGTACGGTAGGTGCATGGCCTCGACCTCTTCTCCCATCCGTGTGCAGACCCGCGCCGTCGTGCGCTCGCTGCTGGCCCAGACGGCGATGCAGTTGTTCGCCGAGCAGGGCTATGACGAGACGACCGTCGACGAGGTGGCCGCCGCGGCAGGGGTCTCCCGCCGAACCCTGTTCAACTACTTCGGCACGAAAGAAGACCTGGCCCTGAGCGGGCTGTCCGAGCAAGGTGTGGTGATCGCTGCGCGCCTGGGCGCCCGGCCCGCCGATGAAGACGTCTGGGACTCGCTGCGCTACTCGTTCCTGGTGCTCGACCAAATCGAGGCTAACCCCGAGAACCGACTCAAGGTCGTCTCGATACTTTTCGGCAACAACTCGCTGCGGGCCGGCCACGCCGAGAAGCAGGCGAGGTGGACCGACTTGTTCGCCCCCCTGCTCGAACCGAAGCTCCCCGCCTCCCGGGAGCGGAGCTTCCAGGCCAGGGCCATCGTCGCGACGGCCATCACCTGTCTGCAGGCCGCCACCGAGGAATGGCTGCGGCTGGCCGGTTCGACATCGTTGTTCGACCTCTATGACACGGCGGTGGAAGCCATCCGCACCTCGACCTGACCACGCGGGGCGGCCATGTCGCCCCAACCCCGCTGACCATTCAACGATCGGTGACCGGTCATCGATTGGTGACCGGACACTGGAATCTTTCCGAAAGGCTCTGCCGTGGTCGCTGGTCGTCACCTTGGGATAGTTCCTCTGACGGATGCAAACGAGCACGGTAGACGGGCGCTGCAGTCGGTGTGATGCTTGTGCGGTGTCAGTGTCCGATGGAACCGTGTCGTTCAACGCAACCAGCACCACGATGACGGCTGCGCAGTTTTCTGAACGTATCCGGCTCGAGGCGACAGAAGCGGCAGAGATCGGCGACCTGGTAGGCAACGGCCGATCCGGCCGGAGGTACGAGTTCGCAATCTGGACACTGGAGCAAGACTCCACCGACGGCGCTCGCGAACCGCTCGACGAGGCGTTGTTGGCGTTGCTGTCCAAATTCGATGGTCGAGAGGCGGCCCTGGACGAGCTGCGGGGGGCGTTCGAGTTGCGAGTCCAATGCTCGGGATCATCGGACAGCTCGCAAGGCGGATTCTGGCTCAGTCCGCAGGTTCTCCAACGGCTGGGTCAGCTAGTGTCCCTCGCCTCTAATTCGTTGCAATAGTCTACCGAGGGACTCGAGAATCTGTTCTGCGGTCTTGGTCCAGATGAACGGCGTTGGATCTTCGTTCCATGCCTTCGCCCAGGCGCGGATGTCAGCTTCCAATGCTTGCACGGACTGGTGATCCCCTCGGCGGATCAGCTGATCGGTGATGTACCCGAACCACCGTTCGACTTGGTTGATCCAACTGGAATACGTGGGTGTGTAGTGCATATGGAACCTGGGATGTCTGGTGAGCCACGCCTTGACGGTGGGTGTCTTGTGCGTGCCATAGTTGTCGCAGATCAGGTGGACGTCCAACTGATCTGGAACGTCGCTGTTGATCTTGTTGAGAAATTTGACGAATTCGGCTGCCCTGTGCCGCCGATGCATCGACGTGATCACCGACCCGTCTGCGGTGTTGAACGCCGCGAACAACGTCGTCGTGCCGTGCCGGACGTAGTCGTGGGTTCGTTTCTCCGGCATCCCTGGCATCATTGGAAACGCGGGTTGCGACCTGGCCAGTGCCTGGACCTGCGACTTCTCATCGACACTGAGCACCACGGCGGCCTGCGGCGGGTTCAAGTACAACCCGACGACATCGAAGACCTTTTCCACGAACAACGGATCATTGGACAACTTGAAACCGTCCGTCAGATGCGGCTTCAGATTGAACTTTCCCCATATCCGTCCGATCGAGGACGGCGACAACCCTGATCGCTCCGCCATCGACGAACGGGACCAATGGGTCGAATTCGGGGGCGTCGACTCCAACGTTGCGACCACGACATCCTCGATCTGACCAGCGGAGATGAGCGGCGGACGACCCGGCCGCG
Organism: Mycobacteriales bacterium; assembly: GCA_038229825.1. Taxonomy (GTDB): domain Bacteria; phylum Actinomycetota; class Actinomycetes; order Mycobacteriales; family Nakamurellaceae; genus Nakamurella. The sequence goes on from JBBROB010000052.1 coordinate 2,476, forward strand.
GCTCATCGGTCAATCCGTCCAGACGAGCCTCGACGAAACGCGCACGCCACTTCCCGACAGTCGGCTGGGCGACCCGCTCCCGGACAGCAACATCCTTGTTCGACCAACCATCCGCGCACCCCAGGACGATCCGCGACCGCAACGCCAACGCTTGCGAAGACTTCCGCCGGCGAGCCCACCGTTCCAACTGTTCACGCTCGTCAGAAGTCAACACCAGCAACGCCTTCGGGCGTCCAGTACGAGGCATACCCGATTCTACAACATATGCAGTGAATTAACGACGAAGGACACTAGGCGTCGACTTCATTTGCACTGTGTATCTCGCAGAGGATGCGGTTGTCACCTGAGTACCGATCGTCAAGGCCTGCCTTGCAGTGCAGGCCGTTAGCCGATCCTTAGCCGGTCACCGATCCGGTGGCCGGGCATGACCATGGTCGCTACCTTCTAATAAGCGTGGGCAGACCGGCGACGCAGAGCCTCACGAACCGAGCACCGCCCTTAAGGCCGACGGATCCGCCAAATAGGTATCCGTGCCGGTCAAAGTTGAGCATGATCGGTGGGTGCTTTCAGCTAATTATGAAAAGGTCGGCCCCACGGCGGGGGTGGCATTGAATCCGCCAAGCTGCTCAGTTCTCGGCGAGTACCGCCCGAACGACGTCGGTCAGGGACGCTTGGGTGATCGGCTGTAGCCAGAGGTGAGCCACCCGATGTTGCTTGTCCAGGACGATGGTCATCGGGACGGAATTCGCGAGTGTGCCGACTGATGTCTTCTGCGCAGGGTCGAAGATGGAGGGATACGGGATGCCGGCGGCCTCAGCGGCGGCTGCGTTGTCCCTAATGTCTATGCCCAGGAATTGCACACCCTCCGGGGACAGTTGGGTGTAGACGGCCTTTAGCGGCGTTTTCTCGGATTTGCATGGCGCACACCAGGATCCCCAGACGTTGATCACGACGACCTTGCCGGGAAACTCCGACAGCCGCAGGGTTGCGCCGCTGGCACCGAGCTTCGGTCCGGACAGTGGCTGTAGCACTTGTCGCTGTTCTACCGGGAAGCTGTAATCCGTTTTGCCTGCCGCCGGCGGCAAGGAAAATGGGGTAGGAGCGGCAGAAATAGCGGTGCCGACATCTCCCGACCCGGCGAGGACCTGGGGGTGGGCGGTGCGGTGGTTGGAGGCCGTCACCACGGTGACCGCGGTGACCGCGACTACCGCTGCGGATACCAGCAGCGGAGCCGACCTCCGATGGTGTGGCCGTCGTCCGGTGCGCTGTTCCGACAGCGTGTCGACGACCACCTGTAGACGCGCGGTGACATCTTTCGGCGCCTGCGCATGTCGGGCGAACGTCTCGCGCAGATCCTCTGAGGTTCGGCTCATCACAGTTGGCTGTCCGTTCTGGTCATGGTGGTTTCGGTGGTGATCCGCAGCGCCCGCAGGGCGCGTGAGGCGTGCACCCGCACGGTGCTCACGGCGCAGCCGAGGTCGGCGGCGATCTGCTCGTCACTGAGGTCGGCGAAGAACCTGAGAACGATGACGATGCGTTGTCGCGGCGGGAGCTGCCGAACCTCGGACATCAGGGCGTCGCGCTCATCGACGTCCGTTGTCCGGTCGGGGACGGTAGCGCTACCGGCGGGGTCGGCGTGCGGAATCTGGCGGGACCATTTTCGTCGCCAGGAGATCAGTTCGTTGATGAGCATCCGGCGGACGTAGGCATCGCGGGACACCAAGTGTCCGGTGGTGTCCCAACGGGCGTGCAACTTGATCAGGACGTCCTGCACCAGGTCCTCAGCCAACGCCGGGTCGGCGCTGATCAGCCTGGCCGTACCCAGCAATGCCGGTAACCGGGCGGTGACGTACTCCTCGAAGGTCAACTACGGCCCTTCATCTTGATCGCCGATGGTGAACTGTTCTACCCACAGGACGATCCGACCACCAAGTCTGCGTACCGCCCTCCCAAAACGTTTCAGCAGCGGCTGGCGCACCTCCGGGCGGCTGGTGTTGTGTCAGGCAGCAGCCGGGCGCCGCCGAGCCTCTTAGTTCTGTATTGGCCAGCTCCAGCCCGGCCAAGCCACGGCTTGCCCGCGTAACGATCTTGTTGCGGTTACAGGCTCGTGCTCCTTGGACCCGAGCCGTTGTCGGCCCCTACCTCAGCCTTCCCATGAAGCCGCACCAGTGATGGCACAGTTCAGCGGTGACCGACCCTCGGATACCTAGCCGTATCAAGTTGATGGCCGACTACACCGACGAGGCCCTCTGGGACTGGGAAGGATTCACCGGACCGATCGACTCGTGGGAGCTTCCTCTACCTGAAGACCTTAGAATCGCCCTTCGGGATTGGGCACGTGTGCAAGGTCAGCTTGCTGTGACCGATTCGAGTGGCCGAACGCGACCGCCCATACCAACTGGCAGCAGCAGGGCTTGATGCTGGCAGCACAGGTTCAAGCGGCCTTGGGCGTTGAGGTGCAAGTGCTCTACTTCGAAGACATCGCGGGCGACTGCTCATCCCGTTAGTCGATCGCTGACCGGTCAGCGTTGCCTGCCGTCGCTGCCACCCGTTCTGCCCGACCGGCATGGTCCAACGTGTACGTTGCTCGCAGCGCTTACCGGTGTATTCGGGGGTGCAGCCCAGATGAGGAGTGAGGCCGCCGCATGAACTGGCCCTCCGTTGTCTGCTGCCCTCCTGTCGGGGCGTGCCTTCGCTGACATTCGCGATGCCGTCCCATACCCGAAAGGTATTGCGATGGAACGCACTTGCGCGCCCTGCCACCTGCTCAACTCCCCTCAAGCCGCCCGTCTCGCCGTACGTCGTCAGGACACGCGGTGACCGCCACCCCACCGGACCCGCAAACCCCCGAAGTGCAGGTTTCCTCACCCGGCCTGCGCCACAACACCTCGTTCGTCAAGCTCTTCGTGGGCGAGACCGTCAGCGGCCTCGGTACCCAGGTGTCGGCCATTGCCCTACCTCTGACAGCGGTCCTGTACCTGCGGGCCTCGCCGTTCCAGGTGGGCATCCTCGCAGCCCTGGGCTCGGTGGCCTACCTGCTCGTCGGCCTGCCCAGCGGCCCCTACGTCGATCGGCACCTCAAGCGGCCGATCCTGCTGTTGTGCAACGTCGGCCGGTGCGGCGCGTTGCTGTCCATCCCGGTAATGGCCGCGCTGGGTGCGCTCACGATCGCGCAGCTGTACGCGGTGACCTTCGCAATCGGCGTCCTGAGCGTCCCCTTCAAAGTTGCCTACCAGAGTTACCTGCCAAGCCTGGTCCCGAAGCAGTCGCTGGTGGCGGGCAGCGCCAGGATGCAAGCCGGATCCGCCTCTGTCGACGTCATCGGCCCCAGCCTCGGCGGAATCCTGGTCGGCATACTCACCGCCCCGGCAGCGGTGCTCGTCGACGCCGTCAGCTACGTGATCTCCTCAGTCGCGATCTTCGCCATCCCCGCCACCGCCGAACCGACAATCCCCCCGGCCAGGAACGCAACTACCGCAGAGACATCAAGCAGGGCATACGACTCGTCGCGGATGACCCCCACCTACGCCCGATCGCGTTGACCAACGCAGTGTTCGGGTTCTGCGAAGGCATAGACGCAGCGGTCATCCTGCTGTTCCTGAGCCGCACCCTGCACGCTTCGGCCATCTACATCGGCCTGGTCTACAGCGCCGCCGCCGTCGGCAGCGTCCTCGGCGCGTTGACGGTCACTCGCATCGTGGCCCGCCTCGGCACCCGACGCACGCTGATCGCCGGCATCGGCGTGGGCAGCCCGCTGCTGATCGTCACCGTATTAGCGCAGCCCGGCTGGTCGACGTCCATCGTCGCGATCTTCAGCCTGCCGGCGTGGTTCGGACTCACTATCTACAACATCGTCCAGTACGGACACCGACAGGCAGTGTGCCCCGAACAGATGCGCGGCCGGATGAACGCAACGATGCAGGTCATCAATAACGCATTGATCCCGGCCGGCGCCATCGTAGGAGCCGGACTCGCCGACCTCATCGGCTTCCGGCTGACCCTCCTGGTCACTGCCCTGGGACTATCCACATCGTTCATCTGGCTCCTGGCACTGCCAGCTGATGAGCTGCCCTTGGTCGATGACGCTTCCCTCACAGGTCCCGGATGACCTTCGGCTTCCGGGCGAGATTGCGCGGTGGACGGGCGCTGCGGTCGGTGTGATGCTGGTGCGGTGTCTGTGCCCGGTGGAACTGTGTCGTTCAAGGCGGCCAGAACGATGATGCCCGCCGCGCAGTTTGCTGAACGCTTGGGGCTTCGGCCAACCCACACGGCAGAGATTGGCGATGGGTGAGCAGGCGTTCAGCGGGACTCTTAGTGGTCACCGTGGTGTTGCTCGCCGTAGTTGCGCTCGCGCAGGTCAATCGCGATACCCGGGTTGCCGGATCCGCTGCTGCGGCGCAGGTCCCCGGGCCACCGCAGCCAGGTGATTGCCTCCTAGAGAAGCCACCCGCTGGTAACGGCTGGGGATACGAGGGAAAGGTGTATCCCGCGCTACGGATGGGCCCTTGCCAAGGTCCCCGGTGGGGTGAGGTGATCTCGGTTGTGGCGGGCGGGTTGACTGCCACGACGAGCGTCAACACGACGGATGTGTACGGATCTGACGTTGTGGAGAATCCGGTTCAGACCCGCTGCGCGCAGGCGCAAACCGCCTACCTCAGCGCAGGTCGACCACAAGTTGGGAAGTGGTACTGGAAGATGGGCGGCTCCGCGGCGGTTGGGCCAACAGCTCGCCAGCGGTCCGCCGGTCAGTCGTGGATAGCGTGCGTGATCACACCGGACAGCGGATCGGCAGCCGCTCAGTACCTAGGGTCGGTCAGACATGTTGTGGTCGACGGGAGATTGCCAGGTGTGTTCGCGACTTGCACTGCAACGGTTCAGGACGTCGAATCGGAACTTATTGGCAAGGTCCCTGCCGCCCTCGTTTCATGCGATCACCCGCACCGGGTCGAAATTCTTGGCCGTATATCTTTTTTGCCGGCCATCACCGATGAAGGCTTGGACCAAAGCTGCGCTGAGTTGGCCAGATGGTTGACGCGCATGCCCGATCCCACTGTGGGTGGGTTGCTGGCCGCGCGGGGGATTGCGTTCCACCCGGACGTAACCACCGGGTTGCCAGTTCCTGGTGTTGGCGGTAACGGTGCTGCCACGTGCATCGTTGAGCCCGTGGGCGACCGGCAGCTCAGGGGGACCCTGGTGGGTCTTGGTGCGGGCCCGGTCCCTTGGTCGTGACTTGATCGGCACGCTTGTTAGGAGCGTCGATCAGCCGGCGGTGAGATCTGCAGCACAGCCGAGACCCCGGCTGACCTCTTCACGCCTGCGATCAGGCGCGCCGATTTCCCATCGCCAACCGGTAAGCGATCGGTGACCGGACACTGGATCTTTCCGAGAGGCTCGGCCGTGGTCGCTGATCGCGACCCCGGGATGGTTCACCTCAGCCGGACGCAAACGAGCACGGTAGACGGGCGCTGCAGTCGGTGTGATGCTTGGGCGGTGTCTGTGTCTGATGGAACGGTGTCGTTCAACGCAACCAGCACAACGATGACGGCTGCGCAGTTTTCTGAACGCATTCGGATCGAGCCGACGAACGCGGCAGAGATCGGTGACCCGGTAGGCAACGGCCGATCCGGCCGGAAGTACGAGTTCGCAATCTGGACACTGGAGCAAGACTCCACCGACGGTGCTCGCGAACCGCTCGACGAGGCGTTGTTGGCGTTGCTGTCAAAGTTTGATGGTCGAGAGACGGCCCTGAACGAGCTGCGGGGGGCGTTCGAGTTGCGAGTCCAATGCTCGGGATCATCGGACAGTTCGCAAGGCGGGTTCTGGCTCAGTCCGCAGGTTCTTCAACGGCTCGGTCAACTGGGCGTCGACTTCATCTGCACGGTGTATCTCGCAGAGGATGCGGTAGTCACCTGAGCGCCGGTCGTCAAGGCTTGCCTTGCACCGCATGCCGTTAGCCGATCGATGTACGGCAACATGGAGGCCACTCCTGGGTCGACCAGCGCGAGCTCTCGACCTGGTCGTCGTCACCACGACGGCAACCGGCTCGTCAAGCTTTCCCCTCTTGCTGATCAACTCTGCGTTGCCTCCGTCGTGAAACGCCTAACTCCGTTGATGCAATCGACATAGCAACCATGAATAGGTCTATCCCCAAGATCGCCCAGGGCGAATAAACCGGATCTACGTTACTCGCGACGGCGGTGATGAAGACGATCATGACCACGCCGACCATTATTCCGATGAAGATGAAGGTGCGATCGGTCATCATCGGTTGCTTAGACGCGGGTTCCATGGTTACGAAATGTACGTCAGTAGCAGACCACGGATCAGCCGGGTCTCGGTCGGCAAGCGCGGCAGCTGGGGACGCTGTCGCCCCGTTCCGGGGCGAAGGTGGGGAGTACCCCGTCGGTGGTTAAGGCCATCACTATGAACGTGGTGACCGGCCAGGGCCAAGAGGATCTTCAGGGTGCCGGTGCCGCACCCCAGGTCGGCAACCGCCTGCGGATCTCCGGGAACATCGGAAGAAGCAGTGGCTGCCAGGCGGCGCGGATGGATGGATCGCGCAGCCCGCGATCGGCTGCTTCCTCGAACCTCGCGGCTTCGTGGTCCCACGGCGCGCGCGCCTGGTCATCCATGCATCCACCACGTCTCGTCAGCGGCGACCACAGAGGCAAACATGCCTCCTAAGCCCCAACCCTTGCCGAACCTCTTCCGCGGGCCGATCGCTGACCGGTCGTCGTTCCACCAATGAGGCCAATGAGTCACGTCAGCAGGACTACTCCTTGCTTTTGTTACCCCAGTAACCGCGCTTTTTACCGAAGTGGTACCACAAAGCGGTTATGCCGGCGGTAAGGATTATGCTGAGCACGACTGTGACCACGACATTATTCATTAGCAGTTGCTTCCCGATACTCTTGCGTTGTTTCTAACTTGTCGTACTGACCTCATATTGACAGACTTCCCGTTAGGGTACTAAACGATTCGGAGGCCGTCAACATCTATAGGATCGAATTGGGATTTTGTTTCGACTTTCGGTTCTTAAGAAGGCGATGGGCGAGAACTATTGTCCCAAATACTGCAGCTCCGGCGGATAGGACAAACCCGCCCACGCGTTCCCATGCGGGTGCTCCTTGAGAGACACCCGCAGCAACGGTTGCGGTTGTAGTCATCGGCTCTAGCAAGTAGTGGAGAACCACATCGACCCTTCGTCAGGTTTTGATTCCTTAGCAAGCCTACTCGACTCGTGTCGAAGGTGGTGTTCTACTGACGGCAGCTTTATACAGCGACTGGTTACCATGGGCAAGATCTGCACCGTGACCGCAACCGGAACGGTGAGCGGACACCGGTTGCGCAACGGCACTGTCTGCGGCAGTGACCGTCCGGGTGAGGCCGCACGCTGCGCGGCATGTGCGGACGGCGGTTCAGCCGCTACGGCGGCGGCGAGACGGCTGCGATGTGGGCAAAATACCGCCCGTACGCGCCACGCCCGACGAACAGGGACGGCTTCGGCCTTCGATCCGAGGTCGCGTACGCCAACCAAAGGGCCTGGCCGCGAGCCAGCCATGAAGATTGGGGTGCCTCACCGCAGCAGTAAGGGAACCGCGTCATCATCCAGCCGAACACGAAGCCGACCTCATCGTCTTCCTGCGACTCAAGGAGGTGCTCCGAGGTTTCGTCGAAGAACGAGTCTTTAGCTTCGAGCTCTGGCATACCGGTCAGGAAGTCGGGCTCACTGCATGAGTACCAGTCTAAGAACGCGAGCCGGAGCGCCGTTTCACGGTCCCGATGGCCTTGACGCCACCGCTCAACAAGCGCATTCCGGGGTGCGAGAAGCGAAGGCCGACCCCTCTCGAGATAGTCCGCCTCCAACACCGTCACGTCCGCGATCGAGAGCAAGTGTTCAGCCACGCCTGTCCAATCGACAACATCCGGCGACGGAAATCGATCGAGAGCCAGGACCCTGTCGGGTCAGGTCCGTCATCTGAAGGTTAGATGCGTATCGGCTGGTCCGTGAGCCCGGTAGCACGAACCTGACGGCGCGGATGCGGCAAACTGAGCCGATGCTGGACGACGAAGAACTGGGGGCTCTTCGACAGACACTGCACCTCGGGCAGAAATTGACCGGAACCGTCGTCTTCGCATTCCCCAAGCCAGGCACGGTCGGACTAGGCGTCGATGTTGGACTCGCTGTGCCGGCCTTCGTCGACGTGCTCTTGTTGCCTGATGACCCTGACAAGTGGCCTCCGCTTGGGACCGTGGCGGAGTTCTACTACCTGCATATGGTCATCCATGATGGACCGCCGGGAGCTCGGCCGGCCCAGATCAGGCTGCAAATTGTCGATCCCAAATTTCAGGGCACGGGAGCTGTGTGGCCACCAAAAGCGCAAGATCCGGGCATCAACCCAGCGACCTGAGCCAGCCGGCGCCGACGAACCCGCTCGCCGGGGCCGAGGTTTGCCGCCTGACCCATCGGCTGTCATCGCCGTGCACGCCGAACACCGAGAATCGCTGAGAGCTAAGTACACGAGTAGCGTGACACTCTCGCCTTATCAACAACAGTCACTCTGCTCCCTGGCGGTGCCAGCGGGTCCGCAGGAGGCACACAGGTCAAAGGTCTGGGTCGTCGTAGCCGTCGTGCCAGCGGTCGTAGGCGCGCAAATCGGTCACCTGACCATGTAGTCATCGACCGCAACCGTGCCGTTGGACCCTGTCCGCGCCGTCATGACAGCCACTCCTGGTTTCATCCCGTCGTCGTGGTGATCGCGGACATGGAGAGCAGTTGCCAGTAGGTGTGGCCGTCGGATGTCCACGTCGTGCCGAGAACGGACGTGCCGGATTCATTCAGGACGGTTTCGGTGCTTCCACCAGTGTTGTTGGTCGGTGGATGCAAGATTTGAACTCGTCGACCGTCCGGAGCCACCGTCTTGGTGGCCGGTTCGGACGTGGGCAGTGCGGTAAGGATGCTCGTCAACACCTTCATTTGGTCGGGGGTCAGGGCCCTTTGCATCACAAGGCTGGCAGCTCGTTGAGATACCTGGTCAGGAGCATCCGTTGCCGTGATCTGCAGGTACGAACGGAGCTGCTGCTCAGTTGTCGGAACCGTCCCAGGAAAGTCATCGGCCATGTTGTCAATCCCGCGAGTCGGCGCGAGTGTCGCTACGGGTCCGGTCGGATTCCCGTTCGTGACTGCGTTGGCAGCGGCCGGAGGCAGCGCCAAGGTGACGTCAGAAACAACCTTGCCAGCCGGGTTGGTCTTCAACTCCCTACCGTTGACCCCATTCCACCACCATTCCGTAGTCGTCGTGAGCGTGGTGCCGTCGAAGTCCTGCCGGCGCAGATGGTCGTAACCCTGGCGCGGCGCCGGGGCGGGTTTTGCTGCGTCGCTGCTCGAAGGGCTGGCCGAGGCCGGTCCAGAGGTCCGCGCACCTTGGGACAGCGTCATCGGGATCACCACCGCGGCCACCACAGCGGCGGCCGCGAGCGCCGCGCCTCCCCATCGGCCGTGTCGCCTGCGAGTGGGTTGCGGCGGCGACGCCAGCACAGCCCGACCGGGGATGGCCGGATCGTGTCCGGTCAGCACTTCCCGGAGCCACATCACGTCGTCGTCCGTCTTCATGGGTTTCTCCAGGTGTTGTCGCTGGTGGACAGGTGTTGCTGTAGACGCCGGCGGATCCGGTGCAGACGAACCCGCGCTGCCCCCGGGGAGATCCCCAGGACTTTCGCTGCTGCCGGGGTGTCCAAATCCTCCCAGACCACCAGGCGCAGCAGCTCGGCGTCGTCGGTGGGTAGCTGGTCGAGTACCGCCACCACCCAGGCCTGTGAGCTGACTGACGAGGCGGTGTCCGGTACTTGCTGGTGCTGTTCGTTGGTCTGCAACCGTGTGCTCAGCCGAGATTGCCTACCCAGCGATGCTTGCAGCTCAAGCACCTTGTGTCGGGCGAAGGCGTACAGCCACGGCAGCGCCTCCGCCTCGGGCGGCAGAGCCGAAGGCGATGCCAACACTGCAGCAAAGACCTCCGAGACCACCTCGCCCGATCGTTGCCGCCCTACTCGGCGTATTGCATACCGGTCGATCGCCGGTCCGTACTGACGGAACCAACGGCCCACCGCTGCCCGCCGCTGTTCCATCACATCCATCTGGACGCTGCTCACCGTTGCCCCATGTGTACATATGAGCACCGACCCCCCAGGTGTTACACCAACCACCGACTAATTTCGGGTGGTCCACCAGGCTTCCGGAAGGCGTAGGTGCACACCGGCCCGCTGGCGTGATGTCGGTCTGGCTCGGCGGGGGGCTTCAGCGCATATTGACGAGCGCTGGCTGGTCCTGCCAGCCGCCCGCGTCAGCGGAACGAGGCGATCAGGATCAGCACCGTCACCGCAGCGGAATCCATGACCGGTGGCCGGTCGGCTCGCCCCTGCCGCAAGCGCAGGGTGGTCGAAGTGTGACTCAGTCATGATCCACCGCACCAGCTGAATCGTTCACACATCCACCGGCTTAGCCCCAGACACCCAATAGTGAGGTTTCCGTCTGTTGCGCGTCTAGTTCAGTGACAGACCACGATCTACGCGTTGAACACCAGGAGCCGGTATGAGTTCTGCCCGACCACCACGGACGCGTTTGATCGACCCAGTCCGGGTCGAAGCACAGCCCGGACTAGCCGCGGCGGAGTTGTACCGGGCGCACTACGCCCCGCTGGTGCGGATGGCGGCGCTGATGACCGACAGCAAACCGCTGGCCGAGGAAATCGTCCAGGACGCCTTCACCGAGTTGATCGCCAGATGGTCGACCATCGAACCGGACACGGCCCTGGGCAACCTGCGGAAATCAGTTGCCAACCGGGCCAGATCGGCGCTGCGGCGGCGACGCACTGTCCGCAACCACCGACCGCCCCCACCCGGACCGGCTGCTGCAGCGGATGAAACCGTCCTGCAAGCTGCCGGTTTCGAGCTGCTCCTGCGCGCGGTCGGCACGCTGCCGATCCGGCAGCGACAGGTGGTGGTGCTCCGCTACTACAGCGGGGCGTCGATCGCCGAAACCGCCGCCGCCCTGGGCATCAGCACCGCAGCAGTGACCACCTCCACCCACCGTGCGCTCCGTGCGCTCGCCCCGTTCAAGGATGACCTGCGATGACCGACGAAATGCTGACCGCCCAGCTGCACCGGGCCCTGACCGCCGCCGCCGACCACATCCAGATCCGCACACCCATCAACGGGTCGATCCCCGGTGCCGCGGGTACAAAGCCGACCCCGTCGAGGCGGCGGCCAGTCACCGTGCGGTGGCTGCTGCCCGCCGTCGCGGCGGCCGCAGTGGCCGTACTCCTCGCCGCCGGAGTCTTCTTCTGGCATCAGCAGCAGACCGTCTCCACCGCCTCCCAGGTCAACATCAACGGGGACGTCGCCGACGTCGGCGGCGTCCGGTTCCCCGTCCCCGCCGGGTGGCAGGTAGCCGTCACCAAGTCGGGCGACACCGCTGTCCACGTCTGCGTGGCAGCCGACCCAGCACCGGACTGCGACGGTGTCCAGCTCGACATCGCCGTACCCGGCTGGTTCGGCAAGACACCGCTACTGAGCTCGGGGAGCCTAGATTTCTTCGGCTCCTGTCCAGGCGGCACCGGTGTGAACCACACGATCATGACCGACGACCACAACCCCATCGACGTGGCCGGCCGGCCCGGCGTTCACGAATGGGGATACTGCTCGGACAACCCAACCGGCGTCAGTCATTTCTGGCAGCTGGACGACATGTCGCTGCAGGTCTACTCACCACCCGGCCGCTACGCCACCCAAATCGGCGCGATCGTCGCCGGACTGGACCTGACCCAGTGGGCCCACCCTCAAGGACCCCAGGCCGCGTTCTTCACCAGCGCCTCAAGCGCCCCGCCCACCAGCTGACTGCTCGGGTGAACGGGTGGATCGGCGCCCCAGTCAGGCGACCGCCGACCCTTCATCCACCGCCAGATCGCGCAGATCTTCTCCTGTGAGCACCGATAGGACCGACATCCGCCTTGGATCACTGCAAAGCTTGGGCCTGCTCGACAGACAGTCACAACGCTGCGGCCGCTGCCCCGTCCGTTGCCACTCGCCAGGTCCGTTCCGGTAGCCGAACCTGAATCGGAACGTCGGGCGTGCCACGGACAGATGGCCGCGCAGCGAGTTTCCGGCGCCGAGTCGCCAAAGGCTGGTGAGCCGCGAGATATCGTCAATACCTGTGGATGAAGATCATTTAGGCCACTGCCTGGACGTCGGTGTGCCCGGCTGAGCGTTCGACGAGTTTCCCGTGTCGGAAGGTCGCGCCGGCTCGGACGAGGGCGACCAGTTGGGGTGCGTTGA
>JBBROB010000053.1:0-14324 GCA_038229825.1 Mycobacteriales bacterium
GGCCAGGCCGGCGCCGCAGCCTTCGCATGCGGCTGGGACATGGTCCACCACACGGTCGGGGGCCTCGGTGCGGCGCAATGCGAAACCTTGCCCGCCGGGCTGTTTGCCGGGTTTGCGACCGGATCGGCGTTGCTCCCGCCGGGCCGGGGAGGTGTCCAGCCGGTCCGTGGACGGCGGCATCGAGGAGTTCCGGGAGTTCTGCCCCAACCGCCTTTTCAACTCGGCGACCTCGGCCATCAGCGCGGCGACCGTCGACTCCAGATCGGCGATCCGACGGTTCGCGGCCGCCAACTCGACATCCCTGGGATCCACGCTTTCGGCCACAAATACATTGTCTCAGAAGGTGTTTCATTCACCGATGGGACACGCCGACCCGGCTCACTGAATGGTTACCTTAAATCGGACGGAGTGCGCGGACGTTTTGTGATGGCGGATGGGCGTAGCTGTGCGGCACGGATTCGAGTAACGTCTAGTTTTTCGGTTCGGTCGAACCGGTAGATCCCATTTTGCTCCTGGAAGGTGTCGGTGAGCTGCGTGTAGCAGTATCCGAACATGTGGGGATCATCTATAAGAACTTGGGTGAGGTCGGCGAACCGCTGTTGCAGTTCCTCCTCATCGGCTACTCGCTGGCCGTAACCCCATGACGTGGTGGTGTCCTGACCGTCGAGTTCTTCGTGATCTGGGTCCCACCAGATGCCTCCGAATTCGGAGACGAAGTATGGCTGACCGCGGTAGGGCACTGACATAGGTAGGACAGCCTCTTCGCCCGTCTCCGGGGTGATGCGAACGTTGGTGTTGACGTAGGGCTGATCTTTTGCCAGCCCGGCCATCAACTCAGCGAAGACTGTAGGGTCCTGTTCGTAGCTGTGAGAGTCGTAGACATCGGTGTTCGGGACGCGGTGGGAGTAGCCGGAAGCGTCGATGACGGGCCGCGTCGGGTCAGCGAGTTTGGTGGCCTGGAACATGGCTTTAGTAACCTCGTCCAACACAGTCGGCCGGTCATGCAAAACTTGTTTTGTTTCATTGAGCGGGCACCAGCCGATGATGCAGGGATGGTTATAGTCCCGTTCAACGGCTTCCACCCATTCATTGATGTACGAGGCGGTGGGCTTCTGGTTGTTGCCGTTGATGTCGTGGTCTTTCCAATCGGGCCCGACGTCGTTGCAACCCCAGTCGGCAAACTCACCCCAACACAGATAGCCTAAGCGGTCTGCATGGTAGAGGTAGCGTTCCTCGAATACTTTCTGGTGTAGGCGGGCGCCGTTGAAACCGGCTTGCTGCGCCAGTTGGATGTCCCGGATCAGCGCGTCGTCTGTGGGCGCGGTCATCAGCGTGTCCGGCCAGAGACCCTGATCGAGTACTAGACGCTGGAACAGTGGTTCCCCGTTGATCAGTATTGCTTTGCCTTTGATGGCCACCGACCGGAGCCCGGTGTAGCTGTCCACCGCATCGATGATCTGCCCGTCCGGACCGATGCATTCGAGCCGGACGGCGTAGAGGTGGGGATCGGCGGGACTCCATGGCCGGACGCGATCTGGCGGAATGTTCAATCGCAGCGAGGGAGCCATCTCCAGGTCGCCGCGGATCGTATCTGTGGCTACCACACCATGGGCGTCGCTGAGTACGGCCCGTAGGGTGAGACCCGGTTGGCTGTTGGACAGCGGCGCAGTGATCGTGACGGTGCCTGATGCCAGACTCGGGGTGATCCTGGGCCGGCGCAGGTGCACCTGGGGGACACCTTCGAGCCAGACGGTTTGCCAGATGCCGGTGGTGCGGGTGTAGTTGCAGTCCGAGTTGGCGTACTGAAGGGCCTGCTTTCCGCGGGCCTGTATCCGGTAGCGGTGGTCGCGGGCCCGGACGGTGATGGTGGCGCTGTGGCCCGCGGCGGTAACGTCCGACAGGTCCGCGGTGAAAGGCGTGAAGCCGCCCTCATGTCGGACGACCTCGACGCCGTTCACCCACACCGTTGTTTCGAAGTCGACGGCCCCGAAGTGCAGCAGCGGTCGCATGCCGGTCCACTGATCAGGGATGTCAACGGTTCGCCGGTACCAGACAGCTTCCATGAAGTCGGTGTCCCCTACGCCGGAAGCCACTGACTCGGGAGCGAACGGCACCAGGATCCGGCTGTAGAGCTCTCGGTTGAGTAGACCTCGTTCGAGGCCGGAATCGCCTCGGTCTATCTCGAAGTCCCACTGACCGTTGAGGTTGAGCCAGGTCGGGCGGACCATCTGTGGCCGGGGGTGTTCGGGGCGAGGCATGGACCGGGTCGGGGTATCACTCACTGCTGACCTCACAAAATGTTATGCACCGGAGCCCTCCGATGGCGGAGGCCGGCAGGCGACTGGATGGGATGTTGGAAATGGCGGAGAGCCGGGGGAAAATCGGTGGTGCAGATGCAGTTGGTCTGGTGCGTGGAGTGAGGCGAGGTATCAGACGGTTGGGCCTGTGCGGATCATGGTCCAGGACACGGGTGGGAGCGTGAGGGACAGCCGGTCGCCGTCAAGGGTGTGCTGGTCGCTGCTACGGGGGGCGACCCGATCAGGGTTGTCTCTGGTGTTGGTGGCTAACAGATCCGAGCCGCCGATGATCACGTGTTGGGAGACGACCCGAGAGTCGACTCCGTTGAGAAACAGCTGCAGATCTGCGGCTTCGTTCTGGGCGCGGTTGACCGCAAATACGGTGAGCTCGCCGGTGTCGGCGTCATAGGTTGCGGTGACGTCGACGGCGGCAACGTCGCCTAGCGTTGTCGAGTGCAGAACCGGACTTTTCGGTTCCACCCGTAGGACTTCGCCCCGTGCGTGCCGGGCGGTCAACGCGAAAGGGTAGAAGATGGTTTGGCGCCACGCGGCGCCGTCGGGTTCGGCGCGGATGGGGGCCATGAGGTTGACCAGTTGGGCCTGACTTGCCGCCGTTACGCGGTCGCTGTGCCGCAGCAGGCTCATCAACAGGTTTCCCACGACTACCGCATCTTCGACCGTGTAGTCGTCTTCGACCATCCGCGGCCCTTGGGTCCATGGGGGTTGGTCTGGGCCGATGTAGCGACCTTCGTGCAACAGGTTCCATTCGTCGAAGGAAAGTTGCAGCTTGCGGCGGGAATGCCTCTTGGCGCCGACGTGGTCGCAGGTGGCTATCACCCCTTCGATGAACTGGTCCATTCGGTGCGCTGAGGCTAGAAACCCAGTGCGATCATCGCCGGTCTGATCGAAATAGGCATGCAGGGAGATGAAGTCGACGTGGTCGTAGGTGTGCTCGAGGACTTCGGCCTCCCAGGCGCCGAAGGTGGGCATGCGTTCGTTGGAACTGCCGCAGACCACCAGTTCGATGCTCGGGTCGATCTGTCGCATGGCCTTGGCTGTTTCGCCGGCAAGTCGACCGTATTCGGTGGCCGACTTGTGGCCCAACTGCCAGGGTCCGTCCATCTCGTTACCCAGGCACCACATCCGGATGTTGTGCGGTTCGGGTACGCCGTGGGCGATGCGTAGGTCGGAGTACCGTGTTCCGCCGGGAAAGTTGCTGTATTCCAGCAGGTTGCAGGCCGCCTGCAGGCCGCGGGTACCCAGGTTGACTGCCATCATCGGCTCGACGTCGGCCCGTTTTGCCCAGGACATGAATTCGTTGAGGCCGAAGGTGTTGGGTTCGATGGAGCGCCAGGCGAGGTCTAGGTTCGTGGGGCGTTCGTCGGCGGGTCCCACCCCGTCTTCCCATCGGTACCCGGAGACGAAGTTGCCGCCCGGGTATCTGATGGTGGTGACACCCATCTCCCGGGTCAGCTCGATGACGTCGCGGCGTAGACCCGCCGGGTCGCTGGAGGGGTGTCCCGGTTCGTAGATACCTCCGTAGACCGCCCGTCCCATGTGTTCGACGAAAGACCCGAACAGCCGCCCCGGCACTGGCGCGATAGCGAAGGCAGAGTCGATCGTTGCGGTGCAGAACACGGCCATATCCTTTTCTCGTGATGTTGTGCTCGGAATTACCGACAACTTGCACCCTAGTGCGGCCCATTGTCTGATCTGATAGAAAGCGACGCTGACCGGTCGGGCACGACCGAAGCCGCGCCCGACCCGGTCAGGTCAGCCGACGGCGAACTGCTGATTCGCGGCGCCGGTGCAGGCTTCGATGTCCAAGACGGTCTGATTGGCGGTGTTACTGGCCGGGTCGGTCAGGCACAGACCGGACTGTGGGTTTTTCAGTGTCCCGTTCGCCTGTTGGATCCACACCTGGCCCCCGATCCCGTTGCAGTTGTACAGCTCGACCTTCGCGCCGGAGGCGGTGCTGTTGGCCCGGATGTCCAGGCAACGGGTCAGGGTTTGCAGGGTGTTGTCGGGATGGCGGACCCAGTGCTGGTCCACCGCGGTGGCGATGCAGTCGTACATCTGGACGTCGATACCGAAGAAGTTGCCGTACTGGTCGTCTCCGCTGACGTCCACGCATTTACCGGCCGGCGCCTTGATCGGTTGGCCACCGGTGACCTGAAACTTCTGAGCCGCGTTGCCGTTGCAGTCGTACAGCTGCAGGGCGGTCCCGTTGGTGGTGTTGCCACTGGGATCATCCAGGCACCGACCCGACTGGGGGTTCTTGAGTGATCCGTCGGCCTGCTGCACCCACTTTTCGGAGGCGGCGGTGCTGCAGTCACGTAGCTCTATAGCGCTACCGTTGGTGGTCGCTCCCCCGGCGATATTCAGGCAGCGGCCGATGGTGGTGATGGTGGCATCGGCGTTGTGCAGCCAAGACTGGTCGGTCGCCTCGCGCAAGCAGTTCCACATGGTGATGGCGGTCCCGTTGGCGCCGTTGTTGTCGCCGGAGACGTCCACACACTGCCCACCCGGGGCGGCGATCGGTGCACCGCGAGTGATCCTGAACTGCTGGGCGACGTTCCCGTTGCAGTCGTAGAGCTGCAGTGCGGTGCCGTTGGCCGTATTACCGCTGGGGTCGTCCAAACAGCGACCGGACTGCGGGTTCTTCAGACTTCCGTCGGCCTGCTGGACCCACACCTGCCCGCCGACCCCGTTGCAGTCGTAGAGCTCGACGGCGCTTCCGTTCGTGGTGGCGTTTCCAGCGATATCCAAGCAGCGACCCATCGTCCGTAGGGTGCCGTCGGCAGGTTGAGCCCATTGCTGGTCCACCACGTCATGCAGACAACTGTTCAACTGCACGACTGCGAGGTTCACACCGGTGTCGTTGCCGGCCACGTCGACACATTTGCCGCCCGGCCCGGTGATTGCCCTGCCGACGCCACCGCCGGTGGTACCGGAGTAACCGGCGGCTACAACGCTGGATTGCACTGAGGCCACGGTGGCGTTGGACGCGTAGCCGGCGGTCATGACACCTTCGAAGAACGCACCGGACGCGGCGTTACTGTTGTCGCCGCCGACCCCCAAAACGATGCCACCTTCCTGCAACATCGGGGCGTAGCCCGAGGGAAGAGCGCCATTGTACAGCGAGGTGAGGGAACCTGTTTGCGCGTTGCCGCCGTCGAGGGCGAAACTGGTCTGCCCATTATTGCGCAGCACACCGGTGACAAAAGGTTTGTTCCAACCGTAGCTGACGTTGGAGGGGTTGCTGTAGCCGGTGATGCCCAGCCCGCCACCCATGAACGTCGCGTTCTCCATGTCGGCTTCCAACCAGGGCCCAGTGCCGTTACAGGGTTGGGCAGTGCATACGGTCGAAATGTTCAGAGAATCCATGTGCGCGTTGCCGGTATCGTTCGCAGTGGCTTCAGCATTGCCGAACCCGAAGCAGCAACGGTCCACCGGCGAGACGTAAGTGCCGCTGACAACCCAATATGCCGACTCGGGCTGGCCGTTGGTAGCCACCCCAGCGGCAACCCCCAGGTATCGATAACCGACCCCTGGGGTGATCTGGATGCCGTAGGCCTTGTGCCCCCCGACTGTCACCGGAAGTGCATCAGCTCGAGCTCCGACGTCCGTCGATCCGGCATGACCCACCGGTCCGACCGACAAGTCGTTATGTCGCGTCGACTGGTCGTAGATCTTGGTGATGGTGCAGACCGTATTCGGACAGAACGCATCTTGCGTCGCGGCGTTCGCGTATCCGCCTGTCGTCAACAAACCGATGTTCGCGGTCTGCCCGTCGGAGGCCCGCGTCACCTGATACAGCGAGCCGCTGTAACCGGTGTAGACCGCCCGCACCGTGCTGTACGCCGCGACACAGGAGGTTCCCCCAGTTTGGAACAAGTCGCACGGGAGGGGCGCGGGGGTCACCGCAGAGGCAGCTATAGCCGGCGCACTCACCGCTGCAACGATCAGTCCGACGACTAGAAGCAGGCTGCGACCTCCTCGACGGCCGTAACCTCGAGCGCGTCGTTGGCGTTCACCCGACCATGACTGGGTGACGCTAGTCGGCGGAGAATCGCCGCCTCGGTTGTCAACAGCATAGTGATGAACCATCTACGGTCCTTTCCTGGACTGGTCGAAGGATGAAGCGGAACCACGCGCGTAACAACGAAACGAAAATCGACGGTCCGAAGGCAGCCGGCCCGGTGGTTACTTGAATCCGGTGGTGGCGATTCCTTGGATGAACTTTCGCTGCACCAGTAGGAACGCTAGAAGCATGGGCAGCATTGCCATGGTCGACCCGGCCATGAGGAGTCCGTATTGCACGACATGCTGACCGCTAAATAGCGCCAGGCCGGCCGGTAGGGTGGCCATATCGTTACTGGTACTGATGATCAGCGGCCAGAGAAGGTCGTTCCAGTTGAACATGAAGTGGAAAAGGCCCAGGGTGAGTAGGGCCGGCCGGGCAAGGGGCATCACGACCGACCAGTAGATGCGGAATTCGTGAGCGCCGTCAATTCGGGCGGCTTCACTGAGGTCTTTCGGTATACCGATGAAGAATTGCCGTAGGAAGAAGATTCCGAAGGCGTTGGTGGCTCGCGGGATGATGAGGCCGGGGAAAGTATTGATCAGGCCTAGATGCGCCAACAGCTGGTATACCGGAATCAGAGTGATCTGGGTGGGCATCATCAAGAACAGCAGTACTAGTAGAAAGAGCAGACGCTTACCCGGGAATTCCAACCTGGCCAACGCGTAGGCCGTCATCGAATCGAACAGCAGCGACAGTATGGTGACGGACCCGGCGAAGATGACGGTGTTGAAGAACTGACGGGCGAACGGTATTGCATGCAGTGCGTCCGAGTAATTCTGCAAGGTGAAGTGGGTGGGGAACAACTGGCTGGGGTTGCTGATGATGGTGCCCTCAGGCTTGACGGAGGCAAAAAGCATCCACAGCACGGGGAGCAGGAACAAAAATGAAGCCACGGATAAGCTCACGTAGAGCAGGACCCGTTTGACCACCGCCGCAAGTCGGCTGGGTCCAGGTGCCGACACAGGTGGGGCGATGATAGGGGTAACTTGCGTGGTGGTGGCCATCAGTAAGTCACCTGCCGCCGGCTGAAATAAAGGTTCTGCGTCAGGCTGATAGCCAGCACGATCAAGATCAACACCCATCCCACGGCCGAGGCGTACCCGAACTGGAAGTCGTTGAAGCCTTTCCGGTACAGCAGGTACACAAGCGTCTCGGTGGAGAAGTAGGGGCCGCCGCGGGTGAGAACATATACCTGATCGAAAGCCTGCAGCGAGGCGATCGTGGCGATGATGAAGACGAAGGCAGAGGTGTTAGCCAGCAGCGGCCAGGTAATGTGCCGGAACTGCCGCAGCGGGCTGGCGCCGTCGACCCCCGCCGCCTCGTACAAATCACGAGGGATGGTGGACAGGCCAGCGAGGTACATGACCATGTAGAAACCGACGTTCTTCCACACTCCGACCACGACGACATAGGCGAAGGCAATATGCGGATCGGCCTTCCCGTCGCCGAACGAAATCCCCAGCGGCGCCAACCAGTGCGGTAGCAGTCCGATCGTCGGATCCAGCAAGAAATCCCAGGGGATCGACATGACTCCCATCGACAGCACCGCTGGCAGGAAGATAGCCGCGCGGAAGAATCCTCGACCGTGGAGTTTGCGGTTCAGCATGACGGCGAACATCACCGCCAAACCGATGGTCAATGGCGTGGCGATGACGGCGAACACAACTGTGTGGAGCAAGTCCGCCCGGAAGATCGGGTCGCTAAACATTGCCCGGTAGTTCCCGAGACCGATGAACGTGGACGGCCCGAACTGCGAACTCTTGAAAAGCGACAGCCTCGCCGAGGAGATCACCGGCCACAACATAAAGATGCCCATGATCAACACGGACGGAGCGATGAACAGGTACGCCTGCAGGTACTGGCGGGACCGCATCGACGATCGTCGCCGCTCTGTTGATCTGGCTGGCGTCGGCCGACTGGTCAGGGTTTCAACCATCTGATGACCTTACGATCGATGTGGAAAGGTTAATCCCTCGGCGAACGATCAGTTGGAGCTGGCCATCAGAGCCTGCACCTGCTTGGCTGCATCATCAAGCAGCGGAGATGTGTTGGCCGGCGTACTGATGATCTTCTCGATCGTCGGGTCGAACACCTCGCCCTGAATCGAGGCGAAACTGGCCTGGCCTGGCGCCAGCGCTCGGGCGTTCGCGGCTTGAGAGGCGAACGCGCTGACGTCGGGGTTAGATGCCAGCGCCGACGTCGGCACGTTGGTGGTGAATGGGGGGAACCCGGTCTTCAAGGCAAAGTACGTCTGGGAGTCCTTCTGCGCTAGGTAGCTGTAGAACGTCGCCGCAGCCTTCAACTGGTCTGCGTTGAGGTTCGCACCTGCAGCCATGCTGGTCGTGTTACCCAAGCTGATCTTCTTGCCGTTCGGTCCGGTCGGTACCGGCGTCAGTCCGTAGTCGATCCCGGCCTGCTTGTATCCGGTGGTCGCCCACGGGCCGTTGACTTCCATCGCCGCCGCGCCGGAAGAGAACAGCTTGTCCGCGTCGGCGCCGGACAGTCCCGGCGGAGAAATGTGGTCGTTGGTGATCAGCTCTGCCCACTTCTGCACTGCCTGTTTGGACCCGGCACTGTTGAGCAAGACCTGCTTGCCGTCCTCGGACAAGATGCCACCGTCGGCCATCCACATCAAGATGGGCATGACCTCCACCGTGTCGTGGACACCGAACGCCAAACCGTATTTCGTCGGTTTGCCGCCAGGACCAGAACCCGAGGTCAACTTCTTGGCATCCGCGGCCCACTCATCCCTCGTCGTCGGCGGCTTCGCCGGGTCCAGACCCGCAGCTGTGAACATCTTTTTGTTGTAGTAGAGCACCACCGGCGTGCTCTCGATCGGCACACCGAACACCTTGCCCTGGTAGGTACCCGCAGCGAGAGCCGGGGCTACCAGCGACGACTTCTGCACACCGTCCTGGTCGAAGAACGGGTCCAGCGGCTGCAACACACCCTTGCTGGCGTAGACCGGAAGCTGATTGCTGTCCATACCCACCAGGTCCGGTCCCTGCTTCGCACCGTAGGCCGGCAGAAGCTTCTGATACAACACGTCCCACGGCATGATCTGCATCGCGATGTGTATCGCCGGGTGCGAGGAATTGAACTCACTGACCAGGTGCTCGATAGCGGGGCGGTCCGGACCGGTCAAACCGTTCCAGAAGCTCAGATTGACAGCGTTGCCGGAGGACGGGGCGGCCGAGCTGGTGGAACCGTTGGACGCGGCAGAGCCGGTGGAGCCGGTGGAGCCGCAACCTGCCACCAGTAACACCGAAGCAGTGAGGGCGGACGCGAACACGCCGCGACTTTTCTTACTCATGGACGACTCCCTTGTCGGTGTGTGACCTGGCCTACTCTCACGGAGCTTCCCACAAAATTTGCATCGATGCAACCATTGAACGCTCGACGCTAGCGCTGCGCCTGTGTCGAGCTATCCAGGTGTCGGTACATCGTGCCCGTGACAGCACACAGCCGCGAAGGTCGGCGCCCACCGAAGTTCATGCACCGGCGCAAAGACCGTGTTAGCAGGTCAGGTCAACTGGGTGGAGGATCTGACGATGAGTTGAAAAGAGGTTTTCGTATGGCCCGGCGACCGGTGGGACGAGCCCTCACCTGCTACTTGAATTGCTAGCAAATCCAGCGCTTGGGTGGCGAGCTCGTCCAGATCTGGGGCGATCGTGGTCAGCGGCGGACTGGCGAATGCACTTTGCGTAGTGTTGTCGATGCCGGCCACTGCCATCTGCTCCGGAACTTTGATTTTGTTGTCGTGAAGCCCGCGGAGCGCGCCGATCGCCAGCGAGTCGTTGAAGGCGAAGATCGCATCAGGCATTCTCGTGGTCCGTTGCAGTAGCTGCCGTACTGCGTCGTAGCCTGCCTGGGGCGACCATGTATCATCGGTTGTGTCTAGGGCCTTGGACTCTTTCCGATGAGCCGTCGCAAGAGCTTGCTGGAAACCTTCATATCGTTGCTGGGCAGTGTCGGTGTTTTGGACACCCAGCGCAGCTATGCGTCGGTAACCCTGCTCGAGGAGATGCTCGACCACCGTACGAGCAGCAGCGACATTGTCGATGCCTACATGCGGAAGTTGTGGAGAAGCGGCATGTTCGCCCAACATGACCACTGCGCCTTCAGGCGCGCCCTCGATCGTAGCCGAGACCGAGCTGAGGAGGACTCCGTCGGCAACATTGGCGAGCGCGCCTCGCATGATGCTCAGCTCCACGTCCGGATCACCGCCGGTGGCTTCCACCAGCACGATCAGGTGCTTGCGCTGCGCTGCCCGGATGACAGCCTCAGCCAGCTCGGCGAAGTACGGTTCGGAAAGGTTGGGCACCACCAGAGCGACGAACCCGGTACGGCCCGACCGGAGACCACGAGCGACGTAGTCCATCTGGTAGCCCAGAGCATCCAACGACCTCTGAACCAATTCGCGCATCTGCGGACTGACGTGGACGAAGTCGTTGACAACATTTGAGACAGTCCGCGTCGACACACCAGCATGCTTGGCGACATCTTTCATCCGCACCTTGACGTTACGTGACTGCGTCATCAAAGGATGATGCCACGCTCATGCGACCCCAGAACACGCCTGACTGAACCGTGGACGACAGCATTCGTCCCGGTGGTATCGAGCGCAGCCGGTGCTGCGGCTCGGCGCGATGACGCTCGAGTCCGGTCGCGGAGCTGATGCTGGCTTTGATGTCGGCTTCGCGTGGATTGACAGCGCGGTCGCGCCGGCCGAACAGCCCGCCGGTCCAGCCGTGGGAGGGCAGCAGCCGCATCAGCATGTCGACCTGACCTGGGTCGACCAAGTCCCGACCCGGAACGTTCACTTTCGGTGCCGGGTCGACCGGTGCCGGTTGTCCGGCGGCGCGGTGGTGATGGGCGATGGCGGCGAACCGGCGCCGGATGGCCGACCGTGACGCACTCAACGGCACCCGTTCCGCGGAGTCTCAACCTCGCTACACCGGCTCGCAGCAAATTTACTTCCGGGAGGCCCGGCCGTGGGAACGTGCGTCCCTCGTCGTGGACAACGCGGACTTCAACGAGCCGCGAGTCATCGGAGCCGCCCGAGCTGACCGCCGCACGCTGAGGTATCTGCACCGGATCGAGTGTTACCGCGGACCGCGGAGCACCGAGCGGGGTAGCCCTGCTAGCCGAACCTCTCACTCGGGCCGCCGACTGTGGCGTTGAGCGGTGAGCAGTGGCCTGGGTAAGTCATTTTCGTAAGACCTGTCCGGGGAAAATTGTCGTTGGGGTGCCTTATACGGGACGGCGTGAAGGGCAAACGGCGCTGCGGCCGACGTTGCCCGTGCAGAGCCGCGGCCAAGTCGTTGCTGTTCAACTGGGGAGGGCGAAGTCAGTCGAGCTCAAGTCCCTTGGTCCTTGCGATCAGCTCGTCGATCCGGGCTTCGATGTCGTCCAGGGTGTCGGCGAGCGGGGCGAGTTGCTGTACGGCGTCGATCTTGCGTTGGTTGGCCGCTTCCCAGTCGTACCCCAGCCGTGGTCCCGCCGGTGTCGGCGCAACCGCCGCTTGGTGTACGCCAGCGGAAGCGACGAACTCGTCGACGTCGAGCACCCGGTGGTGGGCTAAGCCGGTGTCGGCCTGCCGGGCGAGGCGGGAGGTGGAGTGCGGGCTGAGCGGCTCGATGGGGTAGGGCAGGTGTCCCCACTGGTTGATCGGCGGGAACAGCGGCGCGTCGAGGGTGCGGTCGTCGATGGGTTTCGGCGCGTGGCAGGAGTGGTGGCTGGCGGGGGTCACCGCCTCGGCTTTCTTCAGCAGTGTCTTGACGCTTTTGAAGGTGGATTCGGTGTCCAGGACGCGGCGCCACCGCACCAGCGCACATGGCCCGCACAGCATCGGATCCGTCACCGACTCGATAACGTGGGTGCGGCCGTAGGCGTCGGTGACGGTCGCGACCCCGTAGGCGATGTGCAGCTGTCCGACGGTGAGCCGGGGAAGCTGCCGGTACGGGATCGCCGTGTACGCGGCGAGGGTGAGCAGGGCCCGGTCGCGCCGTCCGAACAGCCCGCCGAGCCAACCGTGCGACGGCAGCAGCCGCATCAACATGTCGACCTGACCCGGATCGACCAGCTCCCGCGACGGCGGCAGCTCGCGATCGGGGTTGGCGGGCGCGGGGTGGCCGGCCGCGCGGTGGTGGTGCGCGATGGCGGCGAGCCGCCGCCGGATGGTCGCCGGTGCGCCGGGACAGCCGGCGGTGAACGCACCGACCGTCGCCCAATCCGCCGGCAGTGGGTCCCTGTTGGTGGCAGTGCACCAGTCGGTGAACAGCGCCCAGTCCGCCGCATACCCGTTCCGGGTGTTGATGGACAGTGCCTTGCCGGTGGCCGCCGATATCGCCGGACTGCTCACTTGGCTGGTCATAGGTCGAGTTTGAGGACGGCGTTGCCGACGAGTGGTGTGAACTCCCGGGCGTACACCTCGAGCATCTTCGGATCACGGTGGCCGGTCTGCCGCATGATCGAGTGGGCATCTGCGCCGGCCCTGAAGGCTTCGGTGACGAACCCGGACCGCAGCGAATGCCCACCCAACAGATCCACCTGCGCCGCCGTGAACCCAGCAGCCGCGGCGCGGCGCTGGATCATCACCGCGACCGCATCCCCGGTCATCACCTTGCCCGGCCGCCCCATCTTGTGGACCGTAGGGAACAGCCACCGCTCCCCTCCCCCACCGTCATCGCCTGCCGGATCCTGACCACCTGCGTCGACAGCGCCGATCTTGCTCACGGTGGCGGTAGCGGTGGCGTCGTCGTCGCGGCAGACGTGCTTGGTCGACGAACCGCGGGAGTGCAAGTGCTTGAGTGCGGCCGGGCGGCCGCCGTCGTCCTCTACATAGGCCAGCAACAGGCGGCGCCAGCGGACCAGCGCGCACGGCGGGCAGGTCAGCGGGTCCCGCCCGTACGGCAACGCCCGCACCACTCCCTGCCCTTCTTGGTCGGTCTTGGAGGACCGGACCCGGACATGCAGCCCGTCCGCCGGGTGCACCGTCACGTCCGACAGGCGCAGTCCGACGAGTTCGGAGCGGCGGTGCGCGCCGGCGAACCCCATCAACAGCAGGGCGGCGTCGCGGTGCGCGGCCATCCCGGCCGGCCACACCGTCATCGACGGACCCATCGCGATCAACAACCTGCGCACGTCGGCCAGCAGTAGCGGGCTGCGGCGTTTCGGCGGCGTTTTCCGGGTGCGGCGCACCCCGGACAGGGCGCGGCGGACCACCTCCGACCGGCCGGGTGCCGGGTAGCCGGCGGCGGTGTGGACCTGGTTGATCGAGGAGGACCACCGGGTCAACGACGCCGCCCCGAACGCCGGCCGCCCATCCGTCTTCCGCTCCGCCGCCGCCTCCATCAGGTACGCGGCGAACAGCATCGGCGACGCCGGCAACACCACATGCCCACCCGCCTCCCGCCACGCTGAAAACCGCGCCCAGTCCGACCGATACGCCGCCTTCGTCGCCGCGGACGTCGACGCCTCCACCGCCGCCCACACCCGGCGGACAGTGTCCGCATCCAGGTCGTGACCGGGGTCGGCCGGCGTAGCAACGGTCGGTCGAGCGGGCGCGATGGCAAGCCGCACGGGCGCTGCGGTCAGCGCTGGCCACTCCCCCACCGGCTCCATGCGAACCCGCCTCTCAACCCTCATGCAGAACATCGCCACCGCTTGGACCTGCGGCGCGGGTCCCGGGGACCGCCGACGGGGACGTCGATCCCACCACACACTTTTGGAGGGTTCGTTGTGAAGGCCGAGGCGTTGCTGATCCAGGATCACCAGGTGTTGCGTTCGGTGCTGAAGCAGCCGCAGGAGAGCACTTCCGCTCAGGTTGCCGACTCTGACGTCTCGGTTCGGTCGGGGAGTTCGCGGGTGTGGCACCAGATCCCGCCTTCTACAGCCGCGTTTCATATCTGAACTGCGCACCAGCGGCAGCCCCGCCC
>JBBROB010000054.1:0-13253 GCA_038229825.1 Mycobacteriales bacterium
ACGTGGCGATGTACGCCTCCTGCAAGAATCGCGGCACTGCGTGGGAATTCATGAAGTTCTCCACCAGTCAGGATCAGGACTCTCAACTGTTGACGTTGAGCGGCCAGATGCCACTGCGGAAGGACGTGTCCACCGTCTTCGCCGGCTATCTGACCGCAAACCCGGAGTACAAGCTGTTTGCTGATCAAGCCGCTCGTACCGTGGAGGTTCCCAATGTTGCCAACTCGGTGCAGATCTGGCAGACCTTCCGCGATGCCTGGTCCGGTTCGGTGATTTTCGGTAAGTCGGATCCGAAGACAGCGCTGACGGCGGCGGCCACGCAGATCGATTCGTTGGCCGGCCAGGCGTAGGGCGCCGAAGATGACCCTTCCCGCAGTTGATAGGCCGAACCAGAAGGGGCAATCTCCTTCAGATGCGGTTCACCGAGACAGTGCCGGTGCCCGCCGTGATCATCTACTGGCGAGGATCTTTGGTCGACAACCGATCGGCATCGCCCTGGCCGCACCGTATGCCGTATTCCTGGGCGTGATCTTCGCATTCCCGCTGGGGTACGCCATCTACATGGCGTTTCACCGGTATTACTTCACCGCACCGGGGGTCAGCGTTCCGCATCCGTTCGTCGGCCTGCAGAATTTCAGAACGGTGTTGACCGATCCGGATGTGTTGTCGTCCTTCACCCACGTCGGTGTATTTCTGATCATCAACGTGCCGCTCACCGTCATCTTGTCCCTCGGGTTGGCCGCAGCACTCAACCAGGGCATTCGCGGCCGCACCTTCTTCCGGGTGGCCTACTACGTGCCGTATGTGACGGCAAGTGTTGCCGTCGTGGGCGTCTGGCTGTTCCTGTTCAACTCTGACGGGCTGGTCAACAAGATCCTCGGGCCGCTGGCGCCCAGCCCATCGTGGCTGGTCAACTCCTTCTGGGCGATGCCGACAATCGCCATCTTCGTAACCTGGAAGCAGCTCGGCTTCTTCATCCTGCTGTATCTGGCAGCGCTGCAGAACGTGCCGAAGGAGCTGTACGAGTCCGCGGCGACCGATGGCGCCGGAAGGTGGAAATCGTTCACGGCCGTCACCATCCCCGGAGTCCGACCGGCCACCGGACTTGTGGTACTCCTGGCCATCGTGACCGGAGCGAACCTGTTCACGGAGCCCTACCTGCTGACCTCGGGCGGCGGACCCAACAAGGCATCCACCTCGCCGGTGCTATTGATGTACCAGAAGGGAATCGAACAGGGTAATCCGGACGTGGCGTCAGCGATCGGCGTTGTCCTGGTGCTCGCCGTGCTGGTCATCGCGCTGATCGGCCGACGCTTCACCGAGGGAAGTGGCAACTGATGAGCATTGTCCCGTCCACCGCAGCGCCCGCTGCGGCCCCGACGAGTCAGAACACCCCGCGCAAAACGGGCCGGTGGGGCCGCATCCTCACCTTGGTGGTGCTGCTGATCGGAGCGATCGCCTTCCTGTTCCCGTTCTACTACATGATCATCGGCTCGTTGCAGAAGGCGCCGAACACCTCGCTGGCCGGAGCATTCCCCAACCCGTCCAACATCACCGGCCACAACTACGTCCAGATCAACGGATCCATCGACCTGTGGCGTTCGCTGCTGAACTCGGGCATCTTCACCGGTGGCGTCCTCCTGGGCACCATGGTTTTAGGGGTGATGGCCGGATACGCACTGGCCATGCTGCACTTCCGTGGGCGGGGCACCGTGTTCGGCGCCATGCTGCTGATCCAGGTGATCCCTTTCCAATTGCTGATGATCCCGCTGTATGTGCTGATCGCCAGAACCTACGGACTTGCCGACAATTACCTCGGGATGATCCTGCCCTACGCCATCAACTCGACGGCCGTTTTCATCTTCCGGCAGTACTTTCTGCAACTGCCCGGAGAACTATTCGACGCTGCCCGCATCGACGGCGCAAACGAGCTGCGGATCTTACGTTCCATTGCGATGCCGCTGGTCCGTCCAGCGCTGCTCACCGCTGTCCTGTTGACTTTCATCGGGCCGTGGAACGAGTTCCTCTGGCCGTTCCTGATCACCAAGCAGCAACGGCTGCAACCCCTTGCGGTGTCTCTGGCCAACTACATCTCGACGGTGTCGGGGGTGGCGGCGAACCCGTTCGGGGCGATCCTGGCCGGCGCGGTCGTGCTCGCAGTCCCAGCTGTCGGCCTGTTCATCGCATTCCAACGCAAGTTCATCTCCACCGATCTCGGATCCGGTGTGAAGGGATAGCTGTTGACTGCCCACGAAATGGCAACGCTCCAACCGGCACAGCCGGTGGTGGCGGAATCTGTGCCGTACACGCTCACCAGAGTCGGCACGGTGATGACCCCCGACCCGAACAACCCCGACGAGGCGGAAGGCGTACTCAACCCCGGCAGCGGCCGAGGCCCGGACGGTCAGCTGTATCTGCTGCCACGCCTGGCCGCCGGCGACAATATCTCCAGAATTGGATTGGCCAGCGTCGACATCGTCGACGGCACACCGACCGGCGTGCAACGGCAGGGAGTCGTGCTAGCACCCGACGCCGGCTGGGAGCACAGCCCCAGCCACGCCGGCGTGGAAGACCCACGCGTCACCTACCTGCCCAGCCTCGGCCGATTCCTGATGACCTACGTCGCCTACGGGCCATTTGGTCCCAGACCCGCGTTGGCGACCTCCACGGACCTACGGAACTGGACACGGCTGGGGCCGTTGCACTTCGAATATCAGGAATCGCTCGATATCGACCTGAATCTCGTCACCAACAAGGATGTGGTGTTCTTCCCGGAACCGGTCCCCGGTCCCGACGGCCAGATGTGTTACGCCGCATTGCACCGGCCGACCTGGGACCTGGAATGGATCCTGCCGGGCGCCGGCGTTCAACTACCCGCCGGAACCACCGACGACCGCCCCGGCATCTGGATCTCCTACGTTGCGGTGGCCGACGCCGTGCGCGACGTCCGGGCACTGACCCATCTGGGCCGGCACCGATTGGTGGCCATGCCGCAGTTCGAATTCGAGGCGCTCAAGATCGGGGCCGGACCACCGCCGCTGCGCATCCCCGAAGGCTGGTTGCTGATCCACCACGGAGTGTCCGGCGTCATCGTGCCGGGCTTGGACCATCAACAGGGTGCGCACTATGACGCGGGGGCAATGATCCTGTCCGCCGTCGACCCGGCGCAGGTGCTGGCCAGAACGGCGGTACCACTGCTGACGCCGGTCACCGACGCCGAAACCAGCGGCATCGTCCCCAACGTCGTCTTTCCGACAGCCATCGAGCAGATCGACGGACAGTCATTCGTGTTCTACGGCATGGCCGACTGGCAAATCGGTGTGGCCAGGCTCGACAGAGTGGAGAAGTCATGAGAAAACCGATCTGGATCGTCGCGGCGGCACTGCTGGTGATGGCGACAGGAACCGTGCAGGCTGCACCGGCCACCGCGCAAAGCGCTGCCAAACCCGCCGGTTGCGTCTCTACGCCGCTGACCAACCTCGAACACCTGAACTACCTCACCGACCGCGTCTCCGTGTCGGACACCCCGGCGCACAGCACCTACCGACTGGCCACCGAGCCCACCGTCGGCGTTCTCTGGGTCTACGCGGACCCACGGCCCGGCAGCACCTTCGCCCGGGTCGGCGGCGGCGCTTACAACCCGGTCACCAAGCACTGGGGTCAAGGCGCCTTCGACGCGGACGACATCGCCAGAGCCGGGATCGTCTACCTACGCCAGTGGCGGGCAACCGGCGACCCAGCGGCGAAAAGGGAGGCCTACGAACTCCTTCGAGGACTGAGCTATCTGCAGACCCTGACCGGCGCGCACGCCGGTGAAACCGTGCTGTGGATGCAGCCGGACGGATCCCTCAACCCGAGCCCCACCCCGGCGGACTCACCCGACCCGTCGGACTCCGGCGCCTCGTACTGGCTGGCCCGCAGTATCTGGGCCTTCGGCGAGGGATACGCCGCGTTCCGTCACAGCGATCCACCGTTCGCCGCCTTCCTGCAGACCCGGATGGACCTCGCGGTGACCGCGCTGAACCGGGATGTGCTCGCCAGATACGGGCAGTACCAGCTGATCCACGGCGTGCGGGTCCCTGCCTGGCTGATCGTCGACGGCGCTGACGCGTCCTCCGAGGCGATGCTCGGACTGGCCGACTACGTCGACACCGGCCATTCCGACGCGGGCATCCGCCGGGCGAGAACGGCCCTGGCCGAGCTGGCCGCCGGCGTCGAGCAGATGTCGGCCGGCTCGACCACCAGCTGGCCCTACCGGGCAATCCTGCCGTGGGCGCTGTCCCGGTCCGACTGGCATGCCTGGGGTGCGCAGATGCCGGCCGCCCTTGCGGCTTCCGCTACTGCCTTGCACGACAAGTCGCTCCTGAAGCCGGCCATCGACGATGCAGCGGGGTTCACACCTCATCTGCTGACCGCAACCGGTCCGGACAACGGTTGGCTGCCGGTCCCGGTGGACGGCACGCAGATCGCCTACGGGGCGGATGCCAGGGTGCAAAGTCTGCTTGCGGTGGCGAAGGCGTCCGGTCGGTCGGGCCTGCGAATGCTGGCCGGTGTCGCCGCCGGTTGGTTCTTCGGCGGTAACACCGCGGGTGTTGCCGTCTACGACCCGGCTACCGGCGTCACCAACGACGGGATTGCCGCCGACGGGACGGTGAACCGCGGCAGCGGTGCCGAGTCGACCATCCATGGACTGCTGACCATGCAGGT
Organism: Mycobacteriales bacterium; assembly: GCA_038229825.1. Lineage (GTDB taxonomy): Bacteria > Actinomycetota > Actinomycetes > Mycobacteriales > Nakamurellaceae > Nakamurella. The sequence goes on from JBBROB010000054.1 coordinate 4,708, forward strand.
GCTCGATGCGAACCCCGACATCGCCGCGATCGCGAAGGCATCGGCGAGCATCGTGTCGCGTGATGGGCAACGTGTGGTGGAGGCGGAAAGCGGGACGCTGACCGGGAATGCCGCGGTGCAAACGCCGACCGCGGCGTGGACGGGCGAATCACAGTGGAGCGGCGGCTCCTTCGTCGCTGCGGGCCCGGGTAGCACAGTGAGCTGGGCGCTGCCGGCGGCCGCGCAGTCCCGGCTTGTGCAACCCATCGTCGAGTTGGCCCCCGGATCGAAGTCGACGACGATCTTCAAAGCCGGCAGCCAGTCGCTGGGTGAGGTCCGCTACGGCTCGGTCGGCGCCCAGGGCAACGCGCCCTCTCCCACCGAACTCATGCCCGTTGCACCGCGGGTGGCGGCGCCGGCCCATGCGGTGACCGTGACCGCCAGCACCCGCGGTGGCACGGGCAACCTCGACGCGCTGCTGGTCATCCCGCTGATATCGACCCTGAGCAGCGGCGGCGGCGGACACGGTGTCGTCCTGCTGAACAGCGTGGCCTCCACTGTGCAGCTCAGGGCCGTGAGGCCTCCGGGGAGCGGCCCGGTGACAACCCGGTCCTACGACCGGGACGGCCGTCTCGTCCACACCCAGACCGGTCAGGCGGCAACTCGGGCAGAGATATGGCCTGGAGGGTTCACCATCGCCAATCGATGAACGGTGACGGCTGACCCCGGCTTGCCGGGGTCAGCCGTTCGAGGTCTCCTCCGGCGTGTCCAGCACGCTGACCGCGATCCCGTACGGGAGGAACCGCACCCTGCGGTTTCCGTCGGTGTTGTGCTTGTTCGCACGCAGCGCATCGAGTTCGGTCGCATAGACCTGTTCGACCTGGGCTGCGCCGTCGCCGTCCACGGTGTAGATCGCCCAGACACCGTCGCCCGTGTCGCCGGTTGTCTCCGGCGCCGGCGCCGGGCGTGGCTGCCGGCCTGAATCGTCGAAGAATGCGCCAAAGCCCGGCCGCCCACCTGAGTTGTCAAGCAGCCTGCCGAACTGGCCGAACGCTCCTCGCAGTTGTTCCCCGGCCCCTCGGACGAATCTGTCGAGGTCTTCCGGATCGAATCCGAACGGTTCGTTGTTGGCCATCACGGTCCTCCTGCCGGCCCAAGGCCGCAGCACCTGCGGCTCCAACCAGTGTGCGCCTGTGCCGGGCGGTGGCGTCAGCCGTTGACCCCGGAATTCTCCAGCGGGACAGACTGCAGCCCATGGATGAACGCCCGCAGGTGGAAGCGCAACGTTCGGGCCGGGTCGGACGATATCGGCCGACCGTTTCCGACACCGGCAGTCTGCCCCGGCTGTGATGCTGCTCCGGGCAGTAGTCCGTCGACATGGACCGCGATGAGGCCGACCACAAGGCCGATCAGTCCTACGTAGGCGTGTTTCTGATCCTCAGCAGGCAGCCGGGCCTCCTGCAGTAGGTCCTGCACTTTCGTGAAGAGCATCAGCGAAGCCGGAACCTGATCGTCGCCCATTGCCGCGACCTTGTCCGGATCGGCGGCTTCGGTGGCCAGAACCGGGTAGAGGGCCGGGTTGTCGATGCCGGCACGGAGGGTGTGGATCAGCAGGTCCGTCAATCGTTCCTGCCAGGGACTCGACGAGTCGGCAGGCGGCAGGTCCGCGATCGAGCGATCGGCCATCAGCACCATCAGGGTGGCCTTGCTCGGGACGTGGTAGTACAGCGACATCGGTTCGACACCAAGGGCGCGGCCAACTCGGCGCATCGACACGCCGGCCAATCCTTCGCGCCGAGCCAGCGAGATCGCGGTATCGACGATCAGGTCCCTGCTCAACGGGACCCGAGACTGTCGGCGCCGGTCGTCTTCACGCATCGAGCGCTCGCTGCCAGTCCAGCGGGTTATTGAGCCTCACACCTCGGCAAGATTCCCGACGGCGGTAGCAGCTAAACGACCACGCCAGGTTCGCCGGTTCCCTTGCATCCGCCGACTGCCGGCCAGAAGGTGGCGAGCCACGGCATCGACGCCGGCCGCTGACCGGCTCGACCCCCACAAGTTGTTACGGCGTGCTCAAGCTGTGCGTCATGGCCGCAACTGTCAGGGGCGGGTCGAAGAGGTTGCCCTGGGCGAACCGGTAGCCCAGCCGCCGGAGGTGGTCGGCCTGGTCGGCGGACTGGACTCCCTCCACGATCGGCCGGAGGCCAACGGAATCGATGAGCTGGAAGATCGCTCCGACGAAACGTCTTTGCTGCTCGTCGGTTTCGATGCCGGCGATCAGTGTGCGGTCCACTTTGACGCCGTCCAACGGCAGGCCGCGACGGTAACTGATGGACGAGTAGCCTCTCTCGAAGTCGTCGACCTCGATATCGATGCCGGAGCGCCGGAGGTCGACGATCGCTTCCATGCCGGTCAGGTCGGCTGTCATCAGGCCGGTCTGGGGAATCTCCAGGATCAGCCGACCGGGCTCGACGCGGTGCCGGCCCAGCACGTCGGCGACGAATTCGCCCAATCCGCGGCGGCGCAATTCGATCGACGAGACGTTGACGTGGATCTGGAAGCCCTCCGGAAGCAGATCCCGCCACTGGGCCAGCTGGGAGATCGCCGCCTCGGTCGCCCAACGGCCCAACTCGACCACCGGCCCGCTGTCCTTCGCGACGCTGATGAACTGACTCGGCATGATCAGCCCGTGGGTGGGATGCGGCCAGCGGACAAGCGCCTGCGCTCCGACTATCTTGCGGGTATCGAGATCCACGATGGGCTGGTAGTGCAGCGTCAAGTCGCCGGCCGGGATCACGGTGGCCAGGTCGGAGGCGAGCTTGAGCCGCTCCTGCACCGCGGAGTGCATCGCCGGTTGGTAGAGCTGGATGTTGCCGCCGCCCTTCGCCTTGGCGGCGTACATCGCGGTGTCCGCATCCCGGAGCAGCATGTCGCCGCTTTGACCGTGTTCGCCCAATCGCAGGCCGACGCTGGCCCCGGCCCACGCCGTGTGGTCACCCAGGATGACCGGTTCCTGCAGTGTGGTGAGTACCCGCTGGCCGATGCGCATCGCGTCGTCTGCGGTGGCATCCGGGATCACGACGGCGAATTCGTCGCCGCCGAATCTGGCCACGGTGTCACTCTTGCGGACCGCGAGGATGAGTCGCCGGGCGATTTCGACCAGTGTCGCATCGCCCGCCGCGTGGCCCAGGCTGTCGTTGATCACCTTGAACTCGTCCAGGTCCAGGACGACGACGGCGGGAGGGAGCCCACCACGCTCGGCCAGGTCGATCGCGTGACGCAATCGGTCGCCGAACAGCGTCCGGTTGGCCAGGCCGGTGAGCGGATCGTTCAGGGCCAGTTGCCGAAGTTCCTCCTGCGCTCTGGTCAGTTCGCTGGTCCGTTCGTCGACCCGCTCCTCCATCTCCTTGTACACGGCCTCCAACTCCTCGGCCAACAGGTTGAACCCGGTCATCACGGCATCGACGGTGTCTCGGGCCCCGGAGGGTTTCAGGCGTCCTGCCAGGTCGCCGGAGGCAAGTTGGACCAGAACGTCGACGATCTGGGTCAGCCGCGGATCATCGACGTCAATCGCCATGCGAGTCCGCCTTCAGCCAGGTGAGCGCCGCTGTCTCCTCAGCGAAGAACTTGGTCGGGACCGCCGGTTTGCTGATTCTGGTGACGAAACCGGCGATCAGCCGATCGACCGCCGAGGTCCCGACCAGGGCGATCCTGGTGGTCAGTGAAGGCTCGCCGAACACGGCCCTGGCCGGGCGATCGACGGACACCATTGTCATTGACACCAACATCGGGCGCGGGGTGGGGCGGCACAGTTCGTCGGCCGCACCCATCGCCGCCCTGGCCAACGACGCGGTGACCGCTATGCCCCGCTCCCAAACAAGCCGAACGATGCCGCCCTCGTCCAGGGTCGTGGTGAACGGTTGTCCGGCGGATGCGGCACTGCTCATTCCATCTCCCTGGCCGGCGGGCGGCGCCGCACATCGGCCGAATGGCAGCGAGCTGACCGGATGGACGCCTCCGCCCCAGCCTATTCGAACTACTCACAGAATGCAGTCGCTCATGAGCAGAGAGTGTTCATCCGCTGGCGCTCTCGGTGCTGACCTCCTACGCCGCGGCGTCTCCAGCGGCACATGGAATTCTCAGTCGGCGCGGTGAACATGGTGTGATGGCCATCGAACATCGGACCCGGAAGCGCACCCTGTGGAGCGTGCTCATTGACGTCCTCGGAACTACCGCGGCGGAAACGATCACCCTACCTGCGGTCTCGGGCAACTGGCATTGGCTGTACGCCGACCGCAACGGCGTTTCCGTCGCCGTGTCGACCGCCCATTTCTCCTCTGCAGATGATGCGGAGATGTGGCTGGATACCAATAGTGGGCCGCTGAAAAGCCTTGGCGTCGCGGCCGTCACCCTGCTCGACGGCGAGCACGTCGTCTACGGCCCGGTGCGGCTGTCGACGGGCGACTCCGACCGCTGACCGGGGTGGCCGGAGTCGCCCGGATCAACTCCCGCCCGCTGGTCTGCGCATCCCGTCCAAGTTGGACGGCGCCCGGTTCGTCGAGGATGGGGCTCTGAAACCGGGGCCGTGGGTCTGACTCTGGGCCACCGGGCTGTGCGGGTGACCTGCAGCAGCTGAGCGTCAGCCATGTGTGCGGGAGCCCGTCGGAACGACGGCGCCCGCGCGGGCGCCGGAGCGATCCGCGACCAATTTCTTCCGATCGGGATGAGCCGGTCACCGCCAAGCGTTGGGCGAGAGGTGCCGGCCGAAGGTCGACCGGTGACCACGGCAAGAGCAACAGGAGACATCATGACAAGCACAGCGACAGCCAGTCGTCCCGCGTCGGCCTCCGGGTCTTTCAGCATCGGCGGCGATCTACCGGTGAACCGTCTGGGCTACGGAACAATGCAGCTCACCGGACCGGGAGTATGGGGACACCCCGCCGATCACGACGAGGCGATCCGAGTGCTGCGCCGCTCGGTGGAACTGGGCGTCAACCTGATCGACACCGCCGACGCCTACGGCCCCTTCGTCACCGATGCGCTGATTCGCGACGCGCTGCAACCGTATCCCGGTGACCTGGTGATCGCGACGAAGGCCGGCTTCACGCGGCAGGGCCCGAACCAGTGGACCCCGGTCGGGCGGCCGGAATACCTGCGCCAGCAGGTCGAACTGAGCCTGCGGCACCTGGGGGTCGACCGCATCGACCTGCTGCAGTTGCACCGGATCGACCCGAAGGTCGCACTGGCGGATCAGATCGGCACCCTGGCCGAACTGCAGAGCGAGGGCAAGATCCGGCACATCGGCCTGTCCGAGGTCTCCATCGCGGAGATCGAGGCCGCTGCCGAGATCGCGCCGATCGTGTCCGTGCAGAACCTGTACAACCTGGCCAATCGCAGCGCCGAGGACGTGCTCGCCTACGCCGAAGCGCACAACATCGCGTTCATCCCGTGGTTTCCGCTGGCCACCGGCAAGCTCGCCAAGCCGGGCAGCCCGCTGGACGAGCTCGCCAAGGAGCACAACGCCAGTGCCTCACAACTGGCGCTGGCCTGGCTGCTGCGCCGTTCGCCGGTGATCCTGCCGATCCCCGGCACCTCGTCGGTGGCCCATCTCGAGGACAACGTGGCGGCCGCGCTGATCGAGCTCACCGACGACGAGTTCGAGGTGCTGAGCGCGGCGGTCTGACCCTGATCGCCGCTGGCGCCGGGTGGGCCTGCGACTTGGTTGGATGAGCAGGTGAACTCGACCAGCCCCTTTACCGTGACCACTGCGCTGCCTGGAGCGCAGGGCCGCACTGGGACGCTCACCACCCCGCACGGTGACATCCTGACCCCCGCCTTCATCGCGGTCGGAACCAAAGCCACCGTGAAAGCGGTTCTACCCGAATCGATGTCGGATCTCGGCGCGCAGGCGGTACTGGCGAACGCCTACCACCTCTACCTGCAGCCGGGGCCCGACATCGTCGAGGCCGGCGGCGGCCTGGGCCGGTTCATGAACTGGCCGGGACCGACCTTCACCGACAGCGGTGGGTTCCAGGTGCTGTCCCTGGGCGCCGGATTCAAGAAGGTGCTGGCGATGGACGTCAACGGCCTGCGGTCCGACGATGTGATCGCCGCCGGCAAGACCAGACTGGCGACCGTCGACGACGACGGCGTGACCTTCAAGTCGCACCTTGACGGATCCATACACCGTTTCACACCTGAGATCTCGATGCAGATCCAGCATCAACTCGGAGCCGACGTCATCTTCGCGTTCGACGAGTGCACCACCTTGATGAACACCCGCGAGTACCAGGAACGATCGGTCGATCGCACGCAGGCCTGGGCACTGCGGTGCATCGACGAGCACCGCCGACTGACGGCGGAGCGCGGCGACAAGCCCTATCAGGCGCTTTTCGGGGTCATCCAGGGCGCCCAGTACGAGGACCTTCGCCGGCAGGCCGTGCGGGATCTGCTGCCGTTGGGCTTCGACGGGTTCGGTATCGGCGGCGCTCTGGAGAAGCAGAACCTCGGGACAATCGTCCGGTGGTGCTGCGAGGAGATGCCGGAGACCATGCCGAGGCATCTGCTCGGGATCAGCGAACCGGACGACCTCTTCACCGCGATCGAGAACGGGGCTGACACCTTCGACTGCGTCTCGCCGTCCCGGGTGGCCCGCAACGGTGCGATCTATTCACCGGGCGGGAGGTACAACGTGGTCACTGCCCGGTACCGGCGAGACTTCTCCCCGCTCGCGCAAGGCTGCGACTGCTACACCTGCGCGCACTACACCCGCGCCTACCTGCACCATCTGTTCAAGGCCAAGGAGATGGTCTCCTGCACGCTGGCGACCATTCACAACGAACGGTTCATCGTCAAGTTGGTGGACGACGTGCGGCGCAGTATCGACGACGGCGCCTTCGCCGAGTTCAAGACCGATTTTCTCGGCCGGTACTACGGGAGATCACCCGGCCGATAACACTTCTCCGGCGGCAATGGCGGGCCGATATGTCGGCTCCCTTTTCTTGACCCATTTGATGACCGGGTAGGTGATCGGCATCAACACGATCTCCAACAGGCACTTGTAGACGTATCCGACGACGACATAATTGATGAAGTCGGGTGTGGTGGTGATGCCGATGGCGGGTGCGGCGATCGAGCAGAAGATCAGCGTATCGGCGAACTCGCCCACTACCGTCGAACCGACAAGTCTCGCCCACAGATGCTTTTCCTTGGTGATGGCCTTGATCTTGACGACCACGTAGGCGTTGAGGAACTGACCGATGAGGTAACCGGACACACTGGCCAGCAGAATCCGGGGCACCGTGCCCAGCACGGCTGTGAATGCGGCCTGATTGGTGTAGTCGGTGGTGGGTGGCGAAATCTCGACGAAATAGAACGTCGCCGACGCCAGCAGCGCCATCGCAAAACCGACAAGAATCGCCTGGCGGGCGGCCTTGAGCCCGTAGACCTCGGCCATCACGTCGCCGATGACATAGGTCAGCGGGAACAGGAAAGCCCCGCCGTCGGTGATGATCGCGCCGAATTTGATGCCCTTGGTGGCGGCGATATTGGAGATCAACAACAGGCAGCAGAAAACTGCGACGATGACCGGGTAGATCCTCGATCCCGGTTGGGCGTAGACGGGGCCGATCTGTTGCTGGGGTGCGCCGAAGGGTCTGGGACCGGGCGTTGACTCTCTCACCCGAGCATTGTGCCTGGTGATCGAACGTGGGCCGATAGCGCCCGCAGGGCCACGATCAACTGCCGGGCATCGTCAGCGGATCGACCACCCACGGGCTCTGCGGGAGCGCAGCCGGGTCGAAGCGGGCGAGCAGGTCGTCGGTGGACACCTGCTCACCCGCAGCGGACAGCCGTAGCGAGGCAGCGACGAGACCGAGCACCGCTCGAGCCGAAATACCACGTTTTCGCAGATCGGTCATGGTCACCGCGCCGTCCCGCTTGGCCAGTCGGGCGCCGTGGATGTTCAGCGCCAGTGGAACGTGGGCATACGACACCGCGGGGAGACAGAGCAGCTGCGCCAGGTAGGCCTGCCGCGGCGCTGAACTGAGCAGATCGTCGCCTCGCACCACCTGGTCGATGCCCTGGCCGGCGTCGTCGACCACTACGGCCAGGTTGTAGGCGACGATCCCGTCACCGCGCCGCAGCACCAGGTCATCGACCACGCCGATGTACTCGCCGATCAGTTCGTCGCGCACCGACCACCGGTCGACCCCTGCTCGCAGCCGCAGAGCCGGTGGCCGCCCCGTCGCCCGTCGCGCGGTGATCTGCGGTGCCGTCAGGTTCCGGCAGGTACCCGGGTAGATGCCGGGCGGCCCGTGCGGGGCAGCGGTCGCCCCGTGGATCTCCCGGCGCGTGCAGAAGCATTCGTACACCAGGCCGGCCCGCTGCAGTGCGGCAATCGCTGCCGAGTAGGCGGTCCCGCGTCCTGACTGCAGCATGACCTCGCCGTCCCAGTCCAGGCCCAGTGCCGCAAGGTCCGCCAACTGCCTGGCGGCCGCTCCCGGCGCGACCCGATCGAGATCGTCCATTCGCAATCGGAACGCCCGCCCGGTGCTGCGGGCGAAGAG
>JBBROB010000055.1:0-12531 GCA_038229825.1 Mycobacteriales bacterium
AGCGGCCGGAGCCGGCCACGCCGTTCTCGTCCAGCGCGGTCGAGTTTTTCGGATCGTTGATCCGCACGCGGGTGCCGGTCCCGGCAACGCCGGGCGTGCCACCGACCTCGATCTCACCGGTGGCGTAGTTGATGAAGTTGACATACCCGGCGCCTGAGTTCAAATCCTGCTGGGCGATGTGGACCAGACCGGCGATATAGCGGTCACCGGCGGCGTTGATCACCCGGTTACCGACCACATGCACCTCGTAGGTGGTCAGCGGCTTCGGGTTGTCGTTCAGAGCCATGCCGGTCTGGGTCGGGGCGTAGCCCGCCGTGGCGTGGCTGAACAGTTCCTGCCAGGTCAGCGCATTCGCTGGGAGAATGACCACGGTTTCCCGCGGGACAACGACCAGCTGGCCGTTGATCGTCAACGTCCCACCGGAATGGGTGTCACCCGCGGTGTCCAGGGTGGCCGTCTGCAAGAAGCCGGTGATGTCGAACTGGGTGCTCGAGGCGATGATCGGAAGTACGGCCACCGTGGCCGCCGGGCCGGCGGCTGACGCGAAAACGCCACCCCCGGGTGCCATCGCCACCGCCAGGCCAAGGACGACCGTGGCGGGCCACAGCCGCCGCCGACGGCCGGACGGCCCGCGACGCGGATCGAGCTTCTTCGCGATTCGGTGGGCGGGCCCCCTCGGTGGCGAATCGGCGTGTTCACGAGCAGGTATGACTGGCATGATCATCTTTCCCTTCGAAATTGGCGAAGGGCCGAAGTGGCTCCCCGTTGTGCCGCGTGAACTCGTATTGCCTCGCCGGTCCCGCGCGCCTGGACCTGAACGGACCGAACCTCCGACGGACCCGAAAGGCTCGCCCCGACAACGGACCTCCTACGTCAACCAACTCCAACAATGGTCTGCGCCGAGGCGGAGGGTAACCCACGATTTGGGTGACCTATGAACCCAAAACGGGGGGGTCAGAAAGGAACACATTTGAACCGTTGCGGGTCAGGTATCGAGGGCCTGCAGGCACGGCAATGGTCGTCATGCCAGGAGTGCGGATTGAATTGTCGCGTTCATCAATTTTCGACGGTGAAGGGTGCTGTCGGAACGCGAACGGAACCGCCGGCGCTGCTCTTGACGGTGACTGTGCCCGGGTCGTCGGGCTGATAGGGCATTACGGTGCCGCCGTAACGGCTCCCACCGCCATTCTGCACTTCGCCGATCAGGGTTCCGTCCGGGCGGTAGGCGAGCAACCGAGCCGCCGGGTCCGAACTCTTTGCCTTGATCAGCATCTCGCCGCCGCCGTGTTGGGTCGCGTTGGTGTAGCACTTGCTGACCGCGATGACGTCGGGCGTCGGTCGAGTCGCCGGTGATGTCACCGATACAGAGCTGATGCCCGGGACGAGAGTCTCTGCAGCAGTTGGGGACCCGCCTGAACCGGCGGGCGCCAACACGGCGGAAGCCGTGGCCGATGGACGATTGACTGCTCCGGAGACGCCGCCGCAGGCGCACAGGAGTGACCCTGCCAGCACCAGGACGCCCAGCCGGAACGGTTCGCCGGATGACCTGCAGATGATCCGTTGTCCACCAGACCGTTTGGGTAAGGTCAATGCAACACGGTCAGTACGGTCTGGGCCCCGGAGTCATCGAGCCAGGTGGGTACCGCGCCGGCAACGCCGACGGCGGTGATGGCGAGCACAGCGATCAGTCGGAGAGCCCGGGTGTGCGCGGACACCGGTGGCCGCCACGTACACCGTGTCGATCGGAGCAGCACCATGGCGGCGACCAGCGCGCCAACCTCCAGGACAACGGCAATGCAGTCGGCCAGTCCGATAGTCTCGGGTAGACCCTTTCCAGGACCGAAGGGCAGGCCGGCGGTACGGGAATACAGCCACAGCACGACAGGGCCGATCGAAACGGCGGCGGCGGCGATCAGCACTGCGCGGTACAGACGGGCCCTGCTCAGCAGGATGCCCGAGACGACCACCTCTCCTGCGGCCAGGAGCATGAAGAAGACCCCTCCCGCCGGCCATTCGCTCAGGTGCTCCGGGACGACGGCGGCGTGAATGACCGCTGCACCCAGGAGTCCAGCGACCAGCAATGGGCGTAGTTCCTGCATCCTGCTGCCGGGCAGCTGCGGTGCGTCGACGGCACCGCCCCGTGTTCTGGCACCAATGACCTTGACTCTGCCGCCCAGCATTGCGACAACCCAGCCGACGAGCACCAGGTTGGTGGCAAGCATGAGACCGCTGGTGTAGCTGATGCCGCGAATGTGCGCCACCAGCGTGGCCTGTTGTTGCAGCGCAAGACAACTGCGGACGCAGAGGCTGTGCATAGAGTCCATCATCTGCAGCTCGGCGGATTGCAGGTGGTAGTCGTAGATGGAGTTGGCCACTATCAGCCCGATGCCGGCGACGGTGCCGGCCGCAACGACAAGCAGTGCAGTGGCAGCAACTTTCCCACGCTTACGCAGCGTGGGCCCGAACAGCCGCAGCGCCAACGTCAACGCGCCCAGTACGGCGAGCATGAAGACGGGGATGAACAGGGTGGACTGTCGCCACCAACTGGCGAAAGGTTGCTGGGTGCGGTTCATGGCGCCGACGGCGCCGCGCAGCGTGATCATCCAGAACCCATCGGCATAGGCCATCACCACGGCCAGTGGCAGGACCGTGGACCACGGGACGGTCAGCCGGCTCTGGGCAGTACCGGTGCGCTGGACGGAGTCGATGGACATGGTGATCTCACTTATCTCTGGTGGGGCCGGTGCCTGCCCGCGCGGGGCAGGCACCGGATATTGCGCTGCGATGAATGAGCCCCGACGGGCTCACCACGGTGACCGCTGCATCCCTACGGGGTGATCTCCCAGCCGAACATCATGGCGTGGTCCTCGTGCGCCAGGTTGTGGCAGTGCGCCACGTACGGCCCGACGAAGTCCCGGAATCCGCGGTAGATGATGGTCGACTCACCCGGATCGAGTGCCACCAGGTCTTCGCGCGACACATCGTCGGGATGCGACGGATCTCCCCTGGTCACATCCTTGTTGTTGCGCATGACGGTGCGGTGTTCCTCCATGTGCAGGTGGAACGGGTGCACCCAGCCGCCGCCGCCGTTGCGGATCTCCCACAGGTTGAAACTGTTCTTCTTCGGCGCGGCCAACGGGGTCTGGCCCGCCTTGTTCTTCAGGCTGGTCGCGTCCCCCGTCGGATTGAAGGGCTTGCCGTTGATCAGCCACTCGGTCTCGCCGCCGGCGCTGCCGCGTTCCACCTCGAAGATCAGCCGATTGTCGAGCAGGGTCTGCCAGTTGCTGGGCAGCGGCGGAAGCGGACGCATGGCCGTCGGGATCTGGCTGTCATCCGGCGCGAGGTCGCCGATGATGAATTTCAGCACCGGTACTTTGTAGTTCGGGTCCGGGGAGAAACGGGACGAGTTGGACCACATCCGACCGTTGGGCATTTTCATGACGTTCGTCAGATACACGACGTCGCCCGGGTGGGTCGGAGTGCCATCCTGGTACTTGGAGAAGTCGATGATGACTTCGCGTCGCTTGGCCGGCCACAATTCGAACGAGTCCCGTTTGATCGGGAACGGTAGAAGGCCGCCGTCCGAGGCGATCTGGGTGAACTGCATGCACTGCTGACCGTCGGGGATCCGGTACTGACCCTCGAGTTCGTCGTCGGTGTAGCCCAGGGACACCGACGACTTGGGGCCCTGCGTCGAGCTCATCAGCTTCCATTCGTAGATCCTGGAAACCGAGCAGTCCAGGAACCGGAAACGGTACTTGCGGCGTTTCACCTCCAGCACCGGGTTGGCCGTGCCGTTGACGGTGAAGATGTCGCCGACGAACCCGTGATTCGGGAAATGCTTGTAAAAGGTCTTACCCCACCATTCCGGGTGGGTATTGGGGTTGTGGGCCAACGGGAACTCGCCCAGCGTGTCGTGGATGTCCTTGTGCACGGTCACGCCGTCATCGAGCCGGCAATCGTAGAATGCCAGCGGAATGTCGTAGGCGACGTCGAAGGATCCGTCGAGGTTGTTGGTCCGGACACCGGGCAGCCGCAGACCCTGCCGCTCGTCGCCCATGTCATATCCACCCGGGATGCCCGGATACACCTTCGGGTCGTAGAGGGGGTAAAGGCCGACCATGCCCTTGTAGACGTTCGAACCGGTGTGATCCATCCGGTGGTCGTGGAACCAGAAGAAACTCTGCTTTTCCCGGTCGTCCCCACCGGCCGGCCAGTTCAAATACAGATTGTCGCAGAACGTCTTCGGCAGGTAGCCGGGATACTTGGGCCCGTAGTTCATCGAATAGTGCGGATTTCCGTCGCTCTCCGGAGCGGTGTGGCCATTGTGCAGGTGGATCAGCGCGGACCAGTCCGGCGCGCCGAAGTCCTGCCGGTCGAGGTTGAGCGGGTTCTCATCCAGGTGGTTTTCGAACCGGACGAGCGTCGGCCGGCCGTACTCGGCGTTGATCATCGGTCCGGGGAACGTGCCGTTGAAACCGTAGATGGTGCTCAGCGGCAACGACCGCGGTCCGCCCGCCGCAACAACCTTGCCAGAGGGGTCGAACGAGAAGGTCGGTTGACCCTTCGAGTCGATCGGCAGCACCTGCGAGGTGGTGAAAGCGTGCGTGCTGACCAGTTGATCGATCTTGTAGACGATCGGGTCAGGGGAGCCGATCTGGCTCGGCCAGATCTGGTGCCGCTCATTGCCCATCGAGTTCTGCTGACCCTGACCCGGGCCCGGAGGCTTCGCCCAGCCGCTATAAGCTGAATACGGCTGCGGCGCCAACGCCTTCGGTACCGTCAGCGCATCGCTGAACGGCGTCAGGATCAACGGACTCGTCGGGAATGACTCGATGTAGATCACATCGACCAATCCAGTCGACGCCGCGGCGAACGCCCCATTGGCCGACAGCAGACCTTTCTGAGCCAGATAGGGTTCCGCGACGGCCCGCCCCGCCGTCAACGCCACCGCGGCCGCCCCCACCGCGCCGACCCGCAACAGGGTGCGACGCGTCACACCGCCCGCCGCTGACTCCTCGGCGATCTCGTCCGACTCCTGCTGTGTCGGAATGATCAGACGGCGCGGTGGCGCAGCGTCGGCGGTCACGGTGGCATCGTCGCCTTTACCGTCGAGGGTGGTGGTCATGGAGGAACTCCTTTGCCTAGCGCGGTGGTAGAGAGGGAGGCTGAACTCGAGGACGGCGACGACTGCGTCAGATCCGACCGCGCCCATCAATGAGGCCGCCGGACGGGCAGGACACCCCCGTGCGGTGAACCAGAACTCGGGCTTCGCCCGGGGATCAGGAACTTACCGGCGGGCCCTTTCATGCTCTTGCCTGTGCCAGCAGCACAGACACCATAGGAGCATGCCGTCGTTGGGCTCCAACACCCCCACGTGCGGCGGGACATACCCCCCAAAACGGGGCATCTCAAAGGCTGGAGTGTTAGCGACAATCATTCAGTGATGAAACGGTGCCTCACAGTGAACGCTGCTCGTGCGTTCGCGGTCCCCTTGCCTATCTGCAGTCCGCCGAAATGGAGCAACCAGCGATGATTGCCAATGTTGTGGATCCAGTCCTGCACCTCGACCCCACCCAGACGCGTGAGGAGACAGTGCTGGTCGTGGACGACCATCGCAGTTTTGCGGACCTGCTGTCCTGGGCCCTGGATGCAGTCCCGGGAATGACCTGCACCGGTACTGCAAGTTCCGCGGACGAGGGCGTGTCGATGGCGGCCAAGTTGCACCCGGACATTGTCGTCATGGACATCGAAATGCCAGGGATCGACGGGATCACAGCGACCCGGCGCATCCGAACGGTCGCCCCAGACGCAGTCATCGCGGTCGTGACGGCGCACTGCACCAGCGAGTGGCTGTCCAAGGCCGCGCAAGCCGGTGCGTCCGCCTTCATCGCCAAAGACGGATCGATGAGCGACATGATCAGCCTGCTGCGGCAGGCACAGCACGGGCACATGCTGGTCTCCAACACCGCTTTCACCACTGCGACGCCGAACACACCCACGCCGCACCACAGCAACGGGCCGCCGCTCACCCCCCGGGAGCGGGAGGTGCTGCAGTTCATGGGTCAAGGCCTACCGACCGGTGAGATCGCCTCGGTGCTGGGTATCACCGTGTACACCTGCCGCGGCTACGTCAAAGCGCTGCTGAAGAAGTTGGGTGCCAATACCCAACTCGAAGCGGTGATCAAGGCCCAAAACCTCGGCATCATCACCAAAGGATGAACACCAACCATTGGCGTGACCGCGGCCAACGCCCTGTCCCCGTTCGGCGTCAGTTCTGGATCTTCTGCGGCGTGGCAGCGATCGCGCTGATTGCCATCTCGGTCGCCGCAGTGACGGCAAGCCGGTCGCTGGCCCGAAACCAGGCACTCAGGGACGCGGAACGCACCACCACCCGGCTTGCCGAGCTGGTCATCGCACCGCTCCTTCCCGGCGCTCTGGAAGGTGATGTTGAGCTTCGCGGTCAGCTGGACGAGGCGGTTAAAAATCGATTGGCCGACGGATATCTCACCGACATCACCGTGTGGGATTCAACGGGGCGGGTTCGTTACGACAGTGATCCGCGACAGATAGGTCGCCGGCTCGCGCTCCCCGATGAGGCCGAGGCGGCGATCAGCCGGGGGGTGGCGTCCGCCGACTTTACCGATCGGCCAGAGGCAACAGTCGCTCCGCCCAAACCAGGAGGGCCGGGTTTCGTCGAGATTTACGTGCCGCTGCAGGTGGTCAACAGACCGTCCCTTGCTTTCGAGGCCTACTACGATTACGGGCGGGTCAATACTCTGGCCAACCAGATGTTGACGGAACTGATTCCAGTTGTCCTTCTGCCACTTCTGCTGTTGCAACTGATTCACATCCCGATGGCCGCTTCGTTGGCTTCCCGGGTGCGGCGGCAGGAAGCCGATCGCTACAAGCTGCTGGAACTCACCCTTTCGGCATCAGAGCGGGAGCGGGTGCGTCTCGCCGCGGATCTGCACGACGGCCCCATCCAGGACTTGGCCGGTTTCCGATACGCCTTCGCAGTATGGACCGCTTCCATCCCTGAAGGGCAATCACCGATCGCGCTGAAACTGCAGGCGGTGATTCACCGTTCCATCGAGTCTCTCCGACGCCTGATGATCGATCTCTACCCGCCGGATTTGGACGCCAGTCAATTGCCGCGGACTATCTTCGACCTGGCGCTGCCCCTGCGCGAACAGGGCACCAAGGTCACCATCACCCTCTCCTCGTTACCCGAACTGGACACCGACACGGTCACCACTTTGTACCGGATCGTCAAGGAGTCGCTGAACAACGTCGTGGAGCACGCTGCTGCCACCAGCGTAAGCATCAATCTCGGACCTCGCGGCACCGACCGGGGGGCCGCGGTCTATGTGCGGATAGCCGACAACGGCATCGGTTTGGACGAGGCGAAGCTGGACCGCCGAGCCGAGGGTCATCTCGGTTTGCGTCTGCTCAAGGATCGAGTCAACAACCTGGGCGGATCATTGAGGCTGACCACGGGCCCTCAAGGCGGCGCGGTCATCACCGCTGTTCTGCCCAATCGCAACCGATCCTCAGCCGAGGATAGCGCTACGGCGATGCGGACGCGCGGGCAAGTCGATGGCCACTATTCAACGGAAACCGTTGAAACAGGAAGTGTCTGAGTGACCGGGAGGACAGCCTCGAGATCGGTACCGCCGGCCGGCGCGGCGGTGATGGTCAGGCGCCCGCCGAGGTCTTTGACCCGGTCCATCAGCAGGAGCAAACCGAGGTGTCCCTCGGCTCGGCGATCAAGCCGCTGCGGGTCGATGCCGATGCCGTTGTCATTGATTTCAAGGTGCACTGTGCACCGGTGCTGGCGGTCCGGGGCGCTCATCTTCAGGATGATGTCGACGTGGGTGGCATTCGCGTGCTTGACGACGTTGTTCAACGCCTCGCGGGCGATCCTGTACAGAGCCGTCACGGTGTCACCGTTCAATGGTGGTATCGGCTCGACATTGACCTCGACGGCGATCCCGCGCTCCCGCAGAGGTACCGCCAGACTTGCGATGGTGTAGGGCAGTTGTTCTGCCTGCAGGTCCGGCGGGTACAGGTCGACCATCATCCGGCGCAACGATTCGGTCCCGCGGCGCACTACGTCCTGAACGGTGCTCATGAGCTCCTGGTGTTGTTGCGGCAATTCCGGCGCCATGGCCCCCAGGGCATAGCCGATCCCGGTCAAGTCCTGAATCGGGCCGTCATGGAGGTCGGCGGCAATGCGGACACGTTCCCGTTCCGAGATCGTCAGATTTCGTTCGAGCAGCACACTGCGCTCGGCCTCCTGGCGGCGCACGCGGCGGGTCAGCGAGGTGGCAATGGGTACCTGAATGACCTGGAGCAGGCCCAGCGGAACCAACACCAACGGGAGCATCTGCCGCGTGAGCCGATTCGCGGTGTCGTCGACCTTCGCATAGTTGTAATACGCCTCGAACGCCAGGGCCGGATGCTCACCGTCCGGAAACGGGACATACACCTCGACATATCCTTCCGGTGCCAGTGTCTCGCCGGGGAATGTCACCTCGGGGTGGGTGTCGACATCGGAACTGATGGTCCCGTTGGAGACGGCCGTGATCACCTGGGACGGCACCGCGATGACTCTGCCGAGGTCCTGCGGCTCGTTCGCCCAGACAATTTTGCCGTGGGTGTCCCACGCCATCACTTCGGTCAGATAGCCGTCGCGGACTCGGTCGGCGATCATCCGGTCGAGCACCTGTTGCTCAGCGGAACCGGGCCGCTCGGCGGCCGTGAGCAACGGCCCCACGACGTAGTCGGCCAGTTTGGAGGTCGTCTGCTCGGCGTCGGCCAAGGCCTGCCCTCTGGCCACCGACCGGCATGCGAAGACGGCGCCGACGGACAACACCAGGAAGGTCACGGCCGCGAATCCGCAGAAGATCACCAGCTGCCAACGGGGACTGATTCGCGGCCGGTGTCCAGTTCTTCTCTTCCCGGTCAGCCTCTTCATCAACATCGGTCCCCCCGATCAACCGTACGGCGTTTCCAGGGACGGCGGCACCGCGGGATCTGCTTTGATATCCGGCTTCTACCAACGGCTGCCGCGGAAAAATCAGCGATCACCGGACCAACCGATGAGCCCCAGCGCCTGCGCTTTGATCACTGCTTCCAACTGGGTGCTGACACCGAGCTTGATGTGCAGCGACTTGATGTAGCCGCGGCAGGTATGCACACTCAGTGAAAGTACCTTCGCTATACTTTTGCTCTGCAGGCCCTTTCCCAGGCAGCACAACACCTGCAATTCGCGGTGGGTCAACGGAGTCAGGCCCGCTTCCGCCGCACGCCGGCCGGCCGTTGGCGCGATGTCGAAAGCCGACGAGGCGATCAGCATCTCGCCGGGCTGCATTCGGCTCAGAATGTCGATCATCTCGGTCATCGACCCGTCCTTCGAGATGAAAGCGGACGCGCCCGCCTGCACCGCCCGTGCTATCCACTCCGGGCTCTTGTAGGCCGTCACCACGGCCACCAACGTATGAGGCGAGACCTCGCGTATCCGCCGGGTCGCACTCAACCCGTCCTGCCCGGGCATCCCGATATCCGTGACCACTATCGTCGGTTGGAGTTCAACAGCGCGGGCAACCCCGGAATCGGCCGTCGTCGCGATGCCGACACATTGCATGCCCGAGACCGCGTTCAACCCCCCTGCCAGCAATTCCGCAAATGAGCGATGGTCATCGATCACCAAGATTGTGATCACTCGATTCGCCACAACCCTCTCGAGAGGCTCGACTGTCGATGCCGTCATGGCGCGTCCCCCCTCAAGGGAATCAACTTGGCCGGCCCAATCTGGATCAACCAGGTTTGCTCACCCGCGGGCGACTGTGCCCTGTGCTCTTACGGTGACGGGATGGTAGCCCGTTCGCGGGTGATTTGTCCATTTTTGACTACGAGTGATCCACTCGTTGCCCCGCGTGCTCGGCGCCCGTGGCAATCAGTCCGTTGGACATCACTCAAGGTAATCAGTCCGGGTCGGTGCTGGTCCAGTCTGGTGGATCCAGAAACGAGGGCGTGCAGTGTTGTGGTGATGCGGGACAGGCAGTTGCTGCGTCGTTCGCGTAGGTGATGGTGCCTTTTGTTTGAACGATTGCTTTGCCCGGCGTTGAGGAATTGCACCGGGTAGGTGCTGGCTGCCCTTTGACGGTCGGCGCTGTACTGATCGAATAATTCGTGACCGTCGAGGGATTCTGACTGGCGATGGAGCAGCCCTTCGGGCCGGTGGCAGCGGGTTCGGTGCCTGCGCGGTCGACATCAACGGTCCAGCTGGCGATATGGACGCTCCGTGACGCCCGACGCATTGAGCTTTCCCGTTGTTCGGCTCCTTCGAGCTGACCTGTGACGGTCAGCTCGAAGGGCTGTCGGGGTCCCGGTTTCCCGGGACCCCGACAGCCCTTTACTGCGCTCCGAGCTGGACGGTTATGTCCTGATCGTGGTCAGCGGCGAGGGTGCGCTGGTGCCGATGACCGCTCCTGCGGCGTTGAGGGACTTCACCGTGAGAGGGGAATTGGTACAGGGTGTCGCGTAGGTCCCGCCGAGCTTGCAGGCAGGTCTGGGCGCACCGACGGCGGTCAACGTGAACGCCCCGGGTGTGATCAGTGAGACCGTGAGGTTGGCGGCGCCCAGCGTGGCCGGGTCGAACGTCGTCCCGGTTTCGGTCAGGTAGGGCTGCAGCACCATCGTGGTGACCGTGGGGTCTGTCGATGTTGCGGTGATCACCAACCGCTGCTGGCTGGTCCGGTACAGGTTGGCCAGGGTGATGTTGACCGGGACCGAGGCGGTGACGACGATGTTGACCGACACTGCCGGTGAAACGCCGTTGGCGTTGGTCGCCGTGACCGAGAACGTGTACGTGCCGGCCACCGTCGGGGTGAACTTGAACGCCGAACTGCCGCTGGGGGTGGCAGCCCCCGGGGTCTGGCTGGTGACGACGGGGTTCACCGGGCCGGCGGTCTGCGCCCACGTCCACGTCGGAGCGGGGAGCGAACTGCTGGTGGCGGTCACCGTGACCAGATTGGTCGCGGTCACTGTCTGGTTCTGGATGGGGTTGATCGTCGGTGGCGGTGCGGCTTGGACAGTGATCGTAGTGCTCGCTGTTGCCACTCCGCAGGCGTTGGAAGCGATGAAGTCCAGGTAGTAGGTTCCCGCGGCCAGACCGATCGCGCTGAACTTCGGGGTGGTGGTGGTGGCACCGGTCAGGGCGCCGTTCACGTCGGTTCCGTTGACCGTGGTTCCGGCTGTCCACTGCAGGGTGACCGGAGCGGACGCGCCGGCCGGGACGCTGCCGGACAGGTTGATGCTGCCGCCGTTAGCTACGGAGAAAGGTCCGCCGTTGACTGTCGGCGTGGCGCAGACGAACGCCGGAGCGGCGACGCTGCTGGGCCATGGGTTGAGCACCCCGGCCTGGACACCGGTGATCGACTGGTACCCGCCGTAGGCCAGGAACGGTATGGAGTTGAAGTTGTTCTCCGGAACGGGGGTTCCGGGGACGTTCTCCGGGAAGATGTACTCCCCGATGGGGGCGTGGTACTGGCCGTAGAAGATGCCGTTCGCCGTGGTCTTGGCGCCGGGTGTGTTGGGGACCTGGCTGGCCGGGTTCGCGTTCACGCTGCCGGGCAGGAACTGGGACAGGCCGGTGACGACGGCACGCACTTCCCGGGTCGGCGGGATGAACTGTCCGGCCGGTGGGGCGGTGCAGGCCTTGAACGTCGGCACCGTGACGGTGCACGGCGGGCGGAAGCGCCAGCGGCCACGGACGGCGCCGGTGGGCGGCCCGAGGTCGGGCATGATGGTGCCCCATTCGCGGTCGCTGGTGGCGCCGGTGGTCGGGTTGATGTCGACGCCGTAGAGCCGGATCATCCGGGTTTCGTCGGTGGTCATGCCTTCGAATTTGGTGCGGATGGCTGCCTCGCCTGCGCCGAAGATGGTGAGGCCGCCGGTGCCGATCAGCGAGACATCGACCGATACGTAGGCCGGGTCGACCCCGGGGGCGGTGTAGATGCCCAGGCTGGCGACGATGGTGTGCGCGGAGATGTACTGGCCGCCGTTGCCGCCGCCGTCCTGGATGAGCGTGCCGGCGAAGCTGTTGAGGTAGTCACCGACCTCGAAGGGGGCCTGTTGGCGGGGGTCGGCGCAGGTCCCGCGCACGCAGGTGTTGGTGTCGACGTTGGCGGGGGTGTCCATCCGGAACAGCGTGTAGTAGCCGCCGTTCACCGGTAGCGCCGGCTGCGGGGTGATCCCGGACGTGTCGACCCCGGTGTAGATTGGCCGGTTGGTCTTCGGGCACTGCGGGTCGTCGGCGTTGCCGGCGACGTTGGGATCGGCGGTGACCCGCGGGATGCACATCGGGAAGCCGGTCTCGGCCAAGATGGTGGGGTTGTCCTGATCGACCTGGAAGCGGTCGTCGGGGGTCTGCGCCCGGCCGTAGCGGCCGGAGCCGGCCACGCCGTTCTCGTCCAGCGCGGTCGAGTTTTTCGGATCGTTGATCCGCACGCGGGTGCCGGTCCC
>JBBROB010000056.1:0-12450 GCA_038229825.1 Mycobacteriales bacterium
ATCAGGGGCCTGAAAAGTAGAGTCAGCCATGTCGAGGTCTTCCGGACGGCGAGTGTGAGAACTTCCATCATCGGAAGACCTCGACCCTCATCCCGGCAACGACGCGCCGACCGGTCTACACCCTCGTTTGTGAAGAGCCGGTTTTGACCTGGTCTCGACCTGCGCAGTTGCCGCCGCTCTTGACATCTCGGTTGGTTAGTCATAGCTTGCGTTAGTCATGACTAACGCAAATGCGCTTCTCGACGCGATCGGTGAGCGGACACGCCGGAAGATTGTCGAGCGACTGGCGGAACGGCCGGCCGCGGTGAGCGACCTGGCCAGGGATCTGCCGATCACCCGGTCCGCAGTGTCACAACACCTGCAGGTACTGAAGTCCGTTGGGCTGGTGACTGATCGGGCGGTCGGCACCCGGCGGATCTACGCGGTCGACCCGGAAGCGCTCGCCATCATCCGCGCCTACTTCGACGCGTTCTGGACCCGATCCCTGGCCGCCTTCGCTGACGCGGCCGAACAACCGGAGGACACATGACAACCACTACTCAGACCACCTGGGTGAGCACCGCCGTCGATGTCGACGCCCCCATCGGTCGGGCCTTCCACGTGTTCACCGCCGAGATCGGCACCTGGTGGGACGAGGACAAGCACATCCTCAGCGCACCGTTGGCCGAGATGATCTTCGAACCGCGGGTCGGCGGCAACATCATCGACAGGGGGACCGACGGCAGTGAGTGTCGCTGGGCTCGGGTGCTCGGCTACGACCCACCGCGGCGGGTGTGCTTCAGCTGGGACATCAATACCCGCTGGCAGATCGAGACCGACCCCACCAAGACCAGCGAAATCGAGATCACCTTCGATGAGCTGACGCCGCAACGTACCAGGGTGGTGCTGACCCACCGCCACCTCGATCGCCACGGCGACGGCTGGGAAACCATGCGCGACGCAGTGAGCTCCGGTTGGAGCCTGACCCGTTTCGCCAAGATCACCGAGCATTCAAGTTCACCCTGGCACAGTCTCGGACAGGCGTTGCCCACCATCACCGACCAGACCATGCGGACCCGTCTGGCCGCTTCGAAGTCCTACAGCGCGATCGTGCTGCGGACGACACCGATGTTCGCGGGCCCAGATGTCGACCCGATCATCTGGGAACACGGCCGCCGCAACATGGCGCTCGTGGACGCCGGTTTGCTCTCGATCGTCCTGCCGGTCAACGACGACAGCGGAATCGCCGGATTCGGGATCTTCGCGCTCACATCGGAGGACACCGCGACCGTCATGCAGGAAGACCCCGGCGTCCTTGCCGGCATCTTCACCTACGACATCCACCCCGTGCGCGGCTTTCCCGGATCAGCGCTGCCCTAATCAGGACAACGGCGCCACGAAGCCTTTCCGCTGGGCGCGGGGTGTCACTCAACCCCCTCGCTCCGGCTGGCTCAGACGCCAGATGGCCGCAGGAACCCAACGCTGAGGGACCGACTGCTGCGGTCCATGGCCGTCCCGCACAAGCTGGCTCTGTTGTGCGCAGCCTCTCTGGCGGTCGGCCTGCTAGCCTCTCCGGCAGCGGCGGCCGCCCCCCTGACAGTGACTGCCCCCGTCACCGCGAGTACGCCGACATCGCCTGCGCTGTATCATGAACCGTATCGGCCGCAGTTCCATTACACGACGGCGAAGAACTGGATCAACGATCCGAACGGACCCATCTTCTACAAGGGCCGCTACCACTTGTTCTATCAGTACAATCCGAACGGCTCGTCGTGGGGAAACATTTCCTGGGGTCACGCGGTCAGCAAGGATCTGGTCCACTGGACGGAGCTTCCATTGGCCATTCCTTTCGATGACAAAGAGTTGATCTTCAGCGGTTCGGTGGTCAACGACGCCACCAACAGCAGCGGCCTGGGTACTGCATCCAATCCGCCGCTGGTGGCCGTCTACACCAGCGCCGAAACCAACGGCATTCAGGCCCAGGCATTGGCGTCCAGTACCGACGGCGGCCTGACCTGGACCAAGTACGCCGGCAACCCGGTCCTGGACCTTGGATCGAACAACTTTCGCGACCCGAAGGTGTTCTGGTACGCGCCCAGCCAGAGCTGGGTGATGGTGGTGGCTCTGTCCGATCAGCACAAGATCTCCGTGTACACCTCAAAGGACCTCAAGTCCTGGGCGCACCAGAGCGATTTCGGCCCGGCCGGTGCCGTCGGCGGGGTGTGGGAAACCCCGAACATGTTCCCGCTCGCAGTGAACGGCGACCCGAAAAGGGTCAAGTGGGTCCTGGTCGTGGGGATCAACCCCGGCGCTATCGCCGGCGGCTCCGGAGACCAGTACTTCATCGGGTCTTTCGACGGCAAGACCTTCACCTCCGACGACAAAGGCAGCTACACGCCGCCGGCAGGCACCACCTTCGCTGGCTTCGACAGCGGCACCTACAGCCCGTTCACGGCCACCGGCACTGCCTTTGGAGGCGCCCCGGCCATAGGGCCGTTACCCGGCCAGTCCGCTGTCGACGGGGTGGTCGGGACCGGATTCGCGGACAGCTTCACCGGCGGTGATTCAGCCACCGGGACCCTTACCTCGGCAGCTTTCAAGGTCACCAGCCCCTACCTCAACTTCGAGGTCGGCGGTGGCAACCACCCGCACGTCGACGGGTCGGTCGTCAACCCGCCGACCCCGGCCGGCGCCACCTTCGCTGACTTCGAGGGCAGCACTTATGGAACCGGATGGACAACCACCGGTGACTTCGTCGGCACTGCCCCAGTGGCCGGCACCATCGGTGACCAGCAGCAGGTCACCGGATACCTGGGCCAGAAACTTGTCAACACGTTCCTCAACCACGACCTGTCCATGGGGACGATCACCTCGCCGACGTTCACCATCTCCAGCGACTACATCGACATGCTGATCGGCGGGGGCGCCCATGCTGATACCGGAGCTCCGTACCTTCCCGGCGCTGGCCCCACCGCGGTGAACCTGATCGTCGGTGGCAAGGTGGTCGACACCATGACCGGCCAGAACGCCGAAGCCCTGGACTGGCAATCCTGGAACGTCGCCGCACTGAAGGGTCAGCAGGCACAGATCGAAATCGTGGACCAGAACAACGGCGGCTGGGGACATCTCAACGTCGACAACATTGTCTTCGCCGGGCAGGCAGCGCAAGCTCGCAATGTGGAAACCGCGGTCGATCTGCTGGTCAACGGTCAGGTCGTGCAGTCGGCGACGGGCTCGAACAATGAAGCCCTGGACTGGGCCTCCTTCGACCTTCGCAAATATGTCGGCAAGACCGCGCAGATCCAGATCGTGGACGAGAACACAGGCGGCTGGGGTCATCTCAACACCGACCAGTTCACCTTCGCTGCTGCGGCCGCCTTGTCGAGCACTCAGCGGGCGCACTGGGTGGACTACGGTGCGGACTTCTACGCCGCTACCTCGTTCACGGACCTGCCGCACGGCCAGCAGATCCTGATCGGCTGGATGAACAACTGGAACTACGCCGGAAATATCCCCACCTCGCCGTGGCGCAGCGCCATGAGCATCCCCCGGCAGCTTGGTCTTCAGATGATCAACGGCAAGATCCAACTCACCCAGCAACCGGTCAGGCAGGTCAACCAGCTGCACACCGGCCGGCCGGTCATCGCGGTGAACCAATCCATCAAGGGCACGGTATCGGCTGGGATCTGCGGCGCCACCTTGGACCTGGACGGTGTGTTCGCTCCCGGCACGGCTGCCACTTTCGGCGTCAACGTGCACACCGGAAACGGGGAACTGACCCGGATCGGCTACGACACCACCACAGCGCAGGTGTTCATCGACCGAACCAAGTCCGGTAACACCACCTTCGACCCGACGTTCGGCGGAATCCAACATGCCCCGCTGGCTTTGGACCACGGTTTGCTGCACTTGCGGATCCTGGTCGACGCCTCCTCGGTCGAGGTGTTCACCGATCACGGCCAAGTGGTCCTCACCGACCAGATCTTTCCCGGCCAGACCAGTAACGGGGTCAGCCTTTTCGCCACCGGCGGCACCGCGAAACTCGTGGCCGGCATCGGCTGGCACCTGAAAGCTGCCGTCCCGCACAGCTGATCGCTACACCTTGCCCGCTCGGCAGCGCAGGTCACTCACCCGCGCTGCCGAGCGGACCGGCCGGCCGGCTCTTGGGCCTCCACTCACGACGGGGGACCGTGCCCAGACGACGCAGCAACGAAACTTCACAGTCCGGCGGGCGGCAATCTTCACCGCCGCTTTGATCCTGACCGCCGCACCGTCCCGCCTTTCGGTGTGCCACTGTATGTGCTCATCGACATCTACTCCCGGTTCAACACGGGCTGGATCGTCTCCGCCGGCGAGGAGTCGCATCTGGCCGCGGACTTCCTCGCCGACGCGATCGCCCGTAACGGTGCGATGCCGCACACCGTGCACGCGCACCGGGGCACCTCGATGACCTCGAAACCGGTGTCGGCGTTCCTCGCCGACCTGGGTGTCACCCGCAGTCATTCCCGACCGCGGGTCTCGAACGGCAATCCTTTGTCGAAAGCGCAGTTCCGCACGTTGAAGTACCTGCCGGAATTCTCGGATCACTTCTTGTCCCTGGAGCGTGCCCAAACTGCTCATCAGCCAGCCGGGAGAAGTCGCTGACCACCAGTCCGGCAGGCTTGCCGTCAGGCGCCCGCACCTGACGTCGTTCAGCGCGGCCAGCACTGCCGGTCGCTGGCGACGGACAGGGCACCCGAGACACCTTCATCAGAATGCCAGGACACGATCTTGAGCCCTTCGCGCTTGGCTCAGCGCTCGATGTTCGCCCGCTGCCCCGGTAGCGCGCCCGACCCCGGGCGCCCGGGCTGACCCGGGCATTCACGCTCGCGACTGCAGCCTCGCCGCAAGCGACTGAAAGTGGAAGGGTCGAAGTTCCCGGCGCCCGAGGCAAACGGCGTCTGCCATTTACCCTGCCGGGATGTGACCGGTGGTTGCTAATTCGTCGAGTTGTTGCTGGAGTTCGCCGACGACAACGGATAGGTCGGGGCAGCGGTCCGGGTCCGCGATGACGGTGACGGCCAGTGTGCCGGCGTAGGACAGCGCCGCGAAGGAAATGGTGACGTTGCCGGTGATCGAGGTGACGGGGGTGATGTGGGTGATGGTCGCCCCGAGGAACTTCGCCGGTGATCCGGGACCGCGCAGGTTGGTGACGAAGGTGGTGACCATGCGTTGGCGGTTCACGAACCAGCCGAACACGCCGAGCCGGGCGAGCACCCGGAACGCCGGTCCCAGCAGTGTCGCGGATGCGCCCCGCCCGGGAGATCGCCGCCGGGCCAGCGTCGTCCGGGCGATGGCGGCCAACCGGCGGGTCGGGTCACCCTGGGCGGACACCTCGACCAGCATCGCGCCGACCTGGTTGCCCAGCGGAGTCGGGTTCTTGTCCCGGCGGCCGGACACCGGCACGGACAGGACGAGCGTGTCGGCCCGCTCGCCGCGACGACGCAGGACGCCGCTCAACGCCCCGGCGACGGCCGTGAGCAGAACGTCGTTGACGGTCGCGTCGTGCGTGTGGGCGGTGGATGCCAGTGCCGCGAGATCGGCGCGGCTCACCGCGTATTGCCGGCGTGGTCCGGTGGGCTGGTTGAGGGTGCAGCGGGCCGGATGGCCGGCATGGCCGCCGCGCAGTTCGGCGACGGCATCGCGCAGCAGTCGTATCGCGGCGGGCCACCGGCGTAGCGCGCGGAACCGGGCCGCAGTCGAGTCGGCGAGCAGTTCCCGGCGGGTGGGCGGGGCTGACGGGAACGGAACCTCGAGTGGTGTGGGTGCGCCGTCGACCAGCAGGGCCAGTGCGGCCAGCCCGCCGATCCCATCGGCGAGGACGTGGTGGATGACCAGCACCAGGGCGCTGCGATCACCCTCGAGACCGTGGACAAGGGTGACCGACCACAGCGGGTGGTCACGGGCCAGCGGGTGTGTGGCCGCCGCAGCAGCGATCAGCAGCAGGGCGGCCTCGTCACCGGGGGCCGGGCAGCGCCGATCCATCACATGACGGTCGATGGCGAACCCGGGATCATCGACCCAGATCGGCCGGCCGCACCCCAGAGTTGCCCGTTGCAGTCGCTGACGCAAACGGGGTACCGCCGTGACGCGATCGGCCAGGGCACTGCGGACGGCAGCGGTGTCGACGGGTCGATCCAGCACCAGGATGGCTGCGACCTGCATGGGCGCCGCCGCCGTTTCGGTGGCCAGCGCCATCAGGTCGTTGGGGGTGGTGCGCTGGATCCGGCGCCGCTGGCTCTTGGGAGTCACCGAGTCCGGCTGCGCTGACCGGTCATCAGCGGGTTGGTCGGCTCGCCGGTTGACGGGCTGCGGTGTGCCACGTTGTAGGCCAGTGAGGTGAGTGCGAATTCACCGTAGGTCCATGCACCCGAGTCGGGGTGCCATTTCACCTCGGCCGTCGTCGCTAGCCGGGCGGGACCGACCTGCGCGTAGTCCCGCAGCGGCGTCGACCAGCGCAGTGGCGTGACGGTTCGGCCGTCGGCGGACATGGCGCCGCGGCCGTCCGCGACGAAGTCCACCAGGTCGCCGCTGTCATCGAAACGCAGCTCCGCCGTCACGGTGTTGACCCCGAGGGTGAAATGCGCTGCGGCTCTGCGATTGTCGATCGGATCCCAGGTGATGTCGGGCGAGAGGAGGGCGCCGGGGGCCAGGCAGCACCAGTCGTTGAACAGAGTGACCGTCTCGGCGTGGGTGAGCGCGGCGCCCTTCGCGTCGACCATCGTGCGGACCGATAGCAACCTGACCCGCATCGTCGCGCCGTCGCGGTCGAATGCGTGCAGGACGGCGACCGGGATCCCCTTCATCCTGGCGTCCATCAGGAAGAACCGCTGCGGGGTGTCCACGATGTCCAGTTGGTCCGCGGTGAACGTCATCCACGCGCTGTCCGGGTCGCTGCGGATTCGGCCGGTCCAGGTGGCCCGGAAGTCGGTCACCGGCAGTTGGCCGACTACCCCGGCACGGCGAAGGTAACGCTGGACCGGATCAGGCAGCAAAGCCAGGTCACCCTCCATGATCGGCCCGCGGGCCGCCGCCGCCGCCCACGGCCACAACCGTTTCAGGTCGTGATCGAATTCGGCGCTCAGACTCAACGGGCCTCGCGAGGCGAACCCGTAACCGACCGCGATCAGCAGCACCACGTTGACGCCGGTCCCCGTCTCGGCGTCTCCCCAGGACGAGAAGATGACAACCTGCGAGATCACCACCGCACCCGCCCCGAACGCCCACCACCAGGAAGGCGCGACAAACGTGGCCGCGGCGGCAAGAAGGAAAAGGACTGCCGCCGCCAGCCAGAACAGCCCCGCGGTGGGGGAGATGGGCTGCGCCAACTGCGGGATATCAGCCAGCCCGAAAGCCTTCGCGAAACCGAAAAGGTGAATGAGGCCGTGCAGAACCAACAGACCGGCCAAAGCGATACGGGCCATGGTGTTCATTTCCCTTCAAACAAACCTGAATATTCTGTGCTGTCTTCAGCCTCCATCCCGAGGGACGCCGCTACCAGAGCCAATAGTCCCGGTGGGAGTGGGACCGGCCGCCAGCAGAAACCCCGCCGCTTGCTCATGTGTCACACCACAGCTCGTCGTCGGCCTAGGTCGTCGCGGGCCGAGCCTGCCGCCGGCCGCTCGCCCGGCCGGGGTACCGTGGGAAGCGTTGTGTGGCTGCCGTTTTCAGTAGATCGGTGAGCCGGTGTATTCCGGGATCGGCTGCGCTCGGATCACGCACCATTGCGAAGTCGTGGCGGTGGACTGCGGTTGTCAGGGGTCGCAGCGTCACCGTGTCAGGGAGGACGTCGACGGTCAATTCCGGGATGAGTGCGACTCCTGACCCAGCGCCGACCAGGGCCAGGATGGCGGCGAAATCTGACGTTTCGGCGACGACCTTCGGTGCGAACCCGGCGGCCCCGCACGCTCTTTGCACCATTTCGTGGCAGGTCCACCGGGTGTGTGGGACGACCCAGTCGCTGTCGGCGTAGTCGGCCAGGTTGACCGCGGAGGACGGCCCGCCGGCGCTGGTGGCCAGGTAGACGTTTTCCGAGACCAGCAGCGCGGCGGTCAGGCCGTTGCCGTCCGGTCCGGGCATGTTCGAGTACGAGTGGGTGACCGCGAGGTCGACGTCACCGGCGGCCAGCGCCACCACGGCGTCCTGGGGTTCCAATTCCAGCAGCTGCAGCGTCAGGCCCAGCTCGGGTCGGTCCCGCACGGTTTTCCACACGTCTGCGATAAGGGTGCGGCAGGCGGACGGGAACGCGGCGATCCGGTAGGTGCCCACGGTGCCTTCGCGCAGCGCGTGGATTTCCATCTCGGTGATCTCCAGCAGGTCGACCACCTCCTGACCGTGCTTGGCCAGCAGCCTGCCTGCGGGGGTGAGCAGCAGTTTGCGTCCGTGTTTCTCGGTCAGTTGCAGCCCGATCTGTCGTTCGAGGGCGGCCAGCTGCATCGAGACGCCGGGCGCCGTCTGTTGCAGGGACTCGGCCACGGCTGCGAGGGTGCCCAGCCGGTCCAGCTCGGCGAGCATGCGAAGTTTGCGGGCATCTAACACATCACGAAACCTTACGGATAGACCGTCTCAAAGTAAATAGAGAGGCGCAACTGAACCCTGCCATACCGGGGGGAGTATCTCGTCCGAATATCTCGTTTGGGCTTCCAAGTCGCCTCGAGCTACGTGTGGTCGTTAGATAATTGCTTGTGATGTAAGTTCTGCAAGAAGATTACTGGACGTGATGCCTTGGAACGGGGCACGATGGCCGGGTGGCCAAATCTCACGCACTACCGGCCGGTCTGGCTGTGGTGGTCCTATGGGCCAGCGCCTTCCCGGCGGTGCGGGTAGCGGTCCCCGAGTTCGGGGTCACTGCCCTGTCCCTGGCCCGGCTGCTGGTGGCGACAGCGGTGCTGCTGGTCGTGGCCCCGCTGTGCAAGGTCAAACTGCCGCGGTGGCAGGATGTCCCGTTGATCTTGGGTTGCGGGTTCTTCGGCATGGCCGCGTACCAGGTGCTATTGAATTGGGGGGAGTTGAGTGTTCCGGCCGGCACCGCCAGCATGATCATCGCTGCGGCTCCGCTGGTCAGCGTCGGGGTTGCCGCGGTCGCCTTCCGGGAGCGGCTGACCACCGCGAAGATCATCGGCAGTGTGGTGGCCATCGTCGGCGTCGCCGTGGTGGCTTCGGCCCGTTCGGAGCTGTCGTTGTCCTCCGCGGTGTGGATCCTCATCGGGGCCACCGTCGTGCAGGGGATCTACCACCCCATGATCAAACCGTTGCTCCGCCGCTACAGCGGGGTGGCAGTGGCCACCTATGCCATGGTGGCGGGCACGGTCATGCTGCTGCCGCTGGCGCCCGGTTCGTGGGGACATCTCACTTCGGCATCCGCCGGGGCGTGGTGGGCGGTGATCTACCTCGGCGCGTTCCCGTCCGCGCTCGGATTCGTGCTCTGGGGCTACGCCGTCGGGCGTCTGCCGATGATCACCTCGACGTCGCTGTTGTATCTGGTGCCGGCCTTCGCGGTGTTGATCGCCTACCTGTGGCTGGGCGAGGTTCCGGTGGCCGGGGAGTTGCTGGGCGGCACGGTCGTCCTGATCGGCGTGGTCACCGTCGGACTCGGCGACACCGTCGGTCGGCGACGGCGGACCCGCACGGCAACCCTGACCAGGTAACAAGAGTGCCGCAGGCATAGCTGGCACCGCGATCCGACCGGGTTGGTCGCCGCCGGGCCGTCTGTCCGAGGATCATCGCGCTGGTGCCCTACCTGGCCGCGCTGACCGGCGTGACTGCTTCTTCCAGTCTGGGCACGGCTTCACCTCCCGCGTATGCCATGTCCCAGAACGCCAACTCGAACCGAGTGGACCGGTCGAACGCTTCACTTGTGGCCGCCTGGTCGTCGTCGGTGCACCACCGGTCGAGCAGATCGGTCGACGCACGTACGAGCTCGTCGTACCCATCGGTCGCGAACATGCCTATCCAGTCGGCATACACAGGATCGTCCGGGATCTTCGTGACCAGTCGTTGTCCGATCTCCCCATAACTCCATTGGCACGGAAGCACGGCAGACAGGGTCACGGCGAGGTTGCCCGACCCGGCGGCTTTCATCAGATGCGCAGCGTAGGCGCGAGTTGTCGGCAACGGCTCGGGGAGGTGGTTCATCGAGCCGCCCAGATGCTCGAGAAACCTGATGTTCGCTGGGATCTCCACATCGACAAGCTGACCGAGAAAACGGGCGAGCGTCGCCTGGGAATCCAGGTCAGGGGCGGCGACGACCCCGAGACCGACAGCCCGGACGTACTGGTACAAATACTGCACGTTCTGCTCGAAGTAGAACCGGAATGTCTTGTGCGGCAGCGTGCCGGCGCCGATCTCGTCCACCATCGGGTGGGCCACCGCCGTCGCCCACACATCTGCGCCCCGCGCGCGCAGCCGCTCCGACTCCAGGCTCACGGCATCAGCCCAGTCATCCGGGCAAAATTGTCTCCCATGATTCCTTCCAATTTGTGCTGTTCGATCAACGCGGTGCCCAAGCGGGTAGCGTGTTCGTTCACCGAGTACAGCTTCGCGCGCAACGCCACCGGGTCGTAGAGGAAGCCAGGATAATCGG
The DNA here is from genome assembly GCA_038229825.1 of Mycobacteriales bacterium. Taxonomy (GTDB): domain Bacteria; phylum Actinomycetota; class Actinomycetes; order Mycobacteriales; family Nakamurellaceae; genus Nakamurella. Next base: position 10,601 of record JBBROB010000056.1, read on the forward strand.
TACCGAAGAACAGTTTCTCCAGTGGTACGAACGACTGCTCAGCATGCAGGAGGAATCGGTAGAGTTCTTCAGCCGTCACCGTGGCGATGTAGTAGCTGAGCTCGGCAAAGAAATTCGGGTGTTTGGTGAGCATGAAGAGCGCCTCATCAACCCACGGCAGGCCGCAGTGTGCGATGGTGAGCCGCAAGTTGCGGAAGTGCCGGCCGGCGGCGTCCAGCAGGGCGGGTCTGGCGTATTCCATCCGGGCATCGATTCGGGTTGAACCGGCCTGGTGAACCATGACCGGTATCCCAAGCTCCTCGGCCTTCTCGAATACCGGGAAGGCGAGCATCGGATCGGCCGGCGACCAGTCCTGGTACATCGGGTACAGCTTGACACCCCGCAAGTCGAGCTGGGAGACGGCCCGCTCCAGCTCACGGACGGCAGCTTTCGGGCCGCGATAGTTCGGGTTGACCGATGCGTAGCCGATGAAAACGTCGGGCCGACCACGCTGGATCGCGGCGATGTAGTCGTTGCACTTTTCTGGTGACGGAGGCCCTGGTACATCCGTGATGCCGAATGTGTCGACCGTTCCGATCAGTTCGCCGTCCAGGAACTGAGGTGACACTGCGAGAATCACGATCTTGTCGAAACCCGGGTGGTCGCGCACAGTCTCGTGCGGGCCGATGACGGGGAAGCCTTTGCGCCCGTATCCACTGGCCTCCCATTCCTCCTCGGTAGGTGTCCGGTGCGCCGGCAGCTTCCCCTGGCTGCGATAGATGCACAACCATCCCTCACGGCCGTACGCGGCGGTGAACTCGGCATCTGCAGCGAGGCTGAGGATGTGTGTGTGCGCGTCGATCTGCACGTCACCCCACCCAACCGATCTTCTCCACGATCCTGACGAGCGCACGGTTGGCGTCGTGCAGGATGGTTTTTTCGTCCAGTGTCTGTAGTTCGCGACCTTGCATGACGATTTTGCCGTCGATGATGGTGGTGTCCACGGCGGAGCCGTTGGCGGCGAAGACGAGGTGGGAGTAGAGCTGGGCGGGGTTGTCCTGGACCAGCGGGGTGAACATGATGTTGCGGGTGTCGACCAGGATGACGTCGGCTTTGCGGCCGACGCCCAGTTGGCCGGTGTCGTGGCCCAGCGCGGCGGCGCCGTTGCGGGTGGCCATGGCGAGGACGTCGGGGGCCGGTAGCAGCCCGGCGTCGACCCGGGCGGCGCGGTGGATCAGCGACGCGAACTTCATCACCTCGAACATGTCGGAATTGTTCGATGACTCCGCAGCGTCGTGGCCGAGGCCGACGTTGATGCCGGCGGCGAGCATCTCGGGTAGTCGGGCGATGCCGTTGCCGAGTTTGGCGTTGGAGGAGGGGTTGTGGGAGATGTGGGTGCCGCTCTCGCGGATCAGCGCGATCTCGGTGTCCGAGAGCCAGACGCAGTGCGCTGCCACGCAGTCAGGGCCCAGTAGTCCGGCGTCGTAGGCGATCTCGGTGGGTCGCCGGCCGAAGCGTTTCTTGGAGTCTTCGACTTCGGTCAGGGACTCGTTGAGGTGGATGTGGATGCCGGTGTGCAGTTCGTCGGCCAGTGCTCTGGCGTCGCGGAGAAGCTCCGGTGAGGCCAGCGGGAGCCATTCGATGCCGACGTACACCTCGATCCGTCCGTCGGCGGCGCCGTGGACGGCGTCGTAGGCGTCTTTGTTGTCCTGCAGGGTGTCCAGGTTGTGTTCGGCCAGGGCGACATCGTTGGACAGCACTGCCCGGATCCCGATGTCACCGGCTGCGCGGGCCAGATCCGGTACCCGCCGGTACATGTCGTTTACCGTGGTGACGCCACACTTGATCGCCTCCAGATACGACGCGGCCGC
>JBBROB010000057.1:0-12270 GCA_038229825.1 Mycobacteriales bacterium
AGGGTAGGTGAGCTCAACCGATTCGCTGCTGGTGGGCGCGGACGGGTTCGAACCGCCGACCGCCCGGGTGTAAACCGGGAGCTCTTCCGCTGAGCTACGCGCCCTGACATTGCTCCAGCCGCACCTCAGCCGCTCGTCAGGAGCGAGCCGATCGGCAGGTCAGTCACCGATGATGCCATGGTGGGCGCCATTTCCGGCGCAGGTGGATCGAGCCGGGAGCTGAGGCCCTCATTTTAGGCGAAATGTCCGACCTAGGCTCCCCGCAACTCGAACCCACCCGCAACTCGAACCCACCCCCGAACTCGAACCGGCCCGGTCAGCCGACCGGGAGGGCCCCGACGGCCAGCTTCCAGGAGTCCTGATCCCTGGCCTCGCCCGGCCCGTTGAGCTCGGCGAAGGTGACCACGCCGTCCAGGTCCACCAGGAACGTGCCCCGCAGCGCCATGCCACCGGCCTCGTGGAAGGCGCCGTAGCTCTTGGCCACCTCACCGTGCGGCCAAAAATCCGACAGCAGCGGGAACTGATAGCCCTGGGCATCGGCCCAGGCCTTGAGCGCCGGGGCCGGATCGGTGGAGATCGCCAGGATCTGCACCTTCTCGTTCTGGAAAGACCCCAGGTCGTCCCGGACCGCGCAGAGTTCGGCGGTGCAGGTGCCGGAGAAGGCGAACGGGTAGAAAACCACCAGCACGGCCTTCTTGCCGCGGAAGCCGGACAGCTTCACGGGCGTTCTGTTGGAGTCGGGCAGGGTGAAATCCGGGGCGATCGATCCGAGCTCTACTGACATGATTCCGCCTTCCGTTCGAGTCTGACGAGATTGACAAAGCCCGACCATCGGCCGGTGCTGAGTGCAGTTCCTAGCGGCGGATGCGACCTTGCTTGGCCCTGGCCAGCTTGGCCGTCATCCACTCGACGCCGCCGGCGACCGTGGTGGTCTGCGAGAGCCCGGCCGTCTTGGTGGCCTCGGCGATGTCGCTGGGCTCGACGTAACCGGTCCTGCCGGTCTTCGGTGTCAGCAGCCAGATCACTCCGGTGTCGGCCAGCAGGGTGATGGCATCGACCAGCGCGTCGGTCAGATCGCCGTCGTCCTCCCGCCACCAGAGCACCACGGCGTCGAGAACATCGTCGGCGTCCTCGTCCAGCAGCTCGGAACCGATGATTCGTTCGACTGCCTCCCTCAGTTCGTGGTCGACGTCGTCGTCGTAACCGATCTCGCCCACCACGTCGCCCGCCTTCAGTCCGAGCCGGACAGCGACGCCCTGCTCAGAAGAGCCCTGCGCCTGCCCCGAGACCTCAGTCACTGTGTTCTAACGCCTTCCCACTTGGTAAATCCTGAAGATGGTGCTGGCGGACCCGACGAGCATGCGCCCGGCCGCGTTGTCGAGCATTCTTCGTTGCCGTCGCCCCTACGTGCACAACATTATGCAAGTCAGCCGCTGTTGTTGAACTCCGGCCCACCGTTGGGACCCCGCCGGACGGCCCGAGGCGGCAGCCCGCACCGGAATGCGAGAGGATGGCGGGCGACGGCCGCTCCCACCCGGGGCGGCCGGAGTCCATCCGTTCGACGGCGCCGTGCCCACCGCACTGATGCTGATGTCGTCGCACCTGACGAGGAGATACCTTGGCATCCTCCAGCACCACCCCCCGCCCGACCGGAGCCGACTCCGGCCCATCGCGACATCACTTGATCCGCGACGGCTTCGCCGCACAGTTCCCGGACGCAGACCCGGAGGAGACCCAGGAATGGCTCGACTCCTTCGACGCCATGGTCGACGCCGGCGGTCAGCAGCGAGCCCGCTACCTGATGATGCGCATGCTCGGCCGTGCCGGCGAGCGCCATGTGGGGTTACCAGCCCTCACGACCACCGACTACATCAACACCATCGCCACCGAATCCGAGCCGTTCTTCCCTGGCGACGAGGAGGTCGAGCGCCGATACCGCAACTGGATCAGGTGGAACGCCGCCATCATGGTGCACCGGGCGCAACGCCCGGGTGTCGGCGTCGGCGGTCACATCTCCACCTACGCCTCGTCGGCCAGCCTGTACGAGGTCGGCTACAACCACTTCTTCCGCGGCAAGAACCACCCCGGCGGTGGTGATCACGTGTTCTTCCAGGGTCACGCGTCCCCCGGCATGTACGCCAGAGCGTTCCTGGAAGGGCGGCTCAGCGCCGACAAACTCGACGGGTTCCGTCAGGAGGTCTCGCATCCCGGCGGTGGGATGCCGTCCTACCCCCACCCACGGCTGATGCCGGACTTCTGGGAGCACCCGACGGTGTCGATGGGCCTGGGCCCGATGAATGCCATCGCGCAGGCCAGGGTCAACCGCTACCTTCATCACCGCGGCATCAAAGATACGTCGCAGCAACACGTCTGGGCATTCCTGGGGGACGGCGAACTGGACGAGGTGGAGTCGCGGGGACTGATCCACCTGCCCGCCATCGACGGCCTTGACAACCTGACCTTCGTCATCAACTGCAACCTGCAGCGTCTGGACGGCCCGGTCCGCGGCAACGGCAAGATCATCCAGGAGTTGGAGTCGTTCTTCCGCGGCGCCGGCTGGAACGTCATCAAGGTGGTCTGGGGCCGCGAGTGGGATGCGCTGCTGCGGGCCGACAAGGACGGCGCCCTGGTCAATCTGATGAACACCACGCCGGACGGGGACTACCAGACCTACAAGGCCAACGACGGCGCATACGTCCGGGAACATTTCTTCGGTCGCGATCCGCGGACCAAGGCGATGACGGCGGGGATGAGCGACGACGAGATCTGGGCGTTGAAGCGGGGCGGCCACGACTACAAAAAGGTGCATGCGGCCTACCACGCCGCCACCCATCACGTCGGCCAGCCGACGGTCATCCTGGCCAAGACCATCAAAGGTTTCCATCTCGGGTCGTCGTTCGAGGGCCGCAACGCGACCCACCAGATGAAGAAGCTGACCCTGGACAACCTGAAGTCGTTCCGGGACGAGTTGCACATCCCGATCAGCGACGCACAGCTCGAATCCGACCCCTATCAGCCGCCGTACTACCACCCGGGTGAGAGCTCTCCGGAAATCGAGTACCTGCAGGAGCGGCGATCCCGGCTCGGCGGGTATGTGCCGGAACGCCGGGTCACCGCCAAGCCGCTCACCCTGCCGGGGGAGGACACCTACAAGGTGCTGACCCGCGGTTCCGGCAAGCAGGAGATCGCCACCACCATGGCCTTCGTCCGGCTGGTCAGGGACCTGTTCAAGGACCCGGAGGTCGGCAAGCGGATCGTCCCGATCATCCCGGACGAGGCCCGCACCTTCGGCATGGACTCGTTCTTCCCGTCGCAGAAGATCTACAACCCGGCCGGTCAGCTCTACACCGCGGTCGACGCGAACCTGATGCTGGCCTACAAGGAGTCAGAGCAGGGGGTCATCCTGCACGAGGGCATCAACGAAGCGGGATCGGTGGCCACCTTCACCGCGGTCGCCAGCGCCTACGCCACCCACGGCGAGCCGATGATCCCGATGTACATCTTCTACTCGATGTTCGGGTTCCAGCGCACCGGTGACGGGCTGTGGGCCGCCGGCGACCAGATGTGCCGCGGCTTCGTCCTCGGCGCCACGGCCGGCCGCACCACACTGACCGGCGAGGGTCTGCAGCACGCCGACGGTCACTCGCACCTGCTGGCCGCCACCATGCCCCATGTGGTCGCCTACGACCCGGCGTACGGCTACGAGGTCGGCCACATCGTCAAGGACGGGTTGCGCCGCATGTACGGGGGTCCGGAGCTGTCCGGTTCCGGCGTCACGGCCTCGGCGGGCGAGTTCGGCGGCGAGGACATCCTGTACTACATCACGCTCTACAACGAGCCGTACGTGCAGCCGCCCGAGCCCGCTGGCCTGGATGTCCAGGGCCTGCTCAAGGGCATGTACCTGCTCGCCCCGGCAGCGTCCACCGACGGTAGGGCCAGGGTGCAACTGCTGGCCTCGGGGGTCGGCGTGCGGTGGGCCCTGGAGGCACAGGAGTTACTGGCGAAGGACTGGGAGGTCGCCGCCGACGTCTGGTCGGTGACCAGTTGGACGGAGTTGCGCCGAGAGGGCGACTCGATCGACCGGGCGAAGCTGCTCGACCCGTCGGGCGATCACCCGGAGCCCTGGGTCACCACCGCCCTGGCCGATCGAGAGGGACCGGTGATCGCTACCAGCGACTACCAGCGCGCCGTCCAGAACCAGATCGCGCCCTGGGTGCCGGGCGAGTTCGTCGCCCTCGGCGCCGACGGTTTTGGATTCAGCGACACCAGAGCGGCGGCGCGGCGTCATTTCCTGATCGACGGACCCTCCATGGTGGTCGCCGCATTGTCCGCTCTCGAACGTCAGGGCGGGTACCGCGGAGGCGCTGCTGCGGAGGCTGTCGACCGCTACCAATTGACCGACGTCAGGGCCGGGACCTCGGGTAATGCCGGCGGAGAGTCCTGATCGGAGATCTTTCCGATGGGCCGGGACCGGCGTGCAAAAGGCCGGTCCCGGCTATAGCCAGGACAATGATCGCACGGTATCTTTACGCCGTTGTTGCCCTTCTCCTTCTTGCCGGCGCGCCTGCAGGGGACAAGGCGCATCCCCTCGGTCGGAGAACGGCACCGGCCGAGGTGTTCCCACCCCGCGGGGGCAGTTCCGCGGACAACGCTTTCAGGAGAACAGCATGGCGCAGGGCACTGTGAAGTGGTTCAACGCGGAGAAGGGCTACGGCTTCATCTCCCCTGACGACGGGTCGGGCGACGTCTTTGTGCACTACTCCGCCATCGGCGGATCCGGCTACAAGTCACTCGAAGAAGGACAGCGGGTGAACTTCGAGGTCGAGCAGTCCCCGAAGGGCCCACAGGCCACTGGCGTCACCGCCGGGGAGTGATCCCGCATTCGGACCCCGGCATGGATGAACTTCGCAGGCGTGGACGAAATTGATGACCGTCCCTCCAGCCCCAAATCGGGAATGTCGATAAATGCCGGCGACCTGAGCAGTTGAACAGCGCCGACGCCGAGGCCGGTAACAGGTTGGCGATCAGCCAGCTGACCCTCCGGAAGGTCGAAAGGGCCGCCAGCGGCCTGGCCACCAGATCTGTCGCGCTGATGGACGAGCGACTGTCGTGGTTCCGCATCCTCCCCGCACAACAACGCAGCTGGGTGACCCTCGTCGCCCAGGCCGGCATCGCCGGCTACGTCGGCTGGGCGAGCGGCGAACTGGACGGTTTCAAGCTCACCGATGCGGTCTTCGGGTCGGCTCCGCGCGAGCTGGTCCGCAGCGTCACGCTGCGTCGAACGGTCGAGTTGGTCCGCATCGCGATCTCGGTGGCCGAGGAGCATTTGCCGGCGTTGGCGGCCAGCCCAGCCGAGTCGGCGGCGCTGGCGGACTCCCTGCTCCGGTATTCCCGCGAGGTCGCCTTCTCCGCGGCCGGCGTCTACGCTGCTGCCGCCGAGTCGAGGGGCGCCTGGGACCAGCGGCTGGAAGCGCTGGTCGTGGACAGCATCGTGCGTGGCGAGGGCGGCGACTCCCTCGCCTCGAGAGCAGCGGCGCTGAGCTGGGACTTCTCCGGGCCGGTAGCGGTCGTCGTCGGGTCGCCTCCGGCTGCCGGGTCGGCCGATCGCAGCCGGCAGTCCGTGGCGATCGCCGGCACGGCGGAACGGGCGGCCCGACTGGGACTGGCGGTGTTGTCCGGTCTGCACGGCGACCGGCTGATCCTGATTCTGACCTCTGCCGACGACGAGGTGCTGGACGCGGGGGTGGACGCCATGATCGACACCTTCGGTGCCGGGCCGGTGGTGCGCGGGCCGATCGGCGTCGGCCTTTCCGGTGCGATGAGCTCCGCCCGCCTCGCGCTGTCCGGGATCCGAGCGGCCCCCGCCTGGCCGGCGGCTCCCCGCGGCGTCGAGGCCGACGGGCTGCTGCCCGAGCGGGTGCTGGCGGGCGACCTGGAAGCCCGCGATCACCTGCGCCGCAGTGTCTACGCGCCACTGATGGCCGTGGGTGATCCGCTACCGGCCACTCTCGACACCTATCTGGCCAGCGGGGGCGCTTTGGAGCCGACAGCGCGACTGCTGTTCGTCCACGTCAACACCGTCCGATACCGACTTCGGCGGATCGCCGACATCACCGGGCTGGATGCGACCTCCAGCCGGGAAGCCTTCACACTGCAGACCGCGATGGCCGTAGGTCGGCTCGACGATAGGGCCTGACCTGGACCGAAACCGACCGTGGCCGGTAGCAGACGGTGCGGCGAATTAGCCGAACCCATGTTCACCCTTGTAGGATTGCTACAAGGGACGTCCAGGGACTTGGTAGAACCAGCGACCAAGGAACCGGGTGTCGGCGTGGTTTGCTTCTAAGCGTGCTGGCCATCGTCTCCCCCGGACAGGGATCGCAAAAACCGGGCATGCTCGTTCCGTGGTGGGCGGTCACCGGCCTTTCCGAACTGGCCGGACAGCTCGGCGAGGCGGCTGGTCTCGACCTCGTCCGTCTCGGCAGCACCGCTGACGCCGACGAGATCAAGGACACCGCAGTCACCCAGCCACTGGTGGTCGCCGCATCCGTGCTGGCAGCCACTACCCTCGACCTTCCGGCCTCGGCGATCAGCGCCGGCCACTCGGTCGGCGAACTGGCGGCAGCAGCGCTCGCCGGCGTCATCGATCCCACCACCGCGGTTCGGATCGCCGGTGTCAGGGGCGCCGCCATGGGGGCGGCGTGCGCCGTCACCCCGACCGGTATGTCGGCGGTGCTGGGCGGCGACACTGACACCGTGCTCACTGCGCTGGCCGCGCTGGATCTGGTGGGCGCCAACGTGAATGGCGGCGGGCAGATCGTGGCAGCCGGAGCCAATTCCTCGCTGGCCGCACTCGCGGCAGAGCCGCCGGCCGGCGCCCGCGTCATTCCGCTGCCAGTGGCCGGCGCGTTCCACACCCGGTATATGGCCGGCGCCCAGGACGCCCTCGCGCGGGCCCTGGCACACATCACACCGGGCGACCCGTGCCGGCCGCTGCTGACCAACTCCGACGGCTCTGTGGTCAGCTCCGGCCGGGCTTACCTCGACCTGCTGACCGCGCAGGTCACCCGGCCGGTGCGCTGGGACGCCTGCATGTTGACCATGGGCCGCCTCGGGGTGACCGGCGTGCTGGAACTCCCGCCCGCCGGCACGCTGGTCGGTCTGATCAAGCGTGACCTCAAGGGCGTGGCCACCCTCGCCCTGAAAACTCCGGACGACCTGGACAAGGCCGCAGCCTTCATCACCGAGCACAGCGAGGTAGCTGCATGACCGCGATCAAGATCACCCTGCCGCGCGGATCCGCGGGTTCCAGGATCGCCGGCCTCGGCCACTACCGACCCGAGAAGGTCGTCGCCAACGACGCCCTGTCCAAGATCATGGACACCAACGACGAGTGGATCCAGAGCCGGGTCGGGATTGCGGAACGTCACTTCGCCGGCGATCAGGAGACCGTCGCCTCGATGGGCGCCATCGCCGGCGGCAAGGCCCTGGCCGATGCCGGACTGGATCCCGGTGACATCGACACCGTCATCGTGGCGTCGTGCACCGCCGAAACGCAGGTGCCACACACCTCAACGCAGATTGCGGCTGCGCTGTCCATCTCCGCTCCCGGTTCGTTCGACCTCAACGCCGCCTGCGCGGGGTTCTGCTATGCGCTGGCCGCTGCGGACCACGCGATCAGGGCCGGGACGTCCAAGAACGTGCTGGTGGTCGGCTCCGAAAAACTGACATCCTGGACGGATCCGGTCGACCGGGCGACCGCCATCATCTTCGCCGACGGTGCCGGCGCCGCCGTCGTCTCCGCCGCCGACGAACCGGCCATCGGGCCGGTCGCCTGGGGCAGCGACGAGCATCAGACGCGGGTCATCCGCATCGAGTCGCGGGAAGGCTTCTTCATCCAGGAGGGCCAGGCGGTGTTCCGCTGGGCCACCAGCTCCATCGCACCGGTGGCGATCCGCGCTGTCCAGCTCGCCGGTCTGTCGCTGACCGACATCGACGTGCTTGTCACCCATCAGGCCAACTTGCGGATCGTGGAAGCCATCGCCAAGAAGCTCATCGCCGCGGGTGCGAATCCCGATCTCCGGGTGGCCAGAGACATCGTCACCTCCGGCAACACCTCCTCTGCCTCCATCCCGATCGCCCTCGACCGGATGCGCGAGGCCGGCGGCATCGCCAAGGGTGAACTGGTCCTGGCTGTGGGATTCGGCGCCGGACTGACCTATGCCGGCCAGGTGTTCAGGTGCCCATGACCTGCCCCGCCGCCCCGGCCCGTAACGGACTGCCCAGCGCAGACCGAAGTGCCCGTTTCCGCCCGATTGACGGCCGATCTGGGCGTTTCGCCATGCGCAGTGGGGTTTCACCGAGCCTGCCTGGGGCAGAATTCGGCTGAGCTCGGCACCGAATGATCCACACCATCCGCACCGGACGAAAGATCAGCACCGGACGAACTGCGGAAGTTTCACTGCTGAGCCCGACCTGCTGGATCCCCGGCAGGACCATCCACCGAAAGGAACCACCGTGAGCAACGAGGACACCCTCGCCGGACTCGGCGAGATCGTCGAAGAGGTCGCCGGCGTCCCGGCTGCCGACGTCACCGCCGACAAGTCCTTCACCGACGACCTCGACATCGACTCGCTGTCGATGGTCGAGATCGCGGTACAGGCCGAGGACAAGTTCGGTGTGAAGATCCCGGACGACGAGCTGGCCAAGCTCAAGACCGTGGGTGACGCCGTCACGTACATCGACGCCAACAAGGCATGACGGCCGACCACGACGTCGTCGTCACGGGTATCGGTGCCACCACGCCTATCGGCGGCACGGCAATGCAAACGTGGCAGGCCATGCTGGACGGCCGTATCGGCGTCACCGCGAACACCGCACCCTGGGTGGAGAAAGACCATCTGCCGGTCGGCATCCATGCGCCGTTGGCGGTGGAACCGACCGACATCCTGCCTCGGGTGGAAGCCCGGCGGCTGGATCGGTCCCAGCAGGTGGCACTGGTTGCCGCCCGCGAGGCCTGGGCCGATGCGGGTGCGCCGGAGCTGGACCCGGATCGGGTCGGCGTCGTGGTCGGAACGGGTATCGGGGGCGCACTGACCCTGTTGGGTCAGGACGACATCCTGGAGGACTCCGGCATCGGCAAGGTGGCGGTGATGACCATCCCCATGCTGATGCCCAATGGTCCTGCCGCTGCCGTGGGCCTGTGGGTCAAGGCCCGCGGCGGGGTGCACGCTCCGGTGGCCGCGTGCGCGGCCGGGGCCGAAGCCATGGCGTGGGCCTACACCCTGATCAAGGCCGGCGAGATGGACATCGCCATCGCCGGCGGAGCGGAGGCGTGCATCCACCAGTTGCCGGTGGCCGGCTTCTCGCAGATGCGGGCCATGAGTACCCGCAACGACGACCCGACGACCGCGTCGCGGCCGTTCGACACCGGTCGGGACGGGTTCGTCCTTGGCGAGGGCGCCGGGATGATGGTGCTGGAGCGGCGCGACCATGCCGTCGCTCGCGGCGCGCAGATCTACGGCACGCTGGCCGGCGTCGGGATGTCCAACGACGCTTACCACATCACCGCACCGGAGCCGACCGGTGAAGGCGGGACCAGGGCGATCACCAAGGCGCTCCGCTCGGCCGGGCTGTCCAAGCGCGACGTCGGCCACGTCAATGCCCACGCCACGTCCACGCCGGTCGGGGACGTCGCCGAATCCAGGACGATCCTGCGGGCGATCGGCGATCACCCGGTGGTCACCGCCACCAAGTCGATGACCGGCCACATGTTGGGTGCGTCCGGCGCGGTCGAGGCCATCGCCACGCTGCTGGCCGTCAAGGAGGGCATCGTCCCCGGTACCAGGAATGTCTTCGACCTTGATCCGGCAATCGAGGTGGATGTGGCCACCGAGAACCGGAAGGTCGACCTGGAAGCCGCGGTCAACGACTCCTTCGGGTTCGGCGGCCACAACGTCGCGCTGGTGTTCACCAAGTAGCAGTTCCGCGCCCGGACTTCCCGTCGCCGGCATCGGTGTGCGCCGGTCCCCCGGCCCTTCCACTCGACCCGCCTTCGCCACGGCGATGTCGGGATGTCAGGAGATCGTGTGACCATCACCGCCGGTTTGGCTACCCAGGCCGCACCCAACGGGCCTCGCAAGCTCGACTTCCGGGAACCGGAGATCCGGCTTGCGAAGCTGCTGGACCCGGACACACTGGTGCCGCTGCACGGCACGGACACCTCCGGTGTCTCGGTGGTCCGCGGCCGGATCGACGGTGCCAAGGTTGTCGCCTACTGCACGGACGCCACCCGGATGGGTGGGGCAATGGGATCGGCCGGCTGCAGGCATGTCGTCGATGCCATCGACGCTGCCATTCGCGAGCGCATTCCGGTCATCGGCATCTGGCACTCCGGCGGTGCGCGGTTGGCCGAGGGGGTCGAGGCCCTGGACGGGGTCGGCCAGGTGTTCGCGGCCATGGTCCGAGCCTCCGGCCGGGTGCCGCAGATCTCCGTCGTGCTCGGGCCGGCGGCCGGCGGCGCGGCCTACGGACCGGCGCTGACCGACGTGGTGATCATGTCGCCGGAGGGTCGCATCTTCGTCACCGGTCCGGACGTGGTCCGATCGGTGACCGGGGAGCAGGTCGACATGGAAGAACTGGGCGGGCCGTCCGCGCACGGGCGTAAGTCGGGCGTGGTGCACATCGTGTCCGACTCCGAGGATGACGCCTACGTGCGGGCCCGCCGGGTCTCGTCGCTGTTCTCCCGGCCGGGTATCGCCGGCATCGCCGGGATGTCCGACGATCCGGAACTGGCAGACGTGCTGCCGCAGCAACGCAACCGCGCCTACAACGTCAGACCGGTCATCGACCGCATTCTGGACGAACCGATGGAGGAACTGCAGGCCCGTTGGGCGCCCAACATCGTCATCGGGCTGGGTCGGCTCGCGGGGCGCAGCGTGGGCGTCGTCGCCAACAATCCGCTGCGCCTTGGTGGCTGTCTGGACTCGAACTCGGCGGAGAAGGCGTCCCGGTTCGTCCGGATGTGCGATGCGTTCGGGATCCCCCTGCTGGTCATCGTCGACGTCCCCGGCTATCTGCCAGGCGTCGGTCAGGAATGGGACGGCGTGGTCCGGCGGGGGGCGAAACTGCTGCATGCCTTCGCCGAAGCCGTGGTCCCGCGGGTCACCCTGGTGACCCGCAAGGCCTACGGCGGGGCCTATATCGCGATGAACTCCAAGGCGCTGGGTGCAACGGCGGTGTTCGCCTGGCCGGACGCCGAGATCGCCGTCATGGGAGCCAAGGCGGCCGTCGGCATCCTGCACAAGCGCAGGCTGGCGGCGGCACCCGACGACGAGCGCGAGGCATTGCACGCAGCGCTGGCCCTCGAGCATGAAAAGGTGGCTGGTGGGGTGAACCGGGCGATCGAGTTGGGCGTCGTCGACGAGGTGATCACCCCGGCCGAGACTCGCCGCCGGGTCGCCGAAGCACTCGCGTCCGCACCGGCCGGCCGGGGAGCGCACGGCAACATCCCGCTGTAGCCCGATCCCCGGTGGCCACCGGCGGAGTCGTCAGCACCTCGTCTTGGTGATGCTGCCTTCGACGGTCGACGAGACGGCAAGCTGGCCGTCGTGGTCCGTGATCTGGTAGGTGAGGGTCCAGTCGATGCAGTCGAGCGGGAGGTCCCTCGGCGCAAGGTCAGGGTCCTGCACCGAGGTGAACCGCATCCGCACCTGGAGTGGGTCGTCGCTCATCGACTCCATCCAGATGCTGGAGTCCACCGTGGTGGCGTAGGCCTGCAGCCAGCCGGCACTGTCCTGCCTGGCGGCCATTGCCGGCGAGACCACCTGGGTCCAACTGGCGTAATCGTGCTGGTTGATGGCGTCGAAATAGCCCTGCAGCAACTGCTGGGCGGCAGCCGAACGAGGGTGCGAGCGCACCGCAGGAGTCATCTGGACGGTGAGGTTGTTCGAGGGCCCCAGGGATCGGGTGACCGGCCCGGAGCCGGTGGTGACGGCGGGGTGGGCGGTCGGTGCGGCAGCAGCCGCGGGCCCTGGTGACGTCGAAGGTGTCCGGACCGCGACGGTGGAACGCTGTCCGGCGCCGGCCGTGCCCGCCAGCCCACGCTGATGGTTGGAGATGAACAGTGCCGTGCTGCTGCCGATGATCAGGACGGTGACCAGTCCGGCAAGCAGGCCGATGGTCAGCCGATGGCCGCGCAATCCCACTGCCGCGCACCAGCCCTTCGATTCGCCCCCGGCCGGGGACACCTATCGAAGGACGTTCGGGTTC
>JBBROB010000058.1:0-12228 GCA_038229825.1 Mycobacteriales bacterium
CTGCGCGATCGTGGCCTCCGACCTGGCCGGCATCAACTCGGTGGTGCTGCAGGACTCGACAGGGGTGCTGGTGCCGCCCGGTGACATCGCGGCACTGTCCGCCGCGCTGCAGGACCTGCTGTCCGATCCGGCTCGGCGCCGCCGGCTGGGCGCGGCAGCATCCACCGCCGCCGACGAACTCTCGGTGCAGGCCGTGGGCACCAGATACCGCGATCTCCTCAACGAGCTGATCGATCGGTCGCCTCACCAGGCCGGCGGGCGGAAGGCCCGGTAGCCGGCGGCCATCGGACGCCCCGTGGCAGTGCGGGCACGGCAGCCCCGCCCGCGCAGTTACCATCGCACCGTGGAAGATGACGCCTTCGTTTCCTATTCGCAAAATGGCGAGGACGTTGTTCTGGGCCGCGCGCTGCGGTCGATACGTAGCGGCCGCTACATCGACGTTGGCGCCAATGATCCGACGATCGATTCGGTGACCAAGGCCTTCTACGACGCCGGCTGGCGCGGAATCACAGTGGAGCCCGTGCGCGAATTCGCTGACCGGCAACGCGCCGAGCGGCCCGACGACATGCTGATCGAAGCAGTCGTCACCACGACCTCAGGCGAAACCGCCCGGCTGCTCGAGGTACCGGGCACCGGCCTGTCCTCACTGGACGAGTCCATCGGTGAGCAGCACCGGCGGAGCGGATTCCAGGTCCGCGAAGTCCGCGTTCCGACCCGTCGGCTCGACGACATCCTCGACCAGTCCGGCTGGTCGAACACGGACGACATTCATTTCCTGAAGGTGGATGTGGAGGGCGCCGAAGCCGCCGTGCTCGGCAGCCTAGATCTGCGCCGTTGGCGGCCCTGGATCATCGTCGCAGAGGCCACCCGGCCGCAGACGTCCGAGCCGACGCATCAGAGCTGGGAGCCGCTGCTCACCTCGGCCGGCTACCGGTTCTCGTTGTTCGACGGCCTGTCCCGCTACTACATCGCAGACGAACGGTGGGAACAGTTGCACCCGTACCTGTCAGCGCCGGCCAACCCGCTGGACAACTTCGTCCGGAACGATCTGGTGCAGCGCGACCAACGCATCGGCGACCTCGAGGGTCAGCTCGCAGCGCTGCAGCGGCAATTGGCCGAGGTGAGACTGCTGTCGCAGGAACGGGAGGCGCGGGCGGTCGCAGGGGAAGAGCGGGCGATCGCTACCGCGCTCGCCTGGCGCAGCCGCGCCGTCGGCGCGTGGGCCGACAGCGTCGGCTCCAGCACCATCGCCGGCGCCGACGACGCCGACCTCCTACGAAGACACAACAGCGACCTCACCCAGCAGATCGACGCCCTACGGGCGACCGTCTCCTGGCGGGTCACCCGGCCTCTTCGCACCGTGCGGTTGGTCGGGAAACGGGTCAACCGGTGACGGCGCCGAGCGGCGCGCAGCTGGCAAAGACAGCGCGGAGTGCCCTGTCGGCTCGGCTGCGGGCGATCGCCGAGCTGATCCCGAAGGTGGGGCCACTGCCCCCGCGTGTCACCGATCCGGCGACCGACGCGGCAGCCGTCCTGGACGCTCTGGTAACGGCATTGGCCGCCGATCCGACGCAGGAGTCGGTCTGGCTGCTGCTGACCGCATTGTCGGCAGCCTTCCCGACCCGGGACGAGGTCAAGGACGCCGCACGGCGGCTGGAGTTCGACGACACACTGCAGTTCAGCCTCGATGTGCTCGACTCCAGCCTGGAACGCGCCCAGCGGTTCGGCTCGGCACTGGCCGAGCTGGACATCGTGCGGGACGCCGTGGTCGTCGACGTGGACCACACGGCGCGGTTCAACCTGCACACGGGTATCCAGCGGGTCGCCCGGAATCTGATGCCGCGCTGGAAACGGGACCACCCGGTCGTCGCCGCCGTGTGGACCGCCAACGCCGGCGGGCTGCGGCGGCTCACCGCCAGGGAGACCGAGCGGGTGTTCGACTGGCGGACCCGCGGAGACGCCGGCGAGGGACCGCAGGGTGACAGCCGCCGGACCGATGCCGGTCCGGCCCCTCGGCTGATCGTCCCGTGGCGCAGCGTCGTGGTGATGGCGGAAGTCCCACCCGCGACGGTCAGCGACCGGATCGCCGCGCTGGCGGCCACTTCGGGCAACCGGGTGGTCGGAATCGGCTATGACGCCATTCCGGTGGTGTCCGCCGACATGGTGCCGCCGGTGGAGTCGGCGAAATTCGTGCGGTATCTGACTGCGGTGAAATTCGCTTCCAGGATTGCCGGTATCTCGGCCGCAGCGACCGCCGAGCTCCAGGGGTTCGTGTCGATGCTGCCGACGCAGGGGCTGACCGGCCCGCTGGTCGCCGAGGTGTCCCTGCCGTCACCCGTGACGCCTGCCCGGCCCGCTTCGGCACCGGCCGGCCGGCCGCTGGTGCTGGTGGTCGGGTCGCACGAACCCCGCAAGAACCACTTGGCGGTGCTGCACGCCGCCGAGATCCTCTGGCGCGAAGGTCTGCAGTTCACTCTGCGTTTCATCGGCGGCAGCGGCTGGGGTGAGGACTTCCCGCGCCGGGCTGCCGATCTGGCAGCTGCCGGCCGGCCGGTGGAGGTATTGAAATCCGTCGACGATCAGACGCTGGAGAAGTCGCTGGACGATGCCTGGTTCACGGTGTTCCCGTCCCTGCACGAGGGCTACGGACTGCCGGTGGTGGAATCGCTGGCGCACGGCACCCCGGCCATCACATCCGACTTCGGCTCCACCGCGGAGATCGCGATCGGTGGCGGTGTGGTGACCGTCAACCCGCGGGATGACGGCGCGATCACGCAGGCCATGCGCCGGTTGTTGACGGATCGCGGCGCGCTGGCCGACCTGACCGAGCAGGTGGCCCGCCGCCCTGGCCGCACCTGGGACGAGTACGGGTCGCAGCTGTGGGACTGGCTGGTGGCACCCGAACTGGCAGGCCTGCGGGCCTGCGACGCGACCAGCACCAGCGATCACCGGGAAACGGAGGTGCACGGTGCCGGTCGTTGATCGAATCCGCAGAGTGTTGACGACGGAGCGGCTGCGCCGGTTGTCGACGACCTTCCGCCCGACCGGCTCGACCGCCGCCTCGCTGGCGGCCGACATCGACCACCACGGCACCGCGCGACGGCAGGCACTGCGAGAGCGGATCGGTGTGTTGATCACGACACTGGGCGGCCCCGACCCGACCGCCGGGTCGCCGGACACCGAGCAGTTGCTGAGCATGTTGACCTCCGTACTGGAGCCGATGGACTTCTCCCGCGCGTGGCTGGCACTGGCCGTCATCGACGGGTGGTTGCCGGGCGGCGACCTGGTCCGCGCCACGGCGCGGGCCGCTGCCCTGGACGGAGTCCCGGCCGCGCTGCGGAAGGCGATCTGGAGCGGCCCACTCCCCCGCGTTCTCGACTCCGGGCCCTGGCGAGAGGTGCAGGTGGTGACCGACCGGGTGCTGGTCGATGTTCACCACACCGCACAGACCGGCTTCGCCACCGGCATCCAACGGGTGACCAGGGAAGTTACCCGGCGCTGGGCTCACACGCACCATCCGCTGATGATCGGCTGGACCGCCGACCTCGGGTCGGTTCGGGCGCTGTCGCCCGCCGAGGCCCGCCGGGCATTCTGGGGCGGGCCCGCCGTCGATGTGCCGACCGATGATCCGATCGTGGTGCCGTGGAAATGTAGCTATCTGCTGCCGGAACTGGCCGCCGAGGTCGATCGCACCGGCCGGCTGCAGGCGTTGGCCTGCTACTCCGGCAGTTCGCTCCGGGTGATCGGGTACGACCTGGTGCCGGTCACCACGGCCGAAACATCCCACGAGGGTCTGGTGCCGGGCTTCGCCCGGAACCTGGCGGCTCTGCGGCACGCCACCTGCGTCGTCCCCATTTCCGAGGCCGCCGCTGGGGAGTACCGCGGCTGGCGGGCCATGCTCGGCGGCACCGGACTGCCGGGTCCGGTGATCGAGCCGGTGGTACTGCCCGCCGAAGCTCCGGCCGAGGATCCGCAGGCCACCGCGTCGGCCCGCACCCGGCTCACGTTGGGCAATCTGCCGCTGGTGTTGGTGGTGGGCAGCCACGAGCCCCGCAAGAACCATGTCGCCGTGTTGCACGCGGCCGAGCTGCTGTGGCGGGAGGGCCACCGGTTTTCGCTGACCTTCATCGGCGGGAACTCCTGGAATTCGGAGGACTTCCTGGCCGGTGTGGCGGCGCTACAGCTCGCCGGGCGACCGGTGGAGACCATTGCAGCGGCCGGCGACGACCTGCTCTGGGGCGCCTACCGCACTGCCCGTTTCACCGTGTTCCCGTCGATCAACGAAGGGTTCGGACTGCCGGTGGCCGAGTCGCTGGCCACCGGCACGCCGGTGATCACCTCGAACTACGGATCCATGCGAGAGATCGCCGATGCCGGCGGCGGAGCTCTGCTGGTCGATCCGCGCGACGACCACAGCATCGCCGACGCCATGCGGACGCTGCTGACCGATGACGACGAACTGGCCAGGCTGCACGACCAGGCCCTGAGCCGGCCGCGAAAAACGTGGGACGAATACGCCGAGCAGACTTGGGCCGCACTGACCGGTCGGGCCTGACCGGACCCCGCCCCGTCGACCCTGCCGGGTGCGTTGAGGGGACCCGGAGCCGGTCCGGTTGGCTAGAATCTGTCTTTGGTGCGCGGAACTCCTCCGCTGCGCTCGCGATCTAGAGGTCGCCCGGCACAACTTCGAGGTGACATGACCGACCTGCGCGAGCAACGCGCCATCAGGCTGGCGACGCTCCCGCTGGTCCCCTCCGGACCGCGGTCCGGATTCATCAGAGGCACCGCCGCCTCCGCCCGGGGCGTCTGGCAGTACCGGGAACTACTCGGCCTGCTGGTCCGCCGGGAGCTCAAGAGCCGCTACAAGGACAGCGTCCTTGGGTTCGTCTGGAGCCTGATCCGGCCGCTGGCCCTGCTGGTCGTCTACGTGGTGGCGATCGGCCAGTTCCTCGGTGCCGCGCGGGGGGTCAGCGCCATCCCGGAGTTCGCCATCTATGTCTACTCGGGTCTGACCGTCTGGCAACTGTTCTCCGAAATCCTGGGTGCAGGCACCTCCTCGATCGTCAGCAACGGGGGCCTGGTCAAGAAGATCTACCTTCCGCGCGAGGTCTTTCCGCTGGCCGTGATCGGGTCGGCGTTGTTCAACTTCATCATCCAACTTCTCATCCTGCTGGCCGCCACGTTCATCTCCGGTTCACCGCCCTCCCCCGGGCGTCTGCTCTGGGCCGTGGGCGGCACCGCCCTGGTGCTGGTCTGGGCCGCCGCGTTCGCGTTCGCCCTGTCCGCCATCAACGTCTACCTGCGGGATGTCGCCTACATCGTCGAGATCATCCTGATGTTCGGCTTCTGGTTGTCGCCGGTGGTCTACCAGTGGTCCCAGGTGCAGAACAGCATCGGCGGCGGCTTCCTGGAGTCGGCGTTCCTGGCGAACCCGGTCACCCTGGCCGTGCTCAGTTTTCACCGCGGGTTCTGGGTCGCCGGGTCCGATCCGCTGAAGTATCCGCAGCCGACGGGGCTTGGTGAGCACATGCTGGTCAGCGTCCTGGTCGGCCTGCTGGCCCTGTGGTTGGCGCAGCGACTGTTCGCCCGGTTGCAGAGCAACTTCGCCCAGGAGCTGTGATGTCCGCACCAGTGGTGATCAAAGTGGCCGGAGCATCGAAGCGGTTCATCATCCGGAAGGAGAAGTCGCTCAAGGAACGCGTCGTCAATTTCGGCAGGTCGAACCAGCACAAGGACGACTTCTGGGCGCTGCGCGACATCGATTTGGAGATCCGGTCCGGATCGACGGTCGGCCTGATCGGGCCGAACGGTTCGGGAAAGTCGACCCTGCTGAAACTGATCGGCGGGATCCTGCAGCCGACCAGCGGGACGGTCGAGCACCGCGGCCGGCTGGCCGCGCTGCTCGAGTTGGGCGCAGGCTTCCATCCCGACCTCACCGGGCGGGAGAACGTCTACCTCAATGCCTCCATCCTGGGCTTGTCCACCAAACAGACCAACCAGCACTTCGACGCGATCGTCAACTTCTCCGGCATCGAGCCGTTCATCGACACCCAGGTGAAGTTCTATTCCTCCGGCATGTATGTCCGGCTGGCCTTCGCCGTCGCCGTCCACGTCGACCCGGACGTGCTGCTGGTCGACGAGGTGCTGGCCGTCGGCGACGAGCCGTTCCAGCGCAAGTGCATGGACCGCATCAGGGAATTCCAGAGCGAGGGCCGGACCATCATCGTGGTCACCCACGCCCTGGATCAGGTGGCCGACCTGTGCGATCGGGCAATCGTGCTGGAGAACGGGGTCATCCAGGTCGACGGCGACCCGATGGAGGCCCTGCGGCACCTGCGTGCCGACTTCCAGACCATGCGGCAGGACGAAATCGACCGAGACCGCGCGACCGCCGCCGCCGCGGTCGCCGCGGTCGCCGGCGTGCAGGCCGGTGACGCGACACTCGCCGCTCTGCCGGCGCCCGCCCTGATCGCCGGCGGGCGGGTGGTCAGGGTGACGTTGACTTCCGCGGACGGGCAGCCGACCAACTCGATCACCTCGGGCGACGACATGGCGGTCACCATCGAGGTGGAGGTCGACGGCACCGTGCGCGACGGGGTGATCGGGCTGGGTATCGACAGCTCGATGGGTCAGACGGTGTATGGCACCAATACCAAGATGATGGGCCTGAAGCTGCCGGCGATCACCGGCGGCACCGCGTTCACGTTTCGACTTCCCTCCGTGCGGCTCAACGAAGGCGCGTACTCCGTCATCGGGGCGCTCGCCAGGGAGGGCGGGGTCGAAATGCACCGGTTCCAGCCCGGTACCCCCCTCTCCGTTCGCGCGGATCGTCATAGTGTCGGCTTCCTGGACGTGCACACCGAGCTGATCCATACCGAGCGGGTCGAGCCGGGCGACAGTGCTCCTGACGCGCTGGTGCTCACCGCCGATCCCACGAGATCGCTTTGATGGACGAATCCCCGTCACCGACCGCCGACCTGGTTGCCCTCCTCGCGGAGGTGTCGGCCGGCGTCGGCCGGCTGGAGAGCCACCTGGCGGCCGGGACGACATCCCGGACCGCAAGAGAGCTCGACGAACTGCGAGTACAGGTTGCGACGTCGGTCCCGGGGAATCCGGCTGTCCAGGGCTGGAGTTCGTATGCCCAGTGCGACGAGGACGGCATCATCAGGGAGTGTTTGCTCCGGATCAGCCGGAGCGTGCCGCTCTCGAACACGTTTGTCGAAATAGGCTGCGGCAACGGTCTGGAGAACAACACCCATCAGCTGTTGCTCGACGGATTCCGCGGGGGATGGCTCGACGGGGATCCGGTGAACTTCAAATTCATCACACATTGGCTGGAACCCGCACTGGCCACCTCCCACCGGCTGTCCATCCGCAACACGTTCATCGACGCGGAGAACATGGCTGCCGAAGTCAGTGCCTTTGTCGAATTCCTGGGAACACCCGACCTCGACCTGTTTTCGCTGGATACCGACGGAAACGATATCCTGCTGGTCCAAGAGTCACTGAAAGTTTGTCGACCGAAACTGTTGTGTGTCGAATACAACGCGAAATTCCGGCCGCCGTCCCGAGTGGCCATCTCGTACAACCCCGATCACCAGTGGGCCGGCGACGACTATTTCGGTGGCTCATTGCAGTCATGGGTGGACGGCCTGAACGGCTACACCCTGGTGTGCTGCAACCTTTCCGGGGCCAATGCCTTCTTCGTCCGCGACGACCTGCTGGAAGGGTTCGACAAATACAGCGTCGCGCAGCTGTACCAGCCCCCCCGCTACTGGCTCGCCGGGCGGCCGGGGGGCCATCCCAGCGGATTCCGCTGGTTGCGCCAGACCCTGCTGGAAGCGCAGTAACCCGACCGACCGGCAGACCGCGTGTCAGCGGCCCATTTGCCTAGGCGGCCGCGTTGTCGGCGGCGTAGGCCAGGAAGTAGTAGTTGCGGCCGGTGTTGTACTGCTGGTCGAACTCCTCGAAGCTCAGCGGATCGGCTCCGCGCAGCCATCTGTTGAGCAGCGTTACCGACAGGCCGTGCCGGGCGAACTCCCGATAGATCAACTCCGGCGTGGTGCCGTAGATGTCGCTGGCGCCGAGTCCGAACTCGAAGACGACCACCGGCTTCCATTTCGCCAGGGTGCGGGCGGCGCCCTGCAGCACACCCAGTTCGGCGCCCTCGACGTCGATCTTGATCAGCCGGACCTGATCGTCGGGATCGACCAGGTCGTCCAGCCGGCGCAGCTGCACATCGATCAGCTGGATCTCCTCGTCCGGCCGGTCGTAACGGCGTTGCAGGATCCCGCTGTATCCAGGGTTGCTCACCACGTGGTTGAACTGGGTTGCGCCCGGCTCGGCGGCGAGCGCGACCTGATGCACCGAAACATCCGGGAAGCGCTCGGTCAGGTCGGCCGCCATCGCCGGGATGGGCTCGAATGCGTAGTGGTGCCGTCCGGGCGCGGCCGCGATCATCGACTGCAGGATGTCACCGTGATGGGCCCCGACGTCGATCGCAGTACCGGGGTCTTCGGACAGCACCCGGCGGATGATCTCTGCCGTCCAGGCGTCATACAGGCCGTTGTCGGGCGTGCCGTCCGGGTCGGCCGTCGATACGGCCAGCGCTTCCGGCGCGGCTTGGGCGGGAGGCTCCGGCAGGGTCTCGACGGCATCCGCGGGCCGCTCGTCGGCGGTCGAGCCGGTTCCGACGGCTTGGCGCTGTTGCGCCTCGCGGAGTTCCTGGGTGTTGGCCTGGATCTCTGCGGTCAGATCACGGATCAACGCATTGCTGGCTGCGGTTTCCGAAGCCAGCACCCGAACCGCGGCCGCCCTGGGACGGAGTGCGCGATCGGCATAACGCAGCCACCGCTTCCATTCAGTGTTCATCAAACCCCTTGGAATTCGTGGCCGGCCAACCGATCGATCCTAGGACACCGAGGGTGGCCCGCGTTCCCACAGCCGCCCGGGAGCGACGTGTCATCGTGAGAAGATCTGAAGACAGGACGTGAGATCAAGAGCGAGGACGGACATGGGTCGACGGATCGTAGTGAGCAGCAACTGCCAGACAGGTGGTCTGCACACGACGCTCTCCGCGATGCTCCCGGAGGACTCGATCGCCCAGACCATCTGGGTGGGGGCCGAGACGGCGGAGCTGCACACCCTGTTGGCAGACGCCGATGTGTGGGTGACCTCGGCGCCCAGGGAGGTCGCCCAGTCCATCCTTTCACCGGCCCGGCGGCAGGCGCAGACCGTCATCGTGCCCACCCCGTGGTTCACCGGCTTCCACCCCGACCAGACTCCGATCATGCGCACGACAGGGGAGGAGTTGCAGGGTGCGTGCGGTCCCTACCACTCGAAGATCGTCATGTGGAGCATGTTGCACGGGCTGACGCCGGCTCAGACAATCCGGCACTTCTCGCCGGAAACCTTTGCTGGGCTGGGCTACTTCGAGGCCTGGCGCCCTGCGGTCGACCTGCTGCGGACCATCTTCGAGCCCACCGACATCGACTTCGGCCAGTGGCTGCTGCCATTGAGTCGTCGCGGGGTCTTCATGCTCACCAACAACCACCCCCGGGTCGACGCCATCGTCCAGACCGCCCGGCTCGTCGCGGGGCGGCTCGGCGCCGATCCGGCTTCGCTGAACTACGAGTGGGAGTTGGTGGTCCCGGACGGTCTGCTGGCAACTTCGTTCGTCTGGCCGATCTACCCCGGCATTGCCGACGTGCTCGATCTGCCGGGCGCCTACATCTGGCGGCTCGGCTCCGGGGAATTCATCGGTCTGGAGGAGTTCGTCATCCGATCCTTCGCGGCGTACGAGTCGGTCGATCCGAGCACCATCGATACCGCGCACATCGACCTCGATCCGCGGTTCGCCATGACACTCGGCACCGGCCGGGCCTGAACCGCAGAGGACGCTGCACGTGACGAACCATCCCTACCAGGGCATCCCGGACTACCAGTACTGGTCACGGGGGGTCTCATGGGCACCCCCAGGAGCCCTCGATCCGGTGGTCTCCACCAAATTCACGATCGGTCAGCAGGACCGGGTCGGAACGATGGGCAGTTGCTTTGCCCAGCATCTCTCCCGGCACCTTTCGCGTTCGGGGCTGAACTACTTCGTCGCCGAGCAGGCGTCGCCGAAGCTCACCGCGGAGGAAGCGGCGAGCAGGCAGTACGGCGTCTTCTCGGCTCGCTACGGGAATGTCTACACGGTGGCTCAGGCGCTGCAGTTGTTCCGGCGTGCCTACGGCACCTTTCAGCCGGTCGAGGTCGCCTGGCCCCGCGGTGACGTCCTGGTCGACGCTTTCCGGCCTCTCGTGGAGCCCGCCGGATACGCCGATCTGGTCTCGTTGGAGGCCGATCGCGCGGATCACCTGCGCGCCACCCGATCCGTTTTCGAAGACTCCAGCGTGCTGGTCTTCACCCTCGGGCTGACCGAAGCCTGGCGCAGCCGGGACGACGGTGCGGTCTACGCCACCGCCCCCGGGGTGCGAGGTGGGGACTATGACCCGACGAGGTACGAGTTCGTCAATTTCGGCATCGACGAGGTCCGTGGTGACCTGCTGGACTTCTGCCGCGCCGTCCGATCGGTGAACCCGGCAATCAGGATTCTGCTGACGGTGTCGCCCGTTCCGCTCATCGCCACCTTCGAGAACCGTCATGTGCTCGTCTCGACGACCTATTCGAAATCGGTGCTGCGGGTGGCCGCGGAGGAGGCCACCCGGGAGTTCGACTTCGTCGACTACTTCCCGTCCTACGAGCTGATCAGTACCGCAAGCAGCCCGCGGAATTACTACGCGGCCGACCTCAGGGAGGTCGAGGACCCCGGCGTTGCCCACGTGATGCGAAGCTTCACCAGGCACTACATCGACGACCTGCCCTGGTCGGCGACGCCTGCTCCGACACCCGTCGCGATCGAGCAGCCCCGCTCGGTCGTCTGCGACGAGGAGACCGTGATGGCGGCGATCAACGCGAGCTGACAGTCGCACTACCCCGGTGCGCAAGGCCTGAAGGCCGGCCTGGTCAGGAAGCAACACCTCGGACCGCTCGTCCGGAGTAGTCGACAGCAACACAGAAGGTGGGCGATCCGCAGGAGACCGCGGACAGCTCGCCCGCCGGAGGATCGATCATGCCCGGCGCGGTCCAGCTCGCGGCGAAGCGCAATGCCGCGCCGGAGTAGTCCACCGCCACGCAGAACGCCGTCGACGGGCAGGACACGCCGGTCAATGCCCCGGCGGGATCGATGACGATGGGGGCGGTCCAGCCGCTGCCGTTGAACCGCAGCGCCGCGCCCGAATAGTCCACCGCCATACAGAATGTCGACGACCGGCAGGACACTGCCGCCAGGCCTCCCCCGTGGGCGTCGACCGTGACGGCACCCGTCCAGTTGAGCCCGTTGAACCGCAGTGCCCGCCCCGCGCCGTCGACCGGGACGCAGAACGTCGCGGACACGCACGACACCGAGGTCATCGGGGCGCCGGAATCGATCACGACCGGGACGGTCCACCTCGTCCCGTTGAACCTGACCGTCCCACCCGCACTGCCGACGGCAACGCAGAAGGCCGCGGTCGGGCAGGACACGCCCGTCAGGGCACCCAGCGAATCGATGCGCACCGGTGCGGTCCAGCTCGTCCCGTTGAATCGGACCCATTGCCCCGCGCTGCCGACGGCGACGCAGAAGGTCGCGGTCGGGCAGGACACGCCCGTCAGGGCACCCAGCGAATCGATGCGCACCGGTGCGGTCCAGCTCGTCCCGTTGAATCGGGCCCACTGCCCCAAGCTGCCCACGGCGACGCAGAAGGAGGCCGAGGCGCAGGAGACACTGTCCAATCCTCCTCGGACGTCGACGGTGACCGGTGCCGTCCAACGCAATGTCGGTACCGGTGTGGACAGGAAGTAGCCGGCCACATCCGCGATCAGCTGCGCAGTACCAGGCGAGGAATTGAACAGACTCACCGTCCCATCAGCACCCACCGGCACCACCACCAGATTCGGCACCGTCTGCCCCGCCACAAAATTCAGATTCGACGTCGAAGGACGCACCGCACCACCAGCGAACACAATCACATTCCCCGGCTTCGTCGGCGCCGTCACCGTCACATTCAGCACCACCGCCGACACCCCCGACAACGGCACACCCCCACGACCGGTCATCCGCACCCGCACGAACCGCTGCGCCCCCACCGCCGCCCTCGCCGCCCCCACCCCGACCCGGGTATCCAACATCCGAGCCGGCGCCACCGA
>JBBROB010000059.1:0-11624 GCA_038229825.1 Mycobacteriales bacterium
ACCCACCGGAACGTGGAATCCGGCACCCGCCCAGGTGACCTTGGGTCGCTCTGACGAACCCGCAGACCCCGCGGTGGCCGTCACAACACCAGATCTATCGCGCAGAGGGAAGGCCAAGCATCTCAAGAAAGATCGAGGCTAGCGCCTGTCGATGGGCAAACTTGGATTCACTATGGGAATCAACACATTCAAGAAATCGTGCATTGTTAGCTGGTAGTGGATAGCGTGATTGACGAGGCACCGATCGGGCGTGGAGTCTGCGCGACCATCGAGCGCCGCGGCCCAATGGGGAACGACATCACCAGACATTCTTCCTCGCGAAGGAAGACGAGAGGGAAATAATATGACTACCACCTTCGGTACCGAGCCGTACATCGAGATGGCAAATCAAGCCCGACTGAACACCGAGAAGTCGATAGAGGTATTCAAGCAGGGCGCGAACACCATTGCTGGTAACGCCGAACTGCTCGCGGGACTTCCGCGCATCGACCTGGCCCAGTCGGTCGAACGTTACTTCGATTTCCTGCAGCAGGCCGTCGACACCATGCGCGGGCTGACCGGCCAGTGGTTCTCAGCCGTCGACACGCTCTCCGGCGTGGTGCGCGAGCAGGCGGAGTCCATGGGCGGCGTTGTCAAGAACCAGATCGAATCGGTCACCGACCTGGCCGCGTACCAGGCCGCCAAGATCGACGACACCGCACGCGAACAGGCGGAACGCGCCGAGCAGGCTCAGAAGGACCTGGCCCGCAAGGCCAAGGCTCTTCAGCGGGAGCAGGCCAGGAAAGAACACGAGAAGGCCCGCGAGCCCTACCAGGGTCTGACCAAGGCCGAGTTGTCCGACCGTCTCGCCGAACGGGATCTGCCGAAGACCGGCAACCTGGACGACCTGATCGAACGTCTGGTCGAGGACGACGCCAAGTAGCAGCCGCGGCCCGGAATACCTGAGCGGTTTACCAGCTCGATGAGCACAGACCAACCGACCAAAGCGGTGCTGTTCGACATTGACGGCACCCTCATCGACTCCAACTATCTGCAGGTGGAGGCCTGGTCGCCGGCGTTCGACGATGTCGGTCACCCGGCCGACGACGCCCGCATCCACCGATCCATCGCCTTGGACTCGCCGCGCCGGCCGGTCGCCATCCGGACAGCAGTCCCCTCGTCGGATTGTGGCGATGACCTGAACATTCGATCGGGTGCCGATGGCACTCGTACCACTGGCAACTGGCTTCGCCGGCGGCAAATGGCTGACCCGCGGATCGGGACGAGAGTTTCAACGCTGCACCCCGGTCCCCCCACATCCAGAGCAGCTCGTATTGCCGGTCCCCGAGCACCTGTAGCAGGTTCCGGTGGAGCTGGCGAACTCCGCCTGTCGTCCGGAATCGTTGGTGTCTATCCGTCCTCTTCCGCCACAGACCGAGCAGCGCTCGGTGCGCTGACCCCCGCACCTCCCGCACGACTGCGGGGCTTGGCCTCCGAAAGATAGGTCGGGCCTGCCTGCCTGTTGACCTGCTCTCTGAACTGCTTTACCCCCGCCGGACCTCCGGGCCCCAGCGCCGAGAAGAATGATCAGAAGGAGAAACGCGGCAACGCCGCCGATCACCCAGGACCGCACTTTGTGCGCCTGTTGCTCGTTGGCGGAAACCGGGGCTGATTCTGAGTAGAGCTGCTGGCAGCCTGACTTCCCCGGCAGCCACGCCTTGATCCGCGCCGCAGCAGCGCGGGCATTGGGCACATCGCGGGCCAGCTCGGCCTGACCGGCTCCGTCAGCGACCTTCTCGGTGAAGCCGGCCCACTCGGTCAGATCGGCCTTCGCTGGTTGGGGCGCTTCCGCGGCCAGTTTCTGCAGGTACTGAGCCATCGTCCTGACATAGGCGCGATTCGGGTTCTGGTTGTACTGGTCAATCCCCGGTTGAAGGTCCTGGGCGATCCAACTCTGCAGCTGCGAGGTGTCATCGCAGAAGGTCGTCACCGCGGCGGCAGCATCCGCGGACCGGCCGGACGGCAGGGCGACTGCCAGCACGACCATGCTCGACAAAGCAAGGCAACGAAACCAGTTCACCGGTCTTCCCAGCTCGGGTGGGGTCCCCGTGCCGGAGCATACAACCGAGGAGGGATCGGGCTGAAAGCACCGATCGGAGGCGCGCCCCCGATCACGTCACGCCGGCCTCGCTGAAACCAGCGGTTGCCGGATGGCACCTGCACCGCCAGCCGCGACCTCCGCGGCATCGACCTCCAGGTGTGAGATGCTCGTCTGGAGACCTCGACCGAGATGTCCCTCGCCGCAGAGCTGCATACCTGTGTGTCATGCCCGGAGCACGAGTACGTGCGGGGCCTCACCACCAAGGTCTCACGGTCGCCCGGCTCGATGTTTCACCACGGCGGGCTCCTTCGTCGGTGCTGGACCTGACCGAACCGCGAGCCGATCCGCCACATCAAGCCGACCGCATCATCAACCAGCACCGCATCCAGTTCAGAAAGCAGACCGTGTCCTCTCAGCACTCCCCATCCGGCGGTTTCTCACCGCTGTTCTCCAACGCCACCTCCAATCAGGTCGAAGCGCGCCAACAGGTCGGCGTGCCGACCGAAGAGCAGAAGCGATCCACCCAGAAACGGTCGGAACCCGACGGTGACCACCACCTGAAGTTCGTCGACCTGGACGACCGGGTCACCGGCTGACGCTGACCGGGCCGTGCGGCGGCGAACACCGCCCGCCAGCTGACCCGCCACACCCGCACCCGACCTGCGGTGATCGTCATCGAAGAAACTCTGCCGTGCTGGGTGGTGCGGATCGCTCATGAGCCGCGTTGAGTAGGTGAGATCTCCACGGGAAGAACGGCGGTGGGGCAACGGTGACCTTTGACGAGTTCTTGAACTCGGAGCTGACCGGGCTGCGCAAGTACGCGACCGTGCTGACCGGTGACCCGCACCGGGCGCAGGACGTGCTGGCCGATGCGCTGCTGCGTGCGCACACCGTCTGGTCCCGGATCGGGGGAATGGAGTTCCCGGCCGCCTATGTGCGCCGGATGGTGACCTCCCAGTTCCTGTCGGAGAAACGTCGATGGTCGGTGCGGATGATCCGGCCGACGCGAACCGGGGAACTCCCGGACGTCCCCCTGCCCGATCCGGCGAGCGCTGTCGACGACCGCACCCACCTGGCAGATCTGTTGGCGGCACTTGCGCCCCGGCCACGCGCCGCGATCGTGCTGCGCTACTACCTTGGCCTGGACAACGACGAGGTCGCGGCCGAACTCGGCATCACCGCAGGGGCGGCGCGGACCGCGATCTCCCGAGGACTTGCCACGCTGCGCATCGCAGTCGCCGACGAAAACCCTTGCACTGATTCAACACCCAGCTCGACCGGCAGCGTGCCCGAGGTCGCGCTACCCGCGGCCGCCACGGCCGGCCGGCCCGGGGCTTTCGACCTCTCCCCCGCCCGCGCCCGATCCCAGGAGGGCTCATGAACACCGACACCGACCTGCGCGCCGAACTCACCGCCCTGGCTGACCGGGCGCCGTCCGACGCCGACCTCCGCGGAGCGCTCGCCGGCCGCATGGACGCACACACCCGCCGCCGCCGCACCACATCCCTGGTCGCCGCCGCGGCCGCTGTAGTGGTGCTCGCGGGGGGCGCCGGGATCGCCGGGGCCCTGCTCTCGCACCGCTCGGCCGGGCCTGCCGAGCCCACACCGGTGGTCACTGTGCCGGTGGTCCCGCTGTCTCCGGACACGAAACTGGTCCGCCACCAATTGCAGGCGGTGACCACCCCCGTTACGGCAGTCCCGCCGAAGGACCTGTCCGGGCACGTGTGGATGTCCGCGCCGGGGCGGCTGGCGGTGTCGTTCTTCGACCCGGCCGCTGCTGGCTACTCGATCATCAGTAGCAACGCCTCCCTCCTGCAGTCCGGCAATGGTGGAGGATCGAGCCCGGCCACCGCCGGCTACGAGATCACCGACCAACGCGATGAGAAGCTGCAAATGCTCGGCCCCAACGGCCCCACCACCGTGACAGTTACCCGCGAGGACACCACCGTTGGCGGACACGCCGCCACCCTCGACAGGGCGCCAGCCGATACGAACGACGATTTCGGCTTCCCCGCCGGCGAGCGCGTCACCTGGCAGCTTCCCGGTGGGCGCTGGATCCACGTCTGGACCGCCGGTCTCGGTGACAAGGGCGCGCTGCAGGACTTCGCGGCGGGCATCACCGACGCGCCGCAGACGCTCGACCGGACCGTGGGTATCGGGCTCACCCTGGCGGGGCTCACGGTCGACTCGTCACTGAACTCCTGGCCCGCGGTCACCGACGGCGGAGCGAGCGTGTACCTGTGCCCGAAGGGCGTAGACCCGATGGTCACGAGCTACAGCAGCTCGTCGTCGGGATCGGGGTCGAGTAGCTCGGACGGTTCCAGCAGCAGCACCGAGACGACCGCCAGCCAGCAGCCGACATCCCGGTGCCTGACGGCTGCCGTGATGGACATCCCCACCAGCCGGCTCAACGGATTGTCGACCGCGGACACCGTCACCGTCCCCGTCGGGGACACCATCGCGCACGTCGACACGAAGGCTCAGGCGGCCTGGACCGCCCTGGGTGACGGAGCAACGGCGATCGCCGGCGCCCCGCGGGACATACACCTGTCGGCAGCGGACCTGGCGGCGCTGGTCGCGTCGGTGCGGCTGTCCCCGGCCGCGACGCTGGTACCGATGCAGACCAGCCGCGGGTCCGCGCAGTTGGGTGTCGCCACGGTCGTGAGCAGCGCGCGCGCGATCCCGGCGCCCGGCACCGCCCTGCAGTTCGCCACGCCGGCCAACACACGGCCCTCCCAGGATCCCGTGACCGCTGCCGCACAGCGCACCGTCGTGACCGGCTACCTGGGAGCCGTGAAGGCCCGCGACTGCATTGCCGCAGACCGGTACTTCGTGGACGGCAAGCCCCAGATCGGCAACGGCGACCTGTGTGGTGCGGGCTCGCTGCGTCTGCTCGGCTACCGGATCGAGGGCGCGGCGGCGACTCCGGCACCGGATGAGGCGGTGTTCGCAGTGACGATCACCACCACCGGAGGCGACGGATCCGTGCCACACGGTGACACGACCTGGTTCCTCGACCTGCGCCGCCAGCCCAGCGGCGACTGGCTCATCACCGGCGGCGGTACCAGCCCCTGATCCCCTGATAGCAGGCCCGCGAACTGGTGCCAGCAACGAGCCAGGGCCCTGGCTGAGACGCTCCCCAGACAAGGTCGCTACCGGGGTCTACCGGCGGCACTGCTCTCGACGACGATCAGGCACGATCGCTGCTGCAGCAAAACGGTTCTCGGACATCGCGACCATGCCACCGCTGCCGGTTCACGGCCATCACTGTCGGCCGGACCGGGCGCGGAGCGCATGTCCCTTCCCCGCTCGCCACTGCGCGAAGATGTCGAAGGCGCGATCTACTCCGGCCTCACTGCTCGGCCTGGGTTGCCGGGGGTTGCGGCGGCGCCCGTCGTGACGTTCCACAGGAAGCGCAGGATCTGCTGGCTCCCCTGGTCCGTGCTCTCCCAGAGGCAGTGTGCGGCCACCTGGTATTGGGATGCCGTCCAGAGCAATCTCCCGCCCGGCCGACCGTCGGGAGCGGTCAGACGGTTGGTGTCACAACCGCGACGCCGCGATATTGGCCAGGCCAGACGCTTCCGCCGGCGGCGACGGTTCGCACGGCATCGATCAGCAGGCTCGGGTCACCATTCTTGAGCAGAAACCCCAGGGCTCCGGCGTCGGCCGATTCCTTCACAATGTGGTCGTTCATCGAACCGGTGTGCATCAGTACGCGACTTGTCGATCCTGCGACCATCAGCTCCCGAGTCGCCACGAGTCCGCTCATCACGGGCATTTGCATGTCCATCAAGACGATGTCGGGCCGAAGCAAGGCGGCCAAGGAGGAAACGTCGGCGCCGTCGGCGCACTCACCGACGACCCGGATTCCCTCCGCGCAGCCGAGCACATCCACTATCTGTGCACGCAGGAACGGGTGGTCATCGACCACGACGACGCTGATCACGTCGTGCACCCGCGGCCGGTTCTGAACCGAACGGCACTCGGCTGGTCATCAACGTGGCCATCGCTTGGCCTGTGCTCTTCGGCACCGATACTCGACTCGGTCATGCCCTGGCATCTCGGAGGATCCATTTGTGACGGATCCATCATTTCGGTCGCTGAAGGGCAGTCTGGGCGTTAGAGACAATCTCACGGCGTCACGGCGGTGGCGGCGGCACCGACCCCAGTCGGATGGGTCAAAGCATCCAATTGATGGAACGCCACCAAGCAGGCTGATGTCAAGTAGGGGCGTTACCGAACGGGGGCTCGGTCAGGCGCTGGCGCGGCAGGTGGGCCCGGGTCGCACTGATCACCACCATGGCCAATCCCGATAGGGATCGATCATTGTTTCCGGCAGGTGACTTCGCGGGTCTCGACCGTCACAGCACCACAATTCTCTTACGGGCGAGACCCTCCCCGCGCAGCGATCCGCGACCGGTCGAGGATCCTTCTGAGGAACGCCGTCTCAAAACTCCTGCCAGACCGACCCATTGGGTACGCAATATCGGATGATCCGGGTGAGAGTGGTAGTTGCGGTGTTTGCGAAACCTTCCGAGCCGAGAGGTGAAAGCACAAGGATTCAGTTCGATCACCGCATCTGCGCCAGATTCACATGACTGGGCTCACCCGCCACCCATCAGGGAGTACGAGTATTCCCGCCCACCGTCTTTGACGATCAACCAGGTCAGCGATGAGCCCTCGGCGGCCTGAATCTTCGGAATAAGGATCTGGCCCCCACCCTCGGTCAGACCGCCCGACAGTGTGCCGCCGGCCGGCTCGGTAGCGGACGTCATCAGTCCGGCCCTCAAGTAGGCGCCGCCGCGGTAGGCGAGCCGAGTCGGGGCAGCCGCGACGGTCAGTCGCCAGTCGCGTGTCTGGCTGTGAACGTCGGCCATCCGAACGCCAACGCCAAGCAGACTCACCACCAGAAGGCCAACCGCCAACAACATGACGGTCGGTGACCTCCGATTGACCCCGACAAGCCTCGCCGGAACCGTCCCATGTTGGTTCGACTTCCCGGTCATTTCAGCACTCCCAGTTCCATCGGTTTGGAAGCAATTGCCCCGTCGCCGACCTGCGGACCAAGCTTTCACCAGTGGACGCAGCGAGAGCCCGCAAGTTCCCAGTCGCGATGCCCGTTCCCTGCAGAGTGTTGTAAGCCGATCGGCATACGGTCATTGATCTTTGGCCGTCATGAGGGCCGGGTGGGACCGGTGAATTACCCGTCGGCGTTGGGTCTTCGTTGTCTGGTGTGCAGGTGCTGACAGGGCCGGTGTTCTGGGCAGTCCGAGGTGGGGTGCGGTCGGGGTATCGAATCGGATCATCCCGCTGATCTGGTCGTTGGCGAGGGCGATGACCAGAACGGCCACGATGTGCAGGTTCCCGGTGACCGGATCTCGGCGATACTCGCCCCAGGCCGGCTGGCGGTTGGCCCGGACCGGGACCAGTCGGGCAATGCCGGCCCGATTGACAGCGGTGGCCGTGAGAAAGCTGCGTACGGCGGCTGTCCCGCGGTATTCGAATGGGAGCGGCGGCATCCTTAGCCAGATGTCGTCGGTCATCAGCGCAACCAGATCGTCCAGGTCCTGGTTGGCGAAGGCTGCGACAAAACGTTCGAGCAGGGCACCGTCCACAGAGCTACCCTGCGGAGGGGCTTCCGGATCGGCGATGCGGGCGGCGGGCATGGTCGCTCGGGCCCGCTTGAGGGCGCTGCTGACTGCGTCGGGGTGAGTCCGAGTAGTGCAGCGGTCTCCCTGGCGCGGAATCCCAGGACATCACGAAGCAGCAGCACCGCCCGTTGGTTCGGCGGCAACAACTGCGCGGCGGCGACGAACGCGATGGAGCTGGCCTCCCGCGATTCGTATCGAGCCTCCGGTCCTGGTGTGTGATCGGACAGCTCGTCCAGCAGGGCGTCGGGATCGGGCTGCAGCCACACTACTTCGTCCATTCCGGCGGGCTGTGGCGCCCATGCCGGAAGCGGCACCGGTGTGATCGGGCGCCGTGTCGCAGCGCGCAGCAGGTTCAGGCATCGGTTCATGGCGATCCGGTATAGCCAGGTCCGCACGAAGGAAGGTCCCTCGAATCCCTTTAGGACCAGCCATGCCCAGAGCAGGGTCTCCTGGACGGCGTCTTCGGCGTCCAGAAGTGAGCCGAGCATGCGGTAGCAGTGCACCTGCAGTTCACCGCGATGCGGTTCGACCAGTTCGGCGAACGCCCCGCGATCCCCAGCGCGCCCGTTGGATCAGCTCTGCCGACATGCTGGCCTCCGTCTCCCCGTTCTGTTCGATCTCGACGCTGCGACCTCTGTTGGTATGGACACCAGCCACGCGCGAAACTGGTCACCGGCGCGTCGACCAGTTTCCGCTGCCGGCGGGGTCTGCACTGTGAGAACCCGATGAGAAAAGGTGGACGATGACCGATCTGAAGGCACAAGCCGAACAATTGCGGCAGCTACACCGTGGCCAGCTGCTGGTGCTCCCAAACGTGTGGGATGCGGCCAGCGCGAAAGTCGTTGCCGAGGCGGGGTTTCCCGCCGTCGCCACGGCCAGCGCAGCGATTACCGCGATGTTGGGGTATCCCGACGGGGAGGGCGCGCCGTGGACGGAGATGTTCGCCGCGGCCGGGCGGGTCGCCCGGGCGGTCTCCGTGCCGGTCACGGTCGACGCCGAGGCGGGATATCGGCTGCCGCCGCGGGACTTGGTAGACCATCTGCTCGAGATTGGCGCGGTCGGCTGCAATTTGGAAGACAGCGACCATCAGGCCGGCGGCCTCGTCGAGATCGGGGCGCACGCCGACTGGCTGGCCGCGGTCCGTGCGGCGGCGGACGCGGCTGGTGTGCCCATCGTGATCAACGCGCGAGTCGACACTTTCCTGCCGTCCAGTCGCGTCGCGGACAAGGATCGACTCGACGAGGCGGTTCGACGCGGACGCCGCTACCTGGAGGCAGGTGCCGACTGTATATATCCGATCGGCGTCCGACGCGTGAGTGATCTCGCCACCCTCGTTGGCGAACTACCGGGCCCGATCAACGGCAACACCAGTGACGAGCTGGACCTGGCTCGACTCCGCGGATTGGGTGTCGCCCGCGTGTCCTACGGACCCCGTTTCCAGCTGACCGCGATGGCCGATTTTGCTACCGCAGTCAAGGCCCTGTTGGCCTGATCAGATCAGGCGGCCAGATCGACAGAATTCGCGAATCGGTCGAGGCGATCGGCCCGCCCGCACTGATACCTCGACTACGCAGCCTGCCTTGTTCCCCCGCCGGACGCCATGGTCGGCAAGTGACCCCCGCCCGAACGGCCCGGCTGAGTCGGCGAACTCGGGCGTCGACCCCGGCGGCCAAGGTCGATCGTTGTTCGTGACCATCCCGATCAGCGCAATGAAAAGGGACTCACGCGGGCGCCGTTCGAGGATCCCGCTGCGGAACGCCGACGGTCTTGGTCATCGTCCGCCTCAGAACTGCAATCCGTGACCGGGGACGCCGGCTGCATCATCAGCGTCCACTGGACCAGTGGTCTGGGCCGCTAGGCAGTGACCGTCGGTTGGGCCTCCCCGGTCTTGCCCACAATCTCGTTCGTCTCGGCACCCCTGCGGTCAGCGAACCGCTGACGGAAGACTAGTTCGCGGCGGGCACGATGAGGTTTGCCAGCCTCTGCAGGTCATCTCCCCCGACCACGGCGATGCTGTCGTGTTTGGGGTTGAGGTAGGTCGAGAGCACGATGACGAGGTGCCGCTGGGGGACGATCTCGATGAGTTGGCCGCCGTAGCCGAGCGCGAAAAAGGCCGGCAGATGGTCGGTGGTGGTGATCCACCAGAGGTAGCCGTACCCGGTCGGTTGGAAGTCGCCGGCCTTCAAAAATGACGAAAAGGCTGCGCCGGCCTCACCGGCAGTGGCCTGCTGGACCCAGCTGGCGGGCACTACCTGCCGGCCGTTCCATCGACCGCCTTGGAGGAACAGCTGCCCGAAACGGGCCATGTCACGGGGTCGGATCTTTAGATTCGAGAAGGCGGTATTGAATCCCTGCGGGTCGACCGGCCACGCAAATCCGGCGCGCTGGTACTCAGCCAGGTGCGCGTCGCCGGCGACCGACTGGTCCGCGGGGGTGGTGGGAATGCCGATCGGGTCGAACAGATGTGTGCGGGCATAGGCCAGCACCGATTGGCCGGTAGCCTGCGCCAGGATCGGGGACAGCAATTGCGCGCCGTAGTCGGAGTACTGGAACGCGTTGCCCGGTGTGCTGTCCTGATGCTTGAGGATGTAGCGGACCCAATCCGGTGCGCTGAACATCTCATCCTCGGAGTGACCATTGAACGTGTCGGGAAAGCCAGCAGTCATCGTCAGGAGCTGACGCAGTGTCACCCCGGCCACGCTTGGGGTCATCTCCGCTGCATACCGGGGAAGCATCTGTGACAGGTGCTCGTCAAGGCGCAACCGGCCCTCGCTGATGGCAAGGCCGATCAGGGTCGACACCACGCTCTTGGTCACCGAGAAGACGTTCCGCGACTCGTTGGCCGAGGACGAGTAGTAGTGCTCGAACCGGGTGCGCCCGTCAACCATCACAATGACCGCGCGGATCTGGTCGAAGGCCGTGTAGCTATTGAAGGCTGCGGAGATCGCGGCAGCGATCGGGTCCGTCGCGGGCGCCACCGAGTCCGTCGACAGCCTCGAGCCGGACGGTGTGGACGTCGAGCCGGATGGTGTGGACGTGGAGCGGGACGCTGTGGGCTGCCGCGCCGAAGTGCAGCCCGCGAGCAACACCAGCGCGCACAACGCCAACTTCATGATCGACCGGGCGCCGATCCGTCGAAACCGCGCGCACATCCGCCCACTATCCACCTGAGCCGATAGCCGCGACAATCGCAAATCCTGAACCTGCGAGGGTAGTAGGTTGACCGAGGTCTGGTTGAAGTTGAGGCGAAGGGTCCACAGCACACCGACCGGGCTGGCCGCCGCGGCACACCCATCAGCACCGACACCGCCGTTGTCGGCTACCCACTCCGCAACATCCTGATCTTCCACACCGACACCGGTGCCCTACTCAGTGACGGAAAAAGTGGCCCTCGCCGAGGGTGCCGCTCTCTCCGTCAAGGCGCCGTCGACCGTCGGCTACCTGATGTGGCTCACCGCAGGCAAAGTCAACACCATCAGCACCCGGCCTTGATCAGATCAGTAACCGGTCGCCGATACCCTGCAGGGGAGCCGCCTGATGGGTCCGCTTGCGGGCACCATCGCACTAGACCTGAGGCTCGGGAACGATCCGCACATGCCGATGGTCGCGACATAGCGGTCCGCTCAAGCCGATAAGCGGACGGGTGGCTGTCATCATTGTGGGCGGCGAAAAGGTGGAACGGTGTCTGCGTCCTGTCTGGGCTCGTCGGCCCACATGCGTGCTGATTCTCGCGGGCAGCGCCGTTTCGGGGTTTAACCTAGATCCACCGACCCAGGTCCGACGATGGTCCGGGCGGAGCGAGTTGATCTTGGTTTTGTAGGTCCTGTTGAGGGGCGTAGCTGAGCTGCCGGTGTGCCGGCTCTCCGGTGGCGCGGGTTGATTCAGATGCTGCT
>JBBROB010000060.1:0-10129 GCA_038229825.1 Mycobacteriales bacterium
CCACCACTTCCGGCGGAAAGACCCTGGTCAGGACACCCAAAGAGATGTGATCAGACAACCTCTGATCGCTCTCCGGCTTCACCCATCCAGCCCGCGGCATGGTCCGAGAATAACACGGGTGTAGTTAAGTAAACAGTATTGCGTCTAGACCAGAACCAGAAGAGGCCGGTTCGCATCGGCGCCCGAATCTGGGAGTCGTAGCCGATGTTGTTCGGCAACGGTGACGATGTCGGCGACGACGTTTATCGTTTAGAGAGGCGCACGACCCGATTACGGGTCAGCTCCGGTGGAAGCCGCCGTCGGGTTCGGGAAATGGCAAGCTCGGCCTCGAGCGCAAGATCGCTGCGTGGCTGTACTTCCACAAGTACGTCGGCGGCATCTTCACACTGCCTGAGCTGCGAGCCGCCCTGGGCGACGACGAAGGTTTGAACACGGACGAGCATGCCAACCGCCGGCTGCGGGAACTGCGCAAAGATGCTTGGGAGATTCCGTCGCATCTCGACGCCAAGGTCTAAAGGTCGGCGAATACAGGGTCGTGGAGAAGGGATGGCACCCTGGCATCGGCCCACGTCCAAAACGCTCCAATATCTCAGCCCCGTTGCGGCGGCAGATCCTCGATCGTGACGGGTCCCGCCTGCAAAATTTGCGGCATCGGCGATGGCGAGCCGTATCCCGGTGAGCCCACCTCGAAGGCCCGAATGACCATCGCCCACCGCATCCCGAGGGAACGAGGCGGTATGAATCACCCCGACAACTTGCGGGTGGAATGCCAGCGATGCAACGAGTCGGCGAAGGACGTGGCTGCGGACCCGGAGACCTATGACGAACTACTGCCGTCTGTCCGTGGACTCAAGCGGGATGAGAAGCGGAGCCTCCTCTCATGGCTAGAGAAGGTGCGAACGGGAACGCTCAAAGCTCGACGTGATATTTGACAGCGTTCGTAAGCTCTCGCCAAGCGAAGTGAGCCGCATGGCTGGGATGCTCCGAGACAGCATCGGGGAAGGCGATTAGCTGATCCCGGGAGCGAGCGGCGGCGAATGCCTCATGGCAGATGTTGTCGTTCTGTCACCGGAATGCCTTCCACTCGCCCGGTAGGTACTCGATGCGGCTTGCTTAAGTTGATCCCGCTTGTTGACCTTCACTCAGGGCGCCGATGATGCCGTCGTTGCCGATGCCGATGTGGGTGACGAAATGGCCCCGCTCGGCGCGAGGGGGGCATTGTTAGGACGGCCACTCCTGAAGATCTGAGGCGTGCGCTTTCGCCGGTCTTGGTCCGGCTCCGCCGATATCTAAAGGTCGTAGGTCCAGAGCTGGCACCAGGTGACGGTCTCATCTCTCGGCTTGAGCTGCTGGCTGTTCTGCACAGCTCACGCATGCTGACCGACGCAGGGAGTTCACCGCAGCCAAGTCCGCACTCCTGACGCGGACTTGAAATCAGCATGTCTTCCCGGGTGCGCTTGAAGGTTTAAGGCTGGGTAACCGTCGAACTGATCCTGGAAAATCACTAGGAATGCCCAACCGAACAGGAAGTCCGATGCCTGTAGCATTGTCTGCACCGGTATTTGCGGAGTGTGGGGATCAGCGGTTCCGCCCGACTCTCAGCCCAGCAGGTCCGTGCCCGCGCTGTCGAGTATGTAGAGGTCCCGCTCCTCGGCGTCGATCCAGCGGAAGTCGCTGCCGTCGATTTCCTTGGTCACGACGAGGACGTCGTCGAGTTCGGCGGCGACTGCGTGGACGTGGCTGATGACGCAGACGAGTCGTCCGCTGGTTGCTTGCTGGCGCAGGACGTCGAGGGCTTCGCCCAGGATGGAGGCGTCGAGTGAGCCGAAGCCTTCGTCGAGGAAGATCGCGTCGAGCTGGCCTCCTGACCGATTGCTGATTTCGACGAGCGCTAACGCGAGGGCGAGGCTCGCCAGGAACGTTTCGCCGCCTGAGAGGGTTTTGGCGTGCCGGGGTTGGCCGGTTCGTCGGTCCACGATCATGAAGTCGTCGCCGAAGCCGAAGGCGTCCCTGGTCAGTTCGGCGAGCAGCGAGCTCGCGATCCGCAGGAGCGCTGTTTGGCGTTGTTGCACAACGAACTTGGGAAACATGGACGGGGTCAGTTGCTCTTTGATGACCCGGAGGACGGCCAGGTGCGCTTTGACTGTCTTGAGGCCCTCGTCCAGTGCGGTGGCCAGTGGCTGCTGCTTCTTCGCCCGGGTCAGCCGTGCCTGCTCAGCGGCGAGCAGATGTGCGACGTTCGCTAATTCGTCGGTCAGCGCCTGGATCGTGGGCATGCCAGTCGTCGTCAGCGACGCGGCGATCATCTCGCTGGCCTTCTGGAGACCGCTTTCGGCAGTCTGATGGGTCGCCGCGACGATGGAGCACGCATCGCTGGTCCGCCGGCCCATTGCTCTGCATGTGCTGGTCAGGTCGGCGTCCGCACAATCACTGCCCGAGGTGTTCGTGTTCAGTCCAGGGCCGCGGTCGGGGAAAGCCGGCAGGTTCGGCGTGATCTTGGTGAGCTGTTCCCATGCCCGGTCGAGGCTGGGCAGGGTGGCGGCAAGCGCGCGAATCGCACCTGCTGCGCGCTCAAGATGGGTGCGGGCGGATGAGCGGGGTAGATCGATGCGCACCCGGCGTGATTGGGCAAGATCGGTGAGTTCTCGGTCGATGCCGCCGATGGCCTCTCGTGCTGCTTCCCTACCATCTCGCCAGGTGGTGAGCTCCTCAGCGCTCGTTTGTAGCTGCTCTTTGAGTGCAGTCACTGTTGGGGGAGGGAGTGGCGGTGCGGCGAGTAGTGCCGGAACAGCGTCGGGTGCCGCCAGGTTCAGCGCGGCAGCGAGCGGACCCGCGAGCATCGGCGGCAGCGCTCTGATCTGTGTGATCCGTTGTTGTGCTGTCATGGTGATACGGGTGTGGGCCGCTGTGTGCGCGCGTTGGTCCTTGGCGAGTTGATCGGTCGCTACGGTCACCGTGGCCAGGCTGGCGGCGGCGGTCTTGGCGAGTTCGTCGGCGCGGTGCTGAGCCAGGGCGAGTGTCTGTTCGGTGCCTACCTGGCGCAACAGCAGCGGCGCCAGGTAGGCCTGAATCTGCGGGGAATTTGCGGTCAGCGATGACTGCGCGGTGGCCACGGCCGAAGCTGAATAGCCATGCAGTGACGCAGTGAGTGCTGATGCGGCGTTGTCGAGGTTATCGGCATCGGCGGCGGCGCCCGCAGCAGAGATGGTCGAGGTGATGGCGAGGTCGATCAGCTCGTCCGCCGATGGAGTGTTCGCGGTTGGTTCGGCGGGTGGGCTGCGAAGAGGAACGACCGGCCAGCCGAGTTCGACGGCAAGGTCGGTGACATGCAGCGACGTTTCGGTAAGTGCGGTGTAGGCAGTCAGCAGTCGCATCCGCCGGCTGTCCATCGCACGCTCGGCGACTGTCTGCTGTTTCGTCGCCTTCTGCAGCACGATCCGGGCGCCGGCCAAGGTAGCTCTGAGAGCGGCTTCGCCGACGATGGCCGGCGGGGTGAAGCCGGCGGGAAGGGCACGTTCGCAGACCGGGCACGGTTCACCCGGCCGGTGTCCTTGGGCCACGTGTGCCACGCGATTCGCGGCGAGCAGAGCGTCCAGACTTTCTTGCGCGGTGTCGCACAAGGCCTGGGCCGCAGCGATTTCGCGCTCGGCGGCGCGCACCACCGAGGCAGCTTGAAGAAGGTCTTTCGTTGCGGCGCCGAGTGCCGTCAGGTGACCGGAAAGTGCCGTCAGCGACGCCCCGAGTGTGGCAAGCTGCCGACGCGTTTCCCGGACGGTGTCTGCGGCGTCCCGCATCTCCGTGTCCAAGACGTGCAGTGCGGCCTTGGCCTGGGTCGCCCGTTCCGTTTCGGTTGCTGCAGTGAGTTGGTCGTTCGCGAGCCTGGTGGATCGCTCGGTCAGCTCGGCATCGGTTCTCGCGTGATCGCCGATGTCCTGTCGAACAGTCGACAGTGCGGTGAGGAGTTGCTCGAGTGTGACTTCGGCGCGGGCGATCGATTCGGGGGTCAACCCGTCGACGGCTGCGGCCGCCAGCATGACGCTGTGTTCGTCGGCGACGATCTGGTGTAGGCGGCGATCCTCGGAGAGCTTCGCGATGCTGCCGGCAAGGTCGAGGGCGACTTGGTCGGCCGCGGCGAGGGCGGCGATGGTGATGGACAGGTCGATCGTTCGGGCCTGGGCCAGCGCCGCGGTGACGGCCGGCAGCATCTGGTCGACGGCGTTGCTGGCTTGTTCGATTGCTGTGATCGCGGTCGCGGCGGCCGCAAGATCGTCGTGTTTCAGTTTGTGGACGGACGTGGCGTCTTCGGCGTCGGCGGCGACCAGGGCAGGGTTCGGGTACAGCCTGGCGCGTGCTGTGATAAGTGGTTCCAACCGGTCGGTGAGGTCGGTGTGCTGCCGGTCGGCGATCTGTTGGACCACGTTCAGGACGCCCAGGCCCAGGATGCCCCGCAGAATGGGGGTCCGGTCACCGGCGGTTCCCTGCAGGAGTTGGCCGAACCGGCCTTGCGGCAGGATGACGACGCGGAGGAACTCTTGGTCGGTCAAGCCGACGACCTGCACGATGCGGCGGTTGACATTGGTTTGGCCGTCGATGTGTTCGCGGTCGTCGAGGCAGTCCAGGACGTGTTTGGCCGGCGGGTAGTTGTCGCGGCTGATCGAGCGGGACACCTTGTAGGTTTTGCCGCGCGCGAGGAAGGTGAGCTCGATCTGCAGTGTTTTGACGCCGTCGGCGATGAGAGCACCGAGGCCGCGGGCGTCCCATGTACTCCCGGCGTACAGGGCCCCGTAGATCGCCTCCAGTAGCGAACTTTTCCCGGACCCGGTATCACCAAGGATGGCGATCAGCGACCGGTCGGTGAAGTCCAGAATTCGCATGGTCCGGTAAGACCGCAGGCCCGCGATTCGCAATGTGAGCGGCCTCATCCGACGTCCTCCGTGTTGGTGGCGGCTGCCAGGTAAGACGTGGTCATGCCTGGCTCGGCGATCTCGTCAACGTCGGCAGCGAGCGCGGCGAGCTGTTCGAGCAGGGCCTCGTGCACGTCCGGTTGTTCCGCATCGGCGTCGGCGGCGGCCAGCAGGCCGCTGAACGTTGCTCGGACGGCGGCGGCCGGCGCCCCGGTGGTGCCATGTTCGGCGAGGAAGGCCTCGAACAGTTCCCCAATGGTCGGTTCGACCTGCGGGTGGTGGTGGTCGTCGACCAGTGGTTCCAGCCGGGCGTCTGCCGCGGACTCGTCCACTCGCAGCAACGTCGCGTGGGGCAGCAGGGCCCGAACCTTGTCGGCCAGACCGGGGGTGGCCGTGGTCGACTGGATCAGGATCTTGGTCAGGGCGTTACCCCAGGAACCGGCGAGACGCGCAAGGCCTTCCAGAGTCCCGTCGTAGGAGCGGAGTTGCCGGCCGGAGGTCAGATCGATGCTCTGAATCCGCGCGGACCGGCCAGGTTCGGCGTCGACGAGCACGACACGTTTCGTTTCGCCTTCCTCCCCGAAGTCCAGTTGCAGCGGCGACCCGGCGTAGGTACCGACGACCAAACCGGGGAGCTTCTGCGGTTTGTGGATGTGACCGAATGCGGCGTAGCTGACCGGCGGGATCGCCTCGACGGTGCTGGCGTAGGTGTCGGAGACGTGCAGCGCTCGCTCCGAGTGCGACCACGTCGCACCGGCGACGTGCAAATGGGCGGCGAACAGGTTGACGTCGGTGCTGGAGTTGTAGCCGGCGGCGAGCGCGATGCCCAGCGCCGCCTCGATTTTCTGGATGCGTTCGGCGTAGGACGTCAGCCACGTCGCCGGGTCCTCCATGGTGTCCACGATCCGGCCGTCGCGGACGAACGGCAACGAGGCCAGACGAAGGCGGTGCGGTCCGGACTGTGTGGGGACCTCGAAGGTGAGGACGCCGCCGTCGGGTTTGCCGGGTTTGTCGACGAAGGTCAGTCGAGACGGACCGTGGCCGTCGGCGGCGAAGGTGTTGTCGGGCCCGGACAGGATGCGATTGAACAGCCGGAACAGCGGTGGGCTGTCGTGGTTGCCGCTGATGATGACGGTCGGGGCAAGCGCGGCGAATTCTTGCAGCGCGGCGATGCCGCGGTGCATGTCGTCCACGCCCGGCCGGGCGACGTCGAACAGGTCACCGGTGTGGATGACGAGGTCGGGTGTGT
Organism: Mycobacteriales bacterium; assembly: GCA_038229825.1. Lineage (GTDB taxonomy): Bacteria > Actinomycetota > Actinomycetes > Mycobacteriales > Nakamurellaceae > Nakamurella. The sequence goes on from JBBROB010000060.1 coordinate 6,154, forward strand.
GCTCGCGCACGAGGCTGATCATCTCGGCGATGACCGCGTCGTGGTCGGGGACGCGGCTGTGCCCGCCGGTTTCGCGTCCCAGGTGCCAGTCGCTAACGTGCAGGATCCTCATAGTTTGTCCATCAGTTCGGCGGCCTCGGCCAGAATCTGCTCGGCCGCTGGGGCGCCTTCGGAGACGTTGGTGGCGAAGGCGGGAAACGGGAACCGCAGCGGCAGCGGCGCCGGGATGAGCGGCTGATCCAGCACCATCGTTCCGGGCAGGAAGCGGCTGGCTCGTTGCCGGACCTCCGGGGACAGGAACCGGTACTCCGACGCTTCGCCGGCGTCCAGGCGCCCGACCACCTTCAGGGCAGCGTTGCGGATGATGTTGCCGTCGACCTCGGCAGCGGACTGCTGCGCGCCGATGAGGAGCACTCCCAGGCTCCGGCCGCGGGCCGCGATGTCGATGAGGACATCCTTGATGGGGCTGTGGCCGGTCTTCGGTGCGTACTTGTTCAACTCGTCCAGGACGACGAAGCGGAGAGGCTCCCGGCCGGAGCCTTGCTTGTCCTCGAAAACGCGGGACAACAGCGCACCCACCACGAACCGCTGTCCGCTGTCGTGCAGGCTATGGATGTCCACCACGGTGACGGTCCGGTTCAGTTCGATCGTGTCGACACCGCAGGTGATCAGGTGTCCCAGCCGTGGCATCGACGCGTACAACCGGCGCAGGAATGCCTGGCAGGTGCCGGACGCGACACCTGCGACCCAGTCGGGATCCTCGTTTCCAACCTTGTCCGCGAGGAACTCGGCGAGATCCGGGAAGGATCGGATCGCGAACCCGTCGGTCGCCGGCCGGTCATGACGGCGTTCATCGAGCACTCTGCTGAACACCATCGAGGTAGTGCCCGGCGGCGCTACTAGCACCACCGCGCCCGGTTCGTTCTCCAACGGATGGGCCCAGCGGGCGAGTTGAAGGCGGACCCGCTGTTCGATGAAGGAGACCTGACTGCGGGCGTCCTCGTCCTCGGCGAAGCAGAAGCGCAGCAGACCCTGGCGGATGAAAGACGCAGGCGGCCAGCCGTAGGTGGTGACCTCGGACGCGGGTCGGCTGGTGATGTCGGGTACCACGCTGCCCGCGCGGGTGCCTGCGGCTTGGGGTGCGTAGATCTGCACATCGAGGAAGGCGCCGGGGTGGTCGACTCCGAGCGCCGCCCAGCCTTCCAGGGCGCCCTCGCGGGAGGCCAGTTTGCTGTTCGGACGGTCCAGGTGAAGCAGGTCCTCGCCTTTCACATTGAAGACCAGCGCCCGGGTCGCCGGGGCGTGCGGCCCGAGCAACGCCCGTCCCTGCGCGGTCTCCAGCAGCATGTACAGCAGGAACGCGGCATAGGTGGTTTTCGTCGCGACACCGCTGATCCCGCTGATGGACACGTGTCCGCCGCGGGAACCGTCCATGAACGAGAAGTCGGCGAACACCGGCTGCCGGAATTGGTCGTATCCCACTGCCAGCGGCTTTTCCATCTGGTCCAGAAACAGCGCGCTTTCCCGCTCGGCGCCCCGTGCCCGCCGCACGACCGCGCCGGGGGCCGGCGGCAGCCACTTCTCCGGCAGCGTACGCAGGATCTGGATTTCGGCGGTGCGCGTCGTGACACCGGGCATCGTCTTCGTGCCGGTGATGCGGCGGGTGTCGCTGGACAGCTCCGCGCCCTCTAGATACCCGCGGGACTCGACCACGATCCCGAAATGCTTGAGCTCGGTGCCGTCGGGGAGCATCTGCGTAGTGGTCACCAACTCGTCCAGTTCCAAGGTGGCGTCCTCCTCCAGCACGACGTGCAATCGGGAGGTGTTCGCCTCCTGCGCCCCGTCGACCAGGCCGACCGGCTCGTTGCCCGGATCGTTCATCGGTGCCGCGCCGACGGGGTCGGCGGGCGAAGCTGCTGAGTTCACGTGATGCTTTCCTGGAGTTGATGTTCGGCGGCGTGATCTTGGTCTGCACTGAAGGTGCTAGCGGATGGGGCGGTGATGTCGGCCATGAGCGATGCGACCGATTCGCGGACGGCTCGTCTGGCCAGGCCCCCGTCTCCGAGCAGGTGGCGCAGGTGCTTCTCGAGCGCACCGACGGGCTGCAGGTTCTGTGGTGCTCGGGGGTCGCGGTGGGCGATCCCGGCGTAGTACGGAATGGTGGCGACTACCGCGTCCGCAACGTCGACGGCCGCTGCCAGGCCAGCCGATTGGGGAATTTCGATGCGGACGATTCCTGTCCAGGGCCCCGAACTCGCGCTGACCGGCGCGAGGCGTAGATAGGCCGAATACCTGTCGGAGCCCAGAGCGAACAGACTGGTGCGCTGACCGGTGGTCAGATCGGGCACCCGCACATGCGACTTGATGTCCAGCAACGGCCGGCTGTGTGTCTTCACGTAGCCGACCACCGGCAGATCGTGAGACCGCACGTAGCTCAGCGGACCGTCGACGATTGTGAGATAGCCGTCCCGGCAGAGCTGTTCGGACAACACCCCCTCCGCGCGGCGCATCCGCTGCTGCAGCTCGACCAACGGCGCATCGGGCTCATCGGAATCGACGCTGGCGCCGAACCACGACCACCCGCCGGGCTGGGCCGGCAGCAACCCGGTCGAGCCCGAGCCCCAGATCACCAGGCGGGAGATCCGCTCGCTGCCGTACACCGGCCGTCCGCCCGGGTTGATCAGCACGGCGCCGCACGCATGGCTGCCCGCAACACCGCGAGACAGGAGACCCGACGCGGTGTTCTCCTGATACAGCCGGGCATCGCCGCGCCGGACACCGTCGACAAAAGCGACGGGTCTGCCGAAACCAGCGCCCATCTGCGGGTCGTGGACGATGAACGCACTGCCGTCCTCGACCAGCACAGCTGCGCTCCCGACCTCGTCTGGCACCACGAGATACGGCGACCCGTAGGAAGCAACCCAATCCTCGACGAAGACCCGCCCCATGAACCCTCCTTTCAGTATTTGCCACATGCACATGCGGATCGACCCGGCTCGTCACGCCCTCCGCCGCCCACTACTTTCGGTAATCACCCTTGACTGAGCGTACTGCGATGGTGGGTTGTCGCGGTTAGAGTTCACCGGGACAGCAAAGGTGCCCGGAGGCTCACCTGGGAAATTCGATTGCCCAGCCCGGGCACGTGTTTCGGTCAGTGCCAGACCGCTAGGCCATACGCGTCGACGCAGACGGTACATCGGTCCTGCGCCGCGCGGACGGTCGAATATGTGTGAGGACTCCGCAGCGCCTGTCCTGGCGGTACCTGACTCTCACATCATGGTCGCTGCCGACGGCCGATCCGCACCCCGCTCGTTCAGCGCTGTCGCCGTCCCGCAGTTGCAGGTCGACAGTGGCGGCGTCGAGCATGATGAAACCCTGGTAGGTGGTGATTGTTTCCGAATCGGCGGCGACGGTGCCGCATTTGATGCTCTCGTTGTTGGTGTCGGCGGTTTGCGCTCCGCCCGCGCACACGGCGCTGCCGCAAAGGTAGTAGATGGAGCCGCCGACAGCGGTGTACTTGTAGGTGGCGTTGCCGCTGACCAGGGCCAGCGGGTCTCCTTCCCGCTCGGTGTGGGCCGACCGCGACACAGTCGCAGGTGCCGGTCTTCCCTTGGCGGAACCCGTTGCCGTGGCCGCCGCCGATCGCATCTCGCCGTTTGTTGCGACCCTGGTAGGACGGGGGTGCTGCCGCAGTGGCCGGTGGTGACCACGCACCAAGCGCTGGGAGTGCGCAGGCGGCGAACCCGACGGTGCAGTTTCCGCCGGATACCGGGCCGCCGTTGGACAGTCAGGCGTCGCCGTAGAGCAGTCCGGTCTTGGCAACTCGGCTGATCGTCGCCCCCCTCCCTGTCAGGCTCGAGTGAGACATCCGGAAGGCGCGGGTGACACCCTGAGGGCGTGACGGGAGACAGTGCGATGAGCAGCGTGCAGGCAGCAGAGGTTGGTAGTAGCGGTCCGGCCGATTCGGATCTGGTGG
>JBBROB010000061.1:0-10097 GCA_038229825.1 Mycobacteriales bacterium
ATCAGGGGCCTGAAAAGTAGAGTCAGCCATGTCGAGGTCTTCCGGACGGCGAGTGTGAGAACTTCCATCATCGGAAGACCTCGACCCTCATCCCGGCAACGACGCGCCGACCGGTCTACACCCTCGTTTGTGAAGAGCCGGGTTGCCCCGCCGGCTCATCAGGTACTCGTCGCGTCCGGCTTTGCTGCACATCGCCGCGGCGATGGCGGGCCGGGCGGGCGGCGCGGCGGGGTGGTGCTCGACTGAGCGGGACAGCGCGGCCCGGTCGGGCAGCACCGCCCGGCCGGAGCCGACGACGGCGGCCAGCAACTCCTCGGGCATCCGGTGCGCGGTGTTGGCGGCGTCGATGACGTCCAGCACCGGGCACACGGCGACCAGCGCGGCGACCAGGGCGGTGGTGTCCGGTGCGGTGTCGGCGTCCGGGTCGGTGAAGGTCATCACCAGGACCTCGTCGGCGTGGCGGGCGGCGTGCCCGGCGAGGTGGGCGGGCAGGCCAGCCGGGACCTGCCCGGCCTCCAGGTCGACGCGGATCACCGGGCCGATCCGGCGGCGCGGACCGGACAGGCACATCACCACGACCGAATCGGTCGGGTCTATTGACCGGACTAGTGGGGGACACGCCGATCGTGTGTGCGGCTCGGGCGAGTCGGCCGGGTAGGACGTTGTCATGACCATTTCCTTTCGGTGCGGTTGATGTGATGGGTTCGGGCGAGCGGGATTTGCTGGCGATCCGGTTGCCGGGGTGGGGTCGGGTCGCGGTGGGCGACGGGGTGGTGCCGTGGGTGGTGCTGGATGACGGCGGGGTGCCGGTGGTGCCGATCGGGGTGTTCTTGCGGGATTTCGTGGCCCGGGGCAATCGGCCGGGCAGTGTCCGCAGTTACGCGTTTGTGTTGCTGCGGTGGTGGCGGTGGCTTCGGGTGGTGGGTGTGGAATGGGATCGGGCGAGTTCGGCGGAGGTCCGGGATTTGGTGTTGTGGTTGCGGGTGACGTCTAAACCGGGTGGGGCGGCGCGGACGAGGTCGGCGGTGACGGCGGGAACGGTCAACCCGGTGACGGGGAAGCGTTACCTCGACGACGGTTACGCTGCCCGGACGATCAGGCATGGCAATGCTGTGCTGGGCAGTTTTTATGATTTCTGGATCGAGTCGGGGGCGTCTCCGGTGGTGAACCCGGTGGTCCGGGAACGGATCCGTGGCCGGCGGTCGAACGCTCATCACAACCCGATGCAGGCGTTTTTGCCGCAGGGCCGGTTGCGGTACAACCCGAGGGTTCCGGTGCGCCGGCCACGGGCGATCAATGATGAGCAGTGGCTGGAGCTGTTCGGTGCGTTGCGGTCCAACCGGGACCGGACGTTGCTGGCGTTGGCGGTCAGCAACGGTGCTCGGGCCAGTGAGTTGCTGGGCATTCGGGGCTGTGATGTGAACTGGGGTGAGCAGCTGGTTCGGGTGCGCCGCAAGGGGACCGGCGCTGAGCAGTGGCTGCCGGCCAGCCCGGACGCGTTCGTGTGGCTGCGCCTGTACTACGCCGAGATCGGCACCCCGAATGTGCAGGACCCGGTCTGGGGGACGCTGCGACGCCGGGATCACGGCCAGGGATTGGCCCGGCAGCCGTTGACCTACGACACGTTGCGGGCGGTGCTGCGACGGGTCAACGACGGTCTGGGCACGAACTGGTCGATGCATGATCTGCGGCATACGTGTGCGCTGCGGATGGCCCACGATGAGAATCTGTCGTTGCGGGATGTGCAGACCATCCTGGGTCACGCTCATCTGTCCACGACCGCCGATGTGTATTTGATCGAGCAGGAGCAGCAGGTCGTTGCCCGGGTCGCGGCGCACCTGGCCCAGCGGCGGGAACGGGAACGGCAACCGCCGCCGCTGGCACCGGCGGTCGGGTATGACGCCGACGATCTGGCGGTGCTGTTCGCGGGCGGCCGGCGATGACAACGCTGATCACCGAGCCGCGTGCGGTGTCCTCGTCGAATTACCTGCGCCACGAGGACCAGGTGGGCCGGTTGCACCTGGGGCCGGTGGATCAGCTGGCGGCCGGGCGGATCCTTGAGCTGTTGCCGACCCACCCCAGATGGCCTGCGCCGATCAGGTTCGGCAGCATCCGGGTCCGCGGGGCGGGGGTCGTTCTGGCCTGGTTGAGCAGCCACGCCGGGCAGGGTTGGCAGCAGCGGTGGCTTCAGGCCCGCGGTGATCACAGCCTTGACTGGGTGGAGGCTTTCACTGCCGCCGATCCCCGGTCGCAGGGGGTGAAACGCTCCGAGGTGACCAGCGGGCTGCGGAGTCTGATCCTGAGCCGTGTGGTGTTGCCGGACTACCCGTTTTTCACTTTCTTCAAGAGTGGGCCGTTGCTGGCCGACGTGGTCGGGAGTTGCGGTACTACCGCGTTCGCCGAGATCCAGAAAGCCTCCGACCGGCTGGGTTTCAACCAGGATCAGTACGTCGACGGTCGGTCCGTGTTGAGCAAAATAGTCGTTCACACCGGCCGGGACGTCGAGCAACTGGTGGCCAATGATCTGTTCGAGTACCGGACGTCGGTTCTGCTGCGTTACGGCTCTTCGCCGGTGGGGGTGCACGCCGCGTGGGATCTGCTGCGAGAGATCGGGGTGCTGCCCGCTGGGAGCACCTTGCGGGAGCGGCTGCGGCGTGGGCAGAAGTCCCCGGCGGAACTGGTCGACCGTCACCAAATCAAGTGCCGACCCATCCGGGATCTGCTGGTGCGGTATCTGTCCGAGCGGCGCCCCAGCGTCGACTACTCCACGCTGCGGATGTTGGCGACCAGCTTGGCGGGGGCGTTTTGGGCCGACATCGAACGACACCATCCGGGCATCGACACGCTGCACCTGCCCGTCGAGGTCGCCGACGGATGGAAACAGCGGCTGAGCACCGTGCTCACCAGTGATGGGCAGAGCCGGGACCGGCAGTCCCAGTTCGACGTGATGGGCCAGGTCCGCAGCTTCTACTTGGATGTGCAGGAATGGGCCATCGAAGATCCCAGCTGGGTGCCCTGGGCGGTGCCGTGTCCGGTCCGGCGAGGCGACACCCAGGGGATGAGTAAACGGAAACTGACGGCGACCGCCCGTATCCATCAACGGATCCGGGAACGGTTGCCGCTTCTGCCGGAACTGGTCGCGGCGATCGAAGATCACCACCGGGACGCCACCGCCTTGCTCGCCGTGGCCTCGGCGGCAGCGGTGGACACCGTTTTCGGGCACCAGGGGGTCAGTTACCGGCGCATCCGGTCCGCGGCCACCGTCAAAGCCGGCCCCGACGGGGTGGTGATCGCGAATCTGTCCACCCAGCAGAAGATCAACGCCAGCCGGGCCGAGGATGACGCCTTCTGGATCTGGGCGATCGTGGAAACGTTGCGGCACAGCGGTATTCGCGTTGAGGAACTGATGGAGTTGACCCATCTGGCGCTGGTCTCCTACCCGCTGCCCGGCGGCGGGGAGGTGGTTCCGCTGTTGCAGATCGTGCCGTCGAAGACCAATGAGGAACGGCTGCTGCTGGTCAGCCCGGAACTGGCGTCTGCGCTGGCCAGCATCGTGACGCGACTGCGCCGCCGCAACGGCGGGTCGGTCCCGTTGGTCGCCCGCTACGACGACTACGAAGCCGTGACCGGCCCTGCCCTTCCGCACCTGTTCCAACGACGTCACGGTCCCCAACCGGCCGTGATGTCCACCGGGTCGGTCCGTCAGTTGCTCAACCGCACCCTGGCCCGCACCGACCTGAGCGATTCGGCCGGACAGCCGCTGCGTTTCACTCCGCACGATTTCCGCCGCATGTTCGCCACCGAAGCCGTCGGCAACGGCCTGCCCGTCCACATCGCGGCGAAACTGTTGGGGCACCGCAACATCAACACCACCCAGGCCTACGTGGCGATCTTCCAGGACGAGCTGATCCGCACCTACCGGCACTTTTTGGACGAACGGCGGAGGCTGCGACCGGCGGCCGAATACCGGGAACCCACCGACGAGGAATGGCAGGAATTCCAGCAGCACTTCGAATTGCGGAAAGTCTCGCTGGGCACCTGCGCCCGCCCCTACGGCACCCCCTGCCGGCACGAGCACGCCTGCATCCGCTGCCCGGTCCTGCGAGTGGATCCTCAACAACGTCACCGCCTCCTTGCAATCGCTGCGAATTTGTCGGACCGGATCGTCGAGGCCCGCGACAACGGCTGGCTCGGAGAAGTCCAGGGACTTCAAATCAGCCTCAAAGCCGCGCAAGACAAGCTGGCCGCACTCGACCGCGGGAGCCGATCCGTCGCCGGCCACCCGACCAGCCTTGGCACCCGCCGTTCGGAACCGGACATGACACCGCCGGCGCCGGCGCCGGCAGCATCGAGCAGGGAATCGGTCACCGACGGGCGTCGGACCGCGCACCCGCACTCGGGTCCACCCCGCATCCGCTGGCCAGTCCTGGCGCCCAGCCCGGAATTTATTTTGATGGACCGCGTTTTGGCGGTGGATGATTGAACCCGTGAGTCGAGGACCAACCCGCCGCGTCCGTCGCCTCCAGGCCGACGGCGCCGTGCCGAACGATGTGCTGACCAGAGCGGACCTTGAAGCTGACCTTCTCGAACACCCCTACGTCGGCATCGAGCACCTCGAGTTGGCACGCCTGTGTATCTGGCCGATCAGCCCACGCAACGCGCCGCGCTCCGCGCGCAGATCACGTTCGGCGTCCCTGAGCGCAGATGGAAACCGCGCGGCGTCCGGTCAGCTTTGAACCGGGCGCGGACGCCGGGAAACCAGGGCTGCACGACTCGCCGCAGAGCAAAGTCAGGCTCGGCAGGCCGCCGCACCCGCCCGAACAGAGTTAATCCGGAAAAGATTGAACCCGAGCATCGCGGCGGCGGCTCCGAGGGCTTCGGCCTGGCCGGACACCTTCACCGTCTCGGTGTGGGGTGCGGGGTGCATCATGACAAGTGCTCTCCTTTTGAACGGGGGGAGTTGGTGGGTGCCGGGCCTTCGGCCCGGCGCTGCCGGGTGGGTCAGGAGGGTGAGATCTCCTGACCCACCACCTGGCTAGAGCGCGGTGATCAGTTCGAAGGCGCGGGTCTTGACCTGCGCGGTGTTGCCGCCGACGGCGACCCGTTCGGCGCGGGCGGCCGCCGGGTGGGCCTTGTCCGCGATGGGCGCGAAGTGGTCCAGGTATTCGGTGATGGCCTGGTATCCGGCCCACCGGGTGCCCCGGATGTTCGCGTTCGTCTCCGCCGTGCGAAACAACTCCGACAGGACAGCGGTCCGGTTCGACGCGATCGTCTCGGACCGTTTGCTGTCCGGGGTTGCCGTCCAGAGGGTGCCGATGATGGCCTGAAACTGCGCGTCGGTCATCTGCTGCTCGATGAGCTGCTGCGCTTCGGCCTCGAACGCTTCGACGTAGCGGAACGTCAAGCCCAGGGCCTGCCGGGCCTGCGCGATGTTGCCGCGGGCTCCGGAGGTGTGCCGGATCGAGAAGCTCGCCTGCGCGCGGCGGATCGCCAGGGCCTGCGTGTTCGCGCACACCACCCGCACCGGGGACACCAGCAACCGGAACGCGGAGGTGCCATCGTGGCTGTTCAACGCGACCAGGTACACATCGACCGGGTCGATCCCGCCGATCTGCATCGTGGTCGGCAGCTTCATCGACAGGAACACCGCCCGCCCCCCGCGCAAGCTCCCGGCCGTCTCGAAGTGCGCCCCGGACCTTTCTGGGGATCCGTCGGGTGTGGCGTGACGTTGCGCTGACGCGACTCGTCGGCGTCGATGCGACGAATCTCCTGGGTTGTGGTTCACGTGGCTGGTATTCGTCATGTCAGTCCTGTGACCGAAGGAGCGGGTATGCGCGTTTTCCCGGTGAAGTTGCCGTCTGGGGTGCGGTACTGGACGGTGCTGGACGAATCGCTGATGGTGGTGCAGGCGGCGGACGCGTTTCTGCGTCACGTGCGTTTCGGGCGGGACGGGTCGGAACTCACGACCCGCGCCTATGCGGGCGGCATCGTTTTGTATTTACGGTGGTGTGCCCGCTCGGGCCGTGACTGGCGGAGCGGAGCAACAGATTTCGGTCTGTTCATCGTCTGGTTGCGGCATGCGGGGGCCGCGGTCAGCGGGTTGGACCCGGCGCCGGGAGCGCAGGTGCTGATCGGGCCTGGGACGCAGCCGGCGCGGAGCGCCCGCCGGATCAACGCGGTCCTGTCCGCGGTTCGCGGGTTTCTCACCCACGCCGTGACCGCCGGCGAAGCACCGCAGGAGGTGCTGCCGCTTCTCTATGAACTCGCCGATGATCGGGATTTGCCGGTCGTGGCGCGCGGCGAGGACCACGTGATGACGTGGCGGCTCCGGGCGCGGCACCGGCTCCACGAACCGGTCACCGCGGTGGACCGGGCCAGCGACGCGGACATCGTCGCGCTGGTGATGGCGTGCAAGTCGGCCCGGGACAGGCTGGTCGTGTTGCTGTTGGCGCGGGCGGGGCTTCGCCGCGGCGAACTGTGCGGGTTGCGGCGCAGCGACGTCCACGTGCTGCTGGACTCCCGGGTGTTGGGTTGCGACGTGGAACGGGCCCATTTGCACGTGATGCGCCGCGACAACCCGAACGGAGCCTGGGCGAAGTCGCGCCGGCAGCGGACCGTTCCAATGGATTTCCTGACCGTGCAAGCCCTCGACGCCTACGCGTATGAACGCGCCGAGGTGACCGACGCCGAGAACAGCGACTTCCTGCTGGTCAACTTGTTCCGAGCGCCGATCGGGGCGCCGATGCGTCCGGATGCGATCAACGAGCTGATAGCGGCGTTGTCGCGGCGGGCCGGTGTGGACCCGGCGGTCAGGCCGCACCAGCTGCGGCACGCTTTCGGCAGCAACGTCGCCGATGCTGGGGGCAGCATCGACGAGATTCAGCAACTTCTGGGACATGCATGGTCGAGCTCTACCCAGGTCTATCTGCATCCCGATTCCTCTCGGCTGCGGGACGCGGTGGACCGGGTGCCCAGCCCTCGCGCGAGCAGCGGCACCCTCCGGTGAGGGCGGCGGTGCTGCCCGGCCTGATCGGCGTCGTTCCCGACCGGGCGGGAATCGCGGGGATTGACTTCGCCGCCCGGCTCGACCCCGCGTTTTTGGCCGAAGCGGGGTGGGATTCGGTGAACCTTGCGTTGCGCCTGCCGGTGGATCACCGGCTGCTCGGACGCCGGGTCTGCCTGGCCCTGGACTGCCAGTACACCGCACGGACACCCACCCAGATCTGCGGCGGCTGTGCGTGGCGCCTCGCCCAGCACGGACTGACCGCCGCGGACATCGCCCGGATCCCACCGAAAACACGGGTGGTCCAACAACGATGCCAAGTGAACAGCTGCCCGCGGCAGTGGGTCTCGTCGAGCCACCAGCTGTGTCAGGGGCACCGGGATCGGCAGCGCCGGTGGCGGCTCACCGTTGCGCAGTTCCTTTCGGACCCGCGGACCCAACCGCTGCCGGCCTGCGGGCGGTGCGAAGTCAACGCCTGTGACCGGGACAAGAAGAGCGGTAGCAACGCGTACTGCGCCACCCACTACAAACGGTTCTTCGACGCCCGTGAAGCTGACCCGGAGATCGACGAGGCAGTGTGGCGGTCGCGGACACCAGCGAAAGCGGAGCCCGGCATTGTGCACCTGCGGGGTCTGGCCCCGCTGGTCATCGACCAGGTGTTGTTCGCTCTGCAGGAACGCACCCGGCTGAACTGCCGGACGAACGAGGACCAACTGCAGCGCTTGTGCAACATGCTTCTCGAGCAGCGGCTGACCACCCTGTTCGACGCGGGGGTCGGCCCGCCGGGCCGGTTCTTCGGGGCGTTCCTGAAAGGGTTCGCCGGTCAAGCCGGCCGGCTGCTCCTGGACCCCGACACCGAAAAGACGAAGGAGGTATGGAATCTGGCGGCGTTCGGGCAGAGCGGCATCCTGGACTTCACCGCCATCAGTCAGTCGTGGCTGCGCGCCGCCGCCAAGGTGTGGATGCTCAATGATCTGCCGCAACGACGCGGCAAACACGTCGGCGGATACGCCCGGCAGCGGTTGCGGACCATCGAGTGGGTCTCGCAGAGTCTGCGGATGCGTCCGGACGGCGGTCACGATCCCGCCCAGTTGGGCCGGTCGGACATCGAGAACCTCATAAACCGCATGGCGTTTCAGGAATCGAATGGACAGCTCAGCCGCGATTCGCGGATCCGGCGTTGCTTTGAGATGAAAGTTTTCATGAGCCGGGTCCGGACTCTGGGGCTGACCCGACCCGGGGGACCGGCGGCCGGGCTGGGGCACGACTTCGCGTTCATCCGCAGCGACACCCCACCTCGCCCGGACCGTGGTGAACCCGGCCGGGATGTGCCCGCGGAGGTGATGCGGCAGCTCTGCGCGCAACTCGACGGTCTGGACCAGATCACCAGCCGGGAAAGCAGAGTTGCGATCGAACTGTGCATTGACACCGGCCGCCGACCCGAAGAGATCAGCGCCCTGGGCTGGGACTGTCTGCGTCGCGACGACGACGGTAACCCGGTGCTGATCTATGACAACTTCAAAGCCGATCGGCTCGGTCGTCGGCTGCCCATCGCGGAAGCAACCGCCACGCTCATTACCGGGCAGCAGCAACGAGTCCGGGCGGCGTTTCCGACCACTCCGATCCCGGAGTTGAAGCTGCTGCCGGCCCGGCAGCGCAACCCCGACGGGAAACTGTCGGTGGGCGCTAACAGTGTCAGCATGCGGCACCGTCAATGGATCAAGTCGCTGCCGCCGCTGCTGACGGTCGACGGCACGGAATTCGACAAGTCCGTGATCGTGCCGTATTCCTACCGGCACACCTACGCGCAGCGGCACGCCGACGCCGGGGTTCCCCCAGATGTGCTTCGAGAGCTTATGGACCACCTGCGGCTCGAGGTCACCCAGCGGTACTACCGGGTCGGGGAACAACGCCGACGTGAAGCCGTCGACCGGGTCACCGCACTGCAGTTCGACCGGCACGGCAACCGCAGCTGGCAACAAGCGAAAACGTTGCTCGACAGCGAGTACGTCCGCCGAGCGGTCGGTGAAGTCGTCGTCCCGTTCGGGGTCTGCGCCGAACCGTCCAACGTCAAAGCCGGCGGTCACGCCTGCCCCTACCGATTCCGGTGTGTCGGTTGCGACCACTTCCGCACCGACGTGTCCTATCTTCCGGACCTGCAAGCCCACCTGGACGATCTCCTCCGCAACCGCGAAAGGCTCCTCGCCGCAACTGATGTCGACGCCTGGGCGCGGGCGGAGGCGATGCCATCGAACCAGGAGATCACCCGCATCCGCCGGCTGATCCACCGCATCACCACCGAACTCGACACCCTCACCGACGACGACCGGAACCAGATCGAACAAGCCGTGGCCACCGTCCGCCGCACCCGCACCGTCACCCTCGGGATCCCCCGACTCCGGCAACCGCTGCCCGATATTCGCCCCGAGAAAGGAACCGCATGACTCATTCATCAGCAACCTCTGTTCTGGTTCAGGGCCGCAGAGCCGACTCCGCGCGCCGCCGGCAACGCGTCATCAAAGCCCTCAACGACGCGGCCACCACCGGGGGAGACACCAGCGTCAGCGGCATCGCCCGCCGCGCCGGCGTCGACCGGACCTTCCTTTACCGACACCGGGACCTACTGGAACAACTCCACACCGTGAACAGCACCCCACCCGCCGACCAGTCCGGCGGCCCTACTGTCACCAAGGCGTCGCTGCAGGCCGACCTGGCCAACGCCCACGGACGCACCCGCCGGCTCACCGGACGCGTCCATCAACTCGAGAAGCGACTCTCTGAAACCCTCGGCGAGCAGACCTGGCGCGAGTCCGGCCTCGGAGCGCCGATCGACATCGACAAACTGCAACAGCAGATCGTCACCCTCGAACAACAAGTCACCGACCTGCGCCTGCAACTCGAGGAACGCGACCAAGACCTCAACGCCGCCCGCAACGCCAACCGCGAACTCATCACCCGGCTCAACACTTGAATCCCGTCGCTCTTGCACTACACCTGTCGCATCCGGTAACATCACGACATCGGCTGGCGCACAAGACAAACAAAGAGAATTCGTCACTTCACCGGACGCTGACCCGAGAAAACCGGATTCGTC
>JBBROB010000062.1:0-10041 GCA_038229825.1 Mycobacteriales bacterium
CAGCACCACCGCCGACACCCCCGACAACGGCACACCCCCACGACCGGTCATCCGCACCCGCACGAACCGCTGCGCCCCCACCGCCGCCCTCGCCGCCCCCACCCCGACCCGGGTATCCAACATCCGAGCCGGCGCCACCGACACAAAAGTCCCGCCGGTCGAAGCCACCGCAACCGATGTCGGCAGTCCAGGCATCCCGGCACTTGCCGTCACCGGCGGTGACCCTGCCACCACCAGCAACGCCAGCACCGCCAGGGTGAGCATCCGTTTCGTCATTGAAAGATTCCTTCCAACACATTGGCGAAAAGAGTTCGCAATGGCCGATTCGGGGGAATCTTTGATCACCGGGTGCGAGCTTCCGTGCACTGAGCGTCACTCTAGTCACTTTTGCAGACGTAGGCTCAGGGCCGCTCTGGTCGACTGACTTCCCGATACAGCGTCCAGAGCTGCTCGGCGACGGTGTCCCAGGAGAAATCGGCGGCGCGCAGCCGCCCAGCCGTCGACATGCGACCGGCGAGTTCAAGATCGTTCAGAACGGTCGCAATCGCCCGGGCCAACGCCGGCGCATCACCGACCGGGACGCTCAGTCCGGCACCTCCGGCCACCTCCAACAGGGCTGCAGAGTCCGAGTGGATCACCGGGATCCCCCTGCTCATCGCCTCCAGCAGCGGCAGGCCGAAACCCTCCGACCTGCTGGGCACCACCGACACTGCGGCGCCGGCCAGCACGCCGGCCAGCTCGGTGTCGGGCAACTTGCCCAGTACCAGGACCCGATCGGAAATCCCGCGTCGGCGGGCTTCCGCCGCGACGTCTGAATCGCCCCAGCCCGGCTGGCCGACGACGGCCAGCGCTGTTCGGTCCGTGCGCTCGCAGGCCATCGCATCCAGCAGCACATCCAGACCCTTGCGCGGCTCCAGAGTGCCCACCGTCAGCAGGTAGCGATCCGGCAGTCCGAGCCGGGCCCGGATCCGCTCGACCTCGGCGGCCGGGATCGGGGATTTGAACACCGGCGCCACCCCCTCGCCGATCACCTCGATGCGTCCGGCGACACCGGCGTGCGCCAGCGCCTCGGCAACCGCTGCCGTCGGGACGATCAGCGCTGCGGCCAGATCGGCGGCCCGCTCGATCATCAACCGGTGCCAGGCAGCGCCCCGCGGGGTCAGCGTCTCGGGATGCGTGTAGGGAATCGCGTCGTGCACCGTCACCACCAGGGACTGACCGGACCGCAGCCGGGCGGGCGCGAGCGGCGTGAGCGCATGCACCACGGTGCCGGCCAGGGTGGGGGGCAGTCCCCGCTCCCACAATCGGGCGAGCACCCGGGCACCGACCGGCAACCGCGCCGGTCCTTCGACGCCGGCCACCCGAGCCGGGCCGACACCGGCATGCCAGGCCGTCAACCCGCGGACCCGCCAACCAATCGGAAGCGACGAGCCGACGGCCGCAGCGATCTCCCGCGAATAGCGACCGGTTCCCCCTGGCACCCGGGCGAGGATCTGCTCGGTGATCAGCGTGAGCAGCGCCGGACTGCCCCGCAATGACGGAGACTGCATTCGTCAACTCCAAGGTCGGCCGTTGCCATCTCGCCGGGTAAGTTACTGCAGAATGTCACGCTCAGCCCGTTCCGGCGGCGTTCCACGGGTGGTCCTGGACGCAACCCCGCTGCTCGGCCAGCGGACCGGAATCGGCCGCTACACCGAGCATCTGCTGGCTGCTCTCGCCGCCCGCGCCGACATCTCGGTGGCCGCCACCGCTTTCACTCTGCGCGGGTGGCGCGAGCTGGCGGCGGCGGTGCCGGCGGGAGTGAAGGTCCGTTCGCGGCCCGTTCCGGCCCGGTTGCTCCGGCTCGCCTGGCGGTACGTCGACCTGCCACGGGTGGAATGGCTCGCCGGCCGGGCGGACATCATGCACGGCACCAACTTCGTGCTGCCGCCGACCAGCCACGCGGCCGGAGTGGTGTCGATCCACGACCTCGCCTGGCACACCCACCGGCACACCATGCGGGCCGAGAGTCAAGATCTGGCGATCCTGGTCCCCCGGGCGCTGCAGCGAGCCGCTGCCGTCTGCACCCTCGCCGAGGTGACCCGGCAGCAGATCGCCGCCGAGTTCGGCTACCCGGTGGATCGGATCTTCGTGACCCCGCCGGGCGCCGACCCGTCCTGGTTCGACCCCCCGCCGCTCAGCACAGCGCAACGCAGCACTCATGACCTACCGGAACGGTTTTTCGTCTTCGTCGGCACCCGGGAGCCCCGGAAGGGTCTTGACACCCTGCTGCACGGCTACCGCCTGCTGCGCGAGCAGATCGGTGACGGCTGCCCCGAACTGCTGCTGGTCGGTCCGCAGGGTTGGGGCACCGACCACGCCGGCGGGCCGCAACCGGGCGTCCGGTTGGCCGGCTATCTGCCACAGGACATCCTGCCATCGGTCGTCGCCGCGTCGGAGGGCCTGGTGCTGCCCAGCGTCGACGAGGGCTTCGGGATGCCGGCGATCGAGGCGCTTTCCGCGGGCGTTCCGGTGGTCACCACCGACATCCCGGTACTGGCGGAGGTCACCGGGCCGGTCGGGCTGCGGTTCCCGGTTGGCGACGCCGCGGCGCTGGCGGCCGTTCTGCAACAGGTACTCGGTGGCCATGTCCCTGGCCTGGCCGACCGACAGGCGTGGGCGAAAGAGTTCACCTGGGCGAACTGCGCCGAGCGCACCATGGATGCCTATCGATGCGCGCTCACCACGCGTCGATGACCTGTGCCATCGACAGAATCACCGACCTGAAGGCCGGACCCGGCGGGTCAGCCGGCCGACACCGCCGCCCTGTGCCTGGCCGCCACCGCCACGGTGACGACGTACTTGCCGTAGTCGCTGCTCCCCAGGCTCCTGCCGGCCGCTTCGCACTGGTCCGGACTGATCCAGCCCTGGGACAGTGCGATCTCCTCGAGGCAGGCGATCCGGCCGCCCTGCCGGTGCTGAATCACCTGGACGTACTGGCTGGCTTCGTTCAGCGACTCGTAGGTCCCGGTGTCCAGCCAGGCGAAGCCCCGGCCGAGGTCCTGCAGCCGGGCGCGTCCCTGCGCCAGGTACACCTTGTTGACGTCGGTGATCTCCAGCTCACCCCGCGCCGACGGCTCCAGCGATGCGGCGATCTTCACGACGTCCGAGGAGTAGAAGTACAGCCCGGTGATGGCCCGGTTGCTGCGCGGAGCTGCGGGCTTCTCCTCGATGGACAGCAGTTTGCCGTCGGCGTCCGCCTCGCCGACGCCGTAGCGTTCCGGGTCGGACACCGCGTAGCCGAACAGCATGCAGCCGTCGATGTCCTGCCGCGCCGCGTCCAAAATCTTGGTCAGGCCGGAACCGTGGAAGATGTTGTCGCCCAGCACCAGCGCGACATCGTCATCGCCGATGAAGTCGGCGCCGATGACGAACGCCTGGGCGATCCCGTTCGGCTCGGCCTGCACGCGGTAGGTGATCGACATGCCGCACCCGCTGCCGTCACCGAGGAGCCTGGAGAACGGCTCGGCGTCCTGCGGGGTGGTGATGATGAGCACGTCCCGGATACCGGCCAGCATCAGTACCGACAGCGGGTAGTAGATCATTGGCTTGTCGTAGACGGGAAGCAGCTGCTTGGAAGTCGCCAGCGTGATCGGCCAGAGCCTCGACCCTGTTCCGCCGGCCAGCACGATGCCCTTCATGGGACTCCTTCAGATAGTGCGAACCGCTCCCGCGACCCGATGAGGTAACGACCCGAATTCCCGATTTCCGGACGGAATACCGCAGGTGAACGATACCTGGCGCGCCGCACGTGTCCGGCGCATCTCGAGTCGTACCCTTTCGAAAGGAACGACTGTCGGCCGAGCGGGGAGTGCTATGGGTGCACTGGAGCGGATGCGGGACGAGCTGGGCCGGGCTCGGCGTCGAGGAGCCCACGTGCTGATGCCGGAGGAGGTGCCATCGCCCATGGACCTCAATCCGACCATCGAGGTGTCCGCCGCAATCATCGCCGACTGCGTCATGCATGCGGATCGCTATCGGCTCGCGACTGCCGGTCCGGCCGTCATCCCGGTGATCGACGAGGCCCTGCGGCAGGTCGCGTTCGGTGCCGGCGCCCGCAGGCTGCGCCGCGACCCCGCCTGAGCCCCGGGCCCCAGCTCACTGCCCCGGCAGCCGCTGACCGTCGAGCTTCGCGCCGCCGGAGACCTTGTCGGACCGCATCGCCACTGCTGCCCGCAACCGAAGGGCCAGCCGCAGCACCAGCCTGACCGGAAACTGCTGCCAGCCGCGGTGCCGGCCGGCGAGGTAGCGGTAGGCACTTCGATGATGTTCGGCCACCATCGTGGAGCCTTGACGATCGGTGGCGTGCCCGCCGATATGGGTGACGACGGCGCCGGGCACATAGACGTTCTCCCATCCCGCCTGCTGCATCCGCATTCCGAGATCGACGTCCTCGAAATACATGAAGTAGCGCTCGTCGAACCCGTCGATTGCTTCGAAAGCCCTGCGGCGCACCAAGAGACACGAACCGGACAGCCAGCCCGCCGCACGTTCGTGCACCGCGTTGCTCTCCGCCCGGTACTGGCGGGTCCACGGATTCTTCGGCCAGATCCAGCCCAGCACCGCATGGCCGGCCCCCAGCCACAGTGTCGGCAGCCGACGGGCGGACGGGTACAGCACGCCGTCCGGGGTCAGAATGGCCGGACCGAGCGTGCCGGCGTTCGGGTGCCGCCGGGCAGCCTCCAGCAATGCATCCACGGACCCGGGATGCAGCACCACATCGGGGTTGGCGATCAGCACGAACTCGGCCTCCCGGTCGATCAGCGCGACGCCGCGGTTGGCGGCCGTGCCGAAGCCCAGGTTGGCGCCGGTCCGCAGCACCCGCACCCCGGGTCGCCGCTCGGCGTCATCGACGGAGCCGTCGGCCGACCCGTTGTCCGCCAGCACCACATCCGCCCCACCGACCAGTGCGGCGGGAACAGAATCCAGAAAGGACCCGAGGGTCTCCCCCGGCGAATAGGTGACGGCGACCACGCCGACGACCACCGTGGGCACACCACCGGCCACGTACGGATGCGCACCGGCAGACCGGTCCGGGGACGAGTCGAGCGTGGTCATCGGGCAGCACTCCTCGTCGTTCGTCGGCCCCGGCCGGCCGCGCCGTTGGCCGCGGCTCGCCGGTAGGCCGCCCTACATATCTCCGCATTCTTCTCCCAGGTGAACTCAGCGGCCCGCGCCACCGCACGCCGGCCGAGTTCGGACCGGCGACCCGGGTCGGCCAGCAGTTCGCCGAGAGCGGCCGCGATATCACCTGCGCCCACGTCGGTGTAGGCGACTGCATCGCCGCCCACCTCCGGCAGGGACAGCCGCCGCGTCGTCAGCACCGGCGCGCCGCAGGCCATTGCCTCCAGGACCGGCAACCCGAAGCCCTCACCCAGACTCGGGTATACCACCAATTCGGCCCCGCCCAGGTACCCGGACAGCGTCTCCACCGGCAGATAGCCGGGGCGCAGCACCCGGATTCCGTCGGGCACCGCCGCCAGCGCCGGGGCGACCGCCTGATCCCAGCCGTCTCCGCCGGCCAGTACGAGCACTGGCGGGTCGACGAGTTGCCGGGCAGCAGCGGCAAACCCGCGGATCAGCGCCGGGACATTCTTGCGCGGTTCGAGGGTGGCCAGGAAGGCCAGGTAGGGCTGCGGGCGCGCGGCCCCACCCAGCCCGAGCAGGCCGGCCGCCCGATGTTTCTCCCACTCCTGTGGCACCCGGAAGACTTCCCGGTCGACACCCAGATGGGCCACTGTCATCCGGTTCCGGTCGGCACGGGCATATCTGACCAGTTCATCGGCGGTCGCCTGGCTGTCCACCAGACATTCGGCCGCCCGACTCAGCGAGATCCTGGTCCAGGCCCGGAAGAACCTGCCCTTCGCGCCGAGATGCAGGCGCGGGTCGGAGAAGAAGGTCGCATCGTGCAACGTGACCACGACCGGGACCGGACTGGCCAGCGGCATCGTGTAATGCGGCGAGTGGATCACGTCGATGCCGAGCCGGCCAACCAACCGCGGCAAGGTGGTCTGCTCCCACGCCAGCCGGGCCGGTCGGCTGCCGATCTCCTCGGCAATCGACACGATCCGTGATCCGGGGACCCGGCGGCCGAAGTGCTCGGCGTCCCGGCGCTGACAGACGACGGTCAATCTCGCCCCGGCAGCATCCAGCGCCCCGGCCAGCGACTCGACGAACCGGCCGACGCCGCCGCGCTGAGCCGGAATCGCCGTCGCGTCCAGCAGCACGGCCGGGTCCTGCGGGTTGCGAGTTCGCCTCACCCGGGGACCACCTGACCGTTCGGCTGCGCCGTCCCCAACCAGATCTGCGTCGTTTCGGTCGTCGCGTTGCGGGGACGGTGCGACAATACCGACTCCCACATCCGGTAGGTATCGCTGAGGTTGGCGGCCCCTGGGATCTTCGTCCACGGGACGTTGGCCGAATAGAAGCTGACCACCTGCACCGGGCCGGTGCCCCAGAGCGAGAGCACCTCCTTGATCTGCGCTTGTTGGGTGGCAGCGTCGGCCGCCGGGACGGTGATGACGGTGCTGTTGCACAGGTTGCGGAAGGTCGGCTGGTAGTAGCCCATCACCGGGATGTTGCCGACGAGCAGCACCTTCTGGTTCTGGACCCGGGAGCAGACCTTCTCCACCAGGTCGTACTGCCCGACACCCTCCTTCACCGGGTACATCGGACCCCAGGTGGTGGCCGGGAAGAAAGCGACGATCACCGCCAGCACACCGATCACGAACGCCACTGCCCGGGGCCGGACGGCGACGTCAAGGCCGGGCATGAACCGGGCGCCGATCCGTTCCCGGCACTCGTTCAACTCCCGCAAGCCCCACCCGAGAATCAGCAGGCCGCCGGGAATAATCACCGGCAGGAACCGCCGCATCGCCCAGATCTGGTCCGGTGTGATGCTGACGGTGAACAGGTACAGCCCGGCGTTGACCGCAACCACCGACATCACCAGCACGATGGCCGCCGAGCGCTGCCGGATGGCCACCCTGATCGCCCAGAGCCCGGCCAGGCATGCCATGATCACGGCCGGCCAGCCGAGATACCACGCGATCCAGGTCACTGACTGTTCGTCGTAGCTACGAGAAGGATCCACCGGCAGACCTTCGGACCGCTGGCGGGCGGCAATACCGGCCTGCGTCGCGCCGTCGTGGACGTAGTGGGCGTGGAAAAACTCCGGACGTGCGATGACCAGCACCATCAGCACACCGATGCAGCCGACGGCGATACGCGAAACCAGCTTCCGGTGCGCCGCGAACCAGCCGGCCAGCTGTCGGATCCCGGGAGTGACGATCACCAGGCCGCACAGCACCGCCACCGCGGGCACCGCCGCGGCCAGCGGCTTCCAGGTTGGCTTGAGCACGGCCAGGTAGTCGGGGCTGTGAAAGATCAGATCGGTCGCACCGAGCGCCCCCACCGGAATGACAGCCAGCAGAAACCACAGATAGCCGCGCAAGATCTCCCGTCTGGTCGAAGCCGATGAGGCGAAGGCCCCCCAGATGCCGATGCCGACGAAAGCGCCGACGACCACCACCCAACCGTCGATCCGGCAGATCGCCACCCCGCCGGCGCCCCAGCCGGCCAGCATCCACATCGCCGGTCGGCGGGTCAGCACTGCCTGCCACAGACCCATCAGGCAGGCCAGCACGGCGATCATGGACAGCGGCTCGGTGTAGGCCACCCGGGAGAACGCCGTCATCGGCATGCAGAGAGCCACCGACACCATCGGGACGAGCCCGAGCACGGGACCGGCCATCCGCCGCGCGACGGCGTACAAGCACAGGAGCGCCACCCCGCCGATCAGGATGTCGGCCTGCAGCAGCAGTGAGGCGCCGCCGATCCAGCCGGCCACGGCGATCATCCCGGGCACCACCGTGGTGCTCTGGAAGTACCTGGTCAGCCGGAACGTCTCGGATCCGAATTCAAGGCCGACCTGAGGAACCGCCCGTTTGATGTCCAGCAGCTGCTGCGCGAGGGTGACATCCGGACTCGGGTGGTTCATCAGCCAGAACCCGCGCAGGGTGTAGATCGCCGGATCCCGGCGCACCGACAGCAGTTCGGAGAAGTAGGGACGCTCGACGGCGATCCACAGGATCACGATGACCACCGCGACGACCGTGCAGAACCACGGAGTCCGGGCGATGCCGGCGGTGCGTGACAGCACGGGAGAACCGGCCGGAGCCGGAACCGGGACAGCGCGGTGGGGCAGGTAACGACCGGGCGTCATCCGCCAGGTTGCCGCCGCGAATACGACGAACAGCGGCAGAACGGTATACGGATGAAACTGGTTGAGCTGGACCGGGATGGTGGTGGCCAACAGGGCGCACATCGCGATGACCAGCACCCGGTCCGGGATTTGTTCCACCCCGCCGGCCAGCCGTCGAAGCCATACATCGCGGGTGTTCGGCGGCACGGCGAGGTCGGTCGAGCTGGAGGTCACCGCTGGACGGTATCAAGGCCGAAGGGTCCCTCCCGTTGTCACCCGCGCATTTGATTCTTCGCTGTTGCGCACGGTAGGGCCGGGCCCTACGAGCTGGCCAGCGCGACCAGCCTGCCCGCTTTGAGCTCGGTCTCGGTCCATTCGGCCGCCGGATCGGAGGAGTAGGTGATACCGGCCCCGGTGCCGAAATTGATGGTCATCGCGCCACCAGCGGCTGTCCTGGTGAAAAAGGTGCGGATACCGACGGCCAGCACTGACTCACCGCGATCGGAGTCGATATAGCCGATGGCACCGCAGTACGGTCCACGGGGGACCGTCTCCAGCTCCGAGATAACCTGCAGAGCAGTATGTTTCGGGGCTCCGGAGACCGATCCGGGCGGGAAGGTGGCCGCCAGCAACTCATCCCAGCCCACCCCAGGGCGAAGCCTGGCCTGCACCGTCGAGACCAGGTGCGCGAGTCCGGGGTGCTCCTGCCGGTCGGTCAGCCCGGTGACCTTGACCGAGCCGGGCGTGGCCACCCGCCCGAGATCGTTGCGGACCAGATCGGTGATCATGATGTTCTCCGGGAAGTCCTTCTGGGCGAAAGGCTCTCCAGGTCCGGTGGTGCCCTTGATCGGGGAGCTGGTCACCAGGTTGCCGGACCTGGAAAGGAACAGCTCGGGCGACGCGGTGACCACCCAGTCCGCGCCGGTCCGCAGTACACCCTGATAAGGGGCCGGGTTGCCCACCGCGAGCCGGGCGGCCAGGGCCAGCGGATCGGCGGAGCCGAGCAGCGGCGCAGACATCATCCGGCAGAGATTCACCTGGTAGACGTCGCCCATCGCGATGCGTTCCCTGATGACAGCGACCCCGGCCAGGTACTGGTCACGATCGAGCGAACTGCGCCAGGACCCTTCGTCGGGCCCGTGCCATCGGCCGTGGCCGTGGCCGACCGGCCCGCTGACCGGCAGAGCCGACGGCCGCACGTCGGCGAACCGATAGCCGACGATGCTCCCCTCGAAGGTGGCGACGACCGCCCACCAACCGCCGCGGTCCAGCACGCCCGGTTCGTCGGCGAGGTCGACGACCTGCCGCAGATCGGTGGCCAGCAGTCCGTTGAAGTACGCCATCGGCTGGTCCGGCCGAACAGCCGCCGGCGCTGCGATCGCCAGCGAGTCGGACACCATGATCTGTCAGCGTAGGTCCTCGGCTGGAGGGGAGCCGGCCAGGATTCGGCATATCCTGTGGCCGGGGGCACGGAATCGACGCTCAATGTGTTGAGACGTTGTCGCTCGGGGGGAATCCGAATGCTGTTTCGTGCTGGGCTGCGGCAGTTGTTATTAGTGGTCGTATTGGTCGCCGGTGCACTGGCACTTCCCGCGCGGGCCCCCGTTCGTCAACCGCAGCCCTCCGATACCGCCGCACTGTCCACGGTGGTGACCGCGGCCGGCGGGTTCGTCTCGCTCCGACCCGCCCGAGTCCTTGACACCCGCAGCAACCTCGGCGCGATCGGTCCCGTCCGCCCCCAGACCGGCATCGCCGTGCAAATCCTGGGCAAAGGCGGCGTCCCCAGCAGCGGAGTCTCC
>JBBROB010000063.1:0-9830 GCA_038229825.1 Mycobacteriales bacterium
CCACCAGATCCGAATCGGCCGGACCGCTACTACCAACCTCTGCTGCCTGCACGCTGCTCATCGCACTGTCTCCCGTCACGCCCTCAGGGTGTCACCCGCGCCTTCCGGATGTCTCACTCGAGCCTGACAGGGAGGGGGGCGTGATCGTGTCCATCGTTCCTCCCGTGCGCCGACGCGGCCCGGTCGCCCGTGACATTCGACGGCCTGTGCTGGCTGAGCAACCAATTGGTGGCGTGGACCTCCTTTTGTCGCCCTCTCCGCACATTACGCGCCGTGGCGATGCCGGAGGACGCCGCGCTAGGTGCTGTTCGTCGACGATCTCAACTGCACATTCGACGGCATCGACGGCACACCGGCCCAGGTCACGCACAAGATCACCGTGGAGACCTTGAACAAGGCTTCGTAGAGGAAGGCCGAGCTGATGCGACGCCTCCAGAGCGAGAGCGCGGTCGCTGCCTGAGCAGACCGGGCGGACCAAGACGAACAAAAAGACACCCAGAAGGGCTGGCTTGGGACACTGGGCCCCCAGCCAGCACTCGGGCTCACCTGGCCCCAGGTGAGGGAAAGCTCCTCTGCGGCATCACCGTCTGCATCGTCGACGACCTGATCCCCTCCCGGTTCGCGCTCCGCCCGCCCACCTCGTCGTCTGCATCAGCATCGACTCCGCGGACGTCCCCCGCAGCCCGGCGGTTTGGCGTTTACAGGGGTGAGGCCGAGCTCGACGGCCCCCAGCGCCCGACCGAGCAACCCGGCCCGGCACAACCGCTCAGGTCGCATGTCGTACCTGACGAAGGCGGAGCAAACCGCGGCCATCTCATGTGAACCCCCGGACACGACCCATGACCCCTGGGCCGCCGGCTGCATTTGACTGGGTCCACCTGGGTAGCAGACCGGTAAGCTTTCGGCCGCCGCGTCCCCGTAGCCGGGTGCCAACGCCGCGTCGTAGCAGGTCGCCGCGGATCTGATCTCCTGGCAGCGTGGCCCAAGCAAGTAGCCGGTCTGCGGCCCAGGACGTTGCGCAGGTGCGGGTCCGCCTCAGTTTCGATGACAGCCGTTCTGCGTTCTTTGGCCGGTTAGGAATGCGGAATCAGGCGGTCGGCGAGCAGCCGACCGGCCGAGCGGCAGAACGACAACGGATCGGCCATGGAGAGTTCGACCGACCCGGCCAACTCCGCCAGAGACACCGCCGCGGCAAAATCCGTGGTGCTGGCTCCTATTGTTCCGGCCACAAGGCCGACCGGGCATCCACGACGGCCGGCTTCGGAAAGGACGTGGGAGGCAACTTTTCCGTAGCCGGACTGCGCGTCGAACCTGCCCTCGCCGGTGATCACCAGGTCGCTATCCTGCAGCAGATCGGCCAGCCCGATGGCGGCGGCGACCGCTGCCGCTCCGGACGTGACCTGCGCCCCCCCAGGCCAGTAGGGCGTATCCGGTGCCACCGGCGGCCCCTGCTCCCGGTGACGAGGGATCCAATGCCAGCACTTTTGCCAGCTGACGTAGCCCGTCATCCAGCCGATCCCGCTGCGTGGGGCCGGCCCCTTTTTGTTCCCCGAACACGTGGGCGGACCCGGTGGCGCCGAATAGGGGCGAGGTGACGTCGCTGAGCACCACCGCGCCGCCGCCGGGCAGCGGTCGCAGGCCGGTGAAGTCCACCCGGTCGAGCCCGGCCAATGCCCCACCACCAGAACCGATCTCCGTTCCTCCGGCGGTCAGGAAGCGGCCCCCGAGCTGCGACAGCGCCCCGACGCCGCCGTCGGTGGAGCCGCTGCCACCGATGGCTAGCACCAGGCGGGTCGCGCCGGCGTCCAGTGCTGCCACGATGCAAGCGCCGAACCCCCCGGTGTGGGCCGTCATCGGAGATCTGCGATCGGTCAGGCCGATGCCGGAGGTGTTGGCCAGTTCCACGACGGCCGTCCCATCGGGAAGCTGCAGGTAATGGGTGTGGACGATCTGGTCGTCAGGCCCTGGCACCGAGACGGGCATGGAGCGGGCCACCGGTAACGATGCCGCGAAGGCGTCCAGAGTCCCTTCGCCGCCGTCCGCCATCGGGGCGGCACGGATGTCGTCGGAGGGGCGCACCTGCGCCCAGCCGTGCCCGATGGCTGCCGCGACCTGCGCGGCGGTGGCCGACCCTTTGAAGGAATCGGGCGCGATGACGATCTTCATCAGGTCCCTCCCTGTTGTCGTTCGGGCGTCCGGGTATGGAAGGGGGCACCTACTCCACCTTGTCAGGTGCCTTGGCCCTTGACTCAGCCCTTGACAGCGCCCGAGGTGAGGGCGCCGACGATCTGGCGTTGCAGCACCACGAAGATGACGATGACAGGTGCCACCGCGAGTACGCTGCCGGCCGCGACGTACTGCGTGGTGATCTCACCGGCCGTTGCCTGCAGGTTCACCACGCCCACCGACACCGGGAACAGTTTCTGGTCGTCGAGGAAGATGTACGGCACGGCGAACTGGGACCAAGCCGTGACGCCACCCAGGATCGCCGCGGAGACGATGCCGGGTCTGGCCGCGGGCAGCACGATGGTGCGAAATGCGGTGAAGCGGCTGCAGCCGTCCACCATCCCGGCTTCGTCCAGCACGACGGGAATGGTGTCGATGTAGCTCTTCAAGAACCAGGTCAGGAACGGAGTGATGATCGCGACGTACACCAGAATCAGGCCGAAGTAATTGTTGACCAGGTGCAGGACGACGAACAGCCGGTACAGCGGCACGATGATGATCAGCGGCGAGATCAGCTGGGCCGCCAGCAGTCCACGAGAGAATGTTCGTTGTCCCCGGAACACGAAGCGGGACAACGCATAGGCGGTCGGTAGGCCCAGGGCCAGCGCGAGGACGACGCTGACCAGCACGAGCACCAGCGAGTTCAGCAGGTAGCGGCCGATCGGTGTCGCGTCGAGCACGTGCGAATAGTTCGACCACTGCGGGTGCAGGGTAAGAAGGCTCGGCTTCGCGGCCAGGGTTTCCGCCGCTGTCTTAAGCGAAAGCGACAGCACCCACACCAGCGGAAAAGCGAAGATGACAGTCAGGACTGCCAGCCCGGCGTAGTAGTAGACGTTCGTCCGGCGATTGGCTCTCATCGCTCAGGCCCTCTTCTCGGCACGGCTGATCATCTTCAGGTAGACGCCGATCATCACGAGGTTGATGACGACCAGCACCACCGCCATCGCGGCGCCTCGACCGACGTCGAGTTGCCGGAAGATCTGGTCGTACACACCGAGCGCGAGTACCTCGGTCGCCGTGCCGGGACCGCCGCCGGTCAGGGACAGCACCATGTCGAAGGTGTTGAACGTCTCGACGATCACCAGGATCAGGTTGGTGAGCAGGATCGGGCGCATGCTCGGAATGGTGATCCGGAACAGCGTCTGCACACTGCTCGCCCCATCGATCCGGGACGCCTCGTACACCTCCTCCGGAATGGTCTTCAAGCCTGCGTAGCACAGGATCATCGTCAGAGCGGTTCCACGCCAGACGTTGGCCACCACCACGGACACCAGTGCCCAGGTCGGGTCCGACAGGAACGGGACGTTGCCCGAGAAACCCACCAGCGACAACGAGTAGTTGATGATCCCGGAGGTGTTCTCCTGGTACATCAGACTCCAGATGACGCCGATGATCACGCCCGGTACCGCCCAAGCGGCCAGCACCACCGTCCGGGTCAGTACCGTGCCGCGCAGTCCGCGTCGTTCTGCGGCATTGATCAGCAGGGCCGCACCGAGACCGAACAGGAGTTGGAACACGGTGCTGAACAAGACGAACAGGAACGTGATCGACAGGGTGTGCCGGAAATCGTCGCCCTTGGCGATGGACCGGAACGCGCCGGTGCCGTAGGTGTAGGCCTCGCCGGACACCAGGCTGGAATCGGTGAAGCTCAACCGGATGATCTCCACCAGCGGATAGGCCAGTACGAGTAGCAGCACCGCGGCCAGCGGCACCACCCACAGCCAGGGCGATTCCCGCAACGGCCGGCGCTGCTGCCTGTCCGCCGACCGACCGGAACCCGGAGTCCCCGGCGGTGTGATCAGCGCCTGCAGATCATCCGCTGTCCGTTGCGGCGTGACGGTCTTGTCCGTTGTCATGCGAGCCGGTTCAGGGCTTGGTCCAGCGCTTCGTCGGCGCCGGTGGCGCCGGAGGCCACCGCGGACAGTGCGATCTGCATGCTGTTGGACACCTCAAGGTATTTGCGGTCTCCCGGCCGTGTGCGGGCATAGCGCGTCAGGTGGTCGCGGAAGATGGGCGTGAACGGATTCTGCTTGAAGTCGGGCCGGTCGTAGATCGCTTGCCGCGGCGGCAGGTAGCCGCCTGCCGTGCACCAGGCCGCCATGCCTTCATCACTGACGAAGGCCTTGATCACCCACTCGACTCCGAAGTCCAGATGCGTCTGGTCATCGGTGAAGCCGGCCCAGACCCAGCCACCAGCACTGGTGACGTGCTTCTCGCCGGAGATGCTCGGAATAGGCGCAACTCCCCAGGTGGTGAAGAAGTCCTTCTTTGGCAGTGTGTTGTTCAGCGCCGCGGCCTGCCAGCTACCGCCCAGGAACATGGCCACCCGGCCGGCCACCACATCGCTGTTCGCCTTGTCCTCGGCGCCGAAGTTGGCCACCCGGCTCGGGCTGACGCCGGTCCGGACCAGCTTTTGGACCACCTCCAGCGATGCGCGCATGGCGTCGTAGCCAGATCCGGAGGCGAATGCCGGCTGCCCGGCGGAGTCGAACAGTTCCGCTCCCTGATTCCACAGTTGCGGCCACAGCGCCGTGGTGACCGCTCCTTCACTCCGCCCACCCGGGAAGAGCGTGACAAAACCCCTGTCCGCCAGAGGTTTTCCCAAGGCGATGAGTTCATCCCACGTCGCGGGCGGCTTGGCCACCAAATCCTTGCGGTAGTACAGCACCCGGACGTCAGAGGTGAACTGCAACGCCTTCACTTCGTTGCCGCCTGCCGTCATGATGGGGCGCAGGGACGGAATCCAGTCGTCCAGATGCAACTTCGCGGTCGCCATCTGCCGGGTCAGCGGCTGTGCGTAGCTCGCCATCCGCCCGAAGACGTAACCGTCCACCTGCGAGATGTCCGGGGCCCGTCGTTGGGAGGCCTGCAGCAGCAGCTTCGACATCGCCGCTGCGGTATCGGCGCTCGTCACCTCGGAGGTGATGCTCAGCGATCGCCCCGACTGGAACTTCCCGAGTTGATCCTTGAGATAGCCGGCCCGCTTGGGATCGGAGCTCTGCAGCGAGTAGGACGGGATGGCCTGCCACGTCACCGCTGACGGCGAGGCCGAACTGCATCCCGGCAGTGCAAGCGCCGCAGCGCCGAGGCCGGCGAGCTGCAGCAGCGAGCGTCGTGAGAAGGCGGTCGCTGGGCGGCCGTTCATGAGGTGGAACCCGACCTTGCAGCGGACCGCAAGAGGACCGTCGAGATGGCTCCGACGGCCAGATCCATGGTCAGCGATCGGTTGTCCACCGCAAGCCTCAGCCCGGTCGGTTGTTCCTCCAGATTGCACTGCCATGCTTGCAAAGAATCGACCGCAAAGCTCAACCGGGCGGTGATCGGCTCCGACCCAGCGTTGAAAACCCGGACGATGACACCTGTGTCGTCCTCGGCGGTCTTGACCGCCGATAGCACGGCGTCGGCCGGTTCGATGGCCAGACCGAGCGGCACCGACATCGCCGCCGGTTCGCCATGACCTCCCCCGTCGCTTCCCTCGCCCCGGCGCTGCGGCCCGACCCGCACGCCCTGGACCGACCGGGCCACCAGCGGCACCGAGAACTCCTCGGCCGCACGGTAGAGCTCACCGGTCGGTGCGATCGGGGAGAACGGACGAAGCCCGATCCGGAACGTGTGCGTGCCGAGGCACTGTGCTGCCGGTGTCGGCACCATCGGGCCGATCTTGTGCGTCCGCAGCGGATGATCGGTGCGCGCCAGCCAACCGACGGACCGCAGGAGCGTGACGTCTACGGTTCCGTCGGCCGAACACGAGTGCTCGTGCAGACCCTCGGTGAGGATCTGCAGGCCGGCCTGCTGGTCCTGCACCGTGACGAACCGGCGCATCGCGTACACGCCGCTCGGTGCTTCGCGCCACTGCTCCGGTTCCGGGCTCGGTGCCGCATCCCGCTCCATCAACCCGTAGGCCGATTCCGAGTGGGAGCGGCCCTGCCCGGTGCCGGTGGGGAAGCGCAGCCGGATCCGATGATCCAGCGCGGTGTTGTCGACGGTCACCTCGACGTCGACCCGATCCGAGGAGGGAGCTAGCCGTACCGTCAGCTCCAGTGCCAACAGCGCCGTCGCCGTGGACCGGGTGCGCCGGTCGGCGGCCAGCTCCCGCGGGACGGACATGGTTGCGGTGGCCGAGAGGGTGTCGCCAGCGGTGCCGGCGCGCACCGTCCAGTCGGCCGTCAGAGACGAGACGGCGAATTCTTCCGGGAGCGGCCCGAAGCTGTATTCGTCGCCGGCGTCGCCGTCGTCCAGGAATTCCAGCAACCCGGTGAAGGTGCGACCGGTCCGCAGGTCGTGCATCCGGAGCTGGCCCGTCGGTGCGACCGCCACCTCCAGAAGGGCGTTGCGCAGGCCGTTGGCTGTCCGGATCGTGGATCCGCCGGGGGCGGCCCGCACTGGCGGCGCAGCCTGGTCCCGAGGCAGGAGTCGATAGACCGTGGTGGACAGACCCGGTACGTCGGTGGCCAGGAAGTGAACGCGGTCAGCGATCACCTCCTTCCGTCGGTCCAGCGCATCCACGACCCGGACCTGGCCGGGATGGGTGACCTGGAAGGCGATCTCCGCGCCTTCCGGGTCCAGCAGCACGTACTCGGCCAGGTCGACACCAAGCTCCTGGATCCACCCGAATCGCCGGATCCCCAGTGGGGCAGCCAGGTCCGGCACCACGTCGACGCCGATCAGCGCAGACCTGGTGTGGCCGCTGGGATTCAGCACCACGACGGGTACGACGCCGTCTTGCGGCGTAGCCACGCGGTGGGCGATGAACTGCAGCGCATCGTCCAGGACGGCCTCCGACACCCTGGTGACGCTGTCGTAGCGATGGATCATGTCCTCGTGCACCTCGTCCACCGAACACCCGCAGATGGAGTCGTGCGCGTGGTTCTTGATCAGCTCGCGCCACGCGTAGCGCAGGGAGTCACCGGAGCGCGGGCCGCCCATCTGCTCCGCCACTGCGGCGACACGCTCGGCCACCCCGCCGAGCAGCGCCTCCGCTCGCTCGTTGACGGCCTTCAGCGGGGTTCGCGTGGAACCGATGCCGTCGAAGACGTCATGGCGGCGCCCGTGGCGCAACTCGCCGCTGATGGTGCGCTGCGGGAAGTGCCCCAGCATCAACTCGTGGTATTCCTCGAGCCCGCCCATTCGCAGTTCCAGGTCGGTCCCGCTGCGAAGTCCTTTCACCATGCTCGGTACGTCCTGCTGCACCCGGAGGTGGTCGCCGCCGTTGAGCAGCAGCAGCACCCCGGTCCTGGTCCGGTGTGCCATGCGCTGCACCAACTCGTGCAGAGAGTCGTAGCGCACCAGCGCTCCGTGGTGCAGTGGCATCACGTCGGCGTCGGCACTGAGTACGCCGGCGTTGGAATAACTCTCGGTCAACCACGAGACCATCACCGTGGATCCGTCGGGCGCCTGCCAGTGGAATTCACTACCTACGCTTTCCGGATCGTCGGCGAAACCGCGCATGGCGTAGAAGGTCTCGATGTCGAAGCCGCGCAGGATCTGGGGTAGTTGGTGCACATGACCGAAGGTGTCCGGCAGGTAGCCCTCCCGCATAACCCGGCCGTACCGCTTCGCGGTCTGGCAGCCCAGCAGCAGATTGCGCACGATCGATTCGCCCGAGACCAGCAGCTCGTCGGGCTGGACGTAGAAGGGGCCCGGCCGCAGCCGCCCGGCGGCCACCAGTGCCTGCACCCGGCTCCGTTGACCGATCCGGATCTCGAGGTAGTCATCCAGGATCGCGGATTGGCCGTCCAACAGGAAGACCGGCAGATCGGGCTCGGCCTCCAGGGTGTCGATCAACTCGTCGAGAAATCGGACAAGGTGGAAGCGCATCGTCTCGAACGGCGCGTACCACTCGCGATCCCAGTGGGTGTGCGGGACCACCACGGCCACCCTGGGGGCAACCGGAGTATCGGATGTTCCGTCCTGTGCGGATGGGTGCGGTGTGACTGCATCGTGCAGCGTGGTCATGCATCTCCTTACGTCAACGTTGACGGTAAACGTTGACGTAGTTAATCCACCTTGGATAGTTTCTGTCAAGACCCACGGCGGACCCCGCCGGGAACCACGCACGAGGAGCGGTGAGATTGAGTGAACCGCACCAGGAGCGGGTGTTCCCGGCCCGACCGACCATGAAAGCCATCGCCGAGCAGGTCGGTGTCAGCATCAAGAGCGTCTCGCGGGTACTCAACGAGGAAGGCGGTGTCTCGGCTGATACCGCCGACCGGGTCCTGGCTGCGGCCGACCGCCTTGGTTTCCGGCGCAATCATCTGGCGCGCAGCCTGCGTCAGGGCGGGCGGACGGAAACCATCGGCCTAGTGGTCAAGCACTCGTCCACCCGCTTCTACGACAACCTGATCCGCGGCGTCGAAGGCGTGACCGCCCGTCACGGGCTGTTCCTGCTCACCGCCGCCAGTCAGAGTGCCGATCGGGAGAAATCCACCCTGCTGGCGCTCTCGTCGCGGCAGGTGGACGGCCTGCTGGTGGTTCCGACCGGGAGCGACCAGTCCTACCTGCGACCGGAGCAGTTCGCCGGCACCCCGATGGTCTTCATCGACAGGCCGCCCACCGGCCTGGAAGCCGACACGGTGGTGACCGACAACGTCGGAGGCGGGGAAGCTGCCGCACGGCACCTGCTGGATCGCGGCCACCGGCGGATCGCCGTCCTGGGAGCAGCCTCATCCCTCTACACGGTCCGCGAACGCCTGCGTGGCGTGCAGAGCGCCCTTCGCCGCGCCAAGGTGCGGGCCGACCGGCAGCTCACCCAACTGGATCTCGACAGCGTCGAAGACGTCCGTGGCTCGACCCTGGCGCTCCTGGCACTTCCCGATCCTCCGAGCGCCATCTTCAGTCTCAACAACGTCTGCACGATCGGCGTTGTTCGCGCGTTGCGGGAGGTCGGCCTCAGCGACCGGATCGCCGTCATCGGCTTCGACGATTTCGAGCTGGCCGACCTGTTGCAGCCTGCCGTCACCGTGGTGGCGCACGACATCGGCGCGATGGGCCGGCTGGCCGCAGAGCGACTTCTCAGCCGGATGGCCGGTGACACGTCCGATCCGCAGACGGTGACGCTGCCGACCCACCTCATCAGCCGCGGCTCAGGCGAGATCCCACCCGGGATCGGGTGACAATCCTGGGGTGGGCCAGCCATTCCGATGTGATCACCGGTCCGGGAGCAATGCTGAGGAGGTCCGTCAGTCAGCCGCCCGCACCGTGATCGTTCCTCGCGCCAGGTCTTGGCGCGTCGAAGGGATAGGTTAAGCCTGGATCCACCGACGTAGGTCCGGCTCCGGAGGCTCGGCCATGAATTGATCTTGATCGGTTCTGGGCGTGCTGCGGTGGCCGGTCTGCCGGCTTTCCGGTTTTGCCTGGGTGGGGTGCGGGTTGTTTGACCGGGTGCGTCAGCTGGTCGGGGCGGGGGGTGGTCCGCAGACCTGCGCGAAGAGGCGGTCCCAGTTGGTCCGCAAGGCCCAGTTCGTCGGCAGATGCATCGTGACCCGTCTCGTGGAGGTCGCTGTTCGGGCGGGGACGTTGATCAAGGTGCGGCGAACGGTGCCGGTGGTGGCCCGTGTCAGTGCGCCTTGCGCGATGGTCGCAGCGGCGCGGGCGCGCTGACCAGG
>JBBROB010000064.1:0-9024 GCA_038229825.1 Mycobacteriales bacterium
CCTGCGCGAACTGCTGCTGATCCATCCCGTTGAGGTTCGGCATGGCATCGATGATCTCGGTCATCATGGTTCCTTTCCGCCAGGCTGAGCCCGGCGTGTCCAGAGACCAAGATCAGTTACACCGTCCCCCTGACACTCCCCCAAAGCGGTCAAGCCGAAACCATGATGCTGGTTCTGTCTCCGGACGGCTCGCTCACGCCCGGGACGATGACGAACGGCAAGGTTGTTGATCTGGCCGTCCTGGGTACCGTGCATCGCGTGTGATGACCGCGGCCCGGTTGTGGCGGACACGGTTGTCGGTGTTGTCGGCCGCGGTGTTGATGCTGGTTGTGTTGAGCTCGGGGTTGTTGCAGACCGGGTCGGCGCGGGTGTTGTCGCAGGTCCTGGATGAGAAGTGGCGGGGGGCGTACGACATTCTCGTGCGCCCTGCCGGGCAGAACTTGGCGGCGGCGGCGACGAGCGGATTCGTGGAGGGCAACTTCGTCGCGGTCACCGGCACAGGCGGGATCAGTCTGAACCAGCTCAAGGCGATCCGCAAGATCGACGGGGTGGCGGTGGCCGCCCCGATCGGTCTGGTCGGGCAGGTGGGCTACTCGGCTTCATCACCGATCGTTGACATCCCGGATCGGCCACTACTGCGCACCTCGGCGCTACCGGATCACCCGGCGTTGTACGAGATCGGTTTCACAGTCTCGCTGACTGACGCCGGCGGCACCCGCGTCGTAGATCAGGAATCCATTCACGCTGTCCTGCGGCGGCAAACGGCGAACATCACCGACAACGTCATGGCCGCGGACAACTCGGCCAGCGCTGGGTGGACTCCGGACGATGGCATCACCTTTGCCGGCCCGACGCTGCCCGCCTTTTCCTCGTCGGTCATTGCAGTGGATCCGGCCGCGGAGATGCAGCTGCTCGGAGCCAATGGCGCGTTCCTGAAGCCGTTGACCACTGTGCCGGTGAAGCGGTCTGCGTCAGATTTGACGAACGGACCTTGGGTCAAGACCATTCCGTCGCAGTTTGCGGTGACCACGCAGCTGTTGCAGTCCACCGGCACCAACACCGACGGCACAGAGTCCACCGAGGCCATCCCGCTGCTGGTCAACAACACTCCTGGCGCCTCCATGTCCCTGCAACTGACCGCCGCCGTCTCCGACAAGCCGGTGCCGGCGGGTATCGACACCGCCCATAAGGTCCAAAAGCTGGACAAAGGCGCCACCTACCGGTCGTTGGGTTCCAGCACCAAGGACCTGACGTCGTTGCTGGTGCCGTTCGAGACGGGCAATCTCAACGTTCCCTGGCCCGGCACGCCCGGCTTCGCCATCGACCAGTACGAAACCGGGGCGACACCGAACGTGATCCCGCAGCTGGTCGGCCGACCCAACTACACGACGGCCGCCGCTCCGCAGGGCGTGTCGACGCCGGCGTTCCGGGTGCAACCGCAGGGCCTGGTCACCATCGACGGCACGAGCGCCGTGGACAAGAACACCCCCGGCGGCGTCGGAGCCGGTGTCCAGGCCTATCGAAAGTTCGTGGCGTCCTCTGCGAGCGGACTGCCTCCAACGGCGACGATGAACCTGCCGGTCGGGTCGTTTTCACTGAAAAACTTGAACTTCGGGGCCTCCGGAATTTCTTACACCCGTTCGGAGCCTACGACCCGGCGAAGACGACGTGGCTGGCCGGCCCGGACGGGACAGCGGCGGACGGCCGACAGATCGTGGCGAATCCGTCCGGATTGGACTTCATCTCCCCGACGCCCGGAGCGATCACCGATCTGACCGGTGCGCAGGACCTGCGCGGTGACACCCCGATCGATGCGATCCGGGTGCGGGTCGCTGGTATCAGCGGCTACACCACGCAGAGCCAGCAGAAGGTCATCGCCGTGGCCGACAAGATCGCCGCACTCGGCCTTTCCGTGTCGGTGGTGGCGGGCGCTTCCCCGCAGCCGGTCGACGTGTACGTACCCAACTACAAGATCGCCGGCAACGGCGCGGTGAGCGACCTGGGCTGGGTGCGGCAGGACTGGACCACCCTGGGCGCCGCAATCCAGGTGCAAAACACCCTGCGCGGGCTGTCCGTGCTGCTCCTGGTCGTTGCGTTACTCGTCGGAGCGGTGCTGTACGTGGGATGCGCAGCCGCTGGCCGGGCCCACCGCATCGCCGAAGCCGAACTGTTGGTCACATTGGGTTGGACCCGGAGACGCATCGCCCGGTGGATGGTGACCCCGGCGCTGCTCGTCCTGGGGTTACTGGTCGCCGTCGGTGGTGCGGTGGCTGCATTGACCCGGTTCTCGACGCCCACGCTGTGGGCCAGCGGGACCGCGCTGGCCATCGCCGCCGCCGGAGTAATGGTGGTCGCAGCGACCAGCGGCCCACCCACCGAGAAGATCCGCAGATGGCGGCCGCCCCGCTGGGCGAAGATCGGTTCCGCGTTCGCCGTCGGTATGCGACAGGTCCTGACCCGCCCGGCCGCCGCGCTAGTCCGGGCACTGTCCTGGACCGTCATCGCCGTCGCGATGCCACTGAACCTGGTCGCCGTCACCAACGCGCACCTACGGGCGGGTGCGACCCGGTTGGCCGGATTCGCCGTCGACCGCACCAGCGCAGCCGACCTGTTACTGAGCGCTCTCACCCTGGTGGTCGGGTTGCTGCTCATCGCGTTGGCCCGACGGGTCGAACAACACGACCGGGCCCAGCAGACCCGGACCCTGGTCGGGCTGGGCTGGACCACCCAGCAGCTGCGCCGCCGGGACCTGGCCGACAGCGCCATGACCACCGCGATCGCCGCCGCGCCCGTCATCGTCGCGGCGCTCATCCTCGGCCGCCGATCCCTGGGATTGGGCGTCCCGCTGGCCGTGGCCGCGGCCGCCGCGACCCTGCTGATCTGCGCTGCCCTGCCCGTATCGCACCGACCGACCCGGAGCCGCCCGTGAACACCACCCCGACCCCGACGATCACCGAACCGGACGCCTCGACCGCGGCGTTGATCCGATTGGCCGATGTCGGCATCAGCTTCCCCCGCTCAGGCGATGACGCACTAAGCATCGTCACCGACCTGAACCTGCAGGTACTGCCCGGCCGGCTCCAAGTCATCGCCGGGCGCAGCGGCTCAGGCAAGACCAGCATCCTGCGCGTCGCCGCCGGCCTAGCCCAACCCAGCAGCGGCGCGGTGTTCTGGAAGGACCAACCCATTATCGGGAGCACCACCGACCAACTGGCCCGCACCCGTCGCGCCCTCATCGGTGTCATGGACCAAAACGCCTACCTGCTGCCCGAACTCACCGCCCTGGAAAATGTCCTGCTCCCCGCCGTCCCCGACCGCCGCACCCACGAACTACGCGACCACGGCCGCCAACTCTTGCGCGGTCTTGGCCTGGACAAACGCTTAGACCACCGACCCGCATCGCTGTCCGGCGGCGAAAAACAACGCGTGGCCCTGGCCCGCGCCCTACTACTCACCCCACCCGTACTCATCGCCGATGAACCCACCGCCAGCCTCGACCGCCGCTGGGCCGACACCGTCATCGAGCACCTAGACCAAGCCGCCCAACACGGCACCGCAGTCCTGGCCGCCAGTCACGACCCCCACCTCATCGACCGCGGCGCAACCGTACTCACACTCGATTAGTCCCATCGATCTGACAGCGCGATATCAACCCGCACAGGGGAAAGAGATCCCAGCCTGCGCCTTCGCTGGCCCAAGCCGGTTCCTGACACTACGTCCGAGCCACCGCCACCGTTTCGCAGGCTGATCGGCTAGCGGTCGGCTGAATTAGCGGGCGGTGCCCCCGTCCTTGCCACTGTCGGCGCGCCGAGCCAGGCGTATCAGCTCCGGGAGCGCGTCTTGATCCTTGAGACGGTTCGCCGCCGCTTTGCTCGAAATCACGTCCTGCAGCGCGGCCACCCGAATCGTCAAACCGTCCACAACGAATTCACCCGCCCGGTCGATCAGTTCGACATAGCCGCCGGGGAATCCAGCTGGTGAAAACGCCAGATCAAGATCACCAAACCTGGTGCGCAGGTTCAGCATCTTCATCCCCTTCAGCGCTTCCGCGCTGGTGTCGAACGGCAGCCCATCGGGCATCTCGTCGACCCGAATGCCTGCGTTCAGTTCGCGAAGCGCGGCCACCAGTCGCGTCAGGTTCTCCGTGGTCGTCGCCGGCGCGACATCGATGTCCTTGGTCGGCCGCACGGCGCCATGCACATTCGCGGCGTACCCGCCCACCACCACATACTCGACGTGGTGGCGATCGAGCGCCGCGAGCAAGGCACGGGGATTGAAGGCTGGGCCGGTCACCGCCGTTGACCCGCCTTCAACGCATCGAGGAACTCATCCTGCTCCTGCGTTCGAGCTTCCTGCTCGACAGGCGACAGTCGCGCCTCGGTCGCATCCAGCACGTCATCGTGGCCGTCGTAGGGCTCCAACGCGATGCGCGGTTCCAAATCCACCCCCGCCAGAATGCGGACCAGCAGCGGCAGCGAGGGCTGCTGCGCGCCCGATTCGATACGCGCCACCGTTGATTGCGGCACGCCAGCCGCCGAAGCTAACGACCGCTGCGTCAGACCCTTCTCAGCCCGCGCCCGCCGCAGCAGGTTCCCTGCCAGGCGATCCATGTACCGGGTAGTCGTCGGACCCAACGTTGCCATAGCTCCATGATAGCGGATCACGTATCACTGACCACCCTCCCGCCCGTTCAGGGATCGTCTATTGGGTCAGCGACTGCCACGGATTGACCAACTGGATACCGGTCGATGTGAAGTCGCTGGTGTTACGCGTTGCCAAGGTCGCATTCCGAGCCGCGCAGACCGCGGCGATCTGCGCGTCAGCGGTAGCGATGGGGTGTCCTGATGCCTCTCGGCCTGCGACGATCTCCGCATAGCGATGAGCAGCTCGAACGTCAAAGGGCAAGATCACGTCCTGAAAATCGACGAACACGTCGGTCGCCGTCGCGGTGAGCTGATCCCTTCGACGGCCCGCCGGTAGCCGAGCGATACCGTATTCGACTTCGGCGAGTGTGATGACCGTCGTGTGTAGTCGCCCAGCTGCGGAGATCCAGGCGAGAACTGTCGGGTCCGGAACTTGGCGCATCATCTCCGACAGAACGTTCGTGTCGACAACGATCACGACGGAGTGGGCAAATCAGCTGCGCGAGGCATGTCCCGCCGGCGAGGAATATCTAGCTCGACGTCACCGATGGAGCTAAAACGCTCTCGGATGGCCTCGGCGAGGTTGAGACGCTCGTCGGCGCCGCCGGTGACAGCATCGGTCAATATTGCCCGAACCTCGGCCTCCATGGACCGTCCGTGCCGAGCCGCCCGCACTTTCAGGCGACCGGCAACATCCTCGTCCAGGTCTCGCACGCTGATCGCAGCCACGGCCGACCACCTCCTGCCAGCAATGCTAGCAGGATCGCCCGTTCAGGGATCCTTCTACGGCGTTCCGTAGGGCTGGTTTCATCCGAATGGATCAGTCGATCCCCAGGGTCAGTCTGAGCGCCGCATCGATTGCCTGTTGCTCTGTGAGGCTGACGTGTCCGACGAGATCGCCGAGCCGTTCTGGCGCGACCGCCACGGCCTGCTCGGTCAGCACCTGTGTCGCTTCCCCGCTGATGAGAATAGTGGGCCGGAAGATCCGAGGCTGGGCGGATTTGGAGGTCGGCGCGACGATGAGGGTCGAGAGCATCAGATCATCGGATTGCAGGATCACCGCGTAACGAAAGCCCCGCTGTTCGTTGCCACGGGTGCCACGGGGCGCTCGCAGGCGGTGGACGTCACCACGCACGAAGCTCGTCCATCTCCTTGAGAACCTGACGACTCTCAGCGAGATCGGTGGGGTCGTTCGCCATTGCGAGCGACTCTCGACGCATCTGTTCACGCCTTCGCAGTCGGGCAGCATCTACCAGCGCCTGCCGGATCGCATCGGAGACGGTGGCACCATCGGCAGTTAGTTCCGCGAGCGCGCGCTCGGATCGTTCGTCTGTTCTGAAGTTCACCACAGTCATATGACGACGATACTACGATTCGTAAGACAAGTCAGCTACAACAGAGCACGATCTCGTCACCCGCGTCACGGGGCGACAGACGCCCGATCAACGATCCCCGCCGGTGAATGGACTCCGAGGCTCGCCCGAGAGCGCACCACGTCCCGTTCACTGATCCCCTTGAGTCAAACCGCTCGGGTCAGTCGTAGACGTCGCTGGGGTTGCCGACCCCTTCTAGGGCGGCCGTGCCTCCTA
This sequence comes from Mycobacteriales bacterium, assembly GCA_038229825.1. Lineage (GTDB taxonomy): Bacteria > Actinomycetota > Actinomycetes > Mycobacteriales > Nakamurellaceae > Nakamurella. The sequence continues at coordinate 6,233 of JBBROB010000064.1, forward strand.
TAGGTGCGGCAGCCTGGGGGTCTAACTTCTGACCGTGGCTGAGTGCGACGGTCTCCCACTGGATGGTCCACAGGTCGGGTCCGAACATTTCGCTGATCCGCGTTTTTGATGCGCGTGTTGACTTAGAGCGCACTCACAGTTGGAGACTGCTCGCGTGGGAGAAGAAGAGGAGGTTCTGAACATCCCGTCGGACTTGCTGAGCGTCAGCGCCGCGGCGCAGGTCACCGGGATCAGCGCCCACACTCTGCGCTACTACGAACGTGCGGGTTTGCTGCAAACCCCGCGTACTGCTACCGGCCAACGGCGCTACGGTCCAGCCGAACTCCTGGCCGTGGAATTTATCAGTCGCCTCCGAGCAACGGGAATGCCCATCCGCGTCATCAAGACCTACGCCGACGCGGTCCGCGCCGGGAGCGGTCGCGAACACGGGCTACCCCTGTTGCTCGCCCACCGCGAGCAGCTGATCCGCGACCTCGCGCAACGTCAGGCCCACCTCGAGGCGATCAACAGCAAAATCACCGCCTACCGGGACTGTGCACCCACGACGAAGGAGAGATCATGACCTGGTCAGAACCCATCGACGGCACCGGTGAGCGCACCATCCTCATCACCGGAACCTCCACAGGCGTCGGCCTGGCTACTGCCGTCGCGGCAGCACGGGCCGGGTGGAGGACGGTGGCCACGATGCGTGACCCGGGCAAATCAGGTGCGCTGCGCTCGGCTGCCGAAGCGGCGGGAGTCGACGTTGACGTCCGTTCACTGGATGTCACCGACCCCGGCTCAATTACCTGGTGTGTCGAGTCTGTGATCTCGGATCTGGGGCACCTGGACGCGGTCCTGAACAATGCGGGGGCGGCACACGTCGGCACCATCGAGACCGATGATCTGGACGCTGTCCGGGCCTGCCTGGAGGTCAATTTCTTCGGAGTTGTCCGAATGACCCAGGCGGTTCTGCCCCATTTGCGGGTTACCGGCGGGCGTTTGGTCACGGTGACCAGCGTCGGCGGCGTCGTGGGGCAACCGTTCAACGAGGCCTACTGTGCCGCGAAGTTCGCTGTCGAGGGCTTTATGGAGTCCCTTGCGCCGGTTGCGGCCACCACCGGGGTCGCCGTCAGCGTCGTTGAACCGGGCGCGGTCGTCAGCGAATTCATCGCCAACGCCGGCCTGGACCCCGAAGCGCTGCTCGGCGCGGCCGGGCCCTACACAGGCGCGCTGCGGGCCTACCTCACGCGGGTCACCTCACAGTTCGCGAGCAACGCCCAGCCCGCGGCCGAGGTCGCCGACATCATCGTTGCCCAGCTCAGCGCGCAGGAACCACCCTTCCGGTTGCAAACCTCCGACTGGGCGCGGCAGTTCGTGGCCACCAAACTCACCGACGTCGACGGCTCCGCAGTGCAAGCCCTGACCACCCCCTGGGTCACCAGCTGACCCAGATGCACCAGTCCACACCGGCAGCGGGCACCCGCGGGGTGCCCGCTACGCCTGAACGGTTATCCGCATGCGTTGGATGACGGCGAAGATCGCAGCACCAGATGGTGCTGCACCGGTCACCATGCTCGAGCTGTTCTTCGACCTCGTGTTTGTCTTCCTGATCACCCAGCTGACCAGCCTCCTGACGTCCTCGCACGATGTGCTCGGTTACGGCAGAGCAGCGTTGGCCTTAGTCGTTACCTGGTGGATGTACGACGGCTTCGCATGGTTAGCGAACAACGTTGCGCCAGTCACCACCGCCACGCGGCTCCCGATGTTGCTGGCCATGATCTGCTTTCTCGCCATGGCCAGCGCGGTCCCGGACGTATTCGGGGCTGGCGCCTGGCCGTTCGCGGTGGCCTACCTGGTGGTGGTCAGCATCCACGCTGTGCAGTTCTCCCGGTCCTCCCAAGGGGAGTCAGCACACGCGAGCCGGCAGATTCTGCCCGTCAACTACGCAGTGGCCGCCTTGTTGCTGCTCGCGGCTGGACTGGGGCCCCGATGGGGGTGGCTGAGCTGGATCAGCGCCGTGCTCCTACTCCTCCGCACCGTCGCGGGGCGCCGGAATAGAACGTTCGCCCTGCGCAGCGAGCACTTCGCCGAGCGCCACGCACTGCTGATCATCATTGCGCTCGGCGAGACGCTCATCGCTGTCGGGGCCGGCGCACAGGGGCAGCTGACTCACCTGGCGGTGGCAGGTTGCGCCGCCCTCGCCATGGTCGTCATCAGCGCGTTGTGGTGGATCTACTTCGCGGTGGGCGACGACATCCAGGCGGTACGGGCAATAGAAAAGGCCGCACTGAAGCGTCGGGTACCACTGGCCTCCCGGGCGTACTCCTACGCACATCTACTGCACTTCGCCGGCCTGATCCTGCTGGCGGCCGGTCTGCACACAGTGATCGGGTCGCCGACCCTTCCCCTGGACACTGCACCCGCCATCAGCCTGTCCGCAGGCATCGCGCTATTCCTGCTCGGCCAGGCAACGTTCCGCCTTATCCTGCGGATCGGGCCGACCGCGGCACACCTAAGCGTTGCACTACTCAGCGTCGCCGTCGCACCGGTAGGAATACTCACCGCCGGCATGGTCCAGCTCGGGGTGATTGCCGTCGCGCTGGTCAGCCTCGCTGCGGTCCTGCAGCTCAAGCTCTCGCCCCGAAATGCGCACAAGTGGCACTGATCAGGAGATATCGTCAATACCTGTGGATGAAGATCATTTAGGCCACTGCCTGGACGTCGGTGTGCCCGGCTGAGCGTTCGACGAGTTTCCCGTGTCGGAAGGTCGCGCCGGCTCGGACGAGGGCGACCAGTTGGGGTGCGTTGAC
>JBBROB010000065.1:0-8890 GCA_038229825.1 Mycobacteriales bacterium
GCTTGCCAACCCCGACCCAGATGTTGGAGGGAATCCAGTTCCACTGGGAGTTCGGCGAGACGACCGTCACGGTGTGCTTGGTGCCCAGGTTGTGCCGGCCGAGAAGCCTGGACAGATGGAGTGCGGCGGTGTGCCCGGAGATCCCGGCACCCAGGACGACGACGTCGGCCACGGCGAGCTCCCTTCAAAGGGGTCATCTTCGGTTTAACGCGCCGGTGTGGGTTTGGGCAGGGTCTTTGGGCCCTTTCGTCTCGGGTGTCACAGCTGGGCAACATAGCCGAACCGCGGTACTGGCTGTCGCTACGACCATGCCGCTGACCGGCATTTTCCCCGACCCATGACCCAGCCCCTGCCGTCGCCGCCCGCGCCCGTTGAAACCTGTTGCCGCTGCCCAACGCGGCGTCGGTCCCGCCGTTCACCGCATGGGTGAACGGCGCGGGGTAGTGCTGGGCGGCCCCGTAGGTCCGGCCGAACCGTGCAAAGACCCTTGGCCGGCCGCTCCCCGGCGCGGTTGTCAGACAGGTCTGCCTCCATGTGTCAGGCGTCCCCGGCCGGAAGGGCTATAGTGAATCTAGATACCCCCCTGGGTATATAGGGCAGATCTGGAGCGACCTCAGTGATTCCCGGGCCGCTCGTGTCCTCCCTCTGAATGACCCTGTGAACAACTCCTGGTGGAGGTAGTGACATGACTTCGTTCTTCACGTTCATGGCAAGTGCGGTCGGCCGGATCGTCCGGATCGCGGCGGGCGTTGTCCTGATCGCCCTGGGTGCGATGTTGGGTGGCGGGTGGTGGGCGGTCGCGGTCGTCGGGCTGGTGCCGCTGGCTGCCGGGATCCTGGACGCCTGCGTGTTCGCGCCGCTATTCCACCGGCCGCTCCGGGGTGACCGGCTCCGCGCCGCCGAGTCAAAGGTCGGCTGATCTGGCTCCCACTGCACTGCAGCTTCGACACCTGGCAGTAGGGCAAGCATTCCGGCACCCGTGGTCGTCCGGACGCATCGCGTGAAGGCGCGATCGGCGGCATGGATGCCGTCAAGGCTACGGTCGACGGCCGAAGCGAGTCGGGCCGGTTTGCGGCTGGGTATTCGATGTGGCGGCTCAGCGGCTGCGTGCGGCGCGTACCTGGCGCAGGCCTGGATTGCTGAGGAAGGTCGTGCCGATCTGCACGGTAGGTACCAGCTCATTGCCCCCGTTGTGAGTGCGGACGAGGTTTCGGGCGTCGTCGTTCTGCCAGATGTCGATGGCGTGGAAGGGAATTCGCCCCAGGCGCAGGCGCAGCTTGAGTGAGGCACAGAAGGGGCAGCCCGGCCTCGTGTAGACGATGACTTCTGCTGGGTGCGGCCCTGTCACGCGGTCTGCCCTTTGCGTCCACGGAACAGCGCATCCAGCGCCGGCCGGTCTGCTCCGTTGACGGGCCGGAGGACGCGTTGCGACAATTCGACGGTCACCTTCGCACCGACTGCGGCGAGGTCGGCTTCGACATCCGAGGCTGTGTAGAGGGTGCCAATGTCACGCGGGCCGCCAACTCCGAACTCGAGGTTGTCGGTGTGGTGAGCGATGACGATCAGGGCACCCCCGGGGGCCAGGGCGGCCCAGGCCGCGGCGATGGCGGACCGACGTTGGTCGGCCGGAAGTTGCAGATACACCAGGATGACCACATCGAAAGCGTTGTCGGTGGTGAAGCTGGTGGCGTCGGCGCAGATCCACTCGACCGGAGGTGACAAGGGGTCGGTGTGCTCGGCGGCAAGTGCCCGCGCCTTGGTGATGGCCTCGGGGGAGAAGTCGACCCCGGTCACCTGCCAGCCGTGCTGAGCCAGCCAGATGCTGTTGCGGCCCTCCCCGCAGGCCATGTCCAGCGCGCGGCCCGGTGTCGACCCGGCGAGTTCCTTCTCGACCCAGCGGTTGGCGGCGATGCCCCATACCAGGTCTTGGCCGCGGTATCGATCGTCCCAGTCGGCTGCTGACATCGTCGTGCTCACAGGCGTTCTCCATCAAAGCTGTAGCGGCGGGTGCGGTTCAGCGGGCGAGACCCTCAGGCCAGGGACAGGAATAGATGTTCCATCTTCGCGCTGTCCAGACTGTCGGCGCCGTCGCTGTCAAGGAGGCATTGCTTGAGTCCGCCGGAGATAATCGCGATGCCGGCCCGGTCCACCGCTTTGCTGACCGCAGCCACCTGGGTGATCACCGCTTCGCAGTCCCGACCTTCCTCGAGCATCTTCAAGATGCCCCCGATCTGGCCCTGCGCGCGGCGCAGCCGCTTGACGATGCCGTCGATGTCCTCGGGCGGGAGCGCGACCATATGGTTCCTCCTGATGTTGACGGTGACGATACCCGGCCGGGTACCGAACTCGACTGGCTTCACGGTGTCCGGAACCGGTCGAAAAGCAATGTTCGGGCCGGCGACTCACAGCGGCAGCGGTGGGAGAACGGAACGCCCCTGTCTCAGCGGGATCCGGACGAGATCCCAGTGGCAATGACCTCTGGGGGCTTTCTACTGGCAATCATCTGGCAGTCATCGAGGTCGCTGCATATACCCTAGGGGGTATATGCAGCGATGTGCAAGTTCGGAGGCAGGACGGCGTCGCCCGCTACTGTTGTAGGGGTCGGGTGCGGCTGGGAATTTGATCAGCGGGCCAGCACTTCGGCGCCGGCGAAGCCGAAGCTGCGCCGGCCGCTGACCGGCCGGGCCGCCAACCCGACTGCGATCAGGGCGATACCCGGTCCGGCGACATCGCATACCGGATAGGCGGCGCCGGTCAGCAACGAGAGGGACCGAACACGACGCCGCCGATGGCCGTTACGCCGCGTGCGAGGCAAGGATGGCGCGGACCTGGGCGACCGTGGGCACCCGGCCGGAGAGCACGACTTCGTCGTTGACCACCAGTGCGGGGGTGCTCATCACGCCGTAGGACAGGATAGTGGAGTAATCCTCGACCTTGTCCAGGTCGGCGGTGAGATCGAGCTCCGCGAGCGCCTTGCGAGTCACCCGTTCCAGTGCCTTGCATTTGTTGCAGCCCGATCCGAGCACCTTGATGTTCATGGTTCTGTCCTTTCGATTGCGGGTGGCCTGTTCAGGTGAGCAGGAGGTTGAACAGATAACCGACCGCGATGATGCCGACGGCAACCACGGCGACGTAGACGGCGATGAGCTGGGGCTTGAGGACACGGCGCAGCAGAATCATTTCGGGAAGGGACAGTGCCACGACGCTCATCATGAAAGCGAGAAGGGTGCCCATCGGCAGGCCCTTGTCGTGTAGCGCCAGCACCAGTGGCATCACGCCGGCCGCGTTGGAGTATAAGGGGATGCCTACTCCCACGGCGATGAGTACCGCTACCGGGTTGCCGGCGCCGGCGTAGCGGGCGAAGAAGTCCGTCGGTGCCCATCCGTGGATGAGGGCACCGACACCGATCCCGACGAGCAGATAGGGCCAGATCTTGCGCAGGATGTTGACGACCTCCTCGCGACCCATCTGCAGTCGGTCCCCGAGGCTCAGCCCGGCGGTGGAGTCGATGATCTGGCCGCCGAGGTGGGTCTCGAACACGAACGGCTCGACCCACTTCTGCACGCCGAGCCGGCCCAGCAGCCACCCGGCGCTGATCGCCACGACCAGCCCGGCCGCAACGTACAGGAGGGCGATCTTCCAGCCGAACATGCTGGCCAGCAGGCCGACCGCGATCTCGTTGACCAGCGGCGAAGCGATCAGGAAGCTCAGGGTGACCCCGATCGGCACGCCTGCGGCGACGAACCCGATGAACGCCGGGACCGCGCTACAGGAGCAGAACGGCGTGACCACCCCCAGCCCCGCAGCCATCACATTGCCGACCCCCTCCCGCCGGCCGCCGAGCAGGGCCCGGGTGCGCTCCACGCTCATGAACGAACGCAGCACCGTGACGACAAAAATGATGCCGACCAGCAGCAAGGTGATCTTGACGCTGTCGTAGCCGAAGAAATGCAGCGAACTGGCCAGCCGAGTGCTCCGGTCCAGGCCGATCGCGTTGTAGAGCAGCCAGTCCCACAGCGGCCCGTTCAACCGATAGGCCACCGACCAGACCAGCGCTGCCGCGGCCACCCCGATCCAACGCCCGACAGGGGAGCGCAGCCGTGCCCGAACCCGCTCCCGGGCGTCACCCGTGGTCGTCATGGCGCGTATCCCGCAACCGTTGGCGCGGCCGGCAGGAAGGCGGATCCGGCCGGGTCAACGATGGTCCCGCCCACCGGGTCGAGTGCACCCAATTCGCCTGTGGTGGTCACGCAGCTGGCAGCAACGCGCGCCGGCACGGTCGGGACCGACCGCTTCGTCGTGGCCGGTGCATGATTCATGCGACACCTCCGGGGGATCAGCTTCATTCGCTCGAATTCTGCTGACCCTTGCTCCAGCGTGCGCGGCATCTCGCGGAGCCCACCAGGGCAGAAGGTCCTGTCCCGCCCGTCAGTCGGGCATTCGACGGTTGAGGAATTGCCGGGGCAACTCTGGCTTGGTCACCGGCCGACGATGACGCCCATCATGCCGTTGTCCTCGTGATCGAGGATGTGACAGTGGTACACGGTGCGCTCGGTGTAGCCGTCGAACCTGATGCGGACGACGGTGCTGCTGCGGGCGGGCACGTTGACGACGTTCTGCCAGGTCGCCGGACCCAGGTCGGTGCCGGCGACGGTGAGCACCTGCATGGGCCAGACGTGCAGATGGAAGGGGGGTCCATCTGGCTGGTGTTGGTGATGGTCCACTCCTCCATCGCACCTGCCGCCGCCGTCTGATCGACTCTGGCCGGGTCGACGCCGCGCCCGTCGATGGTGAACGACGATCCGGGCGCCACGGTCGGGGGTCCGCTGACCGCCAGGGTGGCCAGTTCGATCAGCGGCTCACCGCCGGGGTTCGTACCCGGGGACCCCATCCCGCCCATGCCCATTCCCATGGCGGTTCCCCGGTCGTAGGGGAGTGCCTGCAGGAAGCTGGTGCCGGCAGTCATCGTGACGAGCAGATCGGCGCGGTTGCCCGGGGCCAGGAGCACCTCCTGCACCTGCTGCGGGTCAACGCCCAGCGGGAGATCAATACCCAGCAGACGCAGGTCCCGGCCATCCAGGCGCAGGCGGAGGTAGCGGGCGACGCAGGCGTTCACGATGCGCCACCGTTCTCTGGCGCCGGGCCGGGCGGTCAGCTGCGGCCTGGATTGTCCGTTGATCAGAACCAGGTCGCCCTCCCGGCCGGTCATGCGCTGCATCGCCGAGACCGGTGCGACAGGCCTGCCCGGCCGCGAGTGGGCCGCGGCCCACCGCCGCTTCCAGCGTCACCGTCAACTCCCCGTCGGCACTGGTGTGGTCACGGTCTCACCGGGTACGGGGTTGTATCTGACGTCGCTGGCTCAGGCCAGGCCGGTTCCGCCGGCTGTGACACTGGCGACACCGAGGCCGCCGAGTTGCAGCGCCCCACCGCCGGTTCACCGGTGGCATGATCAGAGCCCCAGGGTGTGCAGACGCTCGGTGTATTCCTCGGAGTTCATCTCGCCCCGGGCATACCGCTCGTCCAACACCTGCCGCGTCCGACCGCGACCGCCCGTCTCCGGTGATGCCGCCGGAGCAGTGAAGCCACGGCTGCCGCGGTGGGTCGCGGCGATGACCGCCCAGACGGCCGCTCCGCCCAGGATCAGAACACCGACGATCATCAGGCCACCGAAGACCCACATCCCCGCGCCGCCGCTACCTGCATAGTCGTTTCCCATCACAACATCAGCTCCTTTACCTGCTTGGACACCCGACGGTGCCTATTTCTGAGCGTGCCGCCGGGGTATGAAGCCGCGGCCACTGCTGGTATGAAGATCCGATGAAGGCTGCGAGGCCGGTTGTCTTGTGCACGACTCCGGTTTGCGCCCATTGACTTCGCCCAGCGCCTCCCGCCTGGATGCCTAACCGGAGACCAGGGTGGGATGGTCGATCACGTCGTTCGGTGCCGGCATCTCTACATCGCGACTACTCGTGCGCTCAAGCGATTCCTGGCCACCCGATGTCAGCGCGCATTGGCGGCGACCGGTGCGGGGGGCACGAACAGGCGGCCCCGGATGCTGCCGTGTGCCGTGCGGACGGCGACGATCGCCCAGGCGGCGACCAAAGCCAGATAGAAGACGCCGGCGGCCACCCTCAAGAGCGACGATCCGGTGTGCAGGGCGATGCCGGTGGTACCGGTGACGCAGGTGCCCACCGGGAAGGTGAAGGACCACCAGGTGAGCGAGAACGGCAGACCCGCCCGTGCGGTCCGCAGGGTGATGGCCCCGGCGATACCGGCCCACAAGAGCGCGAACCCCCAGACAGGGACACCGTAGATGACCCCGAAGGCCTGCAGCGCAGTGGAATACGGTGCTGGAAGGGCTTTGTGAGCGACCCCGCCGAGCAGGTTCGCTGCGGTGATGGACTGTCCCAGCGGCCCGAGCACGATCCACAGGGTCGGGACCATTCGGGCCTCGCCGACCTTGTGGACGGCCAGCCGGTACCAGATCAGGGTGATCACGATGAGGGAAGCCAGCAGGCTGAGCCCGAACATGGCGTAGCAGCAAAGCAGCAGGGAGAGCCTGGCCTGCCCGGCGGGTGTGTACGGGATCAGCAGCGCACCGGTGGATGCCGAGACCATCGGCGGCACGATCGGCATTAACCAGCCACCGAAAGCGCCGTCGGGCTGCACCGGGTGCCTGGTGAACGTCAGACAGGGCACTGCGGCGGCGCAGATCAGACCGAGGATGGTCCCGCCGAACCAGAGGGCCCAGTCGATGTCCACCGCCAGTCCGACCCCGAGCACGTCTCTGCCCAGCAGCAGTGTGCCGGCCCCGACGGTGAGCATCGCCATCGGCGGCGCGCCGTAGAAGTGAGCCATCACGGGACTGGCGGCGTGGGAAAGCGCTGTGGCGCGGTGATGCCGCCAGTGCAGCGCGGTGGCCACGGTCAGCGCGATCAGCATTACCGCGGCGATGGCCCACACCACGGTTGCCGCGGCACGGAAACCGGGGAACTGTTGCGGCAGTGTCGCGGCCGCGACGGCAACGATCCCGGTGCCCATGGTCGAGGCGTGCCAGTTCGGGGTGATGTTGGAGATGATCTGACGCGGATGCTCCAGCTCACCGAACAGCCTCCAACGGGCCAAGTCGTGGCCACCCGCGGTGGTCGGTGGGCCATCCTGGGCTGCAGACTTCAGTGGCGGGACCCGACCGACGGACCGGGTTTTCACTGTGCTGGTCATGACTTCGACTATCCCGAGAAGAATCATCACCTGGTACCGGTCTCTACCTTGCTAGGTACCAACGTGAGGTTGTAACCCGCTATCGTGGCGACATGACGCTGAGTGCCCGCATGCCCGACCTGGCCGCCCTGGAGGTTTTCCTGGCGGTCGCCGATACCGGCAGCCTCAATTCTGCCGCCAAGCAGGTGGGCGTCAGCCAGCAGGCCGTGTCCGCCCGGCTGGCGACGATGGAAGCCCAGACCGGGATCCCGTTGATCACCCGGACCCCACGTGGATCGGCCTTGACCGAGGCAGGCACCACCGTCGCGGCCTGGGCGGACCGCCTCCTCATGGTGGCGGCCGAGCTCGACGCCGGCTTGGCCACCCTGCGACACGACCGAAAGACGCGTCTGCGGATCAGTGCGAGCCTGACCATCGCCGAACAGCTACTCCCGCGCTGGCTCGTGTCGATGCAGCTCACCGCCAGACAATTCGGAGGTGACACTGCCGAGGTCATGTTGGCCGCCACCAACTCCGAGCACGTGCTCGAGCAGGTCCGCAGCGGCGACGCCGACCTCGGATTCATCGAAGGACCGCAGGTGCCCCGAGCGCTGCGCAGCCGGATCATCGGCCACGATCACCTCGTCCTGATCACCCGGCCAGACCATCCGTGGGCCCGCAGAACCCGGCCGGTCACCGCCCGGGAACTCGCCGACACCTCACTGGTGACCCGCGAGAAAGGTTCCGGCACCAGGGAAGCACTGACCCAGGCACTGCATCAGGTGCTGGGACCGCTGTACGCGCAGGCGGCCCCGGTGATGGCGCTGTCCACCACTTCCGCGGTCCGAGCAGCAGTACTGGCCGGAGCCGGTCCCGCCGTACTGAGCGCCCTGGCGGTCCCAGATGACCTCACCTCGGGCCGGCTCGTCGCGATCGATGTCCCGGAGGTGGACCTGACCCGCAAATTGCGGGCCGTGTGGATCGGTTCCCGCGTGCCGCCAGCCGGAGCAGTCCGAGACCTGTTGAGCCACATCGCATCCATCACCACGGCTGAATCCGGTTCCGCCTTGCCCGCCCGTTCCGCTGGGGCCGGCTGACTACCATGCGGGCAGCCAAAATCCCCGTCGGTGGGTTCAGGATCTTGGAGCCCGAATTGGCCAGGCGGGCGCTGTTCTTCGCCATCGGGGCGAGCGCGACAGGCCCGACGGTACGCGGCGCCATGGATTGCCGGGGCATTTGTCGACGGTATCTCGATGGAAGCCGATCATCAACTGATCGAGTTGAAAATGCACAGGTCATCTACAGTCGGCCCTTTTCGAGAAACATTCTCAACTCATAAAGCTCTGACCTCCGAAAAGTGCGCCCGGCAGGATTCGAACCTGCGACCGGCGGAGTCTCAGCGGGAGCGTATTGCCTGCTCACAAGAAATCATGACAAGTCCTAACTTGTTGCCCTGAGCTGCGAAGATCCGATTCTGGGTGTCACGACGGATCACGACCGATCACGTCCTGATGGTTTCAAACGTGCAATAAACGTGCACCTAACCTCAATCTTTCGTGCGCCCAGCGGAACTGGAGGTGACCTCGTGTCGGGGTGATCTGTTGGTTCGCGCTCGTCGTCGCTTGCCGGTGCGAGTCCGGTCCGGGTAGCTGTCAGGAGGCCCGGTAGCAGACTGGCGGCTCGGGTTGGA
>JBBROB010000066.1:0-8822 GCA_038229825.1 Mycobacteriales bacterium
AGCACGACCGTGTCGAAGCCCAGCGACTCGGCGACCGCAAGATCCCGTACGAAGGCCGGCGTGCCGTCGTCGCTTCGGGCGGGAAACGTCGAGGCCAGCACCAGGAGCCGACGGCTCATGCGGCCGGCGACGGTTGCCGGGACATTGCGTCGATCATGGGCGACGCTCCTGATCTATCGATCGATACCTGCCCGGGGGCGGTGTCCATCAGGTCTCGACAGGCATTGCCCGCTTCTCGGAAAGGAGTATATGGCCCTGCCTGCGCAGGTCCGAAGCGACTCGCCTGCTCGTTGCACTCGCCGGCAATCGTCGAGTTGCGGCGAAATGCCCCGTTAGTATTCGGCGGTGCAGACAGCTGTCGTTCCAGATGTTTCCCCAGGCGCCGAACGAACCGGAGCGCGGGGCTGGTCAACGTACGGCCTGTTCGAACTTGTCACCGTTGCGGTGGTACTGGGCATTGCCGCCTTTGGTCTGGTCGGCCTCGTCGCCGCGATGCTCGGCCGTGACCAGCCGGCGATCGTCGTCCCCCTCGCGATGATCGCCTGGGTCGGACTGATCTGGTTGTGGCGGCCGGATCGCCGGCCCGAGATGCCGCGCCTCACCCGGCCGTGGGTGGTCATGTTGGGCGTCATCTTCATTGTCGGGGTGGCGGCGGTCAATCTGCGGTATCAAGGTCAATACATCCTGACCAACCGCGATCCGGGCATCTACGTCAACGGTGGTGCCTGGATCGGGCGGCACGGGAATCTGGTGGTCGACAGTCGCCAGGACGTATTGCTGGGCCTGAAAGGTCTGCAGGCCAACGCACTCGGTCAGCAGAGCATCGTCGGCGACGACACGCGTCTGGAGATTCAGGGCGCCCATCTCTTTCCGGTACTGCTGGCGATGGGCTACTGGATCGGTGGAACCGCCGGCCTGTTCGTCGTTCCGGCGCTGATCGGTGCCGTGTCCCTTGCGGTCCTGTTTCTGGTGGCACTGCGATTCCTGCCGGACTGGCTGGCCCTGACGGTGGTGGGGGCCGTCGCGCTGAACTTCGGCTGGATCTACACGGTCCGCAGCGTGCTCAGCGAACCGCTGATGATGACGTTCGCCTTGGCCGGCCTGTGGTTCACCGTTCGAGCGCTCGGCGACCGGTTACTGCGCAGGCTGGCGGTGGCCGGCTTCGTCGTGGGTGTCAGTTTCACCATTCGGCTTGACGCGGGGGCGGCGCTGATCCTGCTGCTCCCGGCCGTTGCTTTCCTGCTGGGCCGGACCTACCGGCGGGCAAATGGGACTGGTTCGAACCCCTGGCTACTCATGGCGGTCTATCTGAGCGGATGGGTGCTCCCGGCCGTGTTCGGCTGGATCGACCTGCATGAATTCAGTCCCTTCTATCTCTTTTACCAGGCGAGTCAGCTGCACCTGCTGGAAGCGGGTCTGGTAGCGGCCGTTGTGGTGGCGGCCCTCGTGCTGGCCGTAGCAACGATGAGTGTGTCGGGGTCGGAGCATCGACTGTTCCGTCGCCTGTCCGCGGCCTGGCGGCCCAACGCGCAGACCGTCGCCACGGTTGGCGCCGCGCTGATGATCGGGCTTGCCTTCTTCGCCTGGTGGATCCGGCCCCTGGTCCAGAAGGCGTCCATCATCGAGCCTCCCGGTGTGAAAGGCGCAATGGAAGTCATCCAGAAGCGGGATGGTGTTCCGTTGAATGGCAACCAGACCTACGACGAGCTCTCCTTCGTGTGGTTGGTCTGGTACGCCGGCGCCCTGGCCCTCGCCGGCGCTGTCGTTGGCATCGCGTTGCTGGTGCGCCGTTTCATCGCGGGCCGGCTTCGGGACGATCTTGCTCTGCTGATCGCGTTGGTGCTGCCCATCACCGTTCTGTACCTGTACCAGGTGTCCATCGCGCCGGACCAGCCGTGGGGGATCCGCAGATTTGTGCCGGTGACCATTCCGGGGCTGATCCTGCTGGGCGGATGGTGTGCGGCCTGGCTGATCGAACGCTCGACGCTACGGATGGGGACAGCCAACTTGGCGGTTCGACGCGCCGCGTGCGCAGCAATCGCGGCCTTGGCCCTGTTGCCTCCCCTCGCGGTCACCTGGCCGCTCCGGTGGGCTACCTGGGAATCCGGCGGAGCGGGCGGCATCGAGCGGGTGTGCGATGCGATCGGCGCGAACGGCGTAGCCCTGTTGTCCTACGAAAGTCAGATTTCGCCGGTGCTGATGCCGGCTGTTCGCGGCTTCTGTCCGGTGGCGGCAGCCGGATTCATCAGTTCGGCCTCGCCGAACCTGGTGGACACCGCGGCCCTGGCCACCGACCTCGCCCGCCGTGGGCGGACGCTGACGATCGTGGCCAACTCGAAGAAGACCGTGCTGACCCTGGCGCCGACTGCTGTCGACGTGCATGTGGTGCCTGTCCTGCAGACGTCGGAGGTCGTCGCCACCATGGTTGAACCGCCGTCGCAGAGAGGCACGCAGACCGTTGCCGTGTGGGTGGGCCGAGTGCCGGCCAAGGGGTGAAAGGTAGTCGGGCCACCGCGTGATCAGCCGGCCACCGGCCGCAGCGCCAGTACCCGCTCTATCCGCCGGGTGGCCGCGTCACCGAGCGCCGGCCAGCCGTAGCTGGCCTCGACGAGTGCCCTCAGCCTGGCCGTTCGGTGGGGCGCTCCGTCGGCGGCGATCAGTTCCTGCCGGATTGCCGACGGGAAGTTCTCCAACTCGGCCACCCGCACCAGGCCGGCGTCGAAACTCAGGCCGCGCATGCCGACCGGTGTGCTGACCAACGGGGCGCCGGCGGCGAGGTACTCGACCACTTTCAGATTCGTTCCCGACCCCGAGGTCAGCGGGGCCAGCGCCAGATCGACCGAGCGCAGCACCGTCTGCTTGACGGCATCGGACACGACGCCCAGCAGGAACACGTTCGGCGGCAGCGAGAGGTGTTCCAGCGTGCGGCAATGGCCGCCCATCAGCAGGAAGGCGACGCCGGGTAGTTCGGGTGCCATGTCGACGATGGCCTTTCCGGCGGCGTTGTTCGGCGGATGCCAGGATCCGACGAAGGTGGCGAGGCTGGTGATCGCCTCCCCACGGCCGTTGGCCTGCAGGTTGGCCAGCCAGCGGTCGCGGTTGGCGTGGCGATCGGCCATCAGGGTGAACGGAACGGTGTCAAGGTCGACTCCGTTGGGCACGAGCAGGAAGCGCTCCTCGGGCGTGCCGTAGAGGTCGCGCAAGCTGTCCCTGTCCTGGTCCGACACAGTCAGGATCAACTGCGCGTCGTCGCAGGCGCCGCCCTCGACCGACCGCACTTCGCGGCGCAGCGCCTGCCCGGCGGCGGTCTGCGGCAGCATCTGCGATTTGAGCACGTACTCGCAGTTGAAGGCGTCGTAGACGACCGGCAGGTTATTGTGTACCAGCCGGACAGCCGGATTGAGGAAAGGGTCGGCCAGCAGTACCCCCTGGGCGCCCCTGATCGACTCTGCCAGCTGCTCCAGGTACTCGGGAGTGCGGGTGACGAGGCGTCCGGCCACCATGTCGGTGACCGGCATCCCGACACCGGCGGCGACGATCGACTCCTGGTGGTGGTGGTCCTCCGAGCGGGCGACCACGTATTCAGTCATCCCGGGCATGACCTCCCGGACCGACCGGGGCGTGTTCGGGTCGGCCAGGCAGATCAGGTCGATATCGAAGCGACGGGACAGGGCGCCGTACAGGTGATACATGCGCAGTTGACCACCACCGCGCGGCGGCCACACCGGAAAGGTGGAAGTGACCACCAGTCGAGGGCGGCCGCTTCGGGCGATCGTGGGAGCGCGGCGGTTGGTGCGCTCGCCTAGACCGACGAGTTCGGTCGCCACCCGGTTCCAGTTGATGCCGTCGACAGCCCGGCGGGCGGCAGTGGCCGCCAGCGGCGACGCGGCGAGACGTTCCAATCGGGCCAGGCCGGCACCCAGCTCGGCAGGAGTCGGGTCGACCACGAAGCCGTTCCGGCCGGGCACCACGAACTCGGTGGGTCCCCCGGCGTCGTGACACGTGAGCACCGGTTTTCCGGAGGACATCGCCTCGATGGTCACCAGGCCGAGATCCTCGTTGAACGGTATGAAAGGCACCCCGATCGCCCGGGCGTAGTGATCGACCAGATCGGCCTGCGACAGCCGGCCGACGAACCGGATTCTGGGGTCTGACGAAGCGAGTTTCTCCAACCTGGCCGAATCGGGCCCCCGGCCGCCGATGACCAACTGGCGCGCGCCCTGGTAGTGGGCCATGGCCTTCACGAGTAGGTCCAGCCGCTTCGGCGCGTCGTGCCGGCTGGCGGTGAAGAAGAACTCGCCGGGTTCTTCGTGCAGACCCTCCAGGTCGGACGGCGGGTACAGCACCTTCGCGGTCACTCCGCGCGGGAAGTAGTCGGGCCGCTGCGCCACGGTGCGGGAGATCGCGAAGTGACGGGCGATCGCTCCCGGTCGCATGGCCACCCGGTCCAGCGCTCGGACCAGTGCCCGGCCGACCGGGCTGGGATGCGCCAGCATCGGGCTGTTGGGACCCAACTGGGCCAGGTTTGATCGCCACAGGTCGAAGAACCAGGGGAGCGCCTCCACCGCGTCGATGCCGGCGGCGGCCGCCAGCAGATGGCGGATGGCCGGGTCGACCGACGACTCGGTGAGTGGCAGGTTGAAGGCCGCGTAGCTGTCGTACAGGCCCCGCAGCGGGTGCAGCAGGTACAGCACGTGGTTGGGGTGATCAACCATCCAGGCGGGGTACTTACCGCTGATCACCATGTCGAAATGATGCAGGTCCAGGCGGGAGAAGGCCTCGTAGCCGGCCATCACTTCCGGCAGTGTCCGCTCGCGGACCGGGACTTTGATCAGCTCGACATCGTGCGGTGAATTGCCGGCCAACTCCCGGTACAGACCCGACCAGACGGCCTCAGCCCCGCCAGGGTCGTACGGAATCGGACTCGGTGCAACGATCGCGATCTTCACCCTGTCATCCCGCGGAG
This sequence comes from Mycobacteriales bacterium, assembly GCA_038229825.1. GTDB lineage: Bacteria > Actinomycetota > Actinomycetes > Mycobacteriales > Nakamurellaceae > Nakamurella. The sequence goes on from JBBROB010000066.1 coordinate 4,967, forward strand.
AGCACCGTCTCGACTGCTGAGAACAACTGCTGGCGGGCTCGCTCCGGGGTCCGTTCGCGGACCGTCTCACGGGCCACGGCACCCATCCGCCGGGCCAGCTCGGGGTCGCCGCGCAATGTGCGCAGGGCCTGCGCAATGCCGTCGGCGGTGGGCTCGACCACGAATCCGTTCACCCCGTCGTCCACCAGGGCGGTGAGACCACCGCCGTCCCGGCAGACAACGACCGGTTTGCCGTGACTCATCGCCTCGACGACGGTCAGCCCGTCATCCTCGTCATAGGCGGGCGCCAGAACGCACAGTGCGTCCCGGTACAGCTCGCCGAGCTCGTCATCGGACACCCGACCCCGGACGCTGATGCGTGGATGCTCCTGGTCGTCCTGGACTTCGGGCACGCCCAGGTTCAGCCAGATCTCCTGCGGGGTCAGCGAATCGGGGTCCAGGCCGCCGGCCAGTAGGCCGACCAACGCCCGAACGAAGGGCAACCGCCCACCGTCTCCGACCAGCACGCCGGAGGCGTCCTTCGCGGCCGCGATGCCCAGCACCGCCAATTCGGTTCGCTTGGTGAATTCGTGCCGGCTCACGCAGAGCACCCGGTCGAACAGGCCGCCCGGCTGGTCGACGACCTCCGGCCCGGCCGCTTGGTAGAGGCTCAGCGGCACATTCGGGCCCTGGAACTGGTGCAGTCGCTCCACGACGCGCTCGGAACCGGCCAGAAAATGGGTGACCCCGTCGAGATCGGCGGATTCGGACTGGCGGAGCAGCGCGGAGGCCATGGTGTGCAGCAACTCCGGTGCCAGACCGGCCTGCACCCACACCTGCTCGAGGTCGTAGAAGGCGCGGGCGTGGTGGTAAAACAGCGCCAGGTGGCAGGGATGCCTGACGGCGTAGGACGGTGGTTGGGTAGAGATCACCAGATCGGCCCAGGAGACATCGAGATGGCGGAATGCGTCGAGCAGTGCGAGGTGTGTGAACCATTCGGGTGCTCGACTCCAGGTCGCCGGTGGCACCTCTATGCCGAACGGCCGACGCGAGGCCGTCGGCACGTCGATCTCGAATCTGCGGATCTGGTGCCCGGCCCCGATCAGGTCGCCCTCGATCCCGCCGAGTACCTTCTCGAAGCCGCCGCGGATGCGCCAGTCCGGTTTGACGATGCCGATTTTCACGGCGCGACCTCTGCTCTGCGGGCCGACAGCAGATAGTCCTGCGGGCCGAACAGCGCCCATTCCACGTTGCGGACCACCCTGCTGAGTCTGGCGTCGGCCTGGAGTGCCGACTGACCGTCATCCAGGCCCTCCTCGTCGATCACCGGGTGCACGTAGTGCACCTGTACGTCGACGAAACCGCGCGATTCGACCAGGAACGACAGGAAGTCAGGGTGCAGTACCCGCAGGTGGGTGGGGTCCAGGTAGAAGCTGGCCGCCCCGACGATCAGGTTCGTCGGATTCGGGGTTTCCAGCAGCAACAGGCCGCCGGGTCGCAGCGCCAGCAGAGTGCTGTCGAGCAGTCGGACCAGCGCGTCAATCGGGATGTGCTCGACGAAGTGGAACGCCGAGACCCCTTGCAGGCTGGATTCTTCGAGTTGATCAAGGTGTTCGATCGCATCGCCGAGACGGGCGTCGAGGCCGGATCGGAGCGCCTCGGCGACCATGGCGGAGTTGGAGTCGACCCCGTAGCCCGGGACTTTCATCTCCTGCAGCAGTTCAAGCCATTCCCCGCGCCCGCATCCCAGGTCCAGGACCGGCGCAAGTGATCCAGCCAACCCCGCAACGAACGGCACCGCATCCTTCTGGCGGGCCCGGATCTCGTCGCGACTTCCCCGGAAACGGTGCTCGAAATCGACGTAGGTGGCGTCATCCAGAGCTGCCGGGACTCCCGCAGTGGACTGCCCGAACGCGACCGCGGTGTCCGGGGTCGAGCCGCTGTCCGCGAGAACGGAAGCCACTGCCGTGCCGCCGTGCTGTGCGACGGTTCGGACCAGCCGCTGCACCAGAGTTCGGGTTCGGTGTAGCTCACTCCGGTCATGATCGGAGCTACGTTCCAGCGCCGACAGCCGGACATCCAGACCGCGGGCGTTCTCATTCAGGGCGGCGGACGCCCGGGCGATGGCAGCCAGCGCGTCGTCGACGCCCAGTTCAACGCTGGTCAGCTGAGCGTGCAGGGTGTTGTCGAGCCGACTGTGGTCCATCTCCAGCCGACTGATCCGCTCGTCCAGACCTGCCGCAAACGGCGGTGGTTGCTGGTCGGGCTGCTTGGACAGGTCGGCGATGGCCTGCCCGTGGCTGACTTCGACGATTTCGATCGCATCGGCCAGATCCTGGCCGGCCCCTACCAGTCGGTGGGTGAAAAGCCGGGAACCTCGCAGCACGAGTCTCTTGGCGAACCTCATCCTGGTCTTGCCGAGGGAATTCTGCTCGGACAGCAGGAGCCGGGCGTTGTGCAACTGCGCGCCGGCGACGCGGGCCGGCTCGCACGGCGCCGTTGTTGTTGCCGGCACCGATGTCGAGTTCGGCGACGCGAGGTCGGAACTCGCAAGCTCTGCGATCTGCGCCATCGTAGCCAATGCGCTGAGATCGTCCGGAAGGACAGCAGCTCGATCCTGTCCCGCTGGGTGCACGCGAGCCATTCAGATTCCTCCCGGATATTCGACTGCCGGCGATGCGCACCGGCCCCGGATCATAGCGTGCGGCGCGAGGCCGCAAGGGTCCGTCGCTGTGCTGTCCGGTCATCTCGCTCGGGTGGCATCGTCTCCGTCGGACTGCGGCCGGCGGACCAGCACCATGTAGCCGGTGGAGGCCAGTTTGGACGCGCCGGTCAGCTTCCATGACACCTTCCGACGGAATCGAAGGGCGATCTGCTGGGGCGTCACCACCACCCAGCGGAACGGCCGGCGAAGGCTTAGCGGGCCGGACCGACCGAAGCTGCTGCCGCCCTTGTCGATCGCCGCGCGCAGCGCACGGAAGAACCAGCTCGACGCAAGGGTCATCGGGCCTCCCTGGGCGGCAGCATCGAGTACCTCGAAACCGTGGCGGGTGACCAGGCCATGCAGTCCGATGTACGTCAGGCGCTGGAAGTCGTAGGGCGCCTCGTGGGTGGGATACAGAAATGGCACGGTGATCAGGGCGTGGCCGCCGGGTCGCAGCACGCGGAAGATCTCCGCCACCGAGCCTTCGATGTTGTCGACGTGTTCGAGCACCTCGGTGCACAGCACGAAGTCCATGCTCTGGGATCGGATCGGTACCCGGTCGGCCAGTGCCCGCACGTTGCCGCCGGCCCCCGGCGCGGGATCGATGGCGGCCACCCCATCCGCCAATACCGAGTACCACGGCTCGTACGGGCAATTGCCACAACCCAGATCGAGCATGCGTCCGTGGACGACACCCTGGTGCGAGGCCAACCACCGGCCGGTGATCGTGCCGACGAGCAGGTTGCCGGTGGACCGGGGGTTGGGCAGCGGCACGCCGTCGACAACGACCACACTGCCCTGCCGATACCGGGATCTGGCCGAATCACCGAGTTCTGGAGCAGGGGGGCCTGAGGGCATGGGGCGAATGATATCCACCGGACCCACTCGATTCGCGCCGACTACCGGGCGTTCCGCCCGCCGGCCTGGTGAGGCGACCGATCGATCAGCTCGTTGAGGAGATCGCGGTATCTGGTGCCCACGGCCTGCACCGAGAGTTCGTCGGCGGCGGTGGATGCTGCCGCGCCCAGCCGTCGGCGCCGAGCCGGATCGGACAGCAGGTCCTGCAGCGCGGCGGACAGTGCCGCGATGTCACCGGGCGGCACCAGCACCCCTGTCGAGTCCTGCAGCACCACCGAGTTGATGCCGGCCAGGTCGGAGGCCACGATCGCGCAG
>JBBROB010000067.1:0-8690 GCA_038229825.1 Mycobacteriales bacterium
CGCCCACACATCAGGTTCCCAGCTCCACCGAATTCGTCCAAGCCGTCCGGCTGGGCCTTGGCTGGGGCCTGGTCCCCGAACTGCAGGTCAAGGACGGCACCACCGACAAGGATCTGACCCCGGTTGACCCGAACATCGCGATCGATGTCCCGCTGTATTGGGAGCAATGGCGAATTCCGTCGGAAGCCCTGATCAGGATCAGAACGGCGGTCATGGCGGGCGCCCACACCGCACTCCACCAGTCAGCCCGACGTGGTCAGCAGGCGCGGGTAAGAACTGAGAACGACGACGGTCATTGCGTTCTCGGTAGCTGACCTATCGGTCAGCGTTGGCGGTATGTGGTTTGCGCGGTGGCGCTGGTGGCGCGGTGCAGGGTGGCGGCGTCGAACAGGGCGCCGAAGGTGATTGGGGGTGTCGTCGATGCAGGTGAGGGTGATGGTGGTGCCGTTGAGGTCGCCGGTGGCGGTGATGTTGCTGTGTCGAACGGCGAAATAGTTTGCTGATGGCGTCGGTGAAAGGTTGCTCGGTACCGATGTTGTCGGTCAGCGTGTCGGCCACGGCCGCTGCGGCGCCATCGCACAGGTGTTGGAACTATTGGCCGGGCATGACGGCAGCAGTCCGTGGAGAGCCCGTGCGTGGTAACACGCACGGCCGGTGTGCGCCGTGAGGCGCGTCGTTGTATCCCCGGCGCAGCCGGGAGGAACTCGAAGGGAGGTTTCTGGGTCGCCTGGTTTACCTGGACGCGAAAGCGCGAGGGGACAAGAGCATGCAGGGAAGCGGTGGCCGCCTGGAGGCGTCCAGGGCGGGGTGCCGCAAGGCCCGCGCGATATGGCCAAGGCTTGATTGCTTGAAGTCCAATCTCCAGTGGTGAAAGTGCGCACCCGTCGGAACGACGCTTGTGACCGACGCCGAATCATGTCCGGACGTGAACCTGTGAGGCCGGGCAACCTTCGTGGTTCGGGCCGTCGCCCAGTGAGGGCGGTCAAGGAGATGAGTGGACGGCCTACGTCGTGCTCGACACGTACAACGACGACGTACCACGGGATCGCCTACGGGGCGCGAGCCCAATGGCGACGGAGTGCCCGTAGTAGTCGCAGGAGTGACGACCTGCCAAGCAGGACGGGAAAGCCGTCCGCAGGGCAAAGGGGCACAGGTGGCCAGTGAGGTTCAGCGATGGGAGGTATGCGTAATGCAGAACGCCGCAACGGTGCTGGACGTCATCGGCAAACGCGGTAGGAAAGGACTGCCGATCAACAGGTTGTATCGGCAGCTGTTCAACCCGCAGTTGTTCCTGCTGGCCTACGGGCGCATCTACGCCAACAAGGGTGCGATGACGCCGGGGGTCACCGGGGAAACCGTGGACGGCATGTCCCTGGCCAAGATCGCCGCGATCATCGACGCATTGCGTCATGAGCGGTACCGATGGCGGCCGGTGAAGCGGATCTACATCCCGAAGAAGAACGGGAAGCAGCGTCCGTTGGGCTTGCCGACCTGGTCGGACAAACTGGTCGCCGAGGTGGTGCGTCTGCTGCTGGACGCCTACTAGCCGGACCTTCCTGGATAAGTTGATCATGTGAGGTCGGCGGGGTCGACCAGAGTGGCCTGATCTGCACAGACACGGCGTGGCGAGTTGATTTTCGACACCCAATCGCCTATGACCTAAAGATGGCCAGTGTGTATCCGAAGAAGATCAACGGGAAGACGTACTACTACCTGCGGGAGATGGGCTGGATCGACGGGAAACCGAAGATGGTCTCCGAGCGGTCTGGGATCGGCGGCGGATATCGAGGCCGCCCTGGACCGCTCCGAGGCGGGGACCATGCCGGACCGGACCCGGCATCTGCGGTTCGGTGACGTCGCCGCGGTGTGGTCGGTGCTGACCGAGCTGGGAGTGGCCGGGATCATCGACGAGGTGATCGGGCCGCGCCGGGCCGACGCCGGGGCTTCGGTCGGCACCTATCTGGCGTTGGCGGCGTTGGGCCGGCTGGTGGCGCCCGGATCGAAGAGCCGTTTCGCCGAGTTCTGGGCCGGCACCGCCGGGGACCGGTTCACCAAGATCAGCGCGAGCGTGCTCGATCACCGGAAATTCTGGGACGCCATGCACACCGTGACACCTGCCGCGTTGCAGGACATCTCGGCCAGACTCGCCGCCAGGATGATCGGCACCTACGGCCTGGACACCTCCAGTGTCGCGTTGGACATGACCAACTTCGCCACCTACATCGACACCACGAATGACAAAGCGCCGATCGCGCAACGCGGCAAAGCGAAACAGAAACGCGCCGACCTCCGGCTGGTCGGGCTGGGCATGGTCGTCACCCGGACCGGCGGGATCCCGCTGGTCTGGCACGCCTACCCCGGGAACCGGCCGACGTCACCCAGTTCCCCACCCTGATCGACCACCTCGTCCGGGACTACACCGCCGCCACCGGCAGCACCACCACCGACCAGGAGGTGCCCGCCGGGGTGGTGGGCGCGGGCGGCGGGTCCGGCGGCGGGGATCCCGCCGCGATCACCGTCGTCTTCGACGCCGGACAAAACTCCGCCGTGAACTTCGCGCACCTGACCGACAGCCGGCTGCATTTCGTCGGATCCGTCCCGCCCAGTGACTGCCCGGACCTGCTCGCCCTGCCCGCTTCCCGCCGCCGCGTCGTCGACGACCAGCGGTATCCCGGCGTTACCGCGATCGACACCCGCCGGGTCATCTACGGCGCGGACCGGCGGGTGGTGCTCACCCACTCCCCATCGCTGCACGAGGATCAAGCCCGCTCGTTCACCGGCACCACCCTGGCCAAAGTAGGCCACCAGTTGGACGAACTCGCCGAAACATTGGCGCGCGGGAAAACCCGCCGCAGCCGCGACCAGGTCCACGCCGAAATCGACAAGATCACCCACGACCCGTGGGTCCGTGAAGTCCTCGACTGGACCCTGACCGGCGAGACCCCCGCCGACCACCGACTCACCTGGACCATCAACCCGCAGAAGCGGGAAGCGTTGGAACAACGGGTCTTCGGCAAACGGATCCTGATCACCGACCACCCCACACCCACTCGCCGCACCGCAGGGTGGACGGTCCTGGACGTCGTCGCCGGCTACCGCTCCCAATCAGAAATCGAATTCGGTTTCCGGCAACTCAAAGACCCCCACCAAGTGTCCTTCTCACCGATGTTCCACTGGACCGACCACCACATCGCCGTGCACACCTTCACCTGCGTCCTGGCCCTGCAAATAGCCCACCTCATGCGGCTCACAGCCGAAAACGCCGGACACCACCTGTCCGTCCGCGCCATCCTGGACACCCTGGCCGGAATCGGGGAGACCGTGCTGATCTACCCCTCCACCGGCGGCCGACCCAAAGCCCGCCGCATCACCACCGACCTCAACACCGACCAGAAAACCCTCTACGACCTGTACCACCTCGACCGACTCGCCGCCCCCAGCACCACTTAGGTCATAGGCAAAACCCACCCCCACACCACCCCTGACCAGCCACAACACCACCAAGATCAAACTAGCAAGGAAAGTCCCGCTAGGAACCCCGGTTCTCCGACCGGTCCCATGGTTTTCGTCCTGGCCGGGGCTGCCACACCGCGCTGAGCGAGGTGCAGCAGGTCTGGAAGGGGACACACTGGTTCATCGAGGGTGACATCTCCGACTGTTTCGGCAGTCTGGCTCATCAGGTGATGCTGTCGATCCTGGCGGAGAAGATCCACGATGGCCGGTTCCTGCACCTGATCGACCGGATGCTCAAGGCCGGATACTTGGAGGACTGGCATTGGCACGCCACCCTCTCCGGTGCGCCGCAGGGCGGCGTCGCCAGTCCCGTCTTGTCCAACAGCTACCTTGACCGGCTCGATGAGTTCGTTGAACAGCGTTTGATGCCCGAGTACAACCACGGCGAGCGGCGCCAGACCAACCCGGCATACCGCACCGTCGAGTACGCGATCGCGCGGGCCCGTCGACAGGTTATCACCGCCCAACTGTCACGAAGCTGTCGCCGGCGGGCCCGCAGACCAGTGTCGGCCGACCCTGCGGACGACCCCCGCCCGTCACCTCCTCGAGCCGGCTGATCCCCGCCTGGCCGTGGGCAGCGCCGCCAGTCCCGCGGACGGACCAACCGCTGCGGCACCTCGACGACCTGCGACAGGTCAGGGCTTGTCATCGCCGGATCTTCATGACTGACCACCACCGGCGGACCGGCGCGCGGGCGATCCGACACCGCGGCGACGACCTCCACCCGACCCAGCGGAATGCAGGAGTATCCATAGCCGACACACCCGGTGCGTCCCGATCCGCGGATCTGTGACACCCGACGCGAGCAGAGCGGCTGCGCCGAACCCGATGCACGCCAGCCTGACAGCCGGTCGGGACCGGCCACCTGCTGCGGCCGTCTCAACCTACCCTCGCCAGCGGCGGCCATCAGAAGATAGGGAGCGATCCCCCTCGCAAGGTTGGCCGGGAGCTCAGCGGATCAGCTGGAATCGGAGCGGGCGCCGATCGGATGTCCCGCGGCCGTTAACTGGTCGCGACCAGCTCGTCTGCGGTCAGCGCGCTGATGACCAGGGCGCAGGCGTCCTGGATCCGGGTGCCCAGGTAGCTCCCGGGTACTCCTACCCGGCTGCGTTGGGAGCTGAAGGCACCGCCCGCGTAGAACACCGGCAGCCTGATCTGGGCGATGGCCTGGATCGACTCGAGGGCAGGACGACGCCCGGTGGCCATTTGCGAGACCATCACAACTGCGGCTGCGTCAGTGGCCGTCGCGGCAGCCAGCACTACTTCGGTCGGCGTGCGGGCGCCCAGCATGCGGACCGGCCATCCCTGATATCGCAGCAGCATCGCCATCGACTCCAGGCCGACGGTATGCAAGTCCCTGGGTCCGCACCCCAACAGGATCGGCCGCGGCCGGGTGGGAGCGGGCGCGAACGCGATCCGTTTGTCCAGCCACGCTCGCACAGCTTCGGTGGTGATCCGTTCTTGCGGAACGTCGCAGTGCCCCATTTCCCACCAGATGCCCACCTGGCGCATCACCGGTAGCAGCACCTCGTCGACGCAGCCGCCCAGACCCAGGGCGGCGGCGGCCTCATCGAGCCCGGCCCGGATCCGGGTGGTATCCAGTTGCTCGGAATCGTCCAGCAACCGGTGGATGAAGGCGCCGGCCGGGCCGCCGATGCCCAGCAGCCGACGCACCGTCGCCGCAGCCAGACCAGCCTGCTGACCCCGGGCGACCTCGTCGCGCATCAGCCGCAGCGCATGCACCTCCGCCGGCAGATACCGGCGGTGCCGGCCCTTGGGATGACTGATCGCCGGCATCCCATACCGCAACTCCCACGAACGCAGCGTCGGCAGCGGAACCCCCAGCGCATTGGACACGACGGCGATCCGGAGCCCTTGGTCGCTGGGCATAGTGACAGCCGGCGCGGTGGAACGACCGATTGGGGAGTCCATCAACCGCACCTCCGTTTCGGCGACATGCCAGGCCCGTGAAGTATGGGCCCCTACCCCGTGAGGCGTAGGGGCTGGTCGTCGGCCCTCTCCGTCACATCACGATCGGTAGACCGACGTTGATCATTCGGTAGTCGCTCCCGGCTGTGGGGTCCAAACACGCCGGCCGTAGAATCCAAAGATCGGTGCTGGGTAGTTGCTTGAATCGGGCTCCCGTGTCCGCGTGCGCAAATAATTTCGCCAAATTCACACCCTGAGCAGGTCGAGATCGCGACCGCTGAACGGGAAGACTGGTTCAACCACCCCGCCACAGCGAGTAGTGGGGCGGCAACTTAACTGTGGATCTCCAGACCCTACCGCTCAATAGTGAGACCAGCAGCGCGTTGAGCTCTCACGACCCGAGTCTCCGGACTTAACGGGGCGGTTCGGCGCCGTTGGGTCGGCGTGCCACCCATTGGCCCAGCTCGGCGCGCGAGTGAATGCCAATCTTGAGGCAGACGCGCGTCAAGTGGGCCTCGACGGTCTTGCGGCTCAGGGAGAGCCGGCTGGCGACGGCGGCGTTGGTGAAACCAAGAGACGGCGAGGACGGCGATGCGGTGCTCGCTCGGGGTGAGCTCGAATGCTTCTCGGCGCTGCAGGCCGAGGCGTTCGGGTTCTCGCCCAGCGTAGGCCTGCGAACCGGCGGCACCCAGGGCGGCGAACTGGTCGGCGGCTAGGACCAGGGTGTCCCGCGCCAGCGTGCGCCGACGGCGTCGTTTTTGCAGAGCGGCGAGAAGCAGCTGGGTGCGGCTCCGTTCATAACGCTACGACTGACGTCGAACGCGGCGAGCGCATGCCCCAGTGCCTTCTCCGCTCCATCCAGGTCTCCCTGATCGAACAGAAGCAGCGCGGGTCCGCGCGCGCTTACTCCGGTGGGCCACCGGCTGCCGGATCGGTACCCCCACGCTTTCATCATTTCGACGAGGGGAACCGCTCGGGGGCAGCCGTTCAGGGCGTGTTGGTGGGCGAGGAGTTTGTGAGGTCGAGGATTTGCGTGATGGCTGCGGCGAGGATTTCTTCCGGTTGGGGGCGTTCCGGGTGGGGAATGCGGCGGTAGCGCCACCTCCACCTGTAGATCGGCGATTCCGGTGCACCGCCGGACGGTGGCCTCCGGGTCCAGCGGTTCACCGAGGTCGGGAACGCTGACTGCCCAACGGTTGTCGGGATGGGTGGAGAAAAGAGCAGCGCCCGAGGAGGTGAGGAAAAACCGGCCACGCGGGACAGCACCGGTGTAGCGCGTCAGGTCGGCGCGGAAGGCGATCCCGTGCTGGCTCCCCAGATCTTCCGCACCGTCCAGCCCAATTCCCAATAGGTCGCGGACCGTGCTCCGGGCCCCGTCAGCAGCCACCACATAGCCGGCGGACACGGCGCTGGACCGACCTGACGCCCGGTCCGGGACGGTGGCCAGCACATCGTCCGGGCGCATTTCGAGCCCGATCAACTCGGTGCCCATCCGCACCCGGGCGATGTCATGCGCCTGGACGTGAGACTGCAAGACCGACTCGAACACGTCCTGCGCGATGGCCAATGGTCGTGCGGGTCGCCTGCGACAACTGCGTTCGGTTACTACTGATGGGGCCGTGATGACCGGCGGCCAACTTGACATCCTCGGCGGCGCTGCTTCATCCGAAGGAACAAGACGTCAATTCCTGTTGACACCCTGGCGCTGTCAATCTAGATTGACGATTATGGAGGCGGACCAGGAGCTGACGGAGGTTGCCGCCGGCAGCGACCCGGCGGAAGGTTTACGGGCCGTGCGTGCGTTGCACGAGCTGGCCGATCGGTTGGAGCACGTGCAGATGCGCAACGCCCGGGACCAGGGCTGGTCGTGGCAGGACATTGCCCGGCACGTCGGTGTCAGCAGGCAGGCGGTCCATCACAAATACGCGAAGAGCAATCGCCTTTCCGGAAGGGATAACCGACGATGACGCCACGATTTAGCGGCGACTGCCGACGAATGGTCGGCCGAGCCCAGGAACAGGCACGGCGGCTGGGACATCCGTTTCTGGGCACCGAGCATCTGTTGCTGGCGGTGCTCGACAACGCCGATGGGTACACGGTCGCGGCGTTGCGGTCCTGTGGTGTCGACACCGGCGACGTCCGGCGTGGGATTCTGTGGATGATCGGCGACAGGTTGGATCCCGAAGCTTTGACGTCCCTGGGTATTGACCTGCAACGCGTCCGGGAGGTCACCGAGGCGCAGTTCGGGGTCGGTGCGCTGGCATCGACTCGGTGGCCCACTCCGGTCACCGGTCACCTGCCGTTGACCAGGCGGGTCAGAGCCGTGCTCGAGCTCTCCGTGCGGGCCGCCCGCAGACTCGGGCAGCAGAGGATCACCCCGGAACACCTGACGCTCGGGATCCTCGATGACGGAGGCGGGATCGCCGTCCGCGCCCTCAAGGACGCCCACATCGACATCGCCGAGCTGCGGCTGGCCATCGCGACCTATCTGCAGCGTGACGCCGCATAGCGGCGGTCATCGGCCGGCACGGGTCGAAGTCAGGGATCCCACCGCGTCGGCATTGAGCGTGATGGATACGACCAGGTTGTTGTCGGCTAGACCCCTGCGGCGGCGTTGCGCTGTTTCGGCGGGGGCGGCCATTAGGACGATGTGGGTTTGAAAAGCGCCCTGCGCCGGGCTGTTGCGGCTTTTCTCGACCCCGACGGCATACCCAACGACCCGGTCTCCAATCCGGACGCCGGTCAGCGAAGCCCCGACGGCGACCAGGTCGCAAGCAACACCCGACGCTAGCACGGCGGGATAGCGCAGCCACGGCAGGACCACACGGCGGGCCAGGCCCGGGCATGTTTGTCGATCGGCGCGAGTGTGTAATGCCCCGGGCGGGCCGCCGTCCCAGTCACCGATCGTCCACCGGGCTGCTGCCTGCCGAACGACCTGTACGTTCAGTCAGCCGATGAGCGATCACAAAATGGCCATCGGCCAAATCTTCATTCGTCCTAGGATCAGTGCGTGACCAATGCACAGGCCGCCACATCACTGTCCGTCCGCGGCGAGGCACACCGCACCACGGCACCCGACGAAGCACAGGTGTTCTCGACCATCAGTGGCTTAGTGGTCAGGTTCGTAAGTTCGTCGGTGGTCACGCGGCGGCCGGGCAGTCGGTGTGGCGGTCCAGTCGTTGCAGGAAGTCGTCCAGGTCGGTGGTGGTGAATTTCCACTTGAACGGTGTGGCGGTCTGGTTGTAGCG
>JBBROB010000068.1:0-7454 GCA_038229825.1 Mycobacteriales bacterium
TTCGGCCAGGGCGACATCGTTGGACAGCACTGCCCGGATCCCGATGTCACCGGCTGCGCGGGCCAGATCCGGTACCCGCCGGTACATGTCGTTTACCGTGGTGACGCCACACTTGATCGCCTCCAGATACGACGCGGCCGCAGCCGAATATGCGGCATCTGCATCGAGATTGCGGATCAGCGGGTACCAGCATTGGTCCAGGTATTCCCACAGCGGCAGGTGGTCGCTGTATCCCTTGCCGATCGCGGTGTGGAAATGCAGGTCGATCAATCCCGGCATGACGACCATGCCGGCCGCGTCGATGACCTGCGCCCCGCCAACCGGCCCGGCATAGTCACCCGCACCGACCGCAGTGATCCGGTCACCGTCGATCACCACATGCCCGCCGAAGAACACCGACCGGTCGTCATCCATCGTCAACACGGTGCCGTTCTTGATGACAAGGGTGGTCATACGAGCCTCGCTAGGGTCGGTGCGGGCAGGGTGCGTGCGACGCAGTCCTGGAACCGTGCGACGGTCTGCATCCGGTTTGGTCCCAGGGGAAAGACGGTCAGGTAGTCGATGCCGAGTTCGGTGAGATTGCGGATGTGCTGACAGGCTTCTTCGGATCCGCCGGCGAGTGCCATCCGGTGCACGAATTCGGCCGGCAGCAGCTCCGCCGCCTTGGCCGCCTCCTGAAATTCTCCGCCCACATATCGAGCCCTTACCTCCGATATGAGCTCGGGCGAAAGGCCGGCCAGTTCGCAGTACACAGGCGAGGTCTGCGGAAACCAGGCGGCGATCGTCCGGGCCGCGGCGAACGCCGCCTGCTCGTCATCGTCGTCGATAGCGCCATAGGCGAAAACGGTGATGGCCGGACGTGCACTTCGTCCAGCCTGTTCGACACCTCGGTCGATGTGCTCCAGTGCGAAGCGAATACCGTCCGGATGCAAGCCGGCGAGCAGTATTACACCGTCGGCGATGCGGCCCGCGAGCTCGAGGGTTTTGGGCCCGGTCGCCGAGACCCAGATCGGGATGTCGTGCGCCGTGGGAGCGAATCGGTAGTGGGCATCATTGAAGGCGAATGCCTCGGCCTGGACCGAAATGTGCTCGCCATTCCACAATCGTCGGATCGAGTCGATCGAGGCGCTCAGGTCGGCCAGTTTGGCGGGCTTGCGACCCAGTGAGAGCAAGGGACGGTCGCCGGCCCCGATACCAAGGATGAACCGTCCGTCGGAGATCTCGTCGAGGGTGGCGGCGGCTGACGCGGTGACTCCCGGATGGCGGGTGATCGGATTGGTGACCGCGGTGCCGAGCGTCAGCCGCGAGGAGACACGAGCAGCGAGAGTCAGGTAGGACCAGCAGTTACGGGTGTGCAGTGAGGAGTCCGTGAGCCACAGGGCGTCATAGCCCAGACGTTCGATCTCGGCCACGTTGTGCTCGAAGACGTCGGGAGTGTCGACTCCCTGCAAGCAGACTGCGGTGCGCACGGCGATCCCTCCTCAGTTCGATCGACGGACTGGGGCGACACGCATCGGCACGACGGCGGCGAGGGTCGTCTCGCACAACTGGGCATAGTCGAGAACCCGTTGATCGTGACCCCACGGTCCGATGATCTGCAGACCGACCGGCATGGCTTCGGCGTCATAACCGCAAGGAATGGCGATGGCCGGCTGCCCGGTGATATTGAACGGATAGGTGTAAGGGGTCCAAGTGATCCACGGGAGCGGGGCGTCGGCTTCGCCGCCGTCGGGCATCTCTGCCTCGGCTGCGAACGGGGAACCCGGCATCGTCGGAGTGACCAGTAGGTCGAGTTGCTCGTACATCGCGAAAACCCGGGCACTGAATGCACGGCGCGCATCAAGCGCCTGGTAATAGTCTTTCAACGTATACCGTTCGGCCAGTGGCAGCAGCCGGGCCAGGCCCGGGTCCATGATGTCGCCGTGCCGGCGGATGAGTTCGGCAAAGCCCAGTCCACGTCCGCTGACCCACAGTGTCTCGAAAATCGTTCTGGGGACCTCCATGGAGAGTTCGACGTCCTCGACTTCGGCGATACCCGCTCGGCGCAGGGCGGTGAAGGCCGCGTCCAGGGTCGGCCCCACGCTGGCGTCGGGTGCGATCCCGAACGGTGACATGACGAACCCGACGCGTAGCCGGCGGCCGGGCTGATCCCGCAATGGCGTCGGGTAGGCCGACTGCGGATCACGTGGATCAGCGCCTCGGGTGAGGTGCAGTACGGCCCGGGCATCAGCAACCGACCTGGTCAATGGCCCTATGTGCGAGAGGGTCTCGTTGACGGTGCCCGGCCAGACAGGGATCGCCCCCAGAGTCGGTTTGAGCCCGACGACCCCGCAGAACGATGCGGGGATCCGGATCGAGCCCCCGGCGTCACTGCCGAGTGCGACGGGCACGGCGCCGGTGCCGACCGTGACGCCTGATCCCGCGCTCGAGCCGCCGGAGGTACGTGAGGTATTCCACGGATTGCGGGTCACACCGGTGAGGGGCGATATCCCGGTGCCTTTCCACCCGAATTCGGGAGTCGTCGTCTTGCCGATCGCGATCATCCCGGCCCGCATGAGGCGATCGACCACGGGGGCCGAGTCCGAGGCTGGTTCGGTCGAACTCGTCCGCGAGCCTTTCAGGGTCTGCTCGCCGGCAAGATGCATGTTGTCCTTCACTGCGATCGGCACCCCGTGCAGGTTGCTGCGCAGTGTGCCATCGCGGGCTTCGCGCTCCAGTGCGGTCGCCGTCCGAAGGGCCTTCTCGCGTCGGAACGAGACATAAGCGTTGACAGAGGATTCAGCCGTCTCGGCGATGGACAGCGCGAGCTCGGTGAGTGCGACGGGCGAGATGGATCCCGCGGCGACGCGCTGGGCGAGTTCGACCGCGCTGGCGTCGTGGTATTCCTCTATTCCGAGGTCCCGAAATCGGCGAATGGTCGTCATCGCGGCACCTCGGTCGACAGTTTCGTCCAGGCGACGGCCAGTCGGTCGGCCCACTCGGTCGGAACTGAGGTACTGATCTTGACGAAGCGCTGACCGAACCGTGGCGATTGATAGGTACCCGATCGGATGAAAATGTTCTCGTCGAGCAGGGCATCAGCCAGGGTGTCGGCGGCCCACCCACTGTCGCCGATGTCGACGGCCAGAAAATTGCCGTGCGATGGCTGGACCAGCACGCGGCCGAACCCACTGTTCGCGATTGCTGTCGCGACGATGCGCTGATTGTCGGCATTTGCGGCGCGGAGTCGTTGCAGCCAAGGATTTTTGACCTTGAGACCCGCGATCGCGGCGCGCTGGGCCTGGATATTTGCGCCGAGCGGGTCGGCCGGCACGGCCGCGAGCGGTTCCATCAGCTCTGGGGTGCCGACGATCGCACCGAGCCGCAACCCGGCCAGTCCGAGCCATTTCGAGAAGCTGTACGTGGTGATCGTCCCCTCGGGATACAGCTCGGCAACCAGAGTGTGGCCGTGCGCGAAGTGGCGATAGGTGCAGTCCTGGACGACGAGCGACCCGGTTGACCGCGCCAGATCGACGATCGCCTGCAGTTCTGATCGGCCGTAGGAGCT
Organism: Mycobacteriales bacterium; assembly: GCA_038229825.1. GTDB lineage: Bacteria > Actinomycetota > Actinomycetes > Mycobacteriales > Nakamurellaceae > Nakamurella. Next base: position 3,548 of record JBBROB010000068.1, read on the forward strand.
GCCCAGTGGGTTCAACGGGTCGATGAGATAGATCATCGAATTGTCCTTGATGACCGCGGCAAGCTGGTCGGCTCGAAGCCGGTAGCCGTGTTCCCTTTCGTAGATCGGGATTGTCGTGATCGGGACGCCGGCGAACTGGACGAAACGAGCCGGCCACGGCCAGCCCGGGTCGGTCGTGATCATCTGCGACATTCCGGTGGCGAGTGCCGTGCAGATGTGGTGCAAACCGCCGACCGCCCCGTCGGTGACGAGGGCGTCCATTCCGACGAGTCCGAGATCATCCACGATCATCGTGCGCAGTTCCTGGAATCCCAAGGCCGGTGCGTACAGCTGGAATTCGCGGCGTCGAGTGCTCTCGACCAGGGCCTGGACCACCTCGCCCGGTGGCTCCAGGTGGGTAGTGTTCTGGCCCATCCAGGCCAGATCCGTTCGCCCGAGCAGGGACTCGAACGACGGGACCGACGAGGCGACCCTCAACGGGAGAGCCCTGTATCGGAGTTCGTCAGCGCGAGCGCACCGAAGGCTGCGTAGACCTGGGTGGCCTCCACGATGTCGTCGATGCTCAGGTGCTCGTCCGGGCAGTACACCGGTTCGCCTCCAGGGCCGAAGATCACCGTCGGGATCTTCGCTCCAAAGCTGGCCGTGTCCCCGAGCCAGCCGGCGACCTGGTGCACGGGCTCGGTCCCACGAACCGTGCGGACGGCATCGGTCATCAACGTGACGACATCCTCACCGGGCGCAGCGAGATACCCACTCTTCACGTTGACCAGCTCAACGCCGGCCTTGAATCGAGGGTCGCGCCGGGATGCTTCGAAAAGGCAACGGTCGATCTCGGCTCGTACCTGGTCCGTGGTCACGCCGGGCTGGGGACGGCAGTCGACACGGATCACACATTCGTCCGGAATCATCGACGGCCCGCCCGGTGGTAGACCACCGTAGATCCGACCAGGCACGATGAACGTCTCGGCACCGAACAGCCGGGCGACGTCCGCATCGAGCTCCGGCATCATGCGCGAGGCGTCCAATTCGATCACGGCGTACGCCGCCAGCAGGTTTGCGTTGACGGCCAACGGCTTGTGGCAGGTGTGCGCCGACTTGCCGAACACGGTGACGTCGAAATAGTAGCGACCGCGGTGTCCGAGGAAGATCTCGTTGTCCGATAGCTCGCCCAGCACAGCCATATCTGCCGAATAGGAATCAAAATATGCGATCGACCCGCTCTGGTCACCCATATGATCGGACACCGCGGCCATCGCGAGCGTTCCGGACAGCGGGATCCCACTGTCCCGCAACGCCTCCATCGCGACGATCTGGCAGACGAGAGCCGCTTTCATGTCCATGATCCCGTGGCCGTAGACATTCCCGTCGATCACCTCGCCGGAATACGGCGTCGTCACCGTCCAGCCGTGCGACACGGGCTTGGTGTCCAGGTGGCCGGTGTAGACGACGCGCGGTCCGACGCCGAAGTTGAGCTCACCGAGCGCATTGGGCCGGTCAGTGAGCACCGGTTGCAACACGGTCCCCTCGAACCCTGAATCACGCATCACCCCATGCAGGAATCCGGCCAGCTCACCCTCCCCGCCCAGCACACTGGGGATACGGCTGACCTGCTGGGTCAGCTCGATGAGGCGGTCCTTATTGATCGCGGCGAGCGCCGGGGAAACGTCGGCCATGAATCTGATGTACTCCTCATCACCCGTCGGCGAGATAGATCGTCGCGTCTCTCAGATCTGAGATCTTAAGAGGGACCCTAGAGCAACTCAGAGCACAGTCAAGGGGCGGGCCGCAAGAAGTCTGCGACCGAGCCCAGCTGTCACGGCGAAGAAACCCCGCTGAAACATGTCTGGCTGACAGCGAAGTCACGAACCCAGCAACGCTCGACCGTCACCGGGTCAAGGTCTCGACAGCGTGCCGAAAGCAGAGTTAGATCTGAGATCTGATTTCACTGAGAACCAGAGGAGTCGTTCATGCCTGAACTGGAGTCGCTCGAGACGTTCATGACCAGGCCGCTGGGTCTGGTCATCGACGGCGAGGAACGAGCGGCGTCGGCCGGCGGCACATTCCCGGTGGTCAACCCCGCGACGGGTCGGATCGTGACGTCGGTTGCGGACGGGACGGAGTCCGACGTCGATTTCGCCGTCCAGTCGGCGCGGGCCGCATTCGGAACCTGGTCGGCGCTGGCTCCGGCGGCGCGGGCCGATCTGCTGTGGAAACTGGGCACCCGGATCGAGGAACTTGCAGTCGAATTCGCTCAGCTCGAGGCCGTCGACAACGGCAAGCCGATGGCGGAGTCACTGATGGTCGACGTCCCGCTGTTCGCCGGCCTGATGAAGTACTACGCCGGCTGGGCCACCAAGATCCAGGGCGAGACGATCCCGACCGCTGGTGGCGCGCCCTTCCACGTCTACACCAGACGCGAGCCGGTGGGTGTGGTGGCGGCGATCATCCCGTGGAACTTTCCGTTGCTCATGTGCGGCTACAAGCTCGGACCCGCCCTGGCTGCGGGCAACACAGTGGTCCTGAAGCCGGCCGAGCAGACTCCGCTGTCGGCGCTCCGGCTGATGCAGGTGATCGCCGAGGTCGGGTTCCCACCAGGGGTGGTCAACGTCATCACCGGCTTCGGCCCGACCGCAGGTGCTCCGCTGGCAGCCCACCCCGACGTTGACAAGGTCACCTTCACCGGTGAGACGGACACCGGCCGCAAGATCATGAACGCTGCGGGCACCAACATGAAACGGTTGTCGTTGGAACTCGGCGGCAAATCACCAAGCCTGGTGTTCGACGACGCGGACCTCGACGCCGCCGTCGAAGGGACCTTCGGCGCGGTGTTCTTCAACCAGGGCCAGTGTTGCATCGCGGGTGCCCGTGTCTATGTCCAAGACTCCGTCTACGATGCGTTTCTGGCCAAGCTCACCGCACGGGTCAAGCAAGTGAAGCTGGGCAACGGGCTCGACCCTTCGACAACGATGGGCCCCCTGGTCAGCGCCGATCAACGAGACCGGGTGCTCTCGCTGATCAATTCGGGCCTGCAGCAGGGGGCGACCTTGACCCTTGGCGGAGGCGAGGTGCGCGATCCGGCACTGGCCGAGGGGTTCTTCGTGCAGCCGACCATTCTCACCGACGTCGCGCCGGGGATGCGGGTGATGCGCGAGGAGATCTTCGGTCCAGTGGCCCTGGTGTCCCGGTTCCACACCGAAGATGAGGCAGTGCAGGCCGCGAACGACACATCGTTCGGCCTGGCCTCTGGCGTGTGGACACGTGATATCAAACGTGGTCACCGAGTTGCCGGCCGGATCAAGGCGGGCGTGGTGTGGGTGAACACCTATGGCTGGTTCGATGTTGCCGTGCCATACGGGGGATTCAAGATGAGCGGGTTTGGCAAAGAGCTCGGCCGCGAGGCATTGGATGCGTACCTGCAGACAAAGACGGTCTGGGTGGACCTGTCGTGACGCCAATACCCACTCTTGTCGTCAAGAACGGCACCGTGTTGACGATGGATGACGACCGGTCGGTGTTCTTCGGCGGGCATGTGGTGATCGACGGTGACCGGATCACCGCGGTCGGTGCGGGTGACTATGCCGGGCCGGTCGGCGGGGCGCAGGTCATCGACGCGGCCGGCATGGTCGTCATGCCGGGATTGATCGACCTGCATTTCCACACCTCGCTGGGAAAAGGTCTTTGTGATCACCTGGCGTTGTGGGAGTCGTTGGACCAGTTCTGGTATCCGTCGATCCGGGCGTTGGACCCGGAGACAGCCTATTGGGCCGCGGCCGCGTCGTATCTGGAGGCGATCAAGTGTGGCGTCACCACGGTAAACGACATGTACCGGCGGGTACCGGATCTGGCCCGCGCAGCCGGTGACATCGGGATCCGGGCAGTGCTGTCCAACGATGTCGCCCTGGCCGAA
>JBBROB010000069.1:0-7316 GCA_038229825.1 Mycobacteriales bacterium
CCCGTGTTCTCCCGGAAGCCGCTGTTCGGCTATCGGGGGTTGATCTACGCGACGCTGTCCATCGCCGCGCTCTCGGTCGCGGTCTGGGCGCACCACATGTACGCCACCGGCGCCGTGCTGCTGCCCTTCTTCAGCTTCATGACGTTCCTCATCGCGGTACCGACTGGGATCAAGTTTTTCAACTGGATCGGCACCATGTGGAAGGGTCAGATCACCTTCGAAACCCCGATGCTGTTTTCCGCTGGGTTTCTCGTCACGTTCTTGTTCGGCGGGTTGACCGGTGTCATCCTGGCCTCCCCGTCCCTGGACTTCCACGTCTCCGACACCTACTTCGTCGTCGCGCACTTCCACTACGTGCTGTTCGGGACCATCGTGTTCGCCACCTTCTCCGGCATCTACTTCTGGTTCCCGAAGATGACCGGCCGCTTCCTCGACGAACGCCTCGGCAAATTCCACTTCTGGACCACCTTCATCGGCTTCCACCTGACCTTCCTCATCCAGCACTGGCTGGGCAACATGGGCATGCCCCGCCGCTACGCCGACTACCTACCCACCGACGGCTTCACCACCCTGAACACCATCTCCACCCTCGGCTCCTTCATCCTGGGTGCCTCGCTGCTGCCGTTCCTCTGGAACATCTTCCGGTCGCTGCGCTACGGCGAAATCACGACTTCAGACGACCCCTGGGGTTACGGCAACTCCCTGGAATGGGCCACCAGCAGCCCACCGCCCCGCCACAACTTCACCTCCCTCCCCCGGATCCGCTCCGAACGACCCGCCTTCGAACTCCACCACCCCGAAATGATTCCCCGCATGCGCGACGAGGCACACCCCGACCGGAAATGGCAACCACTGCACGAAGCCGAACAAAGCGCGCACCTCAAGATCTGACACCACGACGAAGCCAAGCTAGGCCACGATCACCGCCAAGAACTCCAGCCCGCAAACCGAACGCCGCGCCTGCATTAGGTGCAGTGCAGCTCCGACAAAACTGATGTCACCACCATCCGCAGCACCGGTGACCAGCGGGAATCTCGGGCAGGCCGCGCCTACGCCCGACCGAAGAAATGCGCTGAGCCATGAGGCAGTTATTTGTGGCCGGCGACAACATGAGACGGTCGATCGCCTGACGCCGCCGACAGTGCCCTATCGGCGGGACATGCTGCGTTCGCCCTAACCCGGTCGTCGCGCCGAGCCCGCTGCGAAATCCCCGTCGGCCAACCACCATCGATCACCCATTCGGCCGTGTCCGCACCGGGCGCCGTCAAACCCGCCGTACCCCGGCCCACTCTTCGGAGGCTCCCCGTGTCGTCCTGGTCTTTACCCCTGCTTCTACTGATCTTCGTGGCGGCAGCCGCCGCGATCTGGGTCGCCGGCACCTCGTTGTCCAAGCAGACCGACGTGCTGTCCACCCGACTGCACCTCGGCTCGGCACTGGGCGGCCTCATCCTGCTCGCAGTGGCCACGAACCTGCCGGAGCTGGCCATCACCGTCAGCGCGGCCCTGTCCGGCAACATCGGCGTCGCCGTCGGCAACATCCTGGGCGGCATCGCCCTGCAAACCGTCGTCCTGGTCGCCCTCGACGCGTTCGGCGTCCGCGGCAAACACCCCCTCACCTACCGAGCCGCATCCCTGGTTCTGGTACTCGAAGCACTCCTCGTCGTTGCGATCCTGTCCGTGGTCATCGCCGCCAGCCGCCTACCCAGCACCGTCATCCTGTGGCGATTCGCGCCCGGCGGCGTTCTCATCGCCGCACTCTGGGTCATCGGACTACTGCTGCTCAACCGCGCCGGCAAATCACTGCCCTGGCACGAATCCGGCCAGGCACCCGACGGTCAGGACAAACCCCGCGGACACAGCCAGCAAACCAACGAACAGCAAGCCACCCAACAGGGTGTCTCAACGAGGAAGTCAGCACTCATCTTCACCGCCGCCGCACTGGTCACCCTGATCGCCGGCGTCATCCTAGAACGAAGCGGCGACGCCATCGCCAGCCACATCGGCCTGTCCGGGGTGCTGTTCGGCGCCACCGTCCTCGCCGCCGCCACCTCCCTACCCGAACTGTCCACCGGCCTGACCTCCGTCCGCAACGGCGACTACCAACTCGCCGTCAGCGACATCTTCGGCGGCAACGCCTTCCTACCCGTGCTGTTCCTGCTCGCCGCCCTCCTCTCCGGGCAGGCCGTCCTACCGCAGGCACAGAACACCGACATCTACCTCACCGCCGTCGCCATCGCGCTCACCCTCGTCTACGCCGCCGGGCTGCTGTTCCGCCCCGCCCACCGACGCGCCAGACTGGGCATCGACTCCTGGGTCGTGCTCATCCTCTACGTAGTGGCAGTAGTCGGGCTGTTCGTCATACCCGGCCCCACCTGACACCCGGCTTGGGCCGTGAACCCGCTGCTCGACACGCCGACCCGGCCGGAGGGTGCATACCTCAGAGCGAAGTTCGAAGCCGCTGCGCCGCAGCGACGCGGCCAAGTCCACCCAGGTCCTGCGGAATCGGCCGCCCGCGGTACGGCAGGTCACCGCGTGGATCACCGGTGTGCCCGGCATCTGTACCCGGCCGGCGAAGCGCGACGGAAGGCGATTCGGTCCCCATGCCCCCGAGATCGACGCCGCCGTCAGGCAGTGGCGGGCTTGCCCGGATGATCAAGGACCTGTCCGGCGAAGAGGGCACGCTGACCGGATGGATAGCCGGGGCAATCCCGACCTGCCGGCGCTGCGCTCGTTCACCGGCGGCCTGCGCCGTGACATCGAAGCCGTCACTGCCGGACTAACCCGGGACTAACCCCAATGCCGTTCAGTTAAGGGCTCACCACGCATCTACGTAGGTTTGACTGTTTGTGTTGGGTAGAATTGTGGTATGTCGCTGCCTGAGGGTGGATATCGATTTGCTGTCCGCCCGGTTGTTGCTGATCGGGGCCCATTTGGATGAGCGGGTGTGGCGGTTGCTGCTGGGTGCAGAGGCCAAGGTCCTGGGCCGGGGCGGGATCAAGATCGTGGCGGCGGCGGCGGCGGTGAAGGCTCATCCGGACACAGTGGCCCAGGGAGTCCGGGAACTGGACTATCCGGACCCGATTCCCGGGCGGGTCCGGCGCCCGGGCGGTGGTCGCCCTTCGTCGGCGGTCACCGACCCCACGTTGTGGGAGGCGTTGGATGCGCTGGTGGACCCCGTGACCCGGGGTGATCCGATGTCAGCGTTGCGGTGGACGACGAAATCGACGGCGAAACTGTCCGGCGAACTCGCCGCCTCCGGTCACCAGGCATCGGCCTCCACGGTGGCGAAGTTGTTTTAGGCCAACGGATACAGCTTGCAAGCCAACTCCAAAACCATCGAAGGCAACCAGCACGTCGACCGGGACGCCCAGTTCAACTACCTCAACGAGCAGGCCACCGCATTTGGTGCTGCCGGCGACCCGGTGATCTCCGTCGACACGAAGAAGAAGGAGCTGATCGGCAACTTCACCGCCAGTGGCCGGGAATGGGAACCGCAAGGCCGGCCCACCGACACCAACGTCCACGACTTCGTCGACAAAAAGCTGGGGAAGGTCGCGCCGTACGGGGTGTACGACATCGCCGCTAACACCGGATGGGTCAACGTCGGCACCGACGCCGACACCGGCCAATTCGCCGTCGAGTCGATCCGCCGGTGGTGGCTCGCCATGGGCACCAGCACCTATCTCGACGCCAACCGGTTGTTGATCACCGCCGATTCAGGCGGGTCCAACGGGTCCCGGCTGCGGTTGTGGAAAACCGAACTCGCCGCCCTGGCAACCGAGACCGGCCTGTCGATCACCGTGTGCCACCTACCGCCCGGCACCTCCAAGTGGAACAAGATCGAGCACAGGTTGTTCTCCGCGATCAGCCGCAGCTGGCGGGCCCGGCCGCTGACCTCCCACGAAGTCGTCATCGAAACCATCAGAGCCACAACAACTACCACCGGGTTGACCGTCAACGCCGGACTCGATCTTGGGACCTACGAAAAGGGCATCAAGATCCCCGACCGCCAGATCAAGGACCTCGAAGCCACCCAGCTCCACCGCCACGAGTTCCACGGAGACTGGAACTACACGCTGGATCCCGCGACACGCCCGAACACACCCACCTAAATACAATGCGGGCCCTAAGTAAGCCGCGGGCCTGTTGAACACAAAGATTTCTGGTGGCCCGTCGTAGGTGATGATCTTGTGATGCGGCCGTTTGATGTTGGTGTTGCGGATCGTGATGCGGCGGACCCGTCGGGGGCAGGACCGGTATCGGCGTGCAGGCAGCGGCTGGTCCTGGATGTCGCGGATCATTTCCTGATGGGCGGTGTCAAGTCGTGAGGGGGGAAAATGCCGCCTGGTTCAAAACCTGGCGGCGGATGATGTTGATCGTTTTGGTGAACGAGTACCGGTCGGCGTCGGCGCCGAGGTCGTCTGCGGCTTCGCTGATGAACACCTGCGCGGCGTAGTGGGTGATCAGGAACGCCCAGATCTCCTGTTTCACCAGGTCCGGGGTCTTGGACCGCAGTTGGCGGTGTTGGGCGTTCATCTGGCGGGTTTTGATTTCGTCGAACACCAACTCGTGTTCCCACCGCTGCTGATACAACGCGGCGAGGTCCTGCGCCTGACCGTCGTAGATGTCAAGGATGGTGGTGACCAGACGGATTGTCTCGCTGTCGGGACGGTTTTTCACCATGTACTCCACCACCCGCATCGGCACCCGGTACTGGTCGATGTCCGCCGGGGGTCGGCCGGCCTTCACCGCTGCTCTCATCCTGGGCGGCAGCAGCTCGGAGCGGAACAACCCGTCCTGGTAGTACTCCAACACCGGTAGGTCCAGAGTGTTGGACACCCGCCACAACAGCTGAGCGCCTTCTGCCATCGAGGCGGTGAACAGTTCGTAGGAATAGAACCCGCGGTCGGCGAGCACGATCATGTCCGGAGCGAACTGACCGGTCATCCGGTTCGACAACGTCCGCTCGGCCGTTTTGATCGCATCGAACTCCGCCCACACGGTGGCGTGGGTACCGCACTCCACCAGCGTCACGATCCGGACCTGCGGGAACGCACTGCGCTTGCCGCCGACGGCGCCGCTGTAGCCGAACTCGGCGGCGTTGTCTGCGGTATCCGGCATATCCACCACCGTCCCGTCGATCGCCATGATCCGCAACGACCCGAAGAATCCGCCCACGGTGCCCCTGGTCGCGACCGGTACGCACACCGCTTCGAACAGTTTCCCCATCACCTCGTGTCCCAACCTGGTCCGGGCCTGCGAGGCGGTAGCGGCCGTTCGGGGTGAAGAACGACGGGACGTCGTAGTCGCCCCGCTGCACCAGGTAGTAGTCGGTCAGGTTGATCGCGCTCCACGGGATCAGCACGTAGAGCGGGACGCCCAGGAAGTTCGACAGATTCTCGACGAACTGGGCGTAGCCTAGGAACGCGCAGACGGTCCCGGCGGCGATGACCACCAGTGACCCGATGATCCGCACGGCCATTGGCCGCCCGGCGGTGCGGAAGCAGCTGGCGATACCGGCGAGGGCGAGCATGCCGGTGTAGGAGTTGACGACGTCGGAGCCGATGAGGCTGGCCGCCATGACGGGCAGCACCCACCGGCCCGACACATCTCCGATGGCCGCGACGGTGGAGGACGCGTCCGGCAGCAGCGCGGTGAGGTAGGCCCCGAGGAACGCGCAGAGCACCGTCGGGACGCCGATGCCCAGCGCTACCGCCGCAAACGTCCTGCGCAGATTCACGGTCGGCGGGAGGTACCGGGAGTAGTCCGACACGTACGGCGCCCAGCTGACCACGGTCACCACGAACAGCCCGGTCGCCGCCATGAACGCCGGGAACGACGGAGTCCCGGTGCCGGCAGTCGCGGCGGTGGGCGCTCCGTGGGTGAGGGCCTGGATCAGTACGACGACGAACGTGGCGGCGAGGATGGGTGTCATGACCTTCTGGAACCGGTGGATCCAGTCGTAGCCGAACACCGTCAGCACCACCACGGGCACTGCCAGGATCGCGATCCACGCCGGGATGCTGACCGAGCTGATCAGCAGGTTCATCGCGTCGGCCTGGATGACCAGTTGGGCGGCGAGGAAACCGACGTCCAGCACGATGGATGCCGCGAAAACCAGTACCGCGCCGTAGAAGCCGAACTGGCCGCGGCTCTGGATCATCTGCGGCACACCGAGCTTGGGGCCCTGGATGGCGTGGAACCCGACGAGGGTCAACCCGATCAGCACTCCGACGACGATGGAAATGCCGGCCCACAGCAGGTTGAGCCCGAGAAAAACCGTGACGCCGCCGAGGACGACGACGAAGATGTTGGCGTTGAGGCCGAACCACAGGGTGAACTGGTCACGGACCCGGCCGTGGCGCTCGCCGAGGGGATTTGGTCGATTGAGTGGACCTCGATCCGGGCTACCCGGTCGTCCTGTGGTGCAGAAGTCGTCTCGGTGCTCACGTGCCCTCACTTGGTCCAGCGGTTCGCCTCCACCTTCGATGGGGGGGCGAACTCTCGCGCGGACGATCGTACCGGTCGTTGCGTTAGGCGCTGCCTCATGCCGACTCAACGCCCTACCGCCTCCGCGCCGGACCAGCGGCACGTTGGCCGCCGGCGGCGGCGGGGTTCAGGTGCGGGGGCCGAGTTCTGGTGGCTGGTTCTGCAGCGCCGCCAGCACGGCGGGGTCCTGCAGTTTCATCCAGGCGACGACGTCGCGGACGGGGACGCAGTAAGTGTCGGGTTTTCCGCAGTTGGCGAGCAGGAACCGGCCCAGGGCGGTGCTGTAGGCGTTGTTGTTCCATTCGTTGAAGTGGTTACCCAGCATCAGCGGGGCCCGGTTCCCGGCGGTGGTGGCGTTGTACATGTCCTGGTAGGTGGCCTGCACCTGGGCTGAGTCGGCCGCGGACTGCGCCGCGGTGACGCCTGTGCTGGTGCCGCCCCGCTGGCTGTAATAGAAGTTGTAGTCCATGGTGATCTGGAAGTGGCTGGTGCCGTGCACCGGGAACTCGGCCATCCCCATCTGCCAGATCTTGTACTGCTTGGACTGCGTCGGCCAGGAGATCCCGCGGCGGGTGAACGACGAGTCGTAGGTCATGTGGTGCGCCCTGAGCGCCGGGTACAGCTGCTCCGGTGTGCCTTCCAGGCAGGGGGTGCGCTCGCCGATCACCTCGCTGGGGCCGAAAGCCAGCCCGGGCCCGGGCAGGGCATTGTTGCTGCGGACGCCTGTCATCAGGTTCATGAACTGGTCGAGTTCGTTGTTCCACTGCGTTGTGGTCCAGTCGTTTCCGCTGGGTCCGTCGCCGGCGCAGAAGTGTCCGTTGAAGTGA
>JBBROB010000070.1:0-6299 GCA_038229825.1 Mycobacteriales bacterium
CGAACCGGCCTCCTGCACGAACAACGACGTCGCCCACGATGTTCAGGAATGCTGTACCAACCTCCGGGGCAGCCCGGTCATGGCCCCTTCCGGATGGCCGTGTCCAGTCAGCCCAACCGTGTAGGAGATGCACTTAGCTGGGTTCGAATCAGAGACGTTTCGTACTGCCCACCCATGAGCGTCAATCATCCGTCGGAGGTCGTACAGTGGGGTCATGAACGGAGGTTAGCCGGACGATGCAGCTTCCTCGGCCGCCGGGCAGCACATCCAACCGGCTCCGGAGTGGGAGTGGACCGGTCATCGATCCCGGATGGGACGAATCGATCGCGCTCCGCGAGCCTGTCGTTTTTGAGCATGGTCATCGGTAGCCGTCGTGGTGTTTGGGAAAGTGAAGCTGGGGGTGCAGGTGGACCGCGGTGGGTGTCGCCGTACGGTGGGCGGACACAACTGGCGTGGGTAGGAAAACTACCGGGGAGTGAAACCGAGAACGTCGTCCGCCTGGGCATTCTCCCGCATCGAGCGGAGACGACGTCGTGACGGCACAGTTGATGGATGGTGTGGCCCTCGCGGCGGACACGCTTGCACAGGTCAGCGAAGGTGTGGCCGAGTTCTTTGCAGCCACAGGGCGTCGTCCGTGCTTGGTGACCGTCCTGGTTGGCGATGATGCTACGTCGCACGTGTACGTGCGGATGAAGGTGAACCGCTCGCAGAAGGTGGGCATCGAGTCCAGGCGTATCGATTTGCCCGGGACAACACCGACAGCAGAACTTGTCTCGGTTCTAGAAGCGCTGTCGGAGGACAGGTCAGTCGATGGGATCTTGCTGCAGCAGGCCTACGTCGAGGTCGTGTTCGCCGCTGTCTTCGCTTGGTGGCTTCTCGGTGAACACCTGGGTAGCGCCCAGCTGATCGGAGGAGTAATGGTCCTTGTCGGGGCGTTTATTTCGCAGCGGCCGCCCGACCCTGCCGATCCGGCACTGGTGGCCCACCCCGAACTCGGGCCTTCGATCGCGGCGAACAACCGGCATCCCAGACCTACCTCCGATTCAGAATCGAGCTTGTCAGATGGCAGTCGACCTTTTCGCGTTTCAGGTAGCTGAGCACTCGCTTCCCACGCTGACCGCGGGACCGCACATAGGCGACCTTCTCGGCATACGTTGCCTGGTCCTCGGCGTTGAGAGCAGCACGCAAATCGCGTTTAAGCGGCAGGCGGCGTGACGTCTGCCACGAAAATGCATTCGTGCTTTCTCAGAAACTTTTTGAAATCTTTAACGAATGCTTTCTTATGTTTGGGCCGAAAGTAAATTTTCGTGAAAGGTCCAGCTTGATCGAAGAGCTTTGGATCGGGCTTTTTTCTCGTTAGGAACTCCATGGAAACACACAAGTCTCCGTGTTTTAGCTTGACAAGGTCGTCACATTTGCGATTGATGCGGATCACTTCGGGGTGTACGCCGCCCATGTCATTCGTCCTCTCCGTAGCTTGCGAGGCCTAGCCTGGATGCTGCCGCAGCCGCTTGGCCGCGTCGTGACACGCCGAGTTTAGCGATGATGTGGCCGACGTGCACGCCGGCGGTTCGTTCACTGATGTAGAGACGTTGGGCGATTTCGCGGTTGGTTCTGCCGCTGAGCAGGCAGCGGAGGACCTCGGTCTCACGCGGTGTGATGCCGAGCTGCGCTGCCAGCGTGCTGGGAGGTTTGGGTGGTGCGGTCACGTCGGGTTGCAGAGTTGTGCGGCTGCGCCGTGCGACGTCTTGGATGCGCTGTTGCAGTGGGCCGGCGCCCAGTTCTGTTGCCAGTTGATATGCGCGTTGCAGGAGTGGCGCCACACTCTTGTGCCCTGCGGCGGCGGAGTTGAGCAGCGCTTCGGCGCATCGCCAACAGCAGTAGGCAATGTCGAACGGCCGCCCGATGCGCTCCCATGCCTGGATGGCTTGTTGCCAATTCGCTGGATCGCTGTGGAGCAGGCACCGGGTGTATTCGGCGTCGGCGGTCACTGCGTCGGCCAGGACTTCAGGTGAGGGGGAGGCGCGGCGTGAGGCTTCGAGCCGCTGGTGTATCGCTGCGGCATCGGGGTCCGCCGCGGTGACACGGTTCGGTTCTGGTGTGCCGTTTTCGATGATGTCCGCTGCGATCCGCAGTTGAATTCTGCAGATTCTCGTTTCGAGCATCGTGTGTTCTGCGGTGATCGTCGTGGCGGCCTGGACTAAAAGGATCTTGGCGGTGCTCAGGTCGCCGGTCTCGACGGCCAACAGGCCACGGGCGGCGAGGATGTCCGCGGTCAGCGCTGGCTGCGCGCTGCCGGTCTCCGTTGGCGGGGTTGCCCGTCGCAGACATGCTGCGGCGGCGTCGAGTTCGCCTCGGCCGTTGTGCAGGTATGCCCGCGCCAACAGCAGGTGGCGGGCTTCGGAATCGGGTATGCCCCGCGATTCGAAATCGTCGCTGAGTTGGGTGGCTTCCTCCCATCGGCCGGCGAGCCACAGCAAAGCGATCAGGTTGCCGATCACGGCGGCGCCTGCCCGACCTTCCAGACCATAACGCTGCAGGAGGGTGTATCCCGACATGGCGGCCTCGCAAGCGCCGGGGGTGTCGCCGCACATCATTAACGCGTACGCGAGGTTGCTGTGCGCTCGGCGCCGCTCGTCGAGATCTCCGAGCCTGACGACAATGGCGTGCCCGGATCGTACGTGCCGCTCGCCGTCGGCCAGGGATCCTGTCAGCATCAGAGCCATGCCGAGGGTGATCCTTGCGCGCCCGGATTGAAGCGGCGCCCGAGCTCGCGCTGCGACCCTGATCGCGTCCTTGGCCAGCGGGATCGCTTCCCGATAGTGGCCCATCAATATTCGAATGTGCGCGCTGGAGGCCGCTACCTTCGCGGCTACCTGCGAGCACTGGCCACGAAGTTCCTTTCTTGCCGCGTCGTATTCGGCGGCCGCGTCAGCAGTTCTGCCGCCCTCTGACAGATAGCGGGCGACCCGTTCACCCAGTTCACCGCGTTGCACACCCTGCCTGGCGTGGTCACGGGCGGCCGTGACCAGGCGAATAGCTTCCTGCAGATCACCCGCCCACCGCGCCGCTTCGGCCGCCTCGACGTACAGCCCATCCTTTCCCTCCAGCGACGGGTCCTGCGCTGGCGGCGGCAGGGTCTCCGCGAGGTGGAGTGCTTGTTTGAAATGTCGCCACGACTCCGCGTAGGCGAACACCGCTGCGGCCAGCCGTCCGGCTCTGATCGCGGCAAGGTAGGCCGGACCGGGAACATCCGCGGCGTACCAGTGAGTCGCCGCCTCCGCCGCGAGGCGGGCGCTAGATGCCACCCCGGGTTGGTCCTCGATGGCTTGAGCCGCGAGGGCGTGAAGGGGCCGACGCTCACCGGGCAAAATCAGCCCGAGAACGGCGTCTCTGGTGAGCGCGTGCCGGAACCGGTAGGAGTCGCGGTCGCCTCCCACGATCAGCATCCCGCATTGCACTGCCTCGTGGAGGGCCGACCGAAGATCCGCCTTCGATAAGCCTGAGGCACTACACGCGGCACTACAGATGATGCCGTAGTCAACTTGGCGGCCCAGGACAGCGAGGAGCCCAACGATCAGTTGGGCGTCGGCGCCCAGCCGAGCGGACCTGGCAAGTAGCATGTCGTGCAACGAGAGTGGCAGCACACCGATACTCGGCGACGCAACGAGCTCCAGAGCGATGAGGGGATTACCTTCGGACCGGACGAACACTTCGTCGACATCGAGGCTCGCGGTGTCGAACTTGCACCGCTCGGCGATCAGCTCGGCGATCTGGTCGCGATCCAGGCGTGCTAATTCGATCTTCATGATCGACTTGCTGTGGTGAAGAGCGGACCAGAAGGTTAGCAGCTCCCGGTCGGTGTCCACCCTCTCCTCCCGGCAGGTCAGGACCAAGCTGCAGGCGGACGGCAGGTTGCGGGCGAGGAACACCAGCATGTCCAACGTTGCCCGATCAGCCCAATGCACATCCTCGATGACGATGACGAGCCGTTCGCAGACGTGGAGCAGGTCGGCAAAGAAGGTAAGCACTCCTTCGAACTGCTCAGCGCGGTCCCGCGGGCCAATCGGATTGGGGCCCAGCAGCGCGTCCAGACTCCGGACCAGATCTTCGCTGATCGGTGAACCGGCCGCGATGCTCGACCGCCTGCGCTTGAGCTGACGAAGGATCTCGGCTATCGGACCGTAGGGGAGGTGCTCACCGAGCAGTTCAACGCAGCCGCCGACCAACACTGATGTTCCGTGCTGCAGTACTCGCTGCTCGTACTCGACGACCAGTCTGGTTTTGCCGACTCCCGCCTCACCAACCACGAGGGCAACCGACCCAACATCGCAGGCGCGTTCCAGCTGCCGCAACGATTCGTCGCGACCGATCATCCGCTGCTCCTGCGGGTGGCCGCCCGCAAGCACGCCCATCGGCCGATTATCCGTCACGGGCGACCCGTTTGACCCGCTGTGCAACCCACCCTTCCCGGAGCACCCGCGCGAAAGTTGAATCCAGCGGATGGGTGGACCGCGTCGTGGCTGGCGTCGCACAGACGCAGTCTGGAGCTCATTGACCCTCCGACGCCGCGGAAGTTCCCGGCCAGCAGTGGTCAGTTCGTGCTGTGTTTCTGCGGCGTCGGCCGAGTCGGTGGACGTATCTGACGGGTCGCGGTGCTGGATGTATGTGACGGTCGCTCCCACCTGCGTCCAGCACAACGCGTGAGATTTCCAGGTCGGCTGGGATCGTGAACGTCAGGGGCCTTCTATCGAGGAGGCGTGACGGTGTATTTTCCGTTGTCATCGGTGACGTTTACAGTGACCGATTTCGTCGAACCGGCGACGATGGCCGTGCAGGAGAAGGATGTGCCTGCTTTTACCGGCTGCTGGGTCGGGCAGTACACAGCGGAAACGTCGGCGACGCCGTAACCACCTGGCGGTGCCGCGGTGAGAATGCCTGCGACGCCGACCGCAACTCGGCTGGCGTCAAAGACTTTCCCAGACGTGCCCGAACGTAGCAGCGCGACCGCCGAGTTGTAGTCAGCCAATGTTCCGGAGGTCAGCACGAGGCCGGTGAACGTCCCGTCCTGGTTGGGACCGCTCAGCCGTAGCGTGCCCGCAGAAATTTCGCCGGATACCGTCTCGACGGTCTGGTCGGTGCCCGTCACGTTGAGCACGAGGGAGGTGCCGCTCACCACCCCGGTGAACTGCACCGTATCCGACTTCAATGTTCCTGATTCGACGCGTGTACCCGTCATGGCGCCGGTGAGTTTGTCGCCTGCACGTACCCACTGCAGGTAGACAACGACGCCGTCAAGTTCGCCGACCCATTGGGAGTTGCCGTCCAGATCGGCTTTCGAGGTGGCAGTTGTGGTCGTGGTGATGGTGGACGTGACGGTGGGAGTTGGACTGGCAGCGGTGGACATCGTTCGGTTCGTTGACGTGATTGGCGTTCCATCAGTTCTGCTGGTGCAGCCTACGAGCGACAGTGCCACCGTGGCCGTCATGACCGACCAGGCTATTCCGTATCTGAGCCACGATTGATTTTGCCGCCCAGCCGGGCTCCGCAGCCGTGACGTTGGCCGTCTGTCCATTGGCCCGGAAGAATCTTGAGTTCGCCTACCCCTGCTTTTCATGTTTCGGTCCGTTCTGTTTTGTTGGAATATCCTTTGGCCATTGCCGAAAGAACGAGTTGTCAACGTCAGATCAATTCAGCAGCTCACTGAATCCCCCGACTGGGCCGTGCAGCCGGAGATTGTCGGCACGAACGTCAGCGCGATCGCAGAATTGATGATTTCCAGGGGCGGCGGCAGCCCGGTGCCTCGCGCGTCTACTCCGCGGCGACCTGGCCGCGGTCGGGGTTGAGCGGGCTGAGTCCGCGACGGCGTCTTGAAGAACGGCATGGATTGCTCCCCGAATGTCGAATGTTTCTGCACTGTGAAGACTGTCATTTTGCGGCTGCCACAGTCGCGAAGTTCACATCGTCAATTCGGGATGGCCATCGAGAAAGGACGAGGTACTTCCCGGTCGGTCCGAGAGGCGCCCCGAGCGGCTTGCTCGCCGTGCGCTTCGGACTGTGGCGGGGAGCCAATGATGTCGCATCTACCGGCGAAATGGATCGGCAAGACTACGTATATCGACCGGCGGTCATGACGTAGCCGGCGGCTAGCCTCGATGTTTCGTGCGCCCAGCGGAACTGGAGGTGACCTCGTGTCGGGGTGATCTGTTGGTTCGCGCTCGTCGTCGCTTGCCGGTGCGAGTCCGGTCCGGGTAGCTGTCAGGAGGCCCGGTAGCAGACTGGCGGCTCGGGTTGGAAAC
>JBBROB010000071.1:0-5905 GCA_038229825.1 Mycobacteriales bacterium
GGCCTGGTCAACAACGCCGGCTTCGGCACCCACAACCCGTTCGGCGAGGAGGACCCCGAACGGCTGCAGCAGCTGATCACCTTGAACATCGCTGCCCTCGTGGACCTCAGTCACGCCTACTTCGACGTGTTCACCAAGCAGAAGACGAGCGTCCTGATCAACGTCGCGAGCCTGCTCGGCTTCGTCCCCACCCCCTACATGAGCGTCTACGGCGCCTCGAAGGCATTCGTCCTCAGCTTCACCGAGTCACTGTGGGAGGAAGCCCGCGGCACCGGCCTTCGCGTCCTGGCCATCTCACCCGGCGCCATGAAAACCGAGTTCTTCGACGTTGCCGGCAGCCAATCCGCCGACTTCGGCGCCAAACGCGCCCTGCCACACGACGTCGTGAAGACCGCCCTGGACACCATCGACAAGCCGTCACACCGGCCCTCCGTGATCACCAACGGACGCCCCATCGCCATCGCCGCGCGTTTCCTTCCGCGGCGCACAATCGTGCACTTCATGGGCGCCACCAGCCGCCGCAGCAGCAAGCGCTGACGCAATCCCCACCCATCCGCGGCCGCGCATCAAAACCGCACACCAGCAAGGACCGTCATCATGACCATGACCTCGGACCGGCCGGGCTCTCCGACACCGTGCGCTTCGGCGCCATCCTCGCGTCGCAACGCTCAGCGCAGCCACGGCGCACCACCGCCTGCCAGCAGTGCTAGCAGAATCGGCCGGTCAAGAATCGGTGACCGGTGACCGATCCTCGGCCGGGGACGGTGTCCAACGCGTTGCACGAGCCGCTGCACTCACGGTCGCTTCTGTAGATACCGCTCATCAAACCGCTGTCCTATCTCGGCTTCGAGAGTTCGGGATTGACTTGCACCAGGTACGAAAGGCCATCACGGTGAACCCGTCGCTTCTCGCTACGCCGCCCACCATCCCGGCAAGTACGGTTCTGGAGGATCGTCAGCAAGCTGCATGAGCACCACCGCAAGCCCGCCGAACACCAGCACGATGACTGCGCCGACAACGATGCCTCGCGCGAACGATCCATGCACGACGACCAGGACCGCGGCGGTGCAGCCCGCACCGAGCGTGACCCCGCTCAGCAGCCAGGCCCAGGACCGTTTGACCAACGACCCCTGCATCTTGCGGATCTCGTCGCGCGTGCGTCGACCCGCACGAAGATCGCTTGCGAGTCGACGCTCGCGCCAATCTCGCCGCTGCGTTTGGACTGCAAAATTACCGGTGGAACTCCTGGAAAGCGAAGGAGCACAACGTGTCCGAAGTAAGTGGATTGGTGGAGGAGCCGGTGGGTACCGATGCGCTGGATGATCAGTTGGCCGCGCAGGCCCGGTCGGAAGGGCTACGGCTGACCGGTGAGGGCGGCCTTGTGCAGCGCTTGACCAAGGTCGTGGTGGAAGCCGCGTTGGACGGTGAGATGGATGATCATCTCGGCTAGGCCAAGCACGACCCGGCCGGCCGGGACGGCCGGAACTCCCGCAGCGGCAAACGCGGGAAGACGCTGCTGACTCCAGGCCGGGCCGGTGGACATCGAGGTCCCGCGGGACCTCGATGCCTCGTTCGAACCGCAGCTCGTCGCGAACCGGCAACGCCGGCTGACGGGGCTGGACGATCTGGTGATCTCGTTGTCGGCCAAGGGATTGACCCACGGCGAGATCTGCGCCCATCTGGCCGAGGTGTACGGCGCGGCGGTGTCCAAACAGAGGAATCTCGACGATCACCGACCGAGTGTTGGACGGCCTGGCCGAGTGGCAGTCCCCTCCGTTAAACCCGGTGCATCCGGTCGTGTTGATCGATGCCATCAATGTGAAGATCCGCGACGGGCAGGTCGCGAACGGGCCGATCTACGTCGCACTTGCGGTGGCGGTGGACGGCACCAGGGACATCCTGGGGTTGTGGGCCGCGGAGCACGGCGACGGGGAGGGCGCGAAGTTCTCCTTTGCCGGTGTTGTCTTCAGATCAAGAAGCGCGGCACCAAGGACTGCCTGATCGCGGTGTGCGGTGGATTGAAAGGCCTGCCGGACGCGATCGCCCAGGTCTGGTCGGCCACGATCACCCAGACATGCATCGTCCATCTGCTCAGGAACTTCTTCAAATACGCCGTGAGGAAGGACTGGGCGGCGGTCGCGAAGGACCTGAAACCGGTCTACACGGCGCCGTCGGAGGCAGCCGCCCTGGACCGGTTCGCCGAGTTCAACGACGTCTGGGAACGCAAATACCCGGCGATGGTGCGGTTGTGGACCAACGCGTGGGCCGAGTGCGTGGCTGTTCCTGCAGTTCGTCACCGAAATTCGTTAGATCATTTGTACGACGAACGCGATCGAGATCACCTTCGACGGACGCCTGTCCGCCGGCCGGAATTGAAGTGTCCCAACAGAAAATCAGTTGCACCGATTACTTGACAGACCCCATGAATGGGAAGAGCGGCTGGACGTCACCGTGAGGTACGGCGGTGAAGACTATCTCAGGGCGATCGTCACCGTCGTCGCGGTGTGGTGGTGGATGTCGGGGGCCGTGAGGTGCATAGGTTTGTATTTCCAGGTGGCGTACAGGCGGAGTTGATCGGCGAAGTGGGGACTGCGGGGGTCGCCGGATTGTCCTGGGGCGACAACGTTTTCGCCGTGAATCTGGGGGCCGAGGGCGACGATCTGGTTGTAGGTGCCGCGGTTCATGAAGGGGGTCGACGGGACGGTGCCGGTGCCAAGGGGGGACCACACGATGCTGGCGGTAGGCGTCAACCATTGTGCGGTGTCGGGGGTGTGGTATGCGGCGCTGAGCTGGTTCAGCGCGGTGATGAGGCTACTGGTGACCGCCGAATCCAGCGGCGTGTGCTGCAAGTAGTCGTTGGTCAGAGGGAGCGCTGCGTGACTTCCTCGCAGGAGCCGGAGGGCGATGTTCGCGGTGACATTCTCGTCGGGGGCACCGGCGGTGTAGTCGGCCCCGAGGATGGGCGTGAGGCTGACTGTGGTGAAGGTGGTGTACCAGGCGTTGAAGAGGGTGACGGCGGGGTTGTCGTAGCGCCCGTCACCGTTGCCGTCGATCCGCTGCTGGTTCCACCGGGTCAACAACGCAGCGGCCGGGGCGAGTCGGGGGTCGACGCCCGTGTGCAGGTGGTGCAGCAGCGCGGGCAGCAGTCGCTGCACGATCACGTTTCCTTCGTCAGCGACCGGGGTTTCTGTGGTCTGCCCGGTGGTCCGGTTGATGCTTTCCAGGGTGGCCATCGTGGCGGTGTGCGGGCAGATGCGTCGCAGTTGGTCGGCCAGAACCTGTCCCCTGTGCACGGGACCCCATTGCCAGAACCCGTCGCTGGAGTTCTGCCAGCCCTGGGCGGGCTTGTTGTTCCAGTTGGCCAGCCAGCCCTGGGTGGGGTCGACCACCAACGGCATCCGGCTCGATGGCAGGAACCCCTGCCACTCAGCGGTGCCGTCACCCGGGTGGGGCAGGAAGCGATTGTCGGTGGCCAATCGCAGGGGCACCGGGCCGACGTGGGCGTAGGCGATATGGCCGGCATGATCGGCGTAGGTGAGGTTGAAGCTTCCGCCCAGCCCGCGGCCCGCCGCGACGAATTCACCCAGATTCCTCGCCCGGTCCAACGCCAGGAAGGCGTGCAGGGACTTGGCGGGGCCTTCCCGGGAGGCGTCGCGCAACACGATCGCGGTCCCGCCGGTGCTGTCCAGCACCGGTCCGTGCACGTCCTGGCACATACCGATCGACACCGTTGGTGCTCCGGCGATCTGAATGCTTTCCGGTCGGCAGCTGAACGGTCGCCAGTGGCCGTCGAACAGATACGCGCCCGGATGCCCGGCCGGGTCGAGCACGTCAAGGTAGGCGTCCTGGTTGTCGTCTCCACCGGAGGTCACCGTCCAGGCGTGGCCGTTGGCGACACCGATCTGCACACCCGGGGTGCCTGCCAGCGCAACCCCGGTGACGTCGTATCCGGCGCCGTGCAAACCGATCTCGCTGAAACCCTGGGGGACGCTGTGACCGATCTGCGGGCCGCCCAGCAGCAAGGGAAACCCGCTCGCGGACAGTCGCCCCGACAGCGCAATGGCGTTGGAATGGCCCACGCCTGCCAGGCCGAGCCGCTCCATCGCGCCCGCCGCGGCGGCCATCAGGCGCTGCACCCCGGCCGACGCCGCGGGCGACGGCGCGACCGGCGCTGCTCGCCCGGTGCCCGGGAGGGCGGTCACCGGGGGGGCAGCGGTCGCGGAACTGGTAGAACTGGCCGCTGGCTGGGCAGAGGGGATGGTCGTCGGGGCGCTGGGATCATCGAGCCAGTGGCTGTCGGTAAATACCTTTGACGCCTGGACCGGGCCGAGCCGGGCAGTCAGATCTTGCAGCACGGCCGCGTTGTGCAACTCGTCGAATCCCTGCGCACCGACCTGCAGAACGCTGAGCATTCCACTTGCCAGTACGTCGGTTTCGGTCCACGGCTGGGGAAACTGACCGACGGCGGCGTATTCCACAGGCAGCGCCCCGGTCCGGGTGGCGACGGCGATCCAGGCATTGATGCCCGCTACATAGGCCGTCACTGCCGTCTGGTCGGCCGCTGTCATCCCGCCGAACGCCGCGCGCAGACTTGCCGCTCCGCCGGTGTAGCCGCGGAACGACTCGTCGCCGGCCACGTTCTGACCACCGGCGCCGGCCCCGAGCAACTCCGACAGAGTACCGGTGGCCGTGCGCCGGACCAGATCTGCCTGCCACAACCGGTCCTGTCCGGTGGCGTAGCCGTTGCCGAAGAACAATTCCCTGGCGGTGGCGGCGAAGACGTGGGGAACTCCGTATTCGTCCCGCACAATCGTCACCCGGTCTGCCGGATGAACCTCGGCCGACGCGGTCGTCGGAACACCGACCAGCCCCGCCGCCACCCCGGCCGCCAACAACAGCGAACACACTCGACGCAGGACCCGACCGCGACCGGCCATCATCTACCGTCCAATCCCATCGGGCATCTCCGAGAGTCCCCGACCGGTCTGCTGGGCCTGTTCATCCACCGTCGGCTCAAGGGCACAGTCCGTTGGATAGTGGGTCGGTCTCGGGGCATCGGTTGAAGTTAGCGGCAATTCCGGATGGAGGGTAGCTAAAGAAACTTCACTATCATTAGAATCGCTTATGCCCACCTTCGACGCAGGCCAACTGGAGGCACTCCGGGCCGCCGTCGACGAGGGTACATTCGACGGCGCCGCCAGACGCCTGCACGTGACCCCGTCGGCAGTCAGCCAGCGAATCAGGGCTTTGGAGACCGTTGCCGGACGTGTCGTGGTCACCCGCTCGAAACCGATCGTCCCGACTGTCGCCGGCACAGCGTTACTGCGCTTGGCACGGCAGATCGCCACCATCACCGCCGAAGCCGTGCAAGAGATCGGTACAGCCCCTGGTGCGGAACTGGGTGTCTCCCTCGGTGTCAACGCCGACAGTCTTGCCACCTGGCTCCTCCCCGCGCTGGCCACCGTCACACCAGCGGTTCTCTTCGAAATCCACTGCCACGGCGAGGATGCCACCGTCGAGCTGCTCAGGCAGGGCACTGTCATGGCAGCGGTCACCGGCCGCGACGCCGCGATCGCGGGGTGCTCGGTCGAACCTCTGGGCGACATGCGCTACCTGCCTGTCGCCTCGCCCTCCTTCATCATCAGATGGTTCGGCGACGGCGTGACGCCGGCGACCCTGGCCGCGGCGCCGGTGGTCACCTTCGACCGCACCGACGCCCTACATCGCCGATTCATCCGCCTGCGCACCAAGCGAGATCTCCACCCGCCCACACATCAGGTTCCCAGCTCCACCGAATTCGTCCAAGCCGTCCGGCTGGGCCTTGGCTGGGGCCTGGTCCCCGAACTGCAGGTCAAGGACGGCACCACCGACAAGGATCTGACCCCGGTTGACCCGAACATCGCGA
>JBBROB010000072.1:0-5603 GCA_038229825.1 Mycobacteriales bacterium
ACCGGGGTGATCTACGACCAACGGTTCCGACGTCGTCGCATGGTCCCTGGCTGGATGGTGGGCTGGCCGACGTGGTTCGGGAACCGCAAGCGCGGCATACGAGATCGCTGGTTCAGACTGAAAACCCGGTCTGCATTCCGCCACCAGCCGCACCTGGACAGATGACAAACCCGTCACAACATTCACCGCCAGGATCGGTGCCCGGTCACCGATCGTCCTCCGGCGGCTAGGGCGATACTGGGGCGGTGGCGCGCGGAGTGGTCAAGTTTTTCAAGTCTGAGAGGGGCTGGGGCGCGATCAGCTGCGACGACCTGAAGGATGGCCAAGACGTCTGGGTCCACTTTTCGCACATCGAAGCGCAGGGCTATCGGGCGTTTGAGGCGGGCGATGTCGTCGACTTCGACTTCGACTTCGAGCCGGCTCATCAGGGCAGCTTCAACTTTCGTGCCACCAGAGCGCGGCGTGTCCAGTCGGGTCCTGCGCCAATTTTGCGCCGAAGGAACGACCGCGTCGTCATCGCTCCGCCAGGCACGCCCGACACCCCACTGACCCCGCGCCGGCACCGTCCGACGGGACTGTCCGACGTTCACTAGCTCGGAGCTCAACCCAGCCGACCACACTATGCTCGCCGTCTTGACGCACGGCACGCACCGATAGGACGGTAAGGACCTAGCCTCGCGAGCCGGACCGAGGCGACGACTGCTCGCCTACCTCATCAATGAGGTGACCTGCGACATGAAAGACCGGCACGTTCTGGCCGCCGCCGTCGCGGGCGGCGCGGGCACGCTGGTGACGTTCAATCTCAAAGACTTTCCAGAGGAATCCGCTGCCGGGCACGGCATCGTCGTTGTCCACCCCGACATCTTCCTGACCCGGCTGCTGGTCGAGGACACCGAGCAAGTGCTGGCGCGCTCGATATCGCAACTGCTCGGCTCCGGCGGCCGCCGCTGACCACACGGGACTTTCTTGCTTCGATCACCGGCGTGGTGCCAATCTTTGCGAACCAAGCAGCGGACGCGGCCACCGAACATTGTGGGCCGATCTCACCGACGCCAGCGCTGGTAAGTGCCGATGACGGCGACGTATTCGCACAGTTCGGCGAGCCCGGCGATTTCACCAACCCGGCGCAGGTCGGGCTTGCGTTCTGGCTTGGGCTGCTTGCGGATCTCGAGCTGGCCCGCACCCATACATACGCCCCCGACGCCTGGGGGGACTACAGATGGGCCATCGACCTGCTCGCAGACAAGTCGCTGGCCTCAAAGGTCATCGATGCCGTCGATGCGCCGGGTGTCATGGCGTTCATGCGGTTCGTGCCCGAAGTCGCCGGGACCTCGCAGGTATTCGCTCCCTTTGCTACCAGCGCCGTGATACTGACGCTCGTGCGTCTCGACGACGGCACCTGGCGTGCTTGGGGACTTGGTCCGGGAATCCGGTCGGCGCGCGCGGTCCTCGGTGAGGACCGGGCATCTGCCGCTCAGTTTCAGATTGGTGGCGGGACCGCACTGGTGTTCACCTGGCTCACCGAACTAGTCGTCGATGAGCCGGCTGTCGAGCTGATCTGGGGATGCTTGATGGCCCGTTGCGCCTGGCCGTGGCGCAGAGCTGGCTGCTGGGATCGGGCCACGCGAACATCGACGACCCCGGCCGCGACGCGATCGCCGAGGCTCTGTCTGCGGTTGACGGTCTGCACACGTTGTTCGCACCCATGTACGCGTGGCTGTTGGGACACTTCCGCCACGTATACAGCGACATCGACGGCGAGCCGTGTCTCAGCACCGTGACCGAGGCGGTCAGCGTCGATATGGAGCTCATCGCCGTCGCTTCAGAGGATCAAGTCGGCGTCCATTCGGTAGGTGGGCGTGCCGATGCACTCGTTTATCACCCGGCACGTCGGCGACGACGAATGGGTCATTGCCGCGAACGCACGCCGACTTCCGGTACCCGGATGGCCACCAGGGGAGCGCACACTCGATGGGCTGCTCGTCGACGGCAACTGAGCCGCCGACCCGCCTTCCAACGAGACTCCGTAGAGGACATGGTTGGTTGACCGCGGTGCTGCCGGGTGACGGTCCCGATTCGGGAACGTCAATCGGTCCGGCCGGACCGGTTGTGGTCGCGGGTCGGTCCTAAGGATTGCCGGTGCGCTCTTCGTCGGCCGTAGTGTTGGGTTGATCTGCAAGAGGCCCTGCGGGACTGCGGTGGCCCACGCCGCCATTGCCGGTACAACGCGCAGCACCGTCGCCTCGACCTGGCTTTGCGAGTCCTCATCGACCAGACCTGTCACGGCCCCGATGGTCCAATCGGCCCAGTGCGCAACAAGCTCGTCTGTCACTGCGGCCAGCTGACCTTTGGACCATCGGCTTTGTACGATCCGCAACCGCTGGCCCAGCACCGGCCGCCACACCGATTCCGCCTCGTCGACGTCGGTCGCAGCGACCACCATGACCGCACAGTTCGCAGTCGGCCGGTACACGATGGCGCTGACGCAATTGTCAGTGTCCCGCAGAGCCTGAGTGTCCGAGTTGTGCAGGTTATCTGCTGAACCCCGCGGCCAGCCGCGGATGGGCTTTGGGCCTGGCGGGGTAGTCCAGCGCGGCCCAAGCGTTCGTCGCGCATACGCCGGCGGGTCACTGGTGTGCGTCAGCACGTCGATCGCACCGCCCAGCCAGATGCCGGTGACCCGGGACCAGCCCGGGATCGATCCGTCATCTCCGAAGTCGGTGGCCACCGCCGACGGATCGTGGTGCCTCAACCGAACGGCATGAAGGGGCGAGGCCCCGGACCTGCGCGGAACATCAATGGCACGGCGTGCGCCGGCAGCAGCCAGTCACTCTCGTCGTCGGTGCGGATCTGACCCCAACCGGTCACCCGATCACCGACCTGCAACACCAGCGGCATCAGATCCATAAGCCAGAATCTTGCACTCCACAGACCCACCCTCCCCAGTTCCCGCCCAGACGACCGACGAACGTCGACGTAGCCGACGTGGACAGGCCGGCCGACGCCAGCAGGAAGGAGACGGAAGCCCTGTCGAGGCACGGTCAGAGGAGCGCGCTGACCTGGGCGGCGCCCGGCAGCCGGGCGTTAGCATCCAGCCCCCAGCAAGCGCGTAAGCGTCAAACGCAGACCGATCTCCTATACCTGTACCGGCTCGTCACGATCGGGTCCCAACGGTGTCAGAAGCCCATCCACCATCGGGAATGAAGATCATTTCCAGAGGATCCCGTCGTTGGCGCTGATCGCCATCGCAGGGCGTTCGCGGTTCGGACTACTTGGTGTGCGACGCTCTGCTGGGCAAGACCGCATCACGTAACTCGAGGATCGACCAGACGCCTCACGGCCCCATTGACTGGGGGCCAATGGCAATCCACGACGTGGCGGGGCGATGGTGGGTAAGAAATTGGCAAGACTTCGTTCTCGGTTTCGCAATTAGTTTCACCGCGGACCCGACCCGGCCTGACGTTAGCGTTGCTGCAATGAATCAACGACTGTCTCTTGTCCTGGTCGCTGTGCTTTTGACAGTTGCTTGTGGGCAGGCGTCTGAGATTCGGGTAACGGCCGCCGCCGATTTTGTGGCTCCGAGCAGCGTCCCGGCCGCGGCCACCTGGGCGCCCTGGCCGACAGCTCTGCACGATTCACGGCACAGCGGTGCGTCAACTTTCCCAGGTCCGGTCCACGGAACTGTGAAGTGGAGGCGACAGCTGGAAGGCGGAGTGACGCCTGGGCCGATCGTGGCCGCCGACGGGACGATCTATGTGTCGTCCAACGGAGGAGTCCTGCATGCGCTCGATCCGAAGACGGGCCACGACAAGTGGGCTTATGACGCCCATCACGCCGAATTCGGTGACCTGTCGACGTCTCCGCTGGCCCTTCCGGACGGAAACATCCTCTGGCCGATCGGCGATCACCTGCTCGCGTTGTCACCTACCGGTCGCCTGCTCTGGAGCCTGCCGTTGACCGGCAATGCCACTTCCCCGACCAGCGTGGACGGACACCGGGTGTACGTCGGTGATTCCTCCGGCGCAGTCACGGCAGTCGATATCACCGCCACCGACCGTGCCGTGGCCTGGAGCATTCGTGCCGGCGGGATTTCCTACGGTTCGGTGGTGACCGCCGGCGGCGGCAGGCTGTACACGACGGCAGACTCTGCGCTGGTCGCGATCGATGACCACGGTGCGAGCGGCACTGTGGTCTGGAAGGTGGATCCCGGGGACGGCATCTCCGAGGTGTCGGCAGGTCTGGCACCGAACGGCACAGCTCTGCTGGGCACCAACGGCAGCAAGGAGTGGGCCTACCACGCCGATGGGACGCCGGCTTGGCACACCGATCGCGCAATTACCTACGCATCTCCCGCGGTGACCGCGACTGGGCTGGCCTACATCGGCGACCATCGTGGCAACGTTTTCGTCTATGACACTGCCACCGGGTCCACGGAAGCCAGCTACCAGGTCGGAGCGGAGATCTGGAGTGCTCCGCTGATCGACCGGGACTATCACCTTTACGTCGCCGGCCACGACGGCCACCTGCACGGGTTCGCCGCCGACGGCAGTCAGTTGTTCGAACTGGATCTGGGGGCTCCGGTGAATTCCTACCCGGCGCTGACCGCAGACGGCACCTTGCTGGTCGGCAGTGCCAACGGCGCACTCACGGCCGTCGAATGAAGCCGGAATTCATGCACGCGCCGTATCCAAACGCGCGAGAAAGGTCCGTGGCCCAGGATTTCAAGTTCTCAGTTCTGGTTTGGAGGTGACGATGATGCCAAGGCGATCCAACGTGCCCCGTCGATCAGTCACCGGTCACCGATCCTTGACCGGTCCTCAGCGGCCTGGTCGGCCGGGCCGCATGGAACCCCAATACGGGACCGGTGGGTGCGGACGGACCGCATGGAAGAAACCCGGATCGCACCGGGCCTGGACGACGCCTGGGTCGGCTCGATGCCCCGTTTGTTAGGAGTTCCCATGACCGAGCGTGCCCGGCGCGTCCGCTTGCTAGGTCACTTCGTGTAATTGGATGCGCACCGAGCGTAGACTGGCCGCTGTCGGCTATCGCCCCTGACAGGCGCCGCCGGTCCACGGGGCTTCCGCTGTCGTCGAAGGGGGATCGGTGCCTGCCAGCCCGCGTCACACATGAACGCGCCGTCCACCCGGCGCAAGCTGCGGTACCGCTACCGTTTGGTCGTGGCGATGCTGGTTGTGTCGCTGCCATTGATGATCGTGTTGGCCGTGTTGTTGACCACCCAGGCGTCCTCGAGTCTGACCACGGCGGGGGAAACCAGGGGCGTCGGGTTGGCCAGGTCGGTGGCCCTGCGGTTGGAGGATTGGCTCGGCGAACGCCAGGCAGGTCTCGCCGTGCTGGCCGGTGTCATCACCGGTGAACCCGCCAGCCCCGCGGCAGCCGCGAACCTGGTCGAGCTGAACAAGACCTACAGCGAGTTCTCGGTGCTGGAAGTCGCCGACCTGACCGGCACCGTCCTCGCCTCGAGCCAACCAAAACTGACCGTCAACCCGGTCGGGCAGGCCTGGTTCCGCACCGCCGCGGGCGGCCAACCGACCGTGACGTCGCTGGTCCGCAATGGCGACCACATCCAGTGGGTGCTGGCCCAA
>JBBROB010000073.1:0-5341 GCA_038229825.1 Mycobacteriales bacterium
CCGCGATCACCACCTGGGCCGAGCACTGGAACCAAGATCCAAAACCATTCATCTGGAAAGCTACCGCCGAGGACATCATCACCAAAGTCCGCCGGGGACGCGCCACCCTCAACCAGATCAAATCACAGACGGAGCACTAGCAACCGACAGTTCATAACATTACGCGGCGGCACGGTGCATTCGGGGTTGAACTCGACTGGTGACACCGTCCCATTTAGCGTGGCACCCGTGTCCGTGGCCATGGAAAAGTATCCGGTGGTGGCCAGTTGAGGTCCCCCGGTGGTGGCCATCTGAAAGTCCCCATCCCTTGCTCGTCGTGTCGAGCCAATCCGTGAGGCCCTGGGCGGTGACGGTGGCGGTGTCAGCCAGTCACCGCACCGCCCAGGGAGCTCTATGTTGTCAGCGAGGGAACAGATGGACATCATTTCCGCCTACCGCGAGGTGGGTACCTACCGTGGCGCCGCCGAAATCTGCGGCACTACCCACAAGACGGTCCGACGGACGATCGAACGCGCCGATGCCGGCGAGCTGGGCCGGGCGCGCCCGGCCGACCGGGCGCACAACTACACCGAGGTGACCGAGGTCGTCGCCGCCCGGGTGGCCTCGAGCTTCGGGCGGATCTCGGCGAAGCGGCTGCTGCCGGTCGCCCAGGCCGCCGGCTACACGGGTTCGGCGCGGAACTTCCGCCGGCTGGTCGCCGAGCAGAAACGGTTGTGGCGGCGTGATCATCACCGTGGTCGCCGCCCGGCGGTGTGGGAACCGGGCGGGTTTTTGGTGTTCGACTGGGCTGATGTCGGAGGTGGTCTGCATCTGTTCTGCGCGGTGTTGGCGTGGTCACGGTGGCGGTTCGTCGCGTTCTCCACGAATGAGAAAGCCTCCACCACTTTGGGTTTCCTCGCGCAGGCGCTGCACGACGTCGGTGGGGTCCCCGGGAAACTGCTGACTGATCGGATGGCCTGTTTGAAGGGCGGCGTGGTCGCGAACGTAGTGGTGCCGACGCCGGACTACATCCGCCTGGCCGCGCACTACGGGTTCACGCCGGATTTTTGTCACGCCCAGGACCCGCAGTCGAAGGGGATCGTGGAGAACCTCGTCGGCTACGCCCAACGGGATCTGGTGGTCCCGCTGCTGACGGAGGCCGGCGGCCGGCCGGTCAGCGTCCAGGCGGCCAATGCCGCAGCGAAACTGTGGTGCTCGGAAGTGAACGGCCGGGTCCATTCGGAGATCTCCGCCGTTCCGGCCGACCGGCTGCTGGTGGAGCGGGAGGTGTTGCGGCCGTTACCATCCCTGCGGCTGGACATCGGCCCGGCGCCGGTGCTGCGGAAGGTCGACCGGCTCTCCTGTGTCCGGTTCGCCTCCGCCCGCTACTCGGTGCCGACCACCGCGATCGGCCAGTCGGTCCGGCTGGTGCAGGCCGGCGGGCAACTGCTCATCTCCGACCCGACCAGCGGGGAAGTATTGGCCGAACACAGCTTGGTCGCCCCGGGTGAGGTGTCGGTCCTGGACGTCCACTACGACGGACCCCGCCCGGCACCCTCCCGCGCACCCAGACCGAAAACCGGCACCGAGCAGCGGTTCTGCGCGCTCGGCCCGGCCGCTGAGGCGTTCATCGTCGGCGCCGCCGCCGCCGGCAACACCCGACTGTCCGCCGAGTTGGAGGTGCTGCTGGCGCTCGGCGCCGCCCACGGCCCCGCCGCGTTGATCGCCGCGCTCGGTCGGGCAGTCGCGTTCCAACGGTTCAAAGCCGCCGACGTCCGGTCGATCCTGGCCGCCGGGACCGCCGCGCCGACCCCCGTCCCGGCCGGCGGAGCTTTGGTCCTGGACCTCCCGGTCGCGGCGACCCGGTCGCTGGCCGACTACAGCTTCACCGCCCTCACCGGCACCACACCCTGCGACATCCTCGACACCACCACAGGAGTCACCCCATGACCAGCACAGATACTGCAATCCCGCCGGCGTCGCCGACGCTGCCGGCGGACCTGACCGCCGGGCTGCGCCGGCTGAAACTGTCCACCATCCGCGTCATCGCCGCAGACATCCTGATCACCGCCAAGACGCAACGCTGGACCCCGGAGGAGGTGCTCCGCACCCTCATCGAAGCGGAACTGGCCGCCCGGGACGCCTCCAACACCGCGAACCGGCTCAAAGCCGCCGGGTTCCCCGTCACCAAGACGATCGACACCTTCGACGTCGCAGCATCTTCCATACCCCAATCCACGTTCAGCTACCTGGCCAACCTGGAATGGATCACCGCCAAAGCCAACCTCGCCCTGATCGGCCCGCCGGGCACCGGCAAATCCCACACCCTCATCGCCATCGGCCACGCCGCAATCACCGCCGGCCTGAAGGTCAAATACTGCACCGCCGCCGACCTCGTCGAGCAGCTCTACCGCGGACTGGCCGACAACTCCGTCGGCAAAATCATCGACACCCTCATCCGCAACGACCTGCTCATCCTGGATGAAGTTGGCTTCGCGCCGCTGGATGACACCGGCACCCAACTGCTGTTCCGGCTCGTCGCCGCCGCCTACGAACGGCGGTCGCTGGCGATCGCCTCGCACTGGCCGTTCGAGCAATGGGGTCACTTCCTGCCCGAACACACCACCGCCGTCAGCATCCTGGACCGGCTCCTGCACCACGCCACCGTCGTGGTCACCAGCGGAACGCAAAGCTGCGGTTGACGGTTGTGCTGGCCGAGGCGGGGCCGGTTGCGGGTCTCTACTCTCGAGTTGAGCACCGTCGCGCCCTTCAGCGTCCCCCGATCGATCGACCTCAAGATGTCTAGTGATTACGGCCGCTCCGTCCAGGGTTATCGGCCGCTGAGTCAAGCAGGTAGGTTGCTGCGGAGCGGGTCTGGGAACCCATTGCCGAGTATTTCTCACATTTACGTGCGACTCGCGGCCTTCAATGCTGGACGCTTTCTGTTGCTGCTCGTAACCTTCCTGGTGGGAGGTGGTGCCGGTGAGCGAAGCGGAGCGGGTCCGGGCATTGACGGAGGCGGGGTTGCTGCACCCGTCGCCGGAGGCGGTGACGTCGACGTTGTTCACTGGGTCGAGCGGATTTTTCCTGCCTGTGGACAAGGTTCAGGTGAAGTACGAGATGCTGCGGGCGCATGCGATGGATGGCGTCAGCGCGACCGAAGCAGCTGGGGCGCACGGGTACTCGCGGGCGGCGTTCTATCTTGTCAGCTCGGCCTTCGAGCGGGCGGGGATGACCGGGTTGCTCGACGAGCGGCCAGGACGCCGCGGCCCGGTGAAGATCACTCCAGAGATCCTGGCCTTCCTGGGGCAGGCCCCGGCCGGGGTGGCGGGTGCGGAGCTGTCGCGACAGGTCGAAGACAGATTCGGCGTCCGGCTGCATCGACGGACCGTGGAACGGATCCGGCGGTACCAATGACCGGCCGCGGGCTCGGACGCGCGTTCTGGCCGTGCGGGGAGGCCGCGCAGGCCGACTACGAGGCATTGCGGGCGGCCGCTGGAGTCCCCGGGCTGGCACCGCCGTCGTCGTTGTCCGCGGCACGGTTCGCCCGTCGCGGGCTGGCCGGGCTGATCGCCTGGCCGGAGTCCGAGCCGGTGTTCACCGGTCCGGTGGTGGGCGCTGCACGACCCAAGTGGAGCCCGCATGACGACCCGCGGATGGACGCTTTGGCCGCTGGGTTTGCTTTCCTGCTCGACTTTGACTCCGGCCGGGCCACCGCAGACATGATGGAGGAACTGGTGAGATGAAAGCCGCTATCTACGTGCGTGTCTCGACCGAAAGCCAGCAGCAACGGGGCACCATTGGGTCCCAGCTGGCGGTGCTGCGGGAGCGGCTCGCCGCAGCGGGTGATGAGTTGGTCGCGGAATTCTGCGACGACGGGTACTCCGGGGCCCGGCTGGACCGTCCAGGCCTGGACAGCCTGCGGGACGCGGCCGAAGCCGGTGTGATCGAACGGATCTGGTGCCTGTCACCCGACCGATTGGCACGCGTCTACGCCTACCAGGTCATCGTGCTCGACGAACTGGCCAGGCACCGCGTGCAGGTCGTATTCGCCGACGCACCCACGATCGACGACGACCCGCAAGCCAAATTACTCACCCAGGTGCAGGGCGTCATCGCCGAGTACGAGCGGGCCAAAATCGCCGAACGCTACCGCCGCGGCAAGCTGTTCCGTTCCCGAGCCGGGGAAGTCCTCGCCTGGCGGGTGCCCTACGGCTACCGCCGGCTGCCCCGCGACAGCTCCGGCCCTGCCAGGTTGGAGATCTTCGAACCGGAGGCCGCCGTTGTCCGCCGGATCTTCAGTGACACCGTCGCCGGTGGCTGCTCCACCCGGGAGATCGCCCGGCGCCTGGCCGCCGACCAGGTGTCCACACCATCAGGGAGGCGGGCGATTTGGGGCACCTCGACCATCAGTCGGCTGCTCCGCAATGAGGCCTACATCGGACGGCTCTACTTCAACCGCACCGAGACGATTCCCGCCCCGGACGCGAAGAAAGGTCACCGCCAAATCGTCCGACCGGCCGAAGACTGGGTCGCCATCCCGGTGCCGCCGATCATCGACGAGCAGACGTTCGCCGCGGCGAGCAAGACCATGATCGACAACACCAAATGGAGCCCGCGGCGGGCCGAACCCGGCCAGTGGATGCTCAAAGGCATTGTCCGATGCGGAGTTTGCGGAGTCGGGACGAACGCGCACAAGATGCGCGGCCGGAACGGCAGTTGGCACCGCTACTACTACTGCCGCAACCACGACCCGATCCGCGCGGGCGGCGCCGACCGGCGCTGCCCCGAACGCAACATCCGCGCCGAGGCGCTGGACAGCTACGTCTTCGACCGGGTCCGCGCCGCATTGCTGCACCCGGACACCCTGCTCGCCGGCGAACAGGCCGTCGCCGCCCGCACTCCGACACCCGACGACGAACTCCTCGCCGCCGAACTGGCGCGTCTGGATCGCAAGATCACCGCCGCCGACGACGAACGTCGTCGCCTCGCCGACCTCTACCAGGCAGGGCTCCTGGCACTCCCGGAAGTGCAACGCCGCGCTACCGATGTCCAACACCGCAGCGCCGAGCTCACCGGCCGCCGTGACAGCCTCACCAACCAACGACGAGAACTCAGCCGTGACAACAAGATCCGCAGTCGCGTCCGAGGTTTCGCAGGACGAATCACCGCCGTCATCGACCACCTCGACCCCGAGCAGAAGCAGAAACTTCTCCGACTGCTCGTCGAGGAAGTGCGCGTCACCGGCTGGAACGTCCAAATCCAACTCCGGATCCCCCTGGACGCAGAATCACACGACCAACCCCCGCCCAACAACAGACCAACAGTGTCAAGCCAAGACCGTTTGCGCTCCATTCGTGAC
>JBBROB010000074.1:0-4916 GCA_038229825.1 Mycobacteriales bacterium
CACTGCAACAGCTGTGCCACCGGGTGTCAGGTCCGAGGTGGTGGTGCCCTGCCCGGTCGGGGTCGAGGTGCAGCCGGCGACAAGAGCGGCGATGGTGACCGCACTGGCTCCCAGTCGCAGCATCCGCGAACGCCAGACCACATCCCACCTCCCTTACGGTATCGGCAGACTTTACTGAGTCATGGGGTGCGAGCAACACCTCTATCCACAATTGAACCCATCCGCCGCCGCGGCCCGCAGTCCGCCGCTAAGACCTGGACGGGTAACCGCGGGCCGACCGAGGTGCAGCAACGAGATGCAGGAAACGCCAGTGGCGTTTGGATGCACCCAGGCGTACGACCCGGCTCCGCTCACGGCAAGTGGCCCCGTCTTGCCTACCGCACCATGGTGATTGTGAGAACCGATGGCGGATCAGGGACCAGCGAGAGCTGCGCGCGTCGAGCGCCGGCGGACCTGGAGCAGCACGACCGAACTGAGAACGGCTGCGCCACCAGCGACCTGCCATAGCGACAAGTGCTCGTGGTAGACCACGGCAGAGGACGCCGCGGTGAGGACGGGTTCGACGCAGGACAGGATCGCGGCAGCTGATGGCCCGACCAGGCGGAGGCCAACCAGGAACGTCAGGATCGCCACCACCGTGGATATGACGGCGAACATCAGCAACCACACCCAACCCACCGGATGCGCGGGCGAGTGCAAGGTCCCGGTTGCTGTGGCAAAGGTGGCCAGGCTCAGTCCGGCACCCGTGCAGATCATCGCAGCGCTCAACACCGGGTCGAGGTCGTTCGGCAGGGTGGAGGCAACGGTGATGTAAATGGCGTAGGTGACTGCCGACCCGAGCGCCATCAGGACTCCGGTCAGCACCCAACCGCCCGCACCCCCGCCACCCTGCAACAGCA
The DNA here is from genome assembly GCA_038229825.1 of Mycobacteriales bacterium. Lineage (GTDB taxonomy): Bacteria > Actinomycetota > Actinomycetes > Mycobacteriales > Nakamurellaceae > Nakamurella. The sequence goes on from JBBROB010000074.1 coordinate 900, forward strand.
ACACCAATCCAAGGCTGGTGCAGGCGAGCGCGAGAAGCTTTCGGACGGTGAATGTCTCACGACGACGGGCCAGCGCGAGCAGAAACACCAGTGCCGGGTAGATGTAGAGCAACTGGCCGACGACCGCGGCGCCGATCTTCGTGAGCGCCCCGAAGTACAGACCGGACTGCAGCGCATATCCGATCGCGCCCAGGCCCAGACAGATCACCACCGCGCGACCGGACGGCCTTGACGGCCGCCGCATGGCCACCAGAAGCCAAAAGACAAGCGCAGCAATGGCGAACCGGCTGGTCAGCAGTGAAGGCACCGACCAGCCCGCCGCGTAGGCCTGCTTGGCGAACAACGGGGCCAGCCCAAAGCTGATGCCGGACACGACACACAGCAGCACGCCCGCCCGCGGCAACGTGAGTTGCGGAGCGGGCCGGAGGTCGACGGCCGTGCTGGTCGGATTGGTCATGCTGCAAACCTAGGCCGCGCCGGATCATTGGGATAGCCTTTATTTTCCTTCTTCATCTATAGGAGATTCCGATGTTTACGCTGCATCAGCTTCGATGCTTCGTTGCCGTCTTCGACGGCGGGTCCTTCACCGCCGCAGCCGGCACTCTGGGGCTCGCGCAACCTTCGGTCTCCGAGCAGGTTCGGTTGCTGGAGCAGGGTCTTGGCACAGTGCTGTTCGGTCGGATCGGCAGAGGGCTGCTGCCGACCGAGGCAGCGCAGGTGCTGCGGATCCACGCCCAGCAAACGCTCAACGCAGCCGAGGCGGCGGTCGGGGCGGTCGCGTCCGTGCGGGAGGTGGTATCCGGAACGATCCGGTTCGGCGTCTTCGGCACCTCCCGGCTCTACCTGGACAGCGATCTGGTGTCCGACGTCCTGGATCGTCACCCCGGCGTCCGCATCGAACTGGTCGGGCAGAACTCCCAGGACACGCAGGACCAGCTGCGCAAAGGACAACTGGAGGCGGCGATCATCGCGCTACCGATCTCCGACGCGCGACTGCAGGTCACGCCGATCATGCGCGACGAGGTGGTCTACGTCAGCGCCGTGCCCGACCGTCTGGCGCGGCCGGTGACCGCCTCCGTACTGGCCGCCGCGCCCCTCGTGCTGTCGGAGGCGAGTTGGGGGAATGACGATTCGACCCGTCGTCAGTTGGCGATGGCCGTGCAGTCCGTCGGCGGGACGCTCACCCCATTGATCGACGTCGAGGATGTAGAGACGGCGTTGGAGGTGGCGGCCACCGGCCGGGCTGACGCCATTACCGCCCGCGGCCTGCTACGGCGGATGGGCGGTCGGTTGTCTGACAATCTGCAGTGGGTATCGTTGCGCCCCAAAATCTTCGATGAGTTCGCGGTGGTCACTCGTCGAGACGTGCCCGTGTCGAAGGCCAGCCAGGCCATCATCGAACTGGCGGTGGCCAGGATGCAGGCATTGGCCGCGCCGGGGCGAGAGTTCCACCGGGCCGCGAGCCGGATCGCTTCGGCGCCAGGGAAGCGTCTCCGGTGATCCGTCGATCGGCGATCACCCGGATTCGGGTCGGATGGAACAATCTGCCGGGTAGTGGTGTTCAACTGGATGACGGTTCTCTGGACATGCCCCGGGTACCACCCCTTGAGTCGCCCAGAGCGACCACGTGCCGAGAGGCGCACTGGCAGGGGCCGTCACCGCGAACCGCCTGACCTCTGGTCGGGCGGTTCTTGCGTCAGCGCGAGGAAACGTCGACGCGGGTGGTGGTGCAGGCGGAGGTGGCAGGGGCGATCACTCGAGCACAGCTCGCTAGGTCCGTGCCCGCGGACCGAGTCGCGGGTATCCGAGGCCCCTTCGGTATCCGGCGAAAGGTGATGACGCCGAATCGAGGACCTCGCCGAACTGGGGGCTGCGACGTGAACTGACGATTGGGCCGCGACAGTCTTGGCTGGAGATGATGGCCCTGCCACCCGGCGGAGATCTCCGGCATACCCGCCAGCGGAAGGCAGGTCCGATCGGGAATGCTGGGGCGATGACATCGACGACCTACCGGCGCTCGACGGGTTCTCCGCGCGGCGAGCTACGGCGGCGGGAGCTTCTGGAACGGGTGACGGACGACCTGGCGGTACACGGCCTCGTCGACTTCTCACTGCGCCGGGCGGCGCGAGCCGCCGAGACGACCCACAAGGTGCTGCTGTACCACTTCGATGGCGTCGAAGATCTGCTCACCTGCGCTGTTCTCGAGCTGAGGGCACGTCGGATCGATCGTGGTTTGACTGCGGCTCTGGATGGTCCCGCAGACCGCTCGCTGGCGGATCGGGTCAGCGCGCTTTGGCCGGTGTTGACCGGGCCCGAGTCATGGGTGCTCGACCAGGCCATCGGCCTGGCGATGTATGACCGCGAGAACTACGCCCGTTTGGCGCGTACAGCTTCTCGGCAGTACCTGCCGACCCTGCTGTCGCTGTGCCCGGACACCTGGTCAGGGCAGCGCAAACTCGAGGTGGCCCAGTTGATACTGGCCGCCCTGCGTGGATTTCTCGTCGAATGGCGGACCAGCGAGGACGGGGTCGGCATCGATGCGGGATTCCGCGCGCTGGTCAGGGCGCTCGAGCGCGAACAGGCGGTCGTCGCCTGAGTCGGCAAAGTGCTGGACGTTTAGTGAACCAAGTGGTTCACTTGTCCGGTGAGCGAACACGGCGTGAAGGACGCAATGAGATCCGCCCATCGGGTGAAGGTCTACTTCCTCAGCGGTGGCACCCTTTGCGCCGCCTGGCATTATCCGGGCACGAACAGGGCATGCGTGGTCATGGCCGGTGGATTCGCGGTCACCAAAGAGCCGGGCACAGATCGGTTCGCAGCACCGTTCCACCAGGCCGGGTTCTCGGTGCTGGCCTTCGACTACCGCGGCATCGGCGAGAGCGACGGTAGGCCGCGACAGGTGCAGCGCATCAAGGACCAGTTGGCTGACTGGAACGCTGCGTTGCAGTTCGCCGCGACGCTACCGGGTGTCGATCCCGCCCGGGTTTCTGCTTGGGGTTTCTCGCTGTCGGGCGGCCACATCTTCCGGGTGGCGGCCGAGAATCCGCAGCTGGCCGCTGCGATCGCGCAGACGCCGAACGCCGACGGACGGGCCGCCAGCTGGAACGCGATGCGCTATCAGAAGCCGGCAGCGATGATGCGAATGGTGTTTCGCGGCGTGCTGGACACCGTCGGTGGCCTTCTCGGCCTTCGGCCGCTCCTGGTACCGCTGGACGGCCCTCCGGGGACGGTCGCCCTGCTGACCACACCTGATGCAATCGGCGGGGGCGAGGTTCTCAACCCTGACGGTCGGTACCCAGATTGGCTGCAGGCCGTTGCGGCCCGGTCGGTGCTGCCGGTCGGCCGGTACCGTCCAGGACAGGCTGCGGCAAAGGTGCAGTGTCCACTGTTGGTGGTGGTCTGCGACGACGACCGATCGGCGTTGGCCGAGCCGTCCATCATCGCTGCCAGGAGCGCGCGCCGGGGTGAGGTCGTGCGGTTCCCGGGCGGACACTACGCGCCCTTCCTCGACCAGTACCCAGTTGTGCTCGCTGCCGAGCTTGCCTTCCTGCGCCGTGAATTGCTCGACACCGCGGAACACACCTGAACAGTGACAGTAGGCGGTGGGGGAGCGTCACCGTGCCCAGCCCAGCATGCATGACCGGCTCGGTAACCCAGACGACCAGACCACCACCAGGGAACCACTTTCGACGCCCTGGGCTGTCAAATGCACGGCCCGTGTGTTCTGGGCTGGCGTCGTTCGCGAAGTCGTTCTCAGCCCAGGTTCGGAAACAGTGTGGCGGGGGTCGTCCATGTATTCGAGCAGGCCAGGGGGTACCAGCTCCGGCGGCTCGTCGCCGTCGATGCCGGTGCCGACCTGTTTGGGGTTGGTCTGGTCTATCCGCCGGGGTTGGCGACGAGGCTGCTGCGCCATTCGCCGATGGCGACTTGTTGGGTGGTGGTGGGGGTCAGTGGTTGGGGCAGGGTGGCGCCGGTGCCGTCGGATGCGGTCCAGGTGACGGTCCAGTTGGTGGTGGC
>JBBROB010000075.1:0-4825 GCA_038229825.1 Mycobacteriales bacterium
GCTTTGCATGAACGACCCGGGACCGATCCCCGACCCGAAAAAGCCGGGCCAGACCATGATCGATCCCCACTACCTCAAGCAGTACAGCCAGTTCTGCTACACCCTGGCCTACCTGCAGGGCACGACCACCTACCTCGATACTCCGATCGTTCCCGTCTCGGCCTTTGTCGGAAAGGTGGATCCCGCCCACACAGGCATCGTCCAGCTCGACTGCGACCTGCCGGACGGCACGCCGAAAGTGCATTCGGCGGTCAACACCACCAACAGCATCATGGGCCCGGTCATCCCGACCGATAAGGGTCCGAACCAGACCACGGTGCTGACCATCGTCTCCGAGGGCAACGACCCGGTTCCGAACCCGCAATGGCAGGGCCAGGGCTCCGGCACGCCGCCGACCATCCAGCGCGACTTCGGCTTCGGCGCTGCCACCGGCACGGTGTCGGTCGGCGGGATCAACATCCCGGTGACCAACGCCCAGTGGTCAAACGGGACGATCAAGCTCAACATTTCCGCCGTCCTCTACAAGCAGATCGCGGCCCTGAAGGGCGGCGCCGGCGAACTGGTCATCACCCGCGGCGACAACAAGAAGTCCACCGTCACCTCGGTGACCGTGGTTGCCAACGTCGTCGCCGCAAACGTCCATCAACTTGCGCCGCCGGTGATCCAGCCGATCACCAACAATACGCCGACCCCGATCACCGACGCCATCTCCGCCGCCGCACCCGGTGACGTCGTGGTGCTCGCGCCGGGCATCTACCAAGAGATGGTGATCATGACGAAGCCGGTCCAGCTCGTGGGCGCCGGCGCCGGCTCGGTCAGCATCAACCCGGCCAAAACCCGCACCGACGCGCTGCAGACCTGGCGCAAGCGGATCGAGGCGATCCTGACGTCCAACCCGCCTGCGGCCGACCTGCTGCCAGGTCAGGAGCTCAACTTCTCCATCCCCGAGCCCGGCTCGCTCAACACCGAAGAAGGGGCAGGGATTGTCATCCTCGGCCAGGCGCCGACCAGCAAGAACCAGAACTACTTCCTGACCAAGCCTTCGCGCATTGACGGCATCACCTTCTTCGGGGCCGACAATGGCGGCGCCATCACTGCCAACGGCTACGTGCACAACCTCGAAGTGTCGAACAACTACGTCACCGGCAACGCCGGCGCCTATGGCGGCGGCATCCGGATCGGAGTGCCGCTGCTGGTCAGCGCCAACGCGGCCGGGGTGGAAGGCTACGACAACGGCAACAATGACCACGCCTACATTCACAACAACGAGGTAACGACAAATGGTGGCCAGGGCACTGCCGGCGGCGGCATCGCTCTCTGCACCGGGTCCGACAACTACAAGGTCGCCTACAACTTCATCTGCGGCAACTTCATGTCCGGGGATGGCGGCGGCATCGGCCATGTCGGGCTGAGCAAAGACGGCCTGATCGACCACAACACCATCATCTTCAACCAGGTGTTCGACCAGTCCCGCAACGACAACGGCGGCGGCATCAGCATCGCGTCCGAGACCTCGATCGGGGCCAACGGCCTCAGGACCGGAACCGGCAGCGTGGTGGTGTCGAACAACACCATCCAGGGCAACCAGGCCGGCTCCGGCAACGGCGGCGGCATCAACCTCAACGGCGTGAACGGCCAGGACGTGGCCACCAACCCTGGCGACCCGACCAAATGGTTCAAGGTGACGGTGGTCAACAACATCATCACCAACAACCAGGCGGGCCTGGCCGGCGGCGGCATCTCGCTGCAGGACGTGGCCAACAGCGGGATCGTCAACAACACCATCGCCAACAACGAGAGCACGGCGACGGCGGCGGCGGCGTTCAGCGCGACCATCAAAAACGGCAACACGTCGGTGCCGCAGGTGGCGGGCATCGTGTCCTGGGCCCACTCGGCGCCGCTGCTGACTGCGCTTCCGGCCAACAGCACTAAGTTCTCTAACCCGGACCTGCGGAACGACATCATCTACGACAACCGGTCGTTCTACTTCCAGGTGAAGTCGACGACGCCCGGCGCCTACGGTCTGATACCGAACGCGGCCACCCCGAACTGGGACCTGGGCGTGGTCGGGACGGCAGGTTCGCTCTCGCCGACCTACAGCCTGCTCACCAATCCCCCGACCGGGACCTCGAACGTCGGCGGCAACCCTCTCTTCCACGCACCGTACTTCAACGGCTCCCCGGCGGTCACGATCAACGAGGTCGAGCCGACCTCGGGCATCTTGATCCAACCGGCCTTCGACGAGGGCGGCAACTTCATCGACATCAAGTTCGCACCGCTCACCCAGGAGATCTTCGTCAACGGTGCTCCCAGCGGCTTCTACAGCTACATCCCGAAAACCTCGGCCGCCGCTCCCTCGCCTGTCGTGGGCAAGGGGACCAACGCGGTGCTGACCGCCTACTCGCAGACCGTGACCGACATCAACGGCACGACCCGCGTCTCCGTGGACATCGGCGCCGCGCAGGCAACGCCGTGAGCGCCCGCAACCAGCAGGACCGGACCGGCGCGCAAGCGCCGGTCCACCCCACCCCATCTCATCCGGAGGCTCGAACCATGTCTCTCGCAAAGCTCGCGCTGTTCGCCGGGGTCGCGCTCTCGGCCCTGTCCGCGGGCGCGAAGGCCGAAACCCTGATCCAGTGCCCGCAGGCGCCGGGCGCAGTGACCACCAACGCCGACAGCCCGGCGGGCACCGCGGTCGTCGATCCGGCCAAGTATCCGAACATCAAGTGCAAGGCGCTGGCCGCCGGTGACGGCTTCATCACGCTGGCCGACGGCGCCGTCACCTATATCTTCGGCTTTTCCGACGTCACCGACGTCACGACGACCCCGCTCAACATCGCAGCCAATGCGCATTTCAACGCCAACTTCGCCGCGCCGACGATCGTGGTGGACGAGGGCGACGACGTATACCTGACGCTGACCAACGTCGGCTTCGCCAACCGGCCGGACTTGTTCGACCCGCACACCGTGCACTTCCACGGCTTCCCGCAGGCGATGCCGGTATTCGACGGCGAGCCGGAAGGCAGCTTCGGCACCAACATCAGCAACAGCTTCACTTTCTACTACAAGCCGCTCAACCCCGGCACCTACATGTTCCACTGCCACCAGGAAGCGGCCGAGCACATGCAGATGGGCATGCTCGGCAACCTTTATGTGCGGCCGAAGCAGAACAAGCTGGCTGCGACCACCTTCGCCAGCGGTTTCACGCACGTGCCCTGGAGCGACGCCACCCAGACCGGCAACCGCTACGCCTACAACGACGGCGATGGTTCGACGGCCTACGACGTGGAGTTCCCGATCCAGATCGAAGGTTTCGACCCGACCTTCCACAAGGCCGACCAGGGCATTCAGCCGCCGCCGTTCGCGATCATGAAGGACGCCTACGCCATGTTCAACGGGCGGGGGTATCCGGACACGTCGAACCCGAACCCGCTGCCCGCGACCATAAACCCTGTGGATAGCACCCCGCACGTCTCCCAACCGGTCAGCGCCGCAATCACCGCCAACCAGGGCCAGAAGGTGCTGCTGCGAATCTCGAGCCTCGACGTGCAGCGCTTCTACACGGTGGCCACTCCCGGCATCCCGATGCGCGTCGTCGGCCGCGGCGCCCGCATCTTCCGCGGCAGCGGCGACCCGGCGGGCACCGAGATGTCCTACCTCACCGACTCCGTCTCGCTCGGCGGCGGCGAGAGCTACGACGTCATCCTCGATACCGCGAACGTCGCCAAGGGAACCTATTTCCTTGCAACAACGAACCTGAACTACTTGGTCAACGGCGGCGCCGACGACTACGGCGGCCTGATGACCGAAATCGTGATCAAATGATCGGCTCCCCGAACGCCTCGCGAGGAGGAATCTCCATGTCGGACCGTTACATTTTTAGCCCACGCCTGCTCCCGGCGGCCGCTGGCGCCTTGTGCCTGGTGCTGGCCGCACCCATCCCGGCGCACGCCGTGGTGGATGGCGTCACCGGCACAAAATTTAGCCTGGTCGCCAAGTCGGACTACATCAGCACCGCCGACGGCAACACCATCTTCATGTGGGGCTACGGCCTCGGCACCACCACGGCGGCACAGCTCTACTATCCCGGGCCGACGATGATCGTGAACGAGGGCGACACCGTCACCGTCACCCTCACCAACACGCTCGACGAGCCGGTCTCGCTCGTGTTCCCCGGCCAGACCGGGGTGACGGCGACGGCGGTGACCGGCAAGCCCAGCGCCCAGGGCCAGCTCACGCTTGAGGCGGGCGCCGCGACGGGCCAGGTGACCTACAGTTTCGTCGCCAGCCACCCGGGCACGTTCATGTATCACAGCGGGTCGCACGAGGACCTGCAGATCGAAATGGGCCTGGTAGGCGCCGTCGTCGTGCGGCCGAAGGCCTACAGCGCCTCGAACCAGGTCGCCTACAACGACCCGGCGACGAAATACGACCACGAGTACCTGTTCCTCGAGACGGACATCGACCCATTGATCCATACCGCGGTCGAGCAGTCGAAGTTGGTGCCGAAGTCCTCGGTCGTGGACATGTCCAAGCGGTTCGCCAACTACTGGTTCTTCAACGGCCGCAACGGTCCCGACACGCTGCAGGACAGCTACGTGCCCTGGCTGCCGGCGCAGCCATACAGCACGATGCCGCAGATCCACCCCGGTGAGACGGCGCTGATGCGGGTCATTGGCGGCGGGCTCGACGTGCATCCGTTCCACCATCACGGCAACCACGCCTTCATGATCGCCCGCGACGGCATGCTGAGCCAGAGCGCGCCGGGCAAGGGGCCGGACGTAGCGGAGGCGAACTTCACCATCCAGACCGCGCCGGGCGAGAC
>JBBROB010000076.1:0-4619 GCA_038229825.1 Mycobacteriales bacterium
CCACCGGTCGACCCCTGCTCGCAGCCGCAGAGCCGGTGGCCGCCCCGTCGCCCGTCGCGCGGTGATCTGCGGTGCCGTCAGGTTCCGGCAGGTACCCGGGTAGATGCCGGGCGGCCCGTGCGGGGCAGCCGTCGCCCCCTGGATCTCCCGGCGCGTGCAGAAGCATTCGTACACCAGGCCGGCCCGCTGCAGTGCGGCGATCGCTGCCGAGTAGGCGGTCCCGCGCCCTGACTGCAGCATGACATCGCCGTCCCAGTCCAGGCCCAGTGCCGCAAGGTCCGCCAACTGCCTGGCGGCCGCTCCCGGCGCGACCCGATCGAGATCTTCCATTCGCAATCGGAACGCCCGCCCGGTGCTGCGGGCGAAGAGCCAGGCCAACAAACCGGTCCGGAGGTTGCCGATGTGCAGGTCACCTGACGGGCTGGGGGCGAACCGCCCTGCCCCGGTTGTCATGGGCGGCCGAACTCTTGCACGGGATCAGGTTATTGGCTCCCAGCTGCGACTGACCGACCGCATCGGAAACCATCCCGTCCGGGCAGGACTTTTGGCACTGGCCGGATGCGCTCCGATCGGCGTTTCATAGGCCCATGGCAAGGGCGGCGGTGACCGGGTCCGAACAGGTGCCGGCAGTCATCCAGGTCCAGGGTCTGACGAAGCGCTACGGGGACCACGCCGCGGTGGCCGGCGTCGATCTCGAAGTGCGGGCCGGTGAGATCTTTGCGCTACTCGGACCCAACGGCGCCGGCAAGACCACAACACTGGAAATGCTGGAGGGCTACCGGTGGCGGGACGGGGGGACCGTCTCTGTGCTGGGTGTCGATCCGGCGAAGCCGACCCTGGCCTGGCGCGCCCGGATCGGCCTCGTCCTGCAGTCGTCGACGCTTCCGCCGGAGTTGACCGTGACGGAACTGGTCGCCCGCTACGCCGGGTACTACCCGCACGCCCGGGATGTGGCGGAGACGATCGAGTTCGTGGGGCTGTCCGACAAACGGAAGGCGCGGGCCGGCCGACTGTCGGGCGGCCAGCAGCGCCGTCTCGATGTCGCGCTGGCTCTGGTCGGTGATCCGGATCTGGTGTTCCTCGACGAGCCGACCACCGGATTCGACCCGGCCGCCCGCCGGGCCGCCTGGTCGATGATCGAGAGCCTGCGCGACCTCGGCAAGACCGTTCTGCTGACCACCCACTACATGGACGAGGCTGAGGAACTCGCCGACTACGTCGCCATCCTGGTGGGCGGGCGTATCGCCGCGGAGGGCACACCGGCCACCATCGGTGGCCGTGACCGGGCGCCGGTGGAGATCTCGTTCCTGGCTCCGGCCGGTTTTGATGCGCGCATCCCGAGCGCCGGTGAAACCCGTTGCGAGAACGGCACCGTGGTCCTCACTGCCGCCGATGCCGGCCGTGCCGTCGGTGAGCTGATCGACTGGGCGCGACAACACCACACCGACCTGGCCGGACTGCAGGTGACCCGACCCACCCTGGAGGACGTCTACCTCGGGCTGGCGGCCTCGCCGTGAATGTCGCCGCGCTGTCACTGCGGGAGGCCGGTTACGCCCGCAAGAGCCTGCTGCGCGACCCGCAGAGCCTTTTCTTCACCATTGCGCTCCCTTTGCTCTACCTGTTCATCTTCGACACCGTGTTCGGCTCTCAGGTCGGCACCGTCCCCGGGCAACCCGGCCGGATGAAGATCTCCATCGTGATGACGGCCTCGGTGATCGTCATCGGGGTGGTGTCCTCGGCGTTCCAGAACCTGACGGTCACCCTGATCCAGGACCGCGAACAAGGCATCCTCAAGCGACTTCGCAGCACCCCGGTGCCGACGCCGGTGTTTCTCGCCGGTCATCTGGTCAACGCGACCATCACGTCGGTGATCCTGGCCGTCGGCGTCGGTGTGCTGGGTATCACCGTCTACGGCGTTCCGTTCCCCGGCGAGCGGATCGGGGCCGCCGTCGTCACCGTGCTGATGGGCACCCTGGCCTGCGCCGGGGCGGCCATCCCGTTCACCAGGGTGGTCAGGAAAGGGAGCGCGGCATCTCCTGTCACCGTCGCCGTGACCCTGTCGCTGTTCTTCCTGTCCGGCAACTTCTTCCCCGGCGTGGCGATGCCGCGCCTGATGGGCGTCGTCGCCGACATCTTCCCGGTCCGGCACTTCTTCAGCGCCATGCTGACGGCGTTCAACCCGAACACCGCCGGCAGTGGCTTCGACTTCGGCGAACTGGGCGTGCTGGCACTGTGGGGCGTCGCCGGGGCAGCTCTTGGTACCGCCGTCTTTCGCTGGACGCCATCGGAAGACCGCTGAACTCCGCTGGGGCCGGCAGCCGCCGACCGATGATCCGGCGGCAGGAGCCGGTCCCCGGACCCAGGTAGAATTCTCCCATGGTGGACATCTTTTTCCTGGCGTTGGACCTGATCGTCGGCGTCATCATCGCGTGGTTCTCGATCTATGTCCTCTACCGCCTGGTGCACGAGGACCGGTAGGCACGGTCGACGACACAGACGAAAGCGAGGGAGCTGGTCATCGATCACTATCGCTACCTGCTGCTGATGGCCGGGTGCGTGCTGATCACGTTGCCGCTCGAGTTCGCATTCGGCGCCCGCGTCTACCGCCGTCTGCGCCCGCTGCTGCTGTCCGTCCTGCCGGTGGCGCTCATCTTCAGCATCTGGGACGTGGTGGGTATCGCGCGCGGTCACTGGACCTACAACCCGCGCTTCGTCACCGGTGTGAACCTGCCCCTGCGGATGCCGCTGGAGGAACTCGTGTTCTTCCTGGTCATCCCGGTCTGCGGCCTGCTCACCTATGAAGCTGCCGGAGTCGTGCTGGCGCGGGCCGGCCGACGACGACATCGCAACACAGGATCTGTCGAGGCCTGAGAACAGCGATGCCTGAGTACACCCTGCTGACCCTGATCGCGCTGGCCGCGGTGGTCGCTGTCGAGCTGTTCTGGTGGCGCACAGGGATTTTCCGGACCCTGCGCTACTGGATCGTGATGGTGATCGTGGCGATGTTCCAGATTCCGGTCGACGGCTATCTGACCAGGCTCGCGGATCCCGTGGTGATCTACGACAACGCGCAGACGTCGGGAATCCGCTGGCCGTTGGACATTCCCATCGAAGACTTCGGCTTCGGATTCGCCATGGTGACCCTGACCATCCTGCTGTGGCGGCGGCTGACAGACCGGCACCCGAGCGCCGAACCCGCCACCGCCGGCGACGAGGCCGTATCCACTCTCGATCGGACGGACCACGGATGACGCAGCGTTCAGCGGGCCGCTGGCTGCCAGGCCGAGATGCCCGGGCTGTCCGGCACCCCGGGAAGACAGGTGCCCTGCGCGGCAACGGATCCGCGAAGGTGGTGGTGGTGGGCGGCGGTATCGCCGGCATGGCGGCAGCGGTCGGGCTTGCCGAGCGTGGGGTGGCGGTGACGCTCGTCGAGCGCCACCTGCAACTGGGTGGGCGGGTCCGCTCATGGCCGGTCACGCACGACGGCGACACGGTGACCATGAGCCGCGGATTCCACGCCTTCTTCCGGCAGTACTACAACCTGCGTGCCCTGCTCCGCCGCGCCGACCCCGAGCTGAACCGGCTGATTCCGCTCACCGATTACCCTTTGGTGCTGGCGGGCGGCCCGACCGACTCGTTCGCGAAGATCCCCCGGACACCGCCGCTGAACCTGCTCTCATTCGTCGCCAGGAGTCCGAGTTTTCCACTGTCCGGACTGGCCAGGGTGAATGTCCCGGCGGCCTTGGAGTTGCTGGATGTCAATTTTCCCGGTACCTATTCCCGGTACGACGGAGAGAGTGCGGCACAGTTCCTGGACCGGCTGCGGTTCCCGGATGCGGCAAGGCATCTCGCCCTGGAGGTGTTCGCCCGGAGTTTCTTCGCGCATCCGGACGATTTCTCGGCCGGCGAACTGGTGGCGATGTTCCACGCCTACTTCGTCGGATCATCGGAAGGATTACTCTTCGACGTGCCCGACGACGACTATGACACTGCGCTCTGGGCGCCGCTGCTGGCGTACCTCAAGGGGCTGGGCGTCCAGGTACGCAGCGGTGAGACCGTCGATGCCGTCACTCTTTCCGCCGCGAAGGGCCCGTCGCCGGCCGACAGCGGAGTCGCCGTTGCGCTGGGCGGCGGCGAGATGTTGGCAGCTGATGCGGTGGTATTGGCCACCGACCCCGGGACCACCCGCCGACTGGTCGACGGCGCGGTTGGTCTTGGCGCTGACACCTGGCGCTCGCAGGTGTCAGCCGGAGTGAACGCGCCGCCGTTCGCGGTGTGGCGGCTGTGGTTGGACCGGCCGATGCGGGCCGATCGCCCGCCGTTCTTGGGCACCAGCGGTTTCGGCCCGCTGGACAACGTCAGCCTGCTCGAGCGTTTCGAGATCGGTGCCGCCAAATGGTCTGCGCAGCAAGGTGGTTCGGTGGTGGAGTTGCACGCCTACGCTGCGCCAGGCCTGGATGACGAGGCCGGGCTGCGCTGCCGGCTGCGCGCCGAACTGGCCAGGGTGTATCCGGAAAGCGCTGCAGCGGAGATCCTCGCGCAGGAGTGGTTGGTCCTGGACGATTGCCCGCTGGCAGATACCCGGCCGTGGGCCTTGCGCCCGGAAGTGGTCACGCCCG
>JBBROB010000077.1:0-4393 GCA_038229825.1 Mycobacteriales bacterium
CGTCGAAGGAGAACACCACCGCCCGCGCCGGCGGATTGAGGTAAACACCAACCACATCAACAATTTTCTCTTCGAATCGCGGATCGTTGCTGACTTTGAACGACTTCACCTGCCACGGCTTGAGGTTGTGATCGGCCCAGATCTTGGCGACCGTGTCCTTCCCAACTCCGACCCGAGCCGCCATGGACCGGGTACTCCACTGCGTCGACCCATCGGCGGGCAATTCTCGATGGGTCAACCTCAAGACCTCTTCCACCGTCCCCGCCGGCAGGTTGGACTTGCGGCCGCGTCCTTTCGCGATGATCCCGACCCCGGCCACCCCTTGCTCGGCGAACCGGGCCCGCCAGCGTCGCACCGCATCAGAATCCACCTCGCAACGCCGGGCGATCTCATCATTGGCCACCCCATCGGCCGCCCACAACAAACCGCGGGCCTGTATCACCTGCCGATGAGGCAACGACGTCGACACCGCCATCCGCTCCAACTCGCTTCGCTGCTCATCCGTGATCGACAATGCCAACGCCGTCATCAACACATAATATCAAACAACCAGCTCAATTCACAGACGGATCACTAGGCGGCGCGTAGCCCGGCGGCCACCGTCGCGGCGATGCCACCGATCACAATGACCGCGACCCCGGACGCGTCGATGCCCTGCCCGACCGCTTCCACGACTCCCACGAAACTCACCCGTCGTGTCTACCGCACACCGGCCCCAGATCGGAGACACCGGGTCGTGGTGGTGTCGGTGGCTGGGGGGTCTATTTCAGGATGTTGACGGCCCGGGCGATGATCAACGCGACGGTCACCAACGAGACGGCCGACTGCACCATCATGATCATTTTGGCCCAGCGGGTCAGCGGCAGCGTGTCGGTGGGGCTGAACGCGGTCGCGTTGGTGAACGAGAGGTACAGGTAGTCGGCGAAGTGGGGTTCCCACTGGGGGTCGGCCACCTCCGGGGCGGTCATCTGGGCGAACAGAAAATCGGGGTGGTCCTTCAGATTGCAGGCCCGCGCGGCGGGGCCGCCCCGATCCAGTTCGAAATACCACAGGGCGAACACGATGATGTTGGTCAGGTAGATCCCCGCGCCGGTGGACAGCAGCGGCAGCGGGGCCAGGCCATGGGTGCCCTGCACCAGCTCGTCGATCAGCAAAGCTGCGGAGTACGCGTTCGCCAGGCTCGCTACCGCGATCAACGCCAGCGCCACCGCCCGTACCGGCCGGGAGATGCGGTCCATCCGACCGGGATTGAGCCAGACCAACGCCACCAGCAGAGCGGCTTCGACGGCGGGCAGCAGGAACCGGGACATCAGCGTCAGCTGATGGGGCAGAGCCAGCTGCAACCCGATCGCGACCGCGGCGGCCAGCGTTACCGGGATCCGCTTTTCCCCGGCGGTGACCCGCCGCCACGCCGGCGTGTCGCGGCGCTGGCCAACATCGACGACCCGTCCCGGCGGACCCGGGTCGTGGCGAGCTCCGACCGGCACCCCGGGCGGATCATCCTGCGGCGCCGGGCTGCCATGTGCGGGACTCGAACCTGTCTCTGCGGCCATCCGGGCTGACCCTCCTGTTCGATGCCGGGACGGCATCTCGCTGCCGGCACCCACCACGGCCGCCGGTAATCCACCGGGGGCGCCTGCCCACCGGGGTGAGCCCGTTCGTATCAGTGTCCACGGCGGATCCCATTCGACGCGATCGCGATCTTGGTCGACGGCTGCGTCCGAGCACGGCTGGGGTCACCGCAAGACGTTCGGCTTCCGGGAGTGCAGCGTCGGCGATCAGGACAAGCTGGTGGGGTGGCTGGCGGCCGAGGTGTGCCCGGTCGAGCAGCGGGAGGTGCAGCTGCGGGACGCCCTGGTTGCGCGATGTCGCCTGGACCGGTTGGAACGGCCCACGTCCGGGCGTTTGGACCGCATAGCGACGTTACGGGCCACCTCGGACCCGCGTTGTCCCGGCCGATCAACTTCGACCTCATCGCCCAGCGAGTACGACCAGCTCGTCAAGTACGCCACCGCGCTCCGACTGGGCACCGCCGGGGCCGAGCAGGTGCTGCGCCGGTTCACCCGCGGCGGCCCGAAACACCGGACCTACCTTGCCTTGCAGGAACTGGGCCGGGCGGTGAAGTCGATCTTCCTCTGCCAGTACCTGGCAGATGAGGCCCTGTGCCACGAGATCCACCAAGGTCTGCAGGTGGTGGAGAACTGGAACTCCGGCAACGGGTTCTTCTTCTACGGCAAAGAGTTCGTCGTTGAGGACGTCTTCGATCGCGGCGGGCAGTCCAGCGTATCCAGCGGAAGGTCAAGCGGCACCGCCAACTCGTCGACGGGCTCGATCTGCCGCTCCTGGTTGGTCCTGCGCCATAGCGAGACCGGCCTGAACCGCACCCTGGTCGAGAGCATCCTGGCGGGGAAGAACACTGTCTCGGTGGCCATCCCGATCTTCGCTGTGGGTACGATATGACCTGGTCCGGTTATTTGCAGGATGAAACTGCGCCAGGTTCGATGAGGCGCCGTCGCCGTTGCCTGGCTTGACTTCAGGGACGGCGTCCACGCCGAATTGACCGGTTTATGGCCCTCGCCTGGTGCCAGGCGCAGGGTCGGGCGCCCAGAACAGGTTGACACTGGCGGCTAGCTGTCCTGCTGACCTCAGCCGCGCGGGGCACCGTCGTACTCGCCGACCAGAAACGGGATGTTGTAGGTCGTCTGCACCCGCTTTTTACCAACGAGCCGGGCCAGCTGGTCGCCGCCGAGCAGCCGCAAACCGAACAGCGCCGGGTCGCCCTGACTCACGTTGTCGACGACGTAGACCCAGAAGTTCGGATTCGACTCGGCTTCGAGGACTTTCCGGGCCTCGAGCCAAAGGTCCTGACCGCGAGCGCTTGTGCAGCCCACTTCTGAAATCACACTGCCTATTCCACCGCGCCCACCCCGGACGACCACTATCCACAAGAACTCACCGAGGAACCTACTTAACGGGCAGTACCCGGACTTAACGGGCAGTACTCGGACACTTAGGAGCAAACGGACACCGACGACGTATAGACCTTCGACCCGAAGGCCCGCCTATCAAGCGATCCGGCGGTCAGTGCCGGAGACGCCGTTCCCGACGGCTGCCACGCAACCGCGCTCGGTCCAGCCATGGCAGGTGCACTGCGTCCCGGGCCGCGCCCAACCGCGCCGGCGCAATGACCAGCGATGCCGGACCCGGAACCGGGGCCGGCGACGACGCCGCTACGACCCTGACATGTCGGGTCCGCCAGCACGGCCGTTGTCCGGTTTCACCGTCACACTGGCCACTATGTATTCGACGCGATGAACTGCTGCCTGACAGGTGTTGGGAAGGAAGGATCCCGATGGACGTTTCCGCTCGGATTGCGGTGCTGGCGCTGGACAGCAACCATCCCGACCTGCCAGGGCCGGAACTATTGCCGTCCCGGCTGATGAGAGCCTGCGCCCAGGTGCTGCCGGTCACCGCAGCCGGAATCAGCTTCTTCACCGACTTGTATCGCCGTGTTCCGCTGGGCGCCAGCGATGATGACGCGGTATTGGCCGAACGGCTGCAATTCACCGTTGGGGAGGGCCCGTGCCTGACCGCCCACGGCCAGGACCGCGCTGTGCTGGCCACCGACGAGATCTTGGCGCAGCGGTGGCCCAGCTTTCACGGCGAGCTGGTCCTCAGGACCCCTTACCGGGCGATCCTGTCCCTTCCCATCAACAACGACGAATTCGGCGGAGACGCAGCGGTGGATCTGTACTTCACCGACCCGCGGCCCGGCATCACGGGTGCGGTCTTGAACGACATCCAGAGCGCGACCGACATGGTGGGGGCATCACTGGCAGCGCACGTCGGGTTGGTCGATGCCGGTTCTGCGCAGCCGGTGTGGTTGAGCACCGACGCGTCCCGGGCTCGGTCCCTGGTGTGGATCGCGATGGGGATGATCAACGTGGCGCTGAACCTGGGCCCGGCTGATTCGCTCGCGACACTGCGCGGCTATGCCTACAGCCACGACGCCACGATCGACGACATCGCCCGCAGCATCGCCGACCTCGAACTGCCCGCCGAGGCCCTCGGGGGCTGACGCGGCGGTCCGGGCCGGCAAGCTTGAACTAGATTCCGCCCGCCGGCCAGACGCTGCCGCCCTCGGCCACCGCTCGCACGGCGCCCAGTAGAGCTTGGCCGTTCCCGTCCTTGACCAGATAGCCCGCAGCACCTACGGCGGCGGCTCGAGCGACGGTGCGGCGGTCCGTCAAAGCGGCTCTTCACAAACGAGGGTGTAGACCGGTCGGCGCGTCGTTGCCGGGATGAGGGTCGAGGTCTTCCGATGATGGAAGTTCTCACACTCGCCGTCCGGAAGACCTCGACATGGCTGACTCTACTTTTCAGGCCCCTGATC
>JBBROB010000078.1:0-4205 GCA_038229825.1 Mycobacteriales bacterium
CCTCGAGCACGGCGGCGTCTCGGGCAGCAAGGACGTCCGCGGCAAAGTCGGCGTCAGCCAACTCCGCATTCAGCAAGGCCATAAATTCGGCTCCGTTCGTTGCGCTCACCGGGCCGATGGTCGCAATTCGACGGCCACCCCGAGTGACGACAACCGTGTGTCCACGCTCGGCCTCATCGAGGATCGCCGCGAATGAGCGGCTAGCCTCGGTTGCTGTCACAGTACGCATGTGATCAGATTATCTGATCTAGGTCGGCTAAGCAACCCGAACGCGCAGCCAGGCGCCGACCGGTGACCCATCGGCATACCAGCTGTTGGATTCCGTCAGTGGCGGATGTCCTGATTTGCGGGGGGCGCCCTTTTCCGGCTGACGCGGCAAGGTCACTGAACTTGTCATTTCCCGATTGCCGAATCGTCCGCAAGTGGAACGTCCTGCGGTTGCGGAACCGGGCTCCGGTGCAGTCGACGACAAGATGATGATCACGTCGGTTGGGAATCCGCGCGTGGCACAGCCGGCGATGCAAAACGCATCGCTTCGCATCGAAGTGGCTAGGATGAACAGATGACGAAAGCCATCACTTTGCGCCTCGACGAAGCCGATCACGAGGCCCTCGCTCGGCAAGCCGAGCAGCTGCGGGTCTCGCCAGGCACTCTGGCTCGGATGCTCGTCCATGCCGGACTCAGCGAGGACGTCACCGCGCGCCAAGATGCCAGGCAGGCAATTGACCGGCTGGTGCGGCGCTCCGGGCAGCGCCCGCCGGGCGATGCCGTTGCACTGGTCGATGACGCACGGACTGCCCTCGACTCAGTCGGGTGAGTGTGGTCGTCGATGCCAGCCTGATCATGGCGCTGATCGTCGCAGACCATCGCCAAGCCGCGGTCCAGGCTCATCTCGAAAGTTGGGTCGATTCTCGAAAGTTGGGTCGATGCCGGCGAAGTTTTGCACGCACCGGCTGTGCTGCAGTACGAGGTCGCCAACGTTCTCGCGCGGCTGACCTTCGACGGCGACTTGGCCGCCGATGACATCGCCGATACCTGGTCGGACTTGGCGGCCCTCGACGTAGTCCTGCACCCGTTCGACCTCACCCAGGACGGTCCCGCCCTCTCAACGATCACCACGCAACTTCGGCGGCGTCATGCGACCGACTCGACCTACATTCGCCTCGCGATCCAGCTCGGCACGGCGATGTGGACCCTGGATGGCAAGCTTGCCCGCAACGCAGCAGACGTCGGCCTCCCCGTCGAGCTCATCACCTGACGGTGTCCCACAGCACGATCAGTGACTGGAACGAGCCGGTGCGGGATCCGTCTGAAAGTCTGAAGGCGAGGGCTCACGGGGTTGATGGCGCAGCCACACCGAGTCCAGCAGATCGGTGGTTGTAGAGATCTCCTCGAAACCCTGGGATCGGTAGAAGTCACCTGCACGAGTGTTCCCGGCGATGTATTCGGTGACCAACGGTCGTCCGCGCTCAGCAGCCAGCCGCTTGACGGCGTCCAGAAGTAGCTGTCCGACGCCTGTGCGTTGACTGCGCGGGAGCACGTGCAGCTTCCACATTACGAGATCGCCGTCGTACTCACCTACCTCGGTGACACCCAGAATCGTGTCGTCGGCCTGGACCGCGACGAAGCAGTTGCCGCGCTCCATCGAGGCCGTCAGCCTTTGGGAGTTCCACCACTGATCGAGCTGCCGAACGACGAAACTGGGACCGGCGAACGGACCATATGTGCTCGGGCAGGTGGAAAATCCGACGAAGCGAAACGCGTCGAGATCGTCAAGGCAGGCGGAAAGTACGGTAATCGCCACCAGCACACCGTACGGGGGCACCCGTGGACCGAAGGTCCGTCAGAGTTCCGGCGCGGGGTGAAATATCGCCATCCCTCAAAAGCGGACAAGAGATCATTTTCGGTCAGGGCCGTGCCAGAGGCGATGGTCTTCGATTTTCGGAACGGTCGGCGAGCCTCGCCGGGTTAGGGTTCGAGATCGATCCAATATCGTCGGGCGGGGCCCAATTCGGTCTCTCGCACGGCCTCGAGAGCACTGCCGTTGTTCACGATGGTTTTGATCGATGCGGTCTTGTCTGCTCCGCAGACCAACAACAACATCGGGTAGGCGAAAGGCATTCTGATGGAACGGCACAAGATCAGTGCTGACGCCGCGTTCGATCTGCTGGTGGCCGCCTCGCAGCACGTGCATCAACAGCCGAGCCCAATCCGGGCACCAACACCGTTCGGGGCAGCTCGCTGACCGCCACCCCGCCGTATCGGATGCGGATCCCGGATCGGTGAAAACGGGCCATCGCCGGTGACGGCGACGTGTCTATGTTTCGGCGGGTCACCTGATCATTGGACATTGGTCGGCGTTCCCTGGTGGAACAGCAGCTGCCAGGAGTCGGCGGTCAGCCGCCACAGCGAACTCCGCCGAGCCTGACGCTGTGCGGATTGGCTGACGTAGGTAAGCAGAATTAGGTCCGGAGACAGCTGGACGCCGTGCATCTCGGTGGCCTCGATGGCAACGTCGTCATCGGATGGTTCAGATGCCAACGCCGAGATCATGGACTCTCGTGACCAAAGTCGGCCGGAGGCGCCGATTTCTTGAAACTCTGGGTCGAGCAAGGCGGCCACCTTGGACGGGTTGCCCCGGACGGCCGGTGTCAGCAGCGCGAGTTCGTTGTCGATGGCCGTTTGTACGCCGGGCGTCGTCATCCGCACATTCTGGTCCGGCCTTGGATCTCCCGCCGATCCATGAGTTGGTCGCCCCATAGCCGATCGGCTTGCGGTCAGCCGACGCCGAGACGTTCTGTAGACGACACCCTGCGGGACGACGCTCCTCAGTGCTGGATTTCGCAGCAATCTGCCCCGTGCGACGTTCGGCTATCGGAACGCTTGCCGATGCATAGTCGGGGAAAACTGGTTGCGTTCATCAGGCGGCGTTCGTAGCCTGCGGGCATGGATGAGGACTCGTACCGCGACGAGCAGCTTGTAGAGCTGTACGACAGCGATAACGCCGCCCGCGACGATCACCATTACTACCGCACCCTGGCCGACACGGTTGAGGCGAACAAGATCCTCGACTTCGGATGCGGCACCGGGCTTCTGACTCGAGCCCTGGCCATACCTGGGCGTGTGGTCATCGGCGTCGATCCCAGCGCAACCATGTTGGGCTACGCGCGCCGCCAGCCCGGGGCAGAGGCCGTCACCTGGATCGACGGTGACGCCACCGCCGTCGAACGTTCCGGTGATGTGGACCTGGTGGTGAGCAGTGGAAACACGATGATGCACGTGAGCCGGAAGGCCTACCCGTCGGTGCTGAGCATACTGGCGAAAGCCTTGAGACCCGGCGGAGTCATCGGCTTCGAAAGCC
Organism: Mycobacteriales bacterium; assembly: GCA_038229825.1. Lineage (GTDB taxonomy): Bacteria > Actinomycetota > Actinomycetes > Mycobacteriales > Nakamurellaceae > Nakamurella. The sequence goes on from JBBROB010000078.1 coordinate 3,362, forward strand.
GCAATCCCGCGGCCCGAGCTTGGGCACGTTGGACCCGGTCCGAGACCTACACAGAGCGTGAAATTCCGTCCGGCCACCTCCGCGAGTGGATCGAGGTCACCGAGGTGAACCGCGGCCGCGTGGTGTTCGACGCGCACAATCTGTTCCAGGATGGCCGCGAAGCCATTTACACCAGCGTTCTGCACTTCCGTACCGCCGAAGAAATAAACAGTGACCTCGAACGAGCCGGATTCTGCGACATCCAGGTGCGCGGGGGATGGCGTGGCGAACCCGTTGCAGACCAGTCGCCGGCGCTCGTTTTTCAGGCCAGACAATCGTGAACACTGGCCCGACGACGTTCCTGTGGCGTGGTGCATTCGCCAATGACAAGATCAACGCGTTGCATGCACAGGCGTTTGGGACCAGGACCTTCACCGATGACGAATGGGATTGGAACGCACTCGTGGGAAGCCACAGCCTTGGCTGGGTCGTGGCCAGACGCGGCGACGTGCTCGTCGGGTTTGTCAACGTCGTGTGGGACGGCTTCGTGCACGCGTGGCTCCAGGACACGATGGTGTCGGCGACCTCGGCCGCCGTGGGATCGGTACGCAGCTGGTCGCTACAGCTCGGGACGCGGCCCGCGGAGCCGGGTGCGAATACCTGCATGTCGACTTCGAGCCGCATTTGACATCGTTCTACATCGATTCTTGCGGCTTCACTTCCGTGCCCGCAGGGGTCATGCAGCTCTAGCCTCGATCTTTCGTGCGCCCAGCGGAACTGGAGGTGACCTCGTGTCGGGGTGATCTGTTGGTTCGCGCTCGTCGTCGCTTGCCGGTGCGAGTCCGGTCCGGGTAGCTGTCAGGAG
>JBBROB010000079.1:0-3985 GCA_038229825.1 Mycobacteriales bacterium
GAATTTGTAGCCGACCCCGCGGACGGTGCCGATCAGATGCGGATCGCCGGCGTCATCACCCAGCCGGGCCCGCAGACTCCGGATGTGCACATCGACCACCCTCTCGTCGCCGTAGAAGTCGTAACCCCACACCTGCTCCAGCAACTGAACCCGGGAGAACACCCGGCCCGGCGCAGCGGCCAGCGCCGCGAGCAGATCGAACTCCAGACTCGAGAGCGCTACTGCTGTTCCGTTCGCCCTCACCTCCCGGCCGGCGTGGTCGATGCTCAAACCGTCGAAGCTCGAAGGGGTATCACCCGCGGCGCGCGCTCCCCGGTCGCGCCGCAGCACCGCCCGCACCCGCGCCGTCACCTCGCGCGGGCTGAACGGTTTGCTGACATAGTCATCCGCACCCACCGCGAGCCCGATCAGCTTGTCCACCTCATCCGCGCGGGCCGTCACCAAAATGACGTAGGCATCGCTGAAACCACGCAACTGGCGCAGCACCTCAACCCCGTCGATCCCCGGCATCATCACATCCAGCAACACCAGATCCGCCGGGTCCGCACGCAACGCCGCCAACGCCGCCGCCCCATCGCAGGCCTCAGCAACCAGGAAACCGTCCGCCTCCAGATAGCCGCGCAACACCGCCCTGATATGCGGTTCGTCATCAACGACCAACACCTTCGCCACCACACCACCCCCTCAACCCCCACCCACGACCCTACGACCACACCGGCAACGGACCCACGGCCGCCATCACCGACCGTGGGCCCGGCCACACTCAATTCCGGCCGTGCATCCCCATACCACCGACGCCATCACCGTTGCCGTCGCCGCTCAGACCCATTCCGGTGCCCATCTCGTCAGAGCCCATGCCCGTGCCCATCCCGAGGCCATCACCGGGGGTGTGCACTGCGGTCACCATGGTGGTGATCTCGCTCCTCACCAGCGCCAGCCGGGCCGCCTTCTGCGCGGCCGTCAACGTGGTGTTGGCGTCCAGGTTGGCCTTCACCGCAGCCACCATGACGTCCTGCAAACCGGTCACCGATCTGCCCTGCGCCGTGGCCAGATCGGCCAGCGACTTTCCCGACCGCAGTTGGGTTTGCAGATCCGCCTGGGTCACACCCAGATACGTGGCGGCCGCCGCGATCGGCGCCCTCGCACCCTCGGCCATCCCATAACCACTCCCGAACTGGCCATCACCGCCGCTGCGCACCGCCGCCGGGGCGGCAGTCGCCGGCGTGGTCGGTGCCGCAGCCGCGACACCACCTACACCGACGGCACCGACCATCGCCAACCCCAACAACCCGACAGTCACACTCCTGCGATTGACCCTCATCATGCTCAACTCCTTGGCTTCCGGTACCCATGTGGGTACCTATCCCCAAGGCTGCACGTCCGGCATGAAGCCACCGCCACCGCTGACGTGAAGCTTCCATGAAGGACCCCGGCCGGGCCCGCGAATCAGTGCCGGAGGCCGAACAGCTCGGTCATCGGCAGCACGCCGCCGGCAGTGTCACCGGCATGCCCGAGATGCCCGAGGTGCCAATTGTTCTCGATGGTGGTCAGCATCGAATAGTGGTTGTAGGGCGTGTGATCCACCAGATGGCGAGGACCCGTCGCGGTGACCACGATGGCCGGGATGACCCCGCCGCCATACGTGCCTCCCGGCCAGGTGAGACTGACCCGCGCATCGGCCGCACCGACGTAGGGCGAGTCGCAGCACGCCGCAGCACTTTCCCAGCCGCCGGTCTCGGCGTTACCGGTGAAGTCGTTCTCGTCGGTGACGATGACGATCGCCGACCGCTTGGTCCACGCCCTGGAATGCGTGATTGTCGTGACGGCGCCCTTCACGAAGGCATCCGCCTTCTGCTTGAGAGCGGCATCATTGACGTCGTCCTTCGCCGAGCCGAACGGACACGGGGTTGACGATTCCCCGGGTACCGGGACGAACACACCACCGTGCATGTCGCTGCATTGATTGGGCGTGATCCAGACGAAGGACGGGCCGTACTTGGAGTTCAGATCAGTGCCCAGCGCTGAGTAGTCCTTGATCTTCGCCATTCTCGACGGGTTGTTCTTGATGTCGTCGAAGAGCACGAACGGATTGTGCTTCTTGGCGTAGAGCGAGGCTGTGGTGCCACCTGCCAGCACCGGCCCGAACCGTGCGAGTTTGTCGGTGGGCAGAGATTGCATATACGCGGCCCAGCTGAGGTGATGCGCTTCCAACTGGTCGACGAGGTTGGTGCGGTCGAGATTGACCACATTCTGGTCGTTGTCATCCTGGATCCCGAAGTTATCGCCGGCGATGCTGGCGATGTAGTTGGGCATCGAAGGATGCGTGACCCCGTAGTAGTTGTCGGCCATCCCGTAGGTATGCGCCAGCGACGTCAGATACGGCGAGTTCGGGTCGTCGATGACGCTGGACTTCGAGTGATTCTCCAGCATGATCACGAAAATGTGATCCAGCGATGAGTCACCACCCCGGTCGTGCTCCGGCGCTACCGCCGGCGCCGGCCCGGCGCTGCCGGCGATCGTCGTCCCGCTACCGGCCGCGGCCAGCACCAGAAGGGCTCCGGTTGCTGCGGCGACCACCGCCGGTGCCAACCTACTGCGTCTGCGCATTCGTCCACCCCAATCTTTTGAACCGTCGCTCGTCGACCATTCTGGGGCGTAAAGCTAGTCCGATAGTTCGCACCGCGGAAGACCTCCCTGGACGTCATCTGCGCTGCTTTCGGTCCCGTCACAACCCGGTGGGTCGCCGGCGCCGCCCGGGCCGGCAGCGAACGCGCACTGGCCCGCGCGGTCGCGAGCGTCGGCGCGGCAACCACCGATCCGGTTGGATCTCGCTCACTCACCTGGCCAGGTCGAGGGCGCGACCCGGATCGAGGCCCCGGGCCTCCTGCTCGACCCACATATTGGGGGTCGAACTCCACACCAGATCACGACCGCGGTAACGCTTGTCCCAATCGGCAGCCGACAGTGGGGTCATGAGCAGCAATTCCTTTCGAACTGGGCGTTGCCCGGCCGAAAAATAATGAGCAGCGCACCCGGACGGTCAGGCGGCTCGCCCGGCAGCCAGGAGTTTCCAGGCGTCGTAACCCCCGATGAGATCGGAGACGTCGGTGGCGCCGCGGGCCCGGAGCAGGCTGGCGCCGACGCTGGATCGCCATCCACCTGCGCAGTAGACCACCACCGGCCCGGTCAGGTCGAGTTCGCCGATCCGCCGGTCCAGGTCGGCCAGCGGGATGGTCAGCGCGCCGGCCAACCCGCCGAGCGCGCGTTCGGTCGGATTACGCAGGTCGACCAGGGTGATGCCCGGGACCGTCTGGATGATGTCGGCCAGTTGCGCCGCAGTGAGCCGGCTGGCCGGTTCGACCTGGTCGGGGTGGCGTTCCAGGTACAGCTCCGGCCGGACGATCGCGCCGCTCACGTGGTCGAATCCGATCCGGGACAACCGCATGGCGTCGTCGTCGGCCTCGCCGTCCGGGGCCAGCAGCACGATGCGTTGCTCCGGATCAAGGACAGTGCCGACCGTCTCGGCCATCCGGCCGTCCGCTCCCACGTTGATCGACCCGCGGAGGTGACCCGCAGCGAAGTCGGCCGGCGGCCGGGTATCGAGCACCACCGCTCCCTCGGCCACCGCCGCAGCCACCGCCTTGTCGTCAAGTTCGGGGACGACGGCGTCGGCGTCGCGGCGCCCGCGTTCGTGGCGATTGAGAATAGCGTTGTAGACGAAATACGCCGGCGCGGCGGGCTGGTCCTGGGTGACCAGTGCGACGAAGTCGGCCTCGCTCATCGGCTGGCAGGCGTAGTTGAACAGGCGTTGCTCGCCGATGGTGGATTGCTTTTCGGTGGACAAGTTCTTCCCGCACGCCGAGCCGGCGCCGTGGGCGGGGAAGACGCGCACGGCATCTGGCAGGCCCATCAGCTTGCGCTGGATCGAGTCGTACAGCTGGTGGCCCAGTTCGTCCGCGGTCACGCCGATGGAGGCGAGCAGGTC
>JBBROB010000080.1:0-2885 GCA_038229825.1 Mycobacteriales bacterium
ACAGCTCTCCTGCAATGTCGACCGCAGCCGACAGGTCTGGTTCATTGAGTCCGAATGCTCGTAGGCGATGAGGGAGGGTCGTTGACAAGCTCGCCGATTTGGTGTTAGTTGTAGTTAACATGAATTGATGGAAGCGGCTTCCTCTTGCGTGTTCGATCGATCATCGGGCCATTTCTGCTCTGTCATCAGCAAAGGAGCATCACCGTGACATATCCCTTCACGCGCATTGTCGCAACCGCGGTTCTCGGTCTGGCTGGCAGCCCGCTGCTCGGCGGATGTAGCAGTACGCGCTCTGATCCAACTACGCCCGCCCCTGGCGCAGCATCCTCTGATAGATCAACGCCTGCTGCTTCGCCGTCAAGTGGCAGCAGCGCCGCCAGCGCGTACAGGCTGGTGCCCGTTTTAGACGTCACGACCGCGATGGGCGAGCCGATGACCCCACCCGGCGGCGGCGGCGCCGCCGACTGTATCTACACCGCTACAGCGGACCAAGGCCATCAGCTCCTCGTCCACGAGTTCCTCGACCAGACCAACATGAACAACCTGATCCAACAGCTCGAATCAAGCAGCGAACACGTCGACGGGCTCGGCGACGACGCCTTCTGGAACGGCACCATCGACACGATGTTCGTCCGAACAGGTACCCGTGGCTTCACCATCACCTCGACGAGCCTCGGCGCGAAGACGCCGACGGATCCGGACGCGCCCAAACCCGCAATGGTGAACCTCGCCACGACCGCACTATCGAACTTCGGATCCTGGCGGAGGTGACTAATGGGCGGCTCTGAGCGTTCTTACTCGATGACCAACCGATCGGTGGCAGCTGCCAGGACGCAGGAGAGCATTGTGCGAGCCACCGTGGAACTTGCAACCGAGAAACTCACGGTCGAGATCGTGCTTGCCGATATCGCGGGCCGCGCCGGAGTGACGGTGCAGACAATTCTTCGCCACTTCGGCAGCAAGGATCGCCTGTTCGACGCGGCCGTGACGTTCGCGAACGCCGAGGTCGTCACTGAACGCGCTGCGCCGGTCGGCGATGTTGCCGAGGCGGTGCGGGTGATCGTCTATCACTACGAAATCCGAGGGGATTGGGTTATCGCTCTTCTGGGCCAGGAAACATCCAACGAACGCATTCGTAGCATCACCGTGCCTGGTAAACAGCTTCACCGCGTCTGGGTCGAAACGGTGTTTGAACCCCAACTGCTCGACATGACCGAAAGCGGAAGCCCCGCGATTGCTGATCTTTTGACAGTTGCGACAGACGTCTACACCTGGAAACTGCTGCGCCGCGACCGCGGCCTCAGCCGCGACGAGACCGAACGACGGATGCGGCAGCTAGTCGACGCGATCCTCGCGTCACCAGAAAGGGAGAGCTGAAATGTCTCGATTCCTGTTCGTCACCTGGGACGGCGGCGGCAACGTCGGCCCGGCAGTAGAGATTGCAAAGGAACTGCAGCGGCGGGGTGAGGAAGTGCGCTTCCTCGGCCAGGAGCAGCAGCGGGAGGCCCTCGAGCGGTCAGGATTCAACTTCGCCGCGTACAGCAAACCCGGTTCGTGGACCGCGATAGGCAAACGCGGCGCCCTCAAGAACGCCCTCGGATTCCTCAGCCTGCTCATCGGTCGCAGCCTCGGTCGCGACCTGATCGCGAGCCTCGAGAAGACACCGACCGACCTGGTTGTAATCGACTGTCTTCTCTTCGGCGTGTTGGACGCGGCAGCACGAGCGGGGCTCCGTCACGCCGTGCTTATGCACTCCCTCCATGACGCCATCGACCAAAAGATGGCCAGCGGCGCACCCGGCACGGTCGCACGAATCACCGGTCTGCGCCCGCGGAAATTATGGGCAGGAGCCGACCTAGTCATCGTCGCCACCCTCGAGGAACTCGACAGCCCACCACACCCCGGCTCGACGATGTCCCTCAACTACACCGGACCGGCACTGCCCGAGGTTACCGAGAGCTCAGCGCGACCAAACGTGCCCACCATCCTGGTGAGCCTGAGTACGACCTACATTGCCGGGCAGACCCACGTGCTGCAAAAGGTCCTCGATGCCCTCACGGATCTGCCCGTGCGGGCCATAGTTACCACCGGCCCCGCCGTCGACCCCGACGAACTGCGCGCCCCCGCGAACACCGAAATGCACCGCTACCTCCCCCACACCGAGGTCATGACCACCGTCTCCCTCGTCATCGGGCACGGCGGCCACTCAACCACGATGCTCGCCCTCGCACACGACCTACCGCTCGTCATCCTGCCAATGAACCTCATGTTCGACCAAGCCATCATCGGACATGTAATCCAAGAGAAGGGCGCAGGAATCACGCTGCCATCATCCTCAACGCCAACTCAGATCCGTGCCGCTATCGAACGGATACTGGCCGACGGCGCGTACCAACGAGAAGCCACGCGCCTTGGAGCAGCCATCCGCGCCAGCCGAGGAATGCAGACCGCAGCTGCCCTGCTCCAAACACGAGCCCTTCCGGCGGAACTCCACACAGGCGACACGCTGACCGACGACCCCGCGGCGGAACGGGCCTAACGCCGCCACCTCATCGCTCACGAGACGCTACGGCGCCCTACGCGCGGGGGTGCCCCCATGACCATGGCAATCGCCCCTTGGGAAATCTCACCGGTCCGCCTTTCACCTTTGCTCCGTCGCGCGGCCCTCTGCACCGCAGTTCAGATCCATAACCACCGTGTTGTAGTGGGCTCGTAGCGGCCGCGCGCCTGGGTGCCCAGTTGACTTCGTCGATTGCCTCGACTGCACACCCCGGACACTATTGTCGGCCGTCCCTCTGAAGCTGACGTCGTGGTGCCACTTACCAATGTGGCCGACCACAGCGTCCCTAGGTAATGAATGAGGGCTGGGTGCCGCAAGCCGGACG
>JBBROB010000081.1:0-2341 GCA_038229825.1 Mycobacteriales bacterium
AGGCCGAGGCAGAGATCCGCGCGGCGTTCGAGCAGGCGCTCACCGGCGGCAACCCCGCCGAGGCTGTGCTCGCCGCTGTGCACGGCGGCGAGCTGCTCGCCGACCCGTTGGCGCAGGCCGCCGAGTTGCGACCGGAGATCATCGGCACTGCGCAGGTCTGCGTCGAGGAGGTCACCTTCGCCGACTCCAGCCATGCCATCGTCCGGTTCGAGCTCAGCTGGTACGACAACCCCGACGCAGGCTTTCCGCCGGGTCCACCGGTCTTCGTCGGCGTACCGCCAGTAGTGGCGACGCCCTTCCAGTCCACCTGGCCCTCACGAGGCTTGGCCGTGTTCGAGGACATCCGCTGGAAAGTCTCACGGGACACCTACTGCGAACTGCTGGCATACACCGGCGCCAGCTGTCCGCCCACCAACGACGACCCCCAACAGGTTCCCGATTTGAGGTGCCCCGCGGTTCCCGGACTGCCGCCCGACCCCCCGACATAGGATCATGGCCGGAAGGTGGCAACGGAAATGCCTCGGAAGTACAACAAGTTCAGTCCAGAGTTTCGCGATGATGCGGTGCGGCTGGTAATCGACGCGTCACGTCCGATCGCTCAAGTCGCCCGGGAACTCGACATCAACGAGGGCACTCTAGGAAATTGGGTCAACCTGTACCGGAAACAGCACGCCAGCGAAGAACCGCCACTGACCGTGGCCGAGCGCCTCCAGCTCGCGGAGGCGCAACGCGAAGTCCGCGAACTGCGGATGGAAAACGAATTCTTAAAAAAAGCCGCAGCGTACTTCGCCCGGGATCCCCGGTAGCCGAGAAATTCGAGTTCATCGACTCGTGCCGTCACCACGACGGGAAGTACGCTTACCCTGTCCGCAAAATGTGCACCTGGCTGTCCGTTTCAGCGTCGTGGTATTTCGAGTGGCTGAAAAACCCGACGTCGGCGACCTCCGCCCGCCGCCAGGTCCTGGCCGACGCGATCGTCGTGATCTTCGCCGACGCCGACGAGACCTACGGCTACCGACGGGTGCACGCCCAACTACAACGCGACGGCGTGGCCGCCGGCCCGGAGCTGGTCCGGAAGATCATGCGTGAGCTGGGCCTGGTGGCCTGCCAGCCCCGTCCCTGGCGGATCAGCCTGACCGAGGCCGACGGGCGTGAGCACCACATCCCCGACCGACTGGAGCAGGACTTCTCCGCCGACGCCCCCGGCGTCAAGCTCATCGGCGACATCACCTACGTCCCGACCTGGGAAGGATGGATGTATCTGGCGACCGTGATCGACTGCTGCACCAAAACGGTCATGGGCTATGCGATGGACGACAACTACCAGACCCCGCTGATCAGCGCCGCGCTGCGCGACGCCACCGCCAAACACGAACTCCAACCGCAGGCAATCTTTCATTCCGACCGGGGCAGCAACTACACGTCCTACGAGTTCGCAAAGACCATCGCCGACCTCGACCTTCGCCAATCAATGGGAAGAACAGGAATCTGCTACGACAACGCAATGGCCGAGTCCTTCTTCGCCGCCTACAAGAACGAGCGATCCAGCCGGACCGTATACCCCACCCGGACCCACGCGATGACCGACGCCCGTGACTACATCGACAACTTCTACAATCCGCGGCGGCTCCACTCGGCCCTCGGCTACAAAACGCCCCAAGAAGCCCTCACCGAATGGACAAACAACCAGGCAGTAGCATAGAATCAACAAAGTCGGGCAGTCCGAAAAACGCGCGGCAGATCAACTCGACGCACGCGACCTCGTGTCGCACCACCACGGAGGTGCCTCTCCCGCTGGACAATCACAGGCCTCAACAACCCTGATTTTCCGTGCGGGACAGGCACTGTCCGCATCTCACACGCCCATCAGCACACCCCTCGCTGCGGATCTGGGTCAGAACCGAGGCAAATCAGTTGGCTCTTCGGCCAGATCGAGGGCGGCGGCAAGCAGGGCGATGAGCTCATGGCCGAGGCTGCTCAGCTCGTTCGCGGTGATGGTGACGGTGAACAGGTCGGCGTCCAGCTGCAGCCTGACCGCGGGCAACGATGGGGTCGCCCGCTTCGTCCCGACGATTTGCACGTCTGCATGGACATCGGCCGTCGCAAGTTTCCGATGCGGATCGCCAAAAAACGCTACTGGCGGGACCATGCAACCCGGCCATACATGCGTGGGATGAGAAACTCCATCCTGACACTTTGCCGTAGCGGCAAGCCCAGCGAAGCCTTGACTTGGTGTGACCGCCTCGAAAACGAGTGCTTCGATGACATCGGCGCGGCCAGCTTGCGGGTCTCCCCATACATTGAACTTGGACGGTGGGAAGAAGCTCTCGCTGCCGCCCGC
>JBBROB010000082.1:0-1987 GCA_038229825.1 Mycobacteriales bacterium
CAGACTCGTTGATCAGCAACACATTCCGCTTCTACCGGGGCGTGTCTGGCACATCGCAGAATGACTCTGAGCCGTCTCGGAATCCTGGGGATGGCGTGGTTCGGGACCGGCCACGATGGGCTGGTGACGGTTTCGCGCGGCTATATCGCGATGATGTTGACACGTCTGCCGACCGCCCCGGCAAGCGCCTCGATGTCCTGCTGATCACTGGTGACGACTGCATCGCCTCGCCGTAGGGCTCCGGCGACAACGCTGGCGTCGACCACGTCAGTGGCGTTCGAACGGGCGAGCACCTGGCCGACCACCCAGGCTCTGGGCTCGTCCAGTGCCTCGATCACACAGCCGTCCAGGATCCGCGAGAGCAGCGGCTGTGGACCGCCGCGCCATGCCTGAGCCAGCGTGGCGGCGGGGACCGTGGGCGTGTGGAGGCGTTCCAGTGCCCGCCGGTGCAACGCCCACATGCGCCGGTCGTTGGCCTCGGCTGCCAAGAGCGCACCGGTGTCGTAGGTCAGACCGGTCATGTGCGCGCCTGGCGCGACCTCGTCGTCTGCTTCGCCGTGTGCTTCGGCGGCTTCAGACGCGGCTCAGCGATCCTCAAGTCGACCAAACCGGCGGCCTCCAGCATCCGATCCGCCTCAGCCAACTCGGTGTCGCTGAACACGCCGTACTCGGCCTCGTACGCCGCAACGGCCGCCAGCCCGCGCTCACGGCGCAGGTACAGCGCGAGCGCATCGTTGACCATAGGCGACACCGGACCCGAGCCGACTTCGCGCTGCAGGTCATCCCACAAGGCGGAATCGAACGACACTGACCGCTTCACCACACCCATGACCCTATGGTACGACCGGTAGTACGACCGGTCAATCGCGTGCGGGTTTGGGTGCGGACCGTGTGCCCTTCCCCGGGGTGAGGAAATCCGGATCCATCGAGTGCTCAGCGACGAAGCTGCGGATCCCGATCTGGCGGAGGTGGTCGAAGAACCGTCCGATCTCCTCCGCTTGAGCGTCGACGCCGTCGGCGTACTCATCCAGCAAAGCCAGCAACAGTTCTTTGCGCCGGCGGCGGTAGTCGCCAAGGGCATGCTGGGTCGGTGCGCCGTAGACCCGTTCGAGGCCAACGTCGTCCGAGTCTGGCTCCGGCAGTCTTAGCTCTCGGAATCGGTCGTACAGAATCTCCAGCTGGTCTTCTCGGCCAAGCGCCAACACGTAGAGCTCGTTCACGAAGTCCGAGGTCCCTGCCAGTCTGCGGTTGTCGTCGGGCGGTGGCAGGAAGAACCACAACAATGGCACGTCGAAGCCGCATGCGAACGCGAGGATCTCCTGAGCGTCGAACTCTCGTCGGCGCTCTCCGGAGAACGCGCCCTCGATCGCCGAGATGCTCGCTTGGCGGAGTCGTTGGCCCAGAAAGGGTTCGAGGCGGATGGCGGCCTCGTCCTGAGTCAGCCCGCGTAGTTCCCTGGCTCGGCGGAAGTTGTAGGCGACGACCTGGTTGAGATCGGCGGCGTCCGGCGGCGCCGCCTGAGGTGCGCTCTGCGCGGTCGGAGTTCGTTTGGCTCTAGCCACTTCCCCATCGTACATGTCCTGGGTGTTGTTGGCTCACTTGCCGTAGACCATGTAATGGTATCGTTGGTGGGTGCTATAGCCACCGCCCACCGGTGATACCCGGTCGACGCCGCCGGAAGGAAGGAACATGCCATGGCTCTGCTGACCGTGGACCAAGCCGCCGACCGCTTGTCCACCAAGCCGCGATTCATCCGCAGGCTCATCGCCGAACGCCGGATTCCCTACGTCAAGATCGGGACGCACGTGCGCATCGACGACCGCGACGTCGACGCGTTCATCGAGGCAGGGCGGATCACGCCGTTGCCAACACCGGCTGGCGGTCCGGCCGTCGGAACGGCACGCTGAGGCGAAGCCGAGGAGGCGGGATCCATGGCACACATCGAGGACCGCTGGGAGAAGAACGTAAACGGCCAGCGACTGCGGAC
>JBBROB010000083.1:0-1826 GCA_038229825.1 Mycobacteriales bacterium
CGGATGGTCCATCGCGGTAAGCATCGACACTGGGTCCAGGGACGAGCGTTCCTCGCTGGTGGGTTGGGAGGACGGGGCGCTGCAGGTCGGCGCCGCTCGAACCAGGATTGTGTTGGTCTGTGTGTGTGGCTGCTGACTGCCGTTGTTGCCGGGTTCTGCTTCCGCAGCTGTCGCCGGTGGTGGTCGATGACATCTGCAGAGTCGACGGCGTGGTGCGGATCTACGCGCATTCGAGGGCCCGTGCAGCGCGATGCTGCCGGTGCGGGCGGGTGTCGAGGCGGGTGCACAGCAGCTATCGGCGCCGATTGGCGGATCTGCCGGTCGTCGGGCAGCCGACGGTGCTGTTGCTCAGGGTGCGCAGGTTCTTCTGTGATCGCGTCGACTGCCGCACGGGCACGTTCGTCGAGCAGGTTCCGGGTCTGACCGAGCGGTACTCGCAGCGCAGCGCCGGCCTGCAGCATGCTCTGGTATCCATCGCGCTCGCTTTGGCCGGGCAGGCCGGGTCCAGGTTGGCGACCGCGTTGGGTTCGCCGGTCAGCCGCTCCACGTTGCTGCGCGTGCTCCGCAATTGTCCGGATCCGCCGGTCGGGCCGGTGACAGTACTGGGTGTCGATGAATTTGAGTGGCGCCGCGGACGCAATGACGGGACGGTGCTGGTCGACCTGAGCGATGGGAATCGGCCGGTGGACCTGCTGGACGGCAGGGACGCCGGCGACTTCGCCGACTGGCTCCGTGCCCACCCAGGCGGCCAGGTGATCTGCCGGGACCGCGCCGACGGTTACGCCGACGGCGCCCGTGACGGCGCACCGGGGGGTGTGCAGGTAGCCGACTGGTGGCACATGTGGGACAACCTGTGCCAGCACGTACACAGGCTGGTGTCCGCCCACCACACCTGCTTGATCGAGTGCACCACGCAGCCCGCCTTTGACAGCCCGCGCTGGTCCGGCGAGTCGTCAGGACCGGCAACGTTGGATCAGCAACGCACGACGCGGTCCGAGCACACTCGCTGGCGGTTCTTGGAGATTCACGCCCTCGAAGCGCAGGGCCTGTCGATGCCGATGATCGCCCGCAGGCTCGAGCTGGACTTCAAGACCGTGCGACGCTACCTGCGCGCCGACAGCGTCGAGCCGTTGATCGCCGGTGGCATGCGGATCAGCAAGCTCGACCCGTTCAAGCCCTACCTGCACCAGCGGCTCTCGGCCGGTGCGAGAAATGCGGCCGCGCTGCACGCCGAGATCATAAACGGGGCTACACCGGCAGCTACCCCACTTTGGAACGATATTTGAGGCCGCTGCGGCGCAGCGACGCGGCCGTACTCACCCAGGTGCTGCAGCATCGCCGCCGGCGGTGCGGCAGGTCGCCGGATGGATCACCGGCCTGCCCGGCCAGCTGGACTCTGGCGACGAGGCACGTTTCAAGGCAATCCGGACCCGATGCCCCGAGATCGACGCCGCCGTCAGGTATGTGGCCGGCTTTGCCCGGATGATCAAGGATCTCTCCGGTAACCCGGCGACGATGACCAAGTGGCTGGCCGCGGTCGTCCACGACCTGCCAGCGTTGCGCCCGTTCACCCGCGGGCTCCGCCGCGACCTCCAAGTCGTCACCGCCGGGCTGACCCTGCCATCCAGCTCCGGCGCGGTGGAAGGCACCGTCAACAAGATCAAGGTCCGCAAGATGCAGCTGTTCGGACGCGCCAAGCCCGACCTGCTGCGGAAACTGATGCTGCTGTCCTGAACGTCCCGAATACGCGTCGCCAGCACCCCCACCGTCGACGCCGCCGCCCGTCACTCCGCGGCAAGACGTGCCCTCCACTCTGCAGCAGCTCA
>JBBROB010000084.1:0-1795 GCA_038229825.1 Mycobacteriales bacterium
AGCGCCTGTGGATCGAGGCCCTGGCCTTCGACCCGGCCGTCGCCAGCCAGATGACCAGCGCGTCCGCCAAGGCGACCGACGGCACGCCGATCAAGGTGGGCTTCGTCGGGCGCGGCCTATCGCTGCGGCAGGGTGCGGTACCCCTGCTGTTCCGGATCGAGAACCCTCCCGCTAGCCTGTCCGTCGGCTCCCCGGTGACGGTGATCGCCAACGTCGCCACGCAGGAAAGCGGCTTCGCGCTGCCGCGGACGGCGGTGGTGCGGATGCCGAACGGCGGCTCGGCGGTGTGGGACCACGTGACCGCCGAACGCTTCGTGCCGCGCCCGGTCCGCCTGCAGCCGCTGGACGGCGGCAACGTTCTGGTGCTCGCCGGGGTGAAGGCGGACCAGCGCATCGTCGTCCAGGGCGCAGACCTGCTGAACCAGGTCCGCTGATGGGGGCGCTCTTCAACGCCCTCGTTACGGCGAGCCTGAAAAACCGGGTCTTTGTGCTGGTGATCGCGGCGGTGCTGGTCGGCTACGGCGGATGGACCATGACCCGCCTGCCGGTGGACGTGTTCCCCGACCTGAACCGCCCCACCGTGACCCTGATGACCGAGGCCGAGGGCATGCCTCCCGAGGAGGTCGAGCAGCTCGTCACCTACCCGCTTGAAACCTCGATGAACGGGATGCCAGGCGTCACCCGCGTCCGCTCCGTATCCGGCGTCGGCCTGTCCATCATCTACGTCGAGTTCGACTTCGGTACTGAGCTGCTTACCAACCGCCAGCAAGTCGCGGAGCGCCTGGCCTCGGTGCGCGAGCAGATGCCTGCGGGGGTCGTGCCGCAGATGGGGCCGATCACCTCCATCATGGGCGAGATCATGCTTGTCGCCATGTCGGGCGACACGCCGCCAATGGAGATACGAGAGCTGGCGGACTTTACCGTGCGCCCGCGCCTGCTGTCCATCCCCGGCGTCGCCCAGGTGATCCCCATCGGCGGCGAGGTCCGCACCTACCAGGTCACGCCGGACATCGCACAGATGACCCGCCTGGACGTATCGCTGGACGAGGTGGAGCGCGCGATCAAGCAATTCGGCGCCAACTCCGGCGGCGGCTTCGTGGACCAGAACCGGGCGGAGTACGTCATTCGCAACATCGGCCGCACCACCCGGGTCGAGGACCTGCGTAGCCTGGTGGTCGCCACCAAGGCGGGCCAGTCCATCATCCTGAGCCAAGTGGCGACGGTGGGCTTCGCACCCCGTTTCAAGCGCGGCGACGCCGGGGCCAACGGCAAGCCCGCCGTCATCCTGTCCGTGCAGAAGCAGCCCGGCGCCGACACCGTCAAGCTGACCCGCACCATCGAGGCCGCGCTCGGCAACCTCGGCCGCACCCTGCCCGAAGGCGTGCACGCCGACACGGTGCTGTTCCGCCAGGCCAACTTCATCGAGGCCAGCATCGGCAACGTCGAGACGGCGCTGCGCGACGCCGTGCTGGTCGTGGCCGTCGTGCTGTTCCTGTTCCTGCTGAACGTCCGCACCACGCTGATCTCGCTGACCGCCATCCCGGTCTCGATTCTCATCACCGTGCTGGTGTTCAAGACGTTCGGACTGTCGATCAACACCATGACCCTGGGCGGACTGGCCATCGCCATCGGCGAGCTGGTGGACGACGCCGTGGTGGGCGTGGAGAACGTGTTCCGCCGCCTGTAGGAGAACCGCGAGGCCGTCGACTAAGAGTCGATGCTCAAGGTGTTCGCCGCCGCCAGCCAGGAGGTGCGGTCGTGCATCATCGACGCAACGCTCATCATTTTACTGGTG
>JBBROB010000085.1:0-1652 GCA_038229825.1 Mycobacteriales bacterium
GGCGACGTTGATCAGTTGAGCGCGGATGGTCGCAGTGACCGCTCTGCTGTGCTTGCCGGCGGCGGCCACGCCGACCGCTCGAGTCAGGTTGAACGCCATCGCGGCCAGGACCAGCCAACCGGAGTTGGCCATGAAGTTGCCCGATGGCAGGTGCGCCATCGGTCCGCTCTTGAGGTCGGCGATGACCTGTTCGATGATGGCGTGCCGACGGTGGTCGGCCTCCGCGGCCAGCATCGGTAGCGGTGAATCAGTGAACACTGCATGATGTCGCCAGATCGGGAACAGCTCACCCTGCTCGTCGGCGATGACATGGGCGGGGTTGGCGTCGCGGACCCGCCGCACGATCAACCGAGCCCCGATTTGACCGGCTTTGCCTCTGGATGCGAAGGCGGTGAAACCGATCTCGGCGACCTCGGCATCAGAGACCCACTGATTCAGTTCCTCATCGAAGATCGCTTTGGGGTAGCGAATCTTCGTCCACCCGTGGGCGGGGATCGCGGAGATGGCGGCGGTGACGGCGCGGTCCTTGCGGGCGGTGATGGAGAAGCGGGCGCCGCCGCGGCGGGCTGCAGCGATGACGTCGCGGCCGTAGTAGGCGCTGTCGGCCCGCAGGATCACCGTTTCGCCCGCGCCGCAGACCTGGGTGGTTTTCAGGCTGTCGGCGACCAGCCGGGCCGCGCCGCGAGCGGAGTTCGCCGATCCCTTGCGCAGCCTGGTCGCGACGATGACCGGAGCCCGTGAAGCGGAGGACACCGTCGCAAGCAAAGCGTTCAACCCTTTGACGCCGGAGTAGCCGTAGCCGCTGCCCTGCTTGGCGTATCCGTAGGTTCGCCGGATCGTGTCATCGATGTCGACGTAGGTCACCGCCGCAGCCGGGTCGATCAGAGCGACCTGCCTGTTCAGGCCGGCCAGGAACCGGGCGGCGACGGCGTCCAACTGCCGGACGTGCCCGAACTTCAAGGACCGCAGGAACGTGCCCAGTGTGGTGGGTGCCCGGACACCATCGAACAGCTTGTTCATGCCGCCGTGGCGCAGCACCGCCATGTCTGCGATGGAGTCGGCGCCGGCGACCATGCCCGCGACCAGCGCGGATACCTTCAACCCGGCCGCGTGGCCCGGGCCGCCGGGAACGCTCAGGTGCCGGTCGGCCAACTCCACCAACCCGGCCCTGCTAGCCAGCGACATCGCTGGGACCAGTCCGGCGTGGGACACGAGATTCGGCTCGTCGAACACCATGGATCGGACCGGGAACACGTGAGATAGTTGCATCCGCGGGGTGCCCTTCAGACTGGTACAGATCGAACCGTTGAGAAGTCCGATCCTCCTGCCTTGCAAGGGCATTCCCGCACCACGACTCGCCGAGGACCTCATCAGACAGCGCATCCGGGTTTAGCTTGCGAAGGTGCTCGTCTGACACCGACAGCATCCCGCCGGTGCCGGCTGTCGGGTCGTAGACGGACCGGACGACGCCGCCGGAGGTCAGCGCGTCATCGTCGTTGTCGAACAGCAGACTCACCATCAACCGGATGACCTCGCGCGGGGTGAAATGCTCCCCGGCTGTCTCGTTGGAGGACTCCGCAAACTTGCGGATCAGCTCCTCGAACATCAACCCCATCTCGATGTTCGAGACCGCATTGGGGTGCAGGTCCACC
>JBBROB010000086.1:0-1528 GCA_038229825.1 Mycobacteriales bacterium
GTCAAGGATGGCGATTCAGTCGATGTTTCAGTACGAGCCGGCGCTGGCAGAGCGGATGCGCGGGTTCTATCAGACATTGTCCGAGAAGGACCGACGGCGATATGCGGCGTTGGAAGCACGGCAGCTCGGACGAGGTGGCACCGTGCTCGTGGCGGATGTGTTGGGGTGTTCGACTCGCACGATCGAACGCGGTGCGATCGAACTCGACCAGCTTCCCGACGACCCGGCGGCGGGGCGCGTGCGGCGTGTGGGTGGCGGACGAAAAAAAAGATCGAGGCCGAGCCGGAGCTCGAACGGAATCTGAAGTCCGTGTTGGAGGTCCGCACCGCCGGCGATCCCGACGAGGAACAGGTCGTGTGGACCGAGTTCTCGCCGACCCAGATTGCCGAGCAAGTCGCCGCGATGGGAACGCCGGTCAGTCCGCACGTCGTACGTGATTGGCTGGCCGAAGAGGGGCTGGCGTTGCACAAGATCACCAAGGACGTGGCTGGCGGTCAGTCGCCCGATCGCGAGGCTCAGTTCCAGCGCATCGCCACCTTGAAGGCTGAGTACCTTGCCGCGGGAAACCCCGTATTTTCCATGGACACCAAGGCCAAAGAGCGTCTCGGACAGCTCTATCGCAAGGGCCGGGTGTGGACGCAGCAGGCGTTTCATGCGTTCGACCACGACTTCCCCAGTTGGGCCACCGGCGTGGTCATCCCGCATGGGATCTACGACCTGGCACGCAATTGCGGTCACATCAACGTGGGCCTGAGCCACGACACCAGCCGGTTCGCCTGCGACAGCTTGCGCTGGTACTGGAACCGCATCGGCCAGCGCTGCTACCCCGACGCGACATCGATCCTATTGCTGTGCGACTGCGGTGGCAGCAACGCCGCCAATCAGTACCTCTTCAAACAGGACCTGCAAGACCTGGTCAACGCGATCGGCGTCGAGATTCGCGTGGCTCACTATCCGAGCTACTGCTCGAAGTACAATCCGATCGAACGCCGGTTTTTCCCGCACGTCGGTCGCGCCTGCCAGGGCCTGCTGTTCGACACGCTGGACACGGTCGTCCGCCTGATGCGCAAGGCCTCGACCTCGACCGGGCTGAAAACCACCGTCAACGTCATCCGCCGCGTCTACGAGACCGGCCGCCAAGTCGCCGCTGACTTCAAAGCTTCCCTACCCCTCCTGTTCGACGACCTGCTCCCCAAATGGAACTACCGCGCAGTACCCCATTGATCCCGACAGTTATTCATGCGCCGGTCCTTACCCGGCAGAAACCCCCGCACGCGACGACCATTAGCCGCGCCGTGGCCAAGTTCTCTCTGGAGCAGTTCCGCGACGTCTTTGCGCGTTGGATCGTCTCGATCGCCGGACCGCTCACGTCCGTCACTGCGGCTGTCGATGGCAAGACCAGCAAACAGGGGCACGACGCCGATGGCGAACCAATTCATATGCTCAATATTTTCGCCCATGAGTTAGGCCTTTGCCTGGCTCAGTTCCCCGTCACTGCCGGCAAGCCGACTGAGCCGCAGACCCTGAA
>JBBROB010000087.1:0-1503 GCA_038229825.1 Mycobacteriales bacterium
GAGCAATAATTGAAACCTGTGGATGAGCGTGGAGGACGTACCTCCCCGGTGGTCCTGACATTTTGACAAACAAGACCCGCGCTGGCAGGCGCTGGTTGGGAAGGCACGTCCGATGTTGAAGGTAGTCGGTTCCGAGCACGCAGAAAAGATCGGCCAGGCGGCCGCGGCTGGGTCGCTGTTGGATGAGCTAATTCGTGATGGTGCTCGACAGATGCTGGCGGCGGCGTTGCAGGCGGAGGTCGCCGCCTATGTCGACCAGTTCGCCGATGTGGTCGACCAGGACGGGCGCCGGTTGGTGGTCCGCAACGGCTCGCATCAGCAGCGGGACGTTACCACCGGCGCCGGCGCGGTGACGGTGACCGCCCCGCGTGTCAACGACAAACGTCTGGACCCGGAAACCGGTGAACGGCAGCGGTTCTCCTCCAAGATTTTGCCGGCGTGGTCCCGGCGTTCGCCGAAGGTCGCCGAGGTGCTGCCGCTGCTGTATCTGCACGGACTGTCCTCGCAAGATTTCGCGCCCGCGTTGGAGCAGTTCCTGGGCTCCGGCCAGGGCCTGTCCGCCCCGACGGTGACCCGGCTGACCACGCAGTGGCAGGACGAGGCGAAAGCCTTTGCCGGTCGGGACTTGTCGCAGGTGGACTTCGTGTATCTGTGGGTCGACGGCATCCACCTCAAGGTCCGGTTGGAGCAGGAGAAACTGTGCCTGTTGGTGATGATCGGGGTCCGCGCCGACGGCAAAAAGGAACTGGTCGCGTTGACCGACGGCTACCGGGAGTCCACCGAATCCTGGGCCGGCCTGCTGCGGGAGGCCAAGGGTCGCGGGATGCGGGCGCCGGTGCTGGCGATGGGTGACGGCGCGTTGGGGTTCTGGGCGGCGCTGCGCGACGTGTTCCCGCAGACGAGGGAGCAGCGGTGCTGGTTCCACAAGTCTGCGAATGTGCTTGCCGCGCTGCCGAAGTCGGCGCACCCGGCGGCGGTCACAGCGATGCAGCAGATCTACAACGCGGAAAACGGTGACCTGGCCCGGGTGGCGGCGAAGGCGTTCGCCGTCGACTACGGCGCCAAGTTCCCCAAGGCGGTCGCCAAGATCGTCGACGAGTTGGACGTACTGCTGGAGTTCTACAGTTACCCGGCGGAGCACTGGGTTCACCTGCGAACGACGAACCCGATCGAGTCGACGTTCGCGACCGTCCGGCACCGCACGAAGGTCACCAAAGGTCCGGGTTCCCGCGCTGCCGGCCTGGCGATGGCGTTCAAGCTGATCGAGGCCGCCGAGCTGCGCTGGCGGGCCGTCAACGCACCACAGCTGGTCGCACTCGTCCGAGCCGGCGCTACCTTCCGACACGGCAAACTCGTCGAACGATCAGACGATGAATTGGAGGTTCCGGCGGTGGCCTAAAATCTTGATCCACAGGTATTGACAATATCTCGCCGATGAGCGCAGGTCAGCCGTGGCATGGTCGCGGCATGATGTGTTCGATGTCGCGGTGTCGAAGCGTGGAC